>NZ_JACHIB010000001.1 GCF_014203015.1 Castellaniella defragrans
CTTGAGTTCCTGGCTATAGGTGGACATGAATTCATTCCGATCGCTCCCTCAACTTCTGTTTTCAGAGGACCGGACATCTATTGTGACCGAGGGGGGACCGGCCAAGAAACAATATGAAACCGGCCCGCGCGCCGCAGGAGATCCCCATGGCTGTCTCGCTCTTCAACGAACAATGGTATCTGGCCCAGAACCCGGATGTCGCCCGGGCCGTGGCCAATGGGCAAGGCTCGGCCTACGAGCACTTCCTGCTCCACGGCCAGCATGAAAACCGTGCCCCCGCCACCCTCTTCGATCCGGTCTACTACCTGGCGCGCAACCCCGACGTCGCCGCCGCCGTCGCCAACGGCCAGGGTTCGGCCTATGAACACTTCCTGCTCCACGGCCAGAGCGAGCCGCGCGCCATCACCCCCTTCCTCGACCTGGGCGCCTACCTCGCCGCCAATTCCGACCTTGCCATCGAGGGCCTGAACCTCTATCAACACCTGGTCACCTACGGCCTGCACGAGGGCCGCGACTTGGGCAACGGCATCACCCTCGAACAGTTCGCCAACGACCCCGTCTTCAACGCCGCGCTGGCCGATCCCGCCCGCATCCTCGACGCCCTGGCCCGCGTCGCCGAAGTCGCGCCCTTCCTGCCCAGCTTCCAGCCACCCGCGGGCTGGACGCCCGCGCCCGACACCCCCATCCCGCTCGACTTCGTGCCCCTCCCCGGCCAGTTGCTGGTCGTCCCGCCGACGGTCATCGTGCCCGAAGGCGTCGTGCTGCCCGACACCTTCAAGCCCATCGACGAAGGCGGCGGGGGCGGAAGCAGTTCGTCCTCGATCACCATCCTGCTCTCCACCGATGCGACCGACGCCCACTTTGCCGCCACCATCACCAAGGGCGAAGTCACCCTGCAGCCGGCCGCTGGGGACGCCTCCCTCAGCGACTCCCTGGAGACGCCAAAATTCATCAATCTCACCGGCGAGGCGCTCAAGACTCTCAGCATCAAAGGCGACTTCGGCGATGCAATCGCGGACGGCCGCGTGCTGCGTTTCAGCGACCTGGGCGGTACCGAGACGGGCGGCGGCACCAGCAAGGTCAAGACCATCCTGCTGGACCTGGACTCGACCGACACCACGCATCAGATCCACATCAGCATCTCCGACTACTCGCACGACCACATCGGCACCAGCGGTCTCACCTCCGTCACGCACAACGGCGCGACCGACCTGCTGGGCGTCACCCAGATCAACGGCAGCGCCTCCTCCGCGGGCCTGAACATCGATTTCAGCGCCTTCGGCCTGTCCAGCCCCATGGCGCTCAAGCAGCTGGATACCGGCAGCGGCAACGACACCCTCAAGCTGGCCACGGCCACGCTGGCCGGGGGCAACGCACTGACCATCAACACTGGCAGCGGAGATGACAAGATCATCCTGACCGGAGCGGACACCGAGGAAAGGCTTCTCACGTTCAACAGCCTCGGCACGCTGGAAGCGGACGTTTCCAGCCTGAAGGCCGTCAACAACTACACCTGGATCGCCATCGAGGACATCGGCACCGAGACCACGATCAAGCTGGCCAACCTCGACGAGGACGGCAACAAAGGCGACCTGTCGTCCAGCGTGGGCGTCAACACATCCAACCAGTTCATCGCATTGACGGGCGCTGCCTCGAATTACCTCGGCGCCACGCTGATCGTGGAAAACATGACCCTTTCATCGACCTGGGACTACACCTATTATGTGGTTCCGAACGACCGCATCGGCCTTTGGGGCCTGGGTTCCTCATTTGATATCATCAGTCTGAGCCTGAGCGAGGGAGCCGCCATCGGGAGCACCGGCAATCACTTCATCGATTTCACGCTCGAATTTGACCTGGACGACGACGTTGGCAACGGCGCCGAATTCACCTTGGTGCTGAAGAACCTGGTGTCCCAGGGCGAGTACGACAACATGCTCAAGGCGCTGGATGTGGTGGCGCACGCGAGCGTCACCTATCCGCAAGATCTGATCGATCCTGAGTTCGATCTCGAGACAGCCTGGGACGACCTATCCTTTGAAGTAGGTGAAGGGTTCTACAACACATACAAGTGGGTTGGCGTCACGACCGGCCTGGATATGACCACCGATCTCTTCGGCGGTTTGATGAGCATCCTGGCCGGCGAAGGTTCGCTTGTCATGTCCATTGGACCCGCCTAAACCTCTCCGCTCCGCCGTGCCGGACCTCATCCAGCACGGCGGGACACAGCCTCCCGCGCAACGGAACCCCGCGGCCCATCCAGGCCCGCGGGGTTTTCTCTGCCGCACCACCCCAAGCCCCGTCCTTCAGCGAAGGGGCGCAGCCAGGACGCTTTCGTCCGTTCGTACTTTCCAGTCTGGCGGGGGAATCTGGGCCTGCCCAGAATGAGGCTTCCTGCATTCGGAAGCCCGCCATGTCCCATCGGAATGATGCCCCGCCTGCCACCGCCGCTTCCACAGCCGCCCCTGCTGCGGCTGCTCCGGCCGCTCCCGCCGTAGTGGCTACGGATGCTGCTGCCGGTCCCGCTGTCTCCGCCGTTACCTCTGCCGCTGCCGTCCCCGCCGATGACCACGACAGCCCCTGGAAGGAGGCCCTGGAGCTCTTCTTCCGCCAGGCCATCGAACTGCTGGCGCAGGCCCTGTACAAGGTCATCGACTGGTCCGTGGCCCCGCAATTCCTGGACAAGGAACTGCAGGCGCTTGGCGTGCCCGACGGCCCGCCCGGCCATGGGCGCCTGCATGCCGACAAGCTGGTGCGGGTACGCCACAAGGACGGCGCCGACGCCTGGATCCTGGTCCACGTCGAGGTCCAGGGCGGCGGCATGGGCGCCCGCGCCCTGTCCCGGATCGCGCAGCGCATGTACCGCTACAGGACGCGCATCGAACACCGCCACGAAGGCCTGAACGCCCGCGCGGGGCGCGCGCCGCCGGCGCTGTTCAGCTTGGCCATCCTGGTGGCCAGCCGCTCGGGCCCCGAACGCCTGGAATACCGGCGCGAGTTCCTCGGCCAGGGTGTGTATTTTTCCTTTCATGCCGTACACTTGTCTCAGTGGCTGGGCCGCTGGAGCGAGCTGGAATCGCTGGCGCGCACGAACCCGTTTGCCGTGGTGATCATGGCGCAGCTGCAGGCCCTGCGGTATCGGGCCGGGGCGCAGCGGCTGGAGCCCACCGTCTCGCTGGTGCGGCTGCTGTACGGCTACGGCTACGACCGGGAACACATCCAGCCGCTGCTGCGGCTGATCGAATGGATGCTGCGGCTGCCTGCGCAGCAGGAGCCGGCCTATCTGGCGGCGGTGGAACGCCTGGAACAGGAGCGCAAGATGAGCTACGTGATGATTGCCGAACGCCGCGGCATTGCGAAGGGTCTGGAACAAGGCCTGGAGCAGGGTTTGGAGCAAGGCCAGGTCAAGGGCCAGGCCGACCTGCTGCTGCGCCAGATCCAGCGCCGCTTCGGGGCCGTGGATGCCGCAGTCGAGCGACGCATCCGCACCGCCGGCGCGGAAGATCTGGAAGCCTGGTCGCTGAACATCCTCGACGCCACGACCCTGGAAGACGTATTCCGCGGCTGAAAAGGTGCGGACCCGCCGATCGTCCCGGCACCACGACGCGGCCGCCCCCGCGCCGCCAGCCTGGGTAGAATAGCGCCCATGCTCGCACTGTACCGCCCCTCCGACGAAGAACACCGCGCCCTGCTGGCGCAGATCGCTCCCCTGCCGCTGCGCGGCCGCGCCTGGCCGCGCTGGATCGCCGTCATCGCCTGGATCATCATGGCCCTGATCGCGGTGCGGCTGGCCATGGTGCTGCAGCTTGCGCCCGACCGGGCGCTGCCCATGGCGGTGGTCGCCAGCATCGTGGTGTGTTTTGCCGCGCTGATCTGGATGAGCGTCCACATGTGGACCTCGGTCACGGAAATCTCCGACTGGGGCATCCGCCAATCCTGGATCACGCGCCGCGAAGTACCCTGGAGCGAGATCCAGTCCACCAAGTTCATCCCGCTGTTCGCCTCGAAGAAGCTGGTGTGCTTCGTGCAGAAGGGCCGGCCGGTGATCTTCCAGGCCGGCACGCCGGAGCTGCAGGCGGCCTTCGCCCGCATCAGCCTGGTGTACCGGAAAAGAACCTGACCGCCCTCCGCCCCGACGCCTCATGCCGATCGGCGCTGCGCGGCATTGCCGGCGCACCGTACGGCCTTGCCCGTTGAAAACACCCAGAAGCTGAGGGCCGCCAGCACGAACACGCTGAGCGCGCCGTACGCCATGACCCAGCCAAATCCTGCGACAAGCGCGGCGTCGATCGCGTCCTGAGGCGCAGCGACGTTCGCCAGCAATCCCGCGGTCTGCTGCGCGACCGACACATCGCCGGCCGCGATCTTTTCCGCGAAGGACCGCAGTCCGGCCGTTTCCATCACGCCCAGCGTATCGCTCAAGTAAGCCATGATGCCTTCCACCAGCACGAAGCCCATCACGGCGATGTTGAACGCCAGCGAGATCATCCGGGCGCTGGTGTCCGCGCCGGACGCCATCCCGGCGCGCTCCGCCGCAACGGATGCGGTGATGGTGTTGGTGGCGGTCGTGTTGGTCAGGCCCAGGCCGATGCCGGCCAGCACGCAGCCCGGCAGGATCAGCCAGCCCGGCTGCGCCGATACGCTGCCGATCCTCATCAGCACGAAACCCAGGCCGATGGCGGACATTCCCAGCGGGATCACGATGCCGGGCCGCCAGCGTTGAGCCAGACGCTCGGCCAACGGCGGAACGAACAGCGTGGGCAGGGTATAGGCCAGCAGCGCCAGGCCGGTCCGCACACTGTCGTACCCCAGGCCGACGTGGAAATAGATCGGCAGATAGATGATGAAAGGCCAGAAGCTGAAATTCTGCCCCATCGAGCCGAGCAGCGCACCCGAGAAATCGGGCACGCGGAACACCGAGAAATCGATCATCGGCCGGGCGCTGACGCGCTCGGCCGCGATAAAGCCGGCAAGGCTCAAGACGGACAAACCGATGATGCCCAAGGCCGCAGGGCTGCCGAACCCCAGCACCGGCCCCTGCGTGACGAACAGCACCAGACAGAACACGGCCACCGACAGCGTGACGATGCCGGCGACGTCCAGGCGCATCGCGTGCGGGTCGCGCGATTCCTGGACACCGGCCCGAGCCAGCAGCAGGGTCACGGCGGCCAGGACGACGTGGACCAGGAACACCCATTTCCAGCTCGCCAGCGCCAGAATCGCGCCGCCCACGATGGGGCCGAAGCCCAGCCCCGCGCCGAACACGATGCCCCACCAGGCGAATGCCCTGCCTCGCGCCTGCCCGTCCCGGAACTGGGTGGACAGGATGGCGATCTGGCAGATCAGCATCATGGCCGCGCTCAAGCCCTGGAAGAACCGGGCCACGATCAGCACGGCGGCGCTTTCCGTCAGGCCGCACACCAGCGAGGTGATGCCGAAAGCCACGATGCCGATGGTGAAGACACGCTTGCGGCCGTAGCGGTCGGCCACGGTGCCGACGGCCATCAGGATCGTCGTCATGGCGATGGTGTAGGCCGCCATGACCCATTGGAGCTGCCGGAAACTGGCCCCCATGGCCTGTTCGATGGTGGACAGGATGGGCGGCACGCTGGAAATCTCCAGGCCCAGCATCAATGCGGACAAGCAGACGGCAGCCAGGGCGAACGTGCCCTGACGCGAAGTTGAGGGAGTCATGGATACCTTCCAAGAGACTTGTATGCGGGACACCGTGCGGGTGCCGCCCGGAACGCTTGCCGACGCGGGAAAAAGAACGCGCGGCACGTGTGGAAGGATGTTAAGGAGCCCTCGCCCATTTATCAATGATATGATTGAACATATCAGAAACAACAAATTTGAATGCCTGATTCCGGACATGATTCCAGAGCAGATATGACTCCAGAGATCAATGAGCCGCCCCGCCTTGGACAAAGCTGAATGAGCCGCCCCGCCTTGGATGTGGAGTCGGTGCAGGCGTTCGTCGCCATCGCCGACTTCCAGAGCTTCACGAAAGCCGCGGCAGCCTTGGGCACCACGCAAGGCGCCATCAGCGTGAAGCTCAAACGCCTGGAGGCGCGATTGGGACACAAGCTGATCGAGCGCACACCCCGGCTGGTTCGCCTGTCGGCGCAAGGAACGACGTTTCTCAATCCGGCACGCGAATTCATCGCGGCGCACGACCATGCCATGGCCGCGCTGTCCTGCGAATGCCGGCGCTTTCGCCTGGGCATCGCCGAACACGTCGCGGGACCGGAAGTGCCGGCCCTGCTGGCGCGGCTGAACGAACGCGACCCGGCTCTGACCATCGAAGTCCGTCTGGAAAACTCGCGCAGCCTGCTCGATGCCTTCGATGCCGGCGAACTCGATGCCGTGATCGTTCGCCAGGAAGACGACCGCCGTGATGGCGAGGACCTGGGACCGGAGCATTTCGGCTGGTTCGCGGCTCCCGGATTCCATCAGCAGCCAGGCAAGCCGCTGCGCCTGGCGGCGCTGGCCCCGTGCTGCGGGGTGCGCGACATGGCCCTCCGTGCGTTGGCGGGGGCGGGCATCGACTGGAGCGAGGTTTTCGTGGGTGGCGGCCATGCGGCAGTCATGGCCGCGGTTTCCGCGGGACTGGCGGTGGCGGCGTTCTCCTGCCGGCTGGCTCCGGCCGACACCATCGAGGTGGGCCGGCGCCTGGGCCTGCCCGACCTGCCCTCATCCCGCATCATGCTGCATTCGACGCTCACGGACCGGCGCTCCCGCGATGCGTTGCGAACGCTGGCGGCGGCATATCGGGAACATCGCGCCTCCAGGCACGCGGGGGTTCCTTCCTCGCCGGAGCCGGCCGGGACCCGTCGATCCCGCGGCGACACGCCGCCTCGTCGCTCCTCGTGAAGAAAAACACCCCAAAAGCCGGACCGGCGTCCAGCGTTTGGGGTGAGGTTCGGGGCGGGGCCTCGGCCGGCCGCGGGCGTCCTACCGGATCGGCAGCGGATAGATCAGGCCGCCGTCCTTCCAGAGGGCGTTCAGGCCGCGCTGGATCTGCAGCGGACTGCCCATGCCCACGTTGCGCTCGAACGATTCGCCGTAGTTGCCGACCTGCTTGACGATGCGGTAAGCCCACTGCTCGTCCAGGCCCAGGTTCTTGCCCGCGCTGCCGGTCACGCCCAGCAGGCGCTGCACGTTGGGATCGGCGCTTTTCAGCTGCGCATCGACGTTGGCCGAGGTCACGCCCAGTTCCTCGGCGCCGGTCATGGCGTGGAAGCTCCATTTGACGACGTTCAGCCAGGCGTCGTCGCCCTGGCGCACGAAGGGGCCGAGGGGTTCCTTGGAGATGATTTCCGGCAGGATCACGTAGTCGGCGGGCTTGGTCAGCTTGGAGATGCGGATCGAGGCCAGGCCCGAGGCGTCGGTGGTGAACACGTCGCAGCGGCCGGCCGCGAAGGCGTTGACGACCTCGTTGAACTGCTCGATCACCACGGGCTTGTACTGCACGTTGTGCGCACGCGCCCAGTCGGCCATGTTCTGCTCGTTGGACGTGCCGGTCTGCATGCAGACCGTGGCGCCGTTCAGGTCGCGGGCCGAGGTGATGCCCAGGGACTTGGGCACCATGAAGCCCTGGCCGTCGTAGAAGTTGATGGCGGCATGGACGGCCCCCAGCGCGGTGTCGCGCGACTGCGTCACGGTGGTGTTGCGCGCCAGCAGGTCGATTTCGCCCGACTGCAGGGCGGTGAAGCGCTGCTGCGCGTTCAGGGGCACGATCTTGACCTTGGACGCGTCGCCCAGCACGGCGGCGGCGACGGCGCGGCACATGTCCACGTCCAGGCCCTTCCATTCGCCCTTGGCGTCGGGCGCCGAGAATCCGGCGAAGCCGGTGGTGACGCCGCACTGCACGACGCCGTGCTCCTTGACCACGGACAGGGTGTCGGCCTGGGCCAGGGGCATGCCGGCGCCCAGCAGGACGGCCAGGCCGGCGATCATTTTGAATCCACGCATGGAAGAATCTCCCTCGGTCTGCTACACGGATTCGCACATAGTAACTGAGGGAGCCCGGGAATCGATATGCCCGGACGCAATATGCCCATGGACGAGCCCACCTCGCGGCCTGCATGCCGCTCGGATTCGCCAGGCGCAGGTCAGTCCGCAGGGACCGCCCCGCGTCCGGGTTCATCCCCCCCAAAGGGGGCGCTTTTCGCCTTGGGGCGGCCCGGCGGCGAAAAGATCATACCAAGCACCGCCAAGCCATACCGCCGCTACCAAACCACACCGCCGCTACCGAGCCGCATCACCGCTCAATCGTAGCGGCGGGCGTCCTCGATCACCTTGCCGTCGTTGGGCAGGCTGCCGGCCGCGACGATCTCGACGATGGCCCGCAGCTTGGTCTGCTCGCGCACCGTGGCGGCCACGGCCCCGGCATCCAGCGCGGCGTCGGCCTCGACCCGCAGGGTCATGACGTCGTGCCCCGCCTCGCCCGACACCACCAGGCGCGCCCGCCCGATTCCCGCGTGCCGGTCCAGCACGCGGGCGATCTGCTCCGGATGCACGAACATGCCGCGCACCTTGGTCGTCTGGTCGGCGCGCCCCAGCCAGCCGCGGATGCGCAGGTTGGTGCGGCCGCAGGGCGAGGCCCCCGGCATCAGGGCCGACAGGTCGCCGGTGCCGAAGCGCAGCAGCGGGTAGTCCGCATGCAGGGTGGTGACCACCAGCTCGCCGACCTCGCCCTCGGGCACGGGCTGGCCGGTGCCGGGCCGCACGATTTCCAGGATCAGGTCCTCGTTGGCGACCAGGCCTTCGCGCGCCGGGGTCTCGAAGGCCACCATGCCCAGGTCGGCGCTGCCGTAGGCCTGGAAGCCCTGGATGCCGCGGTGCCGGAACCAGGCCTGCAGCGACGGCGGGTAGGCCTCGCCCGAGAACAGCGCCAGACGCAGCGAGGGCAGCGCCACGCCCATCTCGTCGGCCTTTTCCAGGATGATGCGCAGGAAGCTGGGCGTGCCGGTGTAGGCGTGCGGCGCCAGGTCGGCCATGGCGCGCACCTGCTGCTCGGTCTGCCCGACCCCGCCGGGGAACACCGTGCAGCCCAGCGCGTGGGCGGCGGTCTCCATCATGGAGCCGGCCGGGGTGAAATGGTAGGAGAAGCAGTTGTGCACCAGCATGCCGGAGCGCACCCCCGCCGCGTGCAGGGCGCGGGCGAAGCCCCAGTAGTCCGGCCGCGGGCCTTCGGGTTCGTAGATGGGGCCCGGCGAGGCGTACACCCGCCGCGCCTCGCCCCAGCCGATCGTGGAAAAGCCGCCGAACACGCGCAGGCGCTCCGCGTCGGCGGTGGCGCCCGGCGGCGCGATGCGGGCCGCGTGCTGCAGCTGCAGCAGTTCGCTCTTGCGCAGCACCGGCACGCGCGCCAGGGCCTGGCGCGAATCCAGCGCGGCGGGATCGATGCCCTGGAGCTGCCGGGCGATGGCCGGCGCCCGCGCGCGGGCCCGCTCCAGGGCGGCGGGCAGGCGCTGGAACAGCAGCCGCTCGCGCTCGTCGGCGGGCTGGGTCTCGCGCGCATCGTAGTATGCCTGCATGCCATTCCCCCGTGTCAGGCCAGCCAGCGCTTGCGCCGGCGATAGAACTTGGTGTCGCGGAAGCTGGTGCGGCCCGCCCCCGAGACGCCCAGATAGAATTCCTTCACGTCCTCGTTTTCGGCCAGCGCGCGGGCGGCGCCGTCCATCATCACGCGGCCGTTCTCCAGGATGTAGCCGTAGTCCGCGTAGCGCAGGGCCACGTTGGTGTTCTGCTCGGCCAGCAGGAAGCTCACGCCTTCGCGCTGGTTCAGGTCGCGCACGATCTCGAAGATTTCCTCGACGATCTGCGGCGCCAGGCCCATCGAAGGCTCGTCGAGCAGGATCATGCGCGGGTCGGCCATCAGCGCCCGGCCGATGGCGGCCATCTGCTGCTCGCCGCCGGACGTATAGCCGGCCTGGCTCTTGCGGCGCTGCTTCAGGCGCGGGAAATAGCGGTAGACCCGCTCCAGGGCGGCGTCCAGGTCGGCGCGCCCCAGGCGCCGCGTGTAGGCGCCGGTGAGCAGGTTTTCCTCGATGCTCAGGTGGGCGAAGCAATGGCGGCCTTCCATGACCTGGACCACCCCGCGCTGCACCAGGTCGGCCGGCGACAGGGACTCGATGCGTTCCCCGCGATATTCGATCCCGCCCTTGGTGACCTCGCCGCGCTCTCCGCGCAGCAGGTTGGAGATCGCCCGCAGGGTGGTGGTCTTACCCGCGCCGTTGGCGCCCAGCAGCGCCACGATCCTGCCTTCCGGCACGGTCAGGGACACGCCCTTGAGCACCAGGATGACGTGGTTGTAGATGACCTCGATGCCGTTGACGTTCAACAGCACCGCGGGTTCGGACGCCTGTGCGCTATCCATGGTTTCCTCTCCCAGGGGCCGCCCGGGGCCGGGCCCCGCCCGGCCCCGGCACGGCTTACTCGGCGGCGCAGTCGCGCGTCGGCAGTTTCTTCTCGGCGGCGTACTTGTCGCCCAGGGATTTCACCAGCGGCTGCACGTACTTCGGGTTGGACTGGTACCAGTCGGACACGACGTCGAACTTCTTGCCGTCCCACTGGATGATGCGCGCCCAGTCGTCGCCCATGTGGTTCTCGCACGAGGTCTTCACCGGACGCATCAGCTTGGCGAAGCCCAGCTGTTCCAGGCGGGCCTGGTCCAGGTTCAGGTTTTCGTAACCCCAGCGCACCTGCTCGGGCGTCATGTGCTTGCCCTTGCCGAACTTTTCCTGCGCGGTGCGGATGGCCTCGACCTGCAGCATGGAGATCATCATGCCGCGCGTGTAGGCCAGCGAGCCGAAGGTGCTGCCATCCTTGTCGGCGCCCTCGCCCTTGTCGTAGACGTACTTTTTCACGTCCTCGTGCACCCGGCCGTGCTCGGCGCTGTTCTGGATGGTGATGCCGTTGTAGCCCTTGGCGACGTCGCCCAGATCCTTGACGTCGGTCTCGGAACTGGCCCACCAGATGCCGTACATCTTGTCGCGCGGGTAGCCCACGCCCTGGGCCTCGCGGATGGCGGTCGGGGTCATGATCCCAGCGCTCCAGAGGATCACGTAGTCGGGGCGGTTCTTGCGGATCTGCAGCCAGGTGGATTTCTGCTCGACCCCCGGGGCGGCGACCGGATAGAGCTGCAGATCGAAGCCGTTGTCCTTGGCGCGTTCCTGGAGCAGCGGGATGGGCTCCTTGCCGAAGGGCGAGTCGTGGTAGACCAGGGCGATCTTCTTGCCCTTGAGCTTGTCCTCGCCGCCCAGCTTCTTGGCGATGTCCTGGATCATGACGTCGGCCGCCGTCCAGTACGTGCCCAGCAGCGGGAAGTTCCACTTGAAGACCCGGCCGTCGGCCGATTGCGACAGGCCGTAGCCCACGGTGACCACGGGCTGTCCGTCGACGATCGCCTTGTCGGTCACGGCGAAGGTGATGCCCGTGGACTGGGTGTCGAAGCCGGAAGCCCCGCCGTTCTTGTTCTTCAGGCGCTCGTAGCATTCCACGCCTTTGTCGGTGGAATAGGCCGTCTCGCATTCCTCGTAGGAAATCCTGACGCCGTTGACGCCGCCGTCGCGCTCGTTGACGAGCTTGAGGTAGTCGATCTTGCCGTTGGCCCAGGGAATGCCGAGCGGGGCGAACGAGCCGGTCCGGTAGACCAGCAGCGGAACGAACTGCTCCTCGGCGGCCTGCGCCGTGCCGGCGGCGCCCGCCAGCCCGACGGCGGCCAGCAGGGCGGCGGCGGCGGTCTTCGTCAATGCATGCTTCATCTGTAGCTCCTCCTGGTGCGTGTGGCACCTATCGTGTCAACAAAGAACGGGTCCGATCGAACGCCGCCCCAAAGCCCCCGCGGTCCTTCAGTGGGGGAACGGCCAGATCCTGAGTTTTTCCTTGGCGATGCTCCACAGCCTGGCCAGACCGTGCGGCTCCGCGATCAGGAAGAAGACGATCAGGAAGCCGAAAACCATATGTTCGATGTGCGAGGCCACGTCCACCGGCAGGTCCAGGCCCAGCCAGTGCGGCACGTTGGTGAGCGCCACCGGCACCAGCACCATGAAGGCCGCGCCGAAGAAGCTGCCGATGATGGAGCCCAGGCCGCCGATGATGATGATGAACAGCAGCTGCAGCGAGCGGTTCAGGTCGAAGGCCAGGGGCTCCCAGGAGCCCAGGTGGATGTAGGCCCAGAGCGCGCCCGCCACGCCGATGATGAAGGAGCTGACGGCGAAGGCGGTGAGCTTGGCGTACACCGGCCGGATGCCGATGACGGCGGCGGCCACGTCCATGTCGCGGATCGCCATCCACTGCCGGCCGATGGCGCCGCGCACCAGGTTCTTGGCCAGCAGGCCGATGACCGCCACGAAGCACAGCACGAACAGGTATTTCTGCGCGGGCGTGGTCACCGGCAGGCCGAAGGCTTCGAGCGCCGGCACGGACACGTTGCCCGAGGTGGAGTAGTTGGTGAAATAGGGAATGCGCAGGAAGGCCCAGTCCATGAAGAACTGCGCCGCCAGCGTCGTCACCGCCAGGTACAGGCCGCGGATGCGCAGGCTGGGCACGCCGAACACCACGCCCGCCAGGGTGGCGAACACGCCGCCCAGCAGGATCTGGACCACCAGCGGCAGGTCCAGGCGCACGCCGAAGTTCCAGGCGGCATAGGCGCCCACCGCCATGAAGGCCCCCGAGCCGATGGAGATCTGGCCGCAATAGCCGACCAGGACGTTCAGGCCGATGGCCGCCAGCGACAGGATCAGGAAGGGGATGAGGATCGCCTGCAGGAAGTAGTCCGACGCGCCCAGCGGCACGGCGACGAAGGCCACCAGCAGCAGGCCGGCGATGAACCGGCGGTCCTGGCGGATCGGGAAGATCTGCTGGTCCGAGCGGTAGGAGCTCTTGAACTGGCCGTTTTCACGATAGAACATGGGCGGGGCTTCCTGTCAGACGGTCAGACGCGGTCGATGATTTTTTCGCCGAACAGGCCCTGCGGCCGGAACAGCAGGAACACCAGGGACAGCACGTAGGCGAACCAGATCTCGATGCCGCCGCCCACGTAGGGCCCCAGGTAGACCTCGGAGAGCTTCTCGCCCACGCCGATGATGAGGCCGCCGACGATGGCGCCGGGCACGGACGTCAGGCCGCCCAGGATCACCACCGGCAGGGCGCGCAGCGCGGCCGTGGACAGGGTGAACTGCACGCCGAACTTCGAGCCCCAGACGATGCCCGTGACCAGGGCCACCAGGCCGGCCACGGTCCAGACCACCACCCAGATGCGGTTGAGTGGAATGCCCACCGACTGCGCCGCCTGGTGGTCGTCGGCCACGGCGCGCAGCGCCCGGCCCACCGTGGTGTACTGGAAGAAGAAGGCCAGCACCGCCACCAGCACGGCGGCCACGACGGCGGCCGTGAGGTCCTCCAGGTTGACCATCACGCCGCCGTCGAACATCGCATCCATGATGATGACCGGGTCCTTGGGCATGCCGACGTCGATGGAATACACCGAGCTGCCGAACAGGATCTGGCCGATGCCGTCGAGGAAATAGCTGATGCCGATGGTGGCCATCAGCAGCGTGGTGGCCTCCTGGTTGACCAGGTGGCGCAGCACCAGGCGCTCGACCAGCACGGCCACCAGCCACATGAACAGGGCGGCCAGCGCGAAGGCCAGCAGGTTGGCCAGCACGGGCGAGGCGCCGCCCAGCCAGGCGTCGATCCAGCCCGACAGGCGGGCCATGGCGAGCGCCGCGATCAGCACCATGGCGCCCTGGGCGAAATTGAACACCCCCGACGCCTTGAAGATCAGCACGAAGCCCAGCGCCACCAGGGCGTAGAGCATGCCGCTCATCAGGCCGCCGATCACCGTTTCCAGAAAGAATCCCATTGCGACTCCTCGAATAGCATGCAGGGGCGTGAAGGGCCCTAGTGGCTGGCGCCCAGGTAGGCCCGGATGACCTCGGGGTTGCTGCGCACCTCGTCGGGCGTGCCGTCGCCGATCTTGCGGCCGTAGTCCAGCACCACGACCCGGTCGGAGATGTCCATGACCACGCCCATGTCGTGCTCGATCAGCACGATCGTGGTGCCGTATTCGTCGTTCACGTCGAGGATGTAGCGGCTCATGTCCTGCTTTTCCTCGATGTTCATGCCCGCCATGGGCTCGTCGAGCAGCAGGATGCGCGGCTCCATGGCGAGCGCGCGGCCCAGGTCCACGCGCTTCTGCAGGCCGTAGGGCAGGCGGCCCACCGGGGTCTTGCGCCAAGCCTGGATCTCCAGGAAGTCGATGATGTTCTCCACCACCTCGCGGTGGGCGATTTCCTCGCGCTCGGCCGGCCCCAGCCGCAGCGCCTGGGCCAGCACGCCGGCCTTCATGCGCAGGTTGCGGCCCGTCATGATGTTGTCCAGCACGCTCATGCCCTTGAACAGGGCGAGGTTCTGGAAGGTGCGGGCGATGCCCATTTCGGCGGCGCGGCGCGGATTCATCCGGGCGAACTGCCGGCCCTGCAGCAGGATGCGGCCTTGCTGGGGCGTGTAGACGCCGTTGATGACGTTCAGCATCGAGCTCTTGCCCGCACCGTTGGGGCCGATGATGGCGCGGATCTCGTGTTCGCGCACGTCGAAGGAAATGTCCGTCAGCGCCTTGACCCCGCCGAAGGACAGCGAGATGTTCTGCAGGTCCAGGATGACCTCGCCGATCCGCCCCGCCCGGTCGGCGGCGCCGTCCTGCGCCGCGTCGCGGTCCTGTTCCATCGCCAGTCCGGTCATTCAGGCCACCTTCTTCAGCGGTTCGGGCCGCGTCACGGCCGCGGGTTCGATGCGCAGGTCGGCGGAGATCCGGCCCGTGCGGCCATCCTCGAACTTGACCTCGGTTTCGATGAACTGGCTCGTGCGGCCCGCGAACAGGGCCTCGACCAGCACGGCGTATTTCTGCGCGATGAAGGCGCGGCGGACCTTGCGGGTGCGGGTCAGCTCGTCGTCGTCCGGGTCCAGTTCCTTGTGCAGGATCAGGAAGCGGCTGACCTGCGAGGCCGCCAGCTTCGGGTCCTGCGCGAGGTCGGCGTTGACCTGCTCGACGCAGTCCCGGATCAGGGCGTAGACCTCGTCCTTGCCGGCCAGGTCGGTGTAGCCGGCGTAGGGCAGGCCGCGGCGCTCGGCCCAGTTGCCGACCGCCTCCAGGTCGATGTTGATGAAGGCGCAGACCTCGGGGCGGTCCGCGCCGAAGGCCACGGCCTCCTTGATGAAGGAGAAGAACTTGAGCTTGTTCTCGATGTACTTGGGCGCGAACAGGCTGCCGTCGGACAGGTGGCCGACGTCCTTGGCGCGGTCGATGATCTTCAGCTGGCCGTCGGTGTCCAGGTAGCCCGCGTCGCCGGTGTGGTACCAGCCGTCCTCGGTATAGGATTCGGCCGTCGCCTTGGGGTTGCGGTAGTAGCCGGAGAACAGGCCGGGGCTGCGCAGCTGGATCTCGCCGTTGTCGGCCACGCGGATGTCCACGCCCTCGCAGGGCGGGCCGACCGTGTCGTCGCGCACCTGGCCGTTGGCCTGGACGCAGACGAAGACCGAGGTCTCGGTGGAGCCGTAGAGCTGCTTGAGGTTGATGCCGATGGAGCGGTAGAAGACGAACAGGTCGGGGCCGATGGCCTCGCCCGCCGTATAGGCCACGCGCACCCGGCTCATGCCCAGGGTGTTGCGCAGCGGGCCGTAGATCAGCAGGTCGCCCAGGGCGTATTTCAGGCGGTCGAGCAGGCCGACGCCCGCGCCGCCGTCCAGGATCCTGTCGCCCACCCGCCGCGCCAGGCCCATCGCCCGGCGGTACAGCCAGCGCTTGAAGCGGCCGGCGTCCTCCATGCGGATCGTGACGTGGGTGAGCAGGCCTTCGAGCACGCGCGGCGGCGCGAAATAATAGGTGGGGCCGATGTCGCGCATGTCGATCGACACGGTCTCGGGCGATTCCGGATGATTCACGGTGAAGCCCGTGGTGAGGAACTGGGTGTAGGAAAACATGTTCTGCCCGATCCAGGCGGGCGGCAGGTAGGCCAGCACGTCCTCCCGGTCGGTCAGGCCCTCGAAGCGCTCGATGGCGCGCGCCCGGTCGATGAGCGCGTGGTGGCTGAGCACCACGCCCTTGGGCTTGCCCGTGGTGCCGGAGGTGTAGAACATCGCGGCCGTGTCCTCGGGGCGGATCG
The DNA here is from genome assembly GCF_014203015.1 of Castellaniella defragrans. Classification (GTDB taxonomy): domain Bacteria; phylum Pseudomonadota; class Gammaproteobacteria; order Burkholderiales; family Burkholderiaceae_B; genus Castellaniella; species Castellaniella defragrans. Next base: position 16,173 of record NZ_JACHIB010000001.1, read on the forward strand.
CGGCGATGCGGCCGTCGATCTCGTCGGGCAGCCGGTGGGCGCGCTCGTCGCCGCGCGACAGCAGGACTTCCCAGGCCAGCAGGCGCGGATCGCTGTAGTGGCGCAGGCCGCGCGGATCGTCGTAGACGACGTGGCGCAGCGCCGGGCAGCGGCCGGAGACCTCCAGCATCTTGTCCACCTGCTCCTGGTCCTCGGCCACCACCACGCCGACCTCGGCGTCCTGCAGCACGTAGGCCATTTCCTCGGCCACCGCGTCCTGGTAGAGCGGCACGGGGATGGCGCCCAGGCACTGGGCCGCCATCATCGCCATGTACAGCCGGGGGCGGTTCTCGCCGACGACGGCGACGTGCTCGCCCGGCCGGACGCCCAGTTCGGCCAGCCCCGAGGCCACGCGCCGGACCTCGGCCGCCACCTGGGCCCAGCTCAGCGTCTGCCAGATGCCCAGGTCCTTTTCCCGGATCGCGGGGCGCGCGCCGCGCACCCGCGCATGGTGCATCAGCAGGGCGGGGAACGTCGTCGCGGCGGTGGTTTCCTGTACCATGATGTCTCCTCGGTCCGGCGCGGATCCTGCGCTGCGCGGGGCCTTCAGTGCGCCTCTGTGGGGCGTGTCGCGGACTAAGGTACAGGCAGCGGCCGGCCGCCGACTGTCGCACATATGACATTCGATCTCGATCTAGGGTAAGTCCCCATGAACCTGACTCAGGCTTTGCCGGCGCGCGCCGCCTGGTTCGACCTGCTCGACGACGAACAGCAGGCGCGCGTCCTGCAGGACACCGCCGTGGCGCACGTCGAGGCCGGCACCATCGTCGAGCACAAGGGCGCGGTCGCCTGCGCCTGGATCGGGGTGCTCGAAGGACTGGTGAAGGTGTCGGTGGGCAACGCCGACGGCAAGCTGGCGTCGCTGACGGGGGTGCCGGCCGGCGGCTGGATCGGCGAAGGCTCGCTGCTGAAACGCGAAGCGCGCAAGTACGACATCATCGCGCTGCGCCGCAGCACCATCGCGCGCCTGCGCGGCGACACCTTCTACTGGCTGCTGGACGCCAGCATCCCCTTCAACCGCTACCTGCTGCACCAGCTGAACGAGCGCGTGGCGCAGTTCATCGGCAAGGCCGAATACGACCGCCTGCTGGCCCCCGATGCGCGCGTGGCGCGCTGCCTGGCGGAACTGTTCAACCCGCTGCTGTACCCGGGCAATTCGATGCGCCTGGAAATCACCCAGGAAGAAATCGGCTTCCTGGCGCGCATTTCCCGCCAGCGCACCAACCAGGCCCTGCGCGCGCTGGAAGCCGCGCAGCTGCTCAAGGTCGAATACGGCGCCGTCCAGGTGCTGGACCTGGACGGCCTGAAGCACTACACGGGCGCCGAAGACGCCCAGTGCCCGTCCGCTCAGTGCCCGCCCAGGTAGGCCGCCGCCACGGCGGGATCGTTGCGCAGCCGCTGCGCGGGGCCTTCGACGGCGATGCGGCCGTTCTCCAGCACGTAGCCGTAGTCCGCCACCGCCAGCGCCGCGGCGGCGAACTGCTCCACCAGCAGCATCGTCACGCCCTCGGACTTCAGGCGCGAGATGATGCGGAACACCTCGTCCACCAGGATGGGCGCCAGCCCCATGGACGGCTCGTCCAGCAGCACGACCTCGGGGTCGAGCATGACCGCGCGCGCCATGGCGAGCATCTGCTGCTCGCCGCCCGACAGGGTGCCCGCCAGCTGCGTGCGCCGTTCCTTCAGGCGCGGGAACAGGTCCATCGCGCGGTCCAGGTCGCGCGCCACGTCGCCGCGCGCGCGGCTGCCGGTCAGGCGCGGGAAGGCGCCCAGCAGCAGGTTGTCGGTGACGCTCAGCGTGGGGAAGACGCGCCGGCCCTCGGGGGAATGCGCCAGGCCCAGGCGGGCGATGCGGTGGGACTCCAGCCCCTGGATCGCCCGGCCGCCCAGGACGATGGTGCCCGCCGAGGGGCGCAGCATGCCGGACACGGCCCGCATGGTGGTGGTCTTGCCCGCCCCGTTCGAGCCGATCAGGGTCACGACCTTGCCGGCGGGCACGTCCAGGCTGATGCCGTGCAGCACCTTGACCTTGCCGTAGCCGGCTTCCAGGTTTTCGATCTTCAGCATGCCTGCGCTCCCGCCTGTTCACCGCCCAGATAGGCCTCCACGACCCGGGGGTCGGCCTGCACGTCGGCGGGCAGCCCCTCGGCGATCTTCTGTCCGAAATCCAGCACCGACACCGCGTCGCAGACCCCCATCACCACGTCCATGTGGTGCTCGATCAGGATCACGGTAAGGCCGCGCGCCTTGAGCTTGCGCATGATGCCCAGCAGCTCCTCGATGTCCGGAGCCGTCAGGCCGGCCGCCGGCTCGTCGAGCAGCAGCAGCTGGGGATCGAGCGCCAGGGCGCGGGCGATCTCCAGCAGGCGCTGCTTGCCGTAGGGCAGGTTGCGCGCCTCTTCGTGGGCGAGCGGCGCCAGGCCGACGAATTCCAGCAGGCCGAGCGCGCGGGCGCGCGCCTGGCGTTCTTCCCGCCGCCAGCCGGGCGTGCGCAGCGCCACGCCCGCCAGTCCGCTGCCGAAGGAATGGTGCAGCCCGACCAGCACGTTCTCCAGCGCGCTCATCTCGCCGAACAGCTGCACGTTCTGGAAGGTGCGCGCCACGCCGCGCGCGGCGATCTGCGCGGAGGTCAGGCCGGCCAGGTCGCGGCCGGCGAAGACCACGGAGCCGGACGTGGGCACGTAGATGCCCGTGAGCACGTTCATCATGGTGCTCTTGCCCGAGCCGTTGGGACCGATCAGCCCGTGGATGGTGCCGCGCCGGACTTCCAGATCGACGCCGTTGAGCGCCTTGAGGCCGCCGAACTGCATCACCGCCTGGCCCACCGAGAGCAGCACGCCGTGCGAGGCGTCCGGCAGCCCGCCGCCCTCGGGCGCGGGCGCGGCCTGCGGCGGCTCGGCCGCGGCCGGCGCCGGCTGGGACCGGCCCAGCGCATGCATCACGAAGCCGACGATGCCGTCGGGCAGGTAGTAGACGACGAACAGGATCATCAGGCCGAAGATCGACAGCCGCCAGTCGGTCATCTGGTCCAGCGCCAGCGAGCCGCCGGCCAGGACCAGGGCGCCGATCACCGGCGCCGCCATGCGCGCGGGCGTGGCGCGGCCGCGCCGCACCGCCATCACGGCGCCGGCCGTGACCAGCACCGCCAGGCCCACGGCCAGCGGCCGGAAGGTGGACACGTCGTCGAGCATCTTGGGCAGCAGCACGATGATGGCCGCCCCCAGCAGCGCGCCGGAGCGGGTCTTGCGCCCGCCCATGATGAGCGCCAGCAGGAACAGCACCATCAGCTCGAAGGTGTAGGTGTTGGGCGAGATGTACTGCTCCGAATAGGCGTGCAGCGCGCCCGACAGGCCGGCCAGGCCGGCGCTGATGACGAAGGCCACGACCTTGTAGCGGTAGACCGACACGCCCATGCAGTCGCAGGCGATGGGGCTGTCGCGCAGGGCCTCGAAGGCGCGCCCGTAGTGCGAGCGCGCGACGCGTTCGGTGAACAGCACCGCCAGCGACAGCAGCGCCAGCACCAGCCAGAAGAACTGCGGGCCGCTCAGCATGTGGCCGGCGACGACGGGCTTTTCCAGGCTGATGCCCAGGGGCCCCGCCGTGAGGAAGTCCATCTCGTTGATGAGGATCTGGATGATGGTGCCGAAGGCCAGGGTCACCATGGCCAGGTAGGGCCCCGTGACCCGCAGCGCCGGCAGGGCCAGGATCGCGCCGAAGCCCGCCGTCACCACGACGGCGGCGGGCAGCGTGATCCAGAACGGCATGTCCAGGTGCAGGACCAGGGTCCCGACGGTGTAGGCGCCGATGCCGAACAGGCCCGCATGGCCGAGCGACACCTGGCCGGTGTAGCCCACCACGATGTCCAGCCCGAGCAGCAGGACCGCGTAGATCAGGATGGTCTCGATCAGGTGCAGGTAATAGGGGTTGTCGACGCCGAGCGGCACCATCGCCAGCACGGCGGCCAGCGCGGCGAAAGACAGCAGATGCTTCTTGTTCATGATGGGATCAGACCTTCTTGATGGCGGTCTTGCCGAACAGCCCGGCGGGCCGCACCGTCAGGACGAGCAGCAGCAGGATCAGGCCGGGGACGTCCTTGTAGCCGGTGGAGAGATAGAAGCCGGTGGTGGTCTCGATGACGCCCAGCAGCAGGCCGCCGACGATGGCGCCCAGGCCGCTGTTCAGGCCGCCCACGATGGCCACGGCGAAGGCCTTCAGGCCCAGCACCGCGCCCATGGAGGCGCCAGTGAGCGTCAGCGGGGCGACCAGCACGCCCGCGAAGGCGGCCGTCAGGGAGGACAGCGCATAGGAGAACGTGATGACCAGCTTGGTGTTGATGCCCATCAGGCCGGCCGCGTCGCGGTCGCCGGAGGTCGCCACCACCGCCTTGCCGTAGATCGACGTGCGGTTGAACAGTTCGATGGCGCCCATGATCAGCAGCGCGCCCGCGACCACCAGCAGCTCCATCGGCAGGATGTTGGCGCCCAGCACGCTGAAGGGGGTCTCGGACACGGGCGAGGGAAAATGCAGCGCGTCGCGGCCCCAGATGTTCTCGGCCGTGTTGCGGAAGATGATGCCCAGGGCGATGGTCGCCATGATCCAGCCGAACTCGGAGCGCGCCTGGATGGCGGGGCGCACGGCCACGCGCTCGACCACGGCGCCCTGCGCCATGCCGAAGATGCACACCAGGGGGATCATCAGCCAGTAGCTCACGCCCATCCCGACCAGGGTCAGGCCGACCAGGCCCCCCAGCATCAGGGCGTCGCCCTGGCCGAAGTTCAGGGTCTCGGAGGTGGCGTAGGTGAGTTGATAGCCGAAGGCGATGACCGCGTAGATCATGCCCAGGGCCACGCCGCTATAGGCCAGTTGCAGAAAAATCGTCATGTTCTTTCCAGCGGGAACGCGCCGTCCGGGGCGGCTGCGCCCCGGGACCGCGCATCGGAGCGCGCACCCCGCCGGGCGGCGGGATGCGCCGGTGCGGCGGAGTTACTGCGCGGACTGGCCGGCGTTGGCGACGCTGCGCTGCTCGTCCTCGGGGTGGGCGAAGACCACGCGGCCCTTGGACACTTCGCCCATGTAGACCAGTTCGGGGCCGTCGATGGTCTCGTGGTCGCTCGTCGAGTAGGGCGTCTTGTAGGTCATGATCACGCCTTCGACAGGCTTCTGCAGGCTTTCGAGGGCGGCGCGGATGTCGGCGCCCTTGGTGTTGCCGGCCTGCTCGATGGCGGCCGCCAGCAGCAGCACCGAGTCGTAGCCCTGGGCGGCGGACACGGCCGACTCGATCCGGTCGTGCTTGGGCTTGAAGGTCTGCACGTAGGCGTCGATGAAGGCCTTGCGCTTGGGCGTGTTGGGGTTCTGGATGAAGGTCTGGGGCATCAGGGCGCCGTCGCCGTTGGCGCGCGCGGTGTCGATGAAGTTGGCCATGGCCAGCGTCCAGCTGCCGATCAGCGGCACCTTCCAGCCGAGCTTGGCCATGCCGTTGGCCAGCTGGGCAAGTTCGGGGCCGATGCCGTAGGTCAGCAGGGCCTCGGCGCCGGCTTCCTTGGCGCGCAGCAGCTGCGCGGTCATGTCCACGTCGCCGATGTTGAACTTCTCCACCACCACCGGCTTGACGCCCAGCTTGTCCAGCGCCTTTTCCATGTCCTCGCGGCCCAGCTGGCCGTAGTTGGTGGAGTCGGCCATGATGGCGACCTTCTTGAAGCCGCGCTTGGTGACGGCCTCGGCGGCGATCATGGGCGCCTGGATGTTGTCGGCCGCCGACATGCGGAACACGTAGTTGTGCTCGTACTTGGGCGGCAGGAACTGCTGGGTGACCACCGAGCCCGTGGCCACGTTGGCGATGGCCGGGATGGCGGCGTTCTGGTAGAAGCGGGTCGAGGCCAGGGCCACGCCGGTGTTGATGAAGCCCACGGTCGCGACGACCTGCTCGCGGTTGATCAGCTCCTGGGCGATCTGCACGCCGCGCTCGTTCTTGGCCTCGTCGTCGCGCTCAATCAGCTCCAGCTGGCGCCCCAGCACGCCGCCCTGGGCGTTGACGTCCCTGGCGGCCAGGCGCACGCCGTCGCGCATGCTCACGCCCATGGAGGAAGAGCCCCCCGTGAAGGGTCCGGATACGCCGATCTTGATGGTGTCGGCCGCCTGGGCGGTCGCCGCCAGCGACAGGGTGATGGCCAGGGCCAGGCAGGTCTTGTGGAATGTCATGTCGTCTCCCGTTCTCGATGCGGCCGACGGAGGCGCCGGCCGATGTGTGCATGCACGGCCGAAAGTCTATCGGCCGCCCCGCGGCGCTGTCGGAAATTGCATCGGGCCAGGGTGGAAAGAAATTCCGCACCCCGGCGCGAAGCCTAGGAAGACTGGGAAATCCGGGCGCAGAGCGCCTTGACCCATAGGGAAAACGCTAGGTGCGCGCCGGTCATGGGCGTGGAGGCCTCGCGGCACAGGTAGTAGTGGGAATCGGGCGCCGCGCGGATGCCGAACGGCGCCACCAGGGTGCCGTCGTCCAGCCAGGCGCCCGCCAGGCTGCGGCGCGCGATGATGACGCCCTGGCCCGCCCGCGCGGCGGCCATCGCCAGCCCCACGTCGAAGAAGCTCACGCCGCCCTCGGGCTCGGGCCAGTCCAGCCCGGCGGCGTCGAACCAGGGCTTCCAGGGGTCCAGCGGGCAGCGCAGCAGGTTCGCCTCGGCCAGGTCGGCGGGCCGGCGCAGGGCGCCATGGCGTTCGAGATAGCCGGGAGAGCAGGCCGGGAACACGGTGTCGTCCGTCAGGCGCTCCGAGATCGTGCCCGGATACCGGCCCAGGCCGAAACGCACCCAGAAGTCCGCCTGGGTGGGGCCGATGTCCAGGTAGGGGATGGACAGCACCACGCTCATGTCCACGTTGGGGTGGGCCGTGGTGAATTCGTGCAGGTGCGGCCCGAGGATGTAGTGCCCGAAGGTGGGCGTGGTGACCAGCCGGATGCGCTCGCGCGGCCGCGAGCGGCGGTGCAGGGAGATGTCCGACAGCAGGTGCAGCGCGGTCTCAATCTGGTCCAGGTATTCGTGCCCCGCCGCGGTCAGCACGACGCCGCGGCTGCCGCGGTCGAACAGGGGCTGGCCGAGCGCGGCTTCGAGCTGGCCGATGCGCTTGCCGATGGCGCTGGCCGTGACGCAGAGTTCTTCGGCCGCGCGGCCGAACGAGCCCAGCCGGGCGGCCGATTCAAAGGCCTGGATGGTGGCCAGGGAGGGCAGGCGGAGGTTCTGATGGGCGAATCGGAGCATGCGGCTTCACGGCGACGGGCCGGACGCCGGCCACCTCGCGCCATTCTGACATGAAGCGGCCGGGCGTGCCCATCGGGATTCGCCCCAGCCCGCCGCGGCCTGCTGCGGGCGCGGGTCGGCGGGCGCGGCGGGTGCGGGCCGGCGGGCCCCTGCCCCGCGCTCAAGGCATCGGCCCGCGGTCCCCGCCGCGCTCAGCGCCGCACCAGTCCCGCCGCCGCGGTCTGGTTGGTGGCGGTGTCGATCAGGATGAAGGCGCCCGTGGCGCGCTGCGCGTCGTAGTCGTCCAGCACCAGGGGATCGCGGGCCCGCAGCTGCACGCGGCCGATGTCGTTCATGGCCAGGGTGCCGTTCCAGTCCACCGAGCGCAGTTCGTGGATGTCGCGCCGGGTGCGCACGGCCTGGACGCGGACCTGCGTCAGGCGGGTGCCCTGCTTCAGCCAGTACAGCCGCGCCGGATTCAGCGCCTGCTGGTCCAGCCAGCAGAGGTCCGCCTCGAAGTCCCGTTCCAGCGCCGGCTGCGCCTGGGCGTCGACCAGCACGTCGCCCCGGGACAGGTCGATGTCGCGGTCCAGCACCACCGTGATGCTGTCGCCCGGCAGGGCCTGGTCCACCGGCTGCGCGCCGCGCAGCAGGCCGGCGATGCGGGCGGATTCGCGGCTCGGCAGCACCTGGACGGCGTCGCCGACGCGCCAGGCGCCGCCCCGCAGCTGGCCGGCGTAGCCGCGGAAGGCGTCGGGGCCGCTGCCGTTGTGGCGGATCACCCACTGGACGAAGAAGCGCGCCTGGTCTTCGGTGTCCAGCGAATCCACCGGCAGCGACTCCAGCAGCGACAGCAGCGGCGGCCCCTGGTACCAGGGCGTGCGCTCGCTGGGCCGCACCACGTTGTCGCCCGTCAGGGCCGACAGCGGCACGATGTGGAAGGCCGGGATGTCCAGGCGCTCGGCCAGGTCCCGGTAGGCGGCGTGGATCCGCTCGAACACGGCGCGGTCCCAGCCGACCAGGTCCATCTTGTTGACCGCCACCACGATGTGGCGCAGCCCCAGCAGGCGGGCCAGGGTGCTGTGGCGCTTGGTCTGCGGCAGCAGCCGGCCGTCGCTCGCCCGGCTGGCGTCGATCAGGATCACGGCGGCGTCGGCCGTGGAGGCGCCCGTCACCATGTTGCGCGTGTACTGCTCGTGCCCGGGGGCGTCGGCGACGATGAACTTGCGCGCCGGCGTGGCGAAATAGCGGTAGGCCACGTCGATGGTGATGCCCTGCTCGCGCTCGGCCTCCAGGCCATCGGTGAGCAGCGCCAGGTCGAATTCGCTGTCGGGCGCGCGGGTGTACTTCGAGCCCGCGATGGCCTGGAGCTGGTCGGCGAACACGCCCTTGCTGTCGTAGAGCAGGCGGCCGATCAGGGTGGATTTGCCGTCGTCCACGGACCCGGCGGTGATCAGGCGCAGCACGCTGGTTTCCGGCGCCGCCTGCCATTGTTCGTTGATTGCGTTCATGGTGGGGATTCCTTGGTCTGGGGCCGGCCGGTCAGAAGTAGCCCTGTTTCTTGCGCCGTTCCATCGACGCTTCGGAGGTCTGGTCGTCCATGCGCGTGGCGCCGCGCTCGGTGATGGTGGTGACCGCCGTCTCGGCGATGATGGCGGCCGGCGTGGCCGCCGTGGACGCCACCGGGCAGGTGCAGGACACGTCGCCCACCGTGCGGAAGCGCACGCTCAGGCGCTCGACCGGCTCGTCCTCGCGCGGCGGGGTGAGCGGCGTGACGGGCACCAGCAGGCCGCTGCGGCGCACGACCTCGCGTTCATGGGCGTAGTAGATCGAGGGCAGGTCCAGGCCTTCGCGCTCGATGTACTGCCAGACGTCCAGCTCGGTCCAGTTCGAGATCGGGAAGACGCGGATGTTCTCGCCCGGATGCACGCGGGTGTTGTAGAGGTTCCAGAGCTCCGGCCGCTGGGCCTTGGGGTCCCACTGGCCGAACTCGTCGCGGAACGAGCAGATGCGTTCCTTGGCGCGGGCCTTTTCCTCGTCCCGGCGGGCGCCGCCGATGCAGGCGTCGAAGCCGAATTCGGCGATCGCCTCCAGCAGCGTCGTGGCCTGGGCGGCGTTGCGCGAATCGTTGGCGTGGCGCAGCACCACCGTGCCGCGCGCGATCGAGTCCTCGACGCCGCGCACGATCAGCTCCTCGCCCAGTTCGGCCGCGCGGCGGTCGCGGAAGGCGATCACCTCGGGGAAGTTGTGGCCGGTGTCGATGTGCATCAGGGGAAAGGGGAAGCGGCCCGGACGGAAGGCCTTTTCCGCCAGGCGCAGCAGCACGCAGGAGTCCTTGCCGCCGGAGAACAGCAGCACGGGCCGCGCGCACTCGGCGGCGACCTCGCGCAGGATGTGGATGGCCTCGGATTCCAGCCAGTCGAGGTGGGTGCGGGCGAGAAGGGCGGTGCTCATGATGTCGATGCTTCCGTGATGTCCGTGTCCGTGGTGTTCGGGGTGTCCGGGGTGTTCGGGGTGTCCGTGGAGCGCGGGGGATCCAGGGGGTCCGTGATGGCCCTGGCGGCCGTGGTGTCCGCGGTAGCCGTGGTGTCCGCGGTAGCCGTGGGGCCCGCGGCGTCCGCCGGGAGGGGGTCGCGCGGGCGCACCCCCGGCCGTCCGGCCGCGCGCAGGTTGCCGGCGTGCAGGCCGCATTCGCGGCTGTCGCGCTGCTCCCACCACCAGCGGCCGGCGCGCGGGTCCTCGCCGGGGCGCACGGCGCGCGTACAGGGCTCGCAGCCGATCGAGGGATAGCCGCGGTCGTGCAGCGGGTTGTAGGGCACGTCCAGCGCGCGCACCACGCCCCAGACCTCGTCGGCCGTCCAGGAGGCCAGGGGATTGAATTTGCGCAGGCCGAAGGTGTCGTCCCATTCGGTCTCGGACAGTTCGGCGCGCGTCAGGGACTGCTCGCGCCGCTGGCCGGTGATCCAGGCCGCATGGCCCGCCAGCGCGCGGCGCAGCGGCTCGACCTTGCGGATGCCGCAGCAGGCCTTGCGCAATTCCACGCTTTCGTAGAAGGCGAACTCGCCGTGCGCGGCCACGTGGGCCCGCACGGCCTCGGGATCGGGATGCATCACGCGCACCTCGATGCCGTAGCGCGCGCGCACGACGTCCACCATGGCCAGGGTCTCGGCGTGCAGGCGGCCGGTGTCGAGCATGAAGACTTCCAGCGGCCGGGGCAGCTGCGCCACGGCGTGGATCAGCAGGGTATCCTCGACCCCCATGGACGAGGCCAGCAGCGCATCCGGATGCGCGTCCGCGATGCGCGCCAGGTCGGCCAGCAGGGCCTGCCAGCGCGCCGCCAGCGGCGCAGGCAACGACGGAGACAACGGCGCGAGCGGCGTCGGCGGGAGCGGCGGTGTCGGCGGCACGGTTCTTCTCCAATGGACGAAGCCGGCTTCCCGCCGGCGGAAGCATCCAGTGTGCTCCGCGGCCGCGGCCGGCGGAACGAAAAAAACGTTGATTCGATATAACCGGTCGGCGCGGCGGCGCCCGGCTCCGGACACAGAACGCCGCGGCGGCACTAAAATGGGGCCGGTAGTATGTCCCTGTCCGTTCTGCACTCATACCTCATACCAAAAAGGTCGCATACCATGCCCGAACCTATTTCCCAAGTCCTGCCTTCCTACCTGGATCCGGCCCACCCCGGCCCCTGGGGCATCTATCTGGAACAGGTCGATCGCGTCACGCCCTACCTGGGCTCCCTGGCGCGCTGGGTCGAAACCCTGAAGCGTCCCAAGCGCATCCTGATCGTGGACGTGCCGGTCGAACTGGACGACGGCTCGGTCGCCCACTTCGAGGGCTACCGGGTGCAGCACAACACCTCGCGCGGTCCCGGCAAGGGCGGCGTGCGCTATCACCAGGACGTGACCCTGTCCGAAGTCATGGCCCTGTCGGCCTGGATGTCGGTCAAGTCCGCCGCCGTCAACCTGCCCTTCGGCGGCGCCAAGGGCGGCATCCGCATCGACCCGCGCAAGCACTCGCAGGGCGAACTCGAACGCATCACGCGCCGCTACACCAGCGAGATCCACGACATCATCGGCCCCAACAAGGACATCCCCGCGCCGGACGTCAACACCAACGGCCAGATCATGGCCTGGATGATGGACACCTACTCCATGAACGAAGGCGCCACCACCACCGGCGTGGTGACGGGCAAGCCGATCTCGCTGGGCGGCAGCCTGGGCCGCGTCGAGGCCACGGGCCGCGGCGTGTACGTGACGGCCTGCGAGGCCGCGCGCGAATCGGGCATCGACATCAAGGGCGCGCGCATCGCCATCCAGGGCTTCGGCAACGTGGGCGGCACCGCCGCGCGCCTGTTCCAGGAAGCCGGCGCCAAGGTCGTCGCGGTCTACGACCACACCGGCATCGTCCACAACGCCAACGGCCTGAACGTCCTGGCCCTGTTCGACTACGTGCGCGAACACGGCGGCGTGGCGGGCGCGCCCGACACCCAGACGCTCAGCCCCAAGGAATTCTGGTCGCTGGAGACCGAGATCCTGATCCCGGCCGCCCTGGAAGGCCAGATCACCCGCGACAACGCCGACCTGATCCACACCCGCATCCTGGTCGAAGGCGCCAACGGCCCGACCACCCCCGAGGCCGACGACATCATTTCCTCCAAGGGCACGGTCATCGTCCCGGACGTGGTCGCCAACGCGGGCGGCGTCACGGTCAGCTACTTTGAATGGGTGCAGGACTTCTCCAGCTTCTTCTGGACGGAGCAGGAAATCAACCACCGCCTGGAAGCCATGATGCGCGCCGCCTACGCCGCCATGTCCGGCGTCGCGCGCCAGCACGGGGTGTCGCTGCGCACGGCGGCCTTCATCGTGGCCTGCACCCGCATCCTCGAAGCCCGCCAGGTGCGCGGCCTGTATCCCTGATGCAGCCACGCGCCCCGATGCGGCCGCGTCCGGCGCGGCCGCGCCTGGTCCTGATCGGCACGGGCGGCACCATCGCCGCCACGGCCGGCGACGCCCGCACGCTGACCGGCTACCGGGTCACCCAGGGGATCGAGGCCATGCTGGCGGCGATCCCCGGCGCGGCCGAGGTGGCCGACATCCGCTGCGAGCAGCCGTTCAACGTGGACAGCCGGGAACTGACCACCGCCCGGGTCCTGCGCCTGGCGCGCGCCGTGGAACGCCACGCGCGCGCCGCGGACGTGGACGGCGTGGTCGTCACCCACGGGACCGACAGCCTGGAGGAAACCGCCTTCTTCCTGCACCTGACGGTGCGCAGCCCCAAGCCCGTGGTGCTGGTCGGCGCCATGCGCCCGGCCTCGGCCCTGAGCGCCGACGGGCCGCTGAACCTGGTCAACGCCCTGCTGGCGGCGGCCGATCCGGCCAGCCGCGGCCGGGGCGTGCTGGTGGCCATGAACGACCGCATCGTCGCCGCGCGGCATGCGGCCAAGCGCCACACCACCCGGGTGGATGCCTTCGGCGCGGACGGCGCGGGCGTCCTGGGCGCGGTCACCGACGGCCAGGTGCGCTACGTCCTGCGCCCCGACCTGCCCGATACGGCGGAATTTTCCCTGGCCGGCCTGCGTGCCCTGCCGCCGGTGGACATCGTCCTGGACTACCAGGACGCGCCCGCCCATCCCTACGCCGCCGCGATCCGGGCCGGCTCGCGCGGCATCGTGGTGGCGGCCATGGGCAACGGCAGCCTGAGCCCGGCCGCCGCGCAGGGCTGCGCCCTGGCGGCCCGCCGCGGGCTGGTCTGCGTGCGCGCCAGCCGGGTGCCGGACGGCCTGGTCACGGATTCCGGCGCCAGCGGCCCGCTGGCGGCCCATGCGCTCAATCCCCTGCAGGCGCGCATCGCGCTGCGCCTGGCGCTGGCGCGCGGGATGGACCGCGCCGGGATCGGCGACCTGCTGCGGCGGTTGTAATCAGTCCCAGCTCAGGACGACCTTGCCGCTTTGCCCCGACAGCATCGCCTCGAAGCCCTGGCGGAAGTCCGCCACCGGATAGCGGTGCGTCAGGATGGGCGAGAGGTCCAGGCCGCTTTGCAGCATGGCGACCATCTTGTACCAGGTCTCGAACATCTGGCGGCCGTAGATGCCCTTGATCTCCAGGCCCTTGAAGATCACCTGGCTCCAGTCGATGCCCACGCCGTCGGGCAGGATGCCCAGCATGGCGATCTTGCCGCCGTGGTTCATCTGGTCCAGCATCGAGGAAAAGGCGCTGGCCACGCCGGACATTTCCAGGCCCACGTCGAAGCCCTCGGTCATGCCCAGCTCGCGCATCACGTCGCGCAGGTCCTCGCGGGCCACGTTCACCGTGCGGCTGGCGCCCATGCGGGCGGCCAGGTCCAGGCGGTAGTCGTTGACGTCGGTGATGACGACGTTGCGCGCGCCCACGTGGCGCGCGATCGCCGCCGCCATGGCGCCGATCGGGCCGGCGCCGGTGATCAGCACGTCCTCGCCCACCAGGTCGAAGGCCAGCGCCGTGTGGGTGGCGTTGCCGTAGGGGTCGAAGATGGCGGCCAGGTCGTCGGACACGTCGTCCGGGATGCGGAAGGCGTTGAAGGCCGGGATCGCCAGGTAGTCGGCGAAGGCGCCGGGGCGGTTGACGCCCACGCCCTGGGTGTTGCGGCACAGGTGCCGGCGGCCGGCGCGGCAGTTGCGGCAGTGGCCGCAGGTGATGTGGCCTTCGCCCGAGACGCGGTCGCCGATGCGGAAGCCCTGCACTTCCTGGCCGATCTCCACGACCTCGCCCACGTATTCGTGGCCGACGTGCATGGGCACGGGGATGGTGCGCGCGGCCCAGTCGTCCCATTTCCAGATGTGGATGTCGGTGCCGCAGATGGCGGTCTTGCGGATGCGGATCAGCAGGTCGTTGTGCCCGATGACGGGTTTCGGGACATCCACCATTTCCAGCCCGGCGGCGGGCTGCGTTTTGGCCAAGGCTCTCATGGAGACTCCATAAAATACGCCGCGCCGCGCCTTCGGCTTGCTGCCCCCCGAGGGGGGCGCTTGCGCCTTGGGGCGGCCCGGCGGCAAAAAACGTTCGATCAGCCGATGACGCCCAGGTCGCGCCCGACGCGGGCGAAGGCCTGGACGGCCCGGTCGATGTCCTCGGGCGCGTGGGCCGCGCTCATCTGGGTGCGGATGCGGGCGCGGCCCTTGGGCACCACCGGATAGGAAAAGCCGATCACGTAGATGCCCTGCTCCAGCAGGGCGTCGGCCATGCGGCCGGCCAGGGCGGCGTCGCCCAGCATCACCGGGATGATGGGGTGCTCGCCGGGCACCAGGTCGAAGCCCAGCGCCTGCATCTCGCGGCGGAAGTGCGCGCCGTTGCGGTGCACGCGGGCGCGCAGTTCCGCGCCTTCGTCGTCCTGGAGCAGCTCGACCACCCGCCGGGACGCCGCCACGATGGCCGGTGCGAGCGTGTTGGAAAACAGGTAGGGGCGCGAACGCTGGCGCAGCAGCTCGACGACCACGGGGTCGGCCGCGACGTAGCCGCCCGAGGCCCCGCCCAGCGCCTTGCCCAGCGTCCCGGTCAGGATGTGGACCCGGCCCGCGACGCCGCAATGCTCCGGCGTGCCGCGCCCGCCGGCGCCCATGAAGCCCACGGCGTGGGAATCGTCCACCATCACCAGCGCGTCGAATTCGTCGGCCAGATCGCAGATCGCCGCCAGGTCGGCGACGATGCCGTCCATGGAGAACACGCCGTCGGTGGCGATCATGACGTGCCGCGCCCCGCCATCGCGCGCCGCCTGCAGCTGCGCGCGCAGGTCGGCCATGTCGTTGTTGGCGTAGCGGTAGCGGCGCGCCTTGCACAGGCGGATGCCGTCGATGATGCTGGCGTGGTTCAGGGCGTCGCTGACGATGGCGTCCTGCTCGTCCAGCAGGGCCTCGAACAGGCCGCCATTGGCGTCGAAACAGCTGGAATACAGGATGGCGTCGCCCATCCCCAGCCAGCGGGCGAGTTCGGCTTCCAGGGCCTTGTGGCCCGTCTGGGTGCCGCAGATGAAGCGCACCGACGCCAGGCCGAAGCCGTCGGCGGCCAGGCCCTCGGCGGCCGCCCGGATCAGGCGCGGATCGTTGGCCAGGCCCAGGTAGTTGTTGGCGCAGAAGTTCAGCACCTCGGCGCCGCCCGCCAGCCGCACGCGCGCGGACTGCTGGCTGGCGATGACGCGCTCGGACTTGTAGAAGCCGTCTTCGCGCAGCTGCCCGATCCGGGCGCGCGCATCCGCAAGGAATCGCTGGGACATGATCCACCTTTTGGGGGAATATATCGGAATGGGAAAGCGTGCCGGCATTGTACGCCGCCGGCCGCGCATCGACGCAACCGGCGGCCCCGTACACGCCCCATACACGTCCCATACACGTCCCGCACACGACCCGCGCGCGCGGGGCCGCCGGCATTTCGGAATTGTTCACAATCTCGACAACTGATGACAATCCTGCGGGCTGTGCAACACTTTGCCCTCGTCCGCGCGGCACTATGATGTCCTCTTTTGGCCTCATGCCGGGGCGCGCCGGATCTCCTCCCGCCATGGGGATGGCCGTGCGCGGCCCATCCGGACATCGGACCGAATCCTATGGCTTCTCGCGACCGCACGCACCGCGGCATCCTCCTGCCAGCCCTGGCGCTGTGCCTGGGCATGCATGTGCCGGCCGCGCGCGCCCTGACGCTGGAAGTCGGCATCTACGACCAGAAGCCCGACGTCTACATCGCCCGCGACGGCCGTCCGGCCGGCATCCTGGGCGAGCTGCTGAACGAGATCGCCCGCCAGGAAGGCTGGAAGATCCGCACTCAGGCCTGCGCCTGGGAGGAATGCATGCGCCTGCTCGCCGAGGGCAGGATCGACCTGCTGCCCGACGTCTACTACACCCTGGAACGCGCCGAGACCTTCGGCCTGCATCACGTTCCCGCGCTGCACAGCTGGTCCCAGGTCTACGCGCGGCCGGGCCAAGCCCTGCGCTCGATCCAGGACCTGGGAGGCCGGTCGATCGCGGTCCTGGCCGGCTCGACGCAGCAGGACTACCTGAAGACGACCTTCTCGGGCCTGGACATCGACGCCCGCGCCGACGCCGTCCAGAACCTGGAGTCCGGCTTCCAGCGGGTGCAGTCCGGCCTGAGCGACGCCGTGGCGGCCGACTTCTACATCGGCGGGATGCTGGCGCACACCTACCAGCTCGTCGCCACCCCCATCGTCTTCCAGCCCACCCAGGCCTACTACGCCATGCCGAAGGGCCGGCACCCCGAGGTCCTGGCGGCCATCGACCGCCATCTCAGCGCCTGGCAGGCCGACCCCGAATCGTTCTACTACCGCACCCTGGACGGCTGGCGCCTGCCGCAGTCCCTGTCCCTGCTGGGCCGCCACGGCGTCTGGATCATCGCCGGCCTGAGCGCGCTGCTGGCGCTGACCCTGGCCATCACGCTGCTGCTGCGCATCCAGATGAGCCGCCAGCGGCAGCGCCTGCGGCGCACCGAACGCCGCCTGGACGCGATCCTGGACGCCATCGACGCCTCGGTCAGCATCAAGGACCTGGACTTCCGCTACACCTTCGCCAACCGCAAGCACGAGGAATTCCTCGGCGTGGCCGAGGGCAGGCTGATCGGCCTGCGCGACGACGACACTCTGAAGGACGCCGATTCCCTGGCCAGCATCCACCGCAACGACCAGGCCGTGGTGGACACCCGGGAACGCAGCGTGAGCCAGATGACCATCCGGCCGCCGCACGGCGAGCCCCGCACCTTCCTGGCGATCAAGGCGCCCATGCGCGGCCCGGACGGCGCGCTGGAAGCCATCTGCACGGTCTCCACCGACATCACCGAACGCCTGCGCGCCGAGGAGACCGCCCACCACCTGGCCGTCTACGACACGCTGACCGGCCTGCCCAACCGGCGCACGGCGCTGGCGCACCTGGCGCAGATGATCGAGTCCGCCCGGCAGGGCCGCTCCATCGGCGCCCTGCTGCTGATCGACCTGGACGGCTTCAAGCGGATCAACGACATGCAAGGGCACGCCACCGGCGACGAGGTGCTGTGCGGCATCGCCGACCGCCTGCGCACCAGCGTGCGCGACCGCGACCTGGTGTCGCGCGTCAGCGCCGACGAATTCGTCGTGCTGCTCGACGGCCTGGGCGGCAACGTCAACGACGCGGCGCGCAACGCCATGCACGTGGGCGAGAAGGTGCGGCTCGCCATCTGCAACAGCGCGTTCTCCATCCAGAGCAGGCCCGCCTACGTCACTGCCAGCATCGGCCTGACCCTGATCCAGGCCGACAGCCAGACCACCGACACCGTGATGCGCGAGGCCGACATGGCCACCCACCGCGCCAAGCAGCACGGCGGCAACCAGGTCACGTTCTACGAGGAAGGCCTGCAATCCGAGGTCGAGCAGCGGCTCTGGCTGGAGCAGGACCTGCTGCAGGCCATCGGCACGCCCGTCCTCACCCTGCACGTGCAGCCGCAGTTCGGCCACGACGGGCGCGTCACCGGCGGCGAACTGCTGGCCCGCTGGACCCACCCGACCCGCGGACCGGTCTCGCCCGCCCTGTTCATCCCCATCGCCGAGGAAACCGGCCTCATCAGCCTGCTGGGCGCCTGGTCCCTGCAGTTCGCCTGCGACGCCCTGCTCGCCTTGCGGGAACTGGGCGAAACCTACCCGCTGTCGCTGAACGTCAGCCCGCGGCAGCTGATGGAGGCGCAGTTCACCGAATACGTCCGCGACACCCTGGAAAGCAAGGGCGTGCCCGGCAACCGGCTGATCTTCGAGATCACCGAGGGCGTGCTGATCCAGGACATGCAGGCCGTCGCCCGGCGCATGCAGGCGCTGTCCCTGCTGGGCATCCGCTTTTCCATCGACGACTTCGGCACCGGCTATTCCAACCTGGCCTACCTGAAGCGCCTGCCGCTGTACGAACTGAAGATCGACAAGAGCCTCGTCCAGGACATCCCGAACGACAGCGACAGCATCGCCATCGTCCAGCTGATCCTGGCCATGGCCGACCAGCTCAATCTGCGCGTGGTCGCCGAGGGCGTGGAAACCGAGGCGCAGTCCCGCTTCCTGTTCGAGCACGACTGCCACGCCCTGCAGGGCTACCTGCTGGCCCGCCCCATGCCGCTGGAAGCCTGGCTGGACGTGGTGCGCACGCGGCGCCGGCACGAGGCCGGCGGCCCGGCCTGAGGGCCTCGGGGAACGGGCAAAACAAAAGGCCCGGCGGTTCGATTGCCGGGCCTGAGGAACGGGCGCCCGCCCCGCCGCAGCGGGGCCGGACGGGCGCGAAGCGCCCTACTTGAACATGTTGTTGTAGTCCTGGTCCGAGGTCGCCGGCGTCTCGCCCTCGGCCCCGGCGCCATAGCCGCCGAAGTTGCCCATGTCGAGCTTGACGTCCTCGATGTTGACCTGGGGCCGGTCGGCCTTGTAGTGGGTGACCATGCCCGGGTACAGCAGCACCAGGACGACCATGGCGATCTGGATCACGATGAAGGGAATCGAGCCCCAGTAGATCTGGCCGGTGGTGACCTTGGCGATGGTCTTGCCGGTGACCCGGTCCTGGTAGTCTTCCTTGGGCGCCACCGACCGCAGGTAGAACAGCGCGAAGCCGAACGGCGGGTGCATGAAGGACGTCTGCATGTTCACCGCCAGCAGGATGCCCAGCCAGATCAGGTCGATGCCCATCTTGTCCGCCACCGGCCCGATCAGCGGCACGATGATGAAGGCCAGCTCGAAGAAGTCGAGGAAGAAGGCCAGGCAGAAGGTCAGGATGCTGACCACGATCAGGAAGCCCATCTCGCCGCCCGGCAGGCCGGTGAGCAGGTGCTCGACCCACAGGTCGCCGTTGACCCCGCGGAAGGTCAGGCTGAACACCGAGGAGCCGATCAGGATGAACACCACGAAGCAGGTCAGCGTGGTGGTGGTGTCCATGGCCTGGCGCAGCAGCTTGAAGTTCAGCCGCCGCTTGATCATGGCCATCACCAGCGCGCCGACCGCGCCCATGGCACCGCCTTCGGTCGGCGTGGCCACGCCGATGAAGATCGTGCCCAGCACCAGGAAGATCAGCGCCAGCGGCGGGATCATGACGAAGGTCACGCGCTCGGCGATCTGCGACAGCAGGCCCAGGCGCAGGATCTTGTTGAGCCCGGCCATGACGAAGGCCGCCACGCCCCAGATCAGGATGCTGGTGACGATCAGCTCGTCCACGTGCGCGCCGTCGTCCAGCAGGAGCTCCACGCCGCCGACGGAAATCGCCACGGCCAGCGCCATCAGCACCAGCAGCGAGGGAATGCCGTGGCCGCCGTTGGGCTCGACGAAGGTGCGCGCCTCGGGCGGAATGGCCGGCGCCAGCTTGGGCCGGAACAGCGCCATCAGGACGACGTACAGGATGTACAGCCCCGTCAGGGCGAAGCCCGGCAGGAACGCGCCCTTGTACATGTCGCCGATGGAGCGGCCCAGCTGGTCGGCCAGCACGATCAGCACCAGCGACGGCGGGATGATCTGCGACAAGGTGCCGGAGGCCGCGATCACCCCCGTGGCCAGGCGGCGGTCATAGCCATAGCGCAGCATGATGGGCAGCGAGATCAGGCCCATCGAGATCACCGAGGCGGACACTACGCCGGTGGTCGCCGCCAGCATCGCGCCCACCAGGATGACCGCGATCGCCAGGCCGCCGCGCAGCGGGCCGAACAGCTGGCCGACGGTCTCCAGCAGATCCTCGGCCATGCCGGAGCGCTCCAGGATCAGCCCCATGAAGGTGAAGAACGGCACCGCCAGCAGGGACTCGTTGCCCATCACGCCGAACACGCGCTGCGGCAGGGCCTGGAACAGGGCCGGGGACAGCAGGCCCAGGTCGATCCCGATCAGGCCGAACAGGATGCCGTTGGCCGCCAGCGAGAAGGCCACCGGGAAACCCAGCAGCAGCAGGATCACCAGCATGCCGAACATGATCGGCGCCATATAAGCCAGAAACAATGCTTCCATGGTCAGTGCCTCTCATGCGAGGCGGCCTCGCGCTGTTGCGCCTCGCGGGCGATTTCTTCGGCGAGCAGTTCCTCGGCGGACTTGCCCGTGTGCACGTCGCGGGGATCGGGGCAGCGGCCGAGCAGGCAGCCGATGCACTTGATCAGGTGCGAGACGCCCGCGCCCACCAGCAGGGCGAAGCCGATGGGAATCAGCAGCTTGGCCGGCCAGCGGATCAGGCCGCCCGCGTTGGAGGACTGTTCGTGGTTGACGTAGGCGTCCATGAAGAACGGCCAGGACAGCCACATGATGAGCCCGCAGGCGGGCAGCAGGAAGAGCAGCACGCCGGCCACTTCGATCCAGAGCTGGGTGCGCCGGGACAAGTGCGAGGCCAGGACGTCGACGCGGACGTGTTCGTTCTTGAGCAGGGTATAGCCGGACGCCAGCAGGAAGATGGCGCCGAACAGATACCACTGCAGTTCGAGCCAGGCGTTGGAACTGACGTTGAACAGCTTGCGGACCGTCGCGTTGGTGGCGCTGACGAGTACCGCGAGCAGGATCAGCCAGGTCACGGCCCGGCCCACGCGGCGATTGACGGCGTCGATCGCTCGCGACAGGGCGAGAAGTGCATTCATGGTGAGAGCCGATGAAAAAAGGGTTGCGTCCGGACACGCGCCAGCCCCCTCGTGGGGGGCTGGCGCGTGATCCGGTCATGAGCGGCCTTCAAGAAAAGCAGGCCGGCACGAGGCGTCGATTACTTGGCCGCCGAGGCCATGTACTGGTCGAAGCTGCCTTCGGCGATCCGGAACCACGGGATTTCGTGGTCGCGGAAGCCCATGTAGGCGTCGTGGATCTTCTTGAAGCCCGCATCCTTGGCGGACAGTTCCGCGTAGGTTTCCTGGGCGGCCTTGTAGCAGGCGTCCATGACGGGCTTCGGGAAGGCGCGCAGTTTGGCGCCTTCGGCGATCAGGCGCTTGAGGGCGTTGGGGTTCTCGGCGTCGTAGGTGGCGATCATGGTGTTGGTCGCCAGGGCGGAGGCCTGGTCCAGCACGGCCTGGTAGTGCTTGGGCAGGGCTTCGTACTTGTCCTTGTTGACGTACAGGGACACCTGCAGCGTGCCTTCCCACCAGCCCGGGAAGTAGTAGAACGGCGCCACGCGGTGGAAGCCGAGCTTTTCGTCGTCGTAGGGGCCGATCCATTCGGCCGCGTCGATGGTGCCCTTTTCCAGGGACGGATAGATGTCGCCGCCGGCGATCTGCTGCGGCACCACGCCGAGCTTCATCAGGACTGCGCCGGCGAAGGCCGCCGTGCGGAATTTCAGGCCCTTGAGGTCGTCGACCGTCTTGACTTCCTTGCGGAACCAGCCGCCCATCTGGGTGCCGGTGTAGCCGCACGGGAAGTTCACGATGTTGAACTTGGCGAACAGTTCGCGCAGCACCTGCAGGCCGCCCGCATGGCGCACCCAGGCGTTGTACTGGCGGGTGTTCAGGCCGAAGGGCACGGCGCCGTCGAAGCACAGGGCCGGGTCCTTGCCGAAGTAGTAGTAGGACGCGGTATGGCCGCATTCGACCGTGCCGTTCTGCACGCCGTCGAGCACACCCAGGGCGGGGAGGATCTCGCCGCCGGGAAAGGCGCGGATCTGGAACTTGCCGCCGGTCGCCTCGGAGACGTATTTGGCGACGTTTTCGCCGCCGGAATAGATGGCGTCGGCGCTGCGGGGGAAACTGGATGCCAGGCGCCAGGAAATGGCGGGTGATTCCTGAGCGAAAGCGGGAGCGGCCAGGGTGGCGCCGCCAGCGGCCGCGCCGAGGGCAGCCTTCTTGAGGAAGGAACGACGTTGCATGAGAGAGAGCCCCTAAGTTGGTTGGTAAACCGTTGAGATGTGCCGTTTTGTAAACGGACGAGAGCGCGTGCATGATGCACGAAACCTCAAGGATCCCGCAATCAGTAATAACGCCTAGTGTTTTTCCCGATTGAATCTGCCAATTTCCACGAGAGCAATAGGGAAACCCACCTACGCAGGCCCTTTCCGGGCATTTCCGCGCCCCGTATGCGACAATGCCGATTTGGTCATCACGACCCGTCGGCGTGCCACCCTCTTCCGATTCCTTCAGCCTGGCCCGGATCGCCATCCCGGCGTTCGGCCCCTCCCTGCTCTTTGGCCTGGGCGAAGGCGCCATCTACCCCGTCCTCGCGCTGAGCGCCCGCGATCTGGGCGCCAGTTCGGCGCAGGCCGGGCTGATCGTGGCCCTGATCGGCATCGGCTCGATGATGGCCAACCTGCCGGCCGCCATGCTGACCAACCGCTACGGCGAACGCCACGCCATGATCGGCGCGGCCGTCTTCAGCCTGGCGGCACTGGCCCTGTGCCTGGTCGCCCATTCCCCCTGGGTGCTGGGCCTGGGCGTCCTGATGATCGGCCTGGCCAGCTCCGTCTTCCTGCTGGCGCGCCAGACCTATCTGATCGAGGCCGTGCCGGCCACCATGCGCGCGCGCGCCATGTCCACCCTCGGGGGCACCATGCGGGTGGGGCTGTTCGCGGGCCCCTTCATGGCCGCCGGCTTCATCCACCTGATGGACCTGCCGGGCGCCTACTGGGCCGCCATCCTGGCCTTCGTGGGCACCGGCATCCTGGCCTTCACCATCCCCGACCTCGAACCGCGCGACCGCGCCGTGAACCGCAGCGCCCCGCCCCTGTCCCTCGCAAGCCTGGCCCGCGTGCACGCGGGCGTCTTCCTGACGCTGGGCGTGGCCACGGCGCTGGTCTCGGCGATCCGCTCCTGCCGCCAGATCGTCATCCCGCTGTGGGCCGACCAGATCGGCCTGGACGCCACGGCGACCGCCCTGATCTACGGCATCATGGGCGGCGTGGACATGCTGCTGTTCTATCCGGCCGGCCGCATCATGGACCTGCGCGGGCGCCTGTGGGTGGCCCTGCCCTGCATGCTGATCATGGGCGTCAGCCTGATCGCCATCCCCTGGACCACCGGGTTCGCCGGTCTGCTGGCGGTCAGCATGGTGCTGGGCGTGGGCAACGGCATCGGCTCGGGCATCATCATGACCATCGGCGCCGACGCCTCGCCCCCCGCCGACCGCACCCGCTTCCTGGGCATCTGGCGGCTGATCACCGATCTCGGCGGCGGAGGCGGCCCCCTGCTGCTGTCCGCCCTCACCGCCGCGCTGTCGCTCGCCAGCGGCATCACCGCCATCGGCGCCCTGGGCTTCGTCGCCGCCTGGATGTTCTGGCGCTGGCTGCCCCGCAGGACCGCCTCTCCCTAGGACGCACACGAACAGGCTCCGACCCATGCCGCAGACCGTCCCCGAACCTCGCCCCTCCGAGACCCATGCCGCCGTGCGCGCCGCCCTGTTCCTGGTCCTGGTGGGCATGTGCGCCGCGCTGCACATCTGGAAGGTCCCGCCGGCCCTGCCCCAGCTGCAGGCCGAACTGCGGCTCAGCCTGGTGGAATCGGGCTTCCTGCTGTCGGCGGTGCAGCTGGGCGGGCTGATCCTGGGCCTGCCGGTGGCGCTGGCGGCCGAACGCATCGGCCTGCGCCGCTGCATCGTGGCCGGCCTGGCCATCCTGGCGGTGTCCTCGATGCTGGGCGCCTGGCTGGATTCCAGCCTGCTGGTGCTGCTGTTCCGCGCCGCGGAGGGCTGCGGCGTCCTGATGATCGCCATGCCGATCCCGGCGCTGATCCGCCGCCTGGTGCCGCCGGACCGGCTGAGCCGCATCATGGGCCTGTGGGGCAGCTACATGCCGCTGGGCACCGTGGTCATCCTGCTGGCGGGCTCCTGGATCCTGAGCCTGGGCAGCTGGCAGCTGCTGTGGTGGCTGCTGGCGGCGCTGACCCTGGGCTGCCTGCTGCTCACCCTGCGCCTGGTGCCGCCGGACCCCGCCGCCGATCCCGGCCGTCCCCACGATTCCGTGGCGCAGCTGGTGCGCGCCACCCTGGGGTCGGTGAACGTCTGGCTGGTCGCCCTGATCTTCGGCCTGTACGCGGGCCAGTGGATGGCGGTGATCGGCTTCCTGCCCACCATCTACGCCGCCCAGGGCGTCGGCGGCACGACGGCCGGGCTGCTGACGGCCATCGTGGCGGGCGCCAACGCCATCGGCAACCTGTCGGCCGGCCGGCTGCTGCACCACGGCGTGGCAGCCTGGCAATTGCTGGTCACGGGGCTGGCGACCATGATCCTGTGCGCCTGGGCCGCCTTCGGCGCCGGCCTGCCCGCCTCGGGCCAGTTCGTGGCCGTGCTGGTGTTTTCCATGATGGGCGGCCTGGTGCCCACGACCCTGTTCGTGCTGGGCCTGACGCTGACGCCCACCCCGCGGACCGCCTCGGCGACCATCGGCTGGATGCAGCAATGCTCGTCCCTGGGGCAGTTCGCCGGGCCGCCCTTCGTGGCCTGGGTGGTCAACCGGGCCGGCGGCGACTGGCAGTGGACCTGGACCGCCACCGCCGCCTTCGCGGCGGCCGGCATCGTCCTGTCGGTCCTGATCGGCCTGCGCACGCGGCCCCGGAACGCTACACCCCGGGACGCTACACGATAGGCGGCACGGGCAGGCCCGACTGGGCCCAGTCCACCGGCGCGACCACGGGCAGGACACGGCTGGGGCAGTCCGGATCGGACAGATCCACCCGCCGCTCCGGGATGGCGTGGCTCCAGCGGATCGAATAGAAGATCTTGACCACGGGCAGCTCGGGCGCATGGGGGTTCTGCGCCACCACCAGGCCCAGTTCGCTCTGCGTCAGGCTGATGATGGAGCCCAGCGGATAGCGCCCCACCGTGCGCACGAAGGCGCCCAGCACGTCCATGTCGAACTGCCCTTCGGACTTCAGCATCTTGTACAGCGCGAAGGCCGGGTCCCAGCCTTTCTTGAAGGGCCGCGTCGAGGTGACCTCGTCGTAGTAATTGCAGACGGCCGCCATGCGGGCGAGCAGGCTGAGGTCGCCGCCGGCCAGGCCGTCGGGGAAGCCCTTGCCGTCGATGCGCTCGTGGTGGTGCAGGCAGACGTCGATGACCTCGGGCGGCACGCCCGGATCCCGGCGCAGCACCTCGGCGCCGCTTTGCGGATGCTTGCGCATCAGTTCCTGGGGCGGCTGGATCGGACGGCCGAGCTTGCCCGGCGTCTCGTCCGGGTCGCGCACCTTGCCGATGTCGTGCAGCAGGCCGGCCATGCCGGCCAGGCGCACCTGTTCGTCGGACAGCCCCAGGGTCCGCGCCAGCGAGGTCATCAGCGCCGCCACGGCCACGGAGTGCGCGTACAGATACTGGTCGGCGCGCTTGATGCGCGCCAGGCTGGTGAGCGCGTCCGGATGCCCCTCGATGGAGTCGGCCATGTCCTGCACCAGGCCCTCGATCTGCCGCAGGTCGATCTTGCCTTCCAGCTCCGCGTCGGCGAACAGCTGCTGCACCTGTTCGCGCGAGCCGTCGAGGATGTCGCGGGCGTCGTCGAAGGCCTGCTGCTCCGGCGTGGCGGACGGTGGCGCGGCCTCGGCCGCCTTCGCGGCGGGCTGCGCCGCGCCCTGGGCGGCCGGCGCGCCCTGGGAGCCGCTCTGCGGCACGGGCGCGGCGGCGGCGGTGGCGGTGGCCAGCTCGGCGGTGGGGATGTCCACCCCCCGGTTGGTGTCGATCAGCACCCATTCCAGCCTCGATTCCTGCAGGCGGCGCAGCTTGCGCTCGTTCTGGATCAGGAAACGCGAGCGCCAGAAGGCGTGGTCCAGGAAAGAGCCGCCCAGGTCATGCACGTACATGCCGATGCACAATTGGGACACGGGGACTTTCTTGATCATGGGCGAGTTCCAGGAAACGGGTGGCGGCGGCGCATCAGACGGCCCCGCCGCTCCGCGGGGGGACGCCCGGGTCGTCGAGGCCTTCCCAGCGCGGCCCGGGCACATGGATGTCGAAGAGTTCCAGCACGCGGCACACGGTATGGTCGATCAGTTCATCCAGTGTAACCGGGCGCAGATAGAATGCCGGCAGCGGCGGGAAGATCACGCCGCCCATTTCGGTCACTGCCGTCATGTTGCGCAGATGCGCGAGATTGAAGGGGGTTTCCCGCACCATCAGCACCAGCCGGCGGCGTTCCTTGAGGGTCACGTCCGCCGCCCGGGTGATGAGGTTGTCCGACAGGCCATGCGCCACGGCCGCCAGCGTGCGCATCGAACAGGGCACCACCACCATGCCGGCCGTGCGGAAACTGCCGCTGGCCAGCACCGCGCCCACGTCCCGATGGCTGTGGACGTGATCGGCCAGCGCATGCACGGCCTGGCGATCCAGGCCGAGTTCATGGCGCACGTTCAGCACCCCGGAGGGCGACATGACGAGATGGGTTTCCACCCCGCCGTGCGCCCGCGCGATTTCCAGCAGGCGGGTGGCGTACCGGACGCCGGTCGCCCCGCTGATGCCGACGACCAGCCGCCGGGGGGGATTCACTCGATGGCCCCGGCGTCCTTCAGCAGTTGGGCCAGTTCGCCGTTCTGGTGCATTTCGTTCATGATGTCGGTGCCGCCGATGAATTCGCCCTTGACGTAGAGCTGGGGAATCGTCGGCCAGTTGGCGTAGTCCTTGATGCCCTGGCGGACTTCGGGGTCTTCCAGCACGTTGACGGTGACCAGCTTGGTGACGCCGGTCTCCTTCAGGATCTGGATGGCGCGGCCGGAAAAGCCGCATTGCGGGAACTGGGCCGTGCCCTTCATGAACAGGACGACCGGGTGGCCGGTGACCGTTTCACGGATGAAATTCTGGACTTCGGATTGGACTGCTTCGCTCATGGTGGTCTCGCTTGAAAATGCCCCCACGCCAGCTTCGGGACGGCCTGGCGGCAGAAAATGAACCCCCACGCCGCGCCTTCGGCTCGCTGCCCCCGGAGGGGGCGCTTTTTGCCTTGGGGCGGCCTGGCGGCAAAAAATGAACCTCCACGCCGCGCCCCGGGGCTGTGCTCCAGGGGCGGCCTGGCGGTAAAAAAATCAGGCCTGCAAACAGCCTCGGGTGACGCGTTCGATGCCGGACAGATCCCGCTCGCTGGCGACGTCGGCGAACCCGTGGCGCAAAAACAGGGACCGGACGGCCGCCGCCTGGTCCCAGCCGTGTTCCACGCACAGGATCCCGCCCGGGCCCAGATGGTCCGGCGCGCCCCGCACGATTTCGCGCAGGGCCCGCAGGCCATCGGCTCCGTCGGTCAGGGCGCCCGGAGGCTCGAAGCGCAGGTCGCCTTGCCCCAGGTGCGCATCCCGCGCGTCGATGTACGGAGGATTCGAGACGATCAGATCGAAACGCACCGAACCCAACTCGGTATCGTACCAATTCCCGTGTGAAAACAATAGTTTTGCCCCCAGGGCGCATGCGTTCTTTCGCGCCACGGCCAGGGCCTCGGCGCTGCGGTCGGTGGCCCGCACCCGGGCATCGGGCCGCTCCAGCGCCAGGGTCACCGCCACGATGCCGCTGCCCGTGCCCAGATCCAGCACGCAAGGCGCGCGCACGTCCCGGATCGCCCGCAGACCGCACTCGACCAGCAGCTCGGTGTCCGGCCGGGGGATCAGCACCGCCGGGGTGACGAGGAAGTCGCGGCCGAAGAATTCCCGCCGGCCCAGGATGTAGGCGATGGGCTCGCCCGCGATCCGGCGCGCCTCCAGCGCCCGGTAGGCGTCGAGCTGCGCCGGCTGCAGGGGATCGGCATCGTGCGCGATCAGCCAGGCGCGCGGCACGTCCAGCACCCGCTGCCACAGCAGTTGGGCTTCCAGGCGCGGCAGCGGGCTGGCCGCCAGGGATTCGCGCAGAGTCCGGATCATGTCCGGCGTCCCGCGCGCATCGCCGCGATGCGCCCGCCCCGGGGGTCCGGCCGGATTCCCATCGCGTTTCTCATCGCTTCAGTCCAGCGCCAGCGCGGCGAGCTGCTCGGCCTGGTGCTCGGCGAGCAGCGCGTCGGTCAGCTCGCCCAGGTCGCCGTCCATCACCTGCGCCAGCTTGTACAGCGTCAGGTTGATGCGATGGTCGGTGACGCGGCCCTGCGGGAAATTGTAGGTGCGGATGCGCTCCGAGCGGTCGCCCGAGCCTACCAGGCTCTTGCGCTGGGCGGCTTCGCGGGCGTGGATTTCCTGCTGCTGGCGGTCCTTCAGCCGGGCGGCCAGCACCTGCATGGCCTTGTCCTTGTTGCGGTGCTGCGAACGGTCGTCCTGGCATTCCACCACCAGGCCGGTCGGCAGGTGGGTGATGCGCACCGCCGAATCGGTCTTGTTGATGTGCTGCCCCCCCGCCCCACTGGCGCGGAAGGTGTCGATGCGCAGGTCGTTGGGATCGATGCGGATGTCGGCCTGGGGATCGGCCTCGGGCATCACCGCCACCGTGCAGGCGGACGTGTGCACGCGGCCCTGGGACTCGGTCTCGGGCACGCGCTGGACGCGGTGGGCGCCGGACTCGAACTTCAGGCGGCCGTAGACGCCGTCGCCCTCGACGTGGGCGATGACTTCCTTGTAGCCGCCCAGCTCGGACGCGCTCTCGGACATCAGTTCCACCCGCCAGCCGCGCATTTCCGCGTAGCGGGTGTACATGCGCAGCAGGTCGCCCGCGAACAGGGCGCTTTCGTCTCCGCCCGTGCCGGCGCGGATTTCCAGGAAGACGCTGCGGTCGTCGTCCGGATTCTTCGGCAGCAGCAGGATCTGCAATTCGGCTTCCAGCGCCTCGATGCGCGCGTCGGCGCCCGACAGCTCTTCCTCGGCCAGCGCCTTCATGTCGGGGTCGGAAAGCATCTCGCGCGCCGCGTCCCGGTCGTCGCACGCCCGCTGCCAGGACTCGAACACCCGCACCACGGGCTCCAGCTCGGCGCGCTCGCGCGTCCATTTGCGGAAGCGGTCCATGTCGTCGGCGCTGTCCGGCTCGGCCAGCAGGGCGTCGATCTCGGCCAGGCGGTGGCTGAGCTGTTCCAGACGGCTGCGCATCGAACTTTTCATGGAGGGAGGTTCCGGAAAATCACAAGGAAGCCAGGACCCGGCCCGCGCGGGACCGGATCGGCACGAAGAGGGGGAGATCGGCGCTACCGGCGGCGGGCGCCGGATTCGGGCAGCAGGCGGGGCAGCAGCGCCAGCAGCTGGTCGCGCTCGGCGCCTTCGCTGCGGTTCAGGGCGGCCAGCGGGCCGTGCATGTACTTGTGCGTCAGGCTGTGCGCGAGCAGTTCGAGCACGGCCTCGGGATCGTCGCCGCGCGCCAGCAGCCGCCGGGCGCGGTCCAGTTCGGCCAGGCGCAGGGCGTCGGCGCTTTGCTGGTAGTCGATGATCGCCGGCACGATTTCGCGGTTGCTGAGCCAGTGCATGAAATGCCGCACCCGCGCTTCGATGATGGCTTCGGCCTGGACCACGGCGGCGCGGCGCGCGTCGGTGCCCGACTGCACCATGCGGCCCAGATCATCGACGGTGTACAGGTAGACGTCGGCCAGGCGGCCGGCCTCGGGCTCGATGTCGCGCGGCACGGCCAGGTCCACCATCACCATGGGACGGTGGCGCCGCGCGCGCGCGGCCCTTTCCACCATCCCCAGGCCGAGGATGGGCAGGGACGAGGCCGTACAGGAGACGACCACGTCGAATTCGGCCAGGTGGTCCGGCAGCGCCGACAGCTTCAGCGTGCGGGCGTCGAACTGGGCCGCCAGGGTCTCGGCGCGCTCCAGCGTGCGGTTGGCCACCGCGATCTGGCGCGGCCGCACCGCGGCGAAATGGGTGGCGCAGAGTTCGATCATCTCGCCCGCGCCGATGAACAGCACGTTGCTACAGGACAGGTCGCCCAGCACGCGCTCGGTCAGGCGCACGGCGGCGGCGGCCATGGACACCGAATGCGCGCCGATGGCCGTCTGCGAGCGGACTTCCTTGGCGACGGAGAAGGTACGCTGGAACAGCTGGTGCAGCAGCGTGCCCAGCGTGCCGGCCTGCTCGGCCGTGCGCACGGCGTCCTTCATCTGGCCGAGGATCTGCGGCTCGCCCAGCACCATGGAATCCAGGCCGCTGGCCACGCGGAAGGCATGGCGCACGGCGTCGTTCTTCTGGTACTGGTAGAGGTGCGGCGCCAGCAGGCCGGTTTCCAGGCGGTTGAATTCCGCCAGCCAGGCGGGCAGTTCCGGCGCGACGCCCGGATCGGCCGCACAGTAGATTTCCGTGCGGTTGCAGGTGGACAGGATGGCGGCCTCGCGCACGCCGCTGCCGAAGGCGGACCGCAGGGCCGCCAGGGCGGGCTTGACCAGTTCGAGCGGAAACGACACGCGCTCCCGCACCGAGACCGGTGCGGAAACGTGGTTCAGGCCAAAGGTCAGGACGTCGACGGACATGCCCGCAGGAAAAAGTTGCACGAGAAGATGGCTTGTATTATAGGGCGTTGCCGCCCGACTTGGAACGCCGACCGTCGCTTCCGGACATCGCTTGCCTGCACAGGATCAAATTTTCATGTATGATTCTGCGTCTTGGCCCGGTAGCTCAGTCGGTAGAGCAGAGGATTGAAAATCCTTGTGTCGGTGGTTCGATTCCGCCCCGGGCCACCATAGAATTTACAGTAGAATCAAACACTTAGCCCAGCCGATGCGCTGGGCTTTTTATTTGGTCTGTCACTTTTCTGTCAATTCCATTGGTGGACGGGTGCGCTTCGGTGCGGTGTTGTGCCATTTTCCGGCCGTCATCTCGCGAGTTTGCCTATACGCAATTCCACTCCCACAGGAATTGTGATGAACCAAACCTCCCCCCTCCGCACCACCTCCCATGTGGAGGTGCGGCATGGCTAAACCTTTTCGCGAAGGCAACGGCTGGTCGTTTCGACTACGCATCAAGGGCCAGGACGAATACCGCAGTGGCTTCCCTTCGGAGGCGGCTGCGAACAACGCTCAGGCCGAGCTACGCACCGAAATCCGGCAACAAGGCTCGGCAGTTGGCAGCGGACCATTTCGCACGTCAGTAGCCGGCGCCTTCACCACCTACGCCAAGAAGCGCCTCCCATACCTCAAAGGCGCACTCCTCGACTCACGGATCATCAATCGCTACCTGCGCGCCATTCCACCCAATTGTTGTCGATCGGTGCATCGCCATCATCCAGGTAGCGCGTGAGCGCCTCCCAGCGTTTTAAGCTGTAAGCCATTGCCCGCGCCGTCCCCGATCCGTCAGGTACACGCTGGCGCTGGGCGATCGCCACTGATGTAAGGTATTGGCAATGGGTACGGCTGTTTGCTGCCGTATCCGCTTGCGCTCATCGGCGGGCAGTTCTGCCACCTCACGTTCAACCCCGTACAGCCCACCGAACAGCTCCAGTGCCTGGGCGGCGATCTGGCTCTGATGATTGACGTGCAGATCATGGAACTTACGCCGGGCATGGGCCAGACAGCCCAGTTCCGTGATGCCGGTGGCGAACCCGGCCTTGTAGCCGGAGTAATCGTCCGTGACCAGTTTGCCGCGCCAGTCTTGCAAGAAGGTGCGGCAGTGCGCCCCGGCACGGCTGGGTGCGAAGTCATAAATGACCGCACGCAGGCTGTCGTAGGATGTGGACGTGTACGCCCACAGATACGCCCGCTGGGTCTTGCCCGCGCCGGGCGTGAGCATCTGCACCGGTGTCTCGTCGGCATGCAGCACCGTACGGCCCAGCATCTCGGCCTTGAGCGCATCGACCAGGCATGGTGGATGTCGGTGCGCGGCAACTCGACAGGCAACCGCAGACGGCGCGGTGCTTGCGGTTTCTGGGGCGTAGCCGCAGGCTCATCGCGCAAGGCGGCCAGTTCTTCCTCGATGGCCGCCAGATCCTCGTCCATCGTCTCTTGCAGCACACTGAGCTGGGCGGCATTGAGCTGCTCGCTGCGCTTGCCATAGCGCCAGCGCTTGTACATCGCCAGTTCGTGGGTGAGCTGATCGATATGCGTCTGCTTGGTGTGGATCAGTTGATCCTGTGTGGCAAGCTGCCCGTCACGCACGGCCACGTCGCCCATCAGTTGCTGGACCAAGGTGCGTAGCTGTTGCTCATCGAGGTGATCGAGGGATGTTGCCGAATCCATGGGCCGCAGTATGCCGCAGTTGGCTCGGTGACAGTATCGGCATCTTGCCTGATTTACAGCACCGAGATCGTGCCCGCTGATCCCACATGCTGCCACGGCAGGCCCAGCACCAGGGCATGCCACTGCTCGGTGTCCAGTCCGACACGGGATCCGTGCACTGCATCGGCCCAGACGAACTTGCCCCGGTTCAGGCGTCGGGCCGCCAGCCACACGCCAATGCCGTCGTGCACCAGCACCTTCATGCGATTGGCCCGCCGGTTGGCGAAGCAATACGCATGATGCGGGTGAGCCGCGCCAAACGCCGTCACCACGCGCGCCAGCGCTGTGCCCGCACCTGCGCGCATGTCCAGCGGCTCGGTGGCCAGCCAGATGGCTTCAATGCGAATCATCGCAGCCACTCGCGCAGCCAGGACACGCACGCCCCGGCGTCGCTGACCGGCCAGCGCACCGTCGCCTGCACAGCACCACGCGCCAGATGAATCTCGATATGATGACCTACACCAGGTACACCCGCGGGCATGATCGGCACAAACGCCGTTGCGGGCTGTCGTTCGGCCTGTCGAATCCATTTGTGAACCACATTTGCGTTGATGCCGTGCGAGAGTGCTACGCCGGCCACTGACACGCCGGGTTGACTGCACTGGGCCACAATCTGAGCCTTCAAGTCCTTCGGATAAGAGCGCCGCTGGCGCAGCGGAGCCAATTCTGCCTTGCTCATGGTGTCCACCTAAAAATGGTGGACACTATCGGAAGCGACCCGGAGGGCTCAAGATGGATTCACCGGGTGCTTACCCTTGGCGGCCCTGACATAAAAGCGCACGTGGCCTTTGCGCTCGTGGGGCAGGCCCGGCCCAGGTGTACCATCCCGCCAATGATGCGATGCGCGCGGCCCAACTTTGGGGGTGCTATTCAATCACCAAAATCATCCGGCCATTGTTGCGCCCCATGCAGCACGCGCAGGATGCGCACGACATCCCCATAGATGCGATAAGGCGCGATATAGGGCGTCTGACCGATGACCAGTTCTCGGGTGTCCTCAACGCGGCCAAGCCGGCCGAACTCCGGGTACTGTGCAAGCCGATTGACCTGTTCTTCGATACGACTGTCAACCAATACCGCTGCTTTGGGGCTTTCCGACTCGATGTAATCGAAAATCCTGTCGCGGTCTTCCATCGCAAACTCCGACCACTCGACCTTCACGCCTTGCCCTCGGCTTTGCGCATGGCGGCGGCGCGGCGTTTGGCGAAATGGGCAGAGGCCTCTTCGTTGGACACGGCAGGACGCGGGTCGCTCAAGGCCTCTTGAACCTTGGCGCGGAACCAGGCGTCGTGCGCCGCCGGATCAACGGCAAAGTTGAACGGCAGCGTCCCTTCATTGGCCACACGGGTCAATAGAATACGCACAGCATCCGACACGGTGAGGCCCATGTTGTTGAGCACTTCCGTGGCCCGTTCTTTCAGAACGGGGTCGATGCGAGTTTGAACCAATGCACTGGCGGACATAGCGAGCCTCCTGTGGGATAGGCTTGAGCCATCATGATTGTAATTCAATTGCATTACATCATCAAGGAAATCTGTACAAGCTCATCCAATCTGCACAGTCGTGTGCATCACTTTCCCAACTTGTCCATCTTGCTGTGCAAGCGTTGCTCTGGCCCTCGTACGCCCTAACTCCTCTGTCCGAAAAACATATACAAATATCGGACCAGGGTGCCCTATGAACGATATCAAAGCCCAACTCAGACCGACATCGACGCGGCCGCTCCCGGTCGAGTGTGGGTGCCGGCCGATTTTTCTCACTTTGACGGTCGTGATGCCGTGGATAAGGCGCTCCAACGCTTGGTCCGCGGCTGGCCAGCTTCGTCGCATTGACCGTGACCTGTACGACCGGCCCAGGGAGAACAACCAGACCAAGAAGACAGCGGCCCCGGACTACCGTGCCGTGGTGGATTCGATCGCACGCCGCGACCAACTGCGCCTGCTGGTTGATGGCATGACCGCTGCCAACGACCAGGGCCTGGCGGACGCGGTGCCCGCACATGTCACCATCCATACCGACGCACGCCGGCGCACCATCCAGCTCGATAATCTGACCATCACTTCAAGCTCACCGCTCCGAACCGCCTGCATTGGGCCGATCGGCCCACCATGCGCGTCGTGCAAGCACTGCACTGGCTCAAGGACACCCTGCCTGCGGACAAACCCCGTATCGTCAAGCGATTGACTCAACTGCTTGCCGATACACAAGGCGATGCCATCCGCCAGGACTTGATGGCAGACAAAATCACCTCCCGCCCTGATGTTTTGCAAGCCGTAGCATTAGCCTACTTGCGAACGGAGACCCCTATTCCCTAGAATGTTCCCTCGGTATCAACCACTTTTGAAAAGGTCCTTTATCCATGCTGGCTTACGATCATTTTTCGATCGTGCCCCGGGCCACCAGAATTGGCGCCTGACTGTTCTCAGTCGGGCGTTTTGTTTTGGCGGAACCCCGCGTGATGCGCCGGGAGCCGGCTGCGCCCAGATGGCCGGCCACGCATGAGGGTCGTCTGGACGCCGGAAGCCCTTGCAGGATCGGCAGCGGCCCCAGGCGCCGCGGCATTTAGGCCAGCGCGTCCGCCATTTCGGCGGTGACCCGGAGAAACACGTCTATGTCCTCGGGCGTATGCACGTGCAGGGGGGATATGCGTACGCCTCCGCCGAGCCCGAATGAATCCAGCATCCGTTTTGAATAGATGCTGGCGGCGGTCCGCTGATAGACCACCACGCCGCGCCGCTCGTATTCCAGGACGGCTTCCGAGCAATCGAGACCGCCCAGGTCGATCATGACGATGAGATCACGCTTGCTCAGGTCGGGATGATCGAGATGCACCTTCACCTTCGGAATATGCCGCAGCCCCTCGACCGATCCGCTGCCTTCCAGCAACCGTGACAACAATGCGCGCTCGTGCAGTTCGATGCGGGTCATTCCGCTTGCGAACAAGTCGCGGCGATCGCGGCTGTCGGTGAACTTCCCGCCCAGCCAGCAGACATACGAGACGATCTCCGTCATGGCCGCGAACTGCCAAGGCGTGCCGCTGCCCAGGCCCCAGGCATCGGCGTTCTTCCCCTGGAGCTTGTGGTGCGGCAGCACGGCGGCCCGATCCGACAGCCAGGCCATCCCCGAGCCGCGCACGCCGAAAATCTTGTACGGCGCAATATTGATGCCGTCCACCGGCGTGCGCTGGAGATCGATCAGACCATGAGGCGCGTGTTGCACGGCATCGACGAGAATGTAGAGATCCGGCTTGATGGCGCGCGTCCGCCGGACGATTTCCTCAAGGTCCAGCTTCGCGCCCGAAATGTTGGATGCACAGATCACGTTGAGCAGGCAGGTGTCCTGGTCGATCAATTGCACGATCGCGTCGACGTCGATGCCGCCGGTACGCGGATTGCTCTGCGCGACCCGCAGTTCCCTGCCCGACCGTTGCGCATAAAGGGACATCGCATCGAACGCCGAAGGATGTTCCAGCACGGTGGTCACCATATTGGTCCCGGCCACGTTTTCCGCGACGGCGCGCACCATGTCGAACATGACCGAAGAAGCCGTCTGGGCCGCATGGATGCTGCCCCCTTTCGCGTTCAGCAAGCAGCGGAAGTCCGCCTCGCCCCTGGCCTGGACATCCTGCAGGCGGCGCGCCACCGTGTGGACGCGCTCGATGTTGTCCGGAATCGCATCCAGTTCGGCCAGGCGCTCCAGCACGGATTTCAATCGAAACGCTCCGCCGGCATTGTCGAAATACAGGCGCTTCTGGCCCGCATGGTCGTGATCCACCTGATGGAATCTGCTTTTGATCTCGGACATGAGGTCTTCAGGAAGGAATTGGCCTTGAGAAAGGGACATAAGACGCTCTTGAAATGGTTTCACGGAATGTCGGCGATTATGAAACCGATCCAAGTTCGATGAAAGGGAGATTTTTATATCCAAATAGATGAAATAAAGCGATATGTGGAACCACCGGCTCATCCGCCGGGCCGAACCCGCCGGACGACCGGTTCGGGAGGTTCATGGGCATGGCCATCACGGCCCTCCGCACTCCTAGGGAATACCCTAGAATTCATATCCAGCAGCGGCCAATGCAGCCCCTGAAAAGAGTGCCCACCCCCTCTTCAATTTGAATATAGATTCCATATAACATCATGATTCATATGGAAATTATTCCCCATGAACAGGCCCACGGATCCGCGCAAGAACAAACATTCTTTTTAGGAATGGGAAAACCTCAAATTAATTCCCTTTTGCGCTTCCGCATTTTTTTGCATGATGCACGCTGGATCGATTTGATGGGATCCAATGGCCATGCGAGATATTCTTTTGCACGGCGCCTTCATCGAAGCGATCCGCCGGGAACGCGGAAAGCCGGTTCGGCCCCGCAGGCGGATCGATCGATCATAATCATCAAGCACCGGAGAGACGCATGAAATTCAAAATCGCATTGAAAGCCACCGCCATCGCTTTGGCCCTGGGCGCCAGCTGCGCCGCATCGGCCAACGCGCTGGATGACGTCAAGAGCCGCGGCACGCTCGTCTGCGGCACGCTGGGGACGTCGGAACCCTTCAGCTTCCAGGATCCCAAGACACGCCAGGTCGTCGGCTACGAAGTCGATCTCTGCCAGGAAATCGCAGACCATCTGGGCGTCAAGCTGGAAATCAAGATGATCGCCGTGGCGGCGCGCATCCCCGAACTGGTCGCCGGCCGGGTGGACGTCGTGGCGGCCAATCTCGGCTGGTCTCCCGACCGGGCCCAGCAGATCGATTACAGCTACGCCGACTACGTCAGCCCGCAGAAAATCCTGATCCGCAGTTCCGATGCCGATACGCTGAAGACGCCTGCGGACCTGTCGGGAAAACGGGTCAGCGCGGTCAGCGGTTCGTCTTCGGAAGCCGGCGCCAAGCGCCTGATCCCGAACGTCACGACCGTGACGTTCAAGGATCCGCCGACCTCGTACCTGGCGCTGCAGCAAAACAAGGTTTCCGGCTTCGTCGGATCCGAGCTCATGCTGCTGAAATTCGAGCAGGAATCACGGAAAACGGGCAGCAAGACCCAGATGATCGACAAGCCGCTGTTCACCGAGCCGTGGGGCATCGGCGTGCGCAAGGGCGAAAAGGAACTGCTGGCGGAAGTCAACGACACACTGGCCCAGCTGGAAGCCTCCCAAAAAGCCCAGGCGATCTTCGACAAATGGTTCGGCAAGGACACCAAGTTCTACACGAAGCGCACATTCAAGTTCGAGGAAATCAAGGGCTAGTCGAATAAAGGAAGGGCGGTCGCTTCATGAACTACACACTGGATTTTGCGGCGTTGCTCGGCAACGGCTACCCCGCCCTCATTCTCGGGGGGCTGCTGACGACGCTCGAAATGACCGCCCTCGCCTGGCTATTGGCGTTCGGGCTGGGCAGCGTGCTGGCCACGCTGCGCATGCTCGACATCCGCCCCCTCAACTACGCCATTGCGCTGTATGTGGCGTTTCACCGCAACGTGCCCATGCTGGTCCACATTCTGCTGTGGTATTTCGGGGTCGCGGCCGTCCTGCCGGCGGGGCTGAACGACGCCATCAACCAATGGGGCGGAGAATTCCTGTTTTCCACGATCGCCATCGGACTGGTGACGGCCGCCTATGTCGCCGAAGACTTGCGCAGCGCCATCCGCGCCATCCCGGACGGCCAGATGGAAGCCTCGCGCTCATTGGGCCTGAGCTACCTGCGCTCGATGCGCAAGATCGTGCTTCCGCAGGCGTTCGCCATCGC
The DNA here is from genome assembly GCF_014203015.1 of Castellaniella defragrans. Classification (GTDB taxonomy): domain Bacteria; phylum Pseudomonadota; class Gammaproteobacteria; order Burkholderiales; family Burkholderiaceae_B; genus Castellaniella; species Castellaniella defragrans. The sequence goes on from NZ_JACHIB010000001.1 coordinate 54,185, forward strand.
CATCCCGTCGCTGATGAACCAGACGCTGCTGCTGTTCAAGAATACGAGCCTCGCCATGGCGATCGGCCTGATCGAACTGACCGGCGCCGGACGCGAAATCGAATCCGCCACCTTCAAGACCTTCGAGGTCTATCTCGTCGTCACGGCCCTGTACCTGGCCGTGTCTCTCGTCCTGATGCTGGGGGGCGCCTGCATCTCAAAACACCGCTCTGCCGCGGCCAGAAGCTGACAAGGCAAACATGCTGGATATCATTTTCGACAACTGGCTGCTCCTGCTGGTGGGTCAGTATCCCAATGGCGCGATAGGCGGCCTGGCGGCGACCGTCGGCCTGGCCTTGATGAGCCTGGCGCTGGCCTTCCCGCTAGGCATCGCGCTTGCGCTGGGCCGGATCAGTTCCATACGGATTTTCTACTGGCCCAGCACCGCCGTCGTCTACATCGTCAGGGGCCTGCCGCTGATCATGTTCATTTTCTGGGCATATTTCTTCGTGCCCATCCTGATCGGCCGGCCGGTGGGAGGCGCGGCCACCATGGTCACCGCCCTGGTGATCTACGAAAGCGCCTACCTGGCCGAGATCATCCGCAGCGGCATCCAGGCCCTGCCCGCGGGCCAGCTCGAAGCAGGCCGTTCGCTGGGCCTGAGCTACACCCGGACCATGCGGCGCGTCATCCTGCCGCAAGCGCTGTACAACACGCTGCCCAGCATGCTCAGCCAGTTCATTTCGACGGTGAAGGAAACCTCGCTGGGATTCGTCATCAGCGTGCACGAACTGACGTTCGCGGCGGCGCAGATCAACAACATCCTGTTGACCAAGCCATTCGAGGTCTTTTCCCTGCTGGCGCTCACGTACTTCACCCTCAATCTGATTCTCGGCGGTTTCGTGAAGCTGATCGAAAACCGCATCCAGATCAAACGCACATCAGCAATCCAGGTGGCCTGAATGATTCAATTTGAAAACGTGGGCAAATGGTACGGGGACTACCACGCCCTCGACGACATCAATGCGGAAGTCAAGCAGGGCGAGGTCGTCGTCATATGCGGGCCGTCGGGATCGGGCAAATCCACCCTGATCCGCACCATCAATCGCCTCGAATCCATTCAGCAAGGCGCGATTTACGTCGACAAGACGCCCGTCCACAGCTGCCGTTCGATCGACGAACTGCGCAGCCACATCGGCTTCGTGTTTCAGCAATTCAATCTCTTCCCCCACATGAGCGTGCTGGACAACCTGACGATGGCGCCCGTCATGCTCGGGAGGCTGAACCGGAAACAGGCCAAGGAGACGGCCATGGCGCTGCTGGAGCGTGTGGGGCTGTCCCACAAGGCGGGGGCATTCCCCGGGCAGCTTTCCGGGGGCCAGCAGCAGCGCGTCGCCATCGCCCGCGCCCTGGCCATGCGGCCCCGGATCATGCTTTTCGACGAACCCACCAGCGCGCTGGATCCGGAGATGGTCAACGAAGTGCTGCTGGTGATGAAGTCGCTGGCGAAAGACGGCATGACCATGGTGTGCGTCACTCACGAAATGAACTTCGCCCGGGACGTCGCCGACGTCGTATGGTTCATGGATGCCGGCAGGATCGTCGAAATGGCGCCTCCCGACCAGTTCTTCACGCGGCCGGCGTCCGACCGGGCGCTCAAGTTCCTGTCCGACATCAGGCACTGACCGGTGCACATCAGTAGTGCACATCAGGCGTGCACATCAGCTCATATCGGGTCAAATCAGTTCATGACGGCCGAGCCGTAAGGCACGGCAAAATTGCAGTGCTCCCTGGCCAGGTCCGCGACCTCCTGGTACAGCACGCTGTTCATGTTCTTCATGTACATCGAGCAATACTGGGACTGGGGCATGGGCTTGGTGGTCTGGGCAACGATCAGTTTTCTCTGCTGCACCAGGCCATAGAAATAGTCCAGTGGCAGGCACGACACGCCAAAACCGGCCACCGTCAGGCCCGCCATGGCCAGCAGGCTGTTGATCGTGAAAAGATTCTGTTCCGCCCTATGGGGTTTCAGCCATTCGTCATAGACGGCGTTCAACCCGGACTCCTGATCCTGGCGAATCAGGAACATCCGCGAAATTTCCTCCGGCGTGTATACCTTGTCGCTGGAAATCAGCTCGGGGCTGCCCATCCAGGCGAACTTCAGGACCCCGAGCGGCTCCGCCTGCAGCAGCGGGCCGCGCAGGTCGCCATGCAGGAAGGCCATGTCCAGACGCGCCTCGAGCAGGTTCTTGTGCAATTCCGCAGCCATGCCGATGATCGGGACCACCTTCAATTGCGGGAAGAATATCTTCATCTGGCGCATCAGATCGGGCAGCCATGTCATGGCGGTGATTTCGGTGATCCCCAGCCGGAGCGTGCCGGAAAACGTGTGATGCCCCTTGAGCCTGATCAGCATCACGTCGCGCAGCGACAGCAGGTCGTCGGCCATCTCGAAGATCTCGCGGCCCTTCTGCGTAATGACCGCTTTTTTCGATGAGCGGTCGAAGATCTGGACATCGAAGTCGGCTTCCAGCTCCTTGATCCGTTTCGTGATCGCCGACTGGGTGGTATTGAGCTTGTCCGCCGCCTTGGCGAACCCACCCAGTTCCACCACCCAATAAAGCGCTTCTATCTGTTTGAACGTCAACATGGCCGTGCCGGAGATCCGCCTTCGAGTCCTGTGCTTCAGCGTAGTCTATCCCAGTCGAAACGAGCCCGGCCGCGGCTTCCGGCGCCGCTGAACGGCCTCGGGCAGTATCATGACCGGACGGCGGCGCCCCACGGCGCAGCCGCCACGACCCATCCACCGGAGACGGCGCCATGAAGCGCAAGCGTCCATCGCAGGCGGCGGCCGGCAGGCCGGCCGCCAAGGCGCCGCCCGCCCAGCCCCGCCTGCTGCTGTTCAACAAGCCTTTCGGCGTGCTGACCCAGTTCAGCGACGACCAGGGACGCGCCACGCTGAAGGACTTCGTCGACGTGCCCGGCGTCTACCCGGCCGGGCGGCTGGACCGCGACAGCGAAGGCCTGCTCCTGCTGACCGACGACGGCCGCCTGCAGGCGCGCATCGCCGATCCCCGGCACAAGATGGAAAAAACCTACTGGGTGCAGGTCGAAGGCGAGCCGGCCGAGGCTCAATTGCAACGCCTGCGGACCGGCGTGGAGCTGAACGACGGCCCCACCCTGCCCGCCCAGGCCCGCCTGCTGGGGGAACCGCAGCTCTGGCCGCGCGATCCGCCGGTGCGTTTCCGCAAAAGCATCCCGACCGCCTGGCTGGAGATCACCCTCCGCGAAGGCCGCAACCGCCAGGTGCGGCGCATGACCGCGGCTGTGGGATTGCCGACCTTGCGCCTGGTGCGCACGCGCATCGGGCCCTGGCGCCTCGAAGACCTGCGGCCCGGCATGTGGCGCGAGGTCGATCCGCCACCCGGCACCAGCGCCCTGCTGCGAGCCGACGCCGACATGTACCGGGCCAAAGCGATGTCGCGCAAGCCCCGCCCATGACACGACACCGATATCCGATCCAGGCGCACGACGTCGAATTCACCGCCATCCGCGCTCAAGGCGCGGGAGGCCAGAACGTCAACAAGGTTTCCAGCGCCGTCCATCTGCGCTTCGACATTCATGCTTCCACGCTGCCCGAATCCGTCCGCGAGCGGCTGCTGGGCCTGCGCGATCATCGCATCACGGCGGCGGGCATCATCGTGATCAAGGCGCAATCCAGCCGCAACCAGGCGCAGAACCGGCAGGAGGCGCTGGCGCGCCTGCAGGAGATGATCGACCGTGCCGGCGACATCCCCGAGGCCCGGCGCCCCACGCGACCCACGCAGGGGGCCAGGCGCCGACGTCAACAGGCAAAGACCGAACGCAGCGCCCTCAAGCAGTTGCGCGCCAAGGTGGCGACGGACTGACCGTGTTCAGGCGCGCTGCGCCAGCGCCCAGGCCACGTGCTCGCGCACCAGGGCGCTTTCATGGTCGGCGCGGCCGAGCAGGGCGGCGCGCAGTTCGCGGGCCTGGGCCGCATCGGCTTCGCGCAGCGCATTGCCCAGCGCCACGGCGATGTTGCGCAGCCAGCGCTCGTGATCGATGCGCCGGATCGGCCCGCCCTCGGTCCGCTTGAGGAACGTCTCCTCGTCCCAGGCGAACAGCTCGACGAGCCGGCGGCCGACCAGCGGCGCGCGCTCGTCGAAATCGGGCAGCGTCGAGGTCTGCGCGTACTTGTTCCAGGGACAGATCGTCTGGCAGTCGTCGCAGCCGTAGATGTGGTTGCCCATCAGCGGGCGCAGTTCCTCCGGGATGGGACCGTGGTTCTCGATGGTGAGATAGGAAATGCAGCGGCGCGCGTCCACCACGCCGGGCGCCACGATGGCGCCCGTGGGGCAGACGTCGATGCAGGCGGTACAGGTGCCGCAATGCGCGCTCACCGGATCGGTGGGCTCCAGCGCGAAGTCCACGAAGATCTCGCCCAGGAAGAACATCGAGCCCGCATCGCGCGAGAGCACCATGGAATGCTTGCCGCGCCAGCCCAGGCCGCTGCGGCTGGCCAGTTCCTTTTCCAGCACGGGCGCCGAATCGGAAAAGACGCGGTAGCCGAACGGACCGACCAGCGCCTCGATGCGGTCGCACAGCTTCTGCAGGCGCGCGCGCACGACCTTGTGGTAGTCGCGCCCCCGGGCATAGAGCGACACCACGCCCTCGCCGGGATCGGCCAGCCGCGCGCATTCGCGGGCCTGCCAGTCGGGCGCGGTGTCGCGCGGCAGATAAGGCATGCGCGCGGTGATCACGCTCACCGTGCCGGGCACGAGTTCGGCCGGACGCGCGCGCTTGAGGCCGTGCCGCTCCATGTAGTGCAGGTCGCCGTGATAGCCCCGGGCGAGCCATTGCAGCAGGTGCGGCTCGGCCGAGGACAGGTCCACCCCCGAAACCCCGATGTCGGAAAACCCCAGCTCCCGTGCCCAGGCCCGGATCTGGCGGCTCCACTGATTGTTGCCGTTCATCGGGAAATTATAGGGAAATCGCCTCTCCGGCCCATGGTCCGGAAAACCCCGGCAGGCATCGGCCATGCCGCGGCCCGAAGGCCCGCGCACGCGCATCAGCTTCGCTTCATCTTTCCATCGTAAGATGCCCGGATGCGCATCCTCCTGATCGAAGACGACCCCTCGCTGGGCGATTCCCTGCAGTCGTGGCTGCGGATGGACGGCTACACGGTGGACTGGCTGCAGCGCGGCGACCAGGCCGCCGCCGCGCTGGCGGCGCACGAGTACCAGTGCGTCCTGCTGGACCGGGGCCTGCCCGGCCTGAACGGCGACGCCGTGCTGCAGGCCCTGCGCGGCGCCGGATCGCCGCGCGCCCGCCTGCCGGTGATCGTGATCACCGCGCGCGACACGCTGGCCGACCGCGTGCAGGGCCTGGACCTGGGCGCGGACGACTACCTGGTCAAGCCCTTCGACCTCGAAGAGCTGTCGGCCCGGGTGCGCGCGGCCCTGCGCCGCGGCGCGGCGCAGGACACCCCCGAATTGCGCCATGGCGCCGTCGCGCTCGACCCCGCCGCCAAGCGCGTGACGCTGGACGGCGCGCCGGTCACGCTCACCGCGCGCGAATTCGCCGTGCTGCACGCCCTGATGCGCCGCCCCGCCCACATCCTGAGCCGCGCCCAGCTGGAGGAAGCCCTGTACGGCTGGGGCGAGGAAGTGGAGAGCAACGCCATCGAGGTCCACGTCTACAACCTGCGCAAGAAGCTGGGCAACCGGTTCATCGTGACGGTGCGCAACCAGGGCTACGGACTGAGCCCCCCATGAGACCCCTTCGATGGCCCCGGACCCGGCGCCGGCCCGGCGGGCCTGCGGACGCCCCGCCGGCGCGCGGCGGCTGGTCGCTGCGGCGGCGCCTGCTGCTGGCCGTGATGGGGACCAGCATCGGCCTGTGGCTGACCAGCCTCGCCATCGTGGTCGGCGTGGCCTGGTTCGCCACCAGCGAGGTCTTCGACGACGCGCTGGAAGAAGGCTCGCGCCTGGTCCTGCGGATCGGCCTGCCGGGAGAAGCCGCCGACGGCATCCGGGGGCCGCGCACGGAGCGCGGCGACACCCTGAAGCTGCGCATGTACTACCAGCTCGTGGCGTCCGACGGCCGCGTGCTCCTGCGCGGCGAGGACACGCCGCACACCGCCTTCCTGCCCGATGCACGGGGCAAGACGATGGCCACGGTGCGGGTCGAGGACGAGTTCTGGCGCGTGCACGTGCGCCCCGGCCCGGGCGGCGTCACCGCCCAGGTGGCCCAGCCGATGGAGGAGCGCCTGGAGCTGCTGGAGGACATGGCCGAGAACCTGGCCTGGCCGGCCCTGGGGCTGCTGGCGATGCTGGGCCTGCTGAGCTGGCTCCTGATCCGGCGCCTGCTGCGGCCGCTGGAGGAGACGGCCATGCTCATCGACGCCAAGTCGCCGCACGACCTGACGCCGGTGCGGGCGCCGAACCCGCCGCGCGAACTGCTGCCGATCCTGGACGCGCTCAACGCGCTGCTGGCACGCCTGTCCACGGCCCTGGACAGCGAGCGGCGCTTCACGGCCGACGCGGCGCACGAACTGCGCACGCCGCTGGCCGCGCTGCGCATGCGCGTGCAGCTCATCGAACGCGAACTGCGCCTGCCCGACGCCCACCTGCGGCAGTTGCGCGCCGACCTGGACCGCTGCACCGCGCTGGTGGAAAGCCTGCTGGCGCTGGCCCGCCTGGAGCCGCGGGCCGAGCCCGCGGCGCTCGAATCCGTGGACCTGGAGGCGCTGCTCGACGGCCTGCAGCTGGAAGCGATGGCGCCGGACATGCGGATCGAGCGCGCCCTGGCGGCGCCGCGGCTGCGCGCGGCGCCCGCGCTGCTGGCCAGCGCGCTGCGCAACCTGATCGACAACGCCGCGCGCTACGGCCGCGCGGGCGGCCGCATCCGCATCGAATCCTCGCGGCTGCCGCAAGGCGGCACGCGCCTGGCCGTGCGCGACGACGGCGCGGGCGTGCCGCCCGAGCAGCGCGCGCGCCTGGGCGAGCGGTTCTTCCGGGTGCTGGGCACCGGACAGGCGGGCAACGGCCTGGGCCTGTCCATCGTGGCACGCATCGCGGCGCTGCACGGCGCGTCCCTGCGCTTCGAGGACGGGCTGGAGGGCCGTGGCCTGGGCGCGGTGCTGGATTTCCCGCCGGACTAGGGCCCGCCCGCACCAGGCCGCATCAGATTGCCTTCAGCTTCGTCCTGTCCAATGGAGTCGTCCCGCGAATCGCGGCTTCTCATGCACACGCAGACGCAGACGCACATATGTACATGCACCTGCACGTGCGCCGAAAGAAAGGAATCGAAACCATGCGCCATCCCTCCCTGTCCCTTCTTGCCGCCGCGGCCCTGGCCCTGGGCGCCGCCACCGCCATCGCCCAGCCCACGGGCTACACCGGCCCCAGCAACGCCCCCAAGGCCGCCGCCCCGGGCGGCTACTCCGGGCCCAGCTCCATCCCGCTGACGACGGTCAAGCAGCTGCTCGACACCGGCCGCGACGACCAGCCCGCCCGGCTGCAGGGCCGCCTCGTGTCCTTCGAGGGCGACGAGCGCTACACCTTCGAGGACGCGACGGGCCGCATGATCGTGGAGATCGACGCCGAGGATTTCCCGGCCGGGCAGACCGTGAGCGCCGAACAGCGCGTGGAACTGGTGGGCGAGTTCGACAAGGGCCTGCGCAAGGACGAGTTCGAGGTGGAGCGCGTCATCCTGCTGCCCTGAACCCGGCGAGCGACACGACCGATACGGACGGGCGCGCGCCCGTCCTTTTGCCTCCAGGCCCCCCGCGGCCCCCCTCCGGATCGATGAAGGAACCCGATGAACACCGAAGAAATCCGCGCCATACTCACCATCTGCCTGCTGGCCTCGTACGCCGACGGCGACAAGCACGATCGCGAACGCGAACAGATCCGCCAGGTGGCGCAAGGCCTGGCGCAGGACCAGCGGATCAACCTGCCCGGCCTGTACCAGGAGGTGCTGATGCGCCGGGTGCAGCTCGCCGACGTGCTGCCCAGCCTGGCGAGCGGCGAGGCGCGCCAGCTGGCCTATGAAATGGCCGTCTGCGTATGCGAGGCCGACGGCCGGACCAGCGCGCCGGAACAGGCTTTCCTCGCCCGCCTGCGCGAGGCGCTGGGCCAGGCGCCGGCGGAATTCGACGCGCAGGCCGACGCGCTGGCGGCCGCGCCGCTGGACGCGGCGTCCGTGATGGCCGAGGCGGCGCCGGCAACCGTGGCGGGGGGAGAAGCGCCGCATCCCGCTGCGTCCGATGCGACCACCGCGCCCGATGCGACCGATATGCCCGATGCGCCGTCCGGCACCGCCGCGCAACGCCGCCCCGGCGCGCTGTCGGCGGCGGAGATGGACGGCAAGATCCTCAATGCGGCGATCCTCAACGGCGCCATCGAACTGCTGCCCGAGAACCTGTCCACGCTGGCCATCATCCCGCTGCAGATGCGGCTGGTCTACCAGATCGGCCAGAGCCACGGCTACGAGCTGGACCGCGGCCACATCAAGGACCTGCTGGCCACCCTGGGCGTGGGCCTGACCTCGCAGTACCTGGAACAGGCGGGCCGCAAGCTGCTCGGCGGCCTGCTGGGCAAGGTGGGCGGGGGCCTGCTCGGCGGCCTGGGCCGCCAGGCGGTCAGCAGCGGCATGAGCTTCGCCTCCACCTACGCGCTGGGCCACGTCGCGCACCAGTACTACGCCGGCGGCCGGACGCTGAGCACGCAGATGCTGCGCGACGCCTACCAGCACGTGATGGCGGACGGCCGCCGGATGCAGGACCGGTACCTGCCGCAGATGCAGGACATGTCGCGCGGCCTGACGACCACCCGGATCCTGCAGATGGTGCGCGGCGGCTGACCGGGGAACGGAGGCGCGCCGCCCCGGTTCCCGACTCGTCCGCGGGGGATTCCCGCGCCCACGGCGGCGACAGGGTTTATGCTCGTCGGAACCGCATGCTCGACGCAGCCGCCCGCTCATCGAACCCGCACGCGTGGCAAGCCCGCATGCGCGTCGAAACCGCCTGCTCGCCGGGCCCGCACCAGGAGCTCCCCATGCGCACCCAGCCACTCGTCCTCCTCGCCGCGCTCCTTCTCGCCACGGGCGCCGCCCGCGCGCAGGAGGGCGCCCCGCACGACATGCACGCGGCACCGGCACCCCCGCCGGCGGCGGCACACATGCCCGCGCACGCGCCCGCCCACACGCCTGCGCACGCGCAGGAACACGCCCAGCCCGAGCGCGTCATCGAGATCGCCATGGACGACGCCATGCGCTTCCACCCCGACCGGATCCCGGTGCGGCCGGGCGAGACCGTGCGGCTGCGGCTGCACAACGCCGGCAGGCTGTCCCATGAATTCGTCCTGGGAAAACTCGATGAGATCCTGGCGCACGCCCAGGAGATGCGCGCCCACCCCGGCATGCCGGCGCATCACGAGGCCAACGCGCTCACGCTGGAGCCAGGCCGCAGCGGGGAACTGGTCTGGACGTTCGGCCAGCCGGGCACGCTCGATTTCGCGTGCACGATCCCGGGTCACTACGAAGCCGGCATGCGCGGCCAGTTCCTGATCGAATAGACGGACGCCCCGCAACGAACGGCCGCACGAGCCCATGGACGCACAGGTCCCCGCCAGGACTTCCGCCGGCCCTCACCCGCGCAGGGACGCGCCCACCAGCCACAGCACGACGCTCAGGGTCACGAACGAGCCGAGCGTCGCAACCAGCAGGGTCGAGGCGCACCAGGACTGCTCGTCGTATTTCTGCGCGATGATGGGAAAGATGCTGAACATGGGCAGGGCGGCAATGATGACGCCGGCCGCCTGCAGCAGGGGGTCGCCGGGCAGGAACGCCCAGAGGGCCAGCGCGACGGCCAGCGGATGCAGGATCAGCTTGCCGGCGCTGACCCACAGGATGCGCGGCAGGTCGCCGCCCGGCCGCAGGCCGACCAGCGTGCCGCCGATGACGAAGAGCGCCACCGGGCCGGACGCGCCGGCGAATAGATCGACGACCCGCGCCACGGGCAGCGGCAGCCGCAGCTGCAGCAGCGAGCAGGCGAAGCCGCCCAGGATGGCCAGGATCAGCGGATTGCGCAGCAGCCCGCGGAGCAGGCCGAGCAGCACGCGCAGGCGCCCGCCGCCGCCATCGCCCGCCGGCTCGGCGATGATGAGGGCGATGGGCAGCACCACGAGGTTTTCCACCAGCATGCACAGCGCCAGGGCGACGGCGGCATCGTGGCCGAGGAACTGCAGCACCAGGGGAAAGCCGATGAAGCCGCTGTTCGACAGCGAGCTGCCGACGGCGATCATGCCCAGCGCGGGCCGGGAGAGGGGACCGAGGAACAGCCGGGCGCCGGCCGTGCACAGCGCCAGGCAGGCCACGGAACCGAGCGCGTAGGCGCCCAGGTAGCCGAGGTTGAAGATCTCGTCCAGGGAGCGTTCGGCCAGCGCCTTGAACAGCAAGGCCGGCAGGGCGAGCTGGATGACGAAGCGGCCCAGCACCCGGACGTCGTCCTTGCTGAAGAAGCCGAGCCGGATGGCCGCGAAGCCGATGGCGATGGCCGCAAAAAGCGGCCCGATGATGGCAAGGATGTTCAGCATGGAGGGAAGGAATCGCCGGAGGGCGCAGCGCCGGGTGGGGCATTTTACAATGGCCGCTTCACGCTCACGGCGATGCGGAAATCCGGCCCGAAGGCCTGTTCCAGGGTCTGCACCTGCCCCAGCAGGCTGCAGTCGTAGCCCACCAGATCCCGCACGTAGGCCTGGTAGGCGTCGCCGTTCATCAGGTCCAGCAGCCGCTGCAGCGACTGGGTGCCGACCAGTTCCTTGTTGATGCCGAAGAAATAGCGCTCCCGCGCCAGGGGGATGAATTCCAGCCCGCAGCGCCAGGCGGCGGTCTCGACCCCGATGCCGACGTCGGCCATGCCGCTGGCGATGTGGGCGGCGATGGCCATGTGCGTGAATTCCCCGCTGTCGAAACCGGTGACGTCCTTCGAGTCGATGCCCAGGCGATCCAGCATCAGATGCACCAGGAAGCGCGTGCTGGAGCCGATCTGCCGGTTCACGAAGCGCACGTCCGGGCGCACCAGGTCGCTGACCGAGCGGATGCGCTTGGGATTGCCGGGCTGCACGAACAGCCCGGTGTTGCGCTCCGCCAGGTGCAGCAGCAGCATGCGGTCCGGATCGAGCCAGCGCCTGTAGTGCTGCAGGATCGGCTTTTCGTATTCCGCGAGCGGCACCTGGAATCCGGCCAGGTCGCATTCCCCGCGGTCCAGCGAGGCCAGCGCCTCGATCCCGGTGCGGTAGCGCAGTTCCAGCGGCAGCATGTCGTGGTCGTTGGCCAGGCGCATCAGGCCCTCGACGGCGAAGCCGTGGCTGGCATGCAGGCGCAGCACGGACATTTCCTCGGAATACAGGCGCTGCAGCTCTTCCTGCAGCTCGGACGCCAGGCTCTCGAAGGTGGGCGCCAGGCGCGCGTCGATGCGCCGGTTGGCCCACAGCAGGTGCTGCGCGAAGCTGGTCAGACGCGAACCGCGCCGCCGCGAGGTTTCGATCAGCGGCGCCTGGAATTCCGCTTCGGCCTTGCGCAGGATGCCCCAGGCATGCCGGTAGGACATCCCGCGCGCCTGACAGGCCCCCGCGATGTGGCCGTGCTCGTCGACGGCGGCCAGCAGCCGCAGCACCTCGCCCATGGGCAGTATTTCCCCGGATTGCTTTTCCAGCACCCATTCGGAATGCAGCCGGGGTTTGAACCGGTAAACCGCCATGTCTCCTCCTGAAAGTCTTATTAATATGAATTCGATTGCCTATAAAAAAGCAACCATGATCCAAATATGTTTTTATTATCTTATTGAAATCAAATTATTTTCAAGAGTAGAGTAAATCAACGGCACTGAATTATATATGCACGAATAAACCTATTAAAGCGCATGCCCGCCGATCATGCGCCGGAGACGAAGCCATGGACACCATCCGGTCCGATGCCGACGCAGCCCCGCACGACGCCCACCCGCTGGTGCGGGACATCCTCGCCCGGCACGCCGGCCGGCCCGGCGCCCTGCTGCCGATCCTGCACGACGTGCAGGACGCCCTGGGCTGGATTCCCGAGCCGGCCGTGCCGCAGATCGCCGCCGCCCTGCAGCGGTCCCGCGCCGAGGTCCACGGCGTGATCAGCTTCTACGGCCACTTCCGCACCACGCCGCCGGCGCGCACGCAGCTCGAAGTCTGCCGCGCCGAATCCTGTCAGGCCTGTGGCGGCAACGCCCTGTACGAGCACGCCCGGGCGCGCGTCGCCGCCGGGGATCCCGGCGAAGTCTCGCTGGCCCCGGTGTACTGCCTGGGCCTGTGCGCCCAGTCGCCCGCCGTCATGATCGATGGCCGCCCCCACGCGCGCGTCACCCCCGAGAAACTGGACGCCCTGCTGGCGGCGGCGCGGGAGGCCTGAGCCATGGAACACATCCGAACCATGGAACGCATCCTCTACGTCCCGCAGGACACCGCCGCCCTGGCCATGGGGGCTGACGCGGTGGCCGACGCCTTCCGCGCGGAAGCCGCCCGCCGCGGCCTGGACCTGCGCATCGTGCGCAACGGCTCGCGCGGCCTGCTCTGGCTCGAACCCCTGGTCGAGGTCGAGACGCCCGCCGGACGGATCGCCTACGGCTCCGTCGCACCGGAAGACGTCCCGTCCATCCTGGACGCGGCCTGTACTCCCTGTACGGACGGCGCCCCGGGCGGTGCCACCCGAGGCGGCGCGGCCGCGGCGGGCGGCGCCCATCCCCTGTGCCACGGCCCGACCGAAGACATCCCCTACCTGAAGAACCAGGAGCGCCTGACCTTCGCCCGGGTCGGCCTGATCGACCCGCTGAGCATCCCCGACTACGAGGCCCACGGCGGCTTCGCCGGGCTGCGGCGGGCGCTGGACATGGCGCCCGAGGCCATCGTCGACGCGGTCACCGAATCCGGCCTGCGCGGCCGCGGCGGCGCGGCCTTTCCCACCGGCATCAAGTGGCGCACCGTGCTGCAGACCCCGGCGGCGCAGAAATACATCGTCTGCAACGCCGACGAAGGCGACTCGGGCACGTTCTCCGACCGCCTGCTGATGGAGGGCGACCCCTGCGCGCTCATCGAGGGCATGGCGATCGCCGGCCTGGCCGTGGGCGCCACGCGGGGCTACATCTACGTCCGCTCCGAATATCCCCAGGCCGAACGGGTCCTGGCCGGCGCCCTGCGCGCCGCGCGCGAGGCCGGCTGGCTAGGCGACGACATCCGGGGCTCGGGCCGCGCCTTCGACATCGAGCTGCGGCGCGGCGCGGGCGCCTACATCTGCGGCGAGGAAACCTCGCTGCTCGAAAGCCTGGAAGGCCGCCGGGGCCTGGTGCGCGCCAAGCCGCCGCTGCCCGCCGTGCGCGGCCTGTTCGGCTGCCCCACCGTGATCAACAACGTGATCTCGCTGGCCACGGTGCCCTTCATCCTGGCGCGCGGCGCGCAGGCCTACCGCGACTTCGGCATGGGCCGCTCGCGGGGCACCCTGCCCTTCCAGCTGGCGGGCAACATCCGCCAGGGCGGCCTGGTCGAAAAGGCCTTCGGCCTGACGCTGCGCGAGCTGCTGTACGGCTTCGGCGGCGGCAGCGCCTCGGGGCGTCCCCTGCGCGCGGTCCAGGTGGGCGGCCCGCTGGGCGCCTATCTGCCCGAATCCCAGTGGGACACGCCGCTGGACTACGAGGCCTTCCTGGCGATTTCCGCCATGCTGGGCCACGGCGGCGTGGTGGCCTTCGACGACACGGCCGACATGGCCGCCCTGGCCGAATACGCCATGGAATTCTGCGCCATCGAATCCTGCGGCAAATGCACGCCCTGCCGCATCGGCTCGGTGCGCGGCACCGAGGTCATCCGCGCGATCCGCGACGGCCGGGACCGCGAGACCCGGGCCGAACTCCTGCGCGACCTGTGCGACACCATGATGGCCGGATCGCTGTGCGCGCTGGGCGGGATGACGCCCTACCCCGTGCTGTCCGCCCTGCGCCATTTCCCCGAGGACTTCGGCCTGTCCCCCGCCTCCGTTCCCCAGACCGCCTCGCAGCCCGCCTAGGAGCCCGCCATGCTGGAAACCGTCCTGAAACGCGACCGCGACATGGGCACGCCCGAGTCCCTGTCCACCGAAACCGTCACCCTGACCATCGACGGCCAGACCGTCACCGTCCCGGCCGGCACCTCGATCATGCGCGCCGCCGCCGAGACCGGCATCCAGATCCCCAAGCTCTGCGCCTCGGACAACCTGGAGGCCTTCGGCTCCTGCCGCCTGTGCCTGGTCGAAATCGAAGGCCGCCGCGGCCATCCGGCGTCCTGCACCACGCCCGTTGAGGACGGCATGGTGGTGCGCACCGAGACCGGCAAGCTGCACGAACTGCGGCGCAACGTGATGGAGCTCTACATCTCCGACCACCCGCTGGACTGCCTGACCTGTCCGGCCAACGGCGACTGCGAGCTGCAGGACATGGCCGGCGTGGTGGGGCTGCGCAACGTGCGCTACGGCTTCGACGGCGCCAACCACCTGGACGACGCCGCCGACGCTTCCAACCCCTATTTCACCTACGACCCGTCCAAGTGCATCGTCTGCAGCCGCTGCGTGCGGGCCTGCGACGACGTCCAGGGCACCTACGCCCTGACCGTGCAGGCGCGCGGCTTCGATTCGCGCATCGTCGCCGGCCAGGACGACGGCTTCCTGGAAAGCGACTGCGTGTCCTGCGGCGCCTGCGTCCAGGCCTGTCCGACCTCGGCGCTCACCGAGAACACCGTCATCGAGCAGGGCCAGGCCGACCACGCGGTCATCACCACCTGCGCCTACTGCGGCGTGGGCTGCGGCTTCAAGGCCGAGATGAAGGGCGACCGGGTGATCCGCATGACGCCCTGGAAGGACGGCAAGGCCAACCGCGGCCACTCCTGCGTCAAGGGCCGCTTCGCCTGGGGCTACGCCACCCACGCCGACCGCCTGACCAAGCCCATGATCCGCGCCAAGATCACCGACCCCTGGCGCGAGGTTTCCTGGGACGAAGCCATCGGCCACGCCGCCTCGGAACTGCGGCGCATCCAGGCCCGGTACGGCGTGGACTCGGTCGGCGGCATCACCTCGTCGCGCTGCACCAACGAGGAAACCTACCTCGTCCAGAAGCTGGTGCGCGCCGCCATGGGCAACAACAACGTCGACACCTGCGGCCGCGTCTGCCATTCCCCCACCGGCTACGGCCTGAAGGCCACCATCGGCGAATCGGCCGGCACCCAGACCTTCGACTCGGTGATGCACGTGGACGTGGCGGTGGTGCTGGGCGCCAACCCCAGCGCCGCCCACCCGGTCTTCGCCTCGCGCCTGAAGCGCCGCCTGCGCCAGGGCGCGCGGCTGATCGTGATCGACCCGCGCCGCATCGAACTGGTCGACGCGCCGCACGTGAAGGCCGACTACCACCTGCCGGTGCGCCCGGGCACCAACGTCGCGGTGCTCAACGCCATGGCGCACGTCATCGTCACCGAAGACCTGGTGAACCACGAATTCGTGCGCGCCCGCTGCGAGGACCGGGCCTTCGACGAATGGATGCAGTTCATCCGCCGCCCGGAACACGCCCCCGAGGCCACCGAATCCATCACCGGCGTGCCCGCGGCCGACCTGCGCGGCGCCGCCCGCCTGTACGCCACCGGCGGCAACGCCGCGATCTACTACGGCCTGGGCGTCACCGAGCACAGCCAGGGCTCCACGGCCATCATGTGCATCGCCAACCTCGCCATGGTCACCGGCAACATCGGCCGCGAGGGCGTGGGCATCAACCCCCTGCGCGGCCAGAACAACGTCCAGGGCTCCTGCGACATGGGCTCGTTCCCGCACGAGTTCCCCGGCTACCGCCACGTGTCCGACGACGCCGTGCGCGCCGAATTCGAGCGCGCCTGGGGCGTCCCGCTGCAGTCCGAGCCGGGCCTGCGGCTGCCCAACATGTTCGACGCGGCCCACGGCGGCTCGTTCAAGGGCCTGTACTGCCAGGGCGAGGACATCGCCCAGTCCGATCCCAACACCCGCCACGTGGTGGCGGCCCTGCAGGCCATGGAATGCGTGATCGTCCAGGACATGTTCCTGAACGAGACCGCCAAGTACGCGCACGTCTTCCTGCCCGGCTCGTCCTTCCTGGAAAAGGACGGCACCTTCACCAACGCCGAGCGCCGCATCTCGCGGGTGCGCCAGGTGATGGCGCCCAAGGCCGGCCTGGCCGACTGGGAAGTCACCTGCGCCCTGTCCAACGCCATGGGCTATCCCATGCACTACGCCCATCCGGGCGAGATCCTGGACGAGATCGCCCGCCTGACGCCGACCTTCGCCGGGGTGTCCTTCGGCCGCATCGCCGCCCTGGGCGGCAGCGTCCAGTGGCCCTGCAACGACGAGGCCCCGGAAGGCACGCCCATCATGCACGTGGACGAGTTCGTGCGCGGCAAGGGCCGCTTCATGATCACGCAGTACGTCCCGACCGAGGAGCGCTCCACGCGCCGCTTCCCGCTGCTGATGACCACGGGCCGGATCCTGTCGCAGTACAACGCCGGGGTGCAGACCCGCCGCACCGCCAACAACGCCTGGCACAGCGAGGACGTGCTGGAGATCCATCCCCACGACGCCGAGGACCGGGGCATCGTCGAGGGCGACCGCGTCGCCATCGAGAGCCGCGCCGGGGAGACCGTGCTGCGCGCCACCGTCACCGACCGGATCCAGCCGGGCGTGGTGTACACCACCTTCCACTTCCCGGAATGCGGCTCGAACGTCCTCACCACCGACAACACCGACTGGGCGACCGACTGCCCGGAATACAAGGTCACCGCCGTCCAGGTGCGCAAGGTCACCGCGCCGTCGGCCTGGCAGCGGGACTGGGCGGCGCACGACCGGCGCCAGGACGAGCTCCTGGAGGCCCGCCAGCCCCAGGCCGCGCCCGCCGGCGCCTGAGGAGATCCGCATGCACCCCGCAGACTTCGATCCCCTGTCCGACTTCCCCGACCCGTCCGCCGGCCTGGCGATGGACGACATCCTGCGCGTCGGCGGCAGCCGGGCGACGGCCGCGCAGGACGCCATCGCCTGCGAACAGGCGGTCGCCCTGGAATACAACGGCATCGCGCACGCCGCGCTGCTCGCCTCGCCGCTGCATCTCCACGAACTGGCGCTGGGCTTTTCCTATACCGAAGGCATCATTCGCTCGCCGGCCGACGTGCTGGACATCAACGTCGAATCCGCGCCCGACGGCCTGGTGGTGCGGCTGCGCATCGTCAACGCCCGGCTGCACGCCCTGAAGCTGCGCCGGCGCACCCTGGCGGGCAGCACCAGTTGCGGCCTGTGCGGCGTGCAGAGCCTGGCGCAGATCCGCCGCGACCTGCCTCCCCTGGCCGCGCCGCGGCGGCCCTGGGCGATCGGGGCGGTCCAATCCGCGCTCGACCAGTTGCGCCGGCGCCAGCCGCTGCACAACCTGACCGGCGCCACCCACGCGGCCGCCTGGGCCGAACCCGACGGGCGCCTGGCCTGGACCTACGAGGACGTGGGGCGGCACAACGCGCTCGACAAGCTCATCGGCCGCCTGCTGCGCGAGCCGGTGGACCCCGGCCTGGGGTTCGTGGTGATCTCCAGCCGGGCCAGCTTCGAGATGGTGCAGAAGGCGCACGCCGCCGGCATCCGGGCGCTGGTCGCCGTCTCGGCCCCCACCACCCTGGCCGTGCGGCTGGCCCGCGAGGCCCCCATGATGCTGGCCGGCTTCGCGCGCGATGGCCGCTGCACGGTCTACAGCCGGCCCGATTACCTGGACCTGGACCTGGAGGAGAGCCGCCCGTGACCAACATCGAGCACCTGATCCGCCTGGCCAACCGCATCGGCCTGTTCTTCGAGGCCATGCCCGACCGGGCCGCCGGCATCGACAGCATCGCCGACCACATCCGGCGATTCTGGGACCCGCGCATGCGGCGCGCCCTGCTGGACTATCTCGGCACGCACCCGGACGGGCAATGGGGCGACACCGCGCTGTCGCCCCTCTGCCGGGAAGCCATCGCGCTGCACCGCGAACGCCTCCATCCGGGCAGGGCGCCCGCCCCGCCGCCCGCCCCGCCCGGCACCGCCGCTCAGGCCTCCGGTCCGCCGCCGGCCTCCGATCTTCCTTTCCGACCTCAGCAGCACCCACGCAGACATACCGGGCATTCGACCCAGGAGGAGACCTCATGAGTACGGAAACAAACCAAAGCGGATTCTTCAGCAAGGAACGCATCACCGCTCCGCCCGGCTTCAACCGCTGGATGATCCCGCCCGCCGCCCTGGCGGTCCACCTGTGCATCGGCCAGGCCTACGCCTTCTCGGTGTTCAACGGCCCGATGACCAAACTCATCGGCATCCAGCAGCCCGCGCCGGAGGACTGGGGCCTGCCCGCCCTGGGCTGGATCTTCAGCCTCGCCATCCTGTTCCTGGGCCTGTCGGCCGCCTTCGCCGGCAAGTGGCTGGAGGACGTCGGGCCACGCAAGGCCATGTTCGTGGCGGCCTGCTGCTTCGGCGGCGGCTTCATCGTGTCCTCGGTCGGCATCTCGACCCACCAGCTCTGGCTGTTGTACCTGGGCTACGGCGTCCTGGGCGGGATCGGCCTGGGCATCGGCTACGTCTCGCCGGTCTCGACCCTGATCAAGTGGTTCCCGGACAAGCGCGGCATGGCCACCGGCATGGCGATCATGGGCTTCGGCGGCGGCGCCTTCATCGCCTCGCCGATGTCGGTGGCGCTGATGGAGCACTTCCGCACGCCGGATTCGCTGGGCGTGGCCCAGACCTTCCTGGTGATGGGCGTGCTGTACTTCGCCTCCATGATGATCGGCGCCTGCGCCATCCGCATCCCCGCGCCGGATTGGAAGCCCGAGGGCTGGACGCCGCCGGCCACGCAGAAGGCCATGATCTCGCGCAACCACGTCCACATCGACCAGGCCCTGAAGACCCCGCAGTTCTGGCTGCTGTGGTGGGCACTGACCCTGAACGTGACGGCCGGCATCGGCGTGCTGGGCCAGGCCTCGGTGATGATCCAGGAGAGCTTCCGCGGCGCCATCACGCCGGCCGCGGCGGCCGGCTTCGTGGGCCTGCTGTCGCTGGCCAACATGCTGGGCCGCTTCTTCTGGTCCAGCACCTCGGACTACCTGGGACGCAAGGTCACCTACGGGATCTTCTTCGTGCTGGGCGCGGTGCTGTACTTCCTGGTGCCGGGCATGGGCGCCTCGGGCAACGTCGCCCTGTTCGTGCTGTTCTACGCCATCATCATCTCGATGTACGGCGGCGGCTTCTCCACCATCCCGGCCTACCTGGCCGACCTGTTCGGCACCCGCTACGTGGGCGGCATCCACGGCCGCCTCCTGACCGCCTGGGCCGCCGCCGGCGTGCTGGGCCCCGTGCTGGTCAACTACATCCGCCAGTACCAGGTGGACCACGGCGTCCCGCCGGGCCAGTCCTACACGGTCACGATGTACCTGATGGCGGGCCTGCTGGTCGTCGGCTTCATCTGCAACCTGCTGGTCCGTCCGGTCGCCCCGCACCACCACATGGCCGCCGAGACCGACGCCGCGCCGCTGGGCGCCGGCCTGGCCCATCAGATGGCCCACCAGAAATAGGAGACTTCCATGACCGCCACGACGACACGCACCCCTTCGCCCGCCCTGATCGCGCTGTTCTGGCTCTACGTCGGCATCCCGCTGGCGCTGGGCATCTGGGAAACCCTGCTCAAGGCGAGCGCCCTGTTCCACTAGTCGCGGACCGGGAGGACGCCCGGCGCCGGCCTCCGCGGCGGCGCCGGGCCCCGCGACCCCCGCCCGGCGGCGCGCCGCACCGCCGGGCGGCCTCGCCGGTGGACGGCCCGGGCGGCCGCAGTCCGGGACCCTACAGCCACTTGATCCGGCGGAACTTCCAGTACAGCAGCCCGCAGACCGCGCCCGTCCCGGCCAGCATCGCCGGATAGCCGTAGGTCCAGCCGAGTTCCGGCATGTGGTTGAAATTCATGCCGTAGATGCCCGCCACCGCCGTGGGCACGGCCAGGATGGCGGCCCAGGCGGCCAGCTTGCGGGTGATGTCGGTCTGCTGCATCTGGCTGATCATCATGCTGGCCTCGAAGGCGAAGGCGAGCGCCTCGCGCAGGCCGGCGATGGATTCGACGATGCGCTGGATGCGGTCGGCGACCTCGTTGAAATACGCCCGGCTGTCGGCGCCGATGTTGCGCATGTCCACGCGGGCCAGGCGGCGGCAGATCTCCACCAGCGGCGCGATCGCCGTCTGCATGCGCAGCAGGTCGCGCCGCAGGCGGTACAGGCGGCGGATGTCCATTTCGCGGAAGCCGCGCAGCAGGAACTGGTGCTCGACGTTCTCGACCCGGCCCTCCATGTGGTCCAGCGCCTCGACGGCGCGGTCCGCCAGCAGGTCCAGCAGCGTGGAGGCGACGTAATCGCTGCCCCGGCTGAGGAATTCAGGCGCCTCGGCCAGCTGGTTGCGCAGTTCCCGGTACGACCCTTCCGCGTGGCGGCGGATCGTCAGCAGGTAGCCCGGCCCAATCAGCAGCTGGGTGTCGCCGAAGCCGGGCCGGTCCTGGACGATCTCGACCGTCACCACGACCACCAGCGTCAGCTGGTCGTATTCGATGATCTTCGGGCGCCGGTGCGGGGCGATGATTTCCTCGATGGCGCGGCCGGGCAGACCCAGGCGCCGGCCCACGTCACGCACCAGGGCCTCGTCGGGCTCCTTCAG
Source organism: Castellaniella defragrans (assembly GCF_014203015.1). GTDB lineage: Bacteria > Pseudomonadota > Gammaproteobacteria > Burkholderiales > Burkholderiaceae_B > Castellaniella > Castellaniella defragrans. The sequence continues at coordinate 74,948 of NZ_JACHIB010000001.1, forward strand.
GCCGACCCACAGCAGGCCGGATCCGGCCGCGGCCGTCCCCAGTTCGGCCAGGCCGACGTCGCGGTCCGGCTGCCCGGGCAGGTACAGGGTGGAGGCCACGGCGGCGTGCCGGAAGGCCGCTTCCAGGCGGGCGCCGGCGGTATCGGCAGCATCCGCGGCAGCGGCGCCGGCGTCGGATGGCGGCCGGGCCGCCGCCTCATCGGCGGGTGTCGGCGGATTCATCGTGCTCTCCTCGAATGCTCCTGGAAGGGTCCGCGCATGCATCCCGCGTACTCCCGGGATGCTCCTTGCGTACTCCTGGAATGCTCCTGGAATGCTTCCCGGCCGCGGGCGCATGCCTCATGCCCGGCGGCGGGCGGCTTCTAGCCCGGCCAGGCGCGCAGGAATGCCAGCAGCACCTGCGCGGCGTTGTCCGCGGCGATGTGCAGGAAGGCGTCCATTTCATTTTCGCCCGGCCCGCCGCCGGCCAGGTCGCTGAGCGAGCGAAAGGCGATGAAGGGCACGCCCGCGCGCCAGGCGACCTGGGCGCAGGCGGCGCTTTCCATGTCCAGCACGTTGGCCTGGAAGGTGCGGAAGGCGTAGCGGCGGAAATCCGCGTTGTCCACGAAGGCCTGGCCGGACACGCCGTTGCCGCCGACCACCAGGCGCGGGCGCTCGTCCAGGCAGCGGTCCTCGCGGTCGCAGGCGCGCAGGGGCACGGACTGGATGCCGCGCGCCACGGCCAGCATGCCCGGATCGGCCTCGAACCAGAATTTTTCCTGGATGCCCGTCCCGCCGCCCGCCGAACGCGCGTCCGCCACACCGCCCGCCACGCCGTCCGCATCCCCGCCCGGCCGCACGCGCACGGCGCGCGGCTGCATCATGCCGTAGGGGGCGAACTGGAAGGTCCCCTTGGACGCTGGCGCACGATACTGCCCCGGCGCGGTTTCCCGCATCATGACCACTTCCAGGTACTGCCCCCAGCGCTCCGGGACGCTGACGTCGCCGATGCGCAGATCCGGATTCACGCCGCCCGCGATGCCGCTGAAGATCAGGTGCGTGACGTGGAAGCGGTCGAACAGCAGCTGGGTGTTCATGGCGGCATTGACCATGCTGATGCCGCTGAGCGACAGCACGACGGGCTTGCCTTCGAGGCGGCCGGTGATGAACTCGACGCCCTGGACGGCGTGGACGCGCGGGTCCTGCAGACGGGCGCGCAGCAGCTCCAGCTCCGGCGCGAAGGCGGACAGGATCGCCATGCGCGGGGCTTCGTCCAGCCGCCCGGCGGCCTGGACGGCCGCCGCCGGACCGGACCCGGCGGGCGCGGCGGCCGTGGCAGCCGGCGCCGCCGCGCCCAGCCACGCACAGGCCCAGAGCAGGAGGGCGGCGGCCCGGCACGCGGCGGCGCGCGGCGCCGGCCGCAGCCGGGAAACGGGACGAGGGCGCCGGCCGGATTCCGGTGCCGGGCACGGGGCGGAATGACACATCATGGGTTCGGCTCCGAGGGGGAAAGAAGGGGTTCGGACGGGTTTCCCGCTCCAGGCACGCATTCCGGGCCGGACGCCACGCCGTCCAGCCGCTGGACCTCGAAGTCCGCATGCAGGGGTTCGAGCGGCGGCAGCGACCGGCCGGCCTTGGCCGACAGCTCGGCGAAGCGGCCGACCTTGCCATACAGGCCGCGCTGCCCCGTCACCGCCGTGACCGTGCTGTTGTAGTGCGTGGCCGCCGCCCCCAGGGCATGGCCGAGCTTCTGCAGGCGGTCGGCCACCACCTCCACCTGCCGGTACAGCCCGCCGGCCTGCTCGCTCAGCGCACGGGCCTGCTCGTTGCCGCGCGCCAGCATCCACAGGGTGGCCACCGTGCGCAGGATGGGCATCAGGGTGGTGTGCGACACCAGGACGACATTGCGGCGGTAGCCGTAGTCGAACAGCTCGCGGTCGTGCCGCATGGCTTCGATGTAGGCCGGCTCGATCGGCATGTACATCAGCACGAAGCCGGGGCTTTTCATGCCGATCAGGCCGCTGTAGTCCTTGCGGCCCAGGTCGTCGATGTGATGGCGCACGGCGCGCGCATGCGCGGCCAGCGCGGCCTCGCGCGCCTCGGGCGTGTCGGCCGCCACGGCGCGGTCGTAGTCCACCAGCGAGACCTTGCTGTCGATGATGAGGTGCTTGCCGTCGGGCAGGTGCACGACGAAATCCGGCTGGCGCCGATTGCCGGCCTCGTCGCGGAAGGGCGCCTGGGCCTGGTAGTGGTCGCCCGCGATCAGCCCCGCCAGCTGCAGGCTGCGTTCCAGCACGACTTCGCCCCAGTTGCCGGTGGTCTTCTTGTCGCCCTTCAGGGCCGTGGCCAGGGACTGGGCCTCGCCGCTCATCTTCAGGCCCACGTCCAGGACGCGGCGGATTTCCGCGTCCAGCCGGGCCTGGCCGCGCACCGAGGCGTCGTGGATTTCGTTGACGCGCCGCTGGAAGCCGTCGATCTGCTCGCGGAACGGCCGCAGCAGGCCGTCGAGCGTGTCCTGGCTGGATTGGGAAAAGCCGCGGCTCTTTTCCTCCAGCACCTGGCTGGCGAGCTGCTGGAATTCGGTCTTCAGGGCCGCCCGCGACTGCTCGAAGGCCTGGCGCAGGTCCGCCAGGGCGGCGAGCTTTTCCTGGTGGGCGGCCTGCAGCCGGGCCAGTTCCAGCCGGCCGTCCTGCGCCCGGGTGCGCCAGTCCTCCAGCGCGCCGGCCTGGCCGGCCAGGTCCCGTTCGAGCTGCCCGACCCGCTCCTGCAGCTGATCGGCGCGCTCGGCCTGGCGGGCGGCCTCCGCCGTGCGGGCCAGCAGGCGCCGCCGCGCGGGCCAGGCGCCGGCCGCCGCGCCGATCAGCAGGGCCAGCGCCAGCGCCGCCAGGATTTCCGGGGACAACGGGATCACGATGCCGTCCTATGCCGCATGAAGAAGACCCGACATCATCGCACAAGCCGGCACGCCTCTGGAATCGGGCCGGGCGAAAGGCGGACGCCGCGGTTCGGAAGGGGACGGGACGCGGGGCGCACGCCGCCGCGGCGGGACGGCCGCGGCCGGCACCGCGCCGGAGAGCGGCGGGGCATCAGGCCGAGCGCAGGATCTCGGCCTTGCTGGAGATCCCCTGGCGCAGCCCGCTGGGATCGGTATCGACGTAGTGGGGGATGCTGCTCTGGACATGCAGGTGCAGTCCCTGGATCAGGCGCAGGGCGCCTTCCGGCAGTTCGTGCGTCGCCTGGGAAACGGCGCCGATCATGTAGCTGATGTCGGTCTGGAGGGGCCGCAGCACGATGCCGTCGAGCTGCGCGCCGCGGATCGAGAACGGGTCGATCAGCGCCACGCCCAGCCCCAGCCGCACCAGCGACAGCGCCGTCTGCTGGCTGCCGACCTCGATGTGGCGCCGCGCCTCGCCCGCCGTGGCCTGCGCCAGGCTGCTGGTCAGGTGGTAGCGCATGCGGTAGCGGCTGAGCAGCGTGATGACGTCGGTGTTGCGGATTTCCTCGAGCTGGACCATGTCCCGGGACGCCAGCGGATGCGCGGCCGGCAGCGCCAGCAGGCAGGGCGCCTGGCCGCACCAGTGCGCGCGCAGGCCCTCGGCGTCGATGGGCAGGTTGATGAGCGCGAAGTCCGCCCGGCCCTCGGCCAGGGCGCCGGCGGGCGCCTCGTGGACGACTTCCTCGATGATGAGCTTCTGGCGGAAGACGGGGCTGAAGCGGTCCATCCGCGCCAGGGCCTCGGGCAGCAGGCTGCGCGCGAGATCGACCGACACCAGGATGCGCAAGGGGCGGACCTGGCCGTTGCGCATGCCCTGGACCCGCGATTCCAGCTGGTGCAGGTCGGCCAGGATGCCGCGCACTTCCTGGTAGAACTCGGCCCCCTGCTCGGTCAGGGTGATGGCGGGCCGGGTGCGCGTGAACAGCGTGAAGCCCAGTTCGGCTTCCAGATCGCTGACCTGGCGGCTGACGACGGGCTGCGAACGGCCCAGCATACGGCCCGCCGCCGTGACGCTGCCGCTGGTCACGATGGCGTTCAGAGCCTCGAGTTGGCGTATTTCCATGGCACCCGATGCGGGCCGTCCCTGCCCCCATCCAAAAAATTCACCGGGCGCGCCTTCGGCTCGCGTCCGCGAAGGGCGCGTTCCGCCTTGGGCGGCCTGGCGGCCAGAAACCGCCCGGATCAGCCGGTGACGGCCCAGGCGAAATATCTGGCAATGACTGTTATACCGAATATTACCTCCCGGTTCGTACGCCAAAGCAATGATCTAGCGTGGGAAAGGTCTCCTCCCGCACGGATTGGGCGTAATCCTGCGCCGCCTGCCGTATCACCTGCCCCGCATCGGCGAAACGCCGGGCGAATTTCGGAATCCGGTCCCCGCTCAGGCCGAGGATGTCCTCGGTCACCAGGATCTGGCCGTCGCACGCGGGCGAGGCGCCGATGCCGATGGTGGGAATCTGCAGCGCCGCCGTGATCTCGCGCCCCAGCGGCTCGCTGATGCCTTCCAGCACCACGCCGAAGGCCCCCGCCTGGGCATGCGCCCGGGCATCGTCCAGGATGCGGCGGGCGGCGGCCTCGCTCATGCCCTGGGCCTTGAAGCCGCCCATGGTGTGGACGTACTGGGGCATCAGCCCCACGTGGGCCAGCACCGGGATGCCGCGCTCGACCAGGAAGCGGGTGGTGTCGGCCAGGGCCTGCCCGCCTTCGAGCTTGACGCCCGCGGCGCCGCCGTTCGCCAGCAGGGTCGCGGCGTTGGCGAAGGCCTGGGCCGGGGACTGCTGGTAGCTGCCGAAGGGCATGTCGGCGATCACGCAGGCGTGATGGGTGGCCCGGACCACGGCGGCGGTGTGCGCGGCCATCGTCTCCACCGTGATCGACAGCGTGTCGGGCAGCGCGTAGCCGACCATGGCCGTGGAATCGCCCACCAGCAGCATGTCCACGGCCTCGTCCAGCAGGCGCGCGATGGGCGCGATGTAGGCGGTCAGCGCCGCGATCTTGCGCTCGCCCTTGAAAGAGACGAGCTGGGGCACGGTGACGCGCTGCGCCTGGCTATGTACACTCATTCGACTGACTCCAAAGATTCGTTCATCATCGGTTGGCCCTCATTGGCCAACCAGGCCTGCCGCAGCCAAGGGGCTGCCTTCACAGGAGACCTGCATGTCCACCAATCAACCGTATATCACGTTTCACGACGGCCGCCGCGCGCCCCAGCTGGGCATGGGCACCTGGAGACTGACCGGCGATGCCGTCGTCCCGGCGATCCATGCCGCCGTCGAAGCCGGCTACCGCTCCATCGATACCGCCGCCATCTACGGCAACGAGTCCGAAGTCGGCCGCGGCATCGCCGGCTGCGGCGTGCCGCGCGAGGATCTGTTCGTGGCCACCAAGGTCTGGAACGACCGCCATGGCCACGATAGTACCAAGGCGGCATTCCAGGAAAGCCTCGACCGCCTGGGGCTGGACTACGTCGATCTCTACCTGATCCACTGGCCGGTACCCAAGCAGAAGCGCTACGTGGAAACCTGGGAGGCCCTGATCCAGCTGCGCGACGAAGGCCGCGCGCGGTCCATCGGCGTCTGCAATTTCCAGCAGGAGCACCTGCAGCGGCTGCTGGACGCCACCGGCGTGCTGCCGGTGCTCAACCAGATCGAGCTGCACCCCCGCTTCCAGCAGGCCGAACTGCGCGCCTACCACGCCGACCACGACATCCGCACCGAGGCCTGGAGCCCGCTCGGCCAGGGCCAGGCGCTGCGCGACCCCGTGTTCCTGGAACTGGCCCATCGGCTGCAGGCCAGCCCGGCCCAGGTGATCCTGCGCTGGCACATCCAGATGGGCCACATGGTGATCCCGAAATCCTCCAGCCCCGAACGGCTGCAGGAAAACTTCAATCTCTGGAACCTGCACCTGGACGAGGCCGCGATGGAGCGGATCGCCACCCTGGACCGCGCCGACGGCCGCATCGGCCCCGATCCCGAAACGTTCCACCTGCTGAAGTGATTGCCACGGCAAGCCAAGCCCCGGCCGGGGCCGGCCTCGGCCGGCTCGCGCCGCCGGCGCGCTAGATGCCGTCGCGGCGCGCGCGCCATCCCAGGCGGATCGCCAGGGCCGGCGCGAACACGAACACGCCGTAGACCGCCCAGGCGGCCTGGCGCGCGCCCTGCCAGCCGCCCGGGTCGGTAAAGCCGGCGGCGTTGGCGGCCATGCCCGCCACGCTGGCGCCCAGCGCCATCGCGTACAGCTGCAGGGTCGTGATCGCCGCCGAGGCGATGCTCTGCTGGTCCGGCGGCGCGGCCCGGAACACGCCGGTCAGCAGATGCGGCCAGCACAGCCCGATGCCCATGCCCACTCCCAGCAGCAGCGCGGCCAGCAGCGCCGTCGGCGCAGCCGGATCGGGCATGAAGACGTACAGCCCCGCCAGGGACGCCGCCGAGAGGATCGGCCCCAGCACCAGCAGGCGGCCGACGCAGGCCGGGCCGCGCCCCGAGCTCGCCAGGGTGCCCGAGGTCCAGCCGGCCGACATCAGCGCCGACAGGTAGCCCGCGTGCAGCGGCGACTGCCCGTGCAGGACCTGGAGGAAATAGGGCACGAAGACTTCCGTCGTCACGCCCAGGCTCATCAGGCCGATCATGGCGTAGCGGCGGCCCAGGGGATGGCCCAGCACCCAGGCGCCCCCGGGCAGGAAGCGCTGGCGCGCCCGCCCGTCGATGCGCGCCAGCCAGAGGATCAGCAGCACGCCGCCCGCCACCCCGGCGAGCTGGGCGATCCAGGACGGCGACAGGCTGGCCGCCGACACCACCAGCACGGAGGCGACCAGCAGCCCCATACGCAGCAGCGGCGCCTCCAGCCGCGCGCCGCGGTCCCGGCCCGCGGGCCCGAGCTGCGTCACCAGCAGCGCGCCCAGCAGCCCGCACACCGGCAGCACCGCCCAGAAGGCCCAGCGCCAGTGTCCGGCCTCGGCGAACAGCCCGCCGATGGCCGGCCCCGCGAGGGTGGCCACGCCCCACATGCCGGAAATCAGCGCCATGGCCCGCGGCCACAGGTCCTGGTCGAAGACCAGGGGCACGGTGGCGTAGCTCAGGCTGAGCAGCATGCCGCCGCCCAGGCCCTGCCCCACCCGGCCGAGCAGCAGCCAGGGCATGCCGGGCGCCAGCCCGCAGACCACGGTCCCGCCCATGAACACGGCCAGGGCCAGCAGGAAGGAGCGCCGCAGGCCGTACCAGCGGATGCCCAGCGGAGCGCAGGAGGAGCCCATGATCGAGGCCGCCACGAACAGGGTGGTGTTCCAGGCGTACCAGGGCAGGCCGCCGATGTCCCGGACGACCGAGGGCAGGATGGTGGTGGCGATGAACACGTTGACCGCGTGCACCGCCACGCCGCCGGCCAGGGCGAGGGAGCGCAGGCCGTTGCGGCCTCGCAGCAGGGCGCCCCAGGAAGCGGAAGGGGATGGATTCATGCGTCGACCGGAAAAGCCGGCCCGATGGCGGAAAAGAGGGCGGAAAAATGCGGGCCGAAGCCCGCATTGTAGACAAGGCGGCCGGCAAGCCCGGCCGGCCCGGCGCCCTGGAACGCCATGGGAGGCGCCGGGCGCACCGGGACGCCCGAGACGCCCGGGACCCGCCGGGAGCCCCGGGCGGCATCGGGCCGCCGCCGCGCGGCCCGCGCGGTCCCGTCCCCGAGCGTTATTCCAGCAGCTGCCGCAGGGCGTACTGCAGGATGCCGCCGTGGCGGTAGTAGGCGGCCTCGGTCGGGGTGTCGATGCGCACCACGGCGTCGAATTCGACGTCGCCCGCCCGCACGTGCACGGTCTTGGGCGTGACGCCGCCGTTGAAGGCCTCCACCCCGGTGATCTCGAAGGTCTCCTTGCCGCGGATCCCCAGCGAGGCCGCGTTCTGGCCCGCGGGGAACTGCAGCGGCAGCACGCCCATGCCGATCAGGTTGGAGCGGTGGATGCGCTCGTAGGATTCGGCGATCACCGCGCGCACGCCCAGCAGCACCGTGCCCTTGGCCGCCCAGTCGCGCGAGGAGCCGGAGCCGTATTCCTTGCCGGCCAGGATCACCAGCGGCGTCCCCGCCGCCAGGTAGTTCTGCGAGGCCTCGAAGATCGTGCAGACGGGTGCGCCGTCGCGGGTGAAGTCGCGCGTCCAGCCGCCCTCGGTGCCCGGGGCGATCTGGTTGCGCAGGCGCACGTTGGCGAAGGTGCCGCGGATCATGACTTCGTGGTTGCCGCGCCGCGACCCCAGCGAATTGAAGTCCTGCGGCTCGACTCCGTGCGCGCGCAGGTACTGGCCGGCGGGCGTGTCCTTGCCGATGGAGCCGGCCGGGCTGATGTGGTCGGTGGTGACCGAATCGCCCAGCATCGCCAGCACCCGCGCGCCGCGGATGTCGGCCACCGGCTGCGGCTGGCGCGGCATGCCCTCGAAGTAGGGCGGATTGCGCACGTAGGTGGAGTCTTCCTCCCAATGGAACAGGCTGCCCTCGGGGGTGTCCAGGTCGCGCCAGAGCGCGCCGCCGTCGAACACGCCGGCATAGCCGCGCGTGTACATGTCGGACGAGATGCACGAACGGATCGCCTCCTGGACTTCCTCGGACGACGGCCAGATGTCGCGCAGGCGGACGTCCCGGCCTTCGGCGTCCTGGCCGAGCGGGTCGTTGAGCAGGTCGATGTCCATGGTGCCGGCCAGCGCGTAGGCCACCACCAGCGGGGGGGACATCAGGTAGTTGAGCTTGACCTCGGAGTGGATGCGGCCTTCAAAGTTGCGGTTGCCCGACAGCACCGAGACGACCGCCAGGTCGTTGGCGCGCACGGCCTCGGAAACTTCGGGGATCAGGGGGCCCGAATTGCCGATGCAGGTGGTGCAGCCGTAGCCGACCAGGTTGAAGCCCAGCTGGTCCAGGTAGGCCGTCAGGCCGGCCTTTTCGTAGTAGTCCGTGACCACGCGGGATCCCGGCGCGAGGCTGGTCTTGACCCAGGGCTTGCGGCGCAGCCCGCGCGCCACGGCCTTCTTCGCCAGCAGGCCGGCCGCCATCATGACGGCCGGGTTGCTGGTATTGGTACACGAGGTGATGGCCGCGATGACGACGGCGCCGTGGTCGAGCGGGAATTCGCCCGCGTCCGGCAGGCGCACGACGGCGGGGTTGGACTTCGGCGCGCCGGGCAGCGCGGCCAGGGACTTGGCGAGCGCGGGCTTGGCGTCGGTCAGCGCGATCCGGTCCTGCGGCCGCTTGGGGCCGGCGATGGAGGGCACCACGGTGCCCAGATCGAGTTCCAGGCGCTCGGAATACTGCGGCTCGTGCGCGGGATCGTGCCACAGGCCCTGGGCCTTGGCGTAGGCTTCGACCAGGGCGACCTGCTCGGCCGGACGGCCGGTGAAGCGCAGGTAGGCCAGGGTTTCCTCGTCGATCGGGAAGATGGAGATGGTGGAACCGTATTCCGGGCTCATGTTGCCGATGGTGGCGCGGTTGGCCAGCGGCACGGCGGCCACGCCCGGGCCGTAGAATTCGACGAACTTGCCCACCACGCCGTGCTTGCGCAGCATGTCGGTGATGGTCAGCACCAGGTCGGTGGCGGTGGTGCCTTCCGGCAGGGCGCCGGACAGCTTGAAGCCGACCACGCGCGGGATCAGCATCGAGATGGGCTGGCCCAGCATGGCGGCCTCGGCCTCGATCCCGCCGACCCCCCAGGCGACCACGCCCAGGCCGTTGACCATGGGCGTGTGCGAGTCCGTGCCCACACAGGTGTCGGGATAGGCTTCGGTCACGCCGTCGATCTCGCGCGTGAACACGCCGCGCGCGAGGTGTTCCAGGTTGACCTGGTGGACGATGCCGGTGTCCGGCGGCACGACGCGGAAATTGTCGAAGGCCGTCTGGCCCCAGCGCAGGAACTTGTAGCGCTCGACGTTGCGCCGGTATTCGATTTCCTGGTTGCGGCGGAAGGACTGGTTGTTGCCGAAGTCGTCGACGATCACCGAGTGGTCGATGACCAGCTCCACCGGCGCCAGGGGATTGATGCGGTCGGGCTGTCCGCCCAGGGCCCGCATGGCGTCGCGCATGGCGGCCAGGTCCACCAGGGCGGGCACGCCGGTGAAGTCCTGCAGCACGACCCGCGCCGGCGTGAAGGCGATCTCGCGGCTGGGCTCGGCGGCGGGATCCCAGCCGGCCAGGGCGCGGATCTCGTCGGGCCGCACGGCCACGCCGTCCTCGGTGCGCAGCAGGTTTTCCAGCAGGATCTTCAGGCCGTAGGGCAGGCGTCCGGGATCGAGCCCGTGGTCCTTCAGGGCATCCAGCCGCCAGATGCGGTAGGACTTGCCTCCCACATCCAGGGTTGCGCGCGCGCCGAAACTGTTGGGGTGTGCCATGGCATGTCCTCCTTGTCGGTTCCAGCCCGGACCCGCCGGACCGTCTCCGGGCGTAGGCCACAGGCCGCTCTTGATCCGGTTCATCTTACACCGCATCCCGCCCCCGTCCGCTACCCGGCCCTGCCGGCGGCGGTGACTTTGCGTCCGATCCCTTGCCGGCGGCCCCGCGACCAATCCTCGCAGCCAGTCCCGGCATCCGGCCCGCGCGCCCGGCGACCCGGCGGCCCGACGGCCCCGCGACCAACGACTCAACGACTCAACGACCCAACGACCGGATGCCGCCCAGGGTTAAGCCGGCTTTCCTTCCGGCACCGGTCTACACTGGTCCGATACACGTTTTTCCGGAGCCCTTTCCATGGCATTTCCCGCATTCTTCGCCCAGGCCCCCCGCATCGCGCTGCACGACCCGCTCGCCCAGCTGCTGGGCGCATCCGACGACGGCCTGATCGAATACGGCTACGAAGACGCCGTCCGCCTGGCCGGCCATTCCTGCCCCACCGTCGCCGGCGCCTGGCTGATGACGGTGCGCGCGCTGCGCGCCCTGTACCCCGGCTCGATCCCGCAGCGCGGCGACATCGACGTCACCTTCGCCGACGGCGCCACCAACGGCGTCACCGGCGTCATCGCCAACGTGGTCAGCCTGGTCACGGGCGCCACCGCGGACACGGGCTTCAAGGGCCTGGCCGGCCAGCACGACCGGCGCAACCTGCTGCATTTCCAGGGCGACGTCCCGGGCGAGATCGTCTTCACCCGCCGCGACACGGGCGACCGCGTGGCGGTGTCCTTCAGCGCCCAGGGCGTGCCGGGCTCGCCGGCCGCCATGCCGATGCTGCAGAAGATCCTGTCCGGCATCGCCACCGACACGGAAAAGCAGGATTTCGCGCACCTCTGGCAGGACCGCGTGCGCCGCATCCTGGAAGCCGTGGACCAGCCCGGCCTGATCTCGGTCAGCCCGCTGCCGCGCGCCGCCTGATGGCCGGAGGCGCACCGGCGGCGTGATCCGCGGCCGCTCATTCGGCCGGAGCACGGGACGGGAAGCCGGGGACGGTGCCGTTGCACGGCGAGGCGCACTGGCGGCATCCGGCCGGATACCGGGCCGGTCAGTGGCGCCGCTCGTGGGTGGTGTAATAGCGGCGCTTGTCCTCGTACAGCGCCCGGTCGGCTTCCCTCAAGGCCTGCTCCAGCGCGGCGGGATCGCGGCAGGTGATCTCGCCGGCCGAGACGCTGAGCGGGATGCCGCCGTAATACTGGTTGTTCAGCTCGATCAGGGAATGGATGTTGTCCCGTACCTTGCGGGTCGCCGCCTCGTCGCAGCCGGGCAGCAGCACCACGAACTCGTCGCCGCCGATGCGGGCGGCCTGGCCGGGACGGTCCACGGCCTTGTTCAGGACTTCGCCGAAGCGGCGCAGCAGGTCGTCGCCCACCGCATGGCCGCCCTCGTCGTTGGCCTGCTTGAGGTTGTTCAGGTCCAGGGCGATGAAGGACACCAGCGGCGCGCGCTTGCGCTGCAGGCGGCCCAGCTCGTCGACGAAGAACGAACGGTTCTTCAGCTGCGTCAGCACGTCGTGCTTGCCCAGATATTCCAGGTAGGCCTCGGCCTTCTTGCGGGCGGTGATGTCGGTCAGCGAGACCAGCACCAGGCTCCAGTCCTCCTCGTGCCCCTGGAACACCGACAGCTGCAGGTGGATGTACAGCACGTCGCCGGCCAGGGTGCAGTTCTGGACCTCTTTCTGGTGGAACAGCCGGCCGTGCCACAGCTCGACCAGCTGCTCGGCGAAGGAGAGGCGGGATTCCTCGCGGAAGATGTCGCCCACGCGCTCGATCAGCTGTTCCCGTGAATCGGCCTTGAACAGCTCCAGCGTGTAGTCGTTGACGTCGATGACGCGGATTTCCTGGAGGCAGCGGTCGATGAAGTCCGGATGCACGTCCAGGAAGGTGCGGAAGTCGCTGATGTCCTGCTCGCGCAGTTCGTCGAACAGGCGCTTGATGGCGCTGAAATCCTCGACCCAGAGCGACACGGGCGCCTGCTGGAAGAATTCGCGGGCGTCGCGCGCGCTCGCCTGGGCCTGGCGGCGGGCCTCCTGCAGCGGCGTGACGTCTTCCATGGCCACCAGGATCCGGTCCCAGGGCCGGCTCTCGTCGGCCAGCGCCACGGCCTTGAGCGAAAGATCCAGGCGCCGGCCGTCCAGCGTGTAGTTCACCGTCTGGCTGTGGAAGCCGCCCTGGCCGCGCCAGAGCTGGTCGAGCTCGCCGGCCAGGCCCTCGAAGGTGTCGTCGCGCAGGACGTCCCCCAGCCGGTCCATCAGCTCGGTCTGGCTGGCGGCGCCGAACAGGGTCAGCGCCTGGCGGTTGACGCGCCGGATGCGGATCAGGCCGGCGCAGTGCCGCAGCCGATCGGGATCCAGGAGCAGCCAGGACCGCAGGTCCGTGACGCCTTCGGCGCGCCAGCGCTCGAACTGCGCATGCAGGGCGCTGTAGTCCTCGAGCCACAAGGCCATGGGCGTGGCCTCGAAGAAGTCCGGCATGCCGGCATCCGGGAACCGCCCTCCGGCCGGCGCCGATCGCTCTTCGTTCATCCTGGTTCCGCTCACACAGGGAAAGCTGGCATTCTAAATGAAAACCCTGTGGAAACCCCGCGGCGACGGCTGGAAAGCCCCGCGCCGTGCGGCTGGACCTCCGCGCGAGGCTCCGCCCGCCGCCCCCTAGAGAAAACACCAATGGACAGCGGCCCGAATAAAGACATGAAGATGGGCAATATGAAGGGGCCGCGATCCGGAATCCAGGCCCGCGGTTCACAATAAGCCCGTCGACCTCATGCACGACCGACCGTCCCGGCGCCGCCGGAGGCGGCGCCACCGGACCGGCCCGCCGCCTTGGCGCGCGCCGCATCCGGTCCACGACGAACGACGAGGATGGAGACCGCCTTGAACACACCCGCCCGCACCGCGCCGCCGCGCCCCGAAGACGAAACCCTGGGGCTGACGGCCAACCTCATGTATGGGTTCCAGCACGTGCTGACCATGTACGGCGGCATCATCGCCGTGCCGCTGATCGTCGGCCAGGCGGCCGGCCTGGGCGGCGCGGAAATCGGCGTGCTGATCGCTTCCTGCCTGTTCATGGGCGGCCTGGCCACGCTGCTGCAGACGCTGGGCATCCCGTTCTTCGGCTGCCAGCTGCCGCTGGTCCAGGGCGTGTCCTTCGCCAGCGTGGCCACCATCGTCGCCATCCTGACGGCCGGCGGCGGCCTGCCCTCGGTCTTCGGCGCCGTCATGGCGGCGGCCTTGCTCGGCCTGCTGATCACGCCGGTCTTCTCCCGCATCATCCGCTTCTTCCCGCCGCTGGTGACGGGCTCGGTCATCACCACCATCGGCCTGTCGCTGATGCCGGTGGCGGCGCACTGGTCCATGGGCGGCAATCCCCGCGCAGCCGACTTCGGCAGCACGGCCAACATCGGCCTGGCCGCCGTCACCCTGCTCATCGTGCTGCTGCTCAGCAAGCTGGGCAACGCGGCGATCTCGCGCCTGTCGATCCTGCTGGCCATGGCGCTGGGCACGGTCATCGCCTGGGGCGCCGGCATGACCAACTTCTCCCGGGCGACCGACGGCCCGGCCTTCGCCCTGCCGACCCTGTTCCATTTCGGCTGGCCCGAATTCCACCCCGCCGCGATCGTGTCCATGTTCATCGTCATCCTGGTGGTGCTGGTGGAGACCTCGGCCGACATCCTGGCGGTGGGCGACATCATCGACACCCGGATCGATTCGCACCGCCTGGGCGACGGGCTGCGCGCCGACATGATCTCCAGCGTGATGGCGCCGGTCTTCGGCTCCTTCACGCAAAGCGCCTTCGCCCAGAACGTGGGCCTGGTCGCCGTCACCGGCGTCAAAAGCCGCTACGTGGTCGCCACCAGCGGCCTCATCCTGCTGGCCCTGGGCCTGCTGCCGGTGATCGGCCGCTTCATCGCCGCCGTGCCCACGGCGGTGCTGGGCGGCGCCGGCCTGGTGCTGTTCGGCACCGTGGCGGCCAGCGGCATCCGCACCCTGGCCCGGGTGAACTACGAAAACAACATGAACCTGATCATCGTGGCGACTTCCGTGGGCTTCGGCATGATCCCCATCGCGGCGCCCGAGTTCTACGCCCATTTCCCCGCCTGGGTCGCCACGATCTTCCACTCGGGCATCAGCTCGGCCGCGATCATGGCCATCACCCTGAACCTGCTGTTCAACCACCTGACCGTCGGCAACTCCGACCGCCAGTCCGTGTTCGTCGCCGGCACCGGCCACGTCTCCGGGGATCATTGAGCGCGGCGTGGGGGGCTCCTTTTGCCGCCATGCCGGGCCGATGCTATGCTGCCCTCCCCGACACGCCGCCCGTCCCCCCTGCATGGAAGCCCTGAACGACACCCTGTTTCTGTGGATCAACGCCAGCCATCCCTCGGCCGCCGCCCTGCTGCTGGGCGGGTTCCTCGCCAAAGGCCTGATCTACCTGTTCCCCCTGTACCTGGCGCTGAGCTGGCTGCGGACGGACGCTGCCGGACGCGACGCCCTGCTGCAGGCGGTCGTGAGCGCGTCCATCGCCATGCTGCTGTCCTGGGCGATCTCCAAGGCCTGGTTCCACCCGCGCCCCTTCGTCATCGGCCTGGGCCACCAGTACCTGGACCACAAGCCGAACGCCTCGTTTCCCAGCAACCACCTGAGCTTCGCCTGGGCGGTCTGCGCCGGCCTGGCGCTGCATCCGGCGCGGCGCAAGGCCGCCTTGATCCTGGCCCTGGCCGCGCTGCCGATCGCCTGGGCGCGCATCTACATGGGCATCCATTTCCCGCTGGACATGGCCGGCGGCCTGGTGACGGGCGTGGCGGCCGCGGCCATCGGGCTGCCGCTGCGGCACACGCTGATCCCCGCCCTGCGGCGCCGCATCGAGCCGGCCTACCGCTTCGTCTTCGCCTGGCCGATCCGCCGCGGCTGGGCGCGCGCCTGAGCCGCGCCGCCCCGCACGGACGCAGGCACGCTGTCCGGCGAGCATGGACACGGTCCGCCTGCACGGCCCCGCCGCGCAATCCCGTCCGTTCATCTTCGGTTCATGCGGCGCGGGCGATCATGGCGCCTCCGCCAACCGCCCTTCCGGAATCCGCTCCATGTCCGCACCCGCCCGCTACAGCCGCTCCGCCATCGCCCTGCACTGGATCACCCTGCTCCTGATCGTGGTGGTCTACGCCGCGATGGAATTCAAGGGCCTGTTTCCCAAGGACAGCCCGGAACGCGCCGTCATGCGGATGCTGCACTCGTCCTGCGGCATGACGATCCTGGCGCTGACGGTGGCGCGCCTGGCCGTGCGGCTGTTCAGCCGCCCGCCCGCCATCGTTCCGCCGCCCGCGCAATGGGAGCGGATCTCAGCCGGCATCATGCACGCGGCGCTGTACGCCCTGCTGATCGCCCTGCCCCTGCTGGCCTGGTTCGCCATCAGCGCCATGGGCGGCACGCCGCACGTCTGGGGCATCCCCCTGCCCTCCCTGACGGCGGAGGACAAGGCCCTGGGCAAGGCCGTGATCGGCGTCCACAAGCTGATCGCCAACGTCGGCTACGCGCTGATCGGCCTGCATGCCCTGGCCGCGCTGAAGCACCATTACCTGAGCCGCGACGACACCCTGCGCCGCATGCTGCCGTTCCGCGCCTGAAGCCGCGCCCGGAGGGCGGGCGCGGCGCCGCCCGCAGACCCGCGCCTGCGGAGCCTTCCGGCATCCCGGCGCGCGCCCCATGCCGCCCGCCGATGCCGCGCGCCCGGACTCAGAGGTCCCGGCGCGCGAGCGCCATGGCCTCGCGCAGGATCGACAGATCGCCGATGTGGTTGGCCAGCAGCAGGATCAGGCGCGCGTTGACCTGCACGCTCTGCTCGTCGCTGAGGTCCCGGTGCAGCTCGATCAGTTCGGCGTAGAAGTCGTCGCCCGGCGTGTAGGCGCGCACGTAGTGCTTGCCGGGCTCGCCCAGGTTCAGGTTCAGATTGAGCCCCATGCCGGTCAGCCCTGCTGGCAGGTCGCCTGGTCGAGGGCCTGGCGGACCTGGGCCACGTCGAGCCGGCGCCAGCGGGCCGCGATGTGCTGATCGGGCCGGATCAGCCAGGCCGAGCCGGGCTGCGCGTCGTAGCGCTCGGCGAAGCGGCCGGTGTAGTCCTCCATGACCTTGAAGCCGTGCGGCGAACGTCCGCCGGCCGGGGTGACCAGGATGACGTCCACGGGCATCGGCCCGGCGATGAGGCCCTGCAGGGCATCCGCCTCGGTCACGTCGGCCGGGTTCTGGAGGTAGACCAGCAGCTTGAAGTCGTTGCCCAGGCGGCTGAGCAGCCAGAAATGGGCGACCTGCGCCCGCATGGGGCAGTCGTCGCAGGGGGCGCCGGGGATCATGTCACTGGAGAACGGCGCGGTATCGGGTGTATTCAAAGCGGACTCCTCTAGCAGGGTGGGAACGGACAGGCGCCCGGAGTTCACCAGCGCCCGGGCAAAGGGATAGTGCCGCGCCAGGCCCAGCACCGCATTGCGGAATGCCAGCGCCGTCCTGGTGCGGGGGGAAATGAAGTCCATCGAGCGCGACGAATGCTGCAGGTTCTCGTCGGCGGCGACGATGCGCTCGTCGGAATAGGAATCGAGCAGGCGTTCCGGCGCCAGCCCCTGCAGCACGAAGCGCAGTTTCCAGCCCAGGTTGTCGGCGTCCTGGATGCCGGAATTGCTGCCGCGCGCGCCGAAGGGCGAGACCTGGTGCGCCGCATCGCCGGCGAACAGCACCCGCCCGTGGCGGAACTTCGCCATGCGCCGGCACTGGAAGGTATAGACCCCCACCCAGTCGAGCTCGAAGTCGTGCTCTTCGCCCAGCATGGCCCGGATGCGCGGAATCACGTTCTCGGGGCGTTTTTCGACTTCCGGGTCCACGTCCCAGCCCAGCTGGAAATCGATGCGCCAGACGTTGTCGGCCTGATGATGCAGCAGCACCGACTGCCCCGGATGGAAGGGCGGGTCGAACCAGAACCAGCGCTCGGCGGGGAAATCGGCCTTCATGAGGACGTCGGCCACGAGGAACCGGTCCATGAAGTACTTGCCTTCGGCCTCCAGGCCCAGCATGCGGCGCACGGCGCTGCGCGCGCCGTCGGCCGCGATCAGCCAGCCGGCCTCGACGGCATAGGCGCCATCGGGGGTTTCGACCTGCAGGGAGACGCCCCGCTCGTGGGGCCGCGCCGCCGTCACCTTGTTGCAGAAGCGCAGTTCGAGCGCGGGCAGGGCGCGGGCGCGCTGCAGCAGGAAATCTTCCAGGTAGTACTGCTGCAGGTTGATCATGCCGGGGCGCTGGTGATCGGGCTGCGGCAGCAGGTTGAAGCTGTAGATTTCCTCGTCGCGGAAGAAGGTGCGGCCCACGTTCCAGCCGACCCCTTTCTCGACGCAGGCGTCGCCCACCCCGAGGCGGTCGAGGATTTCGAGGGTGCGCTTGGCGTGGCAGACCCCGCAGGAGCCGACCGCCACGGTCCTGTCCTCGTCGAGCAGCAGCACGGCCTGGCCCTGCTGGGCCAGGTCGATGGCGACGGCCAGGCCCACCGGCCCCGCCCCCACGACCACCACCGGGTGGTGGCCGGGCTGGCCGGAGCGCAGCTCCGGCGGCGGCCGATAGGGCTGGTTCTGGTGCTGGTAGGTATGGTTCATGGGTTCATGACGATGGGAAGAAATTGCGGCGGCGCGCTACATGCCCAGATAGGCCGCCCGCACCTGCTCGTTGCTGATCATTTCCTGGCCCGTTCCCGAGAGCACGATGTGGCCGGTTTCCAGGACGTAGGCCCGGTCGGCGATGCCCAGGGCGGCAAAGGCGTTCTGCTCCACCAGCAGGATCGTGATGCCCTGCGCCTTCAGGGTGCGGATGACGTTGAAGACTTCCTCGACCAGCAGCGGCGCCAGGCCCATGGAGGGCTCGTCGAGCAGCAGCAGGCGCGGATGCCCCATGAGCGCCCGGCTGATGGCCAGCATCTGCTGCTGCCCGCCCGACAGGGTGCCCGCCGGCAGGTGGCGCTTTTCGTGCAGCACCGGGAACATCGTGTAGACCCGTTCGAGGTCGGCCGCGACGCCGGCCGGGGGGCGCAGGTAGGCCCCCAGGCGCAGATTGTCCTCGATGCTGAGAGGCCCGAAGACCTGGCGCCCTTCGGGACTGTGGCAGATGCCGGCGCGCACGCGCCGGTCGGCGCGCTGGCGGGAGATGTCCTGGCCGGCGAAGCGGATCCGCCCCGCGCTGATCGGCTGGATGCCCGAGAGCGCCCGCAGGAAGGTCGTCTTGCCCGCGCCGTTGGCGCCCACCAGGGCCACCAGCTCGCCCTTGTGGACTTCCAGGCTGATGCCCTTCAACGCCTGGATGCGGCCGTAACAGGATTCGAGGTCCTGCACCTGCAGCAGCGGCTCGCGGCCGCGCGACAGGTGCTGGAAGCCGCCGGCCTGGCGGCCGCCCAGGCCGATGGCCTCGGGCGCCAGGGCGACGATGCGGTGGTAGAGCTCGCGGTATTCGGCGCGCGCCTGCTCGCCGAAGAGCGGGTCGCGGTGGTCGGAGAACGCCGCCGTGATGCCTTCCCAGTCCTCGTCCAGCAGGATCTCGCGCGCCAGGGGGAAGGCGTCCTTTTCCTCGGTGCGGATGTGCTGCTTGAGCTGGCGGGCGTATTCGCGCAGGCCGGCGATGAAGGCGGGCTGGGCGGCCAGGCTGCCCTGCCCCAGGAAGCCGCGCAGCGCGGCCAGGCTCTGCGGGCCGTCGCGGTGCTCTTTTTCCAGCGGATCGAGCACCGCGGCCACGGCCTCGGGCGCGCGCCGGTGCATGGCGCTGAACAGGTACTGCTCTTCCTTGGCGTGATGGCAGCCGTCCATGAATTCCTGGATGTAGTCGAACAAGGCCGTGAAAAAGCCTTCTTCGACCGGCTGGCCCGCCTCCAGCTCGTTGGCCACCCAGTCCATGGTGGTGGCGATGCGCCAGAGGTTGCGGTGTTCTTCCTGGATGATGTCGAGTGCGTGCATGGTTTCCCCGCTCAGGCGTGGCCGCCCAGATAGGCCGCGATGACGTCCGGATTGCGGCGGACTTCCGGCCCCGTGCCTTCGGCCAGGCGCTTGCCGTAGTCCAGCACGAGGATGCGGTCCGACAGGTTCATGACCATTTTCATGTCGTGCTCGACCAGCACGATCGTGACCCCCGTGGCGGCCACGCGGCGCACCAGCGCGTCGACTTCCTGGGTTTCCTTGGGATTGAGGCCCGCCGCCGGCTCGTCGAGGAACAGCAGGCGCGGCTTCATGGCCAGCGCACGGGCGATTTCCAGGCGCTTGAGGGCGCCGTAGGGCATGCTGTCGGCGCGCGCATGGACGTAGGATTCCAGCCCGACGAAGGCCATGAGTTCGGCCGCCTCCTCGCGCAGCGCCAGATCGCGGCGGCGCAGCGAAGGCAGGCGCAGCAGGGCCTTGAAGACGCTGCTGTCCAGGTGCAGGTGGGCCCCGACCATGACGTTTTCCAGCGCGCTCATGTTCATCCAGACCTGCAGGTTCTGGAAGGTGCGGGCCACGCCCAGGGCGGCCAGTTCACAGGGGTTGTGGCCCTGGATGTCCTTGCCGTCGAGCCGGATGCTGCCGGCGGTGGGCCGGTAGATGCCGGTGATCAGGTTGAACAGCGTGGTCTTGCCGGCGCCGTTGGGGCCGATGACCGAATACACGACGCCCTCGTCCACCGAGAAGCTGACGTCCTGGACGGCGCGCACGTTGCCGAACCGGATGGAAAGGTCTTTGACTTCGAGCAGTGCCATGGCTCAGTTCTCCAGGCGCAGGCGGGCCGCCAGGGTGGGCACCAGGCCCCGCGGCAGGAAGATCATGCACAGCATCAGGATGGCGCCGAAGACGACGATTTCCCAGCCCTCGAAGGTGGCCAGCGCCTGGGGCAGCGCCGTCAGCAGCACGGCCCCCAGCACCGACCCGAACACCGAGGCCATGCCGCCCACCACCACCATGGTGACGAGTTCGATCGAGTGGAAGAAATTGGCCACGTCGGGCGTCACGAAGCCGACGTAATGGGCCAGGATGCTGCCCATGATGCTGGCCACCACGGCCGACAGCACGAAGATGGTCGTCTTGAAGCGGGGCACGTCGATGCCCACCACCTGCGAGGCGATCTCCGAGCCGTGCAGGCCGCGCAGGGCGCGCCCGAAGGGGGAATCGATCAGGTTCAGGGCGCCCCAGACGCCGAGCAGCAGCACGGCGGCCACGACCCAGTACCACTGGCGGTCGCTCATGAGCTCGAAGCCGAACAGCCCCATGGAGGGCACCGGCATGCCGTCGGGGCCGCCCGTCCAGGCGGCCTCGTTGCGGATGACGATGTTGATGATGATGCCCAGCCCCAGCGTGGCCATGGCCAGGTAGTGGCCCTTGAGGCGCAGGATGGGGCGCGCCACCAGCAGGGCCAGCACGCCGGCGGCCAGCGCCCCGGCCGCCAGGGCCGGCAGGGGATGCCAGCCGAAGTGGGTGGGCAGCACGGCCGAGGCGTAGGCGCCGATGCCCACGAAGCCCGCATGGCCCAGGCTGATCTGGCCGGCATAGCCGACCAGCAGGTTCAGGCTGAGCACGATGACGGCATTGATCGCCATGCGGATGACGATGTCCAGGTAGTAGCTGTTGGGCACGAGGAAGGGCGTGACCGCCAGCACCGCGGCCAGCACGATCAGGCCCAGGAGGGAGCGACGACTCATGATTACACCCGATCGGTGGAAAGACCGCCGAACAGGCCGCGCGGCATGAAGAACAGGATCAGCAGGATCAGGACGAATGGAATGGCGTCCTTGTAGGCCGAGGAGATGTAGCCGGCGCCCATGGCCTCCAGCACGCCGACCAGCAGCCCGCCGACCACGGCCCCCAGGCCGTTGCCCAGGCCGCCGACCACGGCGGCGACGAAGCCCTTGAGGCCCAGCATGATGCCCACGTCGAACGAGGTGAGGGTGATGGGCGTGATGAGGATGCCGCCCAGGGCCCCCAGCGCGGCGGCCAGCGCGAAGCTCATGAGCAGCACCCAGCCGGTGCTGATGCCCACGAGCTGCGCCGCGACGGCATTGAAGGCCGTGGCCAGCATGGCCTTGCCCATGAGGGTGCGGCTGAAGAAGTACCAGAGCAGCGCGACCACCAGCGCCGTCACGCCGAAGACCCAGAGGCTCTGGGGCAGCAGCGTGGCGCCCAGGATGGACAGGGGCGCGTGGTCGGAGAAGGGCGGCAGGCTGTGGGCGCCCTTGCCCAGCCAGACCTGGACGAGGCCGCGCAGCACCAGCGAGGCGCCGATGGTGATGATGATCAGCGTGACGGTGTCGGCGTTCTTGACGGGCTCGATCGTGAGCTTTTCCATCAGCACGCCCACCAGCGCGGGCACCAGCACGGCCAGCGCGAAGGCCGGCGCCCAGTGCAGTCCCGCCTGCGTGAAGAACACCGCCAGCATGCCGCCCAGCATGATGAATTCGCCCTGGGCGAAGTTGATCACGTTGCTGGCGTTGTAGATGAGGTTGAAGCCCAGGGCCGCCAGGGCGTACGTCGCCCCGACGGTCAGGCCGGAAAACAGGAACTGCAGAAACTCGGCTTGCACGGATTGTCTCCCACGAGCGCCGGCGGATCGGAGGCGAGATCCGCGCAGGCTGTCTGTATTGCGAACATCGCCGGATCGCCGGGATGTCCGATTTCGATGAAAAAGCAGGGGACTCGGTGCCGGCGATCAGGCGGATCGGGCGGATCCGGCCGGTGCGCCCGTGCGCCCTGCTCCATGGATCGTCGAGAGAATTCTAATTCACTAAGATATTCGTAAATATTAGGGCTATCCCCGAATGTCTCCGCAGGCCTTCGCACGTTCCCGAATGAAATGCCCGCACGGGCGCGGCAGGCGGGTGCGGGCATCCGGGGCAACGGCCGCCAGGCCGGAAGCCCGGCGGCCTGGCGCGGACCGGCTTACTGGGTCAGGGTCCAGTGGCCGCCCTTGATTTCGAGCATGCGGAAGGCGCTCAGGTCCAGGCCCATGTGGTCGGTGGCCGACATGTTGAATTCGCCGCCCGTGCCCATCAGGCCCTTGGTGCTCTCGATGGCGTCGCGTACCTTGGCCTTGTCGGTGGAGCCGGCGCGCTTGACGGCGTCGAGGTAGACCATCAGGCCGTCATAGGCGTGGCCGCCGAAGGTGGACACGTCCTGCTTCCAACGTTCCTGGAAGGCCTTGGCATAGCCCGTGACCACCGGCTTCTGCGGATCGCTGTCGGGCAGGTCCTGGGCCACCACCAGGGCCGCGCACGGCAGGCGGGTGCCTTCGGCCGCATCGCGGGCGAGCTTGATGAACTCTTCCGAGCACACGCCGTGCGACTCGTACACCGGCAGCTTGATGTCCAGCTGCTTGTAGTTGCGCTGCACCAGCGCGGGTCCCTGGCCCAGGCCGAAGATGAACACGGCCTGGACGGCGGGGTTGTTCTTGATCTTGGTGAGCTGCGGACTCATGTCGGTATCCTTCGGGCCGTAGACTTCCTGGGCCACGATGTCGATGCCGTACTTGGACGCGACCGTCTCGGATTCCTTCTTGCCCGACTGGCCGAAGCCGCTGGTTTCGCTGACCAGGGCGATCTTCGAGATGCCGCGCTTCTTCATGTCCTCGAAGACCTTTTCCGCGGCCATGCGGTCGGTGTGCGGCATCTTGAAGACCCACTTCTTGACCGGATCGATGACGACCACGGCGCCGGCCAGGGAGATGAAGGGGATCTCGGCCTTCTCGACCAGCGGCACCATGGACATGGTGGCGCCGGTGGTGGTGCCGCCGATGATCACGTCCACCTTGTCGTCGAAGATCAGGCGCTTGGTGAAGCCGTTGGCCTTGTTGGCGTCGCTGCCGTCGTCGTAGTGCACGAGCTGGAGCTGGCGGCCGAGCACGCCGCCGTCCTTGTTGATGGACTCGACGTACATTTCGAGCGTCTTGGCTTCCGGGTCGCCCAGGAAGGCGGCCGGGCCGGTGGTCGAGAGGACCGAACCGATCTTGATCGGATCGGCCGCCTGGGCGGTAAGCCCGAAGGTGGCCAGGGCGAAGCCGGCCATCCAGCGCCAGGTGGAGGATTTCATGGTTTGTCTCCTTGAGGGGTGGGGTTTTCGATGATCATGGCAATGCCCTGGCCCACGCCGATGCACATGGTGCACAGGGCATAACGGCCGCCGGACCGGACCAGCTCGGCCGCGGCGGTGGTGACGAGCCGGGCGCCGCTCATGCCCAGCGGATGGCCGATGGCGATCGCGCCGCCATTCGGATTCACGTGCGGAGCGTCATCGGGCAGCCCCAGCTCGCGCAGCACCGCCAGGGATTGCGCGGCGAAGGCTTCGTTGAGCTCGATGACGTCCATCTGTTCCAGGCGCAGGCCGGTCTGGGCCAGCACCTTGCGGACCGCGGGGACCGGGCCGACCCCCATGATGCGGGGGGCCACGCCCGCGGCCGCCATGCCCAGGATGCGGGCCCGCGGCCTGAGGCCGTACTGCCGCACGGCCTGCGCCGAGGCCAACAGCGCCGCGCAGGCCCCGTCGTTCACGCCCGAGGCATTGCCGGCGGTGACGCTCAGGTCGGGGCCGTTGATGCCGCGCAGCTTCGCCAGGCCTTCGGGCGTGCTGTCGGGACGCGGATGCTCGTCGGTATCGACGACCAGGTCCTCGCCCTTGCGCCGCGGGATGCGCACCGGGACGATCTCGTCGGCGAAGCGGCCCGCCGCCTGCGCCCGCGCCCAGCGCTGCTGGCTGCGCAGGGCGAAGGCATCCTGGTCGGCGCGCGACACGCCGAAGTCCAGCGCCACGTTGTCGGCCGTCTCGGGCATGGAATGCGTGCCATACGCCTTGGCCATGCGCGGATTGACGAAGCGCCAGCCGATGGTGGTGTCGTACACCGCCGCGGTGCGCGACCAGGCCTGCTCGGCCTTGGGCATGACGAAGGGCGCGCGCGACATGGATTCGACGCCGCCCGCCAGCATGAGATGGGCTTCGCCGGCGCGGATGGCGCGCGCCGCGGTGCCGATGGCGTCCATGCCCGAACCGCACAGGCGGTTCAGGGTGGTGCCCGGCACCGTCTCGGGCAGCCCGGCCAGCAGCGCCGCCATGCGGGCCACGTTGCGGTTGTCCTCGCCCGCCTGGTTGGCGCAGCCCAGGATCACGTCGTCGACCGCGCCCCAGTCGAGTTCCGGGTGGCGCTGCACGAGGGCCTGCAGCGGCAGGGCGGCCAGATCGTCGGCCCGCACGCCCGCCAGGGCGCCGCCGTAGCGGCCGATGGGGGTGCGGACCGCATCGCAGAGAAAGGCGTCCATGGGTTCAATCCTGTTTCGGACGCTTGTCGAACACGCGCCTGGCCTTGCCGGTCTGCGTGCGCGGCAGTTCGCCGTAGTGCATGACGGTGACCAGCGTGCTGATCCCGATGTTGGTCTTGATGTGGTGCTGGAGCTGCTTGGCCGAGCGCGCCATGGCCTCCGCGGAGGCATGGTCCTGCTCGTGCTGCAGTTCGCAGCGGATCTCGACATTGTCGAGCAGATTCTCGCGCGAGACGATGATCTGGTAGTTGCCGTTGAGCAGGGGGTCGCGCAGGATCTGTTCCTCGATCTGGGTGGGGAACACGTTCACCCCCCGGATGATGAGCATGTCGTCGGAGCGGCCGGTGATGCGGCCCATGCGGCGGAAGCTGCGCGCCGTGGGCGGCAGCAGGCGGGTCAGGTCGCGCGTGCGGTAGCGGACGATGGGCAGGGCTTCCTTGGTGAGCGAGGTGAAGACGAGCTCGCCTTCCTCGCCGTCGGGCACGACTTCGCCGGTGTCGGGATCGATGATCTCGGGATAGAAATGGTCTTCCCAGATGACCGGGCCGTCCTTGGTCTCGATGCATTCCTGCGCCACGCCCGGCCCCATGACTTCCGACAGGCCGTAGATGTCCACGGCGTCGAGCCCCAGCTTGCGCTCGATCTCGTGGCGCATGCCCTCGCCCCAGGGCTCGGCGCCGAAGATGCCGACGCGCAGCGAGATGTCTTCCGGCGCGATGCCCAGCCGGTCGAATTCCTCGGCGATCACCAGGGAGTAGGACGGCGTCACCATGATGATGTCGGGCTTCAGGTCCATGATGAGCTGCACCTGCTTTTCCGTCTGGCCGCCCGACATGGGGATGACCGTGCAGCCGGCCCGCTCGGCGCCGTAGTGCGCGCCCAGGCCGCCGGTGAACAGGCCGTAGCCGTAGGCGACGTGACAGGTGTCGCCCGGCCGGCCGCCGGCCGCGCGGATCGAGCGCGCGACCAGGTCGGCCCAGGTGCTGATGTCGTTCAGCGTGTAGCCCACCACGGTGGGCTTGCCCGTCGTGCCCGAGGAGGCGTGCAGCCGCGCCAGGCGCTCGCGCGGCACGGCGAACATGCCGAAGGGATAGTTCTGGCGCAGGTCTTCCTTGGTGGTGAAGGGGAAGTTCCGCAGGTCTTCCAGGCGCTTGAGGTCGTCGGGATGCACGCCCTTGGCGTCGAAGGCCTTGCGGTAGTGCGGCACGTTGTCGTAGGCGTGGCGCAGCGTCTTGCGCAGCCGTTCGAGCTGCAGGGCGGCGATCTCGTCGCGGCTGGCCGTTTCGATGGGGGAAAGATCCCCGGGCTGCGGGGTTTTTGCGGTCATGGGGTGAGTCTCCTGGTCTTGTCTGAATCTTGTTCCGGCTCAGGGCTTGTCGGGCGACAGCGTGTCGGTGACCATGCCCTGGATGCGGTGCGACTTGCCGCGAAAGAGCGCGATGTCGCGGCCCGTCGTCAGGTTGTGCACCGTGATGTCGTAGACCCCGGTGCGCCCGCCCTGGGTGCGCGCCTGGGCGTGCGCGATCAGGCGGTCGCCCTCGTGGGCCGGCGCGAGGAAGTCGATGTGGCAGGCCGAGGCCACGGTGTTGTGGTTGTCGCTGTTGCACGCATAGGCGAAGGCCGTGTCGGCCAGCGTGAAGATCATGCCGCCATGGCAGATGGCATGGCCGTTGAGCATGTCGCCCCGCACGGTCATGGACAGCCGGGCGCTGCCGGGCGCGATGGAGTCCAGGTGCATGTCCAGCGCCTGGGCGGTGTGATCGCGCGACCACATGGCGGCCGCCACGGTTTCGGCCAGAGTCTGAGGGGCGAGTGCTTCATGCGTCATGGAGAGGTCTTCCTGAGTGGATGGCGGATTGCAGGGCAACGCAGGGGCGATAGCGTTCGCCGCAGCTGCGCTGCAGGTGGGTCAGCACCGTGCCGACCGTGCCGGCGCCGATGCGGCGGCACCAGGCCAGCGGGCCGATGGGGTAATTGACCCCCAGCAGCATGGCCTGATCGACGTCGGCCGCGCTGCAGACGCCCTGGGCGACGGTGTCGGCGGCCTCGTTGACGAGCATGGCCACGGTCCGCATGACGACCATGCCCGGGGCGTCGCCGATGGGCGCCACCTCGAAGCCGGCGGCCTGCAGCAGGCCCGTGGCGGCGGCGCGGGCCGCGTCCGGGCACTGCAGGGCGGCCGCCAGCGGCATGCAGGCGGCCGTATCGGGATCGAGTGCCAGGTCGAGCAGCAGCGTGGCGGGCTGGTTCAGCTCGTGCGCCCGCTGGGTGGCGGTGCGGCCGTCGGTCTGGTAGAGGAAGGCGCCGTCGGCCTGCGCGCAGCGCCCGTCGTCGCGCGGCGCGGCCTGCTCGAAGGCATGCCCGGCCGCCTGCAGGCGGCGTCCCAGCGCGGCGGCCAGCGGGCCGTCGCCGTACAGGGTGATGCTGCGCGGACAGGGCTGCGGCGCCGCCAGGCGGGGCGCCGGGGCGGAGGCGCCTTCGCGGTAATCGTGAAAGCCCCGGCCGGATTTGCGGCCCAGGCGGCCGGCGGCCACCAGTTCCTGCTGCAGCATCGAGGGCTCGAACCGCGGGGCGTGGTGGAAGGCCGTCCAGACCGTGTGGCTGACGGCGGCGTTGACGTCCTGCCCGATCAGGTCGGTGAGCTCGCACGGCCCCATGCGGAACCCGCCGCAGGCGCGCATCACGTGGTCGAGCGTGGCGGGGTCGAGGGCCTGCTCCTGCAGCAGGCGCAGGCCCTCGCCGTAGAAGGGACGGGCCACGCGATTGACGATGAAGCCCGGCGTGGAGCGGGTCATGACCGGCGTCTTGCCCCAGGCGGCCGCCGTGTCGGCCAGCGTGCGGGCGACGGCGGGGCCGGTGTCCAGCCCGGAGACGATTTCCACCAGCGGCATGCGCGGGGCCGGGTTGAAGAAATGCAGCCCGCCCAGGCGTTCGGGGCGCCGCAGCGCCGCGCCGATGGCGGTGACGGGAATCGACGAAGTGTTGGTCGCCAACAGGCAGTCGGGCGCCACCAGGGTTTCGAGCGCCTGGAACAGGCCGGTCTTGGCATCGAGCCGCTCGACGATGGCCTCGATCACCAGGCCGCAGCCCGCCAGGGCTTCCAGCGTGTCGGCCGGACGCAGGGCCGCCTGGGCGCGTCCGGCCAGCGCGGCGTCGAGGCGCCCCTTGCCCACCAGGGCCTCCAGGCCCCGGCCGATGCCGGCGATGGCCTGGGCCGCCGCCCCCGGGCGGGTATCGTGCAGCAGGACGGGGTGCCCCGCCAGGGCGGCCACCTGGGCGATGCCGGCGCCCATGGTGCCGGCGCCGACGACGGCGACCGGGATGCGGCTGGACAGTGCGGTCATGGGCTTATTCCCCGGTGAAGCGGGCGGGCCGCTTTTCGAGGAAGGCCGCCACGCCTTCGGCGTAGTCCTTGCGCCAGCCCAGTTCGCGCATGATGCCCGCCTCCATGGAGAGCTGCTGCTCCAGCGTATGGGACGGCGCGGCCTGCATCGCCTGGCGCGTGCGCACCAGCGCGAGGGTGGGGGCCTGGGCCAGCTGCGCGGCGATCCGGTCGATTTCCGCGGCGAAGGCGTCGTCAGCCACGCAGGACCAGATCAGGCCCCATTCGGCCGCCTGGCGCGCGGGCAGGCGCTCGGCCAGCAGCGCCAGGCCCATGGCGCGCGCCATGCCGACGCGCTGCGGCAGGACCCAGGTGCCGCCGGTATCAGGAATCAGGCCGACCTTGCTGAAGGCCTGCAGGAAATACGCCGATTCGGCGGCCACGACCAGGTCGCAGGCCAGCGCGAGCGAGGCGCCGGCGCCCGCGGCGATGCCGTTGACGGCCGCCAGCGTGGGCACGCGCAGGTTCTGCAGACGCAGCACCAGCGGCTTGTAGAAGGTCTCGACGGTGGCGCCCAGGTCGGGGGCCTCGCCCGCGCCGATCTGCATGGCGCGGTCGGCCAGGTCCTGTCCGGCGCAGAAGCCGCGCCCGGCGCCGCCGAGCACCAGGACGCGGGCCGCGGCGTCCGCCTGGACCCGGTCGAGGGCGTCGCGCACTTCGAGGTGCATGGCTTCGGTGAAGCTGTTGAGCTTGTCGGGGCGCGACAGGGTGAGGCGGGCGATGCCCTGCTCGATGGAGAAACGGATGTTCTGGTATGTCATGGGAAACCTTGGCGGATCAGGGGTGGCGGCGGCGCTGCACGACCCGGAAGCGGTTGGCGACGAAGGCGGAATCGGCATACGAGGCGTTGGCGGCCGGATTGCCGCCGGTGCCGTGGAAGTCGGAGAAGGCGGCCGACTGATTGACGAAGACGCCACCCGTCAGATTGATGGACAGGGCCACGGCCGCGCGCCAGGACACCCGGGTGGCGGCCTCGATCACCGCTTCCCGGCTGCTGTAGATGGCCAGGGTCAGGGCGCCGTGGCGGCGCGTGAGGTCTTCGACCAGCGCCAGCGCGGCGTCGGTGTCGCGCGCGCGCACCAGGAAGCTGATGGGGCCGAACTGCTCCTGCGCGTAGTGCGCGGCCTCGTCGGCCTCGCAGGCGAGCAGCGCCGGGGTGCGGACCCGCGCCCGCGGGAACTCGGCGTATTCGAGGCTGCGGGGGGCCAGGACGACCCGCCCCATGGCGCCGCTGCCGGCCGCATCGATGCGCGCCAGCGTGTCGTCCGACTGGATGGCGCCCAGCACCGCCTGGGCCACCTCGGGCTTGGAGAGGAACTTGTCGATGGCGCCGGCCAGGTCCTCGCCCAGCTGCTCGAAGCTCTTGTGCCCCTCGTCGGTCTCGATGCCGCCCGCCGGCACCACCAGCGCCTGCGAGGTGGTGCACATCTGGCCCGAATACAGGGACAGGGTGAAGGCCAGGTTGCGCAGCATGCCCTGGTAGTCGTCGGTGGAGTCGATGACGATGCTGTTGACCCCCGCCAGCTCGGCGTACACCTGGGCCTGGCGGCAGTGGTCGATGAGCCACTGGCCGAACGTGTTGCTGCCGGTGTAGTCGATGGAGCGCACCTCGGGATGCGTGTAGAGCGCCTGGGCCGCCTTGCGGTCGGGCGGCAGGCAGAGCGCGACCAGGTTCGGATCGAGGCCGTTTTCGGCCAGCACGGCGCGGATCGTCCGCACGGTGATGGCCGCGGGCAGCACGACGTTGCTGTGCGGCTTGAGGAGGACCGGATTGCCCGTGGCCAGGGCGGCGAACAGGCCCGGGTAGGTGTTCCAGGTGGGGAAGGTGGCGCAGCCGATGACCACGCCCACGCCGCGGCCGACGATCTCGTAGTGCTTCTGCATGACCAGGGCCGGGTGCTTGCCCTGCGGCTTCTCCCAGGTGGCCTGCGCCGGGATGAAGGACATTTCCCGCCAGGCGTAGGCCACCGCTTCGAGGCCGCGGTCCTGCGCATGGGGGCCGCCGGCCTGGAAGGCCATCATCCAGCCCTGGCCGCTGGTCATCATGACCGCATGGGCGATCTCGAAGCTCTGGCGGTTCAGGCGCTGCAGCACTTCCAGGCAGATGCCCACGCGGCCCTCGGCGCCCAGCGCCTGCCACGCGGGCATGGCGGCCTGGGCCGCCGCCACCAGCGCCTGCGGATCGCAGACCGGGTAGCGGACGTCCAGCGCCACGCCGTAGGGCGAGGTCTCGTCCGTGTGCCAGCCGCACTGCCCGGGCTGGTCCAGCTCGAAGGCCTTGCCCAGATGCGCCTCGAAGGCGGCGCGGCCGGCCTCGGGCGCCTCTTCGCCGTAGGCCTTGGGGCTGGGCGATTCCGCGAAGGCGGACCAGTAGCCGCGGGTGGCGATGGTGGCGAGCGCCTGGTCGAGCAGGGGGCGGTGCCGTTCCAGCAGGGGGTGTGACATGGGTCCTCCGGTACCGGGCCTGGGGCCGGTCTTGATCGTCTGAATACGAAAATGAACTTTCAACCTGAAAATAATGTATCACTTTTCAGATGAATCTTTTAGGCCTGATTTTATTTATCGGATCAGCCGATGAACTCATCGTTTTTTATGATACCCGCATGAAATAAGGGTTTCCGAGCGAAGGAATATCTTTTCAGCACTCAATTGATGACGAGTAAAGGAAAACCCTAGGTATCAAGCGATACAAATAAATTGACAAACAGGCTTTGGAAGTAACATGATGACGGCACGCCTGATCGGAACCGGGCGATACGGATTTCAGCTTCACCTCCACCCTTCGTACACATCATCCCCAAAGGAGCCTTTATGTCCAGCAAGGAACGCTTTGCCGACAAGATGGAATTTCCGCCGGAAATCGAGCAGCCCAACGTCTACCCCCTGTCCTGGCACCGCAAGACCGAAAAGCTGCAGGAAGTCTGGGAAGCCTCGCTGCGCGAGTACTGGAAGCCCGAGGAACTGCCCTGGGACACCCTCGACCTCGACAGCTACACCTGGGAAGAGCGCGAATGCATCGCCTACTGGTGGACGCTGCTGTCGGTGTTCGACGCCTCCGCGCCCCCGGTGTTCGCCGAGGCCCTGATCAAGACCTACGAGGTCCATGAGGAAGACCCCGTCCGCAAGTGCTTCTTCTCCGTCACCAGCGACGAGCAGAACCACGAGATCATGTGCGGCCTGTCGATCACCAAGCTGCTCGACCACCCCGATCCCCTCACCTACGAACCCAAGACCGACATCGGCCGCCGCCTGCAGAAGAACGCCAAGTGGCTGTACTTCAACGGCGCCCGCTACTGGAACGGCTACAAGACCGCCGTGCCCAAGTACGACCTGGCCGTGCTGTTCAGCTCCTTCCTGATGGGCGAGATCGCTGCCGCCACCATCTTCAAGCAGATGTACGAGAACTCCCGCGAACCCGTGTTCAAGGAAGCCTTCAAGAACATCGGCCGCGACGAGGGCCGCCACATGGCCATCTGTATGGCCGTGATGGAACGCGACTACCCCGGCATCAGCGAAGAGCACAAGGCCATCGTCACCAAGCAGATCCGCGCCGGCTACCTGTTCCTGTCGGCCGTGCTGTACGAGCCGCCCGCGGACTTCTGGGACCTGCCCTCCGACTTCATCGCCAACCAGCGCGAAGCCGAGGAAATCGCCCGCAACGCCGGCTTCGGCATCCCCACCGTCGAGGCCAAGCGTGAAAACTGGCGCCAGGCCATCATCAACCTGAAGGGGGTCCTGGATCACTACAACATTCCGTTCCCGGCCATCCCCGAGGTCGGCATCACCGGCGAGGAAATCTCCGACGTCGAAATGGACGACATCATCCCGGTGTTCTGATCCCCGCGCAGCATCCCGGGCTCGACCGTCCCGCAGGGCGGCCGGGCCCGTCTCAATTGACACACCTCCATTACGGACACGCTCATGGCACGCATCGTCATTCAACCCTCCGGCAAAACCGTGGAATGCAAAGGCAGCGACACGGTACTGATGGCCCTGGAAAAGGCCGGCTACGCACTGCCCAACAACTGCCGGGCGGGGGCCTGTGGCGAATGCAAGGTCAAGGTGCTGGAAGGCCAGTACGACCAGGGCATGGTGCTCGACATGGCGCTCACCGCCGAGGAACGCCGCCAGGGCTACGGCCTGATGTGCATGGCCAAGCCGCTCTCGGAGGAAATGGTCATCGAATGGGGCACGGCCGACGCCCTGCCCAAGCTGATCCCGCCGCGCGAAAACGCGCTGTTCGTGCTCATCGACCGCCGCGAGGTGGCCTCGCGCACGCTCGAACTGCGCCTGCGCCCGGTCGGCCAGCCCATCCGCTACTGGCCGGGGCAGTACGTCACGCTGGGCGACGAACGCAGCGGCATCCCGCGCCGCGCCTATTCCATCGCCAACGCCCCCCGGCCCGACGGCGAGATCATCCTGCAGGTGGCCCGCGCCGACGACGGCGTCACCAGCAGCTGGATCCACGACACGCTCAAGGTGGGCGACAGTGTCAAGCTGAACGGCGCCTACGGCACCTTCACCGGCGACCCCTCGGCCGAGACGCCGGTGCTCTGCCTGGCCGCCGGCACCGGCCTGGCCCCCATCATGGACCTGGCCGAGGCGGCCCTGGGGCGCGGCTACCGCAAGCGGGTGGACATGATCTTCTCCGCCCGCACCGAGGCCGACGTCTACGGCCAGGGCATGATGGCCTGGTGGCGGACCAAGCATCGCAATTTTGACTATAAAATCACGCTCACGCGTGAACGGAAGGAAGGCTACCTGCACGGGCGCATCACCAGCATCCTGCCCGGCCTGTACCCCGATCTGTCCGCGCACAGCGTCTTCATCGCCGGCGGCACCGCCTTCGTGGACGACTGCGTGGCCGCCGTCAAGGCCCTGGGCGCCCAGGACCGGCTCATCCACAAGGAAGGCTTCTTCACCATCCAGAACGCCCGTGCGGAAGGCCGCTGACCGTCCCATGTACCCCTAACCCATTCCGGGCAGCGCCGCGGCCCGCTTCAGGACTCACTTGATTCCAGCCATCCAGCACCGTATCGACCGATTCCGCCAGCAGCAGCGGGTGCGGGCGGGCTCGCTGATCATGTCGGTTTTCGGCGACGCCGTCCTGCCGCGGGGCGGACGCATCTGGCTGGGCAGCCTGATCCGCCTGCTCGAACCGCTGGGCCTGAACGAGCGGCTGGTGCGCACCTCGGTCTTCCGGCTCAGCAAGGAGCAATGGCTGCAGGCCGACACCCACGGGCGCCGGGCGGAATACGTGCTCACCGACTCGGGCCGGCTGCGCTTCGAGGAAGCCTCGCGCCACATCTATTCGTCGCACGCGCCCATCTGGGACCGCCGCTGGCGCCTGATCCTGGTGGTGGGCGAGCTCGACACCCGGCAGCGCGAGCGCCTGCGCCAGGCGCTGCAGTGGCAGGGCTTCGGCAACCTGGGCAGCGACTGCTTCGTGCACCCCTCCACCCAGCTGGAGGCCGCCTTCGACACGCTGGTGGCCGACGGCCTGGGCGACATGCTGGACTGCCTGCTGCCCCTGCTCGCGGCCGATGCCCGCATCACCCTGACGGCCTCGGACGCCGACCTGGTCGCGCGCGCCTGGAACCTCGACCGCCTGGCCGAATCCTACGCGGCCTTCGTCTCCGACTACCTGCCCGTGCTGGCCGAACTGCGGCGCGACCGCACCGTCAGGCCGGCGCCCGAGGAAGCCTTCCTGCTGCGGGTGCTGATGATCCACGACTACCGCCGCCTGCTGCTGCGCGACCCCGAACTGCCCGAAGTCCTGCTGCCGCCGGAATGGCCGGGGCAGTCGGCCCGCATGGTCTGCCGCGAACTGTACCGCCGCCTGGCCGAGCCTTCCGAACAGCACCTGGACGGCCACATGCAGCTGGCCGACGGATCCGTGCCCGAGCGGCTGGACGACGGCTGCCAGCGCTTTCCCTCGGACGATCCGCTCGCCTCGATCTCGCTCTGACCGCCGCGGCGCGGGCCCCGGCACCGGGGCGCGCGGCCGGCACTCAGGCGGACGGGAGGCCGCCCAGCGCCGCCGTGACCCGGCGGCTGGCGTCCAGCAGCGCCTTGGCCGCCGGGCCGCCCGCATCGGCCGGCAGCGAGGAGGCCGGCCCCACCAGCGTCAGGCTGAGCCGCAGTTGCCCCTGGGCGTCGAACACCGGCGCGCTCAGCGCATTGATGCCGGGCACGTGGTCGCCCTCGACCACGGCCAGGCCCAGCGCGCGGATGTCGCGGCGCAGGGCCTCGGACAGCGGCTCCGTGCCCACCGGCAGCCACGCCGCGAACAGGCGCCCCGTGGCCGAGGAGGCCGGGTCCAGCAGGGCGCCTTCCGAGACGCCGACCGACACCGTGTGGGCCGGCTGGAACACCCGGATCGCCGTGACCCCGCCCTGTCCCAGGATCGCCACGAAGCAGGTATCCCCCAGCGTCTGGGCCAGCAGGCGGGCTTCGGCGCTGGCCAGGCGGATCGGATCCTGGCGGGCCAGCCACGCCAGCGCCAGGTCGCGCACGACCGGGCCGACGTCGTACAGACCGGTGGCCGCATCCTGGCGCGCCCATCCGGCCCGCACCAGGCTCACCAGGTAGCGGTAGGCCTTGGCCCGGTGCATCCCCGCCTGCCGGGCCAGGTCGGACAGGCCGCACGGCCGTCCCTGGCGGGCCAGCAGGCCGAACAGCTCCAGGCCCAGCTCCAGGGACTGGATTCCCTGGATCTCATTCTCGGGCTGCGTCATCGCGTGCCTTCGCCCCGGGGCAGTGAGCAGAAGCCCGGGCGATCCACTCATCGCCAAAAACTGTTGGACGCACCATACCTCAGGCTTTAGATTATCAGTGTTGTTTGAATAATAACACTGTTAATCATTTCATAACATCGGAGACCCTCATGAAGAACCCGATCACCTTCCCCAAGGCCGAAGGCATCCACACCCGCCAGGCCCACTGCGACATCCCCGAAGGCCTGTACGAACGCGAGCACGGCCGCAACGGCTTCTTCGGCCCGGCCAGCCACATCCTGCACACGCACAAGCCCACCGGATGGACGAAATGGGAAGGCCCGCTGGAGCTCACCCTGCTGGACCTGAACCGCCTGGACGACAGCGCGCCCTGCCCCTGGAAGGCACGGCGCTTCATGCACAATGGCCAGACGCAGGTCTGTTTCTGGAAATTCGACGTGTCCATGCCGGACCTGGCGCGCAACGGCGACGGCGACATGATCCTGTTCTTCCACCGCGGCGAGGGCGAGTTCTTCTGCGACTACGGCCACATGAGCTACCGCGAGGGCGACTACATCAACATCCCGCGCGGCACCACCTGGCGCCTGGAAACATCGGTGCGCAACGAGGTCCTGACCATCGAGGCCACCGAGGACCTGTTCCAGATCCCCGAACGCGGCATCACCGGCCGCCACGCGCAGTTCGACCTGGCCGTGCTGGACACGCCGAAGATCGACGAAGCCTACAAGGCGCAGTACGGCGAGCACGAGACCCGCGTGCGCGCCAAGCGCCGCCAGCAGGTCACGACGGTGACCTTCCCCTACAATTTCCTGGACACGGCCGGCTGGCACGGCGACTGCGTGCCGGTGAAGCTGAACTGGCGCGACATCCGCGAGCTGCTGTCGGACCGCTACCACCTGCCGCCGACGGTGCACGCGACCTTCCTGTCGAACACCATCATCGTCTGCACCTTCGCGCCGCGCCCCATCGAAAGCGACCCGGGCGCGCTGAAGGTGCCCTTCTATCACAACAACGACGAGTTCGACGAGTCGATCTTCTACCACCAGGGCAATTTCTTCAGCCGCGACAACATCAAGCCGGGGATGTTCACGCTGCACCCCTCGGGCTTCCACCATGGCCCGCACCCCAAGGCCTACGCGGCCGCCGCGGCCAACAACAAGGGCGAGCGCAAGTACACCGACGAGGTCGCGGTGATGATCGATTCGCGCTATCCGCTGGAACTGGATACGTTCCCCGAAGGCGTGAAGGTGCCGGGGTACCTGGATTCGTGGAAGGAATGAATTGAGTTCTTAAGTCGGGAAGCCGAGTCGGGCGGCGCCACGCCCCTCCACCCTGCTCCCCTCGATCTTTTTTGATCGACGGGAGCAGGCAGGGGCGTTCTACCGCTTGGCCGGATCGAAGTGCTTCTTCAGCCCCTGCCAGCAGCGGTAGTATTCCCGCTGCCGCTGCGGCGATTCCAGGGCCTGGCGGGTGGCCTGGATCGCCACCGGCGTCTCGAACATGAACACCATGGTGTCCGCGATGATGTCCGGCTTGGACGTGTCCGCCGCGCTGGCCTTGGCGAAGGTCTCGGCGTCGGGGCCGTGGCCGGTCATGGTGTTGTGCAGCGAGGCGCCGCCGGGCAGGAAGCCCTCGGCCTTGGCGTCGTAGCGGCCGTACACCAGGCCCATGAATTCGCCCGCCAGGTTGCGGTGGAACCAGGGCGGCCGGAACGTGTCCCGCATCGCCAGGATGCGCGGGGCGAAGGCGACGAAATCGATGGTGTCCACGCCCGGCACGGCACTGGGCGCGTGCAGCACCAGGAAGATCGACGGATCCGGATGGTCGTAGGTGATCGAGCCGATCGCGTTGAAGCGGCGCAGGTCGTACTTGTAGGGCGTGTCGTTGCCGTGCCAGGCCACCACGTCCAGGGGCGAATGATCCATGCGGGCGCTCCAGAAGCGGCCCTGGAACTTCGCCAGCAGCTCGAAGTCGCCCTCCAGGTCTTCGTAGGCGGCCACGGGCGCGAGGAAATCGCGCGGGTTGGCCAGGCCGTTGGAGCCGATGACGCCCAAGTCGGGCAGGCGGAAATGCGCGCCGGGATTCTCGCACACGTAGCCGCGCGCCGCGCCGTCGGGCAGGCGCACCTGGAAGCGCACGCCGCGCGGGACGACGGCGATCTCCTGGGGCTCGACCCGCAGCACGCCCAGCTCGGTCGCCAGCTCCAGGCGCCCCTGCTGCGGCACGATCAGCAGTTCGCCGTCGGCGTCGTAGAAATAGCGGTCCCGCATCGAGCGGTTGGCGGCGTACAGGTGGATGCCGCAGCCGGCGTTGCCGCCCATGGTCACCATGCCGTCCACGAAATCCGTGGCCGCGTCCTCGCCGGGCAGCGGCAGCGGATCCCAGCGCAGCGGGTCGGGCGGCGTGGGGACCTCGTCGTAGCGGCTCAGCCAGCGCGCGCCCGCGGAGGACGGCTCGAACGGTCCGTGCGTGGCCGCCGGCCGGATGCGGTAGAGCCAGGATCGCCGGTTGGCGTGGCGCGGCGCGGTGAAGGCCGTGCCCGACAGCTGCTCGGCATACAGGCCGTAGGGGGCCCGCTGGGGGGAATTGCGGCCCGCCGGCAGCGCGCCGGGCAGGGCCTCGGTGGCGAATTCGTTGCCGAATCCGCTCTGGTATTCCAGGGAAGGGGTGGTGCTCATGATGATCTCCCGAAAAACACGGCCGGCGGCCGCTTCGCGCGCACCGGCTCCGCGGGGGCCGCGGCCCGCGTCCACGGACGGCGCCCCGCCGGCCGCTCCGTCACTCCGCGTCCGGCTGCGCGTCCGGATGCGCCGCCTGGAAGGCGGGCAGCGATTCGCAATGCGCCGCGATGCGCGCGATCGTCGGAAAGGCCGACAGATCCACGTCGTAGCGGCGCGCATTGTAGACCTGGGGCACCAGGCAGCAATCGGCCAGGCCCGGTTCGTCGCCGTGGCAGCAGCGCCCCGTCGCGGGCGACTGCAGCTGGGCCTCCAGCGCGCGGAAGCCCAGCTCCACCCAATGGCGGTACCAGTCGTCGCGCACGGACTGCTCGATCTTCAGTTGGTGCGCCAGCCAGCGCAGGACGCGCAGATTGTTCAGCGGATGGATGTCGCAGGCGACGTGCAGCGCCAGGGCGCGCACCCGCGCGCGGCCCGGCGCGTCGGCAGGCAGCAGGGAGGCGGGGCCGTGCGTCTCGTCCAGGTACTCCATGATCGCCAGGGACTGGGTCAGCACCCGCTCGCCCTCGGCCAGCGCCGGCACCAGGCCTTCCGGATTGCGGCGCCGGTAGTCCTCGCCGAACTGCTCGCCGCCGTGGCGCAGCAGGTGCACCGGAACGACCTGGTAATCCAGGCCCTTCAGGGCCAATGCGATCCGGACGCGGTAGGCCGCCGAACTGCGGAAATAGGAATAGAGCTGCAGCATGGGTACGGCTCCCCTCAAGCGCCCGGGCGGCGCTCGACCGTCTGCTCGATGACGCCGAAGATGTCCTCGCCCCGGGCGTCGCTCATGTGGATGCGCACCCGGTCGCCGAAGCGCATGAAGGGCGTGGCCGGGGCGCCGCCCTCGATGGTCTCGTACATGCGCACTTCGGCGATGCAGCAGTAGCCCACCCCGCCGTTGCGGATGCTGGAGCCGTGCAGCCCGCCCTGCTTGTTGGACACCGTGCCCGAGCCGATGATGCTGCCGGCCGCCAGCCGGCGCGTGCGCGCGGCGTGCGCGATCAGCTGCGGGAAGGCGAAGCTCATGTCCTGGCCCGCGTCCGGGCAGCCGAAGGGCTCGCCGTTCAGCTCGACCCGCAGCGGCAGGTGGACCTTGCCGTCGCGCCAGGCGGTCCCCAGTTCGTCGGGCGTGACGGCGACCGGGGAGAACGCGCTGGCCGGCTTGGACTGGAAGAAGCCGAAGCCCTTGGCCAGCTCCCCGGGGATCAGGCCGCGCAGGGACACGTCGTTGACCAGCATCAGCAGGCGGATCGCGCCGGCGGCCTGCGCCGGGCTCGCGCCCATGGGCACGTCGCCCGTGACGACGGCGACCTCGGCCTCCATGTCGATGCCCCAGTCCTCCGTGTCGGCGACGATGGGGTCGCGCGGGCCGATGAAGCTGTCCGAGCCGCCCTGGTACATCAGCGGATCGGTGAAGAAGGATTCCGGCACCTGGCTGTTGCGCGCGCGGCGCACCAGCTCCACGTGGTTCAGGTAGGCGGAGCCGTCCGCCCATTGATAGGCGCGCGGCAGCGGGGAATGGCAGGCGGCCTGATCGAAGGGGCGGGCCGCCTCGTGCCGTCCCGCGTCGAGCCGCTCGGAGACGGCGCGCAGGGCCGGCAGGCAGGCGTCCCAGTCGTCCAGCGCCGCCTGCAGGGTGGGCGCGATCTCGGGCACGGCGACGCAGCGCGCCAGGTCCCGGGACACGACGACCAGGCGGCCGTCGCGCGACTCGTTTTTCAAGGTGGCAAACTTCATGGAAACTCCGGTTGCCGGGCCGCCGGGGCGCGCCCGGAAGCGCGGAGCGGCGGCCCCGCGCCCAGGGACGGGCTTACTTCAACTCGGCCTGGACCTGGTCGAACAGATCCTGGCCCACGCTGGGGATGAACATCTGCCACACCGGCTGCACCCGCGCGCGCATGCGGTCGTGCTCGGCATCGCTGACCTCGTTGATCTCCATGCCGTGCTTGGCCATGGTTTCCTTGGCGGACTGGGCCTGGGCGCGCGCGACCTGGCGCTGGTAGGTGCGGGCCTCGACGGCGGAATCCTTCAGGATCTGCTGCTGCTCGGGAGTGAGCTTGTCCCAGAAGGCCTTGGACACCAGCGGGATGAAGGCGCCGTAGCTGTGGCGCGTGATGGACAGGTATTTCTGCACTTCATAGAGCTTGAGCGCGGCGATCACGGCGTTGGGCGTGCCCTGGCCGTCGATGGTGCGCGTCTCCAGCGCGGTGTAGAGCTCGGGCACGGCCAGCGGCACCGGATTGGCGCCCAGGGCCTTGATGGTCTCCTGGGTGATCTTGGCCTGGATCGAACGGAACTTGAGGCCCTCGAAGTCCTCGGCCTTGGCGATCGGATGCTTGCTGTTGGTGGCGTTGAAGAAGCCGTTTTCCCAGTACGCCAGGCCCACCAGCCCGTGCGCGGGCAGGGTTTCCAGCAGCTTCTGGCCCACCGGGCCGTCCAGCACCTTCTCCGCCTGCTCGCTGTTCTTGAACAGGAAGGGGAAGTCCAGGATTTCGTAGGCCTTGACCATGCCCGTCAGGGTGGTAGTCTGGGGCACGGTGAACTCGATCGTGCCGCCCTGCAGGGCGGAGGTCACCTGCACGTCGTTGCCCAGCGCGCCGCTGTAGTAGGGCTTGATGTCGATCTCGCCGTGGCTCTTGGCCTTGACCAGTTCGACGAACTTGGCCACGCCCTGGCCCTGGTGGGATTTTTCCGGCAGGGTGACGGCGAATTTCGCGGTGACGGCCGCCCAGGCGGAGCCGGACAGCGTCGCGGCCAGCAGGCCGACGAGCAGGGTGGTGCGGATTTTCATGGGATGTCTCCTCGGGTGGAAGCGGATGGGGCGGCGGACGCTAGCGCCACCACTGGGCGGGCACGGTCACCAGTTCGGGGAACAGGATCAGGGCGATCAGCAGCGCGAGCAGGGCCAGCAGGAACGGCCCGATGCCGCGCGTGGCCTGCGCCATGGACACCTTGCCCACGGAGCTGACGACGTTGAGCACCACGCCCACGGGCGGCGTGATCATGCCGATCGAGCAGTTCATGATGAAGATCACGCCGAAATACACGGGGTCGATGTCGGCCGCCTGGATGATGGGCATGAACACCGGCGTGAAGATCAGCACGATGGGGATGAAGTCCAGCACCATCCCGGCGAAGAACACCACCACCATCATGGCGGCGACCAGCACCAGCGGGTGGTCCGACAGCGCGGTCAGCCAGCCGCCCACCTGGCCGGAGATGTCGGTGATGGTGATCATGTAGGACGCGACCATCGCCAGCGCGGCCAGCAGCAGCACCACGGAAGTCGTCTGCGCCGTGGACAGCAGGCACTCGTAGACCTTGCGCCAGCTGAGTTCCCGGTACACCACCAGGCCGACGAACAGCGCGTAGGCGGCCGCCACCACGGCGGACTCGGTCGGCGTGAAGATGCCGAAGCGCAGGCCGCCGATGATGATGACCGGCAGCATCAGCGCCCAGCCGCCCTGCCCCAGCAGGCGCAGGCGCTGCCCCCAGGACACCCGGGGCGTCAGCGCCACTTTCTGCCGCCGGGCGACGAACCACCAGGCCACGGTCAGGAACAGCCCCATCAGCACGCCGGGCACGATGCCGGCCAGGAACAGCCGGGTGATCGACACGTTGGCCACCACGCCGAAGATGAGGAAGCCGATCGACGGCGGAATGACCGGCGCGATGATGCCGCTGGCGGCCATCAGGCCGCAGGCGCGCGCCGGATCGTAGCCGGCCTGGCGCATCATGGGCACCAGGATGGCGGCGAGCGCGGCCGTGTCCGCCACCGCGGAGCCCGACAGGCTGGCCAGCAGGATGCCGGCGCAGATCGCCACGTAGCCCAGGCCGCCGCGCAGGTGGCCGACGAAGGCGCTGGCCATGTCCACGATGCGCCTGGACAGGCCGCCGGCGTTCATGAACTCGCCCGCCAGGATGAAGAACGGCACGGCCATCAGCACGAAATTGTCGGCGCCGGCGACGGCGTTCTGCACCACGATCTGGGCGTCGAACTGCCCGGTCAGCAGCATCAGCGCCACCCCGGCGAACATCAGGGCGAAGGCGATCGGCAGGCCCAGCGCGATCAGGCCCAGCAGCGAGCCGAGGAAGACGAGCGCGGTCATTTGCCGTCTCCCTTCGCGGCATCATCCTCGATCCGCTCGGCCAGGCCTTCGATGCGGTCGGCCAGGTTTTCGGTGAGGCCGTCGTCGATGCCGATCAGCGCCCGGCGGATGTTGTTGCACACCGGGAAGATCAGCGCCACCCCGAACACCAGCGCGGTGCCGTACAGCCAGGCGTAGGAAATGCCCAGGACCGGGTAGGTGTTGCCCAGGTTGATCACGGTCTGGCGCCAGCCGCCGACGATGAAGATCGCGCAGCCGGCCAGGATCAGGGCGCCCGTGAAGACCACCAGCGCCCGGCGCGCGCGCGGCCCGACGGCCTGCTGCAGCGTGTCGAAGCCGATGTGGATGCGCCGCGCCGAGGCCAGCACCGCGCCCATGAAGATCAGCCAGACGAACAGCAGGCGCGACAGTTCCTCGGAAATGGCGATGCCGGAATTGAAGGCGTAGCGCAAGACGACGTTGCCGAAGACCAGGAGGCCCATGATCGCCAGGCAGGCGACGATCAGGATCTCGAAGCCGCGGATGATCAGGCGGGCGGCATCATTCATCATCGGCTTCATCCCGGTGGGAGAAAGGCATGGCGTGTCTCCTGTGCGGATGCGGCCACGGCGGCGCCGGCGCATCGCTTTTGCTTGTGATGCCCTATTAGACGCAGTTTCCAGCTATCATACAAACAGTTTTTATTCATCGATTCATAGAGAAATCCGATGGAAGTGACACTGCGCCAGTTGCGCGCCTTCACGGCGCTGGCCCGCACGGGGGGCTTCACCCGGGCGGCCGAATCCCTGCACATCACCCAGTCGGCCCTGAGCGGCCTGATCAAGGAACTGGAGACCCAGCTGGGCGTGCGCCTGGTGGACCGCAACACCCGCCGCATCCAGCTGTCGGAAGTCGGGCGCGAATTCCATTCCGTCGCCACCCGCATCC
This sequence comes from Castellaniella defragrans, assembly GCF_014203015.1. GTDB lineage: Bacteria > Pseudomonadota > Gammaproteobacteria > Burkholderiales > Burkholderiaceae_B > Castellaniella > Castellaniella defragrans. The sequence goes on from NZ_JACHIB010000001.1 coordinate 117,483, forward strand.
TGCGCGACCTGGACGGCGCGCTGGAAAACATCGACAACCTCAAGCGCCTGCGCCGCGGCATCGTGCGCATCGCCGCCCCCCAGCTGATGGCCAGCACCCTGATTCCGGAGGTCATCGCCAGCTTCCGCCGCGAGCACCCCGACATCCAGGTCCACCTGCTCGACTGCGCCGTCGAGAACGCCATCGCCCAGGCGGTGCGCGGCGAGGTGGACGTCAGCATCGGCCCCCACCGCGAAGGGCTGACCGACATGGCGGCCGATCCCCTGTTCGACCTGCCCTTCATGGCCGTGTTTCCGCCGGGCCACCCGCTGGAATCCCTGGAGCGCATCCGCTGGGCCGACCTGGTGCGCTATCCCCTGATCGCCCTGCAGGGCCAGTTCACGAACCGGCTGGCGCTGGACCTGTACCGGCAGGCCGAAAGCGAAATCCCCGCCATCCACCCCAGCCACGAGGTGGCCTTCATGAGCACCGCGCTCAGCATGGTGAGCGCCGGCCTGGGCGTGACGGCGGGGTTGCCCTACGCGCGGACCCTGGTGGACCTGTACGGCCTGCGCATGCGACCGCTGCAGGATCCGGTGATCCGCCGTCAGTTCTTCGTCTACAACCGCCTGCACGCCAGCCCGCCGCCGGCCACCCAGGCCTTCGTGCGGCATCTGCACGCGCACGTGGACGAACGGGACTGGGGGAATCCCGGGTAAACCGCGGTTTCGGCGGTGCAACCGCCCCGCCCCGCGCCATCCCGTCCGGCACGCCCCCTATAATCGAATCCAGATCGATCGGCATGGAATCCTCCGGACGGGCTCGCCCGGAGAATCCCCAGGGCCCATGGGAAACGCCGATGAAAGCCAGCTTCCGTTCCGTCAGCGCGCGCGCCTGCCTGTTCTTCCTCCTGGGATCGGCCTGCCTCGCGCCGCATCCGTCCCGGGCCACGACGCTGACGATCGGCGTCAGCGACATGGGCCCGCTGCTCTCGGCCGCGCCCAACGGGCAGCCGGACGGCGTCCTGGGCAACATCCTGTCCGAGATCGCGCGCCGGGAAGGCTGGACGCTGAAGACCGAACTCTGCGAATGGCAGGACTGCCTGCGCAGGCTGCGGGAGGGCGAGCTCGACCTGCTGCCCGCGGTGTCCCTGACCTCCGACCGCGCGGCCTTCTTCGACTTCCACCAGACGCCGGTCCTGCAGACCTGGACCCGCATCTACGTGCGCAAGGGCGAGGACATCCACGCCATCCAGGACCTGAACGGGCTGCGGCTGGCCGCCCTGGCGGGATCGGTCGAATACGGCTACCTGGAAACCATGCTGCCCGGCCTCGGCGTCCGGCCCCGCCTGGTTCCCGTGGATTCGCTGATCCAGGGCTTCCAGCTCGCCCAGGCGGGCCGGGCCGACGCCGTCGCCTCCGATTTCTTCTACGGCAACGCCACGGCCGCGCAGTACGGCCTCGCGGCCACGCCCATCATCTTACTGCCGTCGGGCATCTATTACGCCGCGCCCAAGGGCCGCAACGCCGACGTCCTGCGGGCGATCGAGCGCCATCTGGGCGCCTGGAAGGCCGACTCCGATTCCGTCTACTACCGCATCCTGACCCGCTGGGACAATGCCAAAATGCGCCCGGCCGACGCGGCGGCGCAGCCCGGATACGGGCCGGAGGTCCTGGCCGCCGCCGTCCTCGCCGCGCTGGCCGCCCTGGCCTACGCCGCCTACGTCCGCTGCCGGGCCCGCCGCGAAGGACGGCGCCTGCGCACGGCCGGCCACCGCCTGGCCGTCGTGCTCGACCACATCGACGACCTCATCTGCATCGAGGACGGCGACCGGCGCTGCCGCTACGCCAACCGGCCGTTCCGCGAATTCTCCGGACTGCCCGCCGCCCCGCCGGCGGCGGCGCTCGACCCCCGCCAGGCCCCCGGCCCCGTGCGCGCCGACGGCATCGCGGCCGCCGATCTCGCGGCCCTGAAACGGGGCGAAACCCTCGTCGCCCAGGAACGGCGGCCCTCCGCCCGGACGGGCCGCGTGCATACCTTCCGCTCCGTCAAGATGCCGCTGTACGATCCGGCCGGCGCGACCGACATGTACTGCACGATCCTGACCGACATCACCGCCCGCATGCGGGCCGAGGAACTGGCGCGCCACAACGCCTTCCACGATCCCCTGACCGGCCTGCCCAACCGCATCCTGCTGCTGGACCGGCTGGAACGCACGCTGCTCGACGCGCGCCTCGAAGGCGGCTGCGGCGCCGTGCTGGTCCTGGACCTGGACGGCTTCAAGAAGCTCAACGACAGCCGCAGCCACGCCATCGGCGACCAGGTGCTGAAGGAAGTGGCGCGCCGCCTGATGGAGCACACGCTGGAGCAGGACACGGTCTCGCGCATCAGCGGCGACGAATTCATGGTGCTGCTCACGCGGCTGGACGCGGACCCGGACGCCGGCGCCCGCCAGGCGCTGAAGATCGCCGAACGGCTGCGGCGCGTCCTGGCCTCGACGCCGCTGGAGCCGGGCGAGCAGGCCTGCGTCTTCACCGCCAGCATCGGCCTGACCCTGCTGCACGCCGGCGGCGCGTCGGCCGGCGACGCCATCCGCGAGGCCGACCTGGCCATGCAGCGCGCCAAGCAGCTGGGCGGCAACCGGACCGTCTTCTACGACCACACGCTGCAGACCGAATTCGAGCAGCGCCTGTGGATGGAAAAGGACCTGACCCTGGCCCTGAACACGTCCCAGCTCGCCATGCACATCCAGCCGCAGTACGCGCGCGACGGCCGGGTCACGGGCGCGGAACTGCTGGCGCGCTGGACGCACCCCGAGCACGGCCCGGTCTCGCCCGGCCTGTTCGTGCCCCTGGCCGAGGAAAGCAGCCTCATCAACCACCTGACCTACTGGTCGCTGGACGTGGCCTGCCGCGCCTTGCTGAACCTGCAGGACCTGGACGAGATCTATCCGGTCTCCGTCAACATCAGCCCCAAGGTCCTGATGGACCCGGGCTTCGGCGAGGCCGTGCGCGGCCTGCTGAAACGCACCGGCGCGCCCGGCAACCGGATGATCTTCGAGATCACGGAAGGCGTCTGGATCCAGGACGTCGAGGCCACGGCGCGGCGCATGCGCGAGCTGAACCGCCTGGGCATCCGCTTTTCCATCGACGATTTCGGCACCGGCTACTCCAATCTGTCCTGCCTGATGCGGCTGCCCATCTTCGAGCTGAAGATCGACCAGAGCCTGATCCGCAACCTGCCCGACGACCCCGACAGCATCGCCATCGCCCGCCTGATCCTCGCCATGGCCGGACAGCTGGATTTCTGGGTCGTCGCCGAAGGCGTGGAAGACGAGCCCCAGGCCGCCTTCCTGGCGCAGCACGGCTGCGACGCGATGCAGGGCTACCTGCTGGCCCGCCCCATGCCGATCGACGCCTGGATCAGCATCGTGCGCCTGCGGCGCGGGCGGCTGAGATAGACGGATCGCGCCCTACCAGGCGCCCCGCTGTTCCGGGACGTACTTCACCAGAGCCAGCGCCAGCAGCCGGATGACGGCCAGGATCGCATAGACCCACGCCAGGATCTCGCCGGGATTGCTCTGATACGCCAGGAACGCCGCCACCATCGAGATCGTGGCGATGGAACCGGTCTGCAGCGACAAGGTGCGCAGCGCCGCCAGCATCGACGACGATTCGGGCGCCAGTTGCAGGCCGGCATTGCGCATGGCCGGATTGATGGTGCCGTTGCCCGCTCCGACCAGGAAGGCCGAGAACGCCAGCCAGGCATAGGGCGTGCCCGCCAGCGGTGGCAGCGCCAGCCCCACCAGCCCCACGATGCTGACGGCACTGCCCACGTAGAGCGGCAGGTGATAGCCGGTGCGGCGCAGCAGCGCCACCGCCGCCAGGGAACAGATCATGGCCGCGGCCCCCTGGGCCGTGAGCAGCGTGCCGGATCCCACGGCATCGATACCGTACTGGCTGGTGGCGTACAACGGCACCAGCGCCATGGCGCCCACCACGAAGCCGCTGAAGATCACGTTCACCAGATTCACGACGCCGAAGTGGCGGCCGTAGATCAGCCGGGGCGCGATGAAGGGGGCGGCCGTGCGGCGGATATGGCGAAGGAAGAACAGCAGCGAGAGCACCGCCACCAGCAGGAGCCCCAGGAACCCGAGCAGGCTGTCGCCGCCCTGGCGCTCGCCCAGAACGGTGGCCGCCAGCATGCCCGACAGCAGGCTCAGGCCCAGCAGCACGATCCCCGGCACGTCCATCTTGCGGCGGGTGCGGTCCTCGGACGGCGGATCGTGGGGAATGAAACGGAGGGCCAGGAAAAAAATGACCAGGCCGATGGGCACGTTCACATAGAACACGTCGCGCCAGGACGAATACGCGACGAAATACCCGCCAAAGACCGGGCCGATCATCGCGCCCACCGGGAAGATGCTGCCGAACAGGCTGACGTAGCGGTCGCGCGCGGCGCCGAAGTGCTCCACGATGATGCCGGTGGCCGTGGGGGTGAACCCGGCGCCGCCCGCGGCCTGGATGGCCCGCAGCACGATCAGCAGATAGATGTTGTCGGCCATGCCGCAGCCGAACGAGGCCAGCGTGAATGCCAGCGTGGAGGCCACGAAGACCTGGCGACGGCCGAACCGCTCGGCCAGCTTGCCGCTGATGGGCAGCATCAGCACGAAACCGAAGGAATAGGCCGTGATGGTCAGGCTCGCCAGGTTGATCGAGGTATGCAGCCCCTGCTGGATCGCGTGCAATGCCGTCGCCACGATGGTCGAATCGATCGACATCATGAGCAACGCCATGGCGATGATGGCGAAAACAGTCTTGCGGCGCACGGGCGCCGTGGCGGCACGAGCCACAGGGGCGGTCATATGAGCGCCGCCACGTGGCGGACGTGCGGGCGGGACACGATCATGCGGCCGCTCATTCCACCGTCACGCTCTTGGCCAGGTTGCGCGGCTTGTCCACGTCGGTGCCGCGCGCGCAGGCGGTGTGGTAGGCCAGCAGCTGCAGCGGCACGGTGTGCAGGATGGGCGAGAGCTTGCCGTAGTGCTCGGGCATGCGGATGACGTGCATGCCCTCGGCGCTGGCGATCTGGGAATCCGCGTCGGCGAAGACGTAGAGCTCGCCGCCGCGCGCGCGCACTTCCTGCATGTTGGACTTCAGCTTTTCCAGCAACTCGTCGTGCGGCGCGATGGTGATGACGGGCATGGCGTCGGTCACCAGGGCGAGCGGGCCGTGCTTGAGTTCGCCGGCGGGATAGGCCTCGGCGTGGATGTAGCTGATTTCCTTCAGCTTCAGCGCGCCTTCCAGGGCGATCGGATAGTGCATGCCGCGCCCCAGGAACAGGGCGTTTTCCTTGCTGGCGAAGCGTTCGGCCCAGGCGATGATCTGGGGCTCCAGCGCCAGCACGGCGGACACGGCGGCCGGCAGGTGGCGCAGGGACTTGATGGCCTGTTCCTCGGCGGCGGCGTCCAGCCGGCCGCGCGTCTGCGCCAGCGCCAGGGTCAGCAGGTACAGGGCGGTCAGCTGGGTGGTGAAGGCCTTGGTCGAGGCCACGCCGATCTCCACCCCCGCGCGGGTGATGAAGGCCAGCTTGCATTCGCGCACCATGGCGCTGGTGGCCACGTTGCAGATGGTCAGGGTCTGGTCCATGCCCAGGCTGCGCGCGTGCTTGAGCGCGGCCAGGGTGTCGGCGGTCTCGCCGGACTGGGAGATGGTGACCACCAGGGTGCGCGGGTCGGGCACGCTGGTGCGGTAGCGGTATTCGCTGGCGATCTCCACGTTGACGGGAATGCCGGCCACGGATTCGATCCAGTAGCGCGCCGTCAGGCCGGCGTAGTAGCTGGTGCCGCAGGCCAGGATCAGCACGCGGTCGATGGCCTGGAACGCGGCGTGCGCGCCGTCGCCGAACAGCTCCGGCATGATGGCGTCGATGTCCTGCAGGGTGTCGCCCACGGCGCGCGGCTGCTCGAAGATTTCCTTCTGCATGAAATGCCGGTAGGGGCCGAGCTCGGCCTCGCCGGTGTGGACCTGGACGGTGTGCACGGGCCGCTCCACAGGCCGGCCCTGGGCGTCCGCGACCCAGACGCGCGCGAGCTGCAGGTCCACCACGTCGCCGTCCTCCAGGTACATGATCTGGTCGGTGGTGCCGGCCAGCGCCAGCGCGTCGGAGGCGAGGTAGTTGCCGTCGGCGCCGCGGCCCACGACCAGCGGCGAGCCCTGGCGCGCGCCGACCACGCGGTGCGGTTCCTGGGCGCAGAACACGGCGATGGCGTAGGCGCCCTCCAGGCGGCGCACGGCCTGCTGCACGGCGGCGTACAGGTCGCCGTCGTACAGGTGGTCCACCAGGTGGGCGATGACCTCGGTGTCGGTCTGGCTCTGGAACACGTAGCCGGCGGCCTGCAGTTCCGTGCGCAGGGCGTCGTGGTTCTCGATGATGCCGTTGTGCACCAGCGCGATGCGCGGCGCGCCCTGGTCCGGGCCGGAGAAATGCGGGTGCGCGTTGTGCGTCAGCGGCGCGCCGTGGGTGGCCCAGCGGGTGTGGGCGATGCCGGTCAGGCCCTGGACGCCGTCCTGCGCGGCCTGGGCCGCGAGCTCCGCGACGCGCTGGGTGCTGCGCACCCGCTGCAGGCCGGTGCCCGTGTGCACGGCCACGCCGCAGGAGTCGTAGCCCCGGTATTCCAGGCGGCGCAGGCCTTCGAGCAGGACGGGAACGATGTTGTGCTGCGCCACGGCGCCGACGATGCCACACATGGGGGAATGCTCCTGGTACGGAAAGACGGTTCGGGAAGGCGGCCGGAAAAAGGATCCGGAAAGACGGGGCCGGCGGAACCCGGCCCGGCTTTGCGCTATTGTGGACCGGAGTGCCTGAAATAAGGTTTCTATTTGAGCATTCAAATGGAATATGATTTCATATAAGATCATCCATGAAATCGGATTTCATGAACTACATGGAAATGAATTGAATGGATCAAGCGGGGCCTCGCGTCCTGCATCCTGCTCACAGCTGTTGCGACCCGGAAACATCTTCATGCCCAAGCTCGAACTCGACGACCTGGACCGCCGCATCCTCGACATCCTGCAGCAGGACGGCGCCCTCGGCAACCAGGAACTGGCCGCGCGCGCGCACACCTCGCCGCCGACCTGCCTGCGGCGGGTGCGCCGCCTGACCCGGGCGGGCGTCATCCAGCGGCGGGTGGCCATCCTGGATCCGGCCCTGATGGGGACGGCCCTGACGGTCCTGATCGAAGTCACGCTGGACGCGCAGGCGGCCGCGCAGGCCGACGCCTTCGAGGCCCGGCTGCTGGCCGAGCCGGCCATCCAGCAGTGCTATCGCGTCAGCAGCGGGCCGGACTTCATGCTGGTCGCCCTGGTGGCGGACATGGCGGCCTACCAGGCCCTGGCGCTGCGCTGCCTGACGGGCGATCCGCGCGTGCGCAACGTGCGCAGCTTCTTCGCCACGCGGCGCAGCAAGTTCGACACCCGGATCCCGCTGGCCCCTTGAGGCATCCGGCTCCGTCTGCGGGCGCAGCGAACGGCGCGAGCCGGCCGGAGGCAACCCCCGATCAGCGGACCTGATCCACCTCGGGCGTGGCCGGCTCGTCCGCCCAGCGCGCGCGGAATTCCAGGATGTCCGGCAGGCAGCGCATGAACGCCTCGACCAACGCGGGATCGAAATGGCGGCCGCTTTCCTTGCGGATGTGGGCCACCGCGTCCTCGATGGACCAGGCCGGCTTGTAGGGGCGCACGCTGGTCAGGGCGTCGAACACGTCCACCAGCGCGACGATGCGCGCGGCCAGCGGAATGGCCTCGCCCGCCAGGCCGTCGGGATAGCCGCTGCCGTCCCATTTCTCGTGATGGCGCAGGGCGATCATGGCGGCCAGCCGCAGCAGGCTGGAGCGGTGCTCGCCGATGATGCGCGCGCCGATCACGGTGTGCTGGCGCATGATGGCCCATTCCGCCGCGTCCAGCCTGCCGGGCTTGAGCAGCACGGCGTCGGGGATGCCGATCTTGCCCACGTCGTGCATGGGCGCGGCGTTGAGCAGTTCGTCGGCCGCCTCGTCGCTGTAGCCCACCTCGCGCGCCAGGCGCCAGGCGTAATGGCTCATGCGCACGATGTGCAGGCCGGTCTCGTTGTCGCGGTATTCCGCCGCCGCGCCCAGGCAGCGGATGATCCGCAGGCGGGTTTCCAGGACTTCCTCGGCCTGCACCAGGGACAGGTGGGTGCGGACCCGGGCCTGCACCACCGGCGGGTTGAAGGGCTTGGTGATGTAGTCCACCGCGCCCAGTTCCAGCCCCTTGTGCTCGTCGGCCACCTGGCTGAGCGCGGTGACGAAGATCACCGGGATGGCGCGCGTGCCTTCGTCGCGCTTGAGGGCCTCGCAGACCTCGTAGCCCGACATGCCCGGCATCATGATGTCGAGCAGGATCAGGTCGGGCCGCTCCTTGCGCACCAGGGACAGCGCGGTGGGGCCGTCCTTGGCGAACAGCAGGCGGTACTGCGCCTGCAGGGTATGCCGCAGCACCTGGAGATTGGTCGATTCGTCGTCCACCAGCAGCAGGGTGCGGCGCGCATCCTTCTTGTCGTCCATGAAAGCGTCCATTCTCGATCGGGTCCGGGTTCAGTCCGGCTGCGCGGCGGGTTCGGCGGCCGGCGCGAGCGGCGTCTCCAGCAGCGCGCCGGCGCGCTCGAACTCGAAGGCGTCGATGGCCTCGCGCAGGGCCCGGGCCCGTGCATGGCCGCCGCGCGCTTCCAGGCCGGCGCAGACGACGCCCAGCACGGCGTCGTCCAGCTCGTTGCGCGCCAGCACGGCGCGCAGCGCCGCGGCGGCGGCCTCCAGACCGGCATCCGAGACCGGCGCCGCCGCCCCGCCCGCATCGGCGGCGCCCGCCGGCGCCGGGCCGCACGCGGCCGGCGCGGCCCCGGCGCAGGCATCCCGGCGGGCCGCCTTGGCTTCCTGGCGCGCGGCGTCCATCAGGGCGCGCAGATGCGGCAGGCGCATCAGCGCGTCGGCAAGGTGCCCCGCCCGGCCCTGCTCTTCCAGTTCGCCCGCCTGCTGCGAGACCGCCATCAGGGCGAGATTGCCCGCCGCGCCGCGCAGGCCGTGCAGGCTGAACAGCAGGGCCTCGGGATCGGCGTCCGCGCCCGGATCGGGCAGGGGGTACTTGCCCGGCGCCTCGTCCAGGAAGGCCAGGATCCGGTCGGCCAGCCGCGCCCGGTCGCCCCAGAGCGCCACGCCGCGGTCCCAGTCGATCGCCCGGGCCGCGGCGCGGCCGGCCGCGAGCGGATCGTCGGCGGCCTCGGGCCGGCCTTCCAGCACCCGCGCGATCTCCTCGTACAGCCGGGGAATGTCCAGCGGCTTGACGGCGAAGCCGCTCATGCCGGCCAGCCGCGCCTCGCGCCGGTCGTTGGCCATCACGCTGGCCGTCAGGGCGATGACCGGCGTGGCCGGCAGACCGTGAATGCGCTCGTGCTGGCGGATCAGGCGGGTGGCCTGCAGGCCGTCGATGACGGGCATGTGCACGTCCATCAGGACCACGTCGAAGCGGCCGGCCAGGAAGGCCTGCACGGCCTGCTCGCCGTCGCGCGCGGCCTCCACCTGGTGGCCGCCGGACTGCAGCACCAGCGTCAGCAGTTCCAGATTCTGCTCCACGTCGTCGGCGATCAGCACGCGCAGCGGCCGCAGCGGCGCGGCGCCGCCCGGGGACGGCGGCTCGTCGGGCGCGCAGCCCGGCGCCAGCGGCAGCCACACGTGGAAGGTGCTGCCCCGGCCGGGCTCGCTCTCGACTTCGATGCGCCCCTTCATGGCCTCCACCAGCTGGCGGGCGATCGTCGTGCCCAGCCCCGTGCCGCCGAAGCGGCGGCTGATCGAGGCGTCGGCCTGGGTGAAGGGATCGAAGATGGACTGGACCTGCGCGGGACTCATGCCGATGCCCGTGTCGCGCACCCGCACGTGCACCACCCCGCCTTCCAGGGAGAACAGCACGTCCACGCCGCCCGTCTCGGTGAACTTGATGGCGTTGCCCACCAGATTGGTCAGGACCTGCAGCAGGCGCAGGGTGTCGCCCTTGAAATGCTCGGGCATGTCGGCCGGATAGTGGGTCCTGAGATACAGACCGCGCGCCTGCGCGCCCAGCCGCAGCGAGGACTCGATCTGCATCGCCAGGCTCTTGAGCGAGAAATCGCGGTTTTCCAGCTCCAGCCGGCCGCTGTCCATCTTGGAGGTGTCCAGGATGTCGTTCAGCAGCCGCAGCAGGCTGCGCGAGGACTGGCGGATGGTGTTCAGGTGGCTGCGCTGGGCCGGCTGCAGGTCCGTCTGCAGCAGCAGGTCGGTGAAGCCGATGATGGAATTCATCGGCGTGCGGATCTCGTGGCTCATGTTGGCCAGGAAATGGCCCTTGGCGGCGGCGGCCTGCTCGGCGCGCTCGGCCGCCTCGCGCAGGGAGGCCTCCAGCGCCTGCTTGTCGCTGATGTCGGTCAGCATGCCGACGAACAGCATCTCCTGGGTGGGCAGCGACACGCGGCCGACGGCCAGGCGCACCGGCACCAGGCTGCCGTCCTTGCGCCGCCCGACGACCTCGCGGCCGATGCCGATGATGTGCGTCACCCCGGTCTCGCGGTAGCGCCGCAGGTAGCCGTCGTGCTCGGAATGGTAGGGCTCGGGCATCAGCATGTTGATGTTGCGCCCGACGACCTCCCCCGCCTGGTAGCCGAACAGGCGCTCGGCCGAATGGCTGAATTCCTGCACGATGCCATGGCCGTCGATGGTGATGATGGCGTCCACGGCCGTGTCCAGGATGGCCTGCAGGCGCGACTGGCTTTCGCCGACCTCGCGGTACAGCTCGCGGGTGCGGATGAGGCCGTTCAGCGACGTGACCAGCACCGCCACCGTCAGGCTGATCGACGCCAGCCCCAGCGACGCCCAGGTGGTGTCCAGCCAGATGCCGTGCGCGGCTCCGCCCACCTCGCCGTAGAAGCGCACGGCCGCCATGCCGGTGTAGTGCATCCCGGCGATCGCCACGCCCATGATCGCCCCGCTGATCAGGAACCGCGTCCGCCGCGCCAGCGAGGTGCGGCGCAGGCCGAAGCGGATCCACAGCGCCAGCACCGCCAGCGCCACCGCCACGACGATGGACAGGGCGAACAGCAGCGGGTCGTAGCGCATCTCCAGCGTGCTCTGCATGGCGGCCATGCCGATGTAGTGCATCGCGCCGATGCCGGCGCCCACCAACAGGCCGCCGGCGATCAGCGGCCAGCGCGCCGGCTGGCGCTGCGACAGCATCCACAGCGCCACCCACGAGGCCGCCAGGCCCGGCAGCAGGGACAGCAGGGTGATGTCCGTGCGGTAGACCATGGGGGCCGGCAGGTGGAACGCCATCATGCCGATGAAATGCATGGTCCAGATCCCGCCCCCCAGGGCGACGGCCCCGGTGCCGATGGCGACGTGGCGGTAGAAGCGGCTGCGGGTATGGCGGGCGATGTGCGCGGTCTGCAGCGCCATCAGGGACAGGAAGATCGGCACCGCGACCGACAGCAGGACCAGCCCGGGCTGCCAGGTGCCTTCGACCATGGGACCGGCCTCCGCGCCGGTGACGAAGAAATGGTCAAGCATCATGATGCGGATTCAACCCTTGAGACCTGAAACGATTGCGTGCAGGAGATAGCCTAACAGAATGCAACAGGCGCAACCGCCGGAATTCCGGCCGATTCGTCGCCGAACCAACACGACTCGGGGAAAACGAGAGGGCGAATCCAGAATTTTCATTGACTCAGGGAAATCCCCATGTCAAACTTGCGAATTGCCTGTTTTCTGACCTTCTGACCTCGGTTTCATGCCATCGGCCTTGCGCCGGGTGTGCCGTTTGGGTTGATCCGGTCGGCGCATGCGACTGATTCTTGCCCGGCAGACATCCGCGGCAGCAACCCAGCGGGGACATCCATCCGTTCCCCGCGGCATACCGCCCGCGTTCGCGGGCGCAAGGAAACCATGTCCTTCGACTCCCTGGGGCTTGCGCCCCAGCTCGTGGCCGCCCTGCGCGACCTGAGCATCGACACCCCCACCTCCGTCCAGTCCGCCGCCATCCCGCAGGCGCTGGCCGGCCACGACCTGATGGTGTCCTCGCAGACCGGCAGCGGCAAGACCGCCGCCTTCATGCTGCCCGCCCTGCAGCGCCTGGGCCACCACGCCGGCGCGGGCGGACGCGGCGTGCAGATCCTGGTCCTGGCGCCCACGCGCGAACTCGCCATGCAGGTGGCCGACGCCGCCCGCGCCTACGGCAAGCAGATCGACGGCCTGCGCGTCGCCACCGTGGTCGGCGGCATGCCCTACGGCGCCCAGATCAAGTCCCTGTCGCGCCGCGTGGACGTGCTGGTCGCCACCCCGGGCCGCCTGATCGACCACCTGCAGGCGCGCCGCGTGAACCTGTCCACCGTCCAGACCCTGGTGCTGGACGAGGCCGACCGCATGCTGGACATGGGCTTCATCGAGGACATCGAGACCATCGTCCGCGCCACGCCGGCCGAGCGACAGACGCTGCTGTTCTCGGCCACGCTGGACGGCACGGTCGCCCACCTGGCGGCCAACATGATGCGCGAACCGAAGCGCATCGAGGTCTCGCACGCGCACCAGAAGCACACCCACATCACCCAGCACCTGCTGTACGCCGACGACAAGGCCCACAAGCTGCGCCTGCTGGATCACCTGCTGCGCGACACCACCCTGGACCAGGCCATCGTCTTCACCGCCACCAAGCGCGGCGCCGACGACCTGGCCGACCACCTGAGCGACGAGGGCTTCGCCGCCGCCGCCCTGCACGGCGACATGAACCAGCGCCAGCGCACCCGCACCCTGGGCCTGCTGCAGAAGGGCCAGGTGCGCGTGCTGGTGGCCACCGACGTGGCCGCGCGCGGCATCGACGTGCAGACCATCAGCCACGCCGTGAACTACGACCTGCCCCTGCAGGCCGAGGACTACGTGCACCGCATCGGCCGCACCGGCCGCGCCGGACGCAACGGCCAGGCCATCACCCTGGCGGTGCACGCCGAACGCCACAAGGTCCGCCGCATCGAGCACTTCATCGGCCAGGCCATCCCCATGGAAACCATCCCCGGCCTGGAGCCGCAGCGGTCCGTGCGCCCCACCTACAAGGACAAGCCCGCCCGCGGCGCGCGCCCGCAAGGCGGCAAGCCCCACGGCAAGCCCTGGCACAAGGATGGCCCCGCCGCCGGCGGCGCGCCGCGTGCGCGCAAGCCCTGGCAAGAGGACGCCCGGGCGGGCGGGGACACGCGCCCCGTCCATGCCCGCAAGCCCGCCTGGCAGCAGGACGCCCAGGCCGCCGACGGCAGCCGTCCGGCGCGCGCCCCCAAGCCCTGGGAACAGAACGGCCAGGCCGACGGCGCCCGCCCGGCGCGCGCCCGCAAGCCCTGGGAACAGGACAAGCCGGCGTTCGCCCGCGCGGAGCGTGGCGAAGGCCGCCCCTTCCACGCCAAGGCCGAGCGCGCCCCGCACGGCGCGGGTCCGCGCCAGAGCCGCGACGGCGACGCACCGCGCGCCGCCCGCCCCGCCAAGACCGGCGCCAAGCCGTCCTTCAAGCGGCAGGCCCGCCAGGATCAGCCCCGCGCGGCGCGTCCCCGGTTTGCCTGATCCGGTGATCTGATCGCCTCGCTGCCCCGGCACCAACATGCCGGGGCTTTTGTTTTATAGTCGTGGCATCCCTCCACGTCGCGGCTTGCAGGCCGCTCCGATTCGCCAGGCACGCAGCAGTCCGCAGGGACTGCCGCGTGTCCGGGTTCATCCGTAGGGGACTGTCCTATCTCCCGCCTCGCCCCATGATGGAACCGCCCGCCGTCCACACCCCCTCCGGCCTGCCGGAACCCGACGCCGATGCGCGTGCCCACGGCGCCCGCGTCCAGGCCATGCTCGCGCAGCGCATCCGCGACGCCGGCGGCTGGCTGCCGTTCGAGCGCTGGATGGAAGCCGCCCTGTACGCGCCCGGCCTGGGCTACTACAGCGCCGGCAGCGCCAAGTTCCACCGCGAAGGCGATTTCACCACCGCTCCCGAAACCAGCCCCCTGTTCGGCCGGGCGCTCGCGCGCCAGGTCGCCCAGGTGCTGGAGGCCAGCGGGTCCGCCCGCGTCCTGGAATTCGGCGCCGGCTCGGGCGCCCTGGCCGCCGCGCTGATTCCCGCCCTGCGGGACCTGGGCATCGAGGCCGAATACGACATCCTGGAACTGTCCGCCGACCTGCGCGCCCGCCAGCGGGACCGCCTGTCGGACCGGGCCGGCCAGGTGCGCTGGCTGGACGCGCTGCCGGAGGCCTTCAGTGGCTGCGTCGTCGCCAACGAAGTCCTGGACGCCATGCCCGCCGTCCTGTTCCGCTGGAACGCCGCGGGCGAGCCCGAACTGCTGGGCGTCGCCCTGGACGCCCGGCCCGAGGCCGCCGCGCCCTTCCGCTGGGCGGCGCGGCCGGCGCCGCCGCCCACCGCCACCGCCCTGGCCGCGCGCATGCCGCCCCTACCCGGCTACCAGTCCGAAATGAACCCGCAGGCCGAGGCCTGGGTGCGCGACCTGGGCCGCTGGCTGCGGCGCGGCGCCGCCCTGCTGATCGACTACGGCTTTCCGCGGGCCGAGTACTACCACCCCCAGCGCCTGCGCGGCACGCTGATGTGCCATTTCCGCCACCATGCCCACGACCAGGCGCTGATCCTGGCCGGCCTGCAGGACATCACCGCCCACGTGGATTTCACCGCCATGGCGGACGCCGCACTGGACGGCGGCCTGGACGTGCTGGGCTACACGTCCCAGGCGCGCTTCCTGATGAACGCGGGCCTGACGGACCTGATCCGCGCCCCCGGCGACGATCCCGCGCAGCGCGCGCGCCAGCTGACCGCCCTGAACACCCTGCTGTCCGAGGCCGAGATGGGCGAGCTGTTCAAGGTCCTGGCCGTCGGCCGAGGCCTGGACGCGCCCCTGCTGGGCTTCGCCCGCGGCGACCGGCGCGACCGGCTGTAGGCGGCCGGACACGGCCAGGCATCCCAGGCCGGGGCCATCGCCCGGCTTCCTACCCTACCCCACCTTCAAGCCGAAGCTGTTCATCAGGCGCCGCGTGGCGAAGTCCGGCCGTCCGCCGGTGAACAGCGCCAGGTCGTCCTCTTCCGGATGCAGGGCGTCGGCGCGGCGCGGCAGCAGGCTGCGGGCGCGCCGGGCGATGGCCTCGGCCGGATCCAGCCAGTCCACGGGCCAGGGCGCCAGCCGGCGGAACACGTTGGCCATGAAGGGATAGTGCGTGCAGGCCAGCACCACGATGTCGGTGCGCGCGCCGTCTTCTTCCACGAAACAGGGGCCGATCTCGGCGGCCACGGCCTCGTCGCTCACCGGCAGGCCGCGGACGTAGGCTTCCGCCATGCGCGCCAGCCGGGGCGAGCCCACCAGGGTCACGTGGCATTGCGAGGCGTAGGACTGGATCAGGTCGCGGGTGTAGTCGCGCCGCACCGTGCCCGGCGTCGCCAGCACCGACACCCGCCCGGAGCGCGTGCGCTCGGCCGCCGGCTTGATGGCCGGCACGGTGCCGACGAAGGTCATGCCCGGATAGGCCGCGCGCAGCGCGGCGCCCGCCACCGTGAAGGCGGTGTTGCAGGCGACGATGCACAGGGCCGGATCATGGTCGCGCAGCAGCCCGTCGAACAGGTCCACGATCCGGTCCCGCAGGGCGTCCTCGGCCCAGCCGCCATAGGGGAAGCCGGCATCGTCGGCCACGTAGACGAAGCGCCGCTCGGGCATCAGCACGCGCGCCTCGCGCAGCACGGTCAGGCCGCCGATGCCGGAGTCGAAGACGAGGACGGGCTGGTCATCCATGGGTCGATCCTCCGCAGTCATGGCGCACGCCTTTCGCACCTTTCCAGGTGCGCCGGCGGTGCCGTCCCGGGCCGTCCGCTGCATCCGACGGATCGATCCCTCAGCATCCCGCCCCGACCCCCGCCAGCGCCGCCAGCCGCGCCGCGCGCAAGTCCTCGCGGATGCGGGCGGGATCGCCCCCGGCCGCGCGCGCGACCGCTCCCGCGTCGATGGCGCGCACGGCCTCGATGCGCCGCGCCCACGCGGAGAGATCGACGTCCCCGCGCACGCAGGAGGCCGCCTCGAGCAGCGCCCGGCAGCGATCCGGGCGGCGCCACGCATCGCAGGATTCCAGCAGGCCGAGCCAGGCCTCCGCGCCGCCGGCGCCGCCTTCCAGGCCTTGCAGGACCACCGGCAGCAGGCGCGCCAGATCGCGGCAGGCCGAGGGCGCGCGCAGCGCGTCCTGCAGGCCGGGCCCGGAGGCGCGGCACAGCAGGGCGTAGCGCTGGGCGAGATCCAGCCCGCGCTCCGCCGCCGCGTGCAGGCCCGCGCGCACCTCGCCGTCCCACGCCAGGCCGGGCGCGACCCGCTCCAGCGCCCCGCATGCGGCCAGCACGTCCAGCATGCGGCCGGGGTGGCCCGTCATCAGCCCCTTGGCGAACTCCTGCCAGACGCGTTCGGGCACCAGGGCGTCCACCTCGCCGCCGCGCACCAGCGCGCGGCACAGGTCCAGGGTCTCGGGGGCGATGGAGAAATCGTGGAAGCGCGCGGCGAAGCGCGCCAGGCGCAGCAGGCGCACGGGATCCTCGACGAAGGCCGGCCCCGTGTGGCGCAGCACGCGGGCGCGCACGTCGGCCACCCCGCCCAGGGGATCGATCAGCGCGCCGTCGGGCGCCCGCGCGATGGCATTGACCGTGAGGTCGCGGCGGCGCAGGTCGTCTTCCAGGGTGACGTCCGGCCCGGCGTGGAACACGAAGCCCCGGTAGCCCCGGCCGGATTTGCGCTCGGTGCGCGCCAGGGCGTATTCCTCGTGCGTGCGCGGATGCAGAAAAACGGGGAAATCCCCGCCCACCGGCGTGAACCCGCGCGCCGCCATGATTTCGGGACTGGCACCCACCACCACCCAGTCGCGGTCGCCCGCCGGCTGGCCCAGCAGGGCGTCGCGCACCGCGCCGCCGACGATGTAGACCTCCAGGCCGGCGACGGCCGGGTCGTCCGCATCCAGGCCGCCGTCCGGCGGCGCCGCGCGGTCCCGGCCCGGCCCGGCCTCGCCAGGACCGGCGTGGCCGGCGCTGCGGCGCGCGGTCACGGCCGCGCCGTCCGCGTCCCGTCCATGGGGCCGACGGTGCCCAGGCGCGCCTTCAGCGAATCGGGCTGGCCGGAGAACAGCATCGCGTAGTAGACCGCGTTGGACAGGACGTTCTTCACGTACAGGCGGGTCTCGGTGAAAGGAATGGTCTCGGCGAAGATCGCGCCTTCGACCGGCGCCTGGAGCTGGGCGCGCCAGCGTTTCGGCCGGCCCGGCCCGGCGTTGTAGCCCGCCGTGGCGAGCAGCTCGGAGCCGCTCAGGTCCCGCAGCACCATGTTGAGATAGTTCGTGCCCAGGATCGTGTTGGTGTCGAAATCGTTGACCTGGCTGGGCTTGAAGTCCTTCATGCCGATCTTGCGCGCCACGTGGCGCGCGGTGGCCGGCATCAGCTGCATCAGGCCCGACGCCCCGACGCGCGAACGGGCGTCGGTGATGAAGCGCGATTCCTGGCGGATCAGGCCGTAGACCCAGGCGGGGTCCAGGTCGATCAGGCGCGCCTTGGCGGCCACCTGGCCCTCGAAGGGCGCGATGAAGCGCTGGCTGAAGTCGGCCACGCCGCGCGTCAGCAGGGAGGTGTTCACCACCCGGTCGTAGATGTGCTGCTCGCGGGCGAATTCCGCCGCGCCGCGCAGCTGGGCGTCGCTCATGCCGCGCAGGGCGAAATTCCATTCGGGCACGGCTTCCCTGCGCCAGCCCAGGTCGAACAGCGCCACGGCGCGGCGCAGGCCGGGATTGGCCCGCGCCTGGGCGGTCCAGGCCGGGTCCAGGGGAGCGGGCTGCGGCGGCAGGGCCGGCGTGCGGCCCAGTTCCTCGGCCGCCAGCAGGCCGTAGAAGCCCTGCTCGGCGGCGATGGACTCGTAGTACTGGCGCGCGGCCACGGCATTGCCCTGGGCCGCCAGGGCGCGGCCGTACCAGTAGCGCCAGACGGGCTCGTCGGCCTGCCGCCCGCTCATCTTGCGGATGGCCGTGGCGACCCGGTCCCAGTCGATGGGCGCGGCGCGCAGTTCGGCGCGAACTTCCCAGGCGTGGTTGTAGTCGGTCATGGGCACGAAGCCGGACTGCCGGTACCAGCGCACGGCCTCGGGATCGACGTTGAGCGCGGCCACCAGACCGAACTGCCCCCAGACCCATTGCAGGTCGGCCTTCGGCATCCAGCCCGCCCAGCGTTCCTGGATGAATCGGGCGGCCTCGGACCGGTCGTCGCTGCGCGCCAGGCGCGACAGGGCGATGGCGGCCAGCTCGAAATCCACGGCGGCGCGCGGCTGGCCGCGGGATTCCAGCCATTTGCGCGGATTTTTCATCAGCGCGGCGTACTGCACCATGGCCGCGTCGTCGAACACCACGCCGGCCATGCGGTCGGCCTCGCCCTGCTTGCCGCTTTCCAGGGTGTCGCGCAGCAGGCCGTTCAGCTCCTTGCGGCTGAGGATGTGGTCGGCCGCCGCCTGGTCCAGCAGGTCCCAGCAGTCGGCATTGGGCTGGAACACGTCCAGCACCTCGGCCGCGCGGGCGCGCTTGCCGCTCTGGTGGCGCGCCAGCAGCAGGGCGCAGCGCACCGCCGCCGAGGGCTCGGCCACCGCCGGCACCCGCAGGGCCTGGGCGTAGTCGCCGGAGCGGGTGGCCGCCAGGATCCAGTCGGCGCGGATGCGTTCGTCCAGGTAGGTGCCGGCCGCGTCGGCCAGGAACTGGCGCACTTCGGCGTCCGGGACGGGACGGGCGCGGTCCTGCAGCCGGTTGCGCAGCGCCCAGTAGCGTGGATACAGGCCCAGCACCGGGTCGGCGGCGGCCAGCGGCGCCAGGCGGTCGAGATCGGCCCAGCGCCGCTTCTGGAAGGCCTCGTAGGCGTCCACGACGGCCTGGCGGGCGGCGGGCGGCACCACCACCGGCGCGGGCGCCGGCACCACCGGAGGCGGCAGGGTTTCGGGCGCAGCGGGCGCAGCGGGCGCAGGCGCGGGCGAGTCCGAGGCCGGCGCGGCCAGGACGACGCGCGGGGCTTCGCCCGCCTGCTGTTCGGCGGCCGTGGGCGCCTGGGCGCCCGCGCAGCCCGACAGGCCCAGCAGGGCCGCCAGGCCCCAGGCCATGTACCGATGACGCGATCGGGACGAGGCCGGCTCTGCATCCCCGGCGAATCCCGGATATCCTATGAAACTTCGCCTCATGGCCAAAAACCCCGCGAACCAGTCACTACATGAATCAGAACGCACAGGATAACGCAGCCGCCCTGCGGACGCGACTCAAGCAGCGCCGCGCCGGGATGCCGCCCCAGGACCGCGAGCGCGGCGCGCTGCTGATCCGCGGCCGCCTCTACACCTGGCTGGCGACCAACCGCACCCGCCTGCGCGAATCGGGCCGCCCCGACGTGCGCGGCATCGCCGCGTTCTGGTCCATGGCCGACGAGCCCGCCCTGCAGGCGCTGCTGCGCCAATGGGCGGAAGACGAGACCCTGACGGTCTCGCTGCCGGTCGTGGCGGCGCCCGGCCAGCCGCTGCGCTTCCGCGCCTGGACGCCGGACACCCCCATGAAACCCGGGGCCTACGGCATCCTGGAGCCCGACGGCCCCGAAGCCCCCGCCCCCGACGTCGTGCTGGTGCCCACGCTGGGCTACACGCGCCAGGGCGACCGCCTGGGCTACGGCGGCGGCTACTACGACCGCACCCTGGCGGCGCTGAAGGCCGCCGGCCATGCGTTCACCTCGGTGGGCGTGGCCTGGGCCTGCGGCGACCTGAGCGGCGAGGCCTACGCCCCCGCCGCGCACGACGTCCGCCTGGACGCGGTCCTGACCGACAAGGGCTGGGCCGTGCCGGCGCCGGAACTGTAGACGCGGGACCCGCCCGCGGATCGCCGTGCCTTCATCGCGCCTGCGGCAATGAGGCCGGCACGCCGGAACTCTAGGCGTCCAGCCCCAGGTTGGCGCAGATCTGCGCCACCGCGTCGGCGTTGTTCAGGGTGTAGAAATGCGCCCCCGGCGCGCCCTGCTCCAGCAGGCGCGCGGTCAGCCGCGTGATCACCTCGATGCCAAAGGCGCGGATGGACGCCTTGTCGTCGCCGAAGTCCTGCAGCCGCAGCCGCATCCAGCGCGGGATTTCCGCCCCGCACATGGACGAGAAGCGCGCCAGCTGGGTGTAGTTGGTCACCGGCATGATGCCCGGCGTGACGGGGATGTCCAGCCCTTGCGCGCGCACCCGGTCGACGAAATCGAAATAGGCGTCCGGATTGAAGAAATACTGGGTGATGGCGCCGTCGGCCCCGGCCCGGACCTTGTCCACGAAATGCCGCAGGTCGGCCGCCGCGCTTTCGGCCTGGGGATGCATTTCGGGATAGGCGGCGACCTCGATGTGGAAGTGGTCGCCGTAGTGCTCGCGCACGAAGCGCACCAGGTCGGCGGCGTGGTGCAGCTCGCCCGTGTCGCCGCCCATGCCCGAGGGCAGGTCGCCGCGCAGGGCGACCAGGCGGCGGATGTCGCGCGCGCGGTAGTCGTCCAGGATGGCGCGCAGTTCCGCGCGCGTCGCGCCGATGCAGGACAGGTGCGGCGCCACGTCCACGCCCAGGTTCTGCAGCATGCGCACGGTGTCGGCCGTGCCGGTGCGGGTGGAGCCGCCCGCGCCGAAGGTCACGCTGACGTAGGCCGGCCGCAGGGCCTCCAGCCGCTTGGCGGAGCGCACCAGGCGTTCCTGGGCGGCGATGTCGCGCGGCGGGAAGAATTCCAGGCTGATCGCGGAGGCGGAACCGTTCATGAGGTCAGCAACCCCGCCAGGGCCGTGGACACGATGCTGTAGACGATCGCGCCGATCACCGCCCACCAGAAGCCGTCCACCTGGAAGCCTTTCAGGATGGAGCCGGCGAACCAGAACACCAGGGCGTTGAGCACCAGCAGGAACAGGCCCAGCGTGACGATGGTCAGCGGCAGGGTCAGCAGGATCAGCAGGGGTTTGACCACGGCATTGAGCAGGCCCAGCACCAGCGCGGCGATCAGCGCCGAGCCGAACGAGGCCACGGTGATGCCGGGCAGGATGTAGGCCACGACCAGCAGGGCCACGGCGTTCAGGATCCAGACGAGCAGCAGCATGATGGAACTCCCGGAAAAAGGATCGGAATCGGAGGCGCCCGATCCCCGGCGCGCCGGGGGCGGGGCGCACGGGGATCAATAGCGGTAATGGTCCGGCTTGAACGGGCCTGCGACCGGCACGCCGATGTAGTCGGCCTGCTTCTGCGTCAGCGTCGTCAGGCGCACGCCCAGCTTCTTCAGGTGCAGGCGGGCGACCTTTTCGTCCAGGTGCTTGGGCAGCACGTAGACCTGGCCGGTCTTGTAGTGGTCGCCGCGCGTGTACAGCTCGATCTGGGCGATGGTCTGGTTGGTGAAGGACGCCGACATCACGAAGGACGGATGGCCGGTGGCGCAGCCCAGGTTCACCAGGCGGCCCTTGGCGAGCAGGATGACGCGCTTGCCGTCCGGGAAGATGATGTGGTCCACCTGGGGCTTGATTTCCTCCCAGGGCAGGTCTTCCACCGAGGCGACGTTGATCTCGCTGTCGAAGTGGCCGATGTTGCAGACGATGGCCTGGTCCTTCATGCGGTACAGATGGTCGCGGTCGATGACGTGGTAGTTGCCGGTGGCCGTGACGAAGATGTCCGCCTGCTCGACCACGTCGGCGTCGTTCAGGTCCACCACGCGGTAGCCTTCCATCGAGGCCTGCAGCGCGCAGATGGGATCGACTTCCGTGACCCAGACCTGGGCGCGCAGGGCGGCCAGCGCCTGGGCGCAGCCCTTGCCCACGTCGCCGAAGCCGCAGACCACGGCGATCTTGCCCGCGACCATCACGTCGGTGGCGCGCTTGATGCCGTCCACCAGGGATTCGCGGCAGCCGTACAGGTTGTCGAACTTGGACTTGGTGACCGAGTCGTTGACGTTGATGGCGGGGATCTTCAGCTCGCCGCGCTGCGACATCTGGTAGAGGCGGTGCACGCCGGTGGTGGTTTCCTCGGTCACGCCGCGGATCTGCGCCAGCCGCGTGGAATACCATTTCGGGTCGCGGGCCAGCTGCGCCCGGATGGCGGCGAACAGCACGCGCTCTTCCTCGTTGCCGGGGCGGGCGATGACCGAGGCGTCAGCCTCCGCGCGCGCGCCCAGGTGCAGCAGCAGGGTGGCGTCGCCGCCGTCGTCCAGGATCATGTTGGCCTGCTCGCCCGGCCAGTCGAAGATGCGGTGCGTGTACTGCCAGTAGTCTTCCAGGGACTCGCCCTTGACGGCGAACACCGGCGTGCCGCCCGCGGCGATGGCGGCGGCGGCGTGGTCCTGGGTGGAGAAGATGTTGCACGAGGCCCAGCGCACTTCCGCGCCCAGGGCCTTCAGGGTCTCGATCAGCACCGCCGTCTGGATGGTCATGTGCAGGCTGCCGGCGATGCGCGCGCCCTTCAGGGGCTGGGACGCGGCGAATTCTTCCCGCGTGGCCATCAGGCCGGGCATTTCGGTTTCGGCGATGGCGATTTCGCGGCGGCCCCAGTCGGCCAGGGCGATGTCGGCGATGACGTAGTCGTGTGCAGTGCTCATGGTGATCCTGTAGAGCCTGCGCCGGCGAAGGGGGCGTCACGGCCGTGCCCACCCCCGCCCGCGCAGGACGGCGATGGGCGCCGTTTGAAGAAGGAATCCCGAGCCTGGCGGCGCGGGCGGGATCCATCGGATTCCACCGCCGCACCGGTGCAGCGCCCCTCGGGCAAGTCCGAATTATAGCGTGGGCGTCCCTGCCATGGCGGAGACGCCCGCGCGGCGTTCAGGACGCCGGCTGGGCGGGCAGCCGCGACGCCGGCAGGAAGGCGTCGGAGAAGCAGACGCTCTCGTCCAGCCCCTGGGCGATGAACGCCGGCGCCGCGGCCTCGACCATCCGCACCGAGCCGCACAGATAGACCTCGTAGCCGCTCAGGTCCGTGAAATCGGCCAGGATGGCTTCATGCACCAGGCCGGTGCGCCCCGTCCAGCCATCGCCTTCGGCGGGCTCGGAGAGCACCGGCACCACGGTGAAATTGGCGTGCTCGCGCTGCCACTGCTCGCAGCGTTCGAGCATGTACAGGTCCTCGCGCCGGCGCACGCCCCAGTACAGCCGCATGGGACGCTGCACGCCGCGCGCGAAGGCGTCCTCCACGATGCTCTTGACGGGCGCGAAGCCCGTGGCGCCGGCCACGAACAGGATGGGCTGGCGGCTGTCGCGCAGCGTGAACTGGCCCAGCGGCCCCTCGAAGCGCACCACATCGCCGGGCTTCATGCCCTGGAACACGTGGGTCGTGAAGCGTCCCCCCGGGACGAGGCGGACGTGCAGCTCGATCAGCGCGTCCGCACCGGGCCGGTTGGCGAAGGAGAAGGCGCGCCGCTGGCCGTCGTCGAGCACGATGTTGATGTACTGCCCCGCCTCGAAGTCCAGCGCCGCGCCCTCCGACGGCCGCAGGACCAGGAGCATCACGTCCTGGGCGAGCGGCTCCAGGCGCTCGACCACGGCGGTGTATTCGCGCACGGTGCGGGCCGTGCCCGCGCCCGCGACGGCGTCCTCGACCTCGACGACCATGTCGCCGCGCGGCACGGCGCAGCACATCAGGGCCATGCCGCGGGCCTTCTGGGCATCGGTCAGCGCGCCGGGGCTGTAGGGCCGGTGGTCGTAGGCGCCCTGCTGGACGGTGCAGATGCACAGGCCGCAGGCGCCGTTGCGGCACTCGAAGGACAGCGGCAGGCCTTCCCGCAGGCCGGCGTCGAGGATGGTCTCGCCCTCGCGCGCCTGGAACTGCGCGCTCGTGCCTTGCCCGCCGTGGATGACGAGCCCCGCCATGCGCCGCTCGCCGCGCCGGAACCGCGGCGGCCACCAGGGCAGCAGCGCGAGCAGCACGGAGCCGCCGACCACCAGGGCCCACACCCAGGCCATCGGCCATTGCGTCATCAGCGGAAAGACCGCCATGTAGAACCAGTCGGGCTCGATCCGGGCGACGGCCCGGGCCAGGTCGCTGACCCCGCCCTGGCTGTGCACCGGCGCCACGAACGACAGTGCCACCAGCGTGGCGAGCAGGCCGGCGGCGATGGCCCGCGGCGGCGTGGTGCGCGCCTTGGGCACCCGTTGCGCGTGGATCGACATGACCATCAGCACCACCAGCGGCAGGCCCACGTGCATGAAGGACAGCAGGGTGAAGAAGCGGTTGCCGACGTGCTCGGTGTAGAGGAAATTGCGCATCAGCGCGCCGTCGAAGATCGGCAGCCAGTCGAGCCATTCAAACGTGGCCACGGTGACGTACTGCGCCAGCTGGTCCCAGGGCAGCATGTAGCCGTTGATGCCCGTGGCGTAGACCATCCAGATCAGCATCACCCCGGTCATCCAGGAGAACCAGCGGAACCCGCGGAACCGGTCGAAGGCGAAATAGCGCAGCATGTGCAGCGCCATGGTGAGCACCATCGCGTCCGAGGCGTAGCGGTGCACGCTGCGCAGGATGCCGCCCAGCCACCATTGCGTGGTGCTCAGCTCGATCACCGAGTCGTAGGCGTCGACGATGCCGGTCTCGAAGAACACGTAGAGGTACAGGCCGCTGCCCCCCACCACCCAGAACAGGAAGAAGGAGATGGCGCCCAGGTGATAGAAGGGATTGATGCGGTCGCCGAACGCGGCATTGAACATGCCTTCGACGCGCAGGAAGAGCCATTGCAGCAGGCTCTGGATTCTCTTGATCATTGGATTCCCTTCAAGCCTTCGAGTCGCGCGCCGCCGGCGGGCGCATGGCGCGGATCGCCACCACCACGAACAGCAGCCCTCCGATGATGGCGATGAGGCCGCCCAGCCCCATCATGCCCATGCCGACCACCTCGCCGGTGCTG
This sequence comes from Castellaniella defragrans, assembly GCF_014203015.1. GTDB lineage: Bacteria > Pseudomonadota > Gammaproteobacteria > Burkholderiales > Burkholderiaceae_B > Castellaniella > Castellaniella defragrans. Next base: position 142,439 of record NZ_JACHIB010000001.1, read on the forward strand.
CGCAGCACCTGCTCGGCGCCCGCCACCTTGCGCTGCACCCCGTAGCCGCCGGACCAGACCAGCCCGGTGATGTGGATGAGCTGCCCGATGCCGTAGAGCCAGGGCTGCCAGGTGGCCATGCGGCCCTGCGGCGCGCGGTAGCCCAGCGCGGGCAGGACGCGGTAGACCACGCCCATGAGCGCCAGCGTCACGCCGACGATGCAGCCATGGTAGTGGGCCGGGATGCGCACGTTGCTGCCGGCGATGAAGATGCCGATCACGCCGCCCGCGGCGAACACCAGCACCGAGGCGAGCAGCGCCGCGCGCAGCGGCCGCTGCTCGGGGGCGCGCAGCCGCACCGCGAGCGCGCCGTAGACCACCGACAGGCCGACCGGCAGGATGGCGGGGCCGCCGCCCAGGCGCATGGCCCAGGTGAGCAGGGCGCGGTGCTCGACGGACGCCACGTCGTGGGCGAGATAGGCGTAGGGCGTGACGAAGACCCCTGCCAGCGCCAGGGAGAACATCATGACCGTGACGCGCGGCGTCAGCACGGAACGCGCGCCGCACGCACTGGCCAGCCACAGCCAGGCCACCAGCATCAGCAGGGTCCAGGTGAACTGCAGGGCATGGCCGCCGCCCCAGAACAGGATCTCGTAGTAGGCCTTGCCGTGCAGCGAGGTGGGCAGCACGGCCCAGGACCAGGCGAAGCCGAGCACGCCGACGGCCGCGGCCACGGCGGCCGCGCCCAGGCCGAAGCCCAGCGCGCCCCGCCCGTCGTAGCGCATGCCCAGCCGGGGCGCCGCCAGCAGGCTGCGCAGCACCAGCAGCGTCGCGCCCAGGCCGAACATCACCAGGCCCGCCAGGAACAGCGGCGATTCGAGCACCGGGATGTAGTTGGCCATGATGGGCTGGCCCGGATTCAGGAAGGGCGCCAGCGCCATGGCGAGCGTGCCGGCGGCGGTGATCCACAGGCCCGGCCAGGCCAGCCATTGCGCGCGCGCGGTGCCGTACAGGCTCCAGAGCAGGCCGGCCATGGCGACGAACCAGACCAGCACCGACAGGTCCACGTGCAGCACCAGGGAAATCTGGAAGAAGTCGGCGGCCGGCAGCCAGCGGTTCACGTAAGGGGTGCGCGAGGCCACCAGCAGCACCGAGAAGATGCCCGAGCCGATCAGCGCGGCCAGCCCGAGGCCGAGCCAGCCGCGCCCCAGCGTCAGGCGCGCTTCGCCGGAGACGTCCAGCTGGTAGTCCGCGCCCAGGCGCGCCGGCGGCGGAGCGGCCGGGACGCCTTGCAGGCCCGGCACATGACAGGGGTTCGCGCTCATTGCAGGACGATGCCTCCCTTGTCGGCGTTGAAATCGATCACCAGCACCTGGGCCGGCGCCAGCGTGACCACCGCCTCATGCTGCTGGACGGCTCCGCGGGCCGACTGGTCGTCGCGGAAGCGCACGGCGATGCGGTGCTCGCCCGCCGGGACGTCCAGGCGCCGGTACAGGGTGGAGGCGCCATCGCGCGACAGGCCCGAGGGCGCGGAGACGTGGCTGACCACCTGCCGGCCGTCGAGGTCCACCTCGATGCTCACCGGCGAGCGTTCCCGTTCGCATTTCGCGGCCCCGCGCATGTTGGGCGCGAGCTTGGCGAGTTCTTCGGCGGTGTAGGGCCGGCAGTCGGCCAGCCGCGCGCCGTGGTGCATGAAGCTGACCTTGATCTGCGCCATGTCGGGCCCCAGGGGGTGGTAGACGGGCCAGCGCGAAAAGACGCCGATCGCCACGGCGAAACAGCCATACAGCAGGGCCTGGCCAAGCCAGTCGAACACGCGCCTCATCGGGGCTCTCCTAGGGAATGGGGGCTTGCGTCTCCGGGCGCCGGCGCCGCGATCCGGCCGCGGGGGCGGCGCCCGGCACGCGGATCGGACGCGCGTGCGTCAGGCGATGCCACGGTCCCTCTTTTTGGCTGAAATCCTGCGGCTCGTGCGCCATTCGTTGATGAAGAAGGCCATCATCAGGATGAAGAAGGTCGCGCCGCCGGCGATCTGGACCGGCAGGGTGTAATCGACCCGGTAGGCGCCGGTTTCCGGATCCAGCACCGTGCACATGATGCGGATGCGGTCCATCAGGTTGTCGAGCACGGAGTTTTCCGCGTTCATGGGCAGGCCGGCGAGCAGCATCTTCAGCGGCTCGCCCAGTTCGCCCGCCACGACGTCCTCGCCGTAGATCTGGCGCACGATGCGCCCGTCGGCGTCGAGCACCGAGACCTGGAGGACGTGGTCGAAGCCGGCCGGCGTGGCCGCATAGGCGAAGCCGAAATCCGCTGTCAGCGCGGGGACGATGGCCGCGGGCGGGCTGAGGAAATCCCAGTTGGGCGTCGTGATGCCGTACTGGGTGGCGAATGCCTTGAGCGCCTGCGGCGAATCCGCGGGCTGGTTGAAGCCGATGCTGACGACGTTGAACTGGCTGGCGCCCACGCTCTTTTGCAGGGCCTCGACGGCTTCCTGCAGCGAACGGGTGGTGGCGGGACAGATCTGGAAGCAGCCGGTGTAGATGAAGCTGACCAGCAGGGGCTTGCCGCGGAAGGAGGAAAGGGCCACCGGGCGGCCCTGGCGATCCAGCAGGATGTGATCGCCGACCTGCCGCCCGAGCGCCGCCTGGCTGAGGCGCAGGGCCTGCCCGGGATCCAGCCCGGGATTCCCGGCCGCCTCGGCGCGGCCCGCGGCCGGCGCCGCCATCAGCGCCAGCCCCAGACCGCATGCCGCAAATCCCCGCCATGCGCGGGAGAGAATCGACCCGCCGGACCCCACTATCTTCCCCGGTGCGCCCCGCGCGTCAACTCAGGCCCCACAGCTGGCTCAGGTACTTCCAGTTGACGAAGTAGTAGAGCACGAAGGCCAGCAGGAAGACCATGGCCAGGACGAAGGTGCCGGGCGCCACGAAGCCCGCCGAGCCGTAGGTCTGGGCCGCGAGGGTCGGCGCGGCGCGCTGGACCGGCGTGAAATGGGGGCTGACCGCGCCGGTGTCGAGCCGCTTGCCGAACAGCAGGGAGCCGATCACCAGGTAGACGAAGAGCGCGCCGCCGATGATGGCCACGACCCCGCCGATACCCACCAGCCCCATCATCAGGTAGGCCGCGCCCGGCCATTCGTAGGCCAGCGCATGGCCGTTGAAGGCCATGTCCCAGTGGCGGCGGGATACGCCCAGCGTGCCGGCGCCCATCATCACGAGGCAGAAGAAGTACATCGCGAAGCCGAAGAGGTAGGGCTGGATGCGCGCCAGGTCGGGCGAGATGATCTCGCGCCGGAACAGCACCGGAATCAGGAAGTAGGTCAGGCCCATGAAGGTCAGCGTGGAGCCGATGACGACGGTGGCGTGGAAGTGGCCGGGCACGTAGATGGTGTTGTGGATGAGCAGGTTGAGCTGCTCGGTGCCCATCATCACCCCCGAGATGCCGCCCAGGAAGCCGAAGCCGACCAGCGAGATGAAGACGCTGGAGAACACGGGATTGCCCCAGGGCGCCTTGCGCAGCCATTCAAACAGGCCCTTGTTGAAGCCCCGGGCGCGCTGCGCGACTTCCATGGCGCCGGGAATCGACAGGGCGTGGATCATCGAGGCCAGCACGGCGAAATACATGAAGTAGCTGGTGTTGACGATCTTCCATTCGGTGCTGACGCCCGGGTCGGCCAGGATGTGGTGGGCGCTGGCGAGCTGCAGGAACAGGATGTACAGCAGGAAGGCGCCGCGGCTGACGCGCTCGGACATGGGCTTGGCGCCGAAGGCGATGGCCGCCACGGCATACCAGATCGAGATGTGGGCCGCGACGTTGATCTGCTGGGACGAGTGGCCCAGCGCCCACCAGATCACCCGGTACACCAGCGGATCGACGTTCTGCAGCAGCCCGATGGACATGAAGAAGGTCGGGATCAGGATGATGGCGCCCGACAGCAGGGTGAAGACGGCGATGATCGCCGCCGTCATGGCGCCGAACGTGACCAGGGGGACCGAGCCTTCGTAGGTCTTTTCCCGCTTGGCGACGACCATCGTGCCGAAGAACACGCCGCAGGCGATCAGCGCGCCGACGGCGAACACGATCAGCCCGAGATAGAACGACCAATGGGCCATCATCGGCACATAGGAGGTCATCATCACGCTGGAATCGCCCCGGAACACGGCGATGTTGTTGACCACCGCGCCGACGAGCATGAGCGCGTAGGCGAGCCAGGCGATGCGCGGGGTGGCGATGCGGCAGCGCAGCAGGGTCGAGGAGGCGAAATACAGTACCGCGATCTCGAAGAAGATCATCCAGTAGATCAGCATGTCCAGGCCGTGCGCCGTGAGCACCATGTAGAAGGTGTCGGCGGGCAGCCAGTGCACGGCGGGCCAGCGGGTGAGCACCACGCCGATGGCCAGCAGGCCGCCGACGAGCAGCGCCACGATGGCCGTGACGGCGTTGATCTTGATGAGTTTTTCAGCCTGGTCCTCGAACTGCAGACCCGAGCGCGGACACGTGCGATAAGTGGTATGAGTGGCCATGTCGATCCCTGTTTTACTTGACGTACAGGCGGCTCACCATCTCGTGGTGGCCGATGCCGCAATACTCATTGCACACGATGGAGAAGGTGCCGGACTCGGTCGGCGTGACCTTGATCACGTGCTCGTAGCCGGGCACCACCTGGATGTTCATGTTGACGGGCTGCAGCGAGAAGCCGTGGTTGTAGTCCATCGCGGTCAGGTGCAGCTTGTAGGTCTTGCCCTTTTCCAGTTCCAGGATCGGCCACCAGCTCCACAGCCGGGCGATCAGGTAGATGTCGGAGCCTTCGGGCGGCGCGACCACGGGGATTTTCTGTTCGGTTTCGGTGCGGACCGTCCATTTGTCCACGAAGGCCTGCGTCTGGGCCATGAATTTCGCGGGATTGGTCTTGTAGGTTTCGGTCGCCAGGTTCTGCTTGCCGTAGACGTGCCAGAACACCATCATGAAGAACATGATCATGCACCAGATGAAGGCGATGATGATCCAGGTGGCTTCGAGGCGGTCGAGCGGGTGCTTCCACCACAGCCGTTCCGAGGGGGGCAGGATTGCGCTCATGGTGCTTCCTTATTTGGCTGCGGGAATCGTCAGGATGTCGATGAAGCCCCATAGGTTGTAGATGACCATGGGGATGACCACACCTAGAAACAGCAATAGAAAGGGGCTGTCCAGCAATTGCTGGATGAGCGGCACTTTTTCGTCTTCGTCGTCATGGTGATCCATGGCTGTTCTCCTCTCGTGAAACCTCCCGGGGCTTTTTATTGGGGGATGGAATGGAAGCCCGGTACAAATCTATTTCAGAGTGTTGTGATTGTCCGGACCCGCAGAAACCGGCGCCATGATCCAGATCAATTTTCAGGGATGAGCCCGGGGTTTTACGCAAATAGTCCGCCGGCGCGCCGCCAAAGGATGTGAAAATGCCGCACGGCCCGTCCGAGGACGCCCGAAAAGGCCGGCGCCCGCGGCGCCGGAACATCCCCATCCCCATTCGAGAAGCCGCAGGAATGAGCGAACTTGCCCCCCTCCCAGGCCGCACGCCTTCCCGCCCGGCCGGCCGGCTGATGCTGCTGCGCGGCATGGCCTGGACCTGCGCCGTGCTGGTGCTCGTCATCATCGGCCTGAGCGCCCACATCCGCCTGACCCGCACCGCTCCGGCCTGCGAGCCCTGGCCCCAGTGCCAGGACTCGCTGTCGCAGGCGCCGCGCGCGCAGCCGCCCGCCGGCGCGCGCGAGCCTTCGCCGGCCGTGCGCATGGCGCACCGCGTGACCGCCTCGGCGACCCTGCTGCTGGTGCTGGCCATGCTGGCGACCACCCTGAGCGCGCGCCCCGCCCTGCGGGCCGAAGGCCGGCTGGTCCTGGGCATGCTGGGCCTGACGCTGTTTCTCGCGGTGCTCGGGCGCTGGGGAGGATCGTCGCTGCACCCGGCCGTGACGCTGGGCAACCTGCTCGGGGGCTTCTGTCTGTTCGCCCTGGGCACGCGGCTGGCGCGCACCGCGACGCCCACGCCCACGCCCGCGGGGAGCGGCGGCCAGGGCGGCCGGGACGGCCAGGCGCCGCCGCGGCGCTGGGTGCGGCCCGCGATCCTGCTGGTGCTGGCGCAGATCGCCCTGGGCAGCCTGATGGGCGCGGACATCGCCTGGCTGCAGACGACGCACCGCGTCACCGGGCTGGCGCTGGTGGCGCTGCTGCTGACGCTGTCCTGGCGCGTCCGGCGCCAGGGCGGCCGCGCCCTCGCCGCCGCGCTGGCGGTCCTGCCCGTGCTGCTGGCGATACTGGGGCTGGCGCTCACGGCGCCCGCTCCGCCGCTGGCGCTGATCCTGGCGCACAATCTCTGCGCCGCGCTGCTGCTCGCGGCGCTGGCGGGAATCAGGCGCTAGGGGCCGTCCGGCGCGCCCACGGGCCGCGGCCCCGCCGCCCGCCTCACGGCGCCGCGGACGGCGCCGCGCCCATGGCGTGGAAGAGGCGCGCGGCCTCCAGCAGCCGCTGCGCGCGCACGTCCAGGGCGTCCAGTTCCGCCAGCTCCGCCTGGCGGCCGGCCGCGCGGGCGGCCGACGGCGGCACCGCGCCCAGCGCCGCGCGCCGGGCGGCATCGGCGGCGGCGCCCCGGGCCGCCCCGGCGGCCGCGTCCCCGGCGGCCTGCGCGGCGCCCGCCTGCTCCAGCGAGGCCAGCGCATCGGCCACCTCGCGGAAGGCGGCCAGCACCGTGCTCCGGTAATCGTCCTCGGCCGCCGCGTAGGCGCGCAGGCTGGCGCGCTGCTGCGCCCGCAGGGCGCCGCCATGGAACAGCGGCGCCGTCAGGCCGCCCGCGAGGCTCCACAGGGCGCCCTCGGGCGACAGCGCGGCCGGCCAGTCGTAGCCGCCGCGCCCCATGGCCGCCGTCAGCGTCAGGCTGGGGAACAGGTCGGCGCTCGCCGCGCCCGCGTCGTGGGCCGCCGCGGCGAGCGCCGCCCGCGCCGCCTGGACGTCGGGCCGCGCGGCCAGCAGCGCGGAAGGCACCAGCACGGGGATGCGCGCGGGCAGGCGCAGCCGCTCGAAGGGGATGGCCTCGGGCGCCCGGTCGGGCGTGCGCCCGAGCAGCACGGCCAGGGCATGCCGGAGCGTGAGCGCCTGCGCCCGCAGGCCCGGGATCTGCGCCGCCACGGCCTCGGCCTGGCGGCGCGCGTCCAACACGGCGGCGCGCGGCGCGGCGCCCAGGGCCTGGCGGCGGGCGGACTCCGCCGCGTCGCGCCGCAGGCCGTCGGCCACGGACGCCAGGATGCGCAGGCGCGCCTGCAGCACGGACAGGGTCAGCGCGCCGGACACCACGTTCGCCGCCAGCGCTTCGCGGGCGGCGCGCCACTGGGCCGCACGCTGCTCCACCCGCTCGGCCAGGGCTCGGTTGCGCTCGCGGATCGAGCCGAACAGGTCGAAGGTGTAGCGGACCTGGGCCTGGCCGACGAAGGTGTCGTAGAGCGAGGTGCGGGGCAGCTCGGGCAGGGGCGGCGGCAGTTCCAGCGGCAGGCCGAGCGCGCGCTGGCGCGCCGCCTGGGCGCCCAGGTCGACCGAGGGCAGTTCCGTGGCGCCGACCTGCGCCCGCAGGACCTCGCGCGCCGCCTCCAGACGCCCGCGCGCGGCGGCCAGGTCGGGATTGGCCGCGCGCGCTTCGGCCACCAGCGCATCCAGCTCGGGCGCGCCGAACGTCGTCCACCAGGACGCCTCGGGCGCCTGCGCCGCCACCAGTTCGGGACCGTCCGCCGGCGCGGCATCCGGCGGCGGGCCCGCGACGTAGCGCGCCGGTTCGGGCACGGCCGGCGGCCGCCCCGAAGGCCCCAGGGCGCAGCCCGCCAGGCCCAGGCTCGACGCCAGGCCCAGCACGGCCGCCGCCCTCGTCCGCCGGCCGTTCATGGCGCTTCTCCCGCGGGGCGGCCCGCGTCCCCGCCCTCATCCCCGTCCCGGACCCGGAACATCAGCGCGTACAGGGCTGGCAGCACGAAGACCGTGAGCACGGTGGCGCTGGTGATGCCGCCCATCAGGGCGGTGGCCATGGGGCCGAAGAAGTCGCTGCGCAGCAGCGGGATCAGCGCCAGCACGGCGGCGGCCGCCGTCAGCGTGATGGGGCGGAAGCGCCGCACGGTCGCGTCCACGATGGCGTCGATGCGGCGATGGCCGGCCGCGATGTCCTGCTCGATCTGGTCCACCAGGATCACCGAATTGCGCATGATGATGCCGAACATGGCGATCACGCCCAGCAGGGCGACGAAGCCGAAGGGCTTGCCGAAGATCAGCAGCGCGAGGACCACGCCGATCAGCCCCAGCGGCGCGGTCAGGACCACCAGCACCACCCGGGAGAAGCGCTGCAGCTGGATCATCAGCAGGGTCAGCACGGCCACGACCAGCACCGGAGTCTGGGCGTTGATCGACGCCTGCGCCTTGGCGCTGCTTTCCACCGCGCCGCCCACCTCGATGCGGTAGCCGACGGGCAGGCCGGCGCGGATGTCGGCGAGCCGCGCGTCCACGGCCCGTGTCAGATCGATCCCCTCGACGCCCGGCGCCACCTCGGCGCGCACGGTGATCGTGGGCTGCCGGTCGCGCTCCCAGACGATGGCGTGCTCCAGCCCCTCGCGCATCCCGCCCAGCGCCTCCAGGGGCACGGCGCCGCGCGGCGAGGGCAGGGCCAGATGCGCCAGGGCCCCGGGATCGCCGCGCTCGGACTCGGGCGCGCGCAGGTCGATGCGGATCAGGCGGTCGCCCTCGCGGTACTGCGACACGGGCCGGCCCGACAGGGTCATGGCGAGGAAATCCGCGACGTCGCGCGAGGCGATGCCCAGCCGCTGCGCGGCCTGCTGATCGACCTCGAAATGCGACACGCGCGCCGAGGGCTCGTCCCAGTCGAACTGCGTGTTGCGGGCGCGGGGATCGGCGCGCAGCACGGCCGCCACGGCCTCCGCCGCCTGGCGCACGCGCGGGACGTCGTCGCCGCTGACGCGGAACTGGACCGGGAAGCCGACGGGCGGACCCGACTCCAGGCGCGACACCCGCCCACGCACGGCCGGGAATTCCGTGCGCAGCGCCGATTCCAGCCAGGGCTTGAGCGCTTCCCGGTCCTCGATGGACTTCGCCGTGACGACATACTGCGCGAAGTTCGGCGACGGCAGCTGCTCGTCCAGCGGCAGGTAGAAGCGCGGCGCGCCGGTGCCCACGAAGCCCACGGCGCGCGCCACCTCGGCGCGTCCGTCCAGCAGCGCCTCCAGGCGCTTCGCCTGCGCCAGCGTCGCCTCGAACGAGGCGCTTTCGCGCAGCCGCAGGTCCACCAGCAGCTCCGGCCGGGCCGAGTCGGGGAAGAACTGCTGCGGCACCAGCCGGAAGGCCGCCAGCGCGGCCACGAACAGCGCCAGCGTCACGGCGACGACGCCGCCGCGGCGGCGCACACAGGCATGCAGCCAGCGCCGCAGCCGGCGGTAGAAGGGCGAATCGTAGAGGTCGCGCGCCGCGGCGCCGTCCGCCGGCGCGGGATGCGCGTGCGGCCGCAGCAGGGCGTGGCCCAGCAGCGGGATCAGGATCACGGCGGCCAGCCAGGACACCAGCAGCGAGATGGCCGACACCTGGAAGATCGAGCGCGTGTATTCCCCGGTGTTCGAGCGCGCCAGGGCGATCGGCAGGAAGCCCGCGACCGTGACCAGGGTGCCCGTCAGCATGGGAAACGCCGTGCTGGTGTAGGCGAAGGCCGCCGCGCTCAGCCGGTCCCAGCCCTGCTCCAGCTTCACGGCCATCATCTCGACCGCGATGATGGCGTCGTCCACCAGCAGGCCCAGCGCCAGGATCAGGGTCCCCAGGGACACCTTGTGCAGCCCGATGCCCATCCAGTCCATGGCCAGCGCCGTCAGCGCCAGCACCACGGGGATCGAGATCACCACCACCATGCCGGTGCGCAGTCCCAGCGACACCAGGCTGACCAGCAGCACGATGGCCACGGCCTCGCCCACGGCGCGCAGGAATTCGTCGACCGAGGCCGTCACGGCGTCGGGCATGCTGGCGACTTCTTCCAGCGACAGGCCGGTCGGCAGCCGCTCCCGCAGGCCGGCCACCGCGTCGCGCAGCTGCCGCCCCAGGTCCACCACGTCGTAGCCTTCGGCGGCGGTCACGCCGATGCCCAGCACCGGCCGCCCGGCATGCCGCATCTGCGTGGACGGCGGCTGCGCCGCGCCGCGCCGGATCTCGGCGATGTCGCCCAGGCGCACCAGCCGGTCGCCGGCGGGCACCAGCGTGTCGGCCAGGTCCTCCAGGCTGTGAAACTGCCCGGTGGGACGCACGTACAGCCGGTCGGACGCGGTGGATACCACGCCGGGGTCGGCCACGGCGTTGCGCGCGGCGATCGCCTGACTGATGCGCGCGGGCGTCAGGCCCGATTGCGCCATCACGGCGTTGGGAATGCGGACCTCGATGCGCTCTTCCTGGTCGCCGAAATAATCGACCTTGGCCACGCCCGGCACCCGCAGCAGCACGGTGCGCAGGATGTCGGCCTGGTCGCGCAGCTGCGCCGGCGTGTAGCCGTCGCCCGCCAGCGCGTAGATGTTGGTGTACACGTCGCCGAATTCGTCGTCGAAGAACGGCCCGGCCACGCCGGCGGGCAGTTCGGCGGCCAGGTCGCCGATCTTCTTGCGCACCTGGTACCACTCGTCGGGCACCTTGCGGGCATCCACGGCCTCGCTCATGAAATAGAAGATCGTGGACTGGCCCGGCCGCGAATAGCTGGCGGTGTAGTCGCGGTGCGGCATTTCCTGCAGCTTGCGTTCGATGCGGTCGGTGACCTGCTCGCGCACCTGCTCGGCCGTGGCGCCGGGCCACAGGGTCTGGACCACCATGACGCGGAAGGTGAAGGGCGGATCCTCGGACTGCGCCAGGCGCAGGCCCGCCAGCGTGCCGGCCACCACCATGACCGCGATCAGGTAGATCACCAGCGAGCGATGCAGGATCGCCCAGCGCGACAGGTTGAATCCCCCGTCCGCCGGATGGGCCCCGGACGGCCCGCTCACCGGCCGCCTCCGGCCGGCGCGGCGGCATGGGGCCGGTAGGGCACGGCCTGGACGCGCTGGCCTTCGGACACCGTGTGCGCACCCTGGGCGAGCACGATCTGGCCGGGCTCGATGCCGGCCGCGACCGTCACGGTGTCGGCGCCATAGGCGGCGACCTCGACCGGCCGCAGGGCCAGCGCGCCCCCGGCGCCCACGACCCAGACCGCCGGCCCGTCTCCCCGATGGAACAGCGCCGTGGCGGGCAGGGTGTAGCGGGGCGCGCCGGCCGCGGGCGCCCGGAAGCGGACCGTGGCCGTCATCCCCAGGCGCAGCGCCGGGTCCGCCGCGTCGAGCCGCAGCTTCACCCGGAAACCGAGGCTCGCCGGATCGGCGGCCCGGGCGACTTCCCGCACGCGGGCGGGCAGCCGCACGCCCGGAAGCGCCATCGGCTCGACCTCGGCCGCCTGGCCAGGCCCGATCCCCGCCACGCGGCGTGCGGGCAGGTCGGCGACGGCCTCCAGGCCGTCTCCCCAGGCCAGGGTGTACACGGGCTGGCCCGCCGCGACGTTCTGGCCCGTCCCGGCCTGCTCGGCGACGATCACGCCGTCGTGGCCGGCGGCCAGCCGCGTGTAGGCCATCTGGTCGCGCGCCCGCGCCAGGGCCTGGCGGGCCTGTTCGTACTGCGCCCGCGCCTGGGCCAGCTGGGCGCGCGTCTGTTCCGCCTGGGCCTGGGCGATCAGCCCCTCGCGCCCCTGGGCCTGGTCGCGCCGCCCCTGCCGCTCGGCCACGTCCAGCGCTTCGCGCGCGGCCTGATGGGCGGCCTGGGCCGCCGCCAGGTTCTGGCGCCAGAGTTCGGGATCGAGTTCCGCCAGGAGCTGCCCGGCGCGCACGGCGTCGCCCAGCCCCGCGTGGCGCTGCAGGATCAGCCCCGCCTGCCGGAACGACAGCGGCATGGATTCGGGCGCGGCGATCACGCCCGGCGCGGTCCAGACGGCGGGGTCCGCATCGGGCCGGACCTCGACCGTCGGCGCCGGACGCGGCGGCGGCTCGGCCTGCTCGCGCGCGCCGCAGGCGGACAGGGCCGCGCAGACGGCGATCAGGACCAGACGGTACGGCGGACGGGCGAGGATGTCTTTCATGTGCGTCCCAGCGAGCGACGGCCGGGCAACCCGGCGAACGGCCCCGGCCCGCGCGCTCGCCGGCCGTCATGCCGACGGGGAGTTTATTTCAATACAATATCGAATTCAAATACATTGATGTATTTGAAGCGCAGGAGCCGACGGGTAGGTGCCGGAGCGCGGGGGCCGGAGCGCGGACGCCGAAGCGCAGAGGCCGGGGCGGGATGCGGACACGGGGATGCAGGCGCGCCCGGATCCGCGCATGCGCGGACCCACGGTTTGTTCCTACAATCCGGACATCATGAAGACGAAAATCCGCCTGACCCGCGAGCAGAGCCGGGCACAGACCCGGCAGCGGCTGCTCGACGCAGCGCGCACCCTGTTCGCCGCGCAGGGCTACGCGGCCACCAGCGTCGAGCAGATCGCGCTGGAGGCCGGCTACACCCGGGGCGCCTTCTATTCCAATTTCCGGGACAAGACGGGCATCTTCCTGACGCTGCTGCGGTGCGAGCACGAACGCATCATGGCGGAACTGCAGGCGCTGCTGGACGCGCCCGCCCCCGAAAGCCAGGCAAGCCCGCCGCACCGGGACCTGCTGGAATCGCGGCTGCTGGCGCACTACGCGCGGCTGCAGCTGGATTCCCAGCGGCTGGCGCTGATGCTGGAGGCGCGGCTGCACGCGGCGCGGGACGCGGCCTTCGAGCCGCATTTCCGCCGCTTCCGGGAGGATCTGCTGGAGGCCGTGGGCCGCTACGCCCGGACCTTCGCGCAACGCGCCGGGCTGGCGCTGTCCATGAGTCCGGAAGACCTGGCCTTCGGCTTCGTGGCGCTGTGCGACGGCTGTGCGCTGCACCGGCTGGCGGGCAGCCCGCCGGGCGACGAGGACATCGAACGCATCCTGCGCGCCTTCATGAAGCGGATGGCGTTCGAGCCGCCCGGGCCGTCCCGATCCTCCGAACCGCCCGGGTCGCCCTAACAGTCGGGATTGCTCCGACCGTCCGGACCGCCCGAGCCGTCCGCGTCCCGAGGGAGGGGCGGCCGCCCCGGCGCGGAGATGCGCCGGGCGCACCCAGGAAAACGGCCCGCCGGAGCGGGCCGTGCGGGCCGTGTGCCGCGAACCGTACTGCCGGCCGCCGTCCTCAGGCCGCGGCTTTCAGGATCTGCACCTTGTCGGTGGCTTCCCAGCTGAATTCCGGCTCGCTGCGGCCGAAATGGCCGTAGGCGGCGGACTTGGAATAGATGGGGCGCAGCAGGTCGAGCATGTTGATGATGCCCTTGGGGCGCAGGTCGAAGTGCTCGCGCACCAGGCGCGCGATCTGCTCGTCGGGGATCACGCCCGTGCCTTCGGTGTAGACCGTGATGTTGATCGGCTCGGCCACCCCGATGGCGTAGCTGACCTGCACCTGGCACTGGCGCGCCAGGCCGGCGGCGACGATGTTCTTGGCCACGTAGCGCGCGGCGTAGGCGGCGGACCGGTCGACCTTGGACGGGTCCTTGCCGGAGAACGCGCCGCCGCCGTGCGGGCAGGCGCCGCCGTAGGTGTCGACGATGATCTTGCGGCCCGTCAGGCCGCAGTCGCCCTGCGGCCCGCCGATGACGAACTTGCCGGTGGGATTGATCAGGAACCGGGTCTTGTCCGTGAGCAGGCCGTCGGCGAAGACCGGGCGGATGATGTGCTCGATGGCGGCGTCGCGGATCTCGGCCTGGGAGATGTCGGGATGGTGCTGGGTGGACAGCACCACGGTATCGACCTCGGCCGGCTTGCCGTCGACGTAGCGGAAGGTGACCTGCGATTTCGCGTCCGGGCGCAGCCACGGCAGGCGGCCGTCCTTGCGCAGTTCGGCCTGGCGCTGCACGATGCGGTGCGCGTACCAGATCGGCGCGGGCATCAGGTCGGGGGTTTCGTCGCAGGCGTAGCCGAACATCAGGCCCTGGTCGCCGGCGCCCTGGTTCAGGATTTCTTCCGGCGAGCGGTCCACGCCCTGGGCGATGTCGGGGGACTGCTTGTCGTAGGCGACCAGCACCGCGCAGCCCTTGTAGTCGATGCCGTAGTCGGTGTTGTCGTAGCCGATGCGGCGGATCGTGTCGCGCGCGACCTGGATGTAATCCACGTTGGCGGTCGAGGTGATCTCGCCGGCCAGCACGACCAGGCCGGTGTTGCAGAGGGTTTCGGCGGCGACGCGGGAATTCGGGTCCTGTTCGAGCAGCGCATCGAGGATGGCGTCGGAGATCTGGTCGGCGACCTTGTCGGGGTGCCCTTCGGAAACGGATTCGGAGGTAAAGAGAAAATCGTTGTTTGCCACAGCGATGCGTCCTGTAAAAACGCCGGGGTCCGCCGGCGCGAGGTTGAACGAAACGCGTTGCACCTCTTCAGGATATCGGGGCGCGACGCTTTAGCGGAAATGAGCCCGGCCGGATCGGGCCGCCGGGTGATCGCTCCGCAAGTTGTCGGTTAACTCAGCGATCCCGGCCATTTTAAGCGAAAATGGAAACCGTCCGAAAGAAAGCATATTCCCCGGTGTGGTGTTTGCCCGGCCCGCGCATCCGCGGACCGGGCGGCGCGCCGGAGCCAGACCGCCTCTCCATTTCATGCCGCTGTCCCTCGTCCGCCTGCTGGCCGCGCTGCCCCTGTCCTGGCTCCAGGCCATCGGCCGGCTGCTCGGCACGGCCGTCTACCTGTTCCCCGGCCGCTACCGCCGCCGCCTGCGGGCTAACGCCGCCCAGGCGGGCTATGCCGACCCCGCCTTCGCCCGCCGCGCGGCCGCCGAATCCGGCGCCATGATCCTGGAGATCCCCAAGGTCTGGTGGCGCACGCCGCAGTGCCTGGCCCTGACGGGCGGCGACCAGGAATCCGTGGTGCGCGAGGCCCTGGCCGAAGGCCGGGGCGTGCTGTACCTGACACCCCACCTGGGCTGCTTCGAGATCACCGCGCGCCACCTGACGCAATACGGCCCGCTGACGGTGATGTTCCGCCCTTCGCGCAGCCCGCTGCTGGACCCCATCGTCGAATCCGCGCGCGACATGCACAATCTGCGCGCCGTGCCGGCCAACCGCAACGGCGTGCGCGAATTCGTGCGCGCCCTCAAGCGCGGCGAGGCCGTGGGCATGCTGCCCGACCAGGTGCCACGCGAAGGCGACGGCGTCTGGCTGCCCTTCTTCGGCCGCCACGCCCTGACCATGACCCTGGCCGCGCGCCTCGCCCTGCAGACAGGCGTGGCCGTGATCCTGACCGCCGGCGAGCGCCTGCCGGGCGGGCGCGGCTGGCGCATCCACTACCTGCGCCTGTCCGAGCCGCTGCCCGACGACCCCACTGCGCTGGCCGCCGCCATCAACCAGGCGATGGAGGCCCTGATCCGGCGCTTCCCGGAGCAGTACCTGTGGAGCTACAACCGCTACAAGCAGCCGGACGATGCGCCGCCCCACCCCGGCGAATCCGCGCCGGCGCCCCATGAACCGGCCTGAGCGTGCGGCCCGCGCCGCCGCCCTTCCCCGCTTTCCCGACCATGGCTTTCGATAAAAAACCCCTGCTGCGCGCCGTCCTGGGCCATTTCGGCCGCTGCTCCACCGCCGCGCGGCTGCGCTGGGGACGCTTCCTGGGGTGGCTCACGCCCCGCCTGCTGCGCTCGCGCGCCCACATCGTCCGGGTGAACCTGGAACGCTGCTTTCCCGGCCTGTCGCCGTCCGAGCGCGACGCCCTGGCGCGCCGCCATTTCCGTCTGCTGGCCCAGTCCTTCGTCGACCGGGGCCTGTGCTGGTTCGGCGCGCCCGAGCGCATCATGAACACGGTGGAACTGCACGGCGAGCACCACCTGCAGGCGCTGCTGGACCAGGGGCGCCGCATCCTGATGTTCGCGCCGCACTTCATCGCCCTGGACGCCGCGGCCACGCGCCTGACCCTGTTCCTGAAGGAGTCGGCCACGCTGTACACGCGCCAGAGCGACGCCGACGTGGACGAGATCGTGCGCCTGGGGCGCGGGCGCTTCAACCAGGTGCACCTGGTCAGCCGCCACGACGGCGTGCGCGGCCTGATCCGGCACCTGCGCAAGGGCATCCCCGTGTACTACCTGCCGGACATGGACTTCGGCCGCCAGGGCAGCGCCTTCATTCCCTTCTTCGGCGTGCCCGCCGCCACCCTGCTGTCGGCCGCGCAGATCGCCGCCGCCTGGGACGCCGTGGTGGTGCCGGTCATCAGCCGCCTGGATCCCGAGACGGGCCGCTACCGGGTGGACGTCGGCCCGCCCGTGGAGGACTTCCCCGGCGACGACGGCCCCGAGGCCGCCACCGCCCGCCTGAACACCCTGATCGAGGACGAGGTCCGCCGCGATCCGGCGCAGTACTACTGGGTGCACCGGAGGTTCAAGACGCGGCCGGAGGGGGAGAAGGGGTTCTATTGACCCATCCTCATGGACGTTACATCATATGAAAAATGGTAACGTCTTCTGAGGGAAATGCAAGGTCATGCGGTCCGGCCGCGATGCAAACAATGTCTCGGACAAACTCAAGTCGGCCAGATCGCGCTCCGCAGGGGCGCGTGGATTGAAACCTGTGGATGTCAGGCATGCCCACCCTTGGGAGCATGGTTTTTGCTTCGCTCAACCTCAAGCCATTTACATGCCAGCCCGACCACCTTGGGGATTGGCTTGCTGCCGGTGCGGTAGTGGGCGATCATGCGCCGGGTCATGCCCAGTGTTTCGGCGGCACCGCTCAGTGATAGGTCATTGCGTTGCATCCAGGCGTTGAACTCCGACGCCGTGGGCAGCCCGGCTTGTTCTCGGCCAAGCTCGTACAGGCGGTCGGCGCCCATATCGAGCCCATCTGGCCAGTCCAGGCCGTGGCCCCAGTCGTCGCGTTGCATCTTTGCGAAGAACTCGTCGTTTCGCAGCGCATCGAAGGGTGGGTTGGCGAGATCGGACAGATCGACGCGCAGGGTTTCACCGGTGCTCCAGTCGATCTCTACGGTCAAGGGGCCGACGATGCGGGCGTCCTTGATGTTCGGTGGGGTTTTCATGGATTCAGCCTCCGGTATTCGGTCATGTATTTCGTGGTGTTTTCCTGAATGTCTTCGAGAGCAGGAATCAGTCGCTTTGCCGGGGTGACGCCACCCGCCAGGACTCGGCACGTTTCGATGGACACCGATACCCGGCTACCGTCGCGAAATTCGACATGGACATGAGGAACGCCGTGCTCGTTGCCATTGATACGGATACGCCAGTCGTCGTGTGGTGGATAGGTCGTCATAGGCGTATAGTAGTGTAATTATTACACTATATCAAGATGGCCGGAGCGTTTCCTGTCTCAGCGGCATTCGGAGGGTTACTGTCGAATGTGCGCCGGGTCGGCGGCTTCGGCGGGGCCTGCGTCTGCGCCTGGGGCCATGTAACAGGCGCAGGCTGATCACAGGGAAGGGCGGCGTATTCGCGCCGCCCTCGTTCTTCATGCGCGACTATCCTCTGTGCCTTTTTGATACGGGGGTGGTGACGATGGGCGCTGCGAATCAGATTTCGACGCAGAGGTTTCCCTTTGGGCGGGACATGGTGTTTGCCGCCTTTGTCCGGTCGGTGAGGGCGTGCGGATATGACCTGGAAAGCGCCGACGAGTATGAGAAAGTCCAGGCCCGCATGGTCAAGAGCGCCAATACGACCTATCGGGGGATCACCGAGACGAGGGAGGGCGATCCTATATTGCCCTTCCCAGGGGCGTCAGAAGTCCAGTTGCTCCAGCGTGACACCCATCGCAGCGGCAATGCGCTCCCGGATCGCTTTCTTGGGCTTGGCGTCTGGCGCTTCCATTGCAGCATAGCTTGGCTGGCGAATCTCCAGGCGTCGCGCCATTTCGGTTTGCGTCAGGCCCAGATGCTCACGCCAGGCGCGAATCACGCTCCAGTCGTTCTTCACGGATAGGCGCATGACTTCGTGAGGCGTTGTGCGATCGGCGGGGATGCGGCCAGCGGGCTTTTGCCCGCCGGTGAGCTTGATGTATTCGTCGTAGGGCAGCACAACGAAGGCCGGCTTGGTGTGAAGCGCGCTCCGCAGGGGCGCGTGGATTGAAACGCGTCGACACCCTGCTCGCGGTGGAGCCGTTCTGATTGCGCTTCATAGGAGCGCACAGATCGAAACACGCCGGGACGCTTCCCCGCGATCCAGTGCGCATCGAGCGGCCCGGCGTGTTTGAGAGGATAATGCTGCGATGATCTGGAACTTCACCAAAATGCACGGCGCGGGCAACGATTTCGTCGTCCTGGACGGCGTGCGCCAGTCCATCGAACTCACGCCCGATCGCGTCCGGGCGCTGGCCGACCGCCATCGCGGCGTCGGCGCCGACCAGATCCTGCTGGTCGAAGACCCCCTGCATCCGGACGCGGACTTCCGCTACCGGATCTTCAATGCCGACGGCGGCGAGGTCGAGCACTGCGGCAACGGCGCGCGCTGCTTCGTGCGCTTCGTGCACGAGCAGGGCCTGTCGCGGCGCAATCCGCTGCGCGCCGAGATCGCCACGGGGCTGATCGTGCTGCACGAGGCCGACGACGGCCAGGTGAGCGTGGACATGGGCCGCACCGCCTTCGCGCCCGCGGACCTGGCTTTCGATCCCGCCGGCCTGGAAACCCGCGCCTGCGGCGGCGACACCCTGTACCGCCTGGACCTGCCGCCCGAGGCGGGCGAGGCCTGGTGCTCGCTGGTGGCGATCTCCAACCCCCACGCCGTGGTCCAGGTGGACGACGCGGACGCGCATCCCGTCGCCCGGATCGGGCCGGCGATCGAATCCCATCCCCGCTTCGCCCAGCGCGTCAATGCGGGCTTCATGCAGGTGATCGACCGCCACCACATCCGCCTGCGGGTCTACGAACGCGGCGCGGGCGAAACGCTGGCCTGCGGCACCGGCGCCTGCGCCGCTGCCGTGGCCGGCATCCGACGCGGCCTGCTGGACAGCCCGGTGCGGGTGGACACGCGCGGCGGAGTCCTGCGGATCGAATGGGACGGCCAGGTCCTGCGCATGCAGGGGCCGGCGACCACGGTATTCCATGGCCGGATCGACATCGACGCGCTGGTCGCGTCCTTCTGACCGGCCGCGCCTTCTTGACTGACGGAAAGCCCACATGACACAGGACGCATTCACCGCCCAGGACGTGGCGGACTACCTCAGCCGCAACCCCGATTTCTTCGAGACGCACGCCGACGTCTTCGCTTCGCTGAGCGTGCCCCACCCGCACCAGGCCCGCGCGATCTCGCTGGGCGAGCGGCAGATCCTGACGCTGCGCGCGCGCGTCAAGGAACACGAGCACCGGCTGATGCAGCTGCTGCACAATGCCGGCGGCAACGAGCGCATCAACCAGTCGCTCATGCAGTGGTGCGCGCGCATGCTGGCCGAGCCCGACGCCAGCCGCATCCCGGCCCACATCATCCGCAGCCTGTCGGACCAGTTCGACCTGAGCGCCATCGCCCTGCGGGTCTGGGACCTGCCCGCGCTGGCGGACAGCGAATTCGCCCAGGATGTGGACGCCGGCATCCGCGCCTACGCCGAGAGCCTGGCGCAGCCCTACTGCGGCCCGCTCAAGGACCAGGAGCCCGCCCGCTGGCTGGCGTCCGAGCCCGCCTCGCTGGCGATCCTGCCCCTGCGCACGCTGAACGGCGCCGCGCCGGTCGGCCTGCTGGTCCTGGGCTCGGACGACGCCGGGCGCTTCACGCCCGACATGGGCACGGCCTTCCTGTCGCTGATCGCCTCGCTGGCGGGCGCGGCCCTGGGACGGCTGGCCCGCACGGCGCCCGAGGCGGCCTGAGCGGCGGATCGCCATGAACGCGCGTTCCGGAGGCCGGCGCCCGCGCGCCGGCGTCGGGGCAGCGGCCCCCGCCGCGCGGCCGGCGGCACCCACCCCCGAAGAAACCGCGCCGGACGACGCCCTGGCCGAGGCCTGGCTGTCCGAGCTGGGGGCGCAGCAGCGCTATTCCAGCCATACGATCGCCGCCTACCGCCGCGACCTGCGGGCGCTGCGGCAGTGCTTTCCCGGCCAGCCGCTGGACGCGCTGGGCGAGGCCCACATCCGCCAGGCGCTGGGACGGCTGCATGCCTCGGGGCTGCAGCCCCGCAGCCTGGCGCGCGCCCTGGCCGCCTGGCGCGGCTACTACGAATGGCGGGCGGACGCCGCCGGCCTGACGCGCAATCCGGCCCACGGCGTGCGCGCGCCGCGCATCCCGCACAGCCTGCCCAAGGCCCTGTCCGTGGACCAGGCCCAGGCCCTGCTGGACCGCAGCCACCTGCCGCCCGCCGAAACCCCGGTCGAGCGGCGCGACATGGCCATGTTCGAGATCCTGTATTCCGGCGGCCTGCGCCTGTCGGAACTGGTCGGCCTGGACTGGCGGCCGGTGCGCACGCCCGGCCACGTCTCGCACAGCTGGATCCAGGCCGACGAGGGCGAGGCCGTGGTGCGGGGCAAAGGCGGCAAGACGCGCATCGTGCCGCTGGGCCGCCAGGCCCTGGCCGCCCTGCGGGCCTGGCTGGAAGTCCGCGACGCGCTGCTCGGCCCCCGCTCCGACGAGGACGCGCGGGCCGCGCTGTTCCTGGGCGAACGCGGCCAGCGCATCGGTCCGCGCGTGGTGCAGCTGCGCCTGCAGGCCCTGGCGCAGCGCGTCGGCCTGCCGCTGCACGTGCATCCGCACAGCCTGCGGCACAGCTTCGCCAGCCACCTGCTGCAATCCGCCCAGGACCTGCGCGCCGTCCAGGAACTGCTCGGCCACGCCAACATTTCCACGACGCAGATCTACACCCGGCTGGACTTCCAGCACCTGGCCGCCAGCTACGACCAGGCGCACCCCCGGGCGCGCCGCAAGACGGAAGATTGACGCGAGACTGGAATCGGCACGATCCCACGGCCGGCGCGGTCCCACGGCCGGCGCGGTCCCGGGGCCAGGACGCGGGCACCCCGGCCGGCCCGCACGGCCGCGCCGTCCGGCGCTCAGGCCAGGAACCGGCGCGCCAGCAGCACCCAGTAGGCGGCGCCGATGGCGAGATTCTCGTCGTTGAAGTCGTAGCCCGGGTTGTGCACCATGCAGGCGCCGGCCTCGTCCCCTTCGCCGTTGCCGATCAGCAGGTAGCTGCCCGGGCGCTTTTCCAGCATGTAGGCGAAGTCCTCGCTGCCGGTCAGGGCCGGCCCCTGGCGCTCGATCCGGTCGGCCCCCAGCAGCTCCTCGCCGATCAGGCGCGCGAACTCGGTTTCCGCGCAGCTGTTGACCAGCACGGCGTAGCCGCGCCGGTAGTCGATCCTCGCGGTCACGCCGAAGCTCTGCGCCTGGGCGTGGACCAGCGCCTCGATGCGCTGCTCGACCAGCCGGCGGACCTCGGGATCGAGCGTGCGCACGCTGAGCTCCAGGCGCGCGCTCTGCGGGATCACGTTGTTGGCGTGGCCGGCGCGCAGCACCCCCACCGTCACCACGGCGGTGTCCTGGGGGTCCACGTTGCGCGACACCACGGTCTGCAGCGCCATCACCAGGCTGGCCGCCGCCACCACCGGATCGGCGGCCTTGTGCGGCAGGGCGCCATGGCCGCCGCAGCCTTCGAGGGTGATGCAGACCTTGTCGGACGAGGCCATCATGGCCCCTTCGCGGAACACCAGCCGCCCGCGCGGCCAGCCCGGCATGTTGTGCATGGCGAAAATGGCGTCGCACGGATATTTCTGGAACAGGCCGTCGGCCATCATGCGCACGGCCCCGCTGTCGTCCGTGCCGTACTCCTCGGCCGGCTGGAAGATCAGGTTCAGCGTCCCGGAAAACCCGCCCGACTCGG
Organism: Castellaniella defragrans; assembly: GCF_014203015.1. Lineage (GTDB taxonomy): Bacteria > Pseudomonadota > Gammaproteobacteria > Burkholderiales > Burkholderiaceae_B > Castellaniella > Castellaniella defragrans. Next base: position 164,319 of record NZ_JACHIB010000001.1, read on the forward strand.
CCAGCACGCGGGCCGCGCACAGCAGCATGGCGGTATGTCCGTCATGGCCGCAGGCGTGCATCACGCCGGGATTCCGGCTGGCGTACGGCAGGCCGGTCGCCTCCTGGATCGGCAGGGCGTCCATGTCGGCGCGCAGGCCCAGCGCGCGCCGGCCGCTGCCCTTGCGCAGCCGCCCCACCACGCCGGTGCCGCCCAGGCCGCATTCGACCTCGTAGCCCCATGACTTCAGCCGCGACGCCACCAGCTCGGCGGTGCGGTGCTCGCCGAAGGACAGCTCCGGATGGCCGTGGATGTCCCGGCGCAGGTCGATGAACTCGCGCGCGTAGGTCCGGACGGCATGCAGCAGGGGATGGTCGTTCATCCGACACTCCGATCAAGAACAGACAAGGGGAAAACGGGCCATGGCCGCCTCAATCCACGAGGGCCCGCTTCCCCCCGGTTTCGGGCAGCAGCACGATGCCCACGATGGTGAGGACGCTGGTGGCGACCACGTACAGCGCCGGCGCGGCCGGGTTGCCGGTGACCTCGATCAGCCAGGTGACAACGAACTGCGTGGATCCGCCGAACACCGCCACGCCGACGGCATAGACGATCGACAGGCCCAGCGCCCGCACGTGGCGGGGGAACTGCTCGGGGATCATCACGATCGACGGCGCGCCGCTGATCGCGGTCAGGCCGGCCAGCAGCAGTGTCGTCAACGCCAGCGTCGCGAGATTGGTGTGTTCGAGCAGCAGCAGGAAGGCCGGCAGCGTCAGCACGGCCAGTGCCACGCGCGGCCACAGCACGACGGGCTTGCGGCCGTAGCGGTCCGACAGCCAGCCGCCCAGCAGGGAGCCCAGCCACGTCACCAGGCCGTACGTCACGGTGGCGAGCATGCCGACGACCGGCGTCAGCTTCAGGGTCACGATGGCGTAGCTCGTCATGTACATGGACACGTAGGTCGATACCGTGCCGCCGATGACCACCAGCACCCCGAGCAGGGCCGGGCGGACGTAGTTGCGCAGGCGCGGCCGGGGCTGCGCGGCGGCGCGCGCACGGCCGTCGTCCATGTCCAGCGATTCGGGCATGTGGCGGCGCAGGAAGACCGCCACGAAGATCAGCACGGACCCCAGCAGGAACGGCAGCCGCCAGCCCCAGGACAGCATCTGCTCGGGCGACAGCGACAGCGTCAGCAGCACGCCGATGATGCCGGCGACGAGGGCGGCCAGCCCCTGGCTGGCGAGCTGCCAGCTGCCGTAGAGCCCGCGCCGGCCCGGCGGCGCGACCTCGATCAGGTAGGACGTGGAGGGGCCGACCTCGCCGCCCAGCGCCAGGCCCTGGATCAGCCGGCACAGCACGACGATGACGGGCGCGGCCAGGCCGATGCTGTCGTAGGACGGCGTCAGCGCCAGGCCCAGGGTGCCCACGACGATGAGCGCGATGGTCAGCAGCATCGCGGGCTTGCGGCCCGCCCGGTCCGCCAGGGCGCCGATCAGCACCCCGCCCAGGGGCCGCGTGACGAAACCCACGCCGAACACCGCCACCGACAGCAGCAGGCTCATGAACGGCGTGGACGCCGGGAAGAAGGTCTTGCCGATGTAGACGGCGAAGAAGGCGTAGGTGGTGAAGTCGTAGAACTCGATGGCGTTGCCCGCCACCGTGGCCGCGACGACGCGGCGTGAAACCTCCGGCCGGCCGGAGGCCGCGCCGTGTTCCGCTCCCGCGGAGCGCGTCCGCGGGGGTAAAGGGATTGCCGCGGCCGCGCGGCCCGTGCTGCTGTTGGCCATGATCGAGTCTCCTCACGTGCCGCCTCATGTGCGGCCATCTTGTCTGGTCCTTGCATCTTATGAATCTGCTTTTAATTCGTCCAATGCATAGTTATCATTGAATGGATTCATAAAACTCATTGACGGGCGATACTCATGAACCTGCGCCACCTGGAGCATCTGCTGGCCGTGGCGGACACCGGCTCCTTCAGCCGCGCGGCGGAACAGCACCACATCACCCAGTCCGCCCTGAGCCGCAGCATCCAGACGCTGGAGGACGCGCTGGACGCGCGCCTGATCGACCGCGTGGGCAAGCGCAACGAACTGACGCCCTTCGGCCAGGCGGTCGTGCAGCGCGCGCGCCGCATGGTGCTCGACGCCGCCGAACTGCGCCGCAGCGCCGAATTCCTGCGCGAGGGCCACATGGGCTCGCTGCGCATCGGGCTCGGCTCGGGGCCGAGCGCCATGCTGATGCGGCCGTTCCTGGGCTACATGGCGCGGACCTTTCCCGGCGTGGAAGTCAGCATCTCGCCGGGCGCGACGGAGCTGCAGGTGCCGCAGCTGCGGCAGCGCGCGCTGGACGCGCTGGTAGTCGACGTGCACCGCGTCGCGCCGGCCGCCGACCTGGTCATCGAGGTGCTGAGCGACATGCGCGCGGGCTTCATCTGCCGCCACGACCATCCGCTGCGGCAATCCGGCGCGGCCGTCTCCTTCGCCGAAATGCGGCGCTACCCGCTGGCCTCGACGCCGCTGAGCGCGGAAGTGTCCCGCGGCCTGATCGCCCGCTACGGCGCCAGGGCCGACCCGCGACAGGCGGTGACCCTGCGCTGCGACGACATCCACAGCCTGCTGGACACGGTCCGCGAGAGCGACGCCATCTTCCTGGGCATCCTGGGCCCGGCCTGGCCGGACATCCGCGCGGGGCGGCTGGCGGAACTGGCGGTGCGCCCGGCGCTGGACGCCTCGGCCCGCTTCGCCCTCGTCACGCTGGCCGACCGGACCGAGGCGCCGGCCATGGCCATCCTGCGCCGGTTCGCGGCCGAGCGGCTGCGGGACTGAAGGGGGCCGGGCGCGGGGCGCGGCCCAGGCCGGAATCGACGCCCGCCGGCCGCGCGCAGGGGCGACCGGGCACCGGACCCGCGTGCGTTCAACGGCCGCCTTGCATCTTCACCGGCCGCCTTCCTTCATGGATTGCAGCAGCCGCGCGCGGCGCGCCCGCGTCTCGCGCAGGGCCAGGAGCACGCCGCCATGCGGCCCGAATGCGACCGACAGGAAATGGAGGACGCCCGCCGACAAAATGATGGCCGGCGACGCGGGCACGTCCGCGTGATAGGACACCAGTAGGCCCGCGTAGGACGCCAGGGCGCCCAGCGCCGCGGCCAGCGCCATCTGGGCGCCCACCGGACGCGCCCAGAACCGCGCGGCCGTCGCGGGCAGCATCATGATGCCCACCACCATGAGGGTGCCCAGCACCTGGAAGCCGGCCACCAGGTTGAGCACCAGCAGCAGCAGGAAGCCGATGTGCGCCCAGGCGCCCGCCCGGCCCTCGGCGCGCAGGAAGCCGGGATCCAGGCATTCCATCGCCAGCACGCGCAGCAGCGCGGCCAGCGCCAGCAGCGTGACGCTGCTGACGACGGTGACCAGGATCAGGGCCGCGTCGCCGAGCCCCAGGACGGTGCCGAACAGCACGTGGATCAGGTCCATGTTGGTGCCCTTCAAGGACACCAGCAGCACCCCCAGGCCGAGCGACACCAGGTAGAAGGCGGCGAAGCTGGCGTCCTCGCGCAGCGGCGTCATGCGCGACACGAGGCCGGCCAGCACGGCCACCGCCACGCCGGTGACCAGGCCGCCGAGCGTCATGGCCGTCATGGACAGCCCGGCCGTCAGGAAGCCGACGGCCACCCCCGGCAGGATGGCGTGGGCCATGGCGTCGCCCATCAGGCTGAGGCGGCGCAGCACCAGGAACACGCCCAGGGGGCCGGCGGCGAAGGCCAGCGCCAGCGCGCCCGCCAGGGCGCGGCGCATGAAGCCGAATTCGACGAAAGGCTGCGCCAGCAGGTGCCACAAGTCCATCAGACGGCCTCCGCGGCGCACAGGTGGCGGGCCAGGTGCAGATTGGACGCGGACAGCACCTGGCCGCTGTCGCCCCAGCCCACGACCTGGCCGGCCAGCAGCAGGGTCTGCGGGAAATAGGCGCGCACCATGTCCAGGTCGTGCAGCACGGCGATCAGGGTGCGTCCTTCGCCGTGCCACCGGTGCAGCAGGGCCAGCAGATCTTCCGTCGTGGCCCGGTCCACCGCGGCGAAGGGCTCGTCCAGCAGGATCACCCGCGCATCGCGCAGCATCAGCCGCGCGAACAGCGCGCGCTGCCGCTGGCCGCCGGACAGCGTGTTCACCGGCTGGCGGCTCAGCCCGGCCAGGCCCACGGCGCGCAGCGCGGCCTCGACGGCGTCCCGGCCCGCGTCGTCCAGGCCGCGCCAGGCGCCCAGCCGATGCCAGGCGCCCATGGCCACCAGGTCGAAGGTGCTGATGGGAAAATCCAGGTCCAGTTCGGCCGACTGCGGCAGGCAGGCCAGGTCGCCCGCGATCTCCGGATCGATGCGGATGCGCCCCCGGATGGGGCTGAGGCGGCCCGCCATGGCCTTGATCAGGGTGGATTTCCCCGCCCCGTTGGGCCCCACCACCGCCGTCAGCGACCCGCGCGCGAACGCGCCGCTGGCGTCGCGCACCGCGATGCGGTCGCGCCAGCCCAGCCAGAGCTGCTGCAGCTCGATGGCGGGCGGCGCGGCGCCGGGCGCCGGGCTCACCACCATTGCAGCGCCCAGCCGGTCAGCAGCCACAGGAACAGCACGGCCAGCGCGGCGCGGCGCATGCGCCGTCCGGCCGACAGCAGCAGCGAGGAGCCGCGATAGCGGCCCGATCTGATGAAGGGGGGAAAATGGGACATAATCGACTGTGGCATACACATACACGCAATGGCGTATCGGATCCGTTACGTTATAACATAACCCCATGAATATGAAGGCCCATTCCCACTCGCCCGACGAGATCGCGGCGCGCCTGGACACAGCCGAACGGCTCTGCGCCGAGCGCGGATCGCGGCTGACGCCCCTGCGGCGCCTGGTGCTGGAAACGCTGCTGAACCACCCCGGCAGCCTCAAGGCCTACGAACTGCTCGACGCCCTGCGCTCCGCGCAGCCCGGCGCCGCGCCCCCCACGGTCTACCGCGCGCTGGATTTCCTGACGGAACAGGGCCTGATCCACCGGCTGGACGTCATCAACGCCTGGAGCGCCTGCACCGACGCGGGCGGCACGCCCCACGACGTGCTGGTCGTCTGCACCCGCTGCGGCAGCGTCGCCGAACTCAGCGACCCCGACCTGGGCCGCCGCCTGGCCGCCTGCGTCGCCCAGGCCGGCTACACCCTGAGCGGCCAGGAAACCGAACTGCGCGCGCTCTGCCCCCGCTGCCGGGAAGCCTGAGCCGCCCGAATCACGCCTCGGTCACGCCCGGGCCGCGGCCAAGCCGCACCCGAGCCCCGCCCCGATCACGGCCGAACCACCTTCCGGCTCACGCCTCCGGCGCGGGCGTCCGCGTCTCTGCGAGCGCGCAACGCAGCACGAACTGGAACACCGCCCCGGCGCCGGACTGCGGCAGCAGCCGGATCGTGCTCTCGTGCAACCGCAGGATGCGGTCCACGATCATCAGCCCGAATCCGCCCGAACGCGTTTCCTGGGCGGCCGCATAGCCCGTGAACGCGGGACGCTCGAACAGATGCCGCGCCAGCACGGGGGACACGCCCGGCCCGGTGTCGCGCACGGTGACCTCGATGCCGTCCCGCCCGCGGGGCTGCAGCCGCACGGTGATTTCCCCGCCCTCCGGCGTGGCGCGCACCGCGTTGTCGATCAGGTTGACCAGCACGCGTTCGATCATGGTCAGATCGGCCGTCACCCGCGGCAGCCCCGGGGCGATGTCGGCCACCAGGCGCTGCCGCCGGGCCTCGGCCGCCAGTTCAAACTTCTGGAAGACGTCCTGCAGCAGGTCGGGCAGGAAGAACGGCTCCATCTGGGGCCTGACGATGCCGTACTCCAGCCGCGCGAGCTCGAACATTTCCTGGGCCAGGAGGCCGACCTTGCGGCTCTGCTCCAGGGCGATGTCGAGATAGCGCAGCCGCTCGGCCGGATCCAGCGTATCGGCCTTCATCCGCAAGGTTTCCAGGTAGCCGTGCAGCGACGTGAGCGGCGTGCGCAGGTCGTGCGAAAGATTGGCGAACAGCTCGCGCCGCTGCCGGTCCTGGTCCCGCAGCGCCTGCCATTGCCCGTCGATGCGCCGGGCCAGGTCCTCGAAGCTGCGGCTCAGCAGCATCAGGTCGCTGCCGCTGTGCGCCGCCCGCCTGAGCAGCGGCCTGGCCTGCGGCAGCCAGGACATGCCATGGCGCCTGAGGCCGCTCACCGCTTCGGTCAGCGTGCGCAGCGGGCGGGTGATCAGGTGGAACGCCGTCAGCCCGGCCAGCAGCCCCAGCAGGGCCACCAGGGCCATGGACCACAGCATCGCATTGGCCGCCCCGCCGGCATTCACGCGCTCGGCGAGCGACTGGCGGCTCTCGCCCTGCAGGATCACGTAGACGAAGCCCGCCTCGCGGCCCGCCGCCTTCAGCGGCGCGGCGCTGAAGACCTTGCGGCCGGCGGGATCGCGCGGATCGTCGCCGAAGATCGGCAGCGTGCTGCCGCCCAGCAGCGACCGGATGGGGGCCAGGTCCACCCGCGCGCGCTTGACGGCTCCCTCGGGGGCCGAATAGGAGCGGATGCGGCCGGCCTCGTCGAGCAGGTAGACCTCGACGCTGGGGTTCACCGCCATGAGCTTGTCGAACAGCTCGTGCACCGCCGCGGGGTTGAACCCGCCGGCCGCCACCAGTTCCGGATAGTTGGCGATCTGCGGAGCCAGGTCCAGGGAAAGCCGCTGGGTGACTTCCTGCTCGTGCCGTTCGCTGCCCTGCATCTGCAGGGCGACCGAAGCGGCGCAGCAGGCCAGCAGCAGCACGACGAACACGGCCGACAGGCGCTGCGACAGCGAGAGCCTGCGCATCATGGCGAGGGCCCCTCCGCCGCCAGCTTGTAGCCGCGTCCCCAGACCGTCAGGATCAGGCGGGGCTCGGACGGATTGCGTTCGATCTTCATGCGCAGCCGGTTGATGTGCGTGTTCACCGTATGCTCATAACCGTCGTGCCGGTAGCCCCAGACCTGGTTGAGCAGGTCCAGGCGCGAGAACACCCTGCCGGGATGGCGGGCAAAGAAATGCAGCAGGTCGAATTCGCGCGGCGTCAGTTCCACCGGCCGGCCCTCCAGGCGCACCTCCCGCGCGATCGGGTCGATGCCGAGCCCGCCCAGCACGAGCACGCCGGCATCCAGCCGGGCGTTGCGCGCCAGGGCCTCGCTGCGCCGCAGCAGCGCGCGCATGCGCGCGACGAACTCCAGCATGGAAAACGGCTTGGCCAGGTAGTCGTCGGCCCCCAGTTCCAGCCCCAGGATGCGGTGCACCTCGCTGGAGCGCGCGCTGGTGATGATGATGGGAATGTAGTGGGCCATGGCGCGCGCCTGCCGGCAGATCTCCAGCCCGTCCACGCCGGGCAGCATCAGGTCGAGCACCAGCGCGTGCCAGCCTCCCTGGGCGAGCGCGGCCACGCCCTGGGTGCCGTCGGCGACGCGCACGGCGTCGTAGCCTTCGTCCCGCAGGTGCATGCGCAGGAGTTCGGCGACGTGGTCGTCGTCCTCGACGATGAGGATCCGTTTGGGAGCTTCCATCCGGCCATTATCCGACAGGACGGCGCGCCGAATGTTCACGATTTTTTGAACTTTCGGCGAGGATTCCGGGATCGGGGGCCTCCCATAATGCGCCCATGAAAGCCGATCCGACACCCCCTCTCCCCGTGCGCGGCAAGCCGCTGCAGCCCCTGTGGCTGCGTGCGACGCACTGGATCAACGCCCTGGCCGTGCTGATCATGGTCATGAGCGGCTGGCGCATCTACGACGCATCGCCCCTGCTCGATGTCACGTTTCCCGCGGGCATCACGCTGGGCGGCTGGCTGGGCGGAGCGCTGCAGTGGCATTTCGCCGGCATGTGGCTGTTCGCCTTCAACGGGCTGGCCTACCTGCTCCTCAACCTGTCCACGGGCCGGCTGGTCCGCCGCCTGTTCCCCGTGACGGCGCGCGGCGTCCTGGCCGATGCGCGGCGGGCGCTCGCGGGGCGCCTCGCGCATGCGGACCCGAGCCGCTACAACCAGGTGCAGCGCGCCGCCTACCTGTTCGTGATCCTGGACCTCGTCCTGCTGGGCCTCAGCGGCCTGGTCCTCTGGAAATCGGTGCAATTCCCGCTGCTGCGCGAACTTCTGGGGGGCTACGAGGCGGCCCGGTGGATCCATTTCTGCGGCATGGCCGCCCTCGTCACCTTCGCGCTCGGCCACGTCGTCATGGCCGTGCTGGTGCCCCGATCGCTGCTCGCCATGGTGACGGGCGGCCCCCGCTCGCGCCGGCCCGGCCAGGAAACCGCATCATGAAACTCTCCCTCTGGCACAAGGACAATGCCCAGGCCGTCGTGGCCGAGGCGCAGGACCTGATCGGCAGGCGCCTGCCGCTGGCTTCGCGCCGCCGCTTCCTGGCGCGCGGACTGACGCTGGGCGGGCTGTGCCTGCTGGGCGGCTGCCGCATCGACGACAACGCCACGGCCGAAGCGGCATTGCAGCGGATCTCGCGCATCAACGACTGGGCGCAGGGCCGGCTGTTCGACCCCGCGCTGCTCGCGCCCACCTACCCGGACTCCATGATCGCGCGTCCCTTCCCGTTCAACGCCTTCTACGGCGAGGACGAGGTGCCGCGCATCGATGGCGGGGCATTCCGGCTGGAGGTCTCCGGCCGGGTCTCCCGCAAGCAGCCATGGGCGCTGGATGAGCTGCGCGCGCTGCCCCAGTCCACGCAGGTCACGCGCCACATCTGCGTGGAAGGCTGGAGCGCGATCGGCAAATGGGGCGGCCCCCGCCTGGGCGACTTCCTGCGCGCGGTCGGCGCCGACCTGGATGCGCGCTACGTCGGCGTCCACTGCGCCGACGACTACTACACCAGCATCGACATGGCGACCGCCCTGCATCCCCAGACGCTGATCGCGCTGGACTGGGACGACCGGCCGCTGCCGCCGAAGTACGGCTTTCCGATGAAGCTGCGCATCCCCACCAAGCTCGGCTACAAGAACCCGAAACACGTCCGGGCGATCTTCGTGAGCAACACCTTCAACCGCGGCTACTGGGAAGACCAGGGCTACAACTGGTTCGGAGGCAGCTGACGCAGGCGCCCGGCTTCTTTTTTCCCACCGCGGCATCCGCCGCTCTTTTCTCTTTTTTCCCTTTTTACCCTCCCTATAAAGGAAACATCATGAAAAACACTGCTTTCGCCACCGCCGCGCTTTCCGCCTGCCTCGCCCTGGGGGCCGCCTCGGCCTTCGCCGCCGGCACGATGGGCAAGGACAAGATGGGCATGGAAAAGCCCGCCCCGTCCGGGCAGGCCATGCACAAGGACGGGATGGGCAGGAACGCAATGAGCCAGGACAAGGCGGGCATGGACAAGATGGGCCAGCATAAGACGGGCATGGACAAGCAGGGCATGACCCGCGAGCCGATGTCCAAGGACGGCCAGTCCGCCATGAGCCCCATGGGCAAGAAGGACATGGACAAGATGGGCATGGAAAAAGGCGGCATGGGCAAGGACGGGATGAAGCAGTAGAGGCCAGGGGCAGCCGGGGCGGGCCTGGGCGCCGCGCCGCGGCACGCATTCCAGGAGCGGCGGCGCGGCCCCAACGGCCCCAGCCCCGGGCGACGACCGGGGCCGGCTACGCACTGGGCGCCCGGGAAGCCGAACCGCGCGCCCGTCCCCCGCTGCCGGCAAAACCGATCCGCCGAACGGCCGAGGCCCAGGTTTGCCCTAAACCCGGGCCTATGATGTAATCGCATGCTGATCGCCACATCCCCCAGTCCGCCGCCGGGAAGGCCAAGACCTCCTGCATCCGGCGCAGCAACGGCCAGGGCGAGGATGGCGCATCGCATTCGAGGCCATCATGAACACTGCTCCATCCGCCGATTCCCTGATTCCCGTCACCGTGCTCACCGGTTTCCTGGGGGCGGGCAAGACGACCCTGCTGCGCCGCATCCTGACGGAATTCCACGGCCAGCGCATCGCCGTCATCGAAAACGAGTTCGGCGAGGAAAACATCGACAACGACCTGCTGGTCCAGGACAGCGACGAGCAGGTCGTGGAACTGAGCAACGGCTGCGTCTGCTGCACCGTGCGCGGCGACCTGATCCGCACCCTGGGCGACCTCGCCGCCCGGCGCGCCGCCGGCGACGTGCGCTTCGACCGCGTGATCATCGAGACCACGGGCATGGCCAATCCCGGCCCGGTCTGCCAGACCTTCTTCATGGACGACGACATCGCCGCCACCTACCGGCTCGACGCCGTGGTCACGGTGGTGGACGCCAAGCACGGCATGGCCACCCTGGACCGCCAGGAAGAAGCCCAGCGCCAGGTCGGCTTCGCCGACCGCATCCTGATCTCCAAGAAGGACCTGGTCAACGAGGCCGACTACCAGGCCCTGCGCGCCCGCCTGGTGCGGATCAATCCGCGCGCCTCCATCCTGCCCGCGCACTTCGGCGAGACCGACCTGAAAGCCCTGCTGGACGTGAGCGGCTTCGACCTGGACGCCATCCTGGACATCGATCCGGAATTCCTCGCCGAGGAAGCCGCCGCCCACGACCACCACGGCCATGACCATCACGGCCACGGCCACGATCACCACGATCACGAGCACGACGACGAGGACGGCCACCACGCCTGCGGTCCCGCCTGCGGCCACCCCGATCACCACCACGCCCACCACGACGACGAGATCGGCGCCTTCGTGTTCCGCTCCAACCGCGCCTTCGATCCGGAACGCCTGGAGGACTTCCTCAGCGGCATCGTCCAGGTCTACGGCCCGGACCTGCTGCGCTACAAGGGCATCCTGTACATCAAGGGCATCAATCGCCGCATGCTGTTCCAGGGCGTTCACATGATGTTCGGCGCGGAGCCCGGCAAGCCCTGGCCCGCCAGTGAAAAACCGAATACCCGCATGGTCTTCATCGGCCGTAAACTGCCTCAGGACATCTTCACCCAGGGGCTCGAACAATGCCTGGCCTGAACGCCACATCACCGCCACTCCACCGGATCTTCCGGGCGCGGCGGACGGGACCCGGCACATAAAGAAGAGGACACGACATGGCTACCAAATCCAGCACCAAATCCCAGGGTAAGCTGCTCACGGAAAAAGAGCTGCTGGCGATGCCTGAAAAGGACTACATGAACGAGGCCCAGCTGGCGTTCTTCCGCGACCGCCTGCACCAGCTCGAACACGAGATCCTGACCAACGCCGGCGCCACCACCGAAAACCTGCGCGAGACCCAGTACGTGCCCGACCCGGCCGACCGCGCGACGATCGAAGAAGAACACGCCCTGGAACTGCGCACCCGCGACCGCGAGCGCAAGCTGCTGAAAAAGGTCCAGCAGGCCATCGCCCGCATCGACGCCGGCGAATACGGCTGGTGCGAGGAAACCGGCGAGCCCATCGGCATCGCCCGCCTGCTGGCGCGGCCCACCGCCACCCTGTCGCTGGAAGCGCAGGAACGCCGCGAAATGCGCCAGAAGCTCTACGGCGACTGATCCCCTCCTGCGCGCTCCGCCCGGGGCGCGTCCGTTCCCGGGGGCGTCGGCCCCTCGGGCACGTAGATCATGCGTCCGTCGTCCAGACGATAGGTGACGCCGGCGCGGGCGCCCAGCCCCTGGCCGACTTCCCCGCTCGATTCGTAGCGCGTCAGTTCCTTGCCGTTCTTGACGGTGATGCGCATGCCGGCCTCGCCCGGGCGCTCGACCACCACGACCGGCGCGCCGGAAAACGGATTGAGCGGATTCCGGGCGATCGTCGCCATCAGCACCCCGATCACGACCAGGAACAGGTCGATCATGTTGATGACCGAGAGCATCGGGTCGCTCTCTTCTTCCTCCAGGAACCGCATCAGGCCTTCCCTCCGGCGCGCATGCGCTCCAGTTCGCGCAGATCCTGCAGCAGCCAGCGCCGCCGCACGGCGAGGACGAAGAAGCAGATGCTGGCCGCCAGCAGCGCCAGGATCACGGCCGAGAAGGCCGCCACCATGTTCCTGCCCACGGCGGCGGCGTCGTTGCCGCCCAGCGCCAGCAGGGCCGGCCCCATCGGAATCATGGTCGCGATCAGGCCCAGCATGGGCGCCGTGCGCGACACGATGCGCAGCCATTCCAGCCGCCGCATGATCCAGAGTTCCAGGTCGTCGCTGTCCACGCCCGGCGGGCCGTCTCCCGCAGCCGCCCGCCGCGCATGGGCCAGCAGCGCCCGCGGGTGCGTACCGCGGCGGCGCTGCCAGGCCTCGACGGCGAAGGCGCCCAGCATCGCCAGGGCATAGGCCAGCGCGCCTGCGATCAGCAGCAGCACCGGGACGAGGAAGACGCGCGAGACGTCGTAGATCAGGGTTTCGAGTTCGGCGAACGGAGTCATGGCATGCCCTCGGCGGGATGGATGGATCGGGGGGAAGAAAGATCGGCGGGACCGGCGGCCGTGCGGCGCGCACGGCGCCCCTGGGCGGCCTGCCACAGCGCGCCGCCGCACACCAGGCACAGCATTGCCGCCAGCACGCGCAGCCGGCGGTCCGGCGGCTCCGGCGCGGGCGCGGGCAGGGCGGCCGGCTCCAGCACGGGGCCGCGCACGGGTTGCCGCGGCGCATCGGCCGGCGCCTCCGGCGTGCCCGCGGCGCCGGCCTGCGGCGCGGGAGACGCATTCAGCCCGTAGCCCTGCGCCAGGGCGGCCACGTAGCGGCGCGTCGGCTCGGCCCCGGCATGGGTGCCGAAGCGGCGTTCCAGTTCCAGCCAGCGCCGCGCCAGTTCGCGCCGGGTGGCCTCGCCGGCGTCCCAGTAGCCCTTGCGGATGGCCTCGGCCATGCGTTCGAGGATCTGCGCCTGCGCCGCGGGGTTGTCCCGCTCGAACCAGGCCGGCGTTCCCAGCCCGCGGGCATCGGCGACGTAGGTGTCGAACAGCGCCTGCCACTGGTCGTCCCGCACCGTGGAGGCATCCGCCGCCTGCCAGCCGAACAGGTTGCTGGCCGCCTTCAGCACTTCCAGCGTGCCGGCATAGCCCTCCCGCCGCATGGCAGCGATCCACTGGGGGTTCAGGTAGCGCGTGCGCAGTTCGTCGGCCAGGAAGCCCGCCAGCCCGGTTGTCCGGGCGCCGCCCGCGCGCAGATCGGACACCAGCAGCTGGGGCGCCTGGCCGTCCAGGTGGCGCACGGCGGCCGACAGCCCGCCCAGGAACTCGAACGGGTGGTCTGTCGACAGCACCCCGTGCAGGTTCGACGAACGCGACATCACCGCCGCCTGCACGCCCCGCAACTGCTCGGCCAGCGGATTGACGCCTGCCGGCGCCTCGCCCCAGGCGCCCTGCCCGTAGGCGTGCCGGCTGCTGTCGAGGAACTGCCGCCCCAGCGCGGCATCGCCGTCCCATTCGGCCGAGCGCCGCGCCAGATCGGGCACGCCGGTCCCGTAGGATCCCGGCGCGCTGCCGAAGATGCGCTGGCGCGCGACCCGCGCGGCCGTCTCCGGCGGCAGGCCGCGCGCCGCCAGGGCGGCCTCGATGCCGCGGCTGTGGCCGGCGACCGGATTGCCCGGCTCGTCCAGCGCGGCCAGGCGCGCCAGCGCATCGTCGAGCAGCCGCATGAAGGCGTCGAACTGGTCCCGGTACACGCCGGTGACCTGGACGACCACGTCGACGCGCGGACGGCCCAGTTCGGCGGCGGGGATGATCTCCAGCGCCGTGACGCGGCCGCCCTCGTCCCAGACCGGCCGCAGCCCCAGGGCATGCAGGACCTGCGCCTCGGTGACGCCCAGATGGCGGACCGCCTCGGATGCCCACAGGCTGAAGGCGATCTTGCGCGGCCAGGCGCCGCCGTGCGCCGCGCGGAACGCCTCGATCAGCTGCGCATAGGCGGTGGCGGCCGAGTCGTAGGCGGCGCGCGCCGGGATCTTGTCGGCCTCGAAGGCATACAGGTTGCGGCCGCCCACCGCGTCGGGATTGCGGATCGGGTCGCCGCCCGCGCCCGGCTCGACGAACCGGCCCGCCAGGCCGGCCAGCAGGGCTTCGTTCTCACCGGTATCGCGCAGCCGGCGATCCAGCTCCCGCGCCCGTGCGGCCAGGGCCGCCGCGGCGGCCGGCAAGGGCGCGGCCGCAAGGCCGGGAGACACGGCTCCGGAAGACAGCATCCTGCGCACCGCCTGGTAGGCGGGATTGCCGGGCAGGACGGCCGGATCGGCCGCGAACGCCTCGCCGCGGTCCATCCCCAGCGCCGCGAGCAGCGGCGCGCCCAGCTGCTGCATGACGGTGGAGACGCGGTGCGCGGGCTCGGCCGGCTGGCCGAAGACGTGCAGGCCCAGCGGCATGGCCGTCCGCGCCAGTTCGTGCAGGTGGTCGTGCAAGGCCCGCAGAAAACCCTCGAAATCCTGCTCGGCGCGCGGCATCGTCCAGCCGAGGTCCTCGTGCAGGTGGGCCGCGGCGGCGGCCTCGCGGATCCGGGCGGCCGCCCGTTCGCGCACGGCGCCGCCATCGAGCTGCTGGTACTCGTGGATCAGCTGGTGCAGGTCGCGCAGTTCGTCGTACAGCCCGGCCGGCGCGAAAGGCGGCGTCTGGTGGCTGATGGTCACCGCCCGGCCGCGGCGCCGGGCCTGGATCGCCTCGCCGACATTGTCCTGGATGTAGGGATAGAACACCGGCAGGCTGCCCACGGCCAGCCAGGGATAGTCGTCGGCGGCCAGCCCGCGGTCCTTGCCGGGCAGCCACTCCTGCGTGCCGTGCGTGCCCAGGTGGATCAGCGCGTGCGCGCCGTACTGCCGCTGCAGGTACAGGTAGGCCGCCAGGTAGAGCGGGTCGGGCACGCTGGCGGTATCGTGATAGTGGGCCCAAGGATCGGCGTGGCGCGGCATCTGCGGCATGACCAGCAGGTGCCCGAGCCGCCAGCACGGGATCACGAAATAGCGCCGGCCGCCGATCTCGCGCACCGCGCGGTGCCGGGCGGGATCGCCCAGGGCGCGCAGCCCGGTCCGGCGGCGCTCAGGCAGCCCGGCCAGCCAGCGCTCGTAGTCTTCCAGCGGATACAGGCCGGCCAGGCCTTCGGCCAGCAGGGCCTCCGGCGCCACGCTGCCGTACAGCGCGCCCAGCATCCGCTGGCCCGCCGCGATGGCCCGCGCCTCGTCCACCGGCGCGCCGGCATCGTAGCCGTGCGCCGCCAGCGCGGCCTGGATGGAGACGATGCTGCGGGGAACGTTCAGGTTCGAGGCTCCCAGGTTCTTCTCGCCGGCCGGGTAGTTCCAGAACATCAGCGCCAGCTTCTTGTCCGCCGGCGGCGTGCGGCGCAGCGCCACCAGGCTGCGCAGCTTGGCGATCAGGGCATCGGCCTGGGCGGGCAGCAGGTCGCTCACGCCCGCTGTCGAGGCGGACAGGACCAGCGGATCGCCGACCCCCCAGCTCTCCGGGCCGGCCAGGAACACGGCGGCCGTCCGGGACGGCACGCCGCTGGCGGCCGCGGGCCAGTCGGCCGCCGCGCCGTCGCGGAAGCGGAGCGTCTGGATCACCGGCACGTCCAGCGCCCGGAAGTCCCGGCGCCGCGCCGCGCCGTCGCGCAGGTGGGTGAGATTGACCAGGACGTCGATGCGGCCCGGGCCGAGGATGCCCGCCAGGCCCTGCGGATCGGCCGCGTCGGCCCAGAACACGAGGGGCAGCAGTCCGGCCGCTTCGGTGCGCTCGACCAGTTCGTCCACTTCCCGGGTCAGCAGGTCGGCGACCACGCCGGCGTGGATCAGGAAGGCGACCCGGCCCGCGGCGGGACGGGGGGCATCCCGCCGCGCCGCCTGCCAGGCCAGATAGTCCTCCACGCGCTCGAAGACGCGGGGCGCGCGCGGATGATAGAAGCCGGTCTGCGGCAGGCGGCGGGGCGCCGCGAGCAGGTGCGCGGGCGGATCGCCCCCGTCGCGCACGGCCCGCGCCAGGGCGAAGAAGCGCCGGAAGTTGTCCGCGCCGCCGGCGGCATACAGGGCCGCCAGCGCGCCGGCCACGGGCGGCGCCAGCCCCTGCCCCGCTGGGGGACCGCCCCCCACCGTCAGGCGGGGCGCGGCGTCCGGCGCCGAGGAGGGGCAGGCCTGGCCCAGGCGCCGCGTCACCCGGGTCCGGTCCCCGGGGCGCGGCACGTCCAGCACGACCAGCGCGGCGGCCCGCACCGCGGCGCACAGGAGCCCAGGCTCGGCCGCATCGACGTCCAGGTGGCCCAGGGGCACGGCCTGCGGCCCGGCGAAGTCCCGCAGGCGCTGGAACTTCTCCGCCGAGACGAAATCATCGTGCAGCACGAGCACCGTCGCCGCGCCGGCACCGGCGGCCTCCGGCGCGGCGGGCGCAAGCCCGGATGCGGCCGCGCCCGCCGCCAGGCCCGGCAGCCACCCCAGCCCCAGCAGCCACAGCACGCCCAGCAGCCGCCACGGCAGCCGTCCTGGCAGGCGGCCCGGCCGCCTCGACAGCCCCGGCAGCAATCCCGGCAGCCGCCCCGGCAACCCGGGCAGCCACGACCACGGCGACAGGCGGCCCGGCCGCCGGCGCATTTCAACGGACCGGCTCATCGTCAGAACCTCGCCGTCAGGCCGGCGAAGAAGCGCCGTCCCTCGTCCGCGCGGTCGTACGCGTCGGCATCGTCGTTGGCCAGGCGCTCGTCGCTCAGGTTCTCGATGCCCAGGTGCAGGCTCAGGCTGCGGCTGAGTTCGTAATCCGCATACCAGTGCAGCAGGGTATGGCCGGGGCGGTCGTCGAGCGTGGCCGAACGGTACTGCGATCCGATGTATTCCACCCGCAGCCGGGTCGAGAGCCGCGCCAGCGGCGTCCACTCCACGGTGGCATGGGCGCGGTGGCGGGACCGGTCGGCCAGCCGCTCGCCCGTCGTCCGGTCGCGGGCGTCGAGCAGGGTGTAGTTGGCCTCCACCCGCCAGTCCCGGGCCAGCTCGGCGCCGGCCGTCAGCTCCAGCCCCCGCAGGCGGGTCCGCGCGACGTTCTCGTAGTCCAGGCAGACCCGCCCGCGCACGTCGCAGACCGGTTGCCGCACGGTCTCGATCAGGTTCTTCACGTCGTTGTGGAACAGCGTCGCGCTCGCCGACCAGGCGCCCCCGTCGTAGGCCGCGCCCAGTTCGTAGGACTGGTTGGTCTCGGGCTGCAGGTCCGGATTGCCGCGGATGACGCCGCGCCCGCCCATGGCGGCCCAGGACTCGTATTCCGGCGACAGCTGCTTGAGCGACGGCGCCTTGAAGCCCCGTCCCGCGCCCGCCCGGAAAGTCAGCGCATCGCTTGGATGGAACAGCAGGTAGGCCCGCGGGCTGGCTTCCCAGCCGAAGTCGGGATGATGGTCGAAGCGGCTGCCCAGCACCAGTTCCCAGCGCTCCCCCAGCCGGATCTCGTCCTGGCCGAAGACGGCCCGCAGGTTCTGGGCCTTGCGGCCCGCGCGGTTCACGCTCGGGTCCTCCAGGCTCTCGCGCCGCAGCTCCGCGCCGAGGCTCACCCGATGCGCCCGGCCGACGGACACGTCCGCCCGGCCGTCGAGCACGGTGTCGGTGAACCGGTTCGGCCCCGTCGAGTCCGCGCCGTCGCTGCGCCACGCCTCGCGGTACAGCGTGGACCGGTACAGCCGGACCCGCGTTCCGCCCCAGTTCCACCGGCCGGTGTGCGAAAGCGCATAGCGGCGGCGCTGGACGTCGTTGTCGGCGACATAGGGGCTCCCCGCGGACGCTTCCCGGATGCCGGACTGCGATTCGGTGCCCGCGTCCATGGACAGGTCGATGCGCTGGCGCGCATCCGGCGTCCAGGCCAGCCCCACGTGCCCATTCTGCGCGCGCTGCCGGTCCAGCGCGGTGAGCGCCGTGTCGGCCGCATCCCGCAGCGCGTCGCGGTGCCGGTATTCCCCCCAGGCGTTCAGGCCCAGGCGGCCGGGCACCAGCGGCCCGCCGACGTAGAAGCCGCTCTTGTACTGCTTGCCGCCCAGGTCGTGGTCGCCGAACAGCGCATAGCCGCTGAACGAGCCTTCCCAGCGGTCGGTCGCCGCGCGGGTCAGGACGTTGACCACGCCGCCCAGCGCCTCGGACCCATACAGCGAGGACAGCGGACCGCGCACGACCTCCACCCGGTCGATGGCTTCGGTCGGGATCCAGCCCAGCTCGAAGTCGGAATGGGCGATCGCCGAGGAGGACGCGCTGATGCGCTGGCCGTCCACGAGCATCAGCGTATGCCCGGCGCTCATGCCCCGGATGGAGATCCCGCGCCGTCCCAGCCCGGCGCTTTCCAGATCGACGCCGACCGTATCGCGCACGGCGTCGCCCAGGTCGTTGACGGGCCGGCGGCGCAGCGCCTCGCCCTCGATCACCGCGACGCTGGCCGGCGCATCGGCCCGGCTGCGCGGGGTATCGGTGGCCGTCACGACGACGCCCGGCAACTCGGCGACCTGCCGTTCCCCCGGGCCGGCAAGGCGCCCGGGCTCCGTCTCCTCCGCGGCCGCCGCCGCGCCCATGGCCCCCCAGGCGGCCAGGCAGATCCCGGCCAGTGCCTTCCTGCTGCTCATTTCCAGATCCTTTCCTTCCAAGACGCTGCGATGCCGCGAAGCGGGAATGCCGGTGCCTCGGGGCGGGAATGCCGGGCTCGCCCCGGCGCCGATGCCCGGCACCTCGGCCGGACGAAATGCAATGTTATAACATAACACTTGCACCAGACAGCGGCCGGCATCCCGCCGCCGCTTGAAAAGCCGGCGCCCCGCCCCCATGTAGGCTTCTCCACCCGAGGGAACCGCATGGAACAATTTCACGCCACCACCATCGTCTGCGTCCGGCGCGGCGAAGACGTCGCCCTGGGCGGCGACGGCCAGGTCACGCTGGGCAACATCGTCATCAAGGGCACGGCCCGCAAGATCCGCCGGCTCTACCACGACCAGGTCCTGGCCGGCTTCGCCGGCGCCACGGCGGACGCCTTCACCCTGCAGGAGCGCTTCGAGGCCAAGCTGGAAAAGCACCAGGGCCACCTGATGCGCGCCGCCGTGGAACTGACCCGCGACTGGCGCACCGACCGCGTGCTGCGCCGGCTGGAAGCCATGCTGATCGTGGCCGACCGCGAACACACCCTGGTGCTGACCGGCAACGGCGACGTCCTGGAACCTGAATACGGCATCGCCGCCATCGGCTCGGGCGGCGCCTACGCCCAGGCGGCGGCGCGCGCCCTGCTGGACGCCACCGACCTGCCGCCCGCCGACATCGTCAAGAAGTCCCTGGAGATCGCCGGGGAGATCTGCATCTACACCAACCAGAACCACATCGTCGAAACGCTCTAGGCCCGCCTCCATGTCTGATGCCACCCCCATGACCCCCAAGGAAATCGTCTCGGAACTGGACAAGCACATCGTCGGCCAGGACAAGGCCAAGCGGTCGGTGGCCGTGGCGCTGCGCAACCGCTGGCGCCGCCAGCAGGTCCCCGAGCCCCTGCGCCACGAGATCGTGCCGAAGAACATCCTGATGATCGGCCCCACCGGTGTGGGCAAGACCGAGATCGCCCGCCGCCTGGCCCGGCTGGCCAACGCTCCCTTCATCAAGATCGAGGCCACCAAGTTCACCGAGGTCGGCTACGTGGGCCGCGACGTGGACACCATCGTGCGCGACCTGGTCGAGGTCGCCATCAAGCAGACGCGCGAGACCGAGATGCGCCGCGTGCGCACCCAGGCCGAGGACGCCGCCGAGGACCGCATCCTCGACGCCCTGCTGCCGCCCCCGCGCAACGCGCGCGGCGAGCCCGAGCGCGAGGAAGGCAACAACACCCGCCAGATCTTCCGCAAGCGCCTGCGCGAAGGCAAGCTGGACGACACGCAGATCGACATCGAGGTCGCCCAGACGCCGCCGCACATGGAAATCATGGCGCCTCCGGGCATGGAGGAAATGACCGAGCAGCTGCGCGGCATGTTCGCCGGCCTGGCCCAGGGCAAGACCAAGTCGCGCAAGCTGTCCGTCAAGGAAGCCTTCCGCCTGCTGGTCGAGGAGGAAGCCGCGCGCCGCATCAACGAAGAGGACCTGCGCACCCACGCCGTGACGCTGGCCGAGCAGCACGGCATCGTGTTCCTGGACGAGATCGACAAGATCGCCGCGCGCCAGGAGCAGGGCGGCGCCGACGTCTCGCGCCAGGGCGTGCAGCGCGACCTGCTGCCGCTGGTCGAGGGCACCACCGTCAACACCAAGTACGGCATGGTGCGCACCGACCACATCCTGTTCATCGCCTCGGGCGCCTTTCATCTGTCCCGCCCGTCGGACCTGATCCCGGAACTGCAGGGCCGCTTCCCCATCCGCGTGGAGCTGGATTCCCTGACGGCCGAGGATTTCGTGCGCATCCTCGACGAGACCGACGCCTCGCTGACCAAGCAGTACACCGCCCTGCTCGCCACCGAGGACGTGACGCTGGAATTCACCCAGGAAGGTGTGCGGCGCCTGGCGGAGCTGGCCTTCGAGGTCAACGAGCGCACGGAGAACATCGGCGCCCGGCGCCTGTACACGGTGATGGAAAAGCTGCTGGAGGACCTGTCCTTCGAGGCCGCCAGCCCGGGCGCGGAAACCGTGGTGATCGACGCCGCCTACGTGAACGACAAGCTGGCCGAGACCGCCGGCAGCCAGGACCTGGCGCGCTACGTGCTGTAGGCGCGGGCGGCCCCGCGCGGCGCGGCTGCCTCAGCGCTTCTTCAGTTCGACGATGCGGTAGCGGCCGCCGGCGCGCTCGGCCGTGAACTCGACCCGGTCGCCCGCCGCGATCCCCGCCAGCAGGGCGGGATCGACCTGGTAGACCAGGGTCATGGCGGGCAGGTCGAGCTTGTCGATGGCGCCGTGGCGAATGGCGATCTTGCCGGCGGGGGCGTTCACCCGCACCACCTCGCCACTGGCCTGGGCCTGGACGGGCGCCGCCGCGCGCGCCGCGGACGGCAGGCTCCAGATGCCGGCCGCCGCCAGCGCCAGCACGGCCGGCGACGCGGCCATCCCGCCCGCCAGGGGCAGGGCGCAGGCAAGCGCCAGGCACCGGGCCCGGATCCGGATCCCAGTCCTGATCCCGGGCCACGTCCCGAACCCGGTCCGCAAGGCATGGAAACGCATGGGCTAAACTCCTTTCTGCTGCCCGGCGACACGCCGCCAGGGCACTTCCAGCATACCGCAAACCGAGAAGATCCCCTTGTCCGTCCCAGCCTCCGCCTCCGCCGCCGTTCCCGCCTCCGCCCCTGCTCCCGTCCCCGGCTACGACCTGCGTCCCGCCACCGAATCCGACATCCCGGCCGTTCACGCCCTGATGCGCGAGATGGCGGAATTCGAGAAACTGACCGGCATCTTCCAGGCCACGCACGACAGCCTGCGGCAGAGCTTCTTCGGCCCGGAGCCGGCCGCCCGCTGCCTGGTCATCACGACCGCCGAGGATCCGGCCACGGCCATCGCCTACATCATGTGGTTCCACAACTATTCCAGCTTCCTGGACCGGCGCGGCCTGTACCTGGAGGACGTCTACATCACCCCCGCCCACCGGGGACGCGGCCTGGGCGGCTGGGTGCTCAGGCACCTGGCGGCGCTGGCCGTGGAACTGGGCTGCGGCCGCTTTGAATGGGTGGTGCTGGACTGGAACGAGAACGCCATCGAATTCTACAAGCACCACGGCGGCGAGATCCTGGACGACTGGCGCGTGGTGCGCGTCACCGGCGACGCCCTGCTGCGCCTCGCGGGGCGGGCCTGAACCGCGCCGCCCTTTCACCCGGAGCCGAATCCGCCCGAATCCGCCCGCCGCGGCCCGAATCCGTCCTGCCCAGCCCTCATCCGCCCGAACCCGGTCTCTCATCCCGGCCGGAACCCATACCCGAACCCACAGGAGCCTGCCATGTCGATCCGCGTCTCCATCGTATCCACCCGCACCGGCGATGACGGCACCACCGGGCTGGGCGACAAGACCCGCGTGCCCAAGGACGCCCCGCGCATCGCCGCGCTGGGCGACGTGGACGAGCTGAACAGCGCCATCGGCCTGTGGCGCGCCGCCGCCCTGCCCGCCGACGTCGACGCCCTGCTGGACCGCATCCAGCACGACCTGTTCGACCTGGGCGGCGAGCTCTGCATCCCGGGCTGGACGGCGCTGCGGGACGAACACGTGCTGCGCCTGGACGAGGCCCTGAAACGCTACAACGCCGAACTGGGTCCCTTGCAGGAATTCATCCTGCCCGGCGGCTGCCCGGCCGCCGCGCATGCGCACATGGCGCGCACCATCGCCCGCCGGGCGGAACGGTCCGTGGTGGCGCTGTCGCGCCAGGAAGCGGTGAACCCGCCCGTGCTGCACTACCTGAACCGCCTGTCGGACCTGTGCTTCGTGCTGGCGCGCCGCCTGAACCGTGCGGCGGGAGTGCCGGACATCCTATGGGAGCGCGACGATCAGCGCTGATCGTCGGAATGCACCTGCAGCGCTTCCAGGAAGCGCGACACCATGTTGTAGGCCGCGACGGTGGCCGTCAGCTCGACCAGCTCCCGGTCCGGGAAATGCCCGCGTATGGCCTGGAACACGGCGTCGGGCACCTGCACGGCGCGCGTCATCGCGTCCGCATAGGCCAGCACGGCCCGTTCGCGCGCATCGAACCGGTCCGCCGGGATCTCGTCCAGCGCCAGGGCGTCGAGCTGGTCCTGGCGCAGCCCCTCGCGCAGGGCGATGGGCGCATGCTGGTCGGCCTCGTAGGGCGCGCGGTTCAGGTGCGCGATGCGCATGATGACCAGTTCGCGGATGGCGCCGTCCAGGGCGCAGCGGTGGCGGATGGCGGTCAGGTAGTTCAGCCAGCCTTCGGCCGCGGGGGGGCTGTGCAGCAGCATCTGGTACAGGTGCAGCACGCTGCCGCGCTCGGCGACGATGCGGTCCGCAAGCGCGGCCGCCTCGCCGCGGCTCAGGTCGGCGTAGTCGATTCGGGCCATGAAGATCTCCGTGGGGTCTGCGTGGGGTTTCCGTGGCGCCCCCCGGCCGGCGGGCCGCGGGGCGGGGAAGAAGGACAGCCGGGCATGCGCGCCGGGCTCAGGCGGGCAGGACCTGGCGCACCGTGCGGTCCAGCCGCGCGACGATCTCGTCGATGTCGGCCGCCGTGCAGATGAAGGGCGGCGCCAGCAGCACGTGGTCGCCGTGGACGCCGTCGACGGTGCCGCCCATGGGATACACCATCAGGCCGTTTTCCATGGCCTGGCGCTTCAGGCGCGCATGCGTCTTCAGGGCCGGATCCAGCACGGACTTGTCGGCCCGGTCGCGCACGAATTCCACCCCCACGAACAGGCCCCGGCCGCGCACGTCGCCGACGTTGGGATGGTCGGCGAAGACTGCGCGCAGCCGCGCCCGCAGTTGCTCGCCGCGCGCCAGGACGTTGTCCAGCAGGGCGTCGCGCCGGATCACGCGCTGCACCGCCAGGGCGGCGGCGCAGGCCGTGGCGTGGCCCATGTAGGTGTGGCCGTGCTGGAAGAATCCGCTGCCGTTCACGATGGTGTCGTAGACGCGGCGGCTGGCCAGCATGGCGCCGATGGGCTGGTAGCCCGCCCCCAGGCCCTTGGCGATGGCCAGGATGTCCGGGGCGACGCCGTCCTCGGCGCAGGCGTACAGGTGGCCGGTGCGCCCCATGCCGGACATGACCTCGTCCAGGATCAGCAGCACGCCGTGCCGGTCGCAGACCTCGCGGATGCGGCGCAGGTAGGTGCGCACCGGCGGCAGCGCGCCCGCGGTGGCGCCGACCACGGTTTCCGCCACGAAGGCGGCCACGCGTTCCGCGCCGATCTCCAGGATCTTCCGCTCCAGCTCGTCGGCCAGGCGGGCGGCGTACTGCTCCTCGGTCTCGCCGGGCAACTGGTCGCGGTAGGCGTAGCAGGGCGACACATGATGCGCCGGCGCCAGCAGCGGCAGGAAGGGCTGGCGCCGCCAGGCGTTGCCGCCGATGGCCAGCGCGCCCAGCGTGTTGCCGTGATAGCTCTGGCGGCGGGCGATGAACTGGCTGCGTTCCGTCTCACCGCGCTCGACGAAATACTGGCGGGCGAGCTTCAGCGCCGCCTCGACCGCCTCGGACCCGCCGGAGACGAAATACACGTGGTCCAGGTCGCCCGGCGCCTCGCCGGCCAGGAAGTCCGCCAGGTCCTCGCAGGCCTCGGTGGTGAAGAAGGACGAATGGGCGTAGGCCACCTCGTCCAGTTGCGCCTTGATGGCGGCGATCACGTCGGGATGCCCGTGGCCCAGGCAGGACACGGCCGCCCCGCCCGAGGCGTCCAGGTACGCGCGGCCGTCCTGGTCGAACAGGGAAATTCCCTGGCCGCGCACGGCGCGCTTGAGCGTATGCTGGGGATTGCGATGGAATACGTGGGTCATGGTGTGGCTCAACAGATGTTTCGTGTATCATAGATCAAGCAACGTATAATTCATACCCCGGCCCGCTTTCTACAACCCTCTTTTTGCCGCCGGGCCGTCCCAAGGCGAAACGCGTCCCTTCGCGCGGCATGCAGGCCGCGAGGCGGACGCGAGCCGAAGGCGCGGCGTGGCGGGCTTTCAACTATGTCGGCACCCCACTCGCTGGATGAACTCACCCGCCTCATCCAATCCCGCTATCCGGGCCTCAGCCCGCAGTTCCAGGCGGGCGCGCGCTACCTGATCGATCACCCCACGCAGGTCTCGACCCTGTCGGCGCGCAAGCTGGCCGCCCTGGCCGGCGTGCAGCCGGCCACGCTGGTGCGGCTGGCCCAGCACCTGGGCTACGCGGGCTGGGACGCCCTGAAGGCCGTCTTCACCCAGGAACTCCACCCGCCCGGCGCCTACGCCGCGCGCGCGCTGTCCCTGGTCCACCGCCCGGAATCCGAGCAGGCGTCCTGGCAGGCCGCCATCCACCGGCAGGTGCTCAACCTGCAGGCGCTGGAGCCCGTCAACCAGGCCGTCATGGCCCAGGCGGTGGCGCTGCTGGCCGATGCCGGGCGCATCGTGGTCGCCGGATTCCGCTCCTGCTATCCGGCGGCCTTCAGCCTGCGCTACCTGTGCAGCCTGTTCCGTCCGGACGTGCACCTGCTGCACAACACCGGCGGCACCCTGAGCCTGGACACGCACCGCCTGCGGCCCGAGGACACCGTGGTGCTGATCGGCTATGCGCCCTACTCCCGCGAAATCATCGAGCTGGCCGAGGCGCTGCGCCGCGGCGATCCCACGGATCCCGCGGGGCCGGAGGCCTCGCGGGGCTGCCGGATGCTGGCCCTGTGCGACAGCCAGCTCGCCCCGATGGCGCTGCATGCCGACTGCGTGCTGACCTTCTCCACCCAGGGACATTCCTTTTTCCCGACCACCGTGGCGATCCAGGCGCTGGTGGAGATGCTGGCCCAGCAGCTGCTGGTCCGCCAGGGCGAGCCCGCCCTGGCCGAACTGGGCCGCACGGAAGCCCTGCTGCACGCCACCGGCGCCTATCGATGAGCGACCGATGCCCGGCCACGAGACGCTGTTGCGCCATCACCGCACCGCTGAGCCACCACTGCGCGCCGCCGGCGCTTACCGATGAACGATAAAAAATGAACGACACGACCGATTCCCGCCCGCTCGAACTGCTGCCGGTCGAGGCCCGCAGCGCCCACCGCGACGTCGGCCGCGCCCTGGGGCGCTGGGGGGCCGAAGCCTGTCACCGCCACCTGGTCCGCTCGGACGCCTGGGCGCAGGTCATGGCCTGCCGCGACCGGCCGGAAGTCCCGGCCATGCGCGCGCTGCTGCGCCAGGCCTTTCCCTGGATCGAGGACGAACTGGCGGGCCTGGCCGAGGGCCTGGACCTGCCGCCCGACGAGGTCTTCCTGTGGAACTGCCGCGGCGACCTCTGGGCGCTGGCGCCCGACGGCTGCACCACGGTGCTGGCGCCGCGGCGCCTGAGCCACAACGAGGACGGCGACCCGGGCTTCGCCGGCGCCTGCGGCCTGGCCGAAGTGCGGCCGGCCGGCGCCCCCGCCTTCGCGTCCTTCGTCTATCCGGGCTCGCTGCCCGGCCATACCTTCGCCGTCAACGAAGCCGGCCTGGCGATGACGGTCAACAACATCCGCGCCCGCCGGGCCGCGGCGGGCATGCCGCGCATGGTCCTGACCCGCGCCCTGCTGGCCGCCGGCTCGGTGGGGGAAGCGGTGTCGATCCTGCAGGCGCATGGCCGCATGGGGGCGTTCCACCTGGGCCTGGGACAGGCCGGCGAATCACAGACCTGGAGCGTGGAATTCAGCCAGGCGGCCGTGTCCGTCCGCCCCGTGGCCCGCGCGCCGCTGCTGCACGCCAACCATGCCGTGCACCAGGCGCAGGAAGACCTGCCGCAGGTGATCACCGCCTCGTCGGCGCGCCGCCAGGCGCGCGGCGAAGCCCTGCTGGCGCAGGGCGCGGACGCGCTGGCGATCCTGGCCGACACGGGCGACGCCGCCGAGCCCATCCTGCGGCGGTCGCCCGACGACACCGACCAGGAAAACACCCTGGCCACCGCCGACATCGACCTGAACGGAAACACGGCCCGCTGGGCCGTGTATGCCCCCGGCGCGGCCGAACCGCATCACCGCTTCGAGGGATTGGACAGGACATAGGTCAGTCCCTGCGGACTGACCTATGCCTGGAAAATCCGGGCCGCTTGCAAGCGGCGAGGCGGGGGGATGCCGCAATCCGAAGCGGGCGCCTCGTGGGGGGCTTACTGCGCGCGGCTGACCATGTATTCCACGGCGGCGCGCAGAGTGGCGTCGTCGGCCTTGGTGCCGCCGCGCGCGGGCATGGCACCCTTGCCGTGCAGCGCCACGTTCATCATTTCGTCCATGCCCTTGGCGATCAGCGGTGCCCAGGCCTGCTTGTTGCCCAGCTTGGGCGCATTGGCCGCGCCGGTGCTGTGGCAGGCCACACACGCGCTCTTGTAGAGCTTCTCGCCGGTCTTCAGCGTTCCGGCGTCGGACGCCATCGACAGGGCCGGCAGCAGGGCCAGGGACAGGGCGGTGAGGCTCACGATCTTCAGCATTTTGTCTATCTCCGGAGTCGGGACGGCCGTCGGGGCCGTCCCGGGTACTGTGGTTTAGTTCTTGATGGCGCTGGGAGCCACGACCTGCTTCATCAGGTCGTCGTTCCACTTGCCTTCGACCTTGACGTGGCCGGCGGCGCCGAGCTCGAAGGCTTCGATCAGGTTGTGGTTGACGTAGGCGTAGATGCCGGGCTGCTTGAAGGTGTACATCATCACGCCGGCCGTGCCGCCCGGGATGAACCAGGTTTCCAGATTGCGTTCGGGCTTGTTGATGAACTTGCCCGTGGCCCAGACGTAGTCGCCGTGACCACCGATCAGGTGGGGACGGGTGTCGCGGTTGGCCGAGGAGTGGATGAACAGCACGGTCTCGCCGACCTTGGCCGTCAGGGCACCCGCGCCGGTCAGCGCGCCCTTCTTGCCGTTGAACACGATGTGCGACGGGATCAGGCCGCGCATCACCTCGGTGGTGTCGCCGTAGCTTTCCAGGGCGGTGTCGTATTCCTTGTAATTGCCGTTCTCGTCCTTCGGGATGTACAGGTCGAATTCGCCGATGGTGTAGACCTTGTCGTAGTGCAGCGGCTTGCCGTCCTGGTCCTTCAGGCCGTCGCGCGGCAGCACCATCAGGGTGCCGCTCATGCCGGACACCACGTGCCAGGGCACCATGCCTTCGGGGGCGCAGTGGTAGATGAAGGTGCCGGTGCGGTCCGCCTTGAAGCGCAGCACGGTCTGCTCGCCCGGCTTGATCTTGGTCAGCGCGCCGCCGCCCAGGGCGCCGGTGGACGCGTGGAAGTCGATGTTGTGCTCCAGCGCGTTGGTGGCCGGGTTGATCAGGGTGAGCTGGACGTAGTCGCCCTCGTGCACCACCATGGTCGGACCGGGCATGGAGCCGTTGAAGGTCATGGCCTGCATCGTCGTGCCGTTCTCTTCGTCGATGACGATCTTCTTTTCCTCGATGGTCATCGTGAACTCGACCACGCGCGGCTTGGCCTTGGTCGCCTGTTCATGTTCCATCACATGGGGCGGCGCAACGAGCACGGGCTTGATGTGCTCCAGCTTGTCGGCGGGATCCGCCAGAGCGACGCCCCCGGCCAGCAAGGACGCCAGAGCGGTGGCGGCCATACACAGACGAAAAACCTTCATGTTCAACTCCCTGATTTGATGTGTCGTCTTGTTTCGACGTTGCCATCTTGTCATGGCCTGGGTTTACCCTCATTGCGCTGGATCAAGCCGGTTCAGGCGTCGTTCAGGTTTCGTGGAAAGTATTGACATGTCGCAAACATTTCCGGCGGCCAGGGGGGCGCCCCCGCTCCCGCGGGCCGCCGCGCCGGATGGCGCGCTCAGTCTTCCCGCACCAGGCGGAAGCCCAGGTTGGCCGGCGGCAGGCCGATGGAACAGGCGCCGTTGCGCGGATCGCGGATGAAGTCGGCCATGGCGGCGATGTGGGCGCCCGCCAGGATGCGCACGCCGCAGTTCTCGCGCGGCGCCAGGGGCAGCGCGCCCACGCTGTGGCTGGCGAAACAGGTGTCGGTCCATTCCCAGACGTTGCCGCCCATGTCGCTCAGGCCCAGGGCGTTGACGCCGAAGTGGCCGAAGGGCTGGGTGGCCTTGATGCGGCCCCGGCTGCGGGCGATCTCGCGCTCGTACTCGGCCAGCCAGCGCACGGCGGGATCGGCGGGATCCGAAGGCAGGGCGCCTTCCTCGCGGTAGCGGTCGGCGGCGGCGCGTACCCACTCGGCGTAGACCGGCAGCCGCCAGCGCTGGCCGGTCTCGCGCGACAGCCAGGCCGCGTAGGCGGTGGCGTCGGCCCAGCTCACGCCCACGGCCGGCAGGTCGGGCGAATTCAGGTCCCGGAAGCCCTTGTCCAGGCGCTTGCAGGCGCCCGCCTGCACGCAGCGGGCGTATTCCGCCTGGCTGACCTGGCGGCGCATGATGGCCCGGCCCGGCTCGACCCGGCCCTGGACGCGCGGGGCGTCCACGGGCCGGCCCCGGTCGAGGAACTCGCCGGCCGCCTGGTAGGTGAACTCGCCGCTCGGAATGGCAACGACCTCGATGCCGGCGGAGGCGGCGGAGGCGGAGGCGGAGGCGGAGGCGGAAGCGGCGGAAGCGGAAGCGGCGGAGGAAGCGGCCGCGGCGCCGGCCGCCGGCGCCATCCCCGCCGCGCAGGCCATCCCCGCCGCGCAGGCCAGCATCGCGGCCAGCAGGCCGGCGCGCGCGGCGCGGCCCGGACGAGGATCGGGGGAAGATCGGGACTGCGGCATGAGGGGCTCCGTTTCGGACGACCCCTTCATTGGAACGCAGGAGCGGGCTCCCGCGCCTTGTGGTGCATCAATGAGAGGCCGACATCAGCGCCCGCGCCACTGCGGCGGGCGCTTCTGCATGAAGGCGTCGATGCCCTCGCCCACGTCCTCGGCCAGCATGTTCTCCGCCATGACGCCGGCGGCGTAGTCGTAGGCCTGGTCCAGCGGCAGGCCCAGCTGCCGGTAGACCATGGCCTTGCCGATGCGCACCGCCACCGGGCTTTTCGCCAGGATGGCGTCGACCAGCCCCTGCACGGCGCGGTCCAGCTCGGCATCGGGCACGGCGTGATTGACCAGGCCGCGCTCGGCGGCCTGACGGGCGCTGATGAACTGGCCCGTCACCAGCATCTCGAAGGCGTTCTTCAGGGGCACGTTGCGCGTCAGCGCCACGGCCGGCGTGGCGCAGAACAGGCCGACGTTGATGCCGGAGACGGCCAGGCGCGCGCTCTCGGCGGCCACCGCCAGGTCGCAGCTGGCCACCAGCTGGCAGCCGGCGGCGGTCGCCGTGCCGTGGACCCGCGCGATGACCGGCACCGGGCAGCGCGCGATGGACTGCATCAGCCGGCCGCAGCGGCCGAACAGGTCGTTGTAGTAGTCCCGGTCGCCGGCATGGCCGCGCATCTGCTTCAGGTCGTGCCCCGCGCAGAAGGCACGGCCGTTGGCGGCCAGCACCACCACGCGCAGGCCGGTGTCGTCCCGGCAGGCGTCGAAGCGCGCCTGCAGCGCCGTCAGCATGTCCTCGGACAGCGCGTTGAACTGGTCGGGCCGGTTCAGCGTCAGCGTGAGCACGCCGTCGCGGCGTTCATCCAGCACCGGATCGTTCGAGGCGTTCGAGGCTTGCGTCATGTGCGTCTCCTTGGTGGCCGGCGGCCGTCCAGGCCGCCGAAAAGATCTCCGCCAGCCGGTTCCCGGCCGCGATCAGGCCGGCCTCGATGCCGCAGGCCCGCAGATCGACCGTCTGCAGGCCCTCGTAGCCGCAGGGATTGATGCCCAGGAAGGGATCGAGGTCCATGGCCACGTTCAGGGCCACGCCATGATAGGCGCGGCCGTTGCGGATCTTGACCCCCAGCGCGGCGATCTTGGCCAGGGCCTCGCCCCGGGGCCGCGCCAGCGCCGACTGGGGCACGTAGATGCCGGGGGCGCCGGGCTTGCGGCAAGCGCCCGCCACGCCCAGCTCGGCCAGCAGGTCGAGCACGGCCTGTTCGAGCAGGGAGACGAATTCCCGCACGAAGACTCCCTGGCGGCGCAGGTCCACCAGGGTGTAGAGCACGACCTGGCCCGGCCCGTGGTAGGTGACCTGCCCGCCCCGGTTGCAATGCACCACCGGAATGCCGTGGGGATTGAGGATGTGCTCCGGCTTGCCGGCCTGGCCCAGGGTGTAGACCGGCGCATGCTCGACCAGCCAGAGTTCGTCGGGCGTGCCGTCATCGCGGGATTCGGTGAAGTCCTGCATGGCCTGCCAGACCGGCAGGTAGGGGGCGGGACGGTCCAGCCAGCGCGTCCGCAGGGGCGTCTGCATGGACGCTGGCACGGGCGCCGGCGAGAAGGGCTCCGGCACGCGCGTCCGCCCGGGTGCCTGCATGACCATGGCCGGCCCCGCCTAGAGCACCACGGACACCATCTCGTGCCCGTGCAGGGCGCGGTACAGGTCGTCCAGCTGCTCGCGCGAGGTGACGCGCACCGTCAGGGTCAGGCCCAGGTAGTTGCCACTGGAACTGGGGCGGATCTCGATGGTGGCCGGGTCGAAGGCCGGATCGAAGCCCAGCACCACCTCGGTCATGGCGCGCGCGAAATCCTCATGCGCGCGCCCCATGACCTTGATCGGGAAATCGCAGGGATAGTCGATCAGGGAGTCTTCGGGACGGATCGGTTTCATGACGCCATTATTCAAACATCAGGCGGATCTTGTCCAGCAGCCGGCCGAAGAACCCGGCCTCTTCCACCGAATGCAGCACCAGCAGCGGCCGCCGGTCCAGTTCCTTGCCGTCCAGGGTGATCACCAGCGTGCCGGCCTGCGCGCCCTCGGTCAGGGGCGCCATCAGCGGCTGGGTGTAGCGCGCCTCGGTCTTGATGTCGTCGGCGCGGCCACGCGGCACCGTCACCCACAGCGCGTCGGACAGGCCCAGCTCGGCGGTTTCGGTGGCGCCTTCCCAGACCCGCGCGGACACGGCCGGCTTGCCCTTGTCCAGCAGCTTGACCGTGTCGAAGTTCTTGAAGCTCCAGTTCAGCAGCTTCAGGCTGCTTTCGGTGCGGGCGGCGTCGCTGGCCGCGCCCACCAGCACCGACACGACGCGCCGGCCGTCGCGCAGCGCCGTGGCCACCAGGCAGTAGCCCGCGGACTGGGTATGGCCGGTCTTCAGGCCATCGACGGTGGAGTCGGCCCACAGCAGGCGGTTGCGGTTGCTCTGCTTGATGTTGTTGTAGGTGAATTCCTTCTGGCTGTCGTAGT
This sequence comes from Castellaniella defragrans, assembly GCF_014203015.1. Lineage (GTDB taxonomy): Bacteria > Pseudomonadota > Gammaproteobacteria > Burkholderiales > Burkholderiaceae_B > Castellaniella > Castellaniella defragrans. The sequence goes on from NZ_JACHIB010000001.1 coordinate 195,988, forward strand.
GCCGGTATTGCGGGAAGCGCTGGACCAGCGCCCGCGCCAGGATCGCCAGGTCCTCGACCGTGGTCATGTGGTCGGGATCGGGCAGGCCGGGGGCGTTGGTGAAGTGGGTGTGCTTCATGCCCAGGGCCTTGGCCTGCTGGTTCATGAGCGCGGCGAAGGCGGATTCGCTGCCGGCGACGGCCTCGGCCAGCGCCACGGTGGCGTCGTTGCCCGATTGCACCAGCATGCCCTGCAGCAGGTCGTCCACCGACACGTCCGTGTTCGGATTGATGAACATGCGCGAGCCTTCGGTCTTCCAGGCCTTTTCGGAGATGTGGACCTTCTGGTCGAGCTTCAGCCGGCCGTCTTCCAGGGCCTCGAAGATGACGTAGGCGGACATCAGCTTGGTCAGGGACGCGGGCTCGACGGCTTCCTGGGGATTCTGCGCGGCGATGACCTGGCCGCTGGTGGCGTCCAGGGTCAGCCAGGCCTTGGCGTTCAGGGACGGGGCGGGAATGTTGGACAGGCTGCTGACCATGTCGATGCCGGCCGGGGCCGCGGCCGAGGCCGGAGCCTGGGCGGATGCGGCCGCGGCGGCGGGCCCGGGCGCCGCCTGCGACCAGGCCGCGCCGGACACCAGCAGCGAGCAGGCCAGCGCCAGGGGCGCCAGGCGGGAACGACGGAGGAGCGGCGGGAAGGCATTCATGGGCATGACGGCGGCAGGATGGGGAAGAAACGACAAGCGCCCATTATAGGCAGGGCGAAAATCCGCCACGGCCGCGCGGCTCGGCCAATTCGAGACAAAACGCAAGCAACTGAAACGACATGCCCCGGAGCGCGGCGGACGAGGGGCGCGGCCGCCCGGGCGGCGCCGGACGATGCAGGCGCCCGCCGGACGAAACCGGGCGGCTGGCGGATGCGGCCGGACGGCTGGCGGATGCGGCGGCCCGGGACCGGGGAAGCGGGGATCGGGAAACCAGGCTCAGAGGCCGCGCAGCCCCGCCTGGACGATCTGGCGCAGGATCAGCAGCTTGCCGTGGAAGAAGTGGCCGGCATCCGGCACGACCGTCATGGGCAGCTGGTGCGCCCGGGCGAAGTCCATGCCTTCGGACAGGGGCACGACCTCGTCGTGCTCGCCGTGGATCATGAGCGTATCGGGCGGCATCGTCAGGGGGCGATGGCGGAAGCGCTCGACCGCGCAGCCGATCAGCATCAGGCGGGCCGGCAGCGGCAGCCCGCGGTCGGCCAGCTCGGCGTACAGCTGGGCGGCCACCGCCGAGCCGAAGGAAAAGCCCGCCAGCACCCAGGGCCCGGCGGCCGCCTCGGGCCAGGCCTGGAAGACATGCTCGACGACGGCCGCCATGTCGGCCGTCTCGCCGATCGCGCGGTCGAACGCGCCCGCCGATGCGCCCACCCCGCGGAAGTTGGGGCGGATGGCGAGCAGCCCGTGCTGCACGCAGGCGCGCGACACCGTGGTGACGATCTTGTTGTCGCGGGTGCCGCCGTGCAGCGGGTGCGGATGCAGCACCAGCGCCCAGCCCGAGGGCGCGTCCTCCGGATGATCCACGGTGTACTCGATCAGGCCGGCCAGACCCTGGCATGTGGCTTGTTCTGTGCGTAAACTCATGGCTGCGCGGATTCTCCTGTCTGCTCCAGACCCCATTCTACCCATATGACCGGCCCCTCCCCCGATCCCGCCCGCGTCCTGCCGCCCCCCGGGGTCATGGCCGCGACCCTGCGCGAGATCCTGCCACAGTTCCGTCAGGTGGACTGGCTGGAACAGACCGGCTCGACCAACGCCGACCTGCTGGCGCTCGCGCGCCGCGACGGCGGGCCGCCGGACCGCCCCTGGCTGCTGGGCACGCACCTGCAATCCCAGGGGCGCGGGCGCGCCGGCCGCACCTGGCAGAACCGCATCGGCGCCAACCTGATGTTTTCCTGCGCCTTCGACGTCTTCCTGCCGGCGCGCCAGCTGCCGACGCTGGCCCCCCTGATCGGCATGGCCACCTGTCAGGCCCTGCGCACGCGCCTCGACGCCCGCCACCGCACGCGCCTGACCATGAAGTGGCCCAACGACCTGCTCTGGGACCAGGCCAAGCTGGCCGGCATCCTGATCGAGTCCACCCGCTCGGGCACCGCCCAGGCCGCCGACCACCACCTCATCATCATCGGCATGGGCCTGAACCTGGAGGACGCGCGCGCCCTCTCGCAATCGCTGGACCGGCGCATCGCGGACTGGGCCGAAATCGCGGCCGAGGACTCCGCCGCCGCGCACGCCACGGCCGCGGACCTGGCCGCCTGCGCCGCCCGCGCCTGGTACGACGCGCTGAACCACGCCACCGCGCGGGGCTTCGCCGACCTGCCCGCCCGCTACGCGGAAGTGGACGGCCTGGCGGGACGCATGCTGGACGTGCTCGACGACGGCCGCCTGCGCCACACGGGCGCGGCCTGCGGCATCGACGGCGACGGCCGCCTGCTGCTGCGCAACGCCGACGGCGTGCAGGCCATCTCGGTGGGCGAGATCTCCGTGCGGCTGCAGCGATGATCCTGCTGATCGACGCCGGCAACAGCCGGGTCAAGATCGCCTGGCTGGCGCCCGGCGAGTCCCGCCGCAGCGCCCCGCCCCTGGTCCTGGAACACGCGGAGCTGCCCGGCCTGGCCGCGCGCCTGGACTTCACGCCGCGGCGCATCCTGGGGTCCAACGTCGCCGGCGGCGCGGTGCGCGACGCCCTGGAACGGGCCTGCCGCGCCGCCTGGGACCTGCCCGTGCGCTGGCACGACACCCGCGACGGGCACGACCGGCTGCTGAACGGCTACCGCCAGCCGGCGCGGCTGGGGGCCGACCGCTGGCTGGGCCTCTTGGGCCTGCTGCAACACGTCGAGGACGAGCCGGCCTGGCGGGCGGGCGCCCCCTGCATCCTGGCCAGCTTCGGCACCGCCACCACGATCGACACTCTGGCCTGGCGGACGCAGGCCGGCGGCGGGCGGCGACCCGCCTTCATCGGCGGGCTGATCCTGCCGGGCGCCGCCCTGATGGCCCGCAGCCTGTCCCAGGGGACCGCCGACCTGCCCCTGGCGCGGGGCGGGCCCGTCGATTTCCCGACCGACACCGACGCCGCCATCGCCAGCGGCATCGCGGCCGCCCAGGCCGGCGCACTGCTGCGCCAGCGGCGCCTGGCCGCCGAGGCCTGTTCCGGCGCGCGGCCGCTGCTATTCGTGAGCGGCGGCGACTGGCCGCGCGTGCAGGCGGAACTGCGGGCGGCGCTGACGCGCACGGACCCGGACGCCGCGCCGCCGCGCCGGCTGGACAGCCCCGTCCTGGACGGCCTGGCCAGCCTGGCCCGCCCGCCGGCAGGGGCCGGCCCGGCCGCTGAACCTGCGGAGGACCGCTGATATACTGACCAGCGTTTCCGCATCTCATTTCCATCCACGCATGCGTTTCCTGCTGACACTCGCCGTCGTCGCCAACCTGGCGCTGCTGGCCTACGGACAGGGCTTCTTCGGTCCACCGCCGGCCGAGCAGGGGCGCACGCCCCGGCCGCTGTCGCAACGCAACCAGCAGGCCCTGATCCTGGGCGCACCCATCCCTCCCACCGCCACCCCCTGATGAAACCCATCCGCAAAGCCGTCTTTCCCGTCGCGGGCCTGGGCACCCGTTTTCTGCCGGCCACCAAGGCCATGCCCAAGGAAATGCTCCCCGTCATCGACAAGCCGCTGATCCAGTACGCCGTCGAGGAAGCCCTGGCCGCGGGCATCACGGAACTGATCTTTGTCACGGGCCGCCACAAGCGGGCCATCGAGGACCACTTCGACCGCATGCCCGAACTGGAGGCCGAGCTGGAAGCCAAGGGCAAGCAGGCCCTGCTGGAGACGATCAGCACGATCCTGCCGCCGCACGTCCACTGCATCTACACCCGCCAGGCCCAGCCGCTGGGCCTGGGCCACGCGGTCCTGTGCGCCGAGCCCATCGTCGGCAACGAGCCCTTCGCCGTGCTGCTGGCCGACGACCTGCTGGACGCCGACACCTCCGTCACGCGCCAGCTGGTGGACGCCGCCCACCAGCACGACGGCAGCGTGCTCGCCATCCAGACCATCGACCCGGCCGACAGCCGCAAGTACGGCATGATCGCCGGCACGGCCATCGACGCGCGCAACACGCGGGTGGAACGCATCGTGGAAAAGCCCGCCCCGCAGGACGCGCCCTCGAACCAGGCCGTCGTCGGCCGGTACGTCCTGGAACCGGAAATCTTCGATCACCTGCGCCACACCCAGGCCGGCGTGGGCCGCGAGATCCAGCTCACGGACGCGATCGCCGAGCTGCTGAAGCAGCGCCGCGTGCTGGCCCACCGCTACGAAGGGGTCCGCTACGACTGCGGCTGCAAGGAAGGCTTCTTCCAGGCGACGCTGGCGCTGGGCCGGAAATACCACGGCCTGATACCGGCCCGTCTGCCCGACGCGGATTCCTGATCCGGGCCTCAGGCGCCGGGCGGGCGCCGCGGCGGGCGCGCCAGCAGGTCCTCGATGCCGTCCACCACGCGCGTCACCGCGCCGGCATGCTGCCGGACCCAGTCGCGCGCGGCCTCGCCCACGCGGTGCAGGGCGGCCGGATCGTCCAGCCACCGCAGGGCCTGGCGCACGGCCTGGGCCGGATCGGCCGCCCGGGCGATGGCGCCGGCGGCCAGCGCGTCGGCCACCGCCTGCTCGAAATGGGCCGTGTGCGGCCCCACCAGGACCGGCCGGCCCTGGGCGCTGGCCTCGATGAAGTTCTGCCCCCCCAGCGGCGCGAAACTGCCGCCCACGATCGCCACCTGGGCGCAGGCGTAGTACCAGGCCATCTCGCCCAGCGTATCGCCCAGGATCACGGCGGCGTCCCGGCAGGCCTCGACGGCCGTGCTGCCGCCGTCGCCGAGTTCCAGCAGGCGGCTGCGCCGCACATGGGGCAGGCCCGCGGCCCGCAGCAGCCCGGCGGCGGCCTCGAAGCGCTCCGGATGGCGCGGCACCAGGATGAACAGCAGCGGCCGGCCACAGTCTTCGCCGCGGACGCGCCGCTGCTCGATCTCGCGCCGGATGGCCTCGACGAAGGGCGCGTCCTCGCCCTCGCGCGTGCTGGCGATGACCACGATGCGCCGGCCCAGCCGGGCGGCGAAGTCCGCGCCCCGGTCCATGCGCTCGCGGTCGAGCCGCAGGTCGAACTTGAAATTGCCCGACACGGCGACCTGCCGCGCGCCGGCGCGCTCCAGCCGCCGGGCGTCGGCCAGCGACTGGGCGTAGGTGCGCGTCAGCGCGCCGTAGGCGGGCCGCAGCAGCGCGCCCAGCCGCAGCGTGACGCGCAGCGAGGCCGCCGACATGCGGGCGCTGGCCAGCACCAGCGGCACCTCGGCGCGCGCGGCGGCATGCACCAGATTGGGCCAGACCTCGCGCTCGATCAGCACGCCGACCGCCGGGCGGTAATGGCGCAGGAAGCGGCGCGCCGCCCCGGGAAAATCGTAGGGCAGCCAGGCCTGGCGCAGCCGGCCGTCGGCCAGCTCCGCCGCGTAGACGCGACCGCCCTCGGCCCAGCCGGTGGCCGTCAGGTGCGTCAGCAGCACCCGGTGGCCGCGATCCAGCAGCGCCCGGATCAGCGGGTGGGCGGCCCGGGTCTCGCCCAGGCTGACCGCATGGACCCAGACGGCGCCGGGATCGCGCGCGGCGCCCGGGTAGCAGCCGAAGCGCGCCGCGCCCAGCACCGACCAGCGGCCGCCGGCGCGGCGGGCGCGCAGGGCCATCCAGGCCAGCAGCAGGGGCGACAGGATGCGCAGCAGCAGGGAATAGAGCGCGCGCATCACGCGCTCCCGCGCGGCCGGGCCGCGGCCGGCACGCCGCTCACCCGGCCCCGCCCATCGGGGCGGGGGAATCCGCGCGGGGCGCCTCGGCCCGGGCCTCGTCCAGGGCCTCGGCGATGGCGGCCCGCACGCGGCCGGCGTCGGGCGCCTGGCCGCGTTCGCCCAGGCTGGCGGTATAGGCCGGCCCCTGCAGCGGCGTGCGCACCGGAGTCGAGGCCTTGTAGATGCCGATGGTCGGGCGGCCCAGGCCGGCGCTCAGATGCGTCAGGCCGCTGTCCAGGCCCACCATGATCCGCGCCCGGGCGAGCTGGTCCGCCACCTGGCGCAGGCCCATGCGCGGCAGGACGGCCGCGTCCGCCCGTCCGCAGATCAGCGCCTGCGCGCGCGCCTGCTCGGCCTCGTTGCCGGCCAGCAGCCGCAGCGCCAGGCCGCGCCCCTGCAGGTCGTCGAAGACCTGCCGCCAGTCGGCGTCGGGCCAGAGCTTGTCGTCGCGGCTGGCCGACGGCATGATGAGGGCGGCCGGCTCGATCGCCACGCCGTCGGTCAGGGCGTGCAGGCCGAAATCCGGCGGCCCTTCGACCGCGTAGCCGAACGCGGCCGCCGCCAGCGCCCGCTGGCGGACGATGGCCGGCTGCCAGAATTCCACCCGGTGGCGCACGTCGTAGAACAGCGAGGCCAGCGGCTCGCGCGCGGACTTCCAGTCCAGGCCGTGGCGCACGCCGCGCGTCTGGCGGACCAGCCAGATGGATTTCATCAGGGCCTGCATGTCCAGCACGACGTCGTAGCGGCGCGCGCCCAGGGTGGCGCGCAGGGCCGCGCGCTCGCGCCGGGTGTCGGCCGCCCACCAGTGCCTGCGCCAGCGCCGGTGCGCCACCGGGATGACCTCGTGCACGGCCGGGTGCCAGGACGGGATTTCGGCGAAGGCTTCCTCGGCCAGCCAGTCGATCGACGCATCCGGCACGTGCCGGGCGATGTCGCTGATGGCGGGCAGCATGTGCACCAGGTCCCCGAGCGAGGACGTGCGTACGATGAGGATGCGGGTCGTCATGGCGCGATTATAGGGCCGCCCGGGGTTCCCGCCCGGGTCGTCCACGGCCGTCCCGCGGTCATCCCACGGCTGTCCCAAAGCCGCCCCACGGCCATCCCGCGGCTGTCCCGCGACTGTTCCACGGCGCCGGACGGGCGCGCCGCGCGGGCGTGCTACGATCGGCACACACCCCGCCGCCCGCGCCGGCCCGGCCCCTCGACGGCCGGGCGCGCGCGCCGCGCGGCCCGCCCGGAGACCACCCGATGACCTGTTACGCCCTGGGGGACCTGACCCCGCACATCGACCCGTCCGCCTTCGTGGCGGCCGAAGCCACCCTGATCGGCGCCGTCACGCTGGGGGCCGGCGCCAGCGTCTGGCCCGGCGCCGCGATCCGCGCCGACAACGAGCCCATCGCCATCGGCGAGAACAGCAACGTCCAGGAGGGCGCCGTGCTGCACGTGGACGCCGGCAGGCCGCTGCGCATCGGCCGCAACGTCACCGTGGGCCACCAGGCCATGCTGCACGGCTGCACGGTGGAGGACGGCGCGCTGATCGGCATCCAGGCCGTGGTCCTGAACGGCGCCGTGATCGGCCGCCACAGCCTGGTCGGCGCCGGCGCCCTGGTCACCGAAGGCAAGACCTTCCCGGAACGGTCGCTGATCCTGGGGGCGCCGGCCAAGGCGGTGCGCACCCTCAGCGACGAGGAAGTCGCCAATCTGGCGGAAAGCGCGCGCAGCTACGCCGAGCGCGCGCAGCAGTACCGCGAGACGCTGCGGCCGCTGTAGCGGCCGGTGCGGGCAGGCGCAGCCGGCCCGGCCCGACGGTCCTGCGGGGCCATCCCCCTCCGGAGGCGAAGGACGCCACGGTGGCGCAGGGCGCTACGCCCGCTGCAGCGCGCGATACAGGCTTTCGTAGCGCGCCACCATGGCGGGCACGGCGTATTCCCGCGCCGCCCTCTCCCGCGCCCGCCCGCCCATGGCCCGGGCGGCCTGGGGATGGTCCAGCACCCAGGCGATGCGGCGCGCCAGGGCCGCGGCGTCGCCCGCCGGGACCAGCAGCCCGCAGTCGGGCGCCAGGATCTCGCGGTGCCCGCCGACGTCCGTGGCCACCACCGGCAGGCCGGCCAGGCAGGCGTCCAGCACGCTGGTGCCCAGCGCCTCGAAGCGCGAACTGCTGACGTAGGCCTCGGCCAGCGCCAGCGCATCGGCCACCTGCGGCAGAAAGCCCGCGAACCGGTAGTGATCCTCCAGGCCCAGTTCCGCCACGCGCGCGCGCGCCGCGTCGGCGGCCGCGCCGTCGGCGCCGCAGTGCAGGCACAGCACGTCCGGATGATCGCGGCGCAGCAGGGCGACCGCCTCGATCAGGGTGAGCGGATCCTTTTCCGGGCTGAGCGCCGCCGCCGTGGCCAGCACGCGGCGGCCCTCCAGGCCGAAGCGCGTCCGCAGCGCGCGCATCCCGCCGGGGTCGGCCGGCGCGGCCTCGACCGCGCTGGGGATGACGGTCACGGCCAGGCCCAGCGCCCGGGGCGCCGCCGCCGCGGCCTCGCTGATCGCCACCAGCGCGTCGGCGCGCGCCCATTTCCAGCGGTGGCGGCCCGCCGCTCCCGGATCGTCGAACGCCGTGCGGCGCGTGAACACCAGGGCGGCGCGCAGCACCGGCCGCAGCGCCGCCAGCAGGCTCATGGCCTGGGCCGTCTGCGCGTGCAGCACGTCGTAGCGCCAGCCTGCCGTCAGCAGCACGCGCGCCAGGCCCAGGGCACCGCGGCAGGCGTGCACCGGAATGCCCTCGGCGGCGGCGCGCTCGGCCAGCGGGCCGCCCGCGCGCGCCGCCAGCGCGGCCTCGTGGCCGCCCGCGCGCAGCCCGCGCAGGGTCAGCAGGGTCTGGCGTTCGCCGCCCCGCCAGCCCTTTTCCATGTTCAGATGCAGAATGCGCATGACGGTCCCCGTCTAGTGTCCCGTTCGATTCGGATGCCCGGGATGAGTCTGGACGCCGCGCAGTCCCTGCGGACTGCCCGGCGCCTGACGAATCGGAGCGGCATGCAGGCCGCGACGTGGAGAGATGCCACGCTTTGAACATGGCACCGGCATGGCGGGCCCAGGCGCCGAATCCAGGCTCAAGACTTCCGCGTCGGCCGCTTCCAGCCCGGCACGGACTGCTGCCGCGCCCGCGACAGGGTGAGCTCGCCCGCGGGCGCATCGCGCGTCAGCGTCGTGCCCGCGCCCAACGTGGCGCCCTTGCCCACCCGCACCGGCGCGATCAGCTGGGTGTCCGAACCGATGAAGGCGTCGTCCTCGATCACGGTCTGGAACTTGTTGACGCCGTCGTAGTTGCAGGTGATCGTGCCCGCGCCGACGTTGACGCGCTCGCCGATCTCGGCATCGCCCAGGTAGGCCAGGTGGTTGGCCTTCGATCCCCGGCCCAGGCGGGTCTTCTTCAGTTCGACGAAATTGCCCACGTGGGCGTCCGGGCCGATGTCGGCCCCCGGCCGCAGGCGGGCGTAGGGTCCGATGCGGGCCGCCTCGGCCACCCGCGCGCCCTCGACGTGGGTGTAGGCGTCCAGCGTGGTGCCCGCGCCGATGCGCGCGTCGCGGATCACGCAATGCGGCCCGATGCGCACGCCGTCGGCCAGGTGCACCTCGCCCTCGAAGACGCAGCCCACGTCGATGAAGACGTCGCGTCCGCACGCCAGCGAGCCGCGCAGGTCGAAGCGGGCCGGATCCGCCAGGGTGACGCCCTGCTCCAGCAGCACGCGCGCCTGCTCGCCCTGCCAGATGCGTTCGAGCTGGGCCTGCTGGACGCGGCTGTTGACCCCCAGGGTCTCCCAGCCCGCCGAGGGCTGGGCGTGCGACACGGGCACGCCGTCGGCGACGGCCAGGCCGACGACGTCGGTCAGATAGTATTCGCCCTGGGCGTTGCGGTTGTCGATCCGCCCCAGCCAGTCGCGCAGCGCCGCCGTGGGCGCGGCCAGGATGCCGGTGTTGACCTCGCGGATGGCGAGTTCGTCGGGGCGGGCGTCCTTGTGCTCGACGATGCGGCGGATGCGGCCCTCGCCGTCGCGCACGATGCGCCCGTAGCCGGCGGGATCGGCCAGAGTCTCGGTCAGCAGCGCCAGGCCTTCGCCGCGCGCCTGAAGCAGCGCGCGCAGGGTGTCCGCGCGCACCAGCGGCACGTCGCCGTAGAGCACCAGGCTGACGTCGTCCGCGCCGCCTTCCAGCAGCTGCGGCAGGGCCTGCATCACGGCGTGGCCGGTGCCCAGCTGGGGCTGCTGCAGGGCGAAGCACAGGTCCTGCCCCGCGAAGGCCGCCTGGACCCGCTCGGCGCCGTGGCCGGTGACGACCACGATCCGGTCGGGCGAGAGGGCGCGCGCCGAATCCAGGACGTGGGCCAGCATGGGCCGGCCGGCGATCGGATGCAGGACCTTGGGCAGGTCGGACTGCATGCGCTTGCCCAGGCCGGCGGCCAGAATGATGATGTTCAGCATGAAAGGACGCGTGGGTGTGGAGACAGGGATGGAAACGGGGATGAAAACGGAGCCGGAATCGGACGGGGAGCCGGCGGGCCGGCCGCGCGGGCCGGGCGGGTCCGGGGGATGAAGCGGGCCGGGTCCTAGGCGCGCGTCCGCCGGGCGGTCTTCTTGGCCGCGGATTTCCCGGCCGGCGCCTTGCGCGCCGCGGCGGCCGGCTTCTTGCGGGCCGGGGCGCGCTTGGCGGCGGGGGCGGCCGCCTGCTCGGCGGATTCGGCCATGCCCTGCAGGCCGGCGGCGGTCGCGCTCGCCAGATGCTCGAACTGCTGCTGGACCATGTTCCACCAGTCGCCCGCCGCGCGGGCGTATTCCGCCCCGGCCGCGCCGGCCGCGTCCGCCGCATCGGCGGAGCCGGCGGACGCCGCCTCCGCGCCCGCGAAGGCGCCGCCGGCGAAGGATTTCAGGGTCTTCAGGGTGCTGCGCTGGATTTCCAGGCCCTGGATGGTGTTGGCCAGCATCGTGGCGTTCAGTTGCAGCCAGTTCTGCACCGTCTGCAGCTCGCGGATGCGCCGTTCGAGGTCTTCCAGCGACATCGGCGTCAGCTGAGCGGCGTCCAGGCCGCCGGCGCCCGCCATGTTCTGCCAGGCCTGGCGCATCATGTCCAGGCCGGCGAACAGCGGATTGCGGGCGGCCTCGCCCTGCTGGCCGAAACCGGGCAGCACGAAGGGATTGGTGGATTCTTGCGCCATGATGGATTGCCTCCGCCGGCACCATGCCGGAATTGATATTAGGGGGTCGCCCCGCCGGACGCGGCCCGCAGGCGGTGCCGCAGCGAATCCAGGATGGCCAGTTCGGCTTCCAGCGTGAAGGCGCCATGGGTGATCATATCCCACAGCTCCGGCATCGCCAGGCAGCGGAATTCCAGGACCTCGCCGTCCAGGTTCCGGGGCGCGGCGCCCGCCTCCAGCACGCAATCGCTGAGCAGCACGTTTTCGACCTGGTAGCCGTCGTCCAGGCGGCGGTGCATGCGCAGCACCATGCGCAGCGGCCCGTGCGCCGCCACGGCCACGGCCGGCAGGCCGGCTTCTTCGAGGGTTTCGCGCAGCAGCGCGGATTCGGGGTCCTCGCCGGCGGCGACCAGGCCGCCCGCCAGGGTGTCCCACAGGCCGGGATCGGTGGATTTGTCGAGGGCGCGGCGCGCCACCCAGAGGCATCCGTCGGGCGACCAGCCGTTCAGGTGGACGGCCTGGGTCAGCAGGCCCAGGGGCCGCACGGCGCCACGCTCGATGCGCCCCAGCGGGCGGCCTTCGGCCATGACGTCCAGCAGTTCGTCGCGCCAGGCGCGAATGCAGCCCGCGTCCCGCAGGGCGAGCGCCACGCCGCGCAGCACGGCGTCCAGGCCCAGCCGCGCGGCGGGCGCGGCGGTGAAATGCACGGCTTCGGGCTCGACCCGCACGCCGGGCAGGCCCGCGACGGCCGCCAGCGCGGCCGGACCGATCCAGCCGCCGACCCGCCCCGCGATGGTGGCCGGCCGGGCGCCCGCGGGCGGGAGCTGCTGGGCGCGGCGGACCAGGCGCGCATTGCGCGCCTGGAGGTCGTTCAAGGCGAAGACCGCTGCAGTGGAATCCATCCGCGCATTGTAGTGGATGAGTCCGGACACGGGGCAGTCCCTGCGGACTGCCTCGTGCCGGACGAATCGGAGCGGCATGCAAGCCGCGAGGTGGATAGATGCCACGGCTGGAGATGCCTCCAAGCCTGACGAATCTGCGAATCCTCGCACGGCGGAGATTGGTGGAAACCCGGAAAAGCCGGCGGGCGGAGCACGGCCCAGCCTGTACAAGCCCCGGCCAGTGGCTATAATCCCTTCAGGCTTATAAGGATACCCAGTTTGCCGCGGTGCATTGTACGGCTTGGCGATCCAGCCATGTGTGCGGGATCGGCTCGTTCTCTCGCCTTTCTTTGACGAAGATCAACCGACCCTGAAAAATACACGCCAACCAAAGGGACAACATGAAGATGGTCAGAGGGTCGTTGGGCATGGTCGCGCTGTCGTGGGCGACAGTCGCCGGGGCACAGGTTCAGGACATGCCGGGAGGTCCGGCGGTCAACCAGCTGAACCTCCACACCGGGGTCACGCCCATCGCGCGGGAAATCTATTCCCTGCACTGGATGATGCTGGTCATCTGTACGCTGATCTTCATCGGCGTGTTCGGCGTGATGCTGTATTCCATCATCCGCCACCGCAAGGACAAGGGCCACAAGGCCGCCAAGTTCGAGGAGCACCTCGGGCTGGAACTCACCTGGACGGTGATCCCCTTCATGATCATCGTCGGCATGGCCATCCCGGCCACCCGCACCGTGGTCGCCATGAAGGACACCACCAGCGCCGACCTCACCGTCAAGGCCACCGGCTACCAGTGGAAGTGGGGGTATGAATACCTCGACGGCCCGGCGACGGGGGTGCGCTTCCTGTCGAACCTGTCCACGCCGCAGGACCAGATCGACGGCAAGGCGCCCATCGGCAACACCTACCTGATGGAAGTCGATCATCCCCTGGTGGTGCCGGTCAACCAGAAGGTCCGCGTCGTGCTGACGGCCGCCGACGTCATCCACGCCTGGATGGTGCCCGAACTGGGCGTCAAGCAGGACGCCATCCCCGGCTTCCTGCGCGACACCTGGTTCCGCGCCGAGAAGCCCGGCATCTACCGCGGCCAGTGCGCCGAACTCTGCGGCAAGAACCACGCCTACATGCCCATCGTGGTCGAGGTGAAGTCCCAGGAAGACTACGCCCAGTGGGCCGCCCAGCAGAAAACCGCCATGGCGGCCGCCGCCGAGGACCCGAACAAGACCTGGTCCAAGGACGAGCTGATCGCCAAGGGCAAGGAAGTCTTCTCCACCACCTGCGTAGCCTGCCACCAGGCCAACGGCCAGGGCATCCCGGGCACCTTCCCGGCCCTGAACGGAGACGTCAAATTCGTGCTGGCGCCGATGAAAGGCCAGATCGAGACGGTGCTGAACGGGCATCCGGGCACGGCGATGGCCGCCTTCCGCGACCAGCTCAGCGACACCCAGATCGCCGCGGTCATCACCTACACGCGCAACGCCTGGGACAACGCCGGCAAGGGCCCCGACCCCGTCGTGCAGCCCTCCGACGTCAAGGCGCTGCGCTGATCCGGACAACCCAACGGCGAATTCACAGAGTTTTCCTCGCGCCGCCCGGAAGGCGGCGCGCCCCAGGAAGGAGGCATTCATGAGCAGCGTCACGGTCGATCACATCCCGCCCCATACCGGGCATGACGAACACGCCCACCACGTCCCGCAGGGCTGGCGGCGCTGGGTGTTCGCAACGAATCACAAGGACATCGGCACGATGTACCTGATCTTCTCGTTCTGCATGCTGCTGGAGGGCGGCACGCTGGCCCTGCTGCTGCGCACGGAACTGTTCGAGCCCGGCATCCAGTTCTTCCAGCCCGAGCTGTTCAACCAGTTCACCACCATGCACGGGCTGATCATGATCTTCGGCGCGATCATGCCCGCCTTCGTGGGCTTCGCCAACTGGATGATCCCGCTGCAGATCGGCGCCTCGGACATGGCGTTCGCGCGCATGAACAACTTCAGCTTCTGGCTGCTGCCGGTGGGCGCGATCCTGCTGACGACGTCGTTCTTCGTGCCGGGCGGGGCCAACGCCTCGGGCTGGACCATGTACGCGCCGCTGTCGCTGCAGATGGGCCCGGGCATGGACTTCGCCATCTTCGCCGTGCACATCCTGGGCGCGTCGTCCATCATGGGCGCGATCAACATCATCGTCACCATCCTGAACATGCGCGCGCCGGGCATGAGCCTGATGAAGATGCCGCTGTTCTGCTGGTCCTGGCTGGTCACCGCCTACCTGCTGCTGGCCGTGATGCCGGTGCTGGCCGCCGCCGTCACCATGCTGCTCACCGACCGCCACTTCGGCACGCACTTCTTCAACGCCGCCGGCGGCGGCGACCCGGTGCTGTACCAGCACGTGTTCTGGTTCTTCGGCCACCCCGAGGTCTACATCATGATCCTGCCGGCCTTCGGGATGGTGTCGCAGATCGTGCCGACCTTCGCGCGCAAGCGGCTGTTCGGCTACGCGTCGATGGTGTACGCCATCTGCGCCATCGCCATCCTGTCGTTCCTGGTGTGGGCGCACCACATGTTCACCACCGGCATGCCGGTCACCGCCCAGTTGTTCTTCATGTACGGCACGATGCTGATTTCCATTCCCACCGGAGTCAAGGTCTTCAACTGGACGGCCACCATGTGGCGCGGTTCCATGACCTTCGAGACCCCGATGCTGTTCGCCATCGGCTTCATCTTCGTGTTCACCATCGGCGGCTTCACCGGCCTGGTGGTGGCGGTCGCGCCGATCGACATCCAGGTCCAGGACACCTACTACGTGGTGGCGCACTTCCACTACGTGCTGGTGGCCGGCTCGCTGTTCGCCCTGTTCGGCGCCACCTACTACTGGCTGCCGAAATGGTGCGGCCACATGTACGACGAGCGCCTGGGCAAGTGGCACTTCTGGATGACGATGATCTCGTTCAACGTCACCTTCTTCCCGATGCACTTCCTCGGCCTGGCCGGCATGCCGCGCCGCTACGCGGACTACGCCGCCCAGTTCACCGATTTCCACCAGATCGCCACGATCGGCGCCTACTGGTTCGGCCTGTCGCAGCTGCTGTTCGCCTACATCGTGATCAAGGCGGTGCGCGGCCACGGCGCCCGGGTGGCGGCCAACCCCTGGGAAGGCGCCGAAGGCCTGGAATGGACGGTGCCCTCGCCCGCGCCCCACCATACCTTCGTCACGCCGCCGGTATTCGAGGCCGGCCGCTGAGAGACCCCGACATGACGCCCGAGCAACGCCGCCGCAACCGCCGCACCGGATGGATCCTGGCCCTGTTCGCCGTGGCCATCCTGGTCTGGACCTTCGTGCGCGCGAACCTGTACGGGATCGTGTCATGACGCAACCGCGCAACACCTTCCTGCGTTCGATGCGCACAGTCGCCTGGGCGTTCCTGGGACTGCGCAAGCGCTCCGGCCACGACGAGGACCTGTCGCACATCCGCCCCTCGCACCTGATCGCGGCGGGCCTGATCGGCGGGGCGGTGTTCGTATTGCTGCTGATAGGGGCCGTGCGCCTGGCGACGGCCTGAAGACGGAAGACCCAGAGGAGAGACAACGATGACCACCGCCCACACGGCCCACGCCGGCGAGGCCCCCTACTATTACGTCCCGCCGGATTCGGTCCACCCGATCCGGGCCAGCCTGTGCATGCTGGCCACCCTGGTCGGCGCGGCCCTGTGGGTCAACAGCTACGCGATCGGCCCCTGGCTCTGCCTGATCGGCATCCTGAGCCTGTTCGTGGTGCTCTACGGCTGGTTCGGCGACGCCATCCGCGAATCCGAAGGCGGCCTGAACAGCCAGCGCATCGACCACTCCTACCGCTGGAGCATGACCTGGTTCATCTTTTCCGAGGTCATGTTCTTTTCGGCCTTCTTCGGCTCGCTGTGGTACACCCGCGAGGTCACCACGCCGTGGCTGAGCACGCTGGACACCCAGACCCTGCTGTGGCCGGGCTTCAGCGGCGCCTGGCCGAACCAGGGGCCGGCCGGCACCATCGCGCCCTTCCAGACCGTGGGACCGTTCTGGCTGCCCACCATCAACACCGCGCTGCTGCTGTCCTCCGGCGTCACCCTGACCATCGCCCACCACGCCCTGCGCGCGGCGCACCGCTCCAAGGCGATCTTCTGGCTGGCCCTGACGGTGATCCTGGGCTTCGCCTTCGTCGCCTGCCAGGCCTACGAATACCACCACGCCTACACCGAACTGAACCTGCGCTTCACCTCGGGCGCCTACGGCGCGCTGTTCTACATGCTGACCGGCTTCCACGGCTTCCACGTGATCCTGGGCGCCACCATGCTGACCGTGATCTGGCTGCGGCTGGTGCGCGGGCACTTCACCGCCGAGCACCATTTCGGCTTCGAGGGCGCCGCCTGGTACTGGCACTTCGTGGACGTGGTCTGGCTGGGCCTGTACATCTTCGTGTACTGGCTGTAGCCGATCCGCGGGGAAGCAAGCAGGGTCCGGCGTCAGCCGAAGCCGCTCTTCACCTCGCGGCTCGCAAGCCGCTCGGAGTCACCCGGCGCGGGGCGGTCCGCAGGGACTGCCCCGCGTCCGGGTTCATCCCACCCGCAGCCCCGTCGCATTGATCCAGCCCAGGGCATGCGCCAGCAGCAGAAAGAGAAACAGCAGGATCGACAATCCCACCCGCCACGTCAGGGCCCAGGCCATCCGGTCCGTGCGCCCCCGGTCCTGCATGAGATACTTCAGGGCCGACCCCAGGCTGACCAGCACTCCCAGGAACAGCACGACGATCACGATTTTCATGGGTATTCCCCGCAACACCAGGATGTAAGCACCGTATGACCCCGCCGCGACCCGCACCCCGCACGAAGGCCGTCCTGGCCCTGGTCCTGCTGGCGCTGCTGGGCGCGGCCTGCATCGGAGCCGGCCAGTGGCAGCTGCGCCGCGCCCATGAACGCGAAGCGCTGCTGGCCGCCATCGAGGCGGGCCGCCGGGCGCCGGCCCGGGTGCTGGATGCGCAGCACCGCGACGGCCCCGACTGGCATCCGGCCAGCGCCCGCGGCCGCTGGCTGAACCCATTTACTGTACTCCTTGATAATCGCAACCTCAAAGGATTGCCCGGCCTGTGGGTGGCGACCCCGCTGGAACTGCAGGGCAGCCCCGGCACCGCCGTGCTGGTGCTGCGCGGCTGGGTCGCCCGCCCGCTGCCGCCCGCCGCGCTGCCCGACCTGAGCGCGGCCGCCGGCCCCGTCGAGGTCCACGGCACGCTGCTGCACCGGGTGCCCCGCCTGTTCGACCTGGGCAGCCTGACCGGCCGGCCCGACGCGGCCCTGCCCGCGCCCTTCCCTCCGGCCGACGGGCAGCCGCCACGCCTGCAGAACCTGCCGCTGGACACGCTGGCGGCGGCCACCGGCCTGGACCTGCTGCCGGTCGTGCTGCAGCAGGCGCCCACGCGGGACGCGGGCCTGGTCCAGGACTGGCCCGGCCCCTCGACGCAGGCCGGCCAGAACTACAACTACGCCCTACAATGGTTCAGCTTCGCCGCGATCGCGCTGGTCGCGGCCGGCATCACGGCCTGGCGCATCCTGCGCCGCCGCCCACTTCCTCCGCACGCATGACGACCGCCACCGCACGCCGCCGCTCCATCCGTCCGCTCATCGCCATCCTGCTGGTCAGCCTGGCACCGCTGGTGTTCGCGCTGCTGGCCTACTACGTGCCGTCCCTGGGCCTGCGCCCCGGAACGCGCACGCACTACGGCCAGCTGATCGAGCCGCAGCGCCCCATCCCCGGCGACCTGGACCTGCGGGACGCGCAGGGCCGGCCCTACGACCTGAACCGGCTCAAGGGCCAGTGGCTGCTGATCAGCACGGGCCCCGGCGCCTGCCCGGAATCCTGCGTGCGCGGCCTGTTCGTGCTGCGCAATTCCCACGCCAGCCAGGGCAAGGAAGTCGACCGGCTGGAACGCGTCTGGTTCATCACCGACGACGCGCCCCCCGCCGCCGTGGTCGGCGAAGCCTACGCCGGCACGCACGTCCTGCGCGCCGACCCGGCCCGGCTGGCGGCCTGGCTGGCGCCCGAGGCGGCGGACCCCGCCGCCGCCCTGGCGCAGGGGCTGTGGATCGTCGATCCCCTGGGCCACCTGATGATGCGCTTCCCCGACGCGCAGCAGCCCGAGGCCGTGCGCGACGACATCCGCACGCTGCTGAGGAACTCCCGGATCGGCTGATGGACCCCACGACCTCCCCCCTCTCCCCCGCTTCCCCGGCGCCCGCCGCGCCGCGGCGCACGGCCGACGGCCCGGGGCGCCCGCGCCTGCTTGCGCGCTACCGCAGGCTGGTGTTCCTGACCTGGTTCCTGACGCTGGACCTGATCATGTTCGGCGCCTTCGTGCGCCTGACCGATTCCGGCCTGGGCTGTCCCGACTGGCCGGGCTGCTACGGCCATCTCAGCCCCCTGGGCGCCGGCGACCACATCCGCGCCGCCCTGGAGGCCATGCCCTACGGCCCGGTCAGCGCCTTCAAGGCCTGGATCGAGATGATCCACCGCTACGCAGGCGCCCTCCTGGGCCTGCTCATCATCGCCATCGCCGTGTGCGCCTGGCGCCTGCGCGGCCTGCCCGGCCGCAGCCCGGCGCTGGCCGGCTGGACGCTGGTCATGGTGTGCGTCCAGGGCGCCTTCGGCGCCTGGACCGTCACCCACCGGCTGATGCCGCTGGTGGTGACCACGCACCTGGTGCTGGGCATGAGCCTGCTGGCCCTGATGACCTGGCTGGCCGCCCGGGAAAAGGCCCACGCGCCCGTTCCCGCGGGCCCGGGCGCGGGACGCGCCTGGATGGTCCTGGGGCTGGCCGTGCTGTTCCTGCAGGTGGCGCTGGGCGGCTGGGTCAGCACCAACTACGCGGCGCTGGCCTGCATGGACTTCCCCACCTGCCACGGCGCCTGGCTGCCGCCCATGGACTTCGGCGAGGGCTACGCCCTGCTGCGCGGGCTGGGACAGCTCTCGTCCGGCGAACTCATCTCCCAGGACGCGCTCACCGCCATCCACTGGACGCACCGCAACTTCGCCTTCCTGGTCATGGCCCTGCTGGGCGTGCTGGCGTGGCGCTGGCGCCGCACGCCCGGCCTGGCGGGCCCTGCGCGCCTGCTGCTGGCCCTGCTGGCCCTGCAGATGCTGACGGGCCTGACCACGATCTTCTTCCAATGGCCGCTGCTGATCGCCGTGATGCACAACGGCGGCGCCGCCGGCCTGGTCCTGGTGGGCGTCACGCTGCTGTGGCGCCTGTCGCGCGCGGGCGCCCGCAGCCGCGCAGAAGCGCCGGAAGGCAGGGAAACCCATTAGGCGCCGGGCGCCCCGAAGCCGCCGGAAGCGCCTAGAATGCCTAGCATGACCACAGCCGCCGCCCGCCGCCCCCCTTCCCTGCTGCGCCAGTACCTGGCGCTGACCAAGCCGCGCGTCACGCAGCTGGCCGTGTTCTGCGCCGTGATCGGCATGTTCGTGGCCACGCCAGGCCTGCCCGATCCCTGGCTGGCGCTGAATGCCACGGTGGGCATCTGGCTGCTGTCGGCGGCCGCCTTCTCCATCAACTGCCTGGTCGAGCGCGAGACCGACGCGCGCATGCTGCGCACGGCATGGCGCGGCACGGCCTCCGGCCAGATCGGCAGCCACCAGGTCCTGCTGATGGCCGGGATCCTGGGCGGCGCCGGCATGTGGATCCTGTACACCCAGGTCAATGCGCTGACCATGTGGCTGACCTTCGCCAGCTTCGTCGGCTACGCCCTGATCTACACCGCCATCCTCAAGCCCCTCACGCCGCAGAACATCGTCATCGGCGGCCTCTCGGGCGCGATGCCGCCGGCCCTGGGCTGGGCCGCCATGGCCGACGCCGTGCCGGCCGAGGCCTGGCTGCTGGTGCTGATCATCTTCATCTGGACGCCGCCCCACTTCTGGGCGCTGGCCCTGTACCGCCACCACGACTACGAAAAATCCGGCCTGCCCATGCTGCCGGTCACGCACGGGCAGAACTTCACCCAGCTGCACATCCTGCTCTACAGCATCGCGCTGTTCGCGGCATCCGTGATGCCCTACGTCGTGCGCATGAGCGGTCCGGCCTACCTCGCCGCCGCCTGCCTGCTCAGCGGCCGCTTCGTGTGGCAATCCCTTGCGCTATATCGAAACTACTCCGACGCCAGGGCGCGTAAACTGTTCCATTATTCGATCCTGTATCTGGCGCTGCTGTTCGCCGCGCTGCTGCTGGATCACTGGGTCGGCCTGGTTCTGGAAAGCCTCTGAACGAGTCCTCCCGGCCGACCCGGCGGAACCCCGACCCGGGCGCGCGCCGCGGCGCCGCCCCGGCCGATTCACCGACCTGGATGATGGACATGCCGTTCTCGCTTCCGCGCCGCAGGCTGCTGGCCGCCGCGCTCTCCTCCCTGCCCCTCGCCCTGGCCCTGCCCGGCTGCTCCTCCAAGGCCGAGCCGCTGCCCTTCGAGGGCAACGACATCACCGGCTCCCAGCTGGGGCGCGACCTGGACATGATCGACACCACCGGCCAGCGGCGCACGCTGGCCGACTTCCGGGGCAAGGTCCTGCTGGTGTTCTTCGGCTACACGCAATGCCCCGACGTCTGCCCCACCGCCATGGCGCAGGCCGCCCAGGCCCTGCAGCTGCTGGGCGACAAGGCCGGCGAGGTACGCGTCATCATGGTCTCGGTGGATCCGGCGCGCGACACGCCTGAAATCCTGGGCGCCTACGTGCAGGCCTTCGATCCGTCCTTCGTCGGCCTGACCGGCACCCCGGAACAGCTGGACAAGACCGCGCGCTCCTTCAAGGCCTTCTACGCCAAGGAGCCCGGGCCGACGCCCGAGCACTACGCCATGAACCACTCGTCGGCCTTCTACCTGATGGACCGCGAGGGCGAGGCCCGCGCCCTGCTCGGGCCGTCCCTGACGCCCGAGGACATGGCCCACGACATCAAGCTGCTGCTGTAGGCTCAGGCCGCCGTGGGCGGCGCGTCGGCCGGCGCCTGCGCCGCGCCAGCCAGCGCCGCATCGGCCGCCGCGATCCGGGCAAGATCGGGCAGGGGCTCGTGCTGGCGCTCGCCGGACTCGAACTGCTGCCAGACCTCCACCGCCCGCAGGCGCTGGCGCACGATCTGCTCGATCTTCTCGCGCAGCATCGGATACTGCTGCTGCAGGCGCTTGAAGTCGCGTTCCTGGAGCATCAGCAGGCGGCTGTAGCCCAGCGACCGCGCCCGCGCCTGGAAGTCCTGGTCCATGACCAGCGCCATTTCCCCGAAGATCTGGCCGCTGCCCAGTTCGGCCGTGGTGCCGTCCGGCAGGTCCAGCACCACCGCCCCCGAGGCGACGAAATACATGGCGCGGCTGCGCCCGAAGCGGGTGGGGATTTCCTGGCCCGGCACGACCAGGCGGGGCTTGAGCACGCGACGGATGGCCGCCATGGTGCGCTCGTCCATGCCCTCGAACAGCGACACCCGCTGCACCAGCGCCGCCGCGCTCATGGTGATGTCCAGCACGCCGCTCTTTTCCAGCTTCCCCCAGCGCGCATCCGCCTGCTGGATCAGGTCGGAATAGGTTTCCCCGCTGATGAGGTTGTGCGCCAGCATGTCGCGGTAGCGGATGCGCTCCATGGCGCGCGCCATGCGCGCGAGATAGGCTTCCTGGAGATACTGGGCGTAGTTGGGGTACTGCAGCGCCAGGGCCTGCAGCGCGCCTTCCAGCAGCGTCAGGCGGCGCTGGTGGGCGGCCACGATGATTTCCGTGACCTCCGCCCCCAGCAGCGGCTGCACGTCGGTGCGGGCGAACTGGATCAGGCGCCGTGCCACGGACCACTTGCACATCAGGTTGGTGAACCGCTGGGCCAGCTCGCGCACCAGCCAGCCCTGCCAGCCGGTCAGGTGGTGCAGGCGCAGCGCCAGCCGCAGCCCATGCGAATAGCGCAGGTCGCCGTCGATCGCCGCCTCGAAGCCGCGCAGGCCGCCCGAGCGCACCGCGTCCCCCAGCCGCTCGGCGCGCGCCAGCAGCGATTCGGCCGTGCGCCAGTCCACCACCTGGGCCTTGAGGGTCTCGAAGAACATCTCTTCCTCGCGGCCCGCCAGCATGCCCATGCCGACGGCGACCTTCTGGTCGCGCGACAGCTGATGCACCTGCGTGGCGTCCATGCTGGCCTGGCTGGCGTCGAACACCGCGTGCAGGCGCTCCAGCACCTCGCTGCCGATGTGCTCGTTGTGGGCGATGTCGTCGATCTTCAGGCGCAGGGCTTCGAGTTCCACCACCTGGGCCTGGTCGCGCAGGGTCCGGTCCACGGGCGAGAGCTGGTTCAGCCCCAGCCGGTGGATCAGCGGCCGCAGCGTCAGGCCGTTGATGAACAGGGTCATGAGCACGAAGCCGGTCGTGGCCACGGCGATGAACTGCCGCGCCTCGTGGGGCACGGCCGGCTGCTCGGTGACGGCCAGCGCCAGCGCCAGGGACACGGCCCCGCGCAGGCCGCCCAGCAGCATCACGGCCCGGTAGGACGGGCTCACCTCGGTGCTGAGCCGCAGCCGCCCCAGCAGGGGCAGCAGGCCGTAGATGATCACCGCGCGCGCGCACAGCGTGACGATGAACACGACCAGGATCAGCAGGACTTCCATCCAGGTGATTTCCGCCATCATGCGCGGGATCAGCATGGCGGCGAAGAGGAAGATCAGGGAATTGGCCCAGAAGCCGAACTGCGCCCAGGCGCCTTCGAGCTGCTCGAAGGTGGTGGGCGACATGCGCGTGCGGCCGCCGGAGCCCACCACCAGGCCGGCGATCACGGTGGCCACCACCCCCGACACCCCCAGGTAGTGCTCCGCGATGAAGAAGGTCAGGTAGGCCAGCGCCACGGTCAGGGTGACTTCGGCCGCGGGCCAGCCGCGCAGCCAGCGGAACAGCTCGATGGCCGCCCGCCCCATGACCAGGCCGGCCAGGCCGCCGCCCAGGAAGCTGACCATGAAGCCGCGGAAGATCTCCGTCACGGCGGGCGCGGTGCCGCCGAACAGCACGCTGAGCAGCACCGAGTACAGGGCGATGGAGGCCGCGTCGTTGAACAGCGCCTCGCCCTCGACCAGGTTGGTGAGGCGGCGCGGCGCGCCGACCTCGCGGAAGATGCCCACGACCGCCACCGGATCGGTGGTGGCGACGATGGCGCCCAGCATCAGGCAGACCACCAGCCCGTAGGTGGAAATCGCCGCCAGCGAGAAGCCGACCGCCACGGTGCAGACCACGACGGCCACGATGGCCATCACCAGGATGGGGCTGATGTCGTCCAGCAGCCGCCGCAGGTTCGTCGCCAGCGCCGTCTCGAACAGCAGCACGGGCAGGAAGACGAACAGGAAGGTCTCGGAGGAAATCTCGAAGTGCTGCAGCGTATCCAGGAAGTCGGCCACGACGCCCGGCGCCCAGCCGTGCACGTGGATGACGACGCCCAGGATGAAGCCGACGATGGCCAGCAGCACGGAATAAGGCAGGCGCAGGCGGCCCGCCAGGGGGGGCATGAAGGACACCAGGGCCAGCAGCCCCGCCAGGCCGAATACCAGCAGGCCGATTTTCATGATGAGGGAACGCGTTCAAACCATCCGGGTGATATGTTACAGGCCCGGAGAGCCAGTTCCCTAGAAAAATGATGTGTCCGACCGTGCGGCCCCTGGCGAAACGGCGGCCCGGACGGCAAACGGCGGCAAAAAAAAGGGATGCCTGGCGGCATCCCGGGAACATCCGCTTCGATAGGGAGGGGAAGAGGAGAAGCAGAAGCGGACGACAGAACGGTGGGGCCGGCGTGGCCGGCGCGCGTTCATGGAGGATTGGTCCGTCCGCGGCGCGGAAAGTTCACGGCGGGGGCGGGGAAGATGCAAAAGAGTGTTTCGGACCCGGGTGGGGAAAGCGCGCCGGATGGCGCCCGGCGGACGGCCGATTCCGCGCGCCGGGCGAAAACGGATGTCCGCCCGGAAGGACGGCCCGGACGGAGGAAAAGGCTCAGGCGGCCTCGAAGTCCGCCTGGCGGTCGCTCAGGGCGATGCGCAGTTTCTTCAGGGCGGCCGATTCGATCTGGCGGACCCGTTCGGCGGAGATGCCGTATTCGTCGGCCAGCTCGTGCAGCGTGGCGCCGCCGTCGTCGGCCAGCCAGCGGGCGCGCACGATGTGCTGGGAGCGCGCGTCCAGGGACGAGAGGGCGTGTTCCAGGCCCTCGCCCTGCAGCGCGTCCATGCCGCGGCGCGCCAGCACCCGGTCGGGCTGCTGGGCCTCGTCGGCCAGCCAGTCGGACGGCGCGTAGCGGTCTTCCTCGTCGGCCGGGGCGTCCAGGGCGCAGTCGCCGCCCGAAAGGCGGACTTCCATTTCGGCGACGTCCTCGGGACGCACGTCGAGCTCGCGCGCGATGTCGGCGACCTGCTCCGGCCCCAGGCTGCGGCCGTCGGGCCGCATGCGGCGCAGGTTGAAGAACAGCTTGCGCTGCGCCTTGGTGGTGGCGATCTTGACCAGGCGCCAGTTGCGCACCACGTATTCGTGGATCTCGGCGCGGATCCAGTGCACGGCGAAGGACACCAGGCGCACCCCGCGGTCGGGATCGAAGCGGCGCACGGCCTTCATCAGACCGATGTTGCCTTCCTGGATCAGATCCGCGTGCGCCAGGCCGTAGCCCAGGTACTGCCGGGCGATGGAGACCACCAGCCGCAGGTGCGACAGGACCAGGTCGCGCGCGGCGTCCAGGTCGTTGTGGTCGCGCAGGCGGCGGCCCAGGTCGGCTTCCTGGTCGGCTGACAGCATCGGCAGCCGGTTGACGGCGTTGATGTAGGCATCGATGGTGCCGAGCGCGCCGGGATTGGAGATCGCCAGCGACAGCTGGGACGGCGCGAGCGACAGGGCGGACGAAGAGAGGGTCATGGTGACAAGGTCCTCGTGCTGGAGGAATTCATGTTAGCACTCTCCAGAGAAGAGTGCTAATTTCAAGGTAACGAATTTCAAGGTCAGGAATCTTTGGCCGTCCCCCGGCGGGAAAGTTCCCCGTTTCCGGTCCGCCGGATCCGGGCCGGATCCCGCTTTCCCGCCGATCGCAGCCCGCCAACCCCCTCAGGGCAGTTCCAGGTCCGCCACCAGCGGCGCGTGGTCCGATAATTTCTTCCAGGGCGAGCCGTGCAGCACCCGCGCACGGCGCACGGCGAAGCCGCGCTGATAGATGCGGTCCAGCCGCAGCCAGGGGAACACGGACGGGAAGGTCCGCGGCGGCGGGGTCAGGCGCGCATTGCCGTTCATGGACAGCTCCGGCACCTGGCGCAGTCCCTGGCCCGGCAGCCAGGCCAGGCGCTCGCGCAGGCGCGAGACGGTGCGGCGCAGGCGGTAGATCTCGTCCGTTCCCTGCGGCGCGGCGGCGAAGACCTCGACCAGGCCGAGCTGCTCGACGAACAGCGGCGCCAGGCGGTTGGTCCAGTCGTTGAAGTCGCCGGCGATCAGCAGCGGCTCGTGCGCGGGCACCAGGCGCTGGATGCGGTCGGCCAGCGCCTGAATCTGGCGCGAGCGCCCGCCCGCCAGCAGCCCGAGGTGCACCACCAGGCAATGCACCGGCACGTCGCCGACCCGCACCACGCCGTGCAGCAGGCCGCGCTGCTCCAGGCGGTGATCGGAGACGTCCTGGTTCTCGTAGTACAGGATGGGATAGCGCGACAGCAGCGCGTTGCCGTGGTCGGTGGCCTGGCGCACGGCGTTGCAGCCGTAGGCGGCCTGCATGTGCAGGGCCGCCGCCAGGGATTCGTGCTGCGCGTCCAGGCTGCCGCGCACCTGGTTGCGGCCCTGCACTTCCTGCAGGAACAGCAGGTCGGGCCGCAGGCCGTACAGGCCCAGCCGCAGATCGGCCAGCGATTCCCGCCCACCCGTGGCCGAGCGGCCCTTGTGGATGTTGTAGCTGACGACCCGCAGCACGGGCATGGCCGGTCTCCCCGCCCTACTTGGCTTCCGTCTGGCGCAGGCGGATGTGCAGCTCGCGCAGCTGCTTTTCGTCCACGGCCGACGGCGCCTGCGTCAGCAGGCACTGGGCGCGCTGCGTCTTGGGGAAGGCGATCACGTCGCGGATGGATTCCGCGCCCGCCATCAGCGTCACCAGACGGTCCAGGCCGAAGGCCAGGCCGCCGTGCGGCGGCGCGCCATATTGCAGGGCGTCGAGCAGGAAGCCGAACTTCAGGCGGGCTTCTTCCTCGTCGATCTTCAGGGCCTTGAAGACTTTGCGCTGGACGTCGGCGCGGTGGATGCGCTCGGAGCCGCCGCCGACTTCCCAGCCGTTCATGACCATGTCGTAGGCGCGCGCCAGGGCCTTGCCCGGATCGGTCTCCAGCAGGTCCTCGTGGCCCGGCTTGGGGCAGGTGAAGGGGTGGTGCGCGGCGGTGTAGCGGCCTTCGCCCTCGTCGTACTCGAACATGGGGAAGTCCACCACCCACAGCGGCTTCCAGCCCGGCTCGAACAGCCCGTTGGCGCGGCCGAACTCGCTCTGTCCGATCTTCACGCGCAGGGCGCCGATGGCGTCGGCGACGACCTTGGCGCGGTCGGCGCCGAAGAAGATCAGGTCGCCGCTCTGCGCGCCGGTGCGTTCAATCAGGGCGCGCAGGGCGTCCGCATGGATGTTCTTGACGATGGGCGACTGCAGGCCGTCGGGAATCGAGGCGGCGTCGTTGACCTTGATGTAGGCCAGGCCGCGCGCGCCGTAGATGCCGACGAACTGGGTGTAGGCGTCGATCTCGCTGCGCGGCATGCTGGCGCCGCCGGGCACGCGCAGGGCCACCACGCGGCAGGCCGGGTCGTTGGCCGGGCCGGCGAAGACCTTGAAGCCCACGTCGCGCATCAGGTCGGCCACGTCGGTGAATTCCAGCTTCACGCGCAGGTCGGGCTTGTCCGAGCCGAAGCGGCGCATGGCTTCTTCCCAGCTCATGACGGGGAAGGGATCGGGCAGGGCCACGCCGAGCACCTGGCGGTAGATCTCGCGCACCATGCCCTCGAAGATCTCGCGGATCTGGACTTCGTCGAGGAAGGAGGTCTCGCAATCGATCTGGGTGAATTCCGGCTGGCGGTCGGCGCGCAGGTCCTCGTCGCGGAAGCACTTGGTGATCTGGTAGTAGCGGTCGAAGCCGGACACCATCAGCATCTGCTTGAACAGTTGCGGCGACTGGGGCAGTGCGAAGAATTCGCCCGGATTCACGCGCGAGGGCACCAGGTAGTCGCGCGCGCCTTCCGGCGTGCTGCGCGTGAGCATCGGGGTCTCGATGTCGATGAAGCCCAGCGCGTCGAGGTAGTTGCGCGCCACCATGGACACGCGGTAGCGCAGCATCAGGTTGCGCTGCATCTGCGGGCGGCGCAGGTCCAGCACCCGGTGCGTCAGGCGCGTGGTCTCGGACAGGTTGTCGTCGTCGAGCTGGAACGGCGGCGTGACGGAGGCGTTGAGGATCTCGATCTCGCGGCAGAGGATCTCGACTTCGCCCGAGAGCAGGTCGGGATTGGTGGTGCCGGCGGGGCGCAGGCGCACCAGGCCGGTGATCCGCAGGCAGTATTCGTTGCGGATCCGTTCGGCGGTCTCGAACGCGGCCTCGTTGTCCGGGTCCACCACCACCTGGGCCAGGCCCGCGCGGTCGCGCAGGTCGATGAAGATCACGCCGCCATGGTCGCGGCGGCGATGCACCCAGCCGAACAGGGTCACGGTCTGGTCGAGGTGGGCTTTGGACACCTCGCCGGTGTAGCAAGTGCGGTTCAAGAATGGCTCCGTCAGAGGAATTGTTCGAGTTTCAATGGGCCTGTCCGTCGGGGGATTCCACGGCCGGCAGGTCCATCTGCGTCTGGGGCGGCAGGCCGGGCGGCGCCACCACCCCCATGGACACGATGTATTTCAGTGCCGTTTCCACCGACATGTCGAGCACCTGGACATCGGCGCGCGGCATCATCAGGAAGAAGCCCGACGTCGGATTGGGCGTCGTGGGCACGTAGACGCTGACGAAATCGCCGTCCAGCAGCGCGGCGATCTCGGTGCAGGGGGTGCCGGTCAGGAAGCCGATGGTCCAGGCGCCCTGGCGCGGATACTGCACCAGCACGGCCTCGCGGAAGGCCTGGCCGTTGGGCGCGAACACGGTGTCGCTGACCTGCTTGACCGAATTATAAATGGAGCGC
The DNA here is from genome assembly GCF_014203015.1 of Castellaniella defragrans. Lineage (GTDB taxonomy): Bacteria > Pseudomonadota > Gammaproteobacteria > Burkholderiales > Burkholderiaceae_B > Castellaniella > Castellaniella defragrans. The sequence goes on from NZ_JACHIB010000001.1 coordinate 224,065, forward strand.
ACCAGGGGGATGCGCCCCAGCAGGGATTCCCAGCGCGACAGGATGGCACGGCCGATGAAATTGGCGCAGAACAGCCCCGTGAGCAGGATCACGGCCAGGACCAGGACCAGCTCGAACCCCGGGATCGCCACCCCGAACAGGGCCTCGGGCGAGAGGAACGAAGGCACCAGGGACATGAGGGTGCCGATCAGGATGGTCAGCACCCAGACCGTGGCCACCAGCGGCAGCCAGATCAGCAGGCCGGTGATGAAGTAGCGTTTGAGAAAGCGCATGGATTCCCGGAATCAGCCCGACGTCGAGGCGGGCGGGGTGCCGCCGGAGGCGGGGGCCGCGGCCGCTGCCGGCGCGGCGCCGCCCGCCGCATCGGCGGATTTGGGCGCGGGTTTGCCGCCGCCGCGGAAATCGGTGGCGTACCAGCCGGTGCCCTTGAGGCGGAAGCCGGCCGCGGTCACCTGTTTTTCGTAGGCGTCCTCGCCGCAGGCCGGACAGGTCTTCAGCGGGGGATCGGAGATTTTCCGCAGCACGTCCTGCTCATGGCCGCAGCGGCTGCAACGATAGGCGTAGATAGGCACAGCGATGATTCCGAAATGATCGACGGCCTGGATTTTAATCCTTTTGGCGCAAGGCCCCCCGCGGGGGGCGCGTTTCGCCCCGGGGCGGCTCGGCGGCGGAACGGGCCTTGCGCCGCCGTGTCCGCACGCGTCAGCCGAACGAATTGGGCAGCATGAACATCGCGGCCGCGACCAGCGTGGGCACGGCGGCGGCGGCGAGCAGGCGCAGGGGCGAGATGGTGCCGTCGCCGAAGCAGCCTTTCAGGATGGAAAAGCCGGCCGGGTTGGGCGCGTTGGCGATCACGGTCAGGCCGCCGCCCGTGACCGAGCCGGCCACCAGCATGTAGCGCCAGAGGTCGCCGGTGCCTTCGACCAGCGAGCCCAGGTAGGTCAGGGCCGCGTTGTCGGTGATCGCCGTCAGGGCCGTGGCGCCCAGGTACAGGACGTAGGGCGACAGGCCGCCCAGCAGGTCCTGCAGCCACCACTGCTGCAGGCCGCCCAGCACCACCAGGCCGGCGAGGAAGAAGCCGACCATCAGGCCCTCGCGCAGCAGCAGCGGCGACTGGTGCCGCTTGTAGGCGTGGGCGTAGCCGATGAACAGCACCAGCAGGGCCATGAAGATCTGCATGTGGTGCGAGGCCAGCACGACGCACACCAGGAACAGCACGTGCACGGCCATGACCACCGGGGACACCGGCGGGCGGCGCTCGCCCTCGTCCTCCCGGACGCCGATGCTGCCGTTGAGCAGGAAGGGCCGGCAGATCAGCGTCAGGACGAACCCGTTGAACAGCACGGCGATCGCCGCGCGCCAGCCGAAATGGGTGGCCATGAAGGCCGTGTCCCAGCCGAAGGTATGGGCCACCATCAGCACCGGCGGCGCGGCGTAGGCGGTCAGCACCCCGCCGATGGACACGTTGACGAACAGCACGCCGACGGTCAGGTACTTGAAGCCGTCCTGGCCGGGCCGGCGGAAATAGGCCTGGCGCAGCAGCAGGGCGGCCAGGGTCATGGCGGCCGGCTCGGTGATCAGCGAACCCGACAGCGGCACCAGGGTCATGATGACGAAGAAGCGCGACAGCTCGCCGGCCACGGGCAGCAGGCGCGACACCAGATCGACCATCAGGCGGACCAGCTCGATGATGGGCCGGCTGGCCGCCACCACCATGATCACGAAGACGAAGGCCGGCTCGGTGAAGTTGCGCGTGTCGAGGTATTCGACCGCGCCGTGCACCCCCAGGGTCAGCGCCATCCACACGAACAGCGCACAGGCCCAGACGCCGAACACGGCCTCGACCTCGGACAGCAGGTGCCACAGTCCGGCGTGCGGTCCGCCCCGGTTGGCCAGCCGGGCGAAGACGGGTACGGAGAACGTGTGGATGATGGCGATGGCAAACAGAATGCTTGCCACGACCTCGGTGTGACTGACCATGTCCGGGTCCTGTGTGAGAGGCTGAAGAGGGATTCAGGCGTTGCCCAGGATCAGGCGCGCGCCCTTTTCGGCAATCATGATCGTCGGCGAGTTGGTGTTGCCCGAGGTGATGACCGGCATGATGGACGCGTCGATCACCCGCAGGCTTTCCAGCCCCCGGACACGCAGCTCCGGATCCACCACGGCCAACGGATCGACGCCCATTTTACATGTGCCCACCGGATGGAAGATGGTGGTGCCGATGTCGCCCGCGGCGGCCTCCAGCGCTTCCTGGCTCTGGACGGCGTCGCCCGGCAGGTATTCGCGGGGCTGGTAGCGCGCCATCGCCGGCTGGGCCATGATGCGCCGCGTCAGGCGCAGGGCGTCGGCCGCCACGGCGCGGTCCTCCGGGGTCTGCAGGTAGTTGCAGAGGATGTCCGGCGCGTCGGCGGCATTGGGCGAGACGATGCGCACGTAGCCCCGGCTGCCGGGCTGCAGGTTGCAGACCGAGGCCGTCAGGGCCGGGAAGTCGTGCAGCGGATCGCCGAACTTGTCCAGCGACAGGGGCTGGACGTGGTATTCCAGATTGGGGCGCGGGCGCGACGGATCCGAGCGCGCGAAGGCCCCCAGCTGCGAGGGCGCCATGGACAGCGGCCCGCTGCGGAACAGGCCGTACTGCAGGCCCATCCAGGCCTTGCCGTGCCAGGAATTCACCAGGGTGTTGAGGGTGCGGGCGCCCCGCAGACGGTAGATCATGCGCAGCTGGAGATGGTCCTGGAGGTTTTCCCCCACGCCGGGCAGGTCCAGCACCACCGGCACGCCCAGCTTGCGCAGGCGTTCGGCCGAGCCGACGCCGGAGACCTGGAGCAGCTGGGGCGAGCCGATCGCCCCGGCCGCCAGGATGAGCTCCCGCCGCGCCACGGCCCGCAGCCGGCCGCCCTCGCCCACGCAATCGACCCCGGTGGCGCGGCGCCCGGAGAAGCGGATGCGCTCCACCCGCACGCCGGTCATCACGCGCAGCGTGTTGCGGTGCATGACGGGGCGCAGGAAGGCCTTGGCCGCGTTCCAGCGCACGCCGCGGCGCTGGTTGACCTCGAAGTAGTTGCAGCCGGCGTTGTCGCCGCGGTTGAAGTCGTCGGTGCGCTCGATGCCCGCCTGGGCCGCCGCCTCGCGGAAGGCGTCGAGCACGTCCCAGCGCAGGCGCTGCGGCTCGACCCGCCAGGTGCCCGAGGCGCCGTGGAATTCGCTGGCCCCGGCGTGATGGTCCTCGACGTCCTTGAACAGCGGCAGCACGTCGGCCCAGGACCAGCCCGGATTGCCCAGCGCCGCCCAGCCGTCGTAGTCGGCGGCCTGACCGCGCACGTAGAGCATGCCGTTGATGGAGGACGAGCCGCCCAGCACCCGGCCGCGCGGATAGCCCAGCGAGCGGTAGTTCAGGCCCGGATCCGGCAGGGTGTGGTAGCACCAGTCGGTGCGCGGATTGCCGATGCAGTACAGGTAGCCGACCGGGATGTGGATCCAGCGCCAGTCGTCGGCGCCGCCCGCTTCGAGCAGCAGGACGCGGTGCTCGCGCGACAGGCGGTTGGCCAGCAGGCAGCCGGCCGAGCCGGCCCCCACGATGACGTAATCGAATTCCAGCGCGGCGGCGTCCGTCGTTCCTGCGGTCATGGCGTGCGGTCTCCTCCGGCGCCTGGAAGCGGCTCCGTTGTTTACTAATGGAAACCAGTCTAGCCGCAACGCCGCTGCGGCGCCAGACGGCCTACAGCCAGGGACGCAGGACCGTGCCGGCCAGGGCGGCGGCGATCAGCAGCACGCCGACCTGCATGTTGGAGCGGAACAGGCGCAGGCCGCGTTCCGGGTGGCGCACGTCGAAGACGCGCACCTGCCAGGCGAAGTGGCCGGCGATGACGGCCATGCCCAGGTAGTAGGGCCAGTCCATGCCCATGCCCCAGCCCGACGCGGTCCACAAGGCCGCCGTGGCGGCGTACATGCCGCCGATCCAGGCCCGGCCCTGGTCGCCGAAGCGCATGGCGACCGACTTCAGGCCCAGCATGCGGTCGTCGCGCAGGTCGATGTAGGCATAGATGGCGTCGTAGCCGATCTGCCACAGCACCGCCCCCAGCCACATGGCCACGGCGTACCAGGGCACCGCGTCGCGCGTGTCGGACCAGGCCATCAGCATGCCCCAGTTGAAGGCCGCCCCCAGCACAGCCTGCGGCCAGTAGGTGTAGCGCTTGCACAGGGGATAGATCACCACCAGCGGCAGCAGCGCCAGCGCCAGCCAGCGGCTGGTGGCGTTGATGGCCAGCAGCAGCGTGGCGCTGACCAGCAGCTGCGCCACGGCGAACCACAGCGCCGCCCGCAGCGTGAGCTGGCCGCTGGTCAGGGGGCGGAAGCGCGTGCGTTCGACGCGGTGGTCGAAATCCCGGTCGAAGATGTCGTTGAAGGTGCAGCCCACGCCGCGCATCAGCAGCGCCCCCACGGAGAACACCGCGATGCGCCACAGGGTGGGCATGCCGTCGGCCGCCTGGACCAGCGCGGCCAGCGCCGGCAGCAGGGTCAGCCAGGTGCCGACGGGCCGGTCCAGCCGGCACAGGCGCGCGTAGGGTCCCCAGGACGCGGGCAGCCAGCGGGCCACCCAGTCGTCGAAGCGCATGTCCGACAGATCGGGGGCGGCCCGCTCCGGGCGCGAGGAGGAGCCGTCCGCCGTCATGCGTGCTCGGGCGCCGGACCGATGAGCTCGCCCAGCGTGCGCACGCCGGCGCGGATGCGGTCCTCGGGCACGGTGACGAAGCTCAGGCGCAGGGTGTTCGCCGGCGCGCCGGCCCCGGCGTAGAACGGCGCGCCCGGCACGAAGGCGACGTTGCGCTGGATCGCCGCCTGCAGCAGCTGCGCGGTGTCGATGGACGGGCGCAGCGTGACCCAGATGAACATGCCGCCTTCCGGGCGCGTCCAGCGCGCGTCGGACGGGAAATGGGCCTGCAGGGCGTCGAGCATGTAGCCGCACTGGCGGCGGTAGAGCTCGCGCACTTTGGGCAGGTGTTCGCGCAGGAAGCCGCCGCGCACGGCCTCGTGCACCGCCATCTGGGTGACCGTCGCGGTGTGCAGGTCGGTGGCCTGCTTGATCTGCACGAGCTTGGAGATGATGGGGCGCGGCGCCACGACGTAGCCCAGGCGCATGCCGGGCGCCAGGACCTTGGAGAAGGTGCCCAGGCGGATCACGGTGGCGCCCGCCGGACGGCCCAGTTCGAGCAGGCCGGGCTGGGGGTCGCCGGCGTAGCGCAGTTCGCCGTAGGGATCGTCCTCGATGATGGGCAGGTCCAGGCGGGCGCAGCGCTCGACCAGGGCCTGGCGGCGCGCGCGGTCCAGCGTCAGGCCGGTGGGATTCTGGAAATTGGGCAGCACGTAGATGAAGCGCGCATCGCGGACGAGATCGTCGTCGAGGGCTTCGGGCACCAGGCCGCGCTCGTCGGTGGGCACGGCCCGGTATTCCGGCTGGAACTGGGAGAACGACTGCAGGGCGCCGAGATAGCTGGGGGCCTCGACCAGCACGGGCGAGCCCTGGTCGATGAACAGCTTGCCGAGCATGTCCAGCGCCTGCTGCGAGCCCGACACGATCAGGACTTCCTCGGGATCGATGTCCAGCCCCGGGCGGGACAGGTCCTGGGCCACCCACTCGCGCAGCGGCGTGTAGCCCTCGGTGCGGCCGTACTGCAGCGCCGTGGCGCCCTGCGTGGCCAGCACCTTGTCGAAGGCCGCGCGCAGTTCGGCGATGGGGAACCCCTCGGGCGAAGGCAGGCCGCCGGCGAACGAGATGACCTCGGGCCGTTCGGTGATCTTGAGGATTTCGCGGATGGCCGAACTGGTGAGCCGGTTGGCGCGTTGGGAGAAAAGCGTGCGGGAAACGGACGTGTCCATGATTGATTCCGAATGGGGGCCTGCCTTGTGGGCCGGTCGATTGGAAATCGCCGGCCGGCCCGGATCTTCGGGCGGTCGGCGCGGGTGAAGCCGTCTATATTAAAGCAAGCGCGCGCCGGCGGCCATGGGCCGCGGTGCCAGAGGTCCGCCCAGGGGTCCGCCCGGTGGCGCGCCGCCTACGGCCGCCGCGCCGCCCCGATGAAAATGGCGGGGTCCACCCGCGCGTCGTTCAGGCTGACGTTCCAGTGCAGGTGCGGCCCGGTGGCGCGGCCGGTCGCGCCCACCTTGCCCACCACGGCGCCGCGCGCGACTTCGTCGCCCACCTTCACGCCGATGGCCGACAGGTGGCAGAACATGCTGATGAAGCCCTGCCCGTGGTCGATGAACACGGTCTTGCCGTTGAAGAAATAATCCCCCACCAGCGTCACCCGCCCGGCGGCCGGCGCCTTGACGGGCGTGCCCGCCGGCACGGCGAAATCCAGGCCCGAGTGCGGGTTGCGCTCCTCGCCGTTGAAGAAGCGCCGCAGGCCGAACGGGCTGGACAGGCGCCCGCCGACGGGACGGTCCAGCATGACGTTGCTCGGCACGACGCCGTCCCGGTACGTGCGATAGGCGGCCATCTGCAGGTCGAGCTCGCGCTCGATCCGCTTGACGTCGTCGGGATCGGGCGTGACCTGCCGGCGGTTCTTCAGCGTGATGTGCTGGGCCGCGTATTGCTTGGCGCGGACCTCGAACGCGGCCGCCGGGCCGCCCTGCACCTGCAGGGACTGGCGCCCCGGCCGGGTACCCAGGGGGATGCCCACCAGGGCGATCCAGGCGCCGTCGCTGTCGCGCACCACCAGGACGCGCCGGCCCTCGTAGCTGGCCCGCGGCGCCTGGCCGCCGGTGCCCAGGGGCACCACCGCCACGCCGCCCGGCACGGGCGCGTCGAGCGTGCGGCCGATATAGCCCCGCGCGCCGGCGGGCGCGGCCGCCAGGGCCGCGCCCAGCAGCACCAGGCCGCCGGCCAGGCGGCGCAGGCCCGGACGGGCGACATGCCCGAGGCGCCTGAAATTCCCGAGGCTTCCGAAATTCCCGAGGCTCCCGAAACTACTGATACGCATGCGCTCGCAACACCCCTTCCTTGACGGGGATGATTGTAGCCATCTCCTCGTCCGGCGGGCCGATGCGCCGGGCGATGTGGGCCAGCGCCTCCTCGACCTGGTCGATCAGGATCAGGCACAGGTCGCCGGGCTCCAGGCTCTCCAGCGCGGCGTCGATGGCCAGGAATTCGCCGTGAACCTCCTCCAGGCGGCTCATGCGCCGGGCCGCGCCCAGGCCCTCGCGCAGCAGGGCCAGGACCTCGCCGTCGCCGCGGCCGCGCTGGCACTGGTCCTGGTACAGGACGATCGTGTCGAACACGTCGCCCAGGATCTCCGTCTGGCGGCGGATATCCTGGTCGCGCCGGTCCCCCGCCCCGCTGATGACCACGGTGCGGCGCCGCGCGGGCAGGGTCTCGACGGCCTCGGCCAGCGCCAGGATCGCGTCCGGGTTGTGGCCGTAGTCGGCGATCAGCGTGGCGCCCCGATGGTCGAACACGTTGAAGCGGCCGGGCACCGTGCCGGCGTCGTTGACGAAGGAGGCCAGCCCCGCCTGGATGCGCACCCAGTCCACCCCCAGCGCCCAGGCCGCGGCGGCGGCCGCCAGGGCGTTCTCGACCTGGAAGCCGATGCGCCCGCCATGGGTCAGGGGCACGGCGGCCAGCTCGATGCGCGTCTCGGCGCAGGCTTCCGCGAACACCAGGTCGCCCTGGTCCACGAACGCCACCCGGCCGCCCTGCGCCCGGTGGGTCTCGATCACCGGGTGGCGGCCGTCGCGGGCGAAGAAGGTGACCGCGCCCGGGCAGCCGGCGGCCATGCGGGCGACGATGGGGTCCTGGGCATTGAGGACGGCCATGCCGGCCGGCGCCACGTTCTCGACGATGACGCGCTTGACGGTGGCCAGCTCCTCGACGGTGCTGATGTAGTTCAGCCCCAGGTGGTCGCCGATCCCGATGTTGGTCACCACGGCCACGTCGCAGCGGTCGAAGCCCAGGCCCTCGCGCAGGATGCCGCCGCGCGCGGTCTCGAAGACCGCCATGTCCACGTCCGGATGCAGCAGCACGTTGCGCGCGCTGCGCGGTCCGCTGCAGTCGCCCGTGTCGATGCGCCGGCTGCCGACGTAGACGCCGTCGGAGTTGGTCATGCCCACGCAGGCGCCGGACTGGGCGCACAGGTGCGCGAGCAGGCGCACGGTGGTGGTCTTGCCGTTGGTGCCGGTCACCGCCGCCACCGGCACCCGGCCGTTCTCGCCGGCGGGGAACAGCATGTCGATGATGGCGCTGCCCACGTCGCGCCCCGCGCCGAAGGACGGGCTCAGGTGCATGCGCAGGCCGGGCGCCGCGTTGACCTCGACGACGCAGCCGGTCTCCGGCGCCAGCGGCTGGTAGACGTCCCGGCTCACCAGATCGATGCCGCAGACGTCCAGGCCCACCATGCGCGCCGCCATCACGGCGCTGGCGGCCAGGTCGGGGTGCACGTGGTCGGTCACGTCCGTGGCGGTCCCGCCCGTGCTCAGGTTGGCGTTGTTGCGCAGCACCACGCAGACGCCGGGCGCCGGCACCGAGCCGGGGTCGAAGCCCTGCGAGGCCAGGGTGTTCAGGGCGATCTCGTCGAGCCGGATGCGCGTGAGCGAGGTGCCGTGGCCCTCGCCGCGCAGCGGGTCCTGGTTGACCTGCTCGACCAGTTCGGCGATGGTGCGGCGGCCGTCGCCCACCACCTGGGGCGGATCGCGCCGCGCCGCCGCGACCAGGCGGTCGCCCACCACCAGCAGGCGGAAGTCGTGGCCGGGGAAATAGCGCTCCACCAGCACGCCCGAGCCATGCGCGCGGGCCACGGCATAGGCGGCCATCACCGGCTCGCGCCCCTGCACGTTCACCGCCACGCCCTTGCCCTGGTTGCCGTCCAGCGGCTTGACCACGACCGGGCCGCCGATCTCGCAGGCGGCGGCCCAGGCATCCTCGGCGTCCTCCACGCAGCGGCCCTGCGGCACGCACACGCCGGCCGAGGCGAGCAGCGCCTTGGTCAGGGCCTTGTCCTGGGCGATGGCCTCGGCGATGGCGCCGCTGGCGTCGGTCTCGGCCGCCTGGATGCGGCGCTGGCGGCGCCCCCAGCCGAACTGCACCAGGCTGCCCTCGGTCAGCCGGCGGTACGGGATGCCCCGGCGCACGGCCGCCTGCACGATGGCGCCGGTGCTGGGGCCCAGCCGCAGGTCCTCGTACAGGGCCTTCAGCCCGGCGATCGCCGGCGCGAGGTCGAAGGGCTCGTCGCGCAGCGTGGCCATGCACAGCGCCAGCGCCTGGTCGAACGCCAGGCGGCCGACGGCTTCCTCGACGTACTCGATCACCACCTGGTAGACGCCCGTCTCCGGGGTCGGAGCGGTGCGGCAGAAGGCCACCGGGCAGCCCGCCTGGGCCTGCAGCCGCAAGGCGGCGACCGCCAGGAGGTGGGCCAGCGAATGGGTGCCCTCCAGGCTCGGAGGCCCCGGCAGGTCGATGTCCGGAAAGCGCGCGCGCAGGCGTGTCTCGAACGCCTCCATGTCGCCGATCGCGCACTCGCTTTCGGAGCAGGCGACGACGGCTTCGATCGCGGTCTGGCGCGACCACAGGTTGGGCCCGCGCAGGGCCCGGACTCGGGAGACTTCCATGATGACCAATGTCCTTGGAGGAGTGGGGGCGGGCCCGGCGGCCAACCCGCCGGACCTGACAGGAATCAGGCGGCGAGCGGGGGTTCGTCCGGCATGCGGCGGGCGTTCCAGGTGCGCAGGCCGATGCGCATGCGCTCGACGGCCAGCCCCAGCGCCCAGGCCACGGCCACGGCCGCGAGCATGGCGGAAAGATCCCCGGCTTCGGCAGGCACGGCATATCTCCAGCGATCGCAGCTCTCCACCTCGCGGCCGGCATGCCGCTCCGATTCGATAGGCATGCCATGGCCCGCGGGGACCATGGCATGTCCGATCTCATCCAGGCTGATCACCGGGATCTGGACGCCGCCTTCGGACAGCACCGCCATGCCCCCGTACACGGACACGGCGCGGCCGCCGCGCTCCACGTGGGCGCGCAGGGCCTCCCCGTCGGGGTCCAGCCCGTAGAACAGCACGGCGCCGTCGCACAGCGGCGCCAGTTCCGCCGCGAGGGGGTCGTCCGCGTTCAGGACGGCCGCGCCGGCCGGCAGGACGACGTCCACCTGGGTGCGGAAGATCCGCGCGAGCTGATCCGGCGTCTCCATGTAGAACTCGGGCCAGGTCGCGGCCGGATCGATGCCGGTGACCACGCCGACCTGGCAGCGGTCGTAGGCCAGGCCCTCGCCCAGGATGGCGCGGCCGCCGTTCTCGATCACGGCGTATTCGACCGCGCGGTTCAGCAGGACGCGGCGCGCGGCCTCCCAGTGGGCGGAATCCTGCGCCGTCACCCGGGTCGCGCCCATGAACAGCCCCTCGGACGAGGCCAGGCCGACCACCCGGCCGGTCAGGCGCAGCAGGTGCGCGACCAGGTGCGCGACCGGCGCGGTGGGCCGGCTGCCGCTGATCCCGATCACCGGGATGCGCCCGTCCTCGGACGCGGGAAACAGATCGTCGATGATGGCGCGGCCCACCGGCCGGGGCGTGCCCACGGCCGGCTTCAGGTGCATCAGCAGGCCGGGGCCGGCGTTGACCTCGACGATGGCCGCCTGCTGCCCGGCCAGGGGCCGGGAAATGTCGCGCGCCACCAGGTCCACCCCGGCGATGTCCAGCCCGACCACGCGGGCGGCCAGCGCCACCTGCTCGGCCACGTCGGGATGCACCTCGTCGGTGACGTCGATGGAGACGTTGCCGCTGCGCTGCACGAGCACCGCGCGGCCGCGCTCGGGCACGGCGTCGCCGTGCAGGCCCTGGCGCTCCAGCTCCAGGCGGGCCGCCGAGTCCAGGCGGATGAAGTTCAGGGGATGGTCCTCGTCGCGGCCGCGGCGCGGGTCGGAATTGAGCTGGCTCTCGATCAGCTGCAGCACGGTGGACGTGCCGTCGCCCACCACCATCGCGGCCTCGCCGCGCGCGGCGGCCACCACGCGGCCGCCCACCACCAGCAGGCGGTGCTCGTCGCCGTGGATGAAGCGCTCGACCATGACGCCGCTGCCCTCGTCCACCGCCACGGCATAGGCGGCCTCGATCTGCTCGCGCGTGTTCAGGCAGGTGAAGACGCCGCGCCCGTGGTTGCCGTCCGAGGGCTTGACCACCACCGGCAGGCTCAGCTCCTGCGCCACCGTCCAGGCGTCGGCGGCGCTGTCCACCAGGCGGCCCTCGGGCACCGGCACGCCGCAGGCCTGCAGCAGCCGGCGGGTCAGGTCCTTGTCGCGCGAGATGCCTTCGGCGATGGCGCTGGTGCGGCTGGTCTCCGCCGTCCAGATGCGCCGCTGGCGGGCGCCGTAGCCCAGCTGCAGCAGATTGGCGTCGCTCAGGCGGATCGCCGGGATGTCGCGGTCGTCGGCCGCGTCCACGATGCACGCCGTGCTGGGTCCCAGGCTCAGGGATTCGGCCAGGTCCTTCAGCCGCTCGACCGCCCCGGCCACATCGAAGGGCCGGTCCTCGATGGCGGCCATCACCAGGTCGCGCGCCGCGTGCAGCGCCTCGCGCGTCAGCGGCTCGTGCCAGGCGCGCACGATCACCTTGTAGACGCCGCGCAGCGGCGTTTCCCGCGCGCGCCCCAGCCCGCCCGGCATGCCGGCCAGGCTCTGCAGTTCCAGCGTGACGTGCTCCAGGATGTGGGCCGGCCAGGTGCCCTCGCGCACCCGCTTGAGGAAGCCGCCGCGCTCGCCCACGCTGCAGCGGTGCTCGACCAGGGTCGGCAGCCAGGCGCTCAGGCGTTCGTAGAAACCGGGGATGAGATTGGACGGGCAGTCCTCGAGATCGTGGATGTCCACCAGCGCCTCGATGACGGGCCGGTAGGCCCAGATGTTCGGCCCCCGCAAATGCACCATATTGAGAAACTCAATATTTCTACCGTTCATGATCGAACCATGCGTCAGGTGCCGGGACCGGCGAAAACGGCCGCATTTTTTGCCGCCGGGCCGCTCCAAGGCAAACAGCGCCCCCCGTGGGGAGGCAGCAAGCCGAAGGCGCAGCGCAGGGGCATTTTTCGGGGGCCGCTGAAAAACATCGGCACACATATTAATCGCGCCGTTATTGCGCGGCACGAAAAAAACGTTGAAAATTGTGACGCGATTTCCCGCGCTGACAACCCCCTGAAATCGCGCTTACAGGCCCCTGAATACGGCCCTGACAGGACCCTGAACACCGCCCCGATCCCGCCCCCCCGATCCGCACTTTTTCCCCCTTCCCGACCATCCTCGTCCATGCAGGGCCTTGCCTCCGATTCCACGCCGGCCGATCCGTGCCCGCCGGGCCTGCCCGAGCCGTGGCGCGCCGCCCTGGCCGCCCAGCTCGCCGCCGGCGAGCGCGTCCTGGGCTGGCTGCGCACCGACCTGGACGCCCAGCTGCGCTACGGCGACGGGCTGGTCGTCCTCACCGACCGCCGCTGGCTCGGCTGCGGGACGGACGCCCAGGACAGCCGGTCCTGGCCGCTGCGCCCCGACCTGGAGGCGCGGCTGCAGGACCACGCCGGGGTGGGCACCCTGGAACTGGTGGACGCCCATGCCCGGCTGTCGCGCTGGCGCTACACGCTGGCGCGCCAACCCGAAGCCCAGCGCCTGGCGGCCGCCTGGCAGGCCCTGCGCGAGCCGGCGCGCTCGGGCGCGCCCGCCGACGCGCCCGCCGCCGAACCGGCGCCGGCCGCCCCGCGCGCCAGTTCCCTGTTCCGCCTGTGGCGCTTCGCCCGCCCCTACGGCCGGCAGCTCGCCGCCGGCCTGGCCCTCACCCTGGCGGCCACGGCGGCCTCGCTGGTCCCGCCCTACCTCACCATGCCGCTGATGGACGACGTGCTGATCCCGTTCCAGAACGGCGTGCCGATCGACTATCCCCTGGTGGCGCTCTACCTGGGCGGCCTGCTGGCGTCCTCGATCCTCGCCTGGGGGCTGGGCTGGGCGCGCAGCGCCATCCTCGCCTGGGTCAGCGAGCGCATCGGCGCCGACCTGCGCACCGCCACCTACCAGCACCTGCAGCAGCTGTCGCTGCAGTACTTCGGCGGCAAGCGCACCGGCGACCTGATCGCGCGCATCGGCTCGGAATCCGACCGCATCTGCCTGTTCCTGTCGCTGCACCTGCTGGACTTCGTCACCGACGTGCTGATGATCGTGATGACGGCGGCCGTGCTGCTGACGATCGACCCGCTGCTGGCGCTGGCGACCCTGGCGCCGCTGCCGCTGATCCTCTGGATGATCCACTGGGTGCGCGACCGCCTGCGCCACGGCTTCGAGAAGGCCGACCGCGTCTGGTCGGACATCACCAACGTGCTGGCCGACACCATCCCCGGCATCCGCGTGGTCAAGGCCTTCGCCCAGGAACGCCGGGAAGTCGCGCGCTTCCGCGAGGCCAACGACCGCAACCTGGCGATCAACGACCGCGTCAACGCCCTCTGGTCGCTGTTCACGCCCACCATCACGCTGCTGACCGAACTGGGCCTGCTGGTGGTGTGGGTCTTCGGCATCTGGCTGGTGTCGCGCGGCTCGATCACCGTCGGCGTGCTGACCGCGTTCCTGGCCTACATCAGCCGCTTCTACGTGCGCCTGGACTCCATGAGCCGCATCGTCTCGACCACCCAGCGGGCCGCGGCGGGCGCCAAGCGCATCTTCGACATCCTCGACCACGTCTCCAGCGTGCCGGAGCCCGCCGTGCCCCACCGCGCCGAGCACGTCGCCGGCCGCATCGAGCTCAGCCACGTCAGCTTCCGCTACGGCAGCCGCACGGTGATCCACGACCTGAGCCTGGACATCGCCCCGGGCGAGATGGTCGGCCTGGTGGGCCACAGCGGCTCGGGCAAGAGCACCCTGGTCAACCTGATCTGCCGCTTCTACGACGTGTCCGGCGGGGCGATCCGCCTGGACGGCACGGACATCCGCCGCTACGCCATCGCCGACTACCGCCGCCGCATCGGCCTGGTGCTGCAGGAGCCCTTCCTGTTCTACGGCACGGTGGCGGAAAACATCGCCTACGGGCGCCCGGACGCCAGCCGCGCGGAGATCGTCGCCGCCGCCCGCGCCGCCCACGCCCACGAATTCATCCTGCGCCTGCCGCACGGCTACGACGCCCTGGTCGGCGAACGCGGCCAGGCCCTGTCCGGCGGGGAACGCCAGCGCATCTCCATCGCCCGCGCGCTGCTGATCGACCCGCCCATCCTGATCCTGGACGAGGCCACCTCGTCGGTGGACACCACCACGGAAAACGAGATCCAGAAGGCGCTGGACAACCTGGTGCGGGGCCGCACGACGATCTCCATCGCCCACCGCCTGAGCACGCTGCGCGAGGCCGACCGCCTGGTGGTCATGGACCGCGGACGGATCGTGGAGATCGGCCGCCACGAGGAACTGCTGGCGCGCAACGGCGCCTACGCCCGCCTCCACCGGGCCCAGTTGCAGGGCCAGTCGCCCGCCGAGCCCGGCTGGGAAGAAGCCGACGACACCGCCGAGGAGGCCCTGGATGCGTCCTGATCACGCACCGGATCACGCACCGGCGCATGCCGGCGCCGGCTCCGCGCCCTCCCTGCGGGCGGACGGCCGGACGGCCGATCGGACGGCCGAGCACGCCGGCGGCCGGGTGCCCGGCCGGCCGGACTGGTCGCTGGCGCGCGACGCCTTCGGCCGGCTGATGTTGTCGCGCCCCGGCCAGCCCGACGCGCCGGTGACGCCGGTCCGCGGCTTTCCCATCACCGCGCCCGACGAGGACATCGCCCTGATCGGCGCCCAGGGCCTGGAGCTGGCCTGGATCGAGCGCCTGGACGCACTGCCCATCGAGACGCGCCGCCTGCTGGACGAGGAACTGTCCCAGCGCGAATTCAGGCCGGAGATCCTGCGCATCCGCCACGCCTCGACCTGGGCCACGCCCAGCCACTGGGAGGTGGACACGGACCGGGGACCGGCCCGCCTGACCCTGAAGGCCGAGGAGGACATCCGCCGCCTGCCGGCCTCGTCGCTGCTGATCACCGACGCCCATGGCGTGCAGTTCCTGGTGCGCGACACGGCGGCGCTGGACAAGGCCAGCCGCCGCATCCTGGATCACTTCCTGTAGTTCCGGTAGTTCCGGCAGTTCCGGCAGTTCCGCGGCCGGGGTTCCGCGGCCTGGTTTTCCAGCCGGGGTTTCCGGCCGGGGTTTTCAGCCGGAGCGGCCGGCCGGCCGGCCGGGCGCGGGCCGGCGCGGGCCGCCCCTCAGGCCGTGGCCGCCAGGCTCGGCAGGCCCAGGTCCCAGGTGCCGGGCAGCAGGCTGCGCAGCGCCTCGCGTGAGGCGTCGATGCAGCCGCCCTCGGCATACACGCCGCCCGGATCGCGCAGGCGCATCATGCGCGCCAGGATGCGGGACGTCGCCGCCGGGTCGGCCAGGGACTCGGCCACGCGGGCCTCGACCACGGACTCGTCCATCCATGCGCGGCCGCCGTCCCGCCGCAGGCCGTCGCGCCAGTGGTAGAGCTCCACGCATTTCGACACCAGCGTATAGGGCTGGCCGGGCTTCCAGAAATTCGTGAAGCGCCCCGATCCCAGGTAGAACACCCAGGAGCCTTCGTAGCCTTCGACCTCGGCCGAGGCGGCGTCCGGATTGCGGAACCACAGCCGGTCGCCCGGGACGTAGTAGCGGGGCGGCAGCGGGGCCCGCAGCGACCCGTATTCCCGCAGGAACACGTCGTGGAAGGCGCCCGACTGGATCGCGCGCGTGCGCCACTGGCGCTGCAGCGCGGCCAGGGCGGCCGGGTGGCTCTCGGCCAGTTCCTGGGCCAGCGCCAGCAGCAGCACGTATTCCGTCGCCCGGTAGCACGAAAAGGAAAAGAGCCGGCCCGACAGGTCCGGCCAGAGCGTGCGTTCAAGCGAGGGGATCAGCTCGTGGCCCGGCCTCAGGATGAAGCCGGTCTCCTCGGTCCAGGACCAGCACTCGGGGCGCTCGGCCTGCTCGGTGTCGAAGGCCAGCACCGTGCGCCGGGCGGCCTGCACGATGCGGCGGCGCACGCGCACGGCCGCGGCCAGTTCGCCCGCGCTGGGAAAGTCGAAGCGCACCGGCGACAGCAGCAGGGCGACGAAGATCTCCTTTTCCAGGTCCGCCGTGTGTGCGTCCGGCTGCAGCGCCAGGGTCCGCGCGAGGTCCGCCGTGTCGCCGTCCGGCGCCCAGCGGGCGGCCGCATCCCGCGCCAGGCGCAGATCCCGGTAGGCGCCCAGGGCGTCGATCCCGCGCCTTTCCTCGACGGCGGCGGCCCAGCGCCCGTCGGACAGCCAGGCCGGCAGGCCCTCGGTACCGGCGCCCGCCAGGGGCCCGCGGACACGCACACCAGCAATCGCATTCACGGCGGACGCCTTCGCTCGAAAAAGAAAACCATCATGCTAAAGAGAAGCGGCCGGCGCGGCTGTAACCTATGGATACCGCCGTGCCGGGGCGGGGCGGCCGTGGCGCAGGCGCTGCAGCGCGGCGAAACGGCCGACGCGGCACGGCGCGCCTTGCTCGACCTGGCCGCGATCCACCGGGCCTGAGCGCTAGGGCCGGCCGATCGCCTCCCGCAGTTCCGGCAGCGCCCGCCGCGCCGCCCGCTCGCCCTCGTCGATCGCGATCGACGCGCGGTGATAGTCCATCAGGGCGAAATCCGCCAGCCGGGGCCGGATCATCACGTCCGCGGGCTCCCCCGCGAGGCGGCTGCGCGTGATGCGCACCTGCATGATGTTCAGGCTCATGCTCAGCACGTCGAAGATCGACGGCATGCCCGCCGCCTCCGGCGCCCCGCCCCGGGCCGCCCCGAACCCCAGCGGCAGCCGGCTCAGCACCGAGGCGAGCGCGCCGGGCGCCGCCGCCCCGGAGGGCTCGGGCGCGTCGTCCGGCTTGAGGTGCCGGCCGATCAGATCCGAATTCAGGTCCACCGCGATGACGATGTCGGCCCCCATCGCGCGGCACAGGGACACGGGCACCGGATTCACCAGCGCGCCGTCCACCAGCAGGCGGCCCTCGCGCCGTGCGGGCGTGAACAGGCCCGGCAAGGCAGCGGAGGCGCGCACGGCGTCGATGACGGAGCCCTCGCGCAGCCAGATTTCCCGCCCCGAGGCCAGCTCGGTGGCGACCGCCCCGTAGGCCTTGGGCAGGCTGGCTATCGTCTTGTCGTCCAGGTGCGAGCGAAGAAAGGAAAACAGCTTCTCGCCATGGATCAGCCCGCCGTTGATGGTGAAATCCAGCAGGCCCACCACGGCCTGCCAGGTCAGGCTGCGCACCCAGGTCTCGAATTTTTCCAGCTGCCCGTCGGCGTAGGCCGCGCCGACCAGCGCGCCGATCGAGGTCCCGCACACGATGTCCGGCGCGATGCCGGCGGCTTCCAGGCTGCGGATGACACCGATGTGCGACCAGCCGCGCGCCGAGCCGCTGCCCAGGGCCAGTCCGATCCTCGGCTGGGATGCGCGCATGGCTGGTCCTCGTCGTCGCCGCGCGGGAACGATCCGCGTCTAGAACGGAATGTCGTCGTCCATGTCCGCCAGGTTGCCGGCCGGGGACGCCGCCGGGGCGGCGGGCCGGGGCTGCTGCTGGGGCGCGCGCCGGGCCGGCGGCTGGGAGAAGCCGCCCGCGTCGCCGCCGCCCATTTCGCCGCCGCTGTCGCGCCCGCCCAGCATCTGCATCTGGTCGGCGACGATCTCGGTGCTGTAGCGGTCGGCGCCGGTTTCCTTGTCCTGCCACTTGCGGGTCTTCAGGCGGCCCTCGACGTAGACCGAGCGGCCCTTCTTCAGGTATTCGCCGGCGATCTCGGCCAGGCGGTTGTAGAACACCACGCGGTGCCATTCGGTTTCTTCCCGGCGCTCGCCGGAGGCCTTGTCCTTCCACTGGGAGGTGGTGGCGATGGACACGTTGCAGATGGCGGCGCCGTCCGGGCTGTAGCGCACTTCGGGGTCGCGCCCCAGATTGCCGACGAGAATGACTTTGTTGACGGAGGCCATGGCGGAAAATCCTGTAGTTGAACGATGTGGCTGCCATTATCGGGGACGCGGATCGCCCCGGGCGCATCGAAATGCATCAAATGATCATTATCGCCCACGCGGGATTACCCCAACAAGCCATCCCTGTCCCGGCATCCCGGATCGGACGCATGCGCCAGCCGGAGCGCAATCCGACGCGATGGCGCGCCTGCCGCAAGGCGGGCGACGCGACGGGCCCCGCCGCCGGATCAGCGCGCGTCCTTGAACCCCCGCGCCGTGTACAGCCAGACGGCCGCCAGCATGGCGCCGGCCCAGAACACCATGGACGCGCCGCCGCTGCGCGCCAGGATGCCGCCCAGCACGCCGCCGGCGAACACCCCCAGGGACTGGGCGGTGTTGTAGAACCCCAGCGCCAGGCCCTTGTAGGCGGGCGGCGCCACGCGCGACACCAGCGAGGGCTGCAGGGCCTCGAGGATGTTGAAGGCCACGAAGAAGGCGACGAAGGCCAACACCACCAGCCAGAAGGAATCGGTCAGCCAGGGCAGCGCGCCCAGCACCACGGCCAGGCCCAGCACCGCCCATTCGAGCGCGGGCTTGTGGGCCTTGCGCGTCTCGGTGTAGAAGACGGCCGGCACCATCAGGACGAAGGACGCCAGGATGACCGGCAGGTAGACCTGCCACAGGGTGGCGGAATCGTAGCCCCCCAGGCGGCCCAGCAGGCCGGGCGCCACCATGAACAGGGACATCAGGATGAAGTGCAGGCAGAACACGCCGAAATTCAGCCGCAGCAGGTCGCGGTGGCCCAGCACGTCGTGCGCCGTGGCCTGGACGATGTCGGCTTCGGAGCGCGGCACGTCGGGCACGAAGAACATGGCGATCAGCAGGCAGACGAAGCCCAGCAGGCTGATGGCCCAGAACAGCCCCGACAGGCCGAAGGCGCCCACCAGCATGGGCGAGAGCACCAGCGACAGGGCGAAGGACACCCCGATGGAGCCGCCCACCATGGCCATGGCGCGCGTGCGGACCTCGGGGCGGGTGGCATCCGCGATCCAGGCCGTGATGGCGGCCGACACCGCCCCGATCCCCTGGATCACGCGCCCGACCGTCACCCAGTCCACGTCGTTGGTCAGGGCGCAGATCACCCCGCCCGCCACGAACAGCAGCATGCCGAACACGATCACGGGGCGGCGTCCGTAGCGGTCGGACGCCATGCCCAGCGGAATCTGCATGACCGCCTGGGTCAGGCCGTACGCGCCCAGGGCCAGCCCCACCCGCACCGGGTCGTCGCCCCCGGCCAGGGTGCGCGCCGCCACGGCGAAGATCGGCGTCAGCAGGAACAGGCCCAGCATCCGGGCGGCGAACAGCGTGGCCAGGGCGATGCTGCTGCGCCGTTCCAGAGGGGTCAGCCGGAGCATGGGCGAGCGCGAACGAGGGGATGCGGACATGGGGCGGGCCAAAAGAATGGAAGCTGCGCGTTATAGTATCAAGTTGGCCTTTGAAAAACCTGAACCCCCCCACCGGCATGGACGCCATCTGCATCCGCGGCGCGCGCACCCACAATCTGAAGAACGTCTCGGTCGATCTGCCCCGGCGGAAACTGGTCGTGCTCACCGGCCTGTCCGGGTCGGGGAAATCGTCCCTCGCCTTCGACACCCTGTACGCCGAGGGCCAGCGCCGCTACGTCGAGAGCCTGTCGGCCTACGCGCGGCAGTTCCTGCAGATGATGGACAAGCCCGACGTGGACGTCATCACCGGCCTGTCGCCCGCCATCGCCATCGAGCAGAAGACCGCCGGCCACAATCCGCGCTCGACCGTGGGCACGGTCACCGAGATCCACGACTACCTGCGCCTGCTCTACGCCCGGGTCGGCACCCCCTACTGTCCCGAACACGGCCTGCCGCTGCGGGCGCAGAGCGTCAGCCAGATGGTGGACCAGATCCTCGCCCGCCCCGAGGACAGCCGCGTGGCCATCCTGGCGCCGGTGGCCCGCGGCCGGCGCGACGACCTGGCGGCCGAATGCCGCCGCCTGCAGGCGCTGGGCTTCGTGCGGGTGCGCGTCAACGGCGCCATCCAGCCGCTGGACGGCGGCGCGCCGCCGGCGGCGCCCGACGGCCCCTGGGACCTGGACGTGGTCGTGGACCGGCTGCGCGCGCGCCCCGACAGCCGCCAGCGGCTGGCCGAGAGCTTCGAGACCGCGCTGGGCCTGGCGCAGGGCCGCGCCCTGGCGCTGGACCTGGACACCGGGCAGGAGCAGGCCTTTTCCGCCGCCTACGCCTGTCCGGTCTGCGCGCGCGGCATGGGCGCGCTGGAGCCGCGCCTGTTCAGCTTCAACAACCCGGCCGGCGCCTGTCCGACCTGCAACGGCCTGGGCCAGGTGGAAACCTTCGACCCGGCGCGCGTCGTGGCCTTCCCCGAACTGAGCCTGGCCGCGGGCGCCATCCACGGCTGGGACCGCCGCAACGCCTTCAGCTACGCCATGATGGCCAGCCTGGCGCAGCACTACGGCTTCGACCTCGACACGCCCTTCCAGGCGCTGGACCCGGCCGTGCGCGACCGCATCCTGCACGGCTCGGGCAGCCAGGAGATCGCCTTCCAGTACCTTGGCGAAGGCGGCGTGCCCACCTTGCGGCGGCACGCCTTCGAGGGCGTCATCCCCAATCTGGAGCGGCGCTGGCGCGAAACGCATTCCAGCGCCGTGCGCGAGGAACTCGGCCGCCTGCGCCATCTGATCCTCTGCCCGGAATGCCGGGGCGCCCGCCTGTGCTCCGAGGCCCGCAACGTCCTCATCGGCCCGGGAACCTCTGAACAAGTCGAGCGGAAAGCGGGCGCTGTGGGTGGGGATGGGATGCAAGGCGCGAACCGCGGCGATAGCCGCAGCTATCGAGAGGATGAGCAACGCAGCAGACCGCCCGGATCCGCAGATGCACGCGACGCGGTGACTGGTTCAGAGGTTCCCCCGGATCCCGGCCCCGGCGAGCGGCGCGGCCGCGCCCTGTATGAAATCGAATCCCTGTCGCTGGCCGACTGCCGGCAGTGGTTCCTCGACTGGTCGCCGGAGGGCGCGCGGCGCGAGGTCGCCGACCGCATCATCCACGAGATCCGCGCGCGGCTGGACTTCCTGGTCAACGTGGGCCTGGGCTACCTGTCCCTGGACCGGGGCGCCGACACCCTGTCCGGCGGCGAGGCGCAGCGCATCCGCCTGGCGAGCCAGATCGGCTCGGGCCTGACCGGCGTCATGTACGTGCTCGACGAGCCGTCCATCGGCCTGCACCAGCGCGACAACCACCGCCTGATCGACACCCTGCGGCAGCTGCGCGACCTGGGCAACAGCGTGATCGTGGTCGAGCACGACGAGGACATGATCCGCGCCGCCGACCACGTGCTGGACATGGGCCCGGGCGCGGGCGAGCAGGGCGGCTGCGTCATCGCCCAGGGCACCCCCGAGCAGATCATGGCCCAGCCCCAGTCGCTGACCGGCCAGTACCTGTCGGGCGCCCGGCGGATCGCCATCCCGCCGCGCCGCCCGGTCGGGCCGGACCAGGCCTGGCTGCGCGCCCTGGGCTGCCGCGGCCACAATCTGCAGTCGGTGGACCTGGCCATCCCGGTGGGCCGCCTGACCTGCGTCACGGGCGTGTCGGGGTCGGGCAAGTCCACCCTGATCAACGACACCCTGGTGGCCGCGCTCGCCCAGGCGCTGAACCGCGCCCAGACCGATCCCGCCCCGCACGAGCGCATCGAGGGCCTGGAGGCCTTCGACAAGATCATCAGCGTCGACCAGAACCCCATCGGCCGCACGCCGCGCAGCAACCCGGCGACCTACACGGGCCTGTTCACGCCGATCCGCGAGCTGTACGCGGGCGTGCCCGAGGCCCGCCTGCGCGGCTACGACCCGGGGCGCTTTTCCTTCAACGTCAAGGGCGGACGCTGCGAGGCCTGCCAGGGCGACGGCGTGGTGCGGGTGGAAATGCACTTCCTGCCCGACATGTACGTGCCCTGCGAGGTCTGCGAGGGCCGCCGCTACAACCGCGAGACCCTGGACATCCGCTACCGCGGCCTGACCATCAGCGAGGTGCTGGACCTGACGGTGGCCCAGGCCCTGGAGCTGTTCGAGGCGGTGCCCGCCGTGGCCCGCAAGCTGCAGACCCTGATGGACGTCGGCCTGTCCTACATCCGCCTGGGCCAGAGCGCCACCACCCTGTCCGGCGGCGAGGCGCAGCGCATCAAGCTGTCCCAGGAGCTGTCCCGGCGCGGCTCGGAGCGCACCCTGTACGTGCTGGACGAGCCCACCACCGGCCTGCACTTCCACGACATCGAGGTGCTGCTCGACGTGCTGCGGCGCCTGGTGGACGCGGGCAGCACCGTACTGGTGATCGAACACAATCTGGACGTGATCAAGACCGCCGACTGGGTCGTGGACCTGGGCCCCGAAGGCGGCGCGGGCGGCGGCCGGATCGTCGCCCAGGGCACGCCGGAAACCGTCGCCGCCACGCCCGGCAGCCACACCGGCCGGTGGCTCGCGGACGTGCTGGCGCGCACGGCCTGAGCCCGGCCTGGACTCTGCCGAGCCTGGCTCGATCCGGGACGCGGCCGGCTTCAGCCTGATTCAGGATGCGGCCGGCTCTCCCGGCCCTGCGTCCGGGCGGGCGGTCTCGACGCGGTTGCGCCCGCCGGCCTTGGCCCGATAGAGCGCCGCGTCGGCCTGGCCCACCAGGGTCCCGGCCCCATGGGCGTCGTCCAGGTCCATTTCCGCCACGCCGATGCTGATCGTGACCCGGCCCGACAGGCCGTGCGCATGCACGATGCCCAGCGCCTCGACCCGGGCCCGGATGCGCTCGGCCATCGCCTGCGCCGCGCGGACGTCCAGGCCCGGCAGGATCACGGCGAACTCCTCGCCGCCGTAGCGCGCCGCCAGGTCGCCCGGACGGCGCACGGACTCGAGCAGGACCCGGGCCACCTGGCACAGCACGACGTCGCCGGCCGGGTGCCCGAACTGGTCGTTGTAATACTTGAACCAGTCCACATCCAGCATCAGCAGGCTCATCGGCCGCCGGTCGCGGCGGGACCGGTCGCCCTCCTGCGCCAGCACCTCGTCGAAATGGCGGCGGTTCGCCAGCCCCGTCAGGCCGTCGGTGAGCGACAGGCCGACCAGGCGCTGGTTGGCCTCGACGAGCGCCTGCGTGCGTTCGGCCACCTAGCGCTCGAGTTCCCGGGCATGGCTGCGCTGCCGTTCGGCCATGCGATCCAGCGCATGGGCCAGGACGACGATCTCGCGCACCGGGCTGCGGACCGAAGGGCTGGACTGCCCGCCGCCCCCGGCAAGCTCTTCCGCCCAGCGGCTCAGCGACAGCAGGGGGCGCGACAGCCACCAGGCCACCAGCAGCGCGGCCGCCACACCGAACACCCAGAAGCCCAGGATCAGCAGGCCGATGCGGTTCAAGGCCCGTTCGGCCGGCTCGGCGTAGCGGCTTTCCGGCAGCGCCAGGGCGATGGTCAGCATGGGGCCGTCGGGCAGCTGGATCGCCTGCCAGCGGGCCAGGTACCGGCGGCCTTCGACTTCCAGGGACTGCCGGCCCATGACCCGCTCCGAATGCAGGATGCGTGCGCCCAGCAGGCGGATTTCGGGCGACTCGCTCTGATCCGCCAGCACCCGGCGGACCTGCCCGTCCTCCAGGTGGTAGATCGGTTCGCCGCCGGAGCTGGCGAGCAGCGCCCCGCCGGATTCGGCCAGGAAGGCGATGCCGCCGATGCGGACCATTTCCGCGCGCAGGAAGCGGCTGATCTGCGACAGCGCCACATCGGCCGTCAGGACGCCGACGAGGCGGCCGGCCTCGTCGCGCAGGGCGACCGACATGCCCATGCCCATGTCCTCGAACAGGCCGCCCGGGTCGTGGATGGCATAGCGGTAGGCCGGATACCAGCGCAGGCTGCGGGCCTGCAAGGCGGTCTCGAACCAGGGGCGGGTCCGGGCGTCGTAGCGCGGATTGCCGGTGCCCGCCGACGTGCTGGGCCGATTGTCGTCGTCGACCCGGTCGATGCGCAGCACGCCGCCGTCGCTCCGGTCGGCCCGCAGGATGCGCAGGCCCCGCTCGTCGCCCACCGGCGGGCGGCCCGCCGCCAGGTAGCCGCCATCGGCCATGCCGACGGACAGCAGCGTCAACAGGGGCTGCTGGCGCAATTGCAGCAGGAAGCCGCGCAGCAGTTCGTCCCGCCGGTCCAGGCCGACCAGCCCGCTCTTGAACTGGCCGGCGTTGAAGGTCGCGGCCGCGCGCGGCACCTCGAAGAAATCGACGACCTTGTCCCTGAGCTGGTCGGCCAGTTCATCGACCTGCTGCCGTTCGAGGTCCTCGACCGCCTGGATCGAGGCCGTGAACACCAGCCAGCCCGCCAGGCCGACCATCAGCGGCATGGGCGCCAGCGTGGCGATCAGCAGCAGCGTGCGCAGGGACGCCAGCCCGTCGCGCGAAGCGATCCCGCCGGAGCGGGACCACCACACGCCGCGGCGATACAGCACCGCCAGCAGCAGGGCCAGCGTGACGCTGGCCCCCATCCCCCGGATCAGCCAGGCGCGCGCGGGGTCGTAGGCCAGCCCGTCCTTGGGGACGGCGGCCAATTCCCAGGTGGCGTCGGGCAAGACGATCGAAACCTGGACGTGCGGCCGGTCGAACAGCCCGGGCTCGCCGAACAGGCCGTAGGCGGGCCGGTCCTCCTCGCGGCTGCGGATCGCCACGTCGAAGACGGCGTCCGGGCCGATCAGCCCGGCGCGCCGCAGGGTGTTTTCCAGATCGACCGTCAGGGCCGTCATGCCCCGGTAGCCGCCGACGCCCTCGGGCGCGTCGAAGATCGGCATGCGGAAGATCAGGCCGGTGCGCCCCGTCTGCACCAGGCGGGTGGAGCCGTCGATCACCGCCACGCGGTGCTGGATCATGTAGCTGATCTTGGCCATGAACTCGGGCCGCAGGCCGTAGTCCAGGCCGATGACGGGCTCGTTGCCGGCGATCGGGTAGACCTGCTCGATCCGCAGCTTGTGGACGAAGACGATGCTGCGGATGTCGGGCCGGGCCCGCGCCATGCCGGGCGCGATCGAACCGAACGGCCCCGCTTCGCCGCCGGGCGCGGCCGCGAGCGCGGCGGCCAGGCGGCCGTTCAGGTCCTGCAGGGCGCGCAGGTCGTCCCGCAGGCGCGCGGCGCGTTCATCGAACTGCTGGCGGACGCTGGCCATGATGCGCGCCTCGCTGCGGGAACGGTCATAGAACTCCGTGCCCAGCGCGGCCGCGACGCCCAGAAGCAACAGCAGGATCACGACGGACAGCGTGCGCTTCACCCTCGAACCTCCGGTGCCCAAGCCCTGTTTCCGGCAGTTTCTCATCTGCATACATTTCGCGCCACCAGGAAACAGGAAATCCGGCCGGGTGTGGCCGCCACGCCGCGCGGGCCGCGCCGCCCGCGTCCCGTTGCGCGGACTGGGCAACCCGCGCGTCCGACTCTATGATGGACGGCATGCGCATCCTGCTGATCGAAGACGAATCCGAACTGGCCGCGTGGCTGGCCCGCGGCCTGGCCCGCCACGGCGGGTTCATGGTCGACTGGGCCGACGACGCGGAACTGGCCGAACGCCGCCTGGCGGTCGAGGAGTTCGACGCCATCATCCTCGACCTGGGGCTGCCCGGCATGGACGGCCACGCCTTCCTGCGCCGCCTGCGCGGGCGCGACGACCGCTGCCCGGTGCTGGTGCTGACCGCGCGCGATTCGCTGTCCGAGCGCATCGGCACGCTGCACGAAGGTGCCGACGACTTCATGCACAAGCCCTTCGCCATCGAAGAGCTCGAAGCCCGGCTCAACGCCCTGATCCGGCGCAGCCGCGGCCGCGAGCACCCCCGCTGGGTGCTGGGCGACCTGGTGCTGGACATCGGCAGCCAGCGCTTCCTGCACCGCGACGAGCCGCTGAACCTGTCGCCGCGGGAATACGCGGCCCTCAAGGTCCTGATGCAGAAGTCGGGCGAGCCGGTGGCCAAGCAGCAGATCCTGGAGCGCATCAGCCCCGAGGACACGGCGATCAATCCGGAGGCCATCGAAGTGCTGATCCACCGGCTGCGCAAGAAGCTGGCCGGCGCCGGCGTGCAGATCGTCACGCTGCGCGGCATGGGCTACTGCCTGGAGCCGATGCATGACGCGCCGGGCTGAGCGCCGGCCCGGCAGCCTCCGGTCCCTGCTGCTGTGGGTCCTGGTGCCGGCGCAGATCGCGGTCCTGAGCCTGGCCCTGTGGTTCTCCAGCCGCCAGCTGCACCAGCAGGTCGATCTGGCCTACGACCGCTCCCTGGCGGGCGCCCTGCGCGCCATCGATCACAACATCTCCACCGGCAGCGGCGGCCTGTCCGTGGAACTGCCCTACCTGATGCTCGAATTCTTCGAGCTGACCGCCAACGACGCGGTCTACTACCGGATCCTGACCGAGGACGGCCTGGCCGACATCGGCAACCAGGACCTGCCGCTGCCCGACGCGCGCCTGCCCTCGAACGCGCCGGTGTTCTACGACCGCGACTACCTGGGCGCCTCCATCCGCATCGCCGCCCTGGCCCGCCCCATGTCGCCGCCGCTCTACGGGCAGAAGGACGGCCGGATCATCGTCATGGTGGGCGAGGACCGCGGCGGCCGGGACCGGGTGATCCGCGACATGATGGTGCGCAACATCGTGCGCGACCTGATCGAGGTGCTGGCCTCCACCGGCCTGATCGTCGTCGGCGTGCTGATCGGCCTGCGGCCGCTCACGCGCCTGTACCGCGAACTGAAAGGGCGGGCGCCCGACGACCTCAGCCCGATCGCCGCGCCGGAACTCCCGCGCGAGGTCCAGCCGCTGGTGGACGCCGTCAACCAGCACGTCGCCCGCCACGCCCGCCAGGCGCGCCGGCAGCGCCAGTTCCTGGACGACGCCTCGCACCAGCTGCGCACGCCCCTGGCCGTCCTGCGCACCCAGCTGGACTACGCCCTGCGCGAATCCGATCCCGCCGAGGCGCGCGCCGCCCTGCTGGCCATGCGCGGCGGCCTGGACCAGGCGCAGCGCACCGCCGCGCAGATGCTGGCGCTCGCCCGCGCCCGGGGAGCCGACACCCGCGCCAGCCCGCCGGGCCCCGTGGCGCTCACGCCGCTGGCCCAGGACGTCATCCGCCAGCTCTACGGCCTGGCGCGCCAGAAGCGGCAGACCATCGGCATGGAGGGCGGCGAACTCGGCGCCGTCGTGCCGGGGATCGAATGGCTGCTGCGCGAGGCGCTCGTCAACCTGATGGACAACGCCATCAAGTACACGCCCGAGGGCGGCGCCATCACCCTGCGCATCGAGCACACGGCCGCCAGCGTCGTCCTGGGCGTGCGCGACACCGGCCCGGGCATGACCGAGGCCGACATCCGCAAGGCGGGCCGGCGCTTCCGCCGGGGCCGGGCGGGCAAGCGCAGCCACGGCGCGGGCCTGGGCCTGGCCATCGTCCACACCATCATGCGGCGGCACGGCGGCGCCCTGCGCATCGAGCCCGCCGACCCGGGCGTCCTGGTCTCGCTGGTCTTCCCCATCGATCAGGGTTTACCCGGGAATTCGTCTTTTTGAAAGCGAGCGGAAAGCCGGGCCGACCTATGGTGTCGCCAACGCGCCCCGTTCCTTCACCGGCGCGATTTCCCCATTCGAGGAGACTTCCCATGAAATCCCGTTCCCTGTCGCTGCTGCTGGGCGGCGTCCTGCTCTCCCTGGGCCTGGCCGCCCAGGCGGCCCCGACCAAGCCCGAATGCATCGCGCCGGCCAACCCCGGCGGCGGCTTCGACCTGACCTGCCGCCTGGCCCAGGAAGGCCTGAAGGCCTCCGGCGCCCTGGCCGACCCGATGCGCATCGTCTACATGCCCGGCGGCATCGGCGCCGTGGCCTACAACCACGTGATCGCCCAGAAGCCGGACGATGCCAATTCCATCGTGGCCTTTTCCGGCGGCTCGCTGCTGAACCTCGCGCAGAAGAAGTTCGGCCGCTACAACGTCAACGACGTGCGCTGGCTGGCCGCCGTGGGCGCCGACTTCGGCGTGGCGGTGGTGCGCAACGATTCGCCCTACAAGAACCTGAAGGAGCTGATGGCGGCCTTCAAGGAAGACCCCAGCAAGATCGTCCTGGGCGCCGGCGGCACCGTCGGCAGCCAGGACTGGATGAAGGCGGCCCTGACGGCGCGCGCGGCGGGCGTGGACTACCGCAAGATGCGCTTCGTGGCCTTCGAGGGCGGCGGCGACGCGATCACCGCCCTGCGCGGCGGCCACATCCAGGCCTACATGGGCGACGCGGCCGAGGCCTTCACCATGCTCGAAGGCGGCGCCCCGATCCGCGTCCTGGCCGTCTTCAACAACGAACGCCTGCCGGGCAAGCTGTCCTCCGTGCCCACCGCCCAGGAAGAAGGCTTCGACATCCAGTGGCCCATCATCCGCGGCTTCTACCTCGGCCCCAAGGTGTCCGACGCCGACTACCAATGGTGGGTGCAGGCCTTCGACAAGACCCTGGACGACCCGGGCTACGCCGCGCTGCGCGACAAGCAGGGCCTGTTCCCCTTCAAGAAGACCGGCGCCGATCTCGACGCCTACGTCAAGCAGCAGGTGGAAGCCTACGCCAAGCTGGCCAACGAATTCGGCCTGATCCGCTGATCGGCCGACCCGCTGATCCGCTGATTCCTTCATCCCGCCTCCGGGCGCGCGCGGCCAGGTCTCCCCGGCCGCATGCGCCCGGGCCCACACCCGGACTTCGCCATGAGTGATCGTCTATTGGGCGTCTCCGCCCTCGTCTTCGCCGCCCTGATGGCGTGGTTCGGCCACGACCTGCAGGCGCCCTTCTCCTACGAGCCCGTGGGGCCGCGCGCCTTCCCGCTGCTCATCGCGCTGATCGTCGCGCTGTGCGGCGCCTGGCTGCTGTTCAAGAACTGGCGCAGCACGAAGCAGGCGCCCCACATCGACTGGCCGCGCCTGCTGCTGATGGTGGTCTACGTCTTCGGCTACGCCCTGCTGTTCGAGTGGCTCGGCTTCATCATCGCCACCGCCATCGTCACCGTCCTGATCGGCCGCCTGTTCGGCGGCGGCTGGGGCAAGATGATCATCGGCGGCATCACGATGAGCGTGCTGTTCTTCCTGCTGTTCGACCGGGCGCTGGACGTCGTGCTGCCCCTGGGCCTCCTGGAGTTCCTGTCATGAGCCAGATCCTTGACCATCTGAGCATCGGCTTCGATGTCGCCTTTTCCTGGATGAACCTGCTGGTCGCCGCCCTGGGCGCCTTCCTGGGCACCCTGGTCGGCGTGCTGCCGGGCCTGGGGCCGATCAACGGCGTGGCCATGCTCATCCCCATCGCCTACGCGCTCAGCCTGCCGCCCGAGACCGCGCTGATCCTGCTGGCGGCCGTGTACGTGGGTGCCGAATACGGCGGGCGCATCAGCGCCATCCTGATCAACGTGCCGGGCGAAGCCAGCGCCATCATGACCACGCTGGACGGCTATCCGCTGGCGCGCAAGGGCCTGTCCAACGTCGCCCTGTCGCTGTCGGGCTGGTCGGCCTTCTGCGGCGCGCTGATCTCCACGATCGGCGTGATCCTGCTGGCCCCCCTGCTGGCGAGCTGGGCGCTGGCCTTCGGCCCGGCCGAATACTTCGTCCTGATCGTCTTCGCCTTCTGCTGCCTGACCAGCCTGCTGGGCAACCAGCCCGTCAAGGGCACGCTGTCGGCCATGCTGGGCCTGGCCATCGCCACGGTGGGCGTGGATGCCAATTCGGGGGTCTACCGCTACACCTTCGACTCCGTGCACCTGTTCGACGGCATCGACTTCGTGGTCGTGGTGATCGCGCTGTTCGCCATCGCCGAGCTGCTGGAACTGCTGGAATCCACCATCCGCGGCGAGGCGCCGGAGGTCCCGCCCAACGAGCGCAAGCTGTTCAACCTGAAAGAGCTGCTGTTCACCAAATGGACCGTGCTGCGCGGCTCGCTGCTGGGCTTCTTCATCGGCGTGCTGCCCGGCGCGGGCGCCAGCGTGGCGTCCGCCGTGGCCTACTCCAACGAAAAGCGCTACCAGGAAGGCCGCGACCCCAACGCCTGCTTCGGCGAGGGCGACCTGCGCGGCGTGACCGCGCCGGAAGCCGCCTCCACGGCGTCGGCCGTCGGCTCCTTCGTGCCCATGCTGACCCTGGGCGTGCCCGGCTCCGGCACCACGGCGGTGATGATGGGCGCGCTGACCCTCTACAACATCACCCCCGGCCCGGTGCTGTTCGACACCAAGCCGGAACTGGTCTGGGGCCTGGTCGCCTCGCTGTTCATCGCCAACGTGCTGCTGTTCCTGATGAACATCCCCATGGTGCGGGTCTTCTCGAAGGTCCTGTCGCTGCCCAACTGGCTGCTGGTGCCCGGCATCCTGTGCATCAGCTACATCGGGGTGTACGCGATCAACGCCGGCACCTTCGACCTGACCATGGCCGCCTTCCTGGGCGTGGTGGGCTACCTGCTGCGCAAGGCCGGCGTGCCCATGGCGCCGATGGTGCTGGGGGTGGTGCTGGGCGACATGATGGAGCAGAACCTGCGCCGCGCGCTGTCCATCACCAACGGCGAACTGCACATCCTGTGGGACAGCCCGATCGCCCTGGGCCTGTGGATCGTCTCGCTGCTGATCGTCGTCGTCCCGCCGGTGATGCGCCGCCGCCGCGCCAGGCGGCGCCAGCGGGGCGAGGCCGTCGGCGCCGAGCTCGTCGCCTCCGACGATTGAGCGGGCCGCCCCCGTCCCGGCGGGCTCGGCCAGCATGGGACCAGGCGGCCGTCCGACCACGCGGCCACCCGATCTCCGCCTGTCCCGATCTCCGCCTGTCCCGATCGCCCCGGCCCGATCATCCCCAGTCGGGCGGGCCGCTGCGCAGCGGCCCTGCCGGCAGGTCCCAGCCCCAGCGGGCGCCTGCCACCCGGCAGGGCGCCCGCAGTCTTTGCGCGGGTCCCCAGGCGGTCGGCTCGATCGCCGGGTCGTAGGCCGCGTCGGGCGCCGGCCCCAGGGCGGGCGCATCCTGAGCCGGCGCGCCGGGCGCGGCGTCGGCCGCTTCCTGCAGCAGCCGCGCCATCCGCGCCAGGGACACGCGCCAGCCGCCGCCGCGGCCGGTTTCCCGGCGCAGCGCCAGGCCGCGCAGCGCGCAGGCCGCCATCAGGTAGCCCGCCGACTGGTCCAGCGCCTGCACCGGCAGGGGGTCGGGCGCGGCGTCCTCGCCCGCCCAGGCGATGCCGGCGCTCATCTGCACCAGACTGTCGAATCCCCGGCGCCCGCGCCAGGGGCCGGTCCAGCCCCAGGCGTCCAGGCAGACGTCCACCAGGCCGGGCCGGAGGGCCTGGCGGGTCTCGGCGTCCAGCCCCAGCGCGTCCAGGGCGCCGGGCCGGTAGCCGTGGACCAGCACGTCGGCGCCGGCCAGCAGCCGCCGGAACCGGTCCCGCCCCGCGGGGCTGCGCAGGTCCAGGAAGGCGCAGCGCTTGCCCACGGTGACTTCGGGCACCATGCCCGGCTCGTCCCAGTCCGCCGGGTCCAGGCGCAGGACCTGGGCGCCGTAGGCGGCGAGGAAGCGCGTGGCGGCGGGGCCGGCCAGCACGCGGGTCAGGTCCAGCACGCGGATGCCCGCCAGCGGCCGCCGCGGATCGGGAGCGTGCATCCCGTCGAAGGTCGTTCCACCCGAGGCCGTTCCGCCGCCGGCCGCCCCCCCGCCGTTCACCCCGCCGCCGTCCGGCGCCGCGGCCGATCCGGGCAGGCGGTGGACCAGCGGCTCGGCCGCGACGGCGCGGCCCTGCGGATGGTCGCGCCAGGCGGCGGGCGGGCGCAGGGCGGCCGCGCAGCCGCCCCGCTCCACGATGGCGGCCTCCAGCGCCTCGGCGGATTCGCCCCGGATGCGCTCGGCGACGGCCGCGCGCGCGGCGTCGTCGGGCAGCCCCAGCGCCGCCAGCGCGCGATGGCGATGGTGGGCCGCGTTGGCATGCAGGCGGATCCAGCCGTCCCGGGCCGCGTAGTCGCCCGTGACGGCGTCGCGCACGTCGGGCCGCTTCCAGCCCTGCGGCCGGATGCTGTAGCCGAACCACCAGGAGGCCAGCGCCCGGTCGAGCAGCACGGAGGGCGGGTCGCCGGGCCGCGCCCAGCGCGCCAGCATCAGCGCGGCCGAGCCGATGGCGGCGCAGGCCAGGCCGCTGACCGGATAGCGCGAGGCCAGCCCCGCCCGGCCTTCCACGCGCAGCGCCCCGGGCGGCGCGTCCGCGTCCGCGTCCAGCGCGGCCAGCATCTGCCGCAGCATGCCGATGTGATCCGAGGATTCGACGTCCATGATTCGTCCTCCATGCGCGAGCATCTCCAACCGCGGCAGCCCTCCACCGCGCGGCCTGCAGACCGCCCGGATTCGCCAGGCACGGCTCAGTCCGCAGGGGACTGACCCGTGTCCAGGCTAATCCATTCTGTAAATCGCCCGGTGTTCGCGGATCGCGTAGCGGTCGGTCATGCCGGCGATGTAGTCCGCGATCGCCCGCGCCTGGTCCAGCGGGTCGTCGCGCCGGTATTCGTCGGCCAGCAGCCGGGGATCGTCCAGGAACGCCCGGAACAGTTCGCGCACCACGCGCCGGGCCTTGCCCGTCATGCGCATGACCTGGAAGTGCCGGTACAGGTTCTGCAGCAGGAACTGCTTGAGGGCGTCGGCCTGGGCGCGGATCTCGTCGGAGAAGGCCGCCAGAGGCGGGCCGGCCCGGACATCGTCCGCGGACCGCGGCCGCAGCCGGGCGATGCGGTCCGCCGTGGTGCGCGTCAGGTCCAGCACCAGGGTGTTGATCATGGCGCGGATGACCTCGGACACCAGGCGCTTGGGCTCGGCGTCCGGGTAGCGGCGCAGGACCTGTTCGTGGTGCGCGGCGAAGATGTCCAGGTGCAGCAGCTGCGGCAGCGTGATCAGCCCCGAGCGCAGGCCGTCGTCCACGTCGTGGTTGTTGTAGGCGATCTCGTCGGCCAGGTTGGTGAGCTGGGCCTCCAGGGACGGCTGGGTGCCGTCCAGGAAACGCGCGCCGACGTCGCCCAGCCGCCGCGCGTGGGCGCGCGAGCAGTGCTTGAGGATGCCCTCGCGGGTCTCGAAGCAGAGGTTCAGGCCGTTGAAGGCCGCGTAGCGTTCTTCCAGCTCGTCGACCACCCGCAGGCTCTGGAGATTGTGCTCGAAGCCGCCGGCCTCGGGCGCGAACTCGCGCAGGCAGGCGTTGAGCTCGTCCTGGCCGGCGTGGCCGAAGGGCGTGTGGCCCAGGTCGTGGGCGAGCGCGATGGCCTCGGTCAGGTCCTCGTTCACGCCCAGGTTGCGCGCCAGCGTGCGCGCGATCTGCGCGACCTCGATGCTGTGCGTCAGGCGGGTGCGGAACAGGTCGCCCTCGTGGTTGAGGAAGACCTGGGTCTTGTATTCCAGCCGGCGGAAGGCCGAGCAGTGGATGATGCGGTCGCGGTCGCGCTGGAAGGCGGTGCGGCCGGCGGGCGGCGGCTCGGGATGGCGGCGTCCCCGGGAAGCGTCCGGGTGGCAGGCGTAGGGAGCCGGATCGATCCGATGGTTCATGCCTGCTCGACTCCTTTCGATCGGGGGCCTAGGATTGCGCGGCGCCCGGCAGCAGCGGACGGACCGTGTCGTCGTCCACCGCCCGGACCTCGGCCCGCCCCAGGGCCGGCAGCAGCACGTAGCGGATCCGCCGGCCTTCGTTCTTCTTGTCCACCCGCATCAGGTCCAGCCAGCGGGCGGCGCCCAGGCCGGGGGGATCGACCGGGCAGCCGATGGCCCGCACCAGCGCGCGGATGCGGTCCACGGCCGCCGCGTCCAGCCCGGCGACCCGCGCGGACAGTTCCGCCGCCATGACCATGCCGCAGCCCACGGCCTCGCCGTGCAGCCAGTGGCCGTAGCCCAGGCCGGATTCGATGGCGTGACCGAAGGTGTGGCCGAAATTGAGGATGGCGCGCAGGCCGGATTCGCGTTCGTCCTGGGACACGACCCAGGCCTTGAGTTCGCAGGAACGGCGCACGGCGTGCCGGATGGCCTCGCCGTCGAGCGCGCGCAGGGCGTCGACGTGGGATTCGCACCAGTCGAAGAATTCGGCGTCGGCGATCATGCCGTACTTGACGATCTCGGCCAGGCCGGCGGAAATTTCCCGCGCGGGCAGCGTCGCCAGCACGCCCGGATCGATCTCCACGGCCAGGGGCTGGTAGAACGCCCCGATCATGTTCTTGCCGCGCGGATGGTTGATGGCCGTCTTGCCGCCCACCGAGGAATCCACCTGCGCCAGCAGCGTGGTGGGCACCTGCACGAAACGGATGCCGCGCATGTAGCACGAGGCCGCGAAGCCGCAGACGTCGCCCACCACGCCGCCGCCCAGGGCCACCAGCACGGCCTTGCGGTCCAGGGCCGCCGCCAGCAGCGCGTCGAAGATGCGGTCCAGGGATTCCCAGGTCTTGTACTGCTCGCCGTCGGGCAGCTCGATGGCCAGCAGCGGCTTGCCGGTGGCTTCCAGGGCCGCGCGCAGCCGCGCGCCGTAGAGCGCGCCCACCGTGGTGTTGGTGACCACGGCGATGGCCGTGGCGTCGGCCGGGATGCTGTCCGCGACGGCGTCCAGCCGGCCCGCGCCGATGTGGATGGGATAGCGCCCGCCGGGCGTCTCGACCTGGACCGTGTGCGTGGCTTCGACCGTGTGCATGGCTTCCTATTGAGTGGTGTGGACCTGGACGGGAGGGGTGTGGGCCTGGACGGAGGGCCGGGCCGGCAGCAGCGGCAGCAGGCTGCGCAGCACCTGGGCGACGGGCTGCTCGCCCGTGTCCAGCGTGACCTCGGCCACGCTTTCGTACAGCGGCTCGCGCTGCGCCAGCAGATCGGCGATGCGCTGGCGCGGATCGTCGGTGCGCAGCAGCGGCCGGTTGCGGTCCCGCGCCACGCGCCGGTAGAGTTCGTCGGCCCCGGCCCGCAGGTAGACGACGCAGCCGCGCTCGCTCAGCATGCGGCGGTTTTCCTCGGCCAGCACGGCGCCCCCGCCCGTCGCCACGACCAGGCCGGGCCGGCGCGTGTATTCATCCAGCGCGGCGGTCTCGCGGCGGCGGAAGCCCGCCTCGCCCTCGATGTCGAAGATGGTGGCGATGCGCACCCCGCAGCGCGCCTCGATGGCGTGGTCCAGATCGACGAATTCGCGCCCCAGCGCCGCCGCCAGCTGGCGGCCGATCGTGGTCTTGCCCACCCCCATCATGCCGACCAGGAAAATCGGCCGCGCGCCGTCCCGCTCCGCGGGGGAGATCCGGGTCGAATCGGTGGCGCATTCCATCGTCATGGCGGGGCATCGGGCTGTTCGTTTGCGTGTATTATCGCATCAGCCGGCGTCCCGGCCGGCTTCGCCTGCGCGCATCATCCTGTTACACAGACTCCGCCCCCGCCTCCGGGCCCCATTCGGGCAGGGCTTACAATCGCCTCTGATGAAACCCACCAATACCTCCTCCAAGCAGAAGGCCCCGGCGGCCCGCTCCTGGTTCACGCGGTTGGTCCTCAAGGCGATCGTGCTTTTCGCCGGCCTGGGCCTGTGCGGGGCGCTGCTCATGAGTCTGGCGCTGGCGCTGGCCTGGCCGAATCTGCCGGACCTGACGGCGATGATCGACTACCGGCCGCGCGTGCCGCTGCGCATCTACACCGCCGACAAGGTCCTGATCGGCGAATTCGGCGAGGAACGCCGCAACGTCCTGCGCTTCGACGAGATCCCGGACGTCATGAAGTCCGCCATCCTCGCGGCCGAGGACGACCGCTTCTACCAGCACGGCGGCATCGACTGGGCGGGCGTGCTGCGCGCCGCCCTGGCCAACACCATCCACATGTCCAAGACGCAGGGCGCCAGCACCATCACCATGCAGGTGGCGCGCAATTTCTACCTGTCGTCGGAAAAGACCTACACGCGCAAATTCTACGAGCTGCTGCTCACCTTCAAGATCGAGGCCACCCTCACCAAGGACCAGATCCTCGATCTCTACATGAACCAGATCTTCCTGGGCCACCGCGCCTACGGCTTCGCCGCGGCCAGCCGCACCTATTTCGGCAAGCCGCTCGCCGAGATCACCCCGGCCGAGGCCGCCATGCTGGCCGGCATCCCCAAGGCCCCGTCGCGCTTCAACCCGATCTCCAACTTCGAGCGCGCCAAGGCGCGCCAGGCCTACGTGCTCAGCCGCATGCGCAGCCTGGGCTACCTGACCGACGCCGAATACCAGCGCGCCGTGGAGCAGCCCATCGTGATCCGCTCGGCGGCCAACACCCCGGGCGGGCGCTACGGCATCCACGGCGACTACCCGGCCGAACTGGCCCGCCAGCTGCTCTACGGCGTCTACCAGGACGACATCTACTCGCGCGGCTTCAACGTCTACACCACCATCGACTCCAAGGGCCAGGAAGCCGCCTACCAGGCGGTGCGCGAAGGCATCCTGGACTACACCCGCCGCGCGCCCTACACCGGCCCCGAGGAAAACATCGACCTGCCCAAGGGCATCGAATCCGATCCCGAGGCGCTCAACGACCTGATCGACGAGCAGCAGGAAAAGCATCCCGACAACGGCGACCTGCTCATCGGCATCGTCCTGTCGGCCAGCCCCACCGAGGTCCGGGTCGCGCGCAGCGCCAGCCAGATCATCGACATCACCGACAAGCGCGCCCTGCGCGTCGTGGCGCGCGGCCTGGCCCCCAACGCCAAGGAATCCGTGCGCATCCAGCGCGGCTCGGTCGTCTACGTGCACCAGACGCCCGAATACTGGGAACTCATCAACAAGCCCGCCATCCAGGCCGCCCTGGTCTCGCTGAGCGCCCAGGACGGCGCCATCCAGGCCATGGTGGGCGGCTTCGACTTCGACGAGGGCAAGTTCAACCGCGTCACCCAGGCCTGGCGCCAGCCGGGCTCGTCCTTCAAGCCCTTCATCTACGCCTCCGCCCTGGAACGCGGCCTGACGCCGGCCACGCAGATTTCTGACGAACCCTTCTCCCTGACGGCGGAGCAGACCGGCTCCAAGGCCTGGAACCCCAAGAACTACGGCCGCTCCTACGAGCCCATGCTGACCATGCGCCAGGGCCTGTACAAGTCCAAGAACATGGTCTCGATCCGCATCATGCAGGCCGTGGGTCCCCAGTACGTGCAGGACTACGTCACCCGCTTCGGCTTCGACCGCTCGCGCCAGCCGGCCGTGCTGCCGCTGGCCCTGGGCGCCGGCAGCGTGACGCCGCTGCAGCTGGCCGGCGGCTACGCGGTCTTCGCCAACGGCGGCTACCGCGTGCCGCCCTACCTGATCGACTACGTCACCGACAGCAGCGGCAAGGTCATCATGCGCTCGCGGCCCACCGTGGCCGGCGACACCCTGGCGCGCGTGATCGATCCGCGCACGGCCTACGTCATGGACGACATGCTGCGCGGCGTGGCCACCTACGGCACCGGCGCGCGCGCGCACCGCGAGCTCAAGCGCAACGACATCGGCGGCAAGACCGGCACCACCAACGACTCCCAGGACGCCTGGTTCGCCGGCTTCACGCCGAAACTGGTCGCCGTGGCCTGGATGGGCTTCGACCAGCCGAAATCCATGGGCCAGGGCGAGACCGGCGGGGGCGCCGCCCTGCCCATCTGGGTGGACTACATGCGCGCCGCCCTGGCGGGCCAGCCGGAAATCCCGCCCGGCCCCGTGCCCAGCGG
Source organism: Castellaniella defragrans (assembly GCF_014203015.1). Classification (GTDB taxonomy): domain Bacteria; phylum Pseudomonadota; class Gammaproteobacteria; order Burkholderiales; family Burkholderiaceae_B; genus Castellaniella; species Castellaniella defragrans. The sequence continues at coordinate 261,748 of NZ_JACHIB010000001.1, forward strand.
CCTGACGCGCATCGACGGCGACTTCTATTTTTCCGAATTCCCGCCGGGCACGGCCATCGCCCGCGTCGGCCTGCCCGCGCCGGGCGACCCGGTGCCCGGCGCCCCGGGCGCCCCCGCCGGCGGCCTGGACGGCATCGGCACGCTGCTCGATCAGCTGCACGGCGAATCCTCCGATGCCGATTCCGGCGGCGCCATCCCCCAACCCGTCCGCGTGCCTTTCTGATGAAGACCTCGTCCCTGCTCCCGAACGCTGTCCGCCTCCTGGCCGGTGCCGGCCTGGCCCTCGCGCTGGCCGGCTGCGGCATGAAAGGCGACCTGCGCCTGCCCGAACCGCCGCCGGCCGACGCCGCGCTGGCGGCCCCGCCCTCCATCGCGCCGGCGTCCGCGCCGGACCACCCAAGCCCCGCCTCGCAGCCCTGACCTTCATGACCGCCGATTCCCCCTTCCCTCTCCGGGGTGGCATCCTGCATGCCGAAGACATCCCGCTGCCCGAACTCGCCGACCGCTACGGCACTCCCCTGTACGTCTATTCCCGCGCCGCGCTGCGCGCCGCCTGGTACCGCTACGAGCGCGCCATCGCCGGGCACGACGCGCTGATCTGCTACGGCGTCAAGGCCAATTCCAACCTGGCCATCCTGCACGAATTCCAGCGCCTGGGCGCCGGCTTCGACATCGTCTCGGGCGGCGAGCTCGAACGCATCCTGGCGGCGGGCGCCAGCCCGGAGCGCGTGGTGTTCTCCGGCGTGGGCAAGCAGGGCTGGGAGATCCGCAAGGCGCTGGCCGCGGGGATCAAGTGCTTCAACGTCGAGTCGGCCGCCGAGCTCGAACGCCTGGCCGACATCGCCCAGGAACTGGGCGTGCGCGCGCCGGTGTCCCTGCGCGTCAACCCCGACGTCGACGCGCGCACCCATCCCTACATCTCCACCGGCCTGAAGGAAAACAAGTTCGGCGTGGACATCCGCCAGGCGCCCGAGCTGTACCGCCAGGCGCTGCAGCATCCGGGGCTGGAGATCGTCGGGGTGGATTGCCACATCGGCTCCCAGATCACCCAGATCGCCCCCTACCTGGACGCGCTCGACAAGCTGCTGGACCTGATCGACGCCCTGGCGGCCGATGGCATCGCCCTGCAGCACCTGGACCTGGGCGGCGGCCTGGGCATCCGCTACGTCGACGAGACCCCGCCCGACCCGGCCGAACTGCTGGAGCCGGTCTTCGCCGCGCTGGCGGCCCGCGGGCTGGACCACCTGCAGCTCATCCTGGAGCCGGGCCGCTCCCTGGTCGGCAACGCCGGCGTGCTGCTGACCCGGGTCGAATACCTCAAGCGGACCGAGGCGCGCAATTTCGCCATCGTGGACGCCGCCATGAACGACCTGATGCGCCCCGCCCTGTACGAGGCCTGGCACGGCGTCGTGCCGGTGGCGCCGCGCGCCGGCACCCCGGTCGAGACCTACGACGTGGTCGGGCCGATCTGCGAAAGCGGCGACTGGCTGGCGCGCGGCCGCGCGCTGCCCATCGAACAGGGCGACCTGCTGGCCATCCAGTCCGCCGGCGCCTACGCCTTCTCCATGTCCAGCCAGTACAACACGCGGCCGCGGGCCGCGGAAGTCCTGGTGGACGGCCAGGATTCGTGGCTCGTCCGCCCCCGCGAAACCATCCAGGAACTGTACGCCCAGGAGCGCATTCCCCACCGACCCTAAACTTCCGCTCCTTCCGGACGTCAATCGCCCATAGCCCCGGCGTGCGCATTGCTGAAACCGGACCGTTATCCATCCCTTTGCTTCATGGCGATCAAGACGCTCCCTTCCAGCCCGTCCACCCCTCCCGCCCGCTCCGCCGCCGGCCGCGTCTGGTCGTTCCTGCTGTACGCCGGGACCCCGGTCCTGATCATCCTGGGGCTGATCGCCGCCCTGCTGCTGTTGCAGCCGCGCTATACGGATTCCGCCGGCCAGCCGCTGACGGCCCGCTTCCTGCACGCCGACACCGCGCTCGACCCGGCACAGGCGCTGGCCCGGCTGCGCACGCGCCCCACCCGGCTCGCCGAGGCCGCGCCGGACGGGCCGATCTGGCTGCTGGCCGACCTGCCGGACGGCCGCGACGCCGACGCGTCCGCGGGGCTCGCCCTGCTGCTGCCGGTGCACACGGCCGCCCCGCCCGAATGCTGGCTGGCCCGGGACGAAGCCGACGACGGCGCCGGATCGCCCCTGGCGGAGATCGAGGTCCGGGACGGGCTGCTGGGACAGCAGATGCGGCTGCCGGCCGCGGCGGCCGGCCAGGCCCTGTGCCGGCTGGTGCTGTCCTTCCCCACCCGGCTCTCCATCGAGCAATGGCAGGGCCACACGCTGTCCGAGACCACGGCGCACACCGCCCAGGCCGCCGGCCTGCTGGAAGGCGGCCTGCTGACGCTGGCGGCCTTCCTGGTCATCATCGCCCTGACCATGCGCGAGCAGCCCTACATGGTCCTGGCCTGCTGGATCCTCTGCAACCTGCGCCTGGGCGCCTGGGCGCTGGGCTGGGACCACCAGTTCCTGGGCCAGATCATCCCCCCCGATCCGCTGGTCTGGGTGCGCAAGCTGACCGTCCTGCTCTACTACGCCCTGACGATCCACCTGTTCGTCACCCTGTTCCGCCCCAGCCTGGACGCCGCCACGGTGCGCCGCCTGCGCCTGGTCGGCCGCTGGAGCGCGATCTGCCTGCTGCTGGCGCTGCTCGCGCTGCCCCACGACTGGTTCCAGCTCACGACCTTCCTCACCGCCTGGCTGGCCTCGGCCCTGGTCACGGTCACGCTGGTCCACGGCCTGTTCCGCTTCAACACGCGCTCGCAGCTCTGGCACACCATCGGCGTCTGCCTGGCCCTGGCGGTCCTGCTGACCGGCCTGGTCCTGATCGGCCTGGGGCGCGCGAGCCTGATCGCCCCCTTCCCGGGTACGGTCGCGCTGCTGCTGTGCAACCTGCTGATCGCCCTGGCGGCCGCCGACAAGATGCGCGAGGAGCGCCAGCTGCGCCTGCGCCAGCGCAACGACCTGATCGCCCGCGACACGCTCACGCCGCTGGGCCTGTTCACGCTGGGCGCCACCCGGCATTTCGAGCACCTCAATCCGAACGCGCGCGAGATCCTCGACATCGCGCCCGATTCGGACCTGCACGCGCTCGCCTGGAGCGACTTCTTCCCCAAGGTGGACTGGCTGGCGATCTCCGTGGCCACGGAGCAGGGCCGCGACACCGAGATCCAGCGCATCCAGGCCGCGCGCGACGCGCCGGCGCGCAACTTCCTGCTGCGCGCCACGCTGGTGGGCAGCCGCGTCGAAGGCTCCCTGCAGGACATCAGCGCCCGCACCGAGACCATCCGCAAGCTGCGCCTGATGGCCGACAACGATCCCCTGACCGACACGCTCAACCGCCGCGGGATCGAGAAGACCATGCAGAAGGCGATCGAGAACCTGCAACAGACCAACACGCCCTGCGCCCTGGCCTTCCTCGACCTGGATCACCTCAAGCGCGTCAACGACCTGTTCGGCCATTCCACCGGCGACACGCTGCTGCAGATGGTCTGCGAACGGCTGAAATACTCGCTGTCCGACGAACAGCCGCTGGGCCGCATCGGCAATGACGAGTTCATCATCCTGTTCCCCGGCATGCGGGCCGGCGAGGCGCGCCGCGCGGCCCAGGACATGATCGAGAGCCTGAACGGCTCGGCGCTGTACGTCGGCGAACGGGCCTTCCAGCTCAAGAGCGCCATGGGGCTGATCGACATCGACCGCAACATGACCCCCAAGGACGCCATCGCCGCCGCCAGCCGCGCCTGCCGCGATGCCCGCAAGCAGCACCAGGACGTCGTCCTGTACGAGGAGAACGCCCGCGAGCTGTTCGACCACATCGACGAGATGCACCTGTTCGAGCAGCTGGAAAGCACCGGCACGTCCGAGGACATCTTCCTGGAGATGCAGCCCATCATGTCGCTGCGCCATCCCCTGAAGACGCTCAACTTCGAGGCGCTGCTGCGGGTGCGCAACACCGGCGCGCGGCCGCTCCAGACCGACAAGATCATCCAGGCGGCGGAAGACAGCGGCATGATCACCGCCATCGACAAATGGGTCTTCACGACGCTGCTGGAGTGGATGTCCAGGCACCACCTCAAGCTCGGCCAGACCCGCCAGGTCAACGTCAACCTCAGCGGGGTGTCGCTCAACGACGACCGCTTCATCAACGTCCTGTTCGGCATCCTCAACCAGCAGCCGCAGTTCACCCGCCGCCTGTGCGTGGAAATCACCGAGGGCGTGGCCCTGCAGGACCTGGAGCGCACCCGCCAGTTCATGCGGCGCCTGCAGCGCATGGGCGCGCGCGTGGCCCTGGACGACTTCGGCGCCGGCTACACCTCGTTTTCCTACCTGAAGGAACTGCCGGCCGACATGATCAAGATCGACGGCACCCTGATCCGCGACATGCTCGCCAGCGAGGCCAACATCGCCATCGTCAACAGCATCGTGGACCTGGCCCACAACCTGGGCATGGAATGCATCGCCGAATGGGTCGAGGACGTCGCCACCCTGCGCGCGCTCACCGACATGGGCGTGGACTACGTCCAGGGCTACGTGATCTCGGGCTCGCGGCCGCCGCTGGACCTGCTTGCCTGCGACAACATCCTGCCGCTGGTGGGGGACCCGGCCGCCCGCGCCTACATCGAGGAAATCAGCGGGCGGCGCCTGACGTAGGGCGCGCCGGCGGGACGGCCCGCGGCGGAACGGAGCCCCTGGAGCGGGGCCCGCGGATCAGAGTTCGCCGTACGAGTGCAGGCCCGACAGGAACATGTTGACGCCCAGGAAGGCGAAGCTGGTCACCAGCAGGCCCGACAGCGCCCAGTAGGCCGACATGGCGCCGCGCAGGCCCTTCATCAGGCGCATGTGCAGCCAGGCGGCGTAGTTCAGCCAGACGATCAGCGCCCAGGTTTCCTTGGGGTCCCACTGCCAGTAGGTGCCCCAGGCGTCGGCCGCCCACAGCGCCCCCAGGATCGTGGCCACCGTGAAGAAGGCGAAACCCACCGCGATGGCGCGGTACATGATGTCGTCGAGGATCTCCAGCGACGGCAGCCGCCGGGCGATCGGCGCGCGGAACGCCAGGATCGTGCCCACGACCAGCGCGCCGATGCCGAAATACAGCATCCAGGTGGCCGACAGCTCGCGCGAGCCGAAGATCAGCGGCTCGGCGCACAGGACCGCCCCCAGGACGAACACCGGCACCAGCGGCTTCCAGCTGCGGGTCTCGCCATGCGACTTGACCAGGTAGGCGAAGCCCACCATGGCCGCCAGGCTGAAGGTGCCGTAGCCGATGAAGTTCGCGGGGACGTGCAGCTTCATCCACCAGCTCTTCAGGGCCGGGACCAGGGGCTGGATCTGGTAGGCGTCGCGGGTGAAGGAATACCACAGCAGGAACACCACCAGCGAGCTGATGACCAGCAGCACGAAGCCGCCCAGGGCGCGCGTGGCGTAGCGGCGCTCGTAGTACAGGTAGAACAGCGCCGTGACCAGGCACAGCAGGACGAAGACCTCGTAGAGGTTGCTGACGGGGATGTGGCCGATGTCCGGCCCCAGCAGGTGGCCTTCGCGCCAGCGCACCAGCAGCCCGGTCACGCCGGCGTAGACCGCCGCCCAGGTGAGGAGGGTGCCCACCCAGGCCGCCGTGCGGCTGGCGAAGCCGATCCAGTAACAGACCGTCGCCAGGGCGAACAGGGCGCACATCCACAGGATGGCCGACTGCGAGGAGATCAGGTATTTCAGCAGGAAGGTGCTCTCGGCGCGCGACAGGTCGCCCTGCAGCAGCGCGCCCGTGGGGCTGTAGAGCCAGATCGCCAGCAGCGCCGTCAGGCCGCTGGCCACCATCAGGGTGCGCAGCGGCCGCCACAGCCAGCCCATCCAGCTGAACAGGCCGACCGCGCCGATCAGGATCAGCTTTTCGTAGTAGTCCATGAACGTGCCGTATTCCGTCAGCACGTGGCCGGCGCCGACGGCCAGCAGCAGGAAGAAGGCGAAATCGGTCCAGTCGGGCCGGCCCCGGCGGCCGCGGCGGTCGCCGCTGGCGTTCATGTCATGGGGCCAGGCGGCCGCGGCGCGCGCGGCGATGGAATCAGACGTCATGATCGGGTCCTCCGGACAAGCGGCGCAGGGCATCCCGCAGCCGTTCGTATTCGTGATTGAAATCCAGGGTGCGCCGCTGGGTGGTCATGGCGGCCAGCCAGGCGCTGCCCCCGTCCTGCGGCCGGATCCACACCCAGACGCGGCGTTCGCGGATGTAGAACATCGAGAACACCCCGAGCACCAGCAGCAGGCAGCCGATGTAGACGATGGTCTTGCCGGGGCTGCGGGCCACCTGGAAGACGCTCGCCTGCACCTGCTCGAAGCCGGTGAGCTGCAGGGCCACAGAGGCAGGATAATCCGGCAGCGTCGCCAGCGCCAGTACGGCCTGGCGCATCCACTGGCGGTCGCGCTCCGCGTCCGGGCCCTGCGGATCGAGCGCCGGCTCGCCCGCGCCGGCCCGCGCCAGGTCGCGCAGTTCGGTCAGGCTGAGCTGGATCATGGGCACGGCGAAGTTCAGGATCTTTTCCCGCTGGTCGGGCGGTGCGGCGTCGATGATGCCGTTGAAGCCGTCGCGCGCGAAGGTGCGCAGCGCCCCGCGCGCGGCCTGGAACATCAGCTCGCGCTGCTCGCCGGCGGGCGCGTTGCGCTCCGCGAAGCGCCGGGCGGCCTGGTCGCGCAGGCCGGCGTCGTCCAGCGCGGCGCGCAGCCGCATGAATTCCGCCATCGTCCCCTGGCCGTCGGCCGGCACGCGCAGGTAGCGGTAGGGCTGCGAGGCGCTGTTGCGCACCCCCAGCAGGAACATCGGGACGTCCTCGATCATCACCGGCAGCAGGTACTGGTTGAACTCGTGCGCCTGGCCGTCGGCGCCGATCAGCCGGTACTGCACGCTGGGCCCGACGTTGCGCAGGCCGTCGTTGCGCGGCCGGGCCGCGCTGCCGGTCACGGCGGCCACGTGCTCGACCACGTCGGTCGGCTGCGGCCCCTGGCCGTCGCCCATGTTCTCGACGTTGATGACGCGCAGGCCGGTGTAGTCCACCACCAGCCCGCCCAGGCTGGCGGGCAGCCTGCCTTCGCGCCCGACCGTGCCGGCGACTTCCACCGGCTGCGCGCCGCCGCCCCGCAGCGGCCAGGCCTTGAGCTGCAGGGTGCTGCCGCCGTCGTCGAAACTGGACTGGTAGACCGTGACGCCGCGATAGTGCAGCGGCTCGTTCACCTGGATCGTGCGGTCGAAGGACTCGCCGGTCGCCAGGTCGGTCACCGTCACGTCGCTGCGGAAATCGCTGGGCATGCCGGTGTCGTAGTAGTCGATGTGGAATTTGTTGAGCTTCAGCGTGAAGGGCAGGGGCTGCAGCAGCACGCCCTGGCCCGCCGCCACGATGCCGACGCTGCTCTGCTTGCCGTCGGGCACCAGCATATTGGCCCGGAAGCTGGGATTGCGCGCCGACAGCCGCCCGGACTCGGGCACCTCGGAGATCAGCATGTTGCCGGTCACGGGCTGCTTGTCGAACAGCCAGGTCTGCAGCCGCACCGGCAGCTCGCTGTCGAGCAGCCCGCCCAGGCAGATCACGACGATGGCCACGTGCGCGAAGATGTAGCCCAGGCGGTTGGCCGCGCCCTTCTTCGCCGCCACCATGCGGCTGTCGCCGTCCTCGCGCACCCGGTAGCGGAAGCCCTGGGCCCGCAGCAGCGCGCCCACTTCGGCGCAGGCGCGTTCCGGCGGCAGGTCGCTGGAGAGCTCGACGCGGTGGTGGAAGGCCCTGAGGCTGGAGCCGCGCACGTATTCCCGGAACGAGCGCATGTCGCGCAGCATCTTGGGCGCGTTGCGCAGCACGCACAGGGTGGTCGAGACCACCAGGAAGGCCATGATGAGCAGGAACCACACGCTGTTGTAGACGTGCCAGATGGAGAACTGGTCGAAGACCGCGAACCAGAAGGGCCCGAACTGGTCGACGTAGGCATTGGCCGACTGGTTCTGCGGCAGCACGGTGCCGATCAGGCTGGCCACGCAGATGAACACCAGCAGGCTGATGGCGAAGCGCATCGAGCCCAGGAGCTCGACGACATCGGCGCCCAGGGGGCGGGAAGAGGGGGAAGGCGCCACGGCGGCTCGACTCATGAAAATGAAATGCCCCACGCCGCGCCTTCGGCTCGCGTCCACCTCGCAGCATGCATGCCGCGGGGATTCGCCAGGCTCGAAACGGTCCGAAGGGACTTGTTCGTGTCCTGGCTCATCCCCCCAGGGGGGCGCTTTTTACCTTGGGGCGGCCCGGCGGTAAAAAAACAGGGGGTGCGCTCGCGCGTGCCCCCCTCGATTCAAGTCTTTTAAGTTTCAACGATACACCGGTACGCGCCGGGATCCCTCCAAGACCCTGCGCGCGACCGGGAAATCCGCCCGCCGCCCTAGCGCAGGCCCGCCGCGTAGTCGGCCACGGCGGCCAGGTCCTTGTCGTTCATGCGGTCGGCGATGTCGTGCATGATGTCGTTGGCCCGGTCGCCCGAGCGGAAGAGCTTGAGCTGGTCCAGCAGGTATTCGGGGTGCTGGCCGGCCAGGCGCGGGAATTCGGCCGGCAGGCCGGCGCCGTTGGGCGAGTGGCATGCGGCACAGGCCGGCACCTTGCGGTCGGCGATGCCGGCGCGCCAGATGGTCTGGCCGCGTTCCATGGTGGCTTCGTGCGTGGCCGTGCCGGCCTTGTCCCAGTCCATCTTCTGCTGCGACAGGTACAGCGCGACGTTCTGGATGTCCTGGGGCGTCAGGGTGGGGGCGATGGTGGACATGATGGACGGCGCGCCGTCGGCGCCCGTGCGCACCGCGCGCTTGTCGCCCTGCGGCACGAAATCGCGCAGCTGCTTGGCGATGTATTCGTGCGGCATCGCGGCCAGGTTGGGATTCATGGGGATGGTGCTGTTGCCGCCTTCGCCGTGACAGGTGACACAGGCCAGCACGCCGCGCGACATGTCGCCATTCAGGAACAGCTGCTCGCCGGCCTTGGCATCGGGTTTTTGCGCGTCCTGGGCTTGGGCGAAGCCGGGCAGGGCGCCGGCGAGAATCAGGCTGCCGGCCATGAACACACTGGAAAGCGCACGCTTCATGAGATCCTCGGTGGTGATTCGTTCACGACGCCGGGATCCGGCGCCTGACAAGGCCGACACCGTATCCGCCCGGGACACGCGATGCGCGGCGCAACATTCAATATGAAATTATACAATAGGCTTCACCCCCCTCTCCTGTCGAGCCCGCCCCCCGTGTCTCTCCTCCATCGCGCCCGGTTCACGGTGTCCGCCGCCCGGCTGGACCAGCTGCCCGCCCCGACCACCGCCGAAGTCTGTTTCGTCGGCCGCTCCAACTCGGGCAAGTCCTCGGCCATCAACGTCCTGACCAACCAGCGCCGGCTCGCCTTTTCCAGCAAGACGCCCGGCCGCACCCGCCTGATCAACCTGTTCGGCATCCCCGATCCGCTCGCGCCGGACGCCTGGCTGGGCTTCCTGGTGGACCTGCCCGGCTACGGCTACGCCGCCGTGGACCGCGCGGCGCGCGACGAATGGGCCGAGGTCCTGGGCGGCTACCTGCACGAGCGCGCCAGCCTGGCGGGCGTGGTGCTGCTGATCGACATCCGCCGCGGCGTCACCGACCTGGACCGGCGCCTGGCCCGCTGGATCGCCCTGCGCGGCCTGCCCACCCTGGCCCTGCTGACCAAGGCCGACAAGCTGCCCTACGGCCAGCGCATCCAGGCCGCCGCGCGCGCGCGCAAGGACCTGGCGGACATCGGCACGCTGACCGCGCTGCCCTTTTCCGCCACCCACCGCATCGGCCTGGACGAGGCCGCCGCCCACATCGAAAACTGGATCTCGCCCCAGGCCGTGCCCTGAGCGCGCGAGCATCCTCCCACGCCCCCTTCATCGTCCCGCCGCGCGCGGCGGGTGTTTTCCGGAGTCCCGCATGACCGCCTTCCTGCCCCCCGCCGATTTTCCCGCCATGCGCCTGCGCCGCAACCGGCGCGACGACTTTTCCCGCCGCCTGGTGCGCGAGACGCGCCTGTCGGCCGACGACCTGATCTATCCGGTGTTCGTCTGCGAGGGCCGCGACGTGCACGACCCGGTGGCCTCGATGCCGGACGTGGCGCGGCAGTCCCCCGACGTCCTGCTGCGCACGGCCGAGCAATGCCTGGAGCTGGGCATCCCCGTGCTGGCCCTGTTCCCGCACATCGACCCGTCCCTGAAGACGCCCGACGGCCAGGAGGCCGCCAATCCGAACGGCCTGATCCCGCGCACCGTGGCCCTGCTGAAATCGAAGTTCCCCGAACTGGGCGTGCTCACCGACGTGGCGCTGGACCCCTACACCAGCCACGGCCAGGACGGCCTGATCGACGACGACGGCCAGCTGCTGAACGAGCCCACGGTGGCCATGCTGGTGCGCCAGGCGCTGACCCACGCCCAGGCGGGCGCCGACATCGTCGCCCCCAGCGACATGATGGACGGGCGCATCGGCGCCGTGCGCCAGGCGCTGGACGCCCAGGACCGCATCCACACCCGCATCATGGCCTACTCGGCCAAGTACGCCAGCGCCTTCTACGGGCCCTTCCGCGACGCGGTGGGCTCGGCCGCCAACCTGGGGGCGTCCAACAAGGCCACCTACCAGATGGACCCGGCCAACCGCCTGGAGGCCCTGCGCGAAGTCGCCGCCGACATCCGCGAAGGCGCCGACATGGTGATGGTCAAGCCCGGCCTGCCCTACCTGGACGTGCTGCGCGAGGTCAAGGACGCCTTCGGCATGCCGACCTACGCCTACCAGGTCAGCGGCGAATACGCCATGATCAAGGCCGCAGCCGCCAACGGCTGGCTGGACCACGACAAGGTGATGATGGAATCGCTGCTGGCCTTCAAGCGCGCCGGCGGCGACGGCATCCTGACGTACTTCGCCATCGCCGCGGCGAAGATCCTGCGCGCGCGGGGCTGAGGCCGGCGCGCCGTTCGACCCTTGCCGTTCAGGCCTCGGCGGCGCACGCCAGGCAGTCCCGCTCCGACGTTCCGTACAGGCAGACGCGGTTGCGGCCGCCGCGCTTGGCCCGGTACAGGGCCTGGTCGGCGTGCCGCAGCAGCTCGTCCAGGTCCGCGCGCGGGCTCTGGGAATCGTGCACGATGCCGATGCTGACCGTGATGCGCAGCGGCTCGTCGCTGTCGTAGTACAGGCTGATGCCTTCCACGCAGGCGCGCAGGCGCCGGGCCGTCTCGACGGCGTCCTCCAGGGAGCAGCCCGGCAGGATCAGGCCGAATTCCTCCCCGCCCAGCCGCCCGAACAGGTCCTGGGGGCGGATGGCGCCGCGGATCGTGCGGGAGAATTCCTGCAGCACGTTGTCGCCCGCCGCGTGGCCGTGGGTGTCGTTCAGCTGCTTGAAATGGTCGATGTCCAGCATCATCAGGCCGTTGCCGTGCAGGAACGGCGGGATCTGCCGGAGGTATTCCTGAGCGCCGCGCATGAAGGCCGGCCGCGACAGGGCCTGCGTCATCTCGTCGTGGTCCAGCGCGCGGTTGAGGGACACGATCAGGTCGCTGCGGGCCGCCAGGGCGCTGGACATCAGCAGCGGCGCGGCCACCACCAGCAGCAGGCCCAGTTGCAGGGAGACCAGCGCCCAGCCGGACATGCCCGTCAGCGAGCCGCCGGCGGGTGGCCCCGGCCAGCCGGCGCCGATGCCGGACACGATGCCGAGCACCGTCAGCAGGACCAGCCAGGCCACCATCCGCTGCGAGCAGGCGTGGGCGCAATACATCAGCGAGGCCAGCGGGAACACCAGGGAGCCGGCGCCGCCCAGCGCCAGGCACAGCGCCAGGCTGGCCAGCCACGCCAGCGGCGGCAGCCAGACCGCCCGGGCCGCCAGCAGCCGCAGCAGGCCGCGGCCCGCGCGGCGGCGCTCGCCGCGGAGGAATCCGGGCCGGGGCAGCAGCAGCACCGGTGGCAGGAAGACGCAATAGCCCAGCCAGCGCCCCAGCAGGCCGCTGAGGGCATCCGCGCTGCCCGGGATGCCGCCCGTCTGCAGGTAGCCCAGGCCGCGGGCCACCGCCGAGAGGACGATGGCGCCCGCCAGGCCGGCCAGCAGGATCCGGACGATGGCGCCGGGCGTGCGCAGGCTGTCCTGGGGCAGGAAGCGGGACAGGACGAGCCAGACGACGAACAGGCCCGACAGATCGGCCAGACCCTGCGCCGCGGCCTGACCCCAGGCCAGCCGGGCCAGCACCAGGGCCGCGCCCAGCAGGGGCCAGGCGAGGGAGGGCACGCGCATGCGGGAACGCAGCAGCGCCCCGGCCAGGATCGCGTCGACCGGCCACAGCGCCAGGCTGCCGAACACCGGCCACGCCCACAGAGCGGCGAACACCAGCGGAAACGCCGCGGCGGCCGGCCAGGCCGCGCGGGCGATCATACGCGTGAGGTGTGTCCCGAGGCCAACCGCCTGATTCATGATCAGCGCATTCTTTTCCTGATGTCTCCGGAGGAAATCCGCCGCCCACCCGCGCGGCGCCCTCCGTCCGCCTGCACGCCCTGGCGGTCCTGAAAGCCGGGGGCGCCCAGGATAGCACGAATGTAATAAAATGATCCAGATCGGAAATGCTCGTTGCATTCCTTTCATTTCTGCCGGCTTGCCGCCCCTCAGCTTGCCGCACCGCGGCCTTCCGCGCCGCGGCCTTCCCCATCGCGGCCGCCGCGGCTCAGCGCCGCCGCACCGTCGGGCGCTCGCCCACGGGCACCTCCAGCGTCACGTTCCTGCCGGCGCGCCATACGCCCAGGCGGGCGGTGCCGCCCGCCCGCAGCGAGGCCAGGCGGTTGACCAGGTCGTAGGCGTCTTCCACCGCCCGGCCGTCCAGCGTGCGGATGACGTCGCCCACCCGCACGCCGGCGCCCGCCGCCGGCCCGCCCGGCAGGACGCGGGCGACGATCGCGCCGCGCGTGTCCTTCAGGCGGAAGGCCTGCGCCAGGTCGGGCGTGATGTCCTGCGGCTCCAGGCCCAGCCAGCCGCGCCGCACGCGGCCGTAGGTCAGGATCTCGTCCAGGATGTGGTGCGCGGCCGCCGCCGGGATGGCGAAGCCGATCCCCAGCGAGCCGCCGGTCTCGGAATAGATCGCCGTGTTGATCCCGACCAGTTCCCCGCGCGCGTCGATCAGCGCGCCGCCCGAATTGCCCGGGTTGATGGCCGCGTCGGTCTGGATGAAGTCCTCGTAGGTGTTCAGCCCCAGGCGGTTGCGGCCCACGGCGGAGACGATGCCCTGGGTGGTGGTCTGGCCCACGCCGAACGGATTGCCGATCGCCAGCACCACGTCGCCCACGCGCACCGAGGGCGCGGGATCGAAGGCGATCGCGGGCAGGTCGGGCAGGCCGATCTTCAGCACCGCCAGGTCGCTTTCAGGATCCGCGCCGACCAGCTTCGCCGCCGCCTGGCGGCCGTCGCGCAGGCGCACCTCGATCGCGTCGGCCGCCTCGATCACGTGGTAGTTGGTCAGGATCGTGCCATCGGCCCGCACGATCACGCCCGAACCCAGGCTGGTGGCCGATTCCCGCCGCGTGAACCCCGGCAGGCCGCGCAGGAACCGTTCCAGGCCGGGATCGGCCGGCAGCGGCACCAGCGGCACGTCCACGTGCTTGGCGGTGTAGATGTTGACCACCGACGGCGCGGCCCGCGCCACGGCGTCCGCGTAGCTGAACGGGGCCGCGCCCGGAGCGGGGGCCGAGGGGGCCCGGGGCGCCGCCGGCGCGCCGGGCGCGGGGCCGGGCTCGGGCGCGCCGCCCGGCAGCCACTGCGGCCGCAGGGTGGCCACCAGAAAGAGGATGGCCAGGCAGACCGTCACGGTCTGGGCGAAAATCAGCCACAATCGTCGCATGAACATGACATCATCCGATACGTCCCGCGCGTGCGGTCCCCTGCGCGGCCCCGGCGCCGCCCGGATGGGCCGGACGCAGGACGATCCGCACGGGCCGGCCCGCGGCCGGATCCGCCCATGCGGCACAGACGGAAAGACGCGCTGAAGGACAACATCCCATGGTTACCGAAATCTCCCGGCAGGAACTGGCGGACTGGCTGAACGAGGCGTTGCAGCCGGAACGCTTCCGTGATTATTGCCCGAACGGCCTGCAGGTCCAGGGGCGCGGCGCGATCCGCCGCATCGTCACCGGCGTGACGGCCTCGCAGGCCCTGATCGAGGCCGCCGCCGCACGCGATGCGGACGCCATCCTCGTGCACCATGGCTGGTTCTGGAAGAACGAGGACCCCTGCATCCGCGGCCCCAAGCACCGCCGCCTGGCGGCCCTGATGGCGCGCGAGATCAATCTGTTCGCCTACCACCTGCCGCTGGACGCCCACCCCGAATGGGGCAACAACGCCCAGCTGGCGCGCGTCATGGACTGGATCCCGGACACCGGCCCGGACGGCGCCCCGCGGCGCTGCGGCCCGGACGGCCTGGTCTGGCTGGGCGCGCCCGCCCGCGAGACGACGGTGGGCGCGCTGGCGGCCGACATCGCCCGCCGGCTGGCGCGCGAGCCCCTGGTGATCGGCGACCCGGCGCAGCCGGCACGGCGGCTGGCCTGGTGCACCGGCGCAGCCCAGGGCATGATGGACGCCGCCCTGGCGGCGGGCGCGGACTGCTACGTGAGCGGGGAGATCTCCGAGCCCACCGTGCACCTGGCGCGCGAGACGGGCGCGGCCTACATCAGCGCCGGCCACCACGCCACCGAGCGCTACGGCGTGCAGGCCCTGGGCAAGGCCATCGAGGCCCGCTTCGGCGTGCCCTGCGAATTCGTGGACATCGACAATCCCGTCTAGCGCGGCGGCCGGGCCCCCGGGGGCCGCGGCCGGGCGCGCGGCCCGCGCACGCACGGCCTGTGCTTCCTATTTTTTCAGGGCGTCGCGGATCTCGCGCAGCAGGAGGATGTCTTCGGGGGGCGCCGCGGCCTCGGGGGCCGGCTCGGCCTCGAAGCGGCGGCGGGCGTTGTTCACCAGCTTCACCAGCATGAACACCACCAGGGCCAGCAGCAGGAAATTGACGAAGATGGTGAGGAAATGGCCCCAGGCGAACACCACCGCGCCCGCCTTGGTCAGGTCGGCCATCGTCATGGCGCCGGCATAGCCTTCGGGCAGGCGCAGCACCCAGAAAAGGTTGTCGAAATTGACGCTGCCGCCGAGGATGAAATTGATGAGCGGCATGAACAGGTCGTTGACGATCGAATCGATGATCTTGCCGAAGGCGCCGCCGATGATGACCCCGATCGCCAGGTCCATCATGTTGCCCTTGATGGCGAATTCACGGAATTCTTTGATGAAACCCCCGGCTGCGCTCATTTCGCTCGTCCTCCATCCATTTACCCCACTGGGCGTAACGCTATAATACGCGGTTGAAGACCCTTGTGGGGCGACCTTTTCGCGGCTCCACGCACAGGCAGATCACGTTCAAAACGCTCCGCCCCCAGGGCGGCAACCAGGGATAACAGAATGAGTCAGCATCCGACACAGTCCGACGAGCAGGGCGCAGTCGACCCGAACCTGCCCCCCGATCCTTCGCGCCGCTTCTGGGTCGCATCGGCCTGTACCCTTGGCGGAGTGGCGGGCGTCGCCACGGCGGTGCCGTTCGTCGGCTCGTTCGCCCCGTCCGAAAAGGCCAAGGCGGCCGGCGCGCCGGTCGAGGCCGACATCTCCGGCCTGGCCGAAGGCCAGATGATGACCGTCGAATGGCGCGGCAAGCCGGTCTGGATCGTGCGCCGCACCAAGGCCGAAATCGAAGCCCTGCCCAAGCACGACGCCGAGCTCGCCGATCCCCAGTCCGACCGCCCCGGCTTCACGCCGGAATGGGCGAAAAACGAATACCGCTCGCGCAAGCCCGAATACTTCGTCTGCATCGGCATCTGCACCCACCTGGGCTGCTCGCCCACCGCCCACTTCCAGACCGGCGCCCAGCCGGGGCTGCCCAGCGACTGGCCGGGCGGCTGGTTCTGCCCGTGCCACGGCTCCACCTTCGATCTGGCCGGCCGGGTGTTCGCCAACAAGCCCGCCCCTGACAATCTCGAAATCCCGCCCTACGTCTTCTCCGCCGACGGCAGCCGCATCACCATCGGCGTCGACGAAGACAACAAGGCCTGATGGACGCCCCCGTTCATCCTTTTGCGATATTGAATCTAGGAGCCTTCCATGGCCGATAAAAACGTCGAGACGACCGGGTTGCTGGGCTGGGTGGACAACCGCTTCCCGCTCACCAAAATGTTCAAGGAGCACATGTCCGAGTACTATGCTCCGAAAAACTTCAACTTCTGGTATTTCTTCGGCTCGCTGGCGCTGCTGGTGCTGGTGATCCAGGTCGTCACCGGGATCTTCCTGGTGATGAACTACAAGCCCGATGCGCGCTTCGCCTTCGAGTCCGTCGAATACATCATGCGCGAAGTGCCGGGCGGCTGGTTCATCCGCTACATGCACTCCACCGGCGCCTCGATGTTCTTCGTCGTGGTCTACCTGCACATGCTGCGCGGCCTGTTCTACGGCTCCTACCGCAAGCCGCGCGAGCTGGTCTGGATCTTCGGCGTGGCCATCTTCCTGTGCCTGATGGGCGAGGCCTTCTTCGGCTACCTGCTGCCCTGGGGCCAGATGTCCTACTGGGGCGCCCAGGTGATCGTGAACCTGTTCTCGGCCATCCCCTTCATCGGCCCCGACCTCTCCCTGTTCATCCGCGGCGACTACGTCGTGTCCGACGCCACCCTGAACCGCTTCTTCGCCTTCCACGTGATCGCCATCCCGCTGGTGCTGATCGGCCTGGTCGTGGCGCACATCATCGCCCTGCACGAAGTGGGCTCGAACAACCCCGACGGCGTCGAGATCAAGAAGGGTCCGAAGGACAAGTACGGCCGCCCCATGGACGGCATCCCCTTCCACCCCTACTACTCGGTGCACGACGTGGTCGGCGTGGCGGGCTTCCTGATCGTGTTCGCCGCGATCATCTTCTTCGGCCCCGAAATGGGCGGCTACTTCCTGGAATACAACAACTTCATCCCGGCCGACCCGCTGAAGACCCCGCCGCACATCGCCCCGGTCTGGTACTTCACGCCGTTCTACACCATGCTGCGCGCCACCACCAGCGACTTCACCTGGGTGATGGCCGCCGGCGCCCTGCTGGCCGCCGTGGTGCTGTTCGCCAAGGGCCGGCTCTCGGGCATCTGGCGCCTGGCCGTGCCCGGCATCCTGATCCTGGTCGCCATCCTCATGAAGGTCCTGGACGCCAAGTTCTGGGGCGTGGTGTCCATGGGCGGCGCCGTCGTCATCCTGTTCTTCCTGCCGTGGCTGGACCAGTCCCCGGTCAAGTCGATCCGCTACCGTCCCAACTGGCACAAGGTCCTGTACGCGATCTTCATCGTCGATTTCCTGATCCTGGGCTGGCTGGGCACGCAGCCGGTCTCGCCCTCCGCCACCCTGATGGGGCAGATCGGCACGGTCATCTATCTGGCGTTCTTCCTGGCGATGCCCGTCTGGAGCCGTCTGGGCACCTTCAAGCCGGTTCCCGACCGCGTCACCTTCCGGGCCCACTGAAGGCCGAACCCCTGACTGTCACGGAAAGATCATGCTGAAAAAACTGCTCGGTGCCCTGGCCCTGTCTTTGACCTGCACGCTGGCCCTCGCCTCCGAGGGCGGCGCACACCTGGATCGCACCCCCGACCGCATCACCGAACTGGCCGCCCTGCAAAACGGCGCCAAGCTGTTCGTCAACTACTGTCTGAACTGCCACAGCGCCAATGCCATGCGCTACAACAAGCTCATGGACCTGGGCCTGTCCGAGGACGACATCAAGAAGAACCTGCTCTTCACCCGCGAGAAGGTCGGCGACCTGATGACGATCGCCATGACGCCCGAGGACGCGAAAAAGTGGTTCGGCGCCGCGCCGCCCGACCTGTCCGTGATCGCCCGCGCCAAGAGCACCAACTTCGGCCCCTCCGGCGTGGACTACATCTACACCTACCTGCGCACCTTCTACCGCGACTCCACCAAGAAGACCGGCTGGAACAACGTCGTCTTCCCCAGCGTGGGCATGCCCAACGCGCTCTGGCAGCTCGAAGGCCCGCGCAGCTTCACGGACATCGAAGTCCACCAGGTCGCCGACGCCCAGGGCAACGAACAGTGGCAGCGCACCACCACGGTCTACGATGCCGCCGGCATCCCGACCGTCAAGACCGAAGTCCTGAAGGACTACACCGGCGAAGCCACCCGCGTCACGCGCTTCGACTCCGCCGATGCCAAGACCTTCAGCAAGTTCGAGAGCGACGTCGCCGACCTGAGCAACTTCCTGGGCTGGATGGCGGAACCCGGCCAGCTCCTGCGCAAGCAGATCGGCGTGTGGGTCATGCTGTTCCTGTTCCTGTTCCTGTTTGTCGCCATCCGCATGAATGCGGCATACTGGAAGCACGTCCGCTAAGGATCGTCTGATTTCAGAAGATCCCCGGATCGGCCGCGCCCCGCGGGGCGCATGACCCTCCGGCCGCGCGGGCCGGGATGCCAGCCAGGCGTTGACACGACGCCTGGCTTGCGTTTTCAGGCGCGCGCGCGTTCTCCGTCTTTTTTTGCATTGGAACCCACGACATGATGGTGCTCTATTCCGGGACGACCTGCCCCTTTTCGCAACGCTGCCGCTTCGTGCTGTTTGAAAAGGGCATGGATTTCGAAATCCGCGACATCGACCTGTACAACAAGCCCGAAGACATCGCGGTGATGAATCCCTACGGCCAGGTGCCCATCCTGGTCGAGCGCGACCTGGTCCTGTACGAGTCGAACATCATCAACGAATACATCGACGAGCGCTTCCCGCACCCGCAGCTGATGCCGGCCGACCCGATCATGCGGGCGCGCACCCGCCTGTTCCTGTACAACTTCGAAAAGGAACTGTTCGTCCACGTGTCCACGCTGGAAAACCGCGGCGTCACCGACGAAAAGATCCGCGACGCGGCCCGCGCCAACATCCGCGACCGCCTCGCCCAGCTCGCCCCCCTGCTGGTAAAGAACAAGTACATGCTGGGCGAGGAATTCTCCATGCTGGACGTGGCCGTGGCCCCGCTGCTGTGGCGCCTGGGCCATTACGGCATCGAACTGCCCAAGAGCGCCGCCCCGATCCAGAAGTACGCCGAGCGCCTGTTCTCGCGCCCCGCCTACATCGAGGCCCTCACCCCTTCCGAAAAGGTCATGCGCCGCTGAACATGCAGGAATCCTCGACCAAACCGTACCTCATCCGCGCACTGCACGAATGGTGCACGGACAATGGCTACACGCCCTACCTGGTGGTCACCGTCGACGAGAACACCGTGGTGCCGCTCGCCCACGTCCATGACGGCCAGATCACGCTGAACATCAGCCACCTGGCCACCAACCGCCTGACGCTGGGCAACGACTACATCGAATTCGAATCCCGCTTCAACGGCGCGGTGGAGCACCTGTTCATCCCCGTGGCGGCCGTCTCGGCGGTGTACGCCCGCGAGACCGGCGCCGGCATGGGCTTCGAGGTCGTGGCCTCGCGCCCCTACCCGGGCGGCGACGACCAGCCGGGCCCGCAGCCGCCCGCGCCGGGCGCCCCGACGCCGCCGGACGACGGCCCCGACGCCCCCAAGCCGTCCCACCTGAAAGTCGTCAAATGAGGCGGCCCGTCCCGTACATCGTCCTGTAGAATGATGGTCCTTGGCCGGCTTAGCTCAGTTGGTAGAGCAGCTCACTTGTAATGAGAAGGTCGGGGGTTCGATTCCTCTAGCCGGCACCAATGCGATCCGCCCGGACGCCGCCCCGAAACGGGCGGCGTTTTTGCCATGGCGGAAAACCGACAGTCCCGGTGGGCGCTTGACCCTCATCAAGACGGGAAATCAATGACCATGTTTTCATTGTGGATATAACCACTCCAACTCCACAAGGGGAACACCATGAAGAAGCACACCACCCTCCTCCTGGCGGCCGGCCTCGCGCTGAGCGGATCCGCCGCCCTGGCCGCGGGCGCGCCCGCCGCAGACGCGGTGCGGGAGACCGCGCGGCAGTTCTTCCAGCCGATCCCCACGCCCGAGTCCGTGATCAAGGAACGCAACATCTCCGCCGACAGCATCGAGCTGGGCCGCTGGCTGTTCTTCGAGCCGCGCCTGTCGCGCAGCCACATCATCAGCTGCAACACCTGTCACAGCGTCGGCACCGGCGGGGCCGACAACATCCAGACCTCCATCGGCCACGGCTGGCAGCACGGGCCGCGCAATTCGCCGACCGTGCTCAACGCGCTGTTCAACGGCGCCCAGTTCTGGGATGGTCGCGCCGCCGACCTGAAGGAGCAGGCCAAGGGCCCCGTGCAGGCGAGCGTCGAGATGAACAACACGCCCTCCCAGGTCGAGGAAACCCTCAAGAGCCTGCCCGAATACGTCGCCCTGTTCCAGAAGGCCTATCCGAAGGACAAGGATCCGGTCAATTTCGAGAACATGGCCCATGCCATCGAGGCGTTCGAGAGCACGCTGCTCACGCCCAACTCCAAGTTCGACCAGTTCCTGGCCGGCGCCGACAGCCTGGACGAGATCGAGCTCAAGGGGCTGGACCTGTTCATGAGCAAGGGCTGCGTGGCCTGCCACCAGGGCATCAACGTCGGCGGCCAGGGGTACTTCCCCTTCGGGGTGGTGAAGAAGCCCGGCGCGGAAATCCTGCCGCCGGACGACAAGGGCCGCTTCACCGTGACCCACACCGCCAGCGACGAATACGTGTTCCGCGCGGGGCCGCTGCGCAACATCGCCCTGACCGCGCCCTACTTCCACAGCGGCGACGTCTGGTCGCTGGAGCAGGCCGTGGCCATCATGGGCTCCAGTCAGCTGGGCCAGGAGCTGAATGAGGGCGAGGTCAAGGCCATCACCCGCTTCCTGCACACCCTGACCGGCGAGCAGCCCCAGGTCGTCTACCCCATCCTGCCGCCGAGCACGGCCGCCACGCCCCGGCCGCAGAAGTAGCCCGTCCGCCGGCGCGGGCCGGTCCTTCAGGCGGCAACTCCCTTTGCGCCTGCGGGACGGGCCCGCGCAGGGCGGACCGCCCCGCCGCGGTCCGCCATTCCTCGTCCGCCTGGCGCCGTACTGCGGTGCCAGGCGGTTTTTTGTTTCACGATGACTCCAGTACCGCAATTCGCTGGACTGCGCCAAGCAGCGCCACAAGCCCAGCACGCAACGCGGCTATCAGGGCGTGATTGACCGCTGCATCATCCCGATCATGGGCCGGATGAGGGCGCAATACGTGAAGCGCCCCGATGTGGCAGCGCTGATGGAGAAGCTGGCCTACAAGCAGGCCGAAGCGAACAACGCCTTCGGAGTGCTGCGCAAGATGTTCAACCTGGCCGAAGTATGGGGCTACCGTCCGGATGGCACGAACCCGTGCCGTCAC
Source organism: Castellaniella defragrans (assembly GCF_014203015.1). Classification (GTDB taxonomy): domain Bacteria; phylum Pseudomonadota; class Gammaproteobacteria; order Burkholderiales; family Burkholderiaceae_B; genus Castellaniella; species Castellaniella defragrans. Next base: position 283,208 of record NZ_JACHIB010000001.1, read on the forward strand.
GTTCCGATGTACCCGCCTGGCAAGGAAACCCGGCTGATCGTGGACGATGAACTGGTGCGGATCTTCCGCCAGTTGGAGACGCTGGAGGCGGAAGGCCGACCCGGCACATGACCCACGGCGAACACTACGGCGGCTGGACGCGCGTGCTCAAGGCCGCCGGCGTGCCGCACGTTGGCACGCACGGCATCCGCCATCGCGGCGATGACCGACATCGCCAACTCTGGTGTGCCGACCAAGGTGGACATAAAGCTCACAGGTCACAAGACCGTGGCGATGTTTATGCACTATGTTCATACCGAGGACAAGCCGGTGCGGGATGCGGCCGAGCTGGTGGCGAATCGGCGGCTGGCGATTACCGGGGCATCCCGTTCTATGGAGATGACAGCATGACAAGGAAGACACCTACGACAGCGGGGAAGCGCACCGCCTTACCGGCTGGCTATGCCGGCATCCACGGCGGCATCGTGGAACTGCTGGATGCGGCGCGCCAGGCAGCGGCGCGCAGTGTCAATGCGCTGATGGCGGCCAGCTATTGGGAGATTGGCCGCCGGATCGTCGAAGCCGAGCAGAAAGGCAAGCGGCGGGCCGGTTACGGCGAGCAGTTGATGGAGCGCCTGTCCGCCGATCTGACGGCCCGGTTCGGGCGTGGGTTCGGCGTCAACAACCTGGAAAGCATGCGGCGTTTCTTCCTCGCCTATCCCCAACCCGAGATTTCCCAGACACTGTCTGGGAAATTGGGAAACGAGCCGTCTGCAGAGAAATCCCAGACAGTGTCTGGGAAATTGAGTCTGCCCGAACTGGCTCAGGTTTTCTCGCTGCCGTGGTCGGCTTACGTTCGGCTGCTGTCGGTCAAGGATGACCATGCCCGTCGGTTCTACGAGGCCGAGGCGTTGCGCGGCGGCTGGAGCGTGCGCCAGCTCGACCGGCAGATCGGCAGCCAGTTCTACGAGCGCACGGCCTTGTCCAAGGACAAGGCGGCGATGCTGGTCAAGGGTTCGGTGGCCAAGCCCGAGGATGTCGTCACGCCCAATGACGCGATCAAAGACCCGTATGTGCTGGAGTTCCTCGACCTGAAGCTGGGCAGCCTGACCCATGCCGACGTGGGGCAGATGCATATGTACTGCAACTATGCCAAGGAGCATTGGGCCTACCCGGACGAGAATCCGCCAGTGGGCCTGATCCTGTGCGCTGACAAGGGCCATGCCCTGGCGCGGTATGCACTGGATGGTCTGCCGAACAAGGTGATGGCGGCGAACTATCGCACCGTGCTGCCAGATGCCGAATTGCTGCAAAAGGAACTGGAGAACACGCGGCGGCTGCTCGAATCTCGCAGAGCGTTGTCCCTCAAGGACGACAAGCCACTCTTCGAGGCCGTTGGCAAAGCGCGTGCGGAGGCAAATCTGCCCCCAGCCGAGCTGAAAGAAGCCACTCAAGCGGCAGCAACCTCAGTTTGGGCAGCCGTTGTAGCTGATCGGGAAGCGATTGGCGGCCGCTATCTTGAAGATTGCAGTGTTGCATTCATTGACGACACGCCAAATCCATTTGCCGATGGAGTGAGAAGCTATGCGCTCGATTCGGAAAAGGCTCGTGTCAAGCGACACCAGGAATTGACCCCCTGGCGACACCTAAAACTGACCCCCCCTACGGTTGAACGAACGGCTGCCCGATGGCAGCAGAACTGGG
>NZ_JACHIB010000002.1 GCF_014203015.1 Castellaniella defragrans
ACTCGGCTTCTTGCATGGATGATCCCTCCTGATGTGATCATGAAGGGGTCAGTTCTCCATGTCGCCAGGGGGTCAGTTTGTCATGTCGCCTGACAACGCATTCGGGCGCTTGTGCCACGCCATCGGGCGGCTGCGCCACGCTTTAGGGGCTGCACACACCGTTTTTCTTGATGCGATCGCCGTCAAGCATAAGCCCAATTTGCCGTAATTCTTCTGCCTCGTCCTTCAGCCTTCGCCGCGCATCGCGCATGGCTTGGCTTGATGCTTGCCCGGCTACTGCCACAATGACGGTATCGAGGAACCATCCTCCTGTCGGCTCTATTTTGTGGCTCAAGACGTGCCTTGCGACGGCCTGGCTGATTCCATGCTGCAAGCGAGCAATGGGGGCAGGGTCATAGTACAAGCTCAAGTCATGTTCGAGCAGCGTTACAAGCGCAACTCCAAGGCGTACCTTCCACAAATTCCGCTCCCCACCCGTCAGAGGATCAGGGCGTGTCATGGGAGAAGGGATAACGTGGTCAATCAATCCGCCGATGATTAAGCGGTCGAACTGGGGCATCTCGATTGTGATCGTCGCGGCTCTTAGCTCAGTCAACAGCTTTTCGATCTGAGTAAAGCTGTACCGGCTATCGGAAAGCGTTTTTCGCACGCGTGCCGGGTCTACCAGCAGCTCGACACCACCATCAGAAACATCGCGCCGACGTTCGGCGCAGTACAAAACCGCCTCGACAATATCGGCGTGCCGCTGACCTAACCTGCCGGTCACGCGACAGCGACCAAAGGAGGTTTCCATCCAGTCGCCTTCGCGCAAGCGCGGTCGCTGGCTAGGTTGATAGAGCATTACTCGCGCCTGCGCGCTGGTACTGGTGGGTGTAACGGCATTACCACAGCTCATCGTCACTCCCGTTTACGACATGCAGGACGTTCTCCTTCTTCACCTCCACCAGTTGCACCGGAACAAGGACGCCGCCATCGTGGCGTTGGTACCATCGCTCGAGTGCGGTCGCGTCATAGTTCTGCTTGCTGACACCAAACCGGACGAAGAAACCGCGCCGGTCGTTGCCGATGGGGCGTCGGTCATAGTCGCGGTCGCTCAAACGCTTCGCCTCGTCTTCACTCATCTTGGCGACGAAACCACACCAGCGGGCATTGTCGATTAGAGCGGATGCGCCTCGCGCAGCCTGCTGCTGATCGGTTTGCCCTTCGCGGGCGCTGCCCTTGCTCACATGGTGTAAGTACAGAACCGATGCGCCGGTGCTGGCCGCGACGTGCTCAAGCGTGGCGACAAGCCTCGCCATGTCACCGTTGCTGTTCTCGTCCTTGTCGTGAATTCGGCTCAGGGTATCCAGTACGATCAGTCGAGCACCCGCGCAAAATTCAATGACACGGGCAAGGTGCCGTTCATCCATCACGTTCAAGCGCTTGCCCATGATCGGCTCAAGAGTGAGGTTCTCCGCGATAGCTTCGCGTGCCTGCTGATTCAGGTGCAGGCCTATCGCATGAATTCGCCGTACCAACGCGACTTCCGGGTCTTCCCCCGCGAAATAGACCACGCGTCCAGCGCGCTCAGGGGCAATCCCTACCAGGTCCCCACCTGCGACTGCGCACGCGATGGACATTGCAGCTTCCAATGCCCAGAAGCTCTTGCCCGTAGCTCCTGGGGCTACTAGCGCTCCCACGGTTCCCGCGAGAAAACCTGGCCATACAAAGTCCAGTAAAGGCGGCTCGTTGTCGAACGCGGCCCTTAAATCAATGGCCACGATTAAGCCCCCAATCCAGGGCGGCGAGCTTGGATACCCGAACACTTGCGGGCCTCGATCCATTCCTCAACGTCAGCCAAGTCCCACACGACATTTCGGCTGGTTAGCGCAATGCGGCGCGGGAATTCTCCCCGCTGCTCCAAGTTGTAAATCGTGCGCTCGCACAGCGGGATCATGGCGAGTAGCTTTTTCTTATTGATGAGCGTTCTGTTTGTCGTTGCTTGCATGCATTGACCTCCATCAGGCACCTTCGAATATTTGCCTGATCATGCCTCGCAATGCGGGATTGCATCGACCTAATGATTGGCTAAAATGGTTGACGTGAAAAATGAGTCGACCATAACAATTTGGGACGGATGCGATCCCACTGTCTCGGAAGCGATCGGTCAGCTTCAGGATCGCTGGCACCCGTACTCCAAGTATTCGAAGCGCTATCCCATCGTTCGGCTGATACAGGAGCTGATCGATCCCGCCGTGGCCGCGTACACCACGACGCTGCCACAACGCTACTTGAGTCACGTCCCTGGCGCAGGAACAGGGGTGAGCCTCAGCGGAATCATTCGGTTGGTGGGGCTTGACGCGATGGTTCGTGTGCAGCGGCAGTTGCTGCGCCAGTTCGTCAAAACTGCGGACAGACAATCCGCTAGGGATCAGCGGTTTGTGGCGACGCTGGAAACGCTGATTGAGCTGGTGGAGGACTGCGCCTGCAAACGGCCAGCAAAGTCCCGAGTGCGCACCACACGTCTGAATGGCGAGCGTCGCCAGGGTTTTTGCCGGTTCTGCGGATCACTTACCGAACTTACTTTGTACGCTGACGGGAGCGACACCCCGAAGGCCAACGATCTAGAGGAAGAGCTTCGGCTGAGCAGCCAATACTGCCTGGACCATCGACCCAGATTGCCGAGTGGCGCTTGGAACCCAGCCTACCGGCAAGCGAAGCGATCAGTCGCACAATTCGATCTCGAATTGGCCAGGCTTAACCGGCAATGCGCAAAGCGGTCCACGCCCCATGCCGCAGCATCCGGTGACCCGCTGGTTGACGACTACTTTTTTCACTACATGCTAGGTCAGACCTTACAGCCTGCCGACATAGCTGAGCTGCGCAACCTGGCGCGGCTGATGGTGGACTCCAAGCTGTCAGACACCAAGAAGAGAATACTGATGCTCCATCGTTGGGGCCTCAATCAGTCGGAAATCGCAGAACAGCTTCTAGGCAAGGGCCAACGGCCACTGACGCGCCAAGCAGTGTCCAAGGCAATTGCTTCTATCCCCAATAGCTTTCACCTGAAACAGCCGAAGCGCTCTGGGCGGTGAACACCGCTCGGTAGCCCTTGGGTTCGCATTGGTGAAAGCGCAGGAAATCTCTGTATTTCTCATGGAAAATTCGAGGGAAATCCGGCGAAATCCAATGAAAACACAAGGATCGTCAATGCACGCCGTACGCAGAGCCAATTGCAGAGCTTTACACAGGGATCGATGTGGATTTTCCTTGGTGTATCCAACGGCGTCAGCCGGGCAGGATAGGTGAAGTTAGCTAACCGGCGAGCCGGTTATCTCCCTTCACTATCCCTTATTCGCACCTGGCGGTGCTCAACGGGAGTCCTGCTCTGCGAGGCGGGTGGAACTTGGCCGTCATGCCGAGGCTGTCCGCCGAAGGCCATGCCGTTTTTTAGCGGCTAAAATCGCATGAGGCAGGAAAGTGCTCCATGCTCTCATTCGTTCCGACCTGGCTTCCTGAGCGTCCATTCGTCAATCATGTCCGCCCAATCCTGTAGCATCGCCGTCCGCTGCTCGCGGTACTCGGCTTTGTTGTAGACGGCCCTGACGCCTCTCTGCTCGTGCGCCAGGCACTTCTCGATCCAATCCGTGTTGTAGCCGGCCTCATGCAGCAGCGTGCTGGCCGTACGACGCAAGTCATGCGGTCCAAACTTGGCTAGTGATTTCCCCTCCTTCTGCGCCAGTCGGTAAGTCAACGTCAGCACCTGGTTGAGTGTGGCGCTGCTCATGGGTAGGTCCGAGTCATACCGCGACGGAAGCACATAGTCCGATCCGCCGGCAAAAGTCTTGAGGGCGATGAAGATGTCCAGCGCCTGCCGGGATAGGAATACCAAGTGCGGATTGCGCCGCTTCATCCGCTCCTTGGGGATTGTCCAAAGCGCCTCACTGAAATTGATTTCGCTCCAGGTAGCGTTGGTCAACTCGCTTTTGCGCACCATCGTTAGAAGCAACAGCTTGGCGGCTGCCCGGATGGATGGTGTCGTGCCGATCCGCTCCATGTACTGGTACATCAAGCCGATTTCATCGGGTGTCAACGCACGGTCACGCGGCTCGAATTTGGCGATGGTCGTCGGTCGCACCAGTTCTGCCGGGTTCTCCACCTTCTGACCACGCTCAATGGCCCAACGATAAACCTGCAACACGATCTCGCGGGAATGCACCGCAGTCGCTGGCGCACCTCGCTCGACAATGGCATCGGTTAGTGCCCTCAAATCTTCGTGGGTGATCTCGATCAGCTTCTGATTGCCGAATTTCGGCTTCAACTCACGCTCGTACACCGAACGACGCATATCGCGGGTGGAGTCCGCCATCTGATAGCCCCGCAGCCACTTTTCCGCCCAGGCTCCGAACGTCTCAGCGCCCTTGACACGGGCTTTATCGCGCGCCTTCTCCTTGGCAGGTGACTTGCCGGCTGCGATCAGCTTCTTTGCCTCCCCCAGCCGCTCGCGCGCTTCTGCGAGAGAGATGCCGCCGAGACCGTAGCGTCCGAAGGTGATCGTCTCCTGCCTGCCGTGAATTGAGTAGTTGTAGCGGAACGAAATCGAACCCGCCGGAGTGACCGCCACGTAGAGGCCATCACGGTCATTCACCTTGTAGAGCTTGTCCTTTGGCTTGAGGTTGCGCAGCTTGGTATCAGTCAGCATGGTTCGTGCAATTCTCCATGTCAAAATACCATGCTCAGAGACGCCCGCATTTCCCACAAAAAATCTTTATAGATCAATGCGTTATCTAAATTCAATACCATGACAACCCTGTCATAAACAGCATGGTATCGAGCGCCAAACATGGCATCAGGTTCAGATAGTACCACCTACCATGCCATACAAACGGGGTGCTTGGCGATGCGAAAATTTGCCAGACGGTGCCGGACTCAGAATAGAAAAAGCCCGCAGTTACGCGGGCTTAGAGGTGGTTTCGTGCTCTTTGGTGCCGGTCTATGCCGGACGCGGGATCATTCCCACTCAATCGTAGCCGGCGGCTTGCTCGACACATCGTACGTCACCCGATTGATCCCCCGCACCTCGTTGATGATGCGCGAGGACACCTTCTTCAGCAACGCATAAGGCAGTTCCGCCCAGTCCGCCGTCATGAAGTCGGTGGTCTGCACGGCGCGCAGGGCCACGACGTAGTCGTAGGTGCGGCCGTCGCCCATCACGCCCACGGACTTCACCGGCAGGAACACCGTGAAGGCCTGGGACGTCAGGTCGTACCAGGACTTGCCGGATTCGGGCTCGATGGTGTTGCGCAGTTCGGTGATGAAGATGTCGTCGGCGCGGCGCAGCAGGTCGGCGTATTCGCGCTTGACCTCGCCCAGGATGCGCACGCCCAGGCCGGGGCCGGGGAACGGGTGGCGGAAGACCATTTCGGGCGGCAGGCCCAGGGCCAGGCCCAGGTGGCGGACTTCGTCCTTGAACAGCTCGCGCAGGGGCTCCAGCAGCTTCAGGTTCAGGGTCTCGGGCAGGCCGCCGACGTTGTGGTGGGACTTGATGGCGACGGCCTTGCCGGTCTTGGAGGCGGCCGATTCGATGACGTCGGGGTAGATGGTGCCCTGGGCCAGCCAGCGGGCGGACTTGAGCTTGGCCGATTCGGCCTGGAAGACTTCGACGAATTCGCGGCCGATGATCTTGCGCTTGGCCTCGGGATCGGCGACGCCGGCCAGCTTGCCCATGAACTGTTCGCCGGCATCGACGTGGATGACGCGGATGCCCAGGTGCCGCGCCATGGTGTCCATGACCTGCCTGGCTTCGTTCAGGCGCAGCAGGCCGTGGTCGACGAAGACGCAGGTGAGCTGGTCGCCGATGGCCTTGTGGATCAGGGCGGCGGCGACGGAGGAATCGACGCCGCCGGACAGGCCCAGGATGACTTCGTCGGAACCGACCTGCTCGCGGATGCGGGCGACGGCTTCGGCCACGTAGTCGGGCATGTTCCAGTCGCGCGAGCAGCCGCAGATCTCGGTGACGAAGCGCTCCAGGATGGCCTGGCCCTGGACGGTGTGGGTGACTTCGGGGTGAAACTGGACGGCGTAGAAACCGCGTTCCTCGTCGGCCATGCCGGCGATCTCGCACGAAGGCGTGGAAGCCATGCGCTTGAAGCCCGGCGGCAGGGCCGTGACGCGGTCGCCGTGGCTCATCCAGACTTTCAGCATGCCGTGGCCTTCGGCGGTCTCGAAGTCCTGCAGGCCGGTCAGCAGGCGGGTGTGGCCGTGGGCGCGGACTTCGGCGTAGCCGAATTCACGATGGTCGGAAAATTCGACCTGGCCGCCCAGCTGCAGCGCCATGGACTGCATGCCGTAGCAGATGCCGAGCACCGGTACGCCGGCCTGGAAGACGGCGGCGGGGACTTTCAGGGATTCCTCGGCGTAGGCGGAGGCGTGGCTGCCCGACAGGATGATGCCCTTCAGGCCCTGTTCCTGCTGTTCGCGGATGAAGTCGTCGCCCACGTCGCCCGGGTGGATTTCGCAATAGACGCCGGTGTCGCGCACGCGGCGGGCGATGAGCTGGGTGACCTGTGAACCGTAGTCCAGGATGAGGATGCGCTGGTGGTGCATGATGGATGGGCGATCGGGAGGGCTGTTCAAGGCGTTAATGTAACCCAGGCGCGCCCCGGGTGTCCTGGCGCGGCAAAGCGATCCGGGAAGCCGCATCGGCAGGGGGCCGGCCGTGCGCGAGCGGGCCCCGGCGGCATCCGGACGCCCGGCGGCGCCCGCACGCCTTGGTCCGATCGGCGCGGGCCGGTTACAGTACAAGCCTGAAGGAGACGACACAACATGGCATCCCGCCCCTCTCGCATTCCCCTGCCCCTGGCCGGACTGCTGGCCCTGGCCGTGGCCATGGGCATCGGCCGTTTCGCATTCACGCCCGTGCTGCCGATGATGCAGGCCGACCTGGGACTGAGCCTGGCCCAGGGCAGCTGGCTGGCCAGCGCGAACTATCTGGGCTACCTGCTGGGCGCGCTGCTGGTCACGCACCTGAGCTGGCCGCCCGCGACCCTGCTGCGGCTCGGCCTGTGGCTGGTGGTGCTGATGACGGCGGCAATGGGGCTGGACAGCCACTGGCTGGGCTGGCTGGCGTGGCGGCTGCTGGCCGGGGTGGCCAGCGCCTGGGTGCTGATCGGCACGTCCGCCCTGTGCATCGCGCGCCTGAACGCCACGGGACAGACGGAACGCAGCGGCGTGGTGTTCGCGGGCGTGGGCTGCGGCATCGCGTTCGCCGGACTGGCCTGCATGGGCCTGACCCTGGCGGGGACGACGGCCTCGCAGGCCTGGCTCTGGCTGGCGGCGGCGGCGCTGGGCGGCCTGATGGGCGCGTCGATGCTGTGGCGGACGGTGGACGCCGCCGCGCCGCCCCCGCCCGCGACGACCGCGTCGGACCCAGCCGCGACGAGCGCGCCGGACCCAGCCGCGGCGCGCGCGGCGGCTTCCGGCGAGCCGCCTTCGGGCAGGCCGCTGGCCGCCCCGACGGCCGCCGCCCGGCAGGCCGGCGATGCTTCGGCCCACGCCGCCCCGCCCCTGCACTGGGGCCTGATCCTGTGCTACGGGGTCTACGGCTTCGGCTACATCCTGCCGGCCACGTTCCTGCCGGCCCAGGCACGGCTGCTGGTGCCGGACCCCTGGCTGTTCAGCCTGGCCTGGCCGGTTTTCGGCCTGGCGGGCGCGGTGTCCACGGTGATGGCCAGCCGCCTGGCGCGCCGCTGCACCCGGCCGCAGATCTGGGCCGGCGCCCAGGTGGTGATGGCGGTGGGCGTGCTGCTGCCCGCGATATGGCATGCGCTGCCGGCGATCCTGCTGGCGGCCTGCTGCGTGGGCAGCACCTTCATGGTGATCACGATGGTGGGCCTGCAGGAGGCCCAGGCCGCGGTCGGCCAGGCCGGCGCCAAGCGCCAGATGGCGGCGATGACGGCCTCGTTCGCCCTGGGCCAGCTGATCGGTCCGATCTTCTTCAGCCTGACGCACGCCTGGTTCGGCGCATCGCTGGAATTCGCCCTGGTGCTGGGCACGCTGGGCCTGTTGGCGGGCGCCGTTCCGATCCTGCGGCTGCGACGCCCGGCTTCGGCCGGGCAGCCCCGGGAACAGCGGTAAGCAGCTCCCCGATCCGGGCGGCGGCATGCCGCCCATGCGCTCCCGGCTTTCAGCCCGCCAGCCGCTGATACACCAGGGTGGCGAAGATCGCCGCGCCCTGCGCGAGCAGCGCGTCATCGAAGTCGAATTCGGGATGGTGGCAGGTCAGGCCGTCATGTCCCAGGAAGAAATACGCGCCCGGGCGATGGTCCAGCAGGTAGGCGAAGTCCTCGGACGCCATGAGCGGCGTGACGGGATCGACGACTTGACCGGTCCCCAGCACGGCGGCCGCCGCGCGCTTGACGTGCTCCACCGGGCCGGCCTGGTTGACCGTGGGCGGGGAACTGAGCAGATGGCGGAATTCGACTTCGCAGCCATAGCCGCACGCCGTGCCTTCGCACAGGCCGCGCAGGCGCTCCAGCACACGGGCCTGGGCCTCGCGCGACAGGGTGCGCACGGTGCCGCGCAGCACGGCGTGGTCGGCGATGACGTTGATGGCGCTGCCGGCCTGGAACTGGCAGACGCTCAGCACGGCGGTGTCGAAGGGGCTGACGTTGCGGCTGACGACGGACTGCAGGGATTGCACCAGCGCCGCGCCGGCGACGATGGGGTCGTTGGCCTGGTGCGGCATGGCGGCGTGGCCGCCCACCCCGCGGATGTGGATCTCGAACAGGTCGCAGGCCGACAGGATGGCGCCGGTGCGCACGCCCGCCTGCCCCGGTCCGATGCAGTTGTTGTTGTGCAGGCCGTAGACCTCGTCGCAGGGGAAGTCGCGGAACAGGCCCGCGTCCACCAGCGCCCGGGCGCCCGTCAGGGGCTCTTCGGCCGGCTGGAAGATGAAGACGACGCGGCCGGCGAAATCGGGATTCGCCGCCAGGTGGCAGGCGGCGCCCAGCAGGATGGCGGTGTGGCCGTCATGGCCGCAGGCGTGCGCGACGCCGTCGTGGACCGAACGATGGTCGTGCGCGCCCGCGTCGGGCATGGGCAGGGCGTCCATGTCGGCGCGCAGGCCCAGAGTGGGCCCCGCGCCCAGGCGGCCGTCCAGCACGCCGATCACGCCGGTGGTGCCGCCATAGCCTTCGTGCACGGCGATGCCCCAGGAACGCAGCAGTTCGGTGACACGGGCCGCGGTGCGGTGTTCCTGGTGGCCCAGTTCGGGATACCGGTGGAAATCCCGGCGCCAGGCCCGCATGGCCTGCGCCAGTTCGTCGCCGATGCGCGCGGGTGCCCGCGCGGCAGGCTCGCCCAGGGCGCCGGGGATGGGATCGCTGGCCGCCACCGGATCAGTCCGCCCGGTAGTTGGGGGCTTCCTTGGTGATCTGCACGTCGTGGACGTGCGATTCGCGCACCCCGGCGGCGGTGATCTCGACGAATTCGGCCTGGGCGTGCAGGTCCTGGATCGTGGCGCAGCCGCAGTAGCCCATGGAGGCACGCACGCCGCCCACCAGCTGGTAGATGATGGCGATGACGCTGCCCTTGTAGGGCACGCGCGCCTCGATGCCTTCGGGCACCAGCTTGTCGACGTTGTTGTTGGGGTCCTGGAAATAGCGGTCGGCCGAGCCGTCCGCCATGGCGCCCAGGCTGCCCATGCCGCGGTAGGACTTGTACGAGCGCCCCTGGAACAGCACGACCTCGCCAGGGGCTTCCTCGGTGCCGGCGAACATGCCGCCCATCATGCAGGTGGACGCGCCGGCGGCCAGGGCCTTGGCCACGTCGCCGGAATAGCGGATGCCGCCGTCGGCGATCAGGGGCACGCCCGTGCCTTCCAGGGCCTGGGCCACGTCGGCGATCGCGGTGATCTGCGGCACGCCCACGCCGGCCACGACGCGGGTGGTGCAGATGGAGCCCGGGCCGATGCCGACCTTGACCGCGTCGGCGCCGGCCTCGACCAGTGCGCGCGCGGCGGCCGCGGTGGCGATGTTGCCGCCGACGACCTGGATGTTGGGGTAGTGCTTCTTGACCCAGCGGACGCGGTCGATCACGCCGGCCGAATGGCCGTGGGCGGTGTCGACCACGATCACGTCCACGCCGGCGGCGGCGAGTTTTTCCACGCGCTCGTCCGTGCCCTCGCCCACGCCGACGGCGGCGCCGACGCGCAGCTGGCCCTGGGCGTCCTTGCTGGCCAGGGGATGTTCGGTGTTCTTGACGATGTCCTTGACCGTGGCCAGGCCGCGCAGCTGGAACTTGTCGTTGACGATCAGCACGCGCTCCAGGCGGTGGCGGTGCATCAGGGCCTGGGCCTCTTCCAGGGTGGCGCCTTCGGTCAGGGTGACCAGGCGTTCCTGCGGCGTCATGACTTCGCGCAGGGACACGTCCAGGCGGTCCTCGAAGCGCAGGTCGCGGTTGGTGACGATGCCCACCAGCTTGCCGCCTTCGACCACCGGCAGGCCGGAGATGCCGTGCTGGCGCTGCAGCGCGATGGCGTCGCGCACTTTCATCGTGGGGGTGACGGTGACCGGATCGATCACGATGCCGAATTCATGGCGCTTGACCCGCGCGACCTCGCGCGCCTGCTCGTCGGCGCTGAGGTTCTTGTGGACGATGCCGATGCCGCCTTCCTGGGCCATGGCGATGGCCAGGCGCGACTCGGTGACGGTGTCCATGGCGGCGGACACGAGCGGGATGTTGAGCTGGATGCCCCGGGTCAGCTGCGTGACGAGGCGCGTGTCGCGCGGCAGGACCTGGGAATAGGCCGGGACCAGGAGGACGTCGTCGAAGGTCAGGGCTTTCTTGATCAGACGCATGGATGAACTCCGCACAAAGATCGATTATAGCGTCCCAGCAAAGGGTTTTCCCGCCCCGCTCCGCCCCGAGCCCGGAACCGTGGCCGCGCAGTGAGACCGTGACCGCGCCGTGTCAGGCCAGCCAGGCCCGCGCGTTGCGGAACATGCGCATCCACGGTGTATAGCCGCCGTGCGCGGCGTCGTCCCCGCCGCGGTCGGCCGCGCCCCAGCGTTCGGGGCGCCAGGACATCATGACGTTGCGCGTGACGCGTTCGGGGTGCGGCATCATGACGGTGTAGCGGCCGTCGGTCGTGGTGACCGCCGTCAGGCCGGCCGGGCTGCCGTTGGGGTTGGCCGGATAGGCTTGCGTACGCGCGCCCCGGTTGTCGATGAAGGCCATGGCCTCGACCACCCGGGCGGCATCGCCCTGGCGGCTGAAATCGGCATAGCCTTCGCCGTGCGCGACGGCGATGGGCACGCGCGCGCCGGCCATGCCGGCAAAGAAGATCGACGGCGAATCCAGGACCTCAACCAGCGACAGGCGCGCCTCGTATTTCTCGGACACGTTGCGCGTGAAACGCGGCCAGGCGTCCGCGCCCGGGATGAAGTCGGCCAGCGCCGCCATCATCTGGCAGCCGTTGCACACGCCCAGCGCGAAGCTGTCCGGGCGGGCGAAGAAGGCGCCGAACTGGTCGGCCAGCGCCGCGTTGAAGCGGATGGTGCGCGCCCAGCCCTCGCCCGCGCCCAGCACGTCGCCGTAGCTGAAGCCGCCCACCGCCACCAGGCCGCTCATGCCGTCCAGGCGGATGCGGCCTGCCAGCAGGTCGGTCATGTGCACGTCCACGGCCTCGAAGCCGGCGGTGTCGAAGGCCCAGGCCATCTCGACCTGGCTGTTGCAGCCCTGCTCGCGCAGGACGGCGATGCGCGGCCGCGCGCCGGTGGCGATGAAGGGCGCGGCCACGTCGTGCTGGGGATCGAAGTCCACCCGCGGCGACAGGCCCGGATCCTCGACGTCGAGCCAGGCCTCGTATTCGGCCTGGGCGCAGTCGGGATGGTCGCGCCGCGCCATGATGCGCCGCGTGGTCTCGCTCCAGGCCTGGCCGAGTTCGGCCAGGGGGCGCTGGTAGATGATGGAACCGTCGCGGAAGACCTGCAGCTCCCGGCGCGCGTTGGGCATGCCCACCACGTGGGTGCAGTGCGACAGGCCCGCCTGGCGCAGGTGGCGCAGGACCTCGTCGCGGTGCGCGCGCGGCACCTGCAGCAGCCAGCCGGCTTCCTCGTTGAACAGGGCCGCCAGATTGCGTTCGTGGTGCTGGACGGCCACCTGGTCGGCGCGGATCTTGTAGTCGCCGGCGTCGGCCGTGTGCGGATCGATGGTCAGCATGTCCAGGTTCAGCGACACGCCCAGGCGCCCGGCGAAGGCCATTTCGGCCGCCGCCGCCAGCAGGCCGCCATCGGAGCGGTCGTGGCACGCCAGGATCCAGCCCTTGGCCGCCAGCTCGCGCAGCGCCAGGAAGGCCGCGCGCAGCAGGGCCGCGTCGTGCAGGTCCGGGGTGTCCGTGCCGATGGCGCCGTAGGCGTGGGCCAGCACCGAGCCGCCCAGGCGCTGGCGCCCTTCGCCCAGGTCGATCAGCAGCAGCACGGAGCCTTCGGCCGCATCGCGCAGCTGCGGCGTCAGGGTGGCGCGCACGTCGGCTACCGGCGCGAAGGCCGTGACCACCAGCGACACCGGCGACACGACCTGGTGGTCGCCCGCCTCGTCGCGCCAGGCGGTGCGCATGGACAGGGAGTCCTTGCCCACCGGGATCGACAGGCCCAGGCTCTGGCACCAGTCGCTGACGGCGGACACGGTGTCGTACAGGGCCGCGTCCTGGCCGGGCGCGCCGCAGGCGGCCATCCAGTTGGCCGAGAGCTTGACGTCTTCCAGGCGGGCGACGCCGGCGGCGGCAAGGTTCGTCAGGGCCTCGGCCACGGCCATGCGGCCGGAGGCGGCCGGGTTCAGGACCGCGATCGGGCTGCGTTCGCCCAGGGCCATGGCCTCGCCCGCCACGCCTTCGTGGTCGCGCAGGGTGACGGCGCAGTCGGCCACCGGGACCTGCCAGGGGCCGACCATCTGGTCGCGGGCCGTCAGGCCGCCCACGGTGCGGTCGCCGATGGTGATCAGGAAGGACTTGTTCGCCACGGTGGGATGGCGCAGCACCCGCTCGACCGCCTCGGGCAGCTCGATGCCGCCGAGATCCAGCGGCTCGCCCGCCACGGCGGCGCGCGCGGCGCTGCGCTGCATGCGCGGCGGCTTGCCCAGGATCACGTCCACCGGCACGTCCACGGGCCGCAGCCCGGCCGGGGCCGTTTCGCCCGCCGGACGGTCCAGGCCCGGCAGGCCCTCGTCCAGGGTGACGCGCAGGCGGCGTTCCTCGGTGGCGACGCCGACCACCGCGTAAGGGCAGCGCTCGCGCTCGGCGATGCGCGCGAAGCGGTCCAGGTCTTCCGGACGGAGGGCCAGGACGTAGCGTTCCTGGGATTCGTTGCTCCAGATCTCGGCGGGCGACAGGCCGGATTCTTCCAGCGGCACGCGCCGCAATTCAAATTCCGCGCCGCGCCCGGCGTCGTTGACCAGCTCCGGGAAGGCGTTGGACAGGCCGCCCGCGCCGACGTCGTGGATCGCCAGGATGGGGTTGGCTTCGCCCTGCTGCCAGCAGCGGTCGATGACTTCCTGGGCGCGGCGCTGCATTTCCGGGTTGCCGCGCTGCACGGAATCGAAGTCGAGTTCGGCCTGGTTGCTGCCCGCCCCCATGCTGGAGGCCGCGCCGCCGCCCATGCCGATGCGCATGCCCGGCCCGCCCAGCTGCACCAGCAGCGCGCCCGGCGGCAGCGGGTCCTTGTGCGCGAGCCGCGCGTCGATCTGCCCCAGGCCGCCGGCCAGCATGATGGGCTTGTGGTAGCCCCAGCGCGTGCCGCCGGCCGTCTGCTCGAAGCTGCGGAAATAGCCGAGCAGGTTCGGCCGGCCGAATTCGTTGTTGAACGCTGCCCCGCCGATGGGGCCTTCGATCATGATGTCCAGCGGCGTGGCGATGCGCCCGGGCGCGCCGCCCGCGTCTTCCCAGGGCTCGGCGGCGCCGTCCACACGCAGGTTCGACACGGTGAAGCCGGTCAGGCCGGCCTTGGGCTTGGAGCCGCGCCCGGTCGCGCCCTCGTCGCGGATCTCGCCGCCCGCGCCGGTCGCCGCGCCCGGGAAGGGCGCGATGGCCGTGGGATGGTTGTGGGTCTCGACCTTCATCAGCGTGTGGGCCACGACGTCGTGGCGCCGGTAGACGGTGTCGCCGGCGCCGCCCGCGTGGAAGATCCGCGCCGGCCCGCCGGCCATGATGGCGGCGTTGTCCGAATAGGCGACGATCGTGCCTTCGGGCTGGGCCGCGTGGGTGGCGCGGATCATGTCGAACAGCGTGTGCGGCTGGGCCTGGCCGTCCACCGTCCAGTGGGCGTTGAAGATCTTGTGGCGGCAGTGCTCGCTGTTGGCCTGGGCGAACATCATCAGCTCGACGTCGGTGGGATCGCGCCCCAGGTCGCGGTAGGCGCGCAGCAGGTAGTCGATCTCGTCGTCCGACAGGGCCAGGCCCAGGCGCGCGTTGCAGGCTTCCAGGGCGGCGCGGCCCTCGGCCATCACCGGCACGGCCTGGACGGGGCGGCCTTCCAGGGACGCGAACAGCGCCTGGCCGTCGAAGTCGTCCGCCACCACGGTCTCGGTCATGCGGTCGTGCACGCTGGCGGCCACGGCGGCCAGCTGGTCCGCATCCAGCGCGCGCGCGCCCAGCAGGCCGCGTTCGGGCACCACGGCATAGCGCACCCCGCGCTCGATGCGGCGCACCTGCGGCAGGCCGCAATGGCGGGCGATGTCGGTCGCCTTGCTGGCCCAGGGGGAAATCGTGCCCAGGCGCGGGATCACCAGGAAACGCGCCACGTGCCGCCCGTCCGGCAAGGCCTCGGACGCCCGGCCGTCGTCGAGCAGCGCCCGCAGGCGCGCCCGTCCCGCCTCGTCCGGTTCGCCGTCGAGGCCGACGAAATGGCAGGCCTGCGCGCGGACGTCGGCCACCGGCAGATCCCGGGCGGCCAGGGCGCGCAGCAGGCGTTCCCGGCGGAAGTCGGACAGGACGGATGAACCGGGGAAGATCAGTACGGTAGTCACGGCGGGACGGCTCGGGGGCATGGGAAACCGCCTATTTTAGCCGCGATCGACAGCCGCGATCAGGGATCCGGATAGCGGATGTCCAGTATGTCGAGCTCCTCGATCCCCGAGGGCGTGCGCAGGGTCACGGTATCGCCTTCGCGCGCCTTGATCAGGGCGCGGGCCACGGGCGAGACCCAGCTGATCCGGCCGGCCAGGGGCTCGGCCTCGTCCACGCCGACGATGGTGACGGTGAATTCCTCGCCGCGGCTGTCGCAGTAATGCACGGTCGCGCCGAAGAAAACCTGGTCGCGGTTGGGCTGCTGGGCCGGGTCGACGACCTCGGCCGACTCCAGGCGGCGCGTCAGGTAGCGGATGCGCCGGTCGATCTCTCGCAGCCGTTTCTTGCCGTACAGGTAGTCGCCGTTCTCCGAGCGGTCGCCGTTGGACGCGGCCCACGACACGACGGACACCACCTCGGGGCGCTCGACGTTCATCAGGTGCATCAGCTCGTCGTTCAGCGCCCGGTAGCCGGCCACCGTCATGTAGTTCTTGGTCCCGGCGGGCAGCGCCCGGGATTCGGGCAGGTCGTCGTCCTCGTCGCCTTCGGACTCCTTGACGAAAGCCTTGTTCATCGCATCACTCCACTAGATCCAGTCGCGCCACACCGGCGTCAGGTATTCCGGCAGCGGCGGCACGCGGCCCAGTTCCGCGCGGGGGATGCCCGGCGCGTGGAAATCCGAGCCGCGCGACGCCTCGAAGCCGTAGGCCTGCGCCACGCGGGCGTAACGGTTGCACTGGGCGGGCGTGTGGCCGCTGGAGACGACCTCCAGGCCGACGCCGCCCAGCGACTTGAATGCCTCGAACAGCGCGTCGAACTGCTGCAGCGTATAGCGGTAGCGTCCGGGGTGGGCGATCACCGCCTTGCCGCCGGCCGCGCGGATCCAGGCCACCGCCGCTTCCAGGCTGGGCCAGCGCATCGGCACGAAGGCCCGCTTGCCGTCGCCCAGGTAGCGGTCGAAGGCCTGCTGCAGGGTCCTGCAATGCCCCTGCTCCAGCAGATGGCGGGCGAAATGCACGCGCCCGATCAGGTCCGGATTGTCCACCTGCCGCAGGGCGCCCTCGTAGGCGCCGGCGATGCCGCAGTCCTGCAGCCGCTCGGCGATTTCCCCGGCGCGCTCGAAGCGGCTGCGGCGGATGCCGGCCAGGCCCGCGCGCAGGTCGGGCTGCTCCGGATCGATGTTCAGGCCCAGGACGTGGACCGTGAGTCCGCAGAACGTCACGGAAATCTCCACGCCGGGGATGAAGCCCAGGCCCAGTTCGCGCGCCGCGGCGGCGGCCTCGGCCAGGCCGGAGGTCTCGTCGTGGTCGCTCAGCGACCACCAGTCCACCCCCTGCTCGCGGGCGCGCGCGGCCACCTGCGCGGGCGGCAGGACCCCGTCGGAGCAGGAGGAATGGCTGTGCAGATCGACGTTCAGCGGCATGGTTCCGGTGCGCGGAGGCGCGGTGCGGGCGGCCGGCGGACCGCCCGGATTCAGCACGAGGCAGCGAGCAGGAAATCGCGCACCGCGGCGATCTGCGCGTCGGCGCGCAGGGTGGGCGCATGCCCCACCCCGTCGAATTCCACCAGGCGGGCGCGGGGATTGCGTTCCAGCATCCGCTGCGCGGTCTCCGGCGTCAGGATGTCGGACTGCGCGCCGCGCAGGATCAGGGCCGGCACGGGCAGGCGGTCCCAGGCCTGCCACAGCAGGGCCTCGGCGGCGGCCGTGGCCTCGGGGGTCTGCAGGGCGAAGGGCTGGGCCAGGCGCAGGTCGTAATGCTTGACCCACCGGCCGTCCCGCTCGGGGAACACGTACCGGGTGAGCGCATCCCAGCCGGCCTCGTCATGCGGTCCGAAGGCGGCGGACACCGTCCGGACGTAGTCCACCGCCTGCTCGTAGCGCGCGAAACTCAGGTCCTGGCCGACGTACGTGCCGATCCGCGCCAGGCCGTCGAAGTTCAGCGTGGGGCCGATGTCGTTGAAGACCATCCGGCCCAGCGGCACGTCGGGCGCCGTGCCCAGCCCCAGCGCGCCGCGGGCGGGACGCAGGGCGGGCGACACGGCCGCCATCCCCGCCAGGCCCAGCCCGATCAGCCCGCCCATCGACGTGCCGACCCAATCCAGGCGCGCCGGCCGCAGGCGGGCGACCAGCGTCGTCAGGTCGGCCACGTACTGGGGAATCGCATAGCCGGCCGGATCGATCAGCCAGTCCGAGCGCCCCCGCCCCACCACGTCGGGGCAGGCCACGCGGTATTCGCGGCTCAGCGCGCGCGCCAGCGCATCGAAGTCCCGCCCGGTGCGGGTCAGCCCGTGCACGCAGACCAGGACCCGGTCGTTGTCCGGATCGCCCCATTCCCAATACGCCATGCGATGCAGGCCCGCCGGACTGGCGCAGGCGACGAAATCCAGGCGGGGCTCGTCGGCCGTTGGGGTTCGGGAGTGCGGGGCTGGGGAAGCGGAAGACATGGGGGCACCTCGTGTCGGACGGACGCCCTTATTTAAACATGGCGATGGACGGGGCGAGGAGAAGCCCCCGCCCCCGCCCGCGGCGCGCTCAGACGTGCAGCGCCTGCCCCAGCGCCCGCAGGGCCGCTTCCTGGATCGCCTCGCCCTGGGTCGGATGGGCGTGGATCGTGTGGCCCACGTCCTCCAGCCGGGCGCCCATCTCGATGGACTGGCCGAAGGCGGCGGCGAATTCCGACACGCCCCGCCCCACGGCCTGCCAGCCCAGGATCAGGTGGTTGTCGCGCCGCGCCACCACCCGCACGAAGCCGTCGGTCGATTCCAGCGTCATCGCCCGGCCGTTGGCCGCCAGGGGGAAGGACGCGTCGATGGCGTCGATGCCGGCCTGGGCCGCCTGCTGCGGCGACAGGCCCGCCGTGACGACCTCCGGATCGGTGAAGCACACGGCCGGAATGGCCGCCGGCATGAAGCGCCGCGTGTGGCCGGCGATCTGCTCGGCCACGCATTCGCCCTGCGCCATGGCGCGGTGCGCCAGCATGGGCTCGCCCGTCAGGTCGCCGATGGCCCAGACCCCGGTCATGGACGTGCGGCAGCGGTCGTCCACGCGCACCGCCTGGCCGTCCATGTCGAGCATCAGGGAACTGAGGCCGAAGCCCCGGCTGCGGGGCTTGCGTCCGACGGCCACCAGCACCTGCTGCGCGGGCAGCACGTCCTCGGTCTTGCCCGACTGGACCCGCAGGCCCTTGCCGTCCTCCGCCAGGCCCAGGACCTGGGTCTGCAGGTGCAGGCCCACGCCCAGGGATTTCAGCGCGGCGTGCACCGGCTTGACCAGGTCGGCGTCGTAGACGGGCAGGATGCGGTCCTGCGCCTCGATCACGTCGACCTTCACGCCGAGCTTGCGGTAGACCGTGCCCAGCTCCAGGCCGATGTAGCCCGCGCCGACGATGGCCAGGGACTTCGGCAGTTTCCTGGGCGACAGCGCCTCGGTGGAGGAAATCACCGGGCCGCCGAAGGGCATGAAGGGCAGCGCGGCGGGTTCGGACCCCGTGGCGAGCAGCAGGTGCTCGCAGCGGATGCGCTGCGGCGCGCCGGCCTTGCCGCGGACGACGGGATCGACGTCCACGGTCTTGCCATCGACGATGCGCGCCCAGCCCTGGACGACCGTGACCTTGTGCTTCTTCAGCAGCGCGCCCACGCCGGCGGTCAGCTTCTTGACGATGCCGTCCTTCCAGGCGACGCTGCGCGCCAGGTCGAGTTCGGGCGACTGGGCGCGGATGCCCAGCGGCGAATCGCCGGCGTAGCCCTGCAGCGCGTGGAACTGCTCGGCCACGTGGATCAGCGCCTTGGACGGGATGCAACCGATGTTCAGGCAGGTGCCGCCCAGGGCGGCGCCTTCGACCAGCACGGTGGGAATGCCCAGCTGGCCGGCGCGGATGGCCGCCACGTAGCCGCCGGGGCCGCCGCCGATGATGAGCAAGGTGGTATGGATGGGATTGGACATGCTGCTTACTCCACGAACAAGAGCGCCGGGCACTCCAGGTAACGCCGGATGCACTGGATGAACTCGGCGGCATGCATGCCGTCGACCACGCGATGATCGAAGGACGAGGACAGGTTCATGAGCTTGCGCGCCACGACCCGGCCCTCCTGGAACACCGGCCGCTCGACCACGCGGTTGACGCCGACGATGGCGACTTCCGGATGGTTGATGACCGGCGTGGACACGATGCCCCCGAGCGCCCCCAGGCTGGTCAGGGTGATGGTCGAGCCGCTCAGCTCGTCGCGCGCCGCCTTGCCCTGGCGGGCGGCCTCGGCCAGGCGCGCGACTTCCGCCGCGCACGACCAGAGGTCCAGGGTCTCGGCGTGATGCAGCACCGGCACCATCAGGCCCGACGGCGTCTGCGCCGCCACGCCCAGGTGCACCGCCCCGTACTGCGTCACCACGCCCGCGTCGTCGTCGTAACGGGCGTTGATCTGCGGAAACTCGCGCAGGGCCAGCACCATGGCGCGCGCCAGGAACGGCAGCAGGGTCAGCTTGCCGCGTTCGGCGCTGTGCAGGGCGTTCAGGCGCGCGCGCAGCGATTCCAGCTCGGTCACGTCGATTTCCTCGACGTAGGTGAAGTGCGGAATGCGGCGCTTGGATTCCTGCATCTTCTGGGCGATCTTGCGCCGCAGGCCGATGACGGGGATCTGGGTTTCCTCGTCCTGGGAGGCGTAGAGCGTGCCGGTGGTGCGGTTCGAGGTCGCGTTGCGGTCGCGCGCCAGCCAGGCGTCCAGGTCGCCGTGCGTGATCCGGCCGGCGGGGCCGGTGCCCGGCACGTACTGCAGGGTGATGCCCAGGTCCCAGGCGCGGCGGCGCACGGCCGGCGAGGCCAGCGGGCGCTGGCCTTCGGGGCGCGACGGCGCGTGCGAGGCGGCATGCGGCGCCTGTGCGCCGCGCGCGGCGGGAGCCGGCGCGGCGGCGGACGGCGCCGCGCCGGCCTTGGCGCGATCGCCGTTGCGGGGCGCGGCGGCCGCGACGGGTGCTTCGGACTCGGGTCCGGGCCGGGGTTGTTCGGGCTGGGGCGCCGGTGCCGGCGCCGCGGGTGCAGATGCGGTCGCGGCCGCGGCGGGCGCCGCGGCCGCCCGCGACGTCGCCCCGACCATGTGCTCGTTGCCCTCGCCCTCGACCTCCAGGCGGATGAGCTCGGAGCCCACCGCCATGACGTCGCCGACCTGGCCGCCCAGCGACACGACGCGCCCGTGCACCGGGGACGGCACCTGGACGGTGGCCTTGTCGGTCATGACGTCGGCCAGGACCTGGTCTTCGACGACGGCGTCGCCCGCCTGGACGTGCCATTCGACGAGTTCGACTTCCGCGATGCCTTCGCCGATGTCCGGCATCTTGATGATGTGAATACCCATTATGCCTCCCGGAACACGCGCTTGAACGCCTCCGCGACCCGCTTGGGGCCGGGGAAATAAGCCCATTCGTGCGAATGGGGATACGGCGTGTCCCACCCCGTGATGCGTTCGATCGGGGCCTCGAGATGATAGAAACAATGCTCCTGGACCAGGGCGCACAGCTCGGCGCCGAACCCGCTGGTGCGGGTGGCCTCGTGCAGCACCACGCAGCGGCCGGTCTTGCGCACCGAGGCCAGGATCGCGTCCAGGTCCAGCGGCCAGAGGCTGCGCAGGTCGAGGATGTCGGCGTCGATGCCGGCCTCGCGCGCGGCGACCTCGGCCACGTACACCATGGTGCCGTAGGTCAGCACGGTCAGCTCGCGGCCTTCGCGGTAAAGCGAAGCCGAGTCCAGCGGCACGGTGTAGTAGCCTTCGGGCACGTTGCCCAGCGGATGCTTGGACCAGGGCACGACGGGCTGGTCGTGGTGGCCGTCGAAGGGGCCGTTGTACAGGCGCTTGGGCTCCAGGAAGATGACCGGGTCGTCGTTCTCGATGGAGCTGATCAGCAGGCCCTTGGCGTCGTAGGGGTTGGAGGGCATGACGGTGCGCAGGCCGGCCACGTGCGTGAACAGGGCCTCGGGGCTCTGGCTGTGGGTCTGGCCGCCGAAGATCCCGCCGCCGCAGGGCATGCGGATGGTCAGCGGCGCGGTGTAGCCGCCCGCCGAGCGATAGCGCAGGCGCGCCGCCTCGGAGAAGATCTGGTCGGCCGCCGGGTAGAAGTAGTCGGCGAACTGGATCTCGACCACCGGGCGCAGGCCGTAGGCCCCCATGCCGATGGCCGCCGCGACGATGCCGCTTTCGGAAATCGGCGCATCGAATACGCGCGAGGGGCCATACTTGGCCTGCAGGCCTTCGGTGCAGCGGAACACGCCGCCGAAATAGCCGACGTCCTCGCCAAAGACGACGATGTTCTCGTCCCGCTCCAGCATGACGTCCATGGCCGAGCGCAGGGCCTGGATCATCGTCATGGGACGGGTCTTGGTTTTTTCCTGTGCCATGCTCACACTCCCAGTTCCTGGCGCTGCCGGCGCAGGTGGACCGGCATGTCCTTGTACACGTCCTCGAACATGGTCGCCACGCTGCTGGTGCGCCCGGTGGCCAGCGTGCCGTGGGCCTCGGCCTTCTTCTGGGCGGCCACGACCTCGGCCTCGCAGGCCTTCTGCAGTTCCTGGTGTTCCTGCTCGGACCAGATGCCGCGCTTGAGCATGTGTTCCTTCAGGCGCGTGATCGGGTCCCCCAGCGGGAAGCGCGACCAGTCGTCGGCCGGCCGGTACTTGGAGGGATCGTCGGACGTGGAGTGCGGCCCGGCCCGGTAGCTGACCCATTCGATCAGCGTGGCGCCGTGGTTGCTGCGCGCCCGTTCGGCGGCCCAGCGGGACACGGCGTGGACGGCCAGGAAATCGTTGCCATCCACCCGCAGCGAGGCGAGATTCGAGCCGATGCCGCGCGCCGCCAGCGTGATGCCCTCGCCGCCCGCGACGGACTGGAAGGTGGAGATCGCCCACTGGTTGTTGATCACGTTGAGGATCACCGGCGCCCGGTACACGTGCGCGAACAGCAGCGCCGTCTGGTAGTCGGACTCGGCCGTGGCGCCGTCGCCGATCCAGCCGCAGGCGATGCGGGTGTCGCCCTTGATGGCCGAGGCCATGGCCCAGCCCACCGCCTGGGGCATCTGCGTGCCCAGGTTGCCCGACAGCGTGAAGAAGCCTTTTTCCGGCACCGAATACAGCACCGGCAGCTGGCGGCCCTTGAGCGGATCCTGGTCGTTGGAAAAGATCTGGCACATCATGTCGAACAGGGGGTAGTCCTGCGCGATGAGCAGGCCCTGCTGGCGGTAGGACGGAAAATGCATGTCGCCTTCGCGCAGCGCCAGCGACTGGCCGATGGCGATGGCTTCCTCGCCCAGGCATTGCATGTAGAACGAGGTCTTCTTCTGGCGCTGGGCGATGACCATGCGGGCATCGAAGATGCGCGTCTTGACCATGGCGCGCAGGCCGCGGCGCAGCAGTTCGTCATCGGGCGGGTCTTCGGCCCAGGGACCCTGGGCGTTGCCCTCGTCGTCGAGCACGCGGATCAGCCCCATGGCCAGGTCACGGGTGTCGTAGGGCGCGATGTCGATGGGAGGCTTGCGCGCGGCCCCGGCGGGTTGCAGGCGCAGATAGGAAAAGTCGGTTTCCTGACCGGGACGCCCCGAGGGCTCGGGCACGTAGAACTTCAGAGGTGTCTGTGTCATGGTCGCAAAAATCTTTTGGATTTTTCACAAGCCCGCAGGAGAATCCCCGAATCCGGGCCGGTGCCTGGAAAATCCGCTGAACGGATTCCCGTGGCCGGGCGGATGAGCTCGGACATTCTCGAAAGGACCACAGTCGTCTTGTGGACGGCTGCCGGATCATCGCCGATCCGGCGCCAAGACGCAAGACCGCGAAAACCACTACAGGCGCCGTCCATGCCCTTAACGACGGGACGACTCCAGGACACTGTACAACGACAGGCCGGTGCCGCGCGACCAGGCATTTACCCCGGCTTGCAGATCGAAACGTCCCTCGTTCCGGGACCGAAGAACTGAACCGCAGCCTGACCGCCTGGCCGCGGCTCGTCGCGCAGCGCAGCGCCCATCCCGTGGAAGACTTCCCGCCCGTGCCAATGACGGCGGGACGACTCCAGGACGCTGGACAGCGTGAGCCCCTCGGCGCGCGACCGGGCATCGATCCCGCCTTGCAGATCGGTGCGCCACAGGGTGGCACCCGCCCGGCGCCAGCGCTCCAGCACGCCGGTGTCCGGATGGCCGTGCCGGTTCCAGGCGCCGGCCTGGAAGATCACGTGGCGCGCGGCGGCGGCCCCGACGAAGGCGGCCGACGACGAGGTGCGCGAGCCGTGGTGCGCCGCTACGACCACGTCCGCCGGCGTCAGTCCGCGTTCGACCAGGGCCGTCTCGGCACGGATCTCGATGTCGCCCGTCAGCAGCAGGCTGTGATGCGCGCCGCGCACCCGCAACACGCAGCTGCCGGCGTTGGCTTCCGCGCCCGGGCGGCGCGCGCGCACGTCCAGCGGCCAGAGGAATTCAAATTCGACGCCGTCCAGGCGCCAGCGATCGCCGAAGCGGCAGGGAGCCGCCGCCCGCGGCAAGGGCGTGTCGGCGGCGCCCAGCTTGCGGGTCTCGGCGCGCAGCCAGGCATCCAGGTCGAAGGAAGCGAAAGCCTGCGCCACCGGCACCGCCGCCAGCACGCTGCGGACTCCGCCGGCATGATCCAGATCGGCATGGGACACGACCAGCGCGTCCAGGCGGCGCACGCCCAGGGCCTTCAAGGCGGGGACGATCGTGCGGACACCCTCGTCCGCATCCCGCGCGTGGCGCGCGCCGGCGTCGAACAGCAGCGTGTGCCGCGCCGTGCGGACCAGCAAGGCGCTGCCCTGCCCCACGTCCAGCGCACGCAGGTCCCACTCGCCATCGGCTGGACGGGCCGGCGGCCACAGCAGCATGGGCAGCAAGGCCAGCCAGGCCCAGGCGCGGCGGCGGCGCAATGGATCGGCCCAACCCCGGGCGCGGCGGCGCGATGGAGCGGTCCAATGCGCGGCCGCGCCGTAATGGGATGCAGCCATCGTCTCCCCATCCCCGCCCCGGCCCGGAACGGCGAAAGCCGTTCGTCCCGCCTCTGCCGGCTCGCCGAAAGGACCCGCCATGCGCTCTCCGGACGGCCGGCCGCCCGATCCACCCCCCGGCCAGAGCGCCACCGCCGCCCCGGCCAGCGCCAGCAGATACAGCCACGCCGGACCGGCCGGCACGGGCCAGGCCGGCAAGGCGGCCAGCCATTCGGTCGGCCGCATCATCAGGACCAGCGTGCCATGCGCGAGCCAGGCCAGGCCGGCGGCCACGGCGTCCAGCCCCGGCACCAGCGCCACGCCGGCCAGCAGCAACGACAGGGGCGTGACCAGCAGTTCGATGACGGGGATGGCGTAGGCGTTGGCCAGCGGGGACACCAGCGAGACCTCGTGAAAGGTCCAGGCCAGCGGCGGCGCCAGGGCCCAGGTGATCGCCCACTGCAGGCGCGCCGCGAGCATCAGGCCGCGCAGCCAGCGGTCGCGCCGCCGCTCGGCCGGGCGGGCGCCAGGCGCCGAACGAGGCACGGCCGCCGCCCTATTCCCGGCCTGCCCGCCCCCAGCCTGTTCATCGCCAGCCTGTTCATCGCCAGCCTGCTCATCGCCAGCCTGCTCACCCCCAGCCCGCCCATTCCTGATCGGCTCGTTCCCAGATGATTCATTCCCCGCCGGCTCGTTCCCGACCGGCTCATTCCCGACCGGCTCGTTCCCCGTCCGGTCATCCCCGAGCAGCCGCTCCCCGGCCGCTCCGTCCTCGCCGGCATTCTCCGCCCGCGCACTGACGGCCAGCAGCACGGCCACGGCCAGGAACGAGAGCCAGAATCCGCCCGCCAGCACCGCCCAGGGATCCGTCAGCACGACCGCCGCGGCCGCCAGGGCCAGCACCCGTGAACCGCTGACGCGCAGCTGCAGGGTCTGGGCGCCCGCCACCACGGCCAGCATCATGAAGGTGCGCCGCGCGGGCACGCCCCAGCCCGCCAGCAGGCAGTACAGCCAGGCGACCAGCAGCGCCGCGAGGGCGCCCGCCCGCCGGGCGGGCCAGCGCTCGGCCAGGCAGCGCCCGCGCCAGCGCAGACGGCGCCACAGGCCATACACCGCCAGCCCGCCCGCGCCGGCCAGCAGGGTGATGTGCGAACCGCTGATGGAGACCAGGTGGGTGATGCCGGTGCGGTTGAAGACGGCCCAGTCGGCATCGTCCACTCCGTCCTGGTCGCCGATGGCCAGCGCCCGCAGCACCGGCCCGTAGCGCAGGCCCTGCAGATGTGGCGCCATGGCCTCGCGCACCGCATGGCGCGCGCGCCCGGCGATCACGGACAGGCCCGCCCAGTCCTCGTCGCGCAGCCATTCCGGTGTGCCTCGCACCGTGCCCTGCGCACGGATGCCGGCGGCAAAGGCATGGGCCTCGGCATCGAAGGCATGCCGATTCTGCGCGGCGCGCACCGGCCGCAGCACCAGGGCCATGCGCCAGACCTGGCCGGGACGCACTTCGGGAAACGGAGGATCGGGCGGCCGCGCGGGCGCATAGGGGCCGCGCCAGCCGGCGGCCGGCCAGCGCACCCGCACGCGCTCCGGCACGCCGCCGGGATGCGCGTCCAGCACCACGGCCTCGAAAGCCACGAGGTCTGGCCGCAGCCGGGGCAGGCTGTCGACGCGCAGCGTCACCCGCGACACGCGGTCCACGTTGCCGTCGGCCAGCGCCTGTGCCAGCCGCGCCTGGGCGCACAGCACGGTGAAGACGAAACCGGCCCAGGCGCTCAGCAGGCACAGGATCGACGCGCGCAGCAGGACGCCGCGCCCCGGACCCGAACCGCGCCTCCAGGCCGATTCCATCGGACCGGCGCGATGATCGGCCGCACCTGGCCGCTCCGCCCAGCACGCCCCCACGCGCCGCATCGCACCGCCGTTCCGGACGGTCCCACGACCGGCCCGCCACGCCGCCCATGCCGCCAGCCCCGCCATGCAGGAAACCAGCGCCAGCGCACCGCCCCCCGGCAGATCGGCCAGCCGATGGGCGCCGAGCACGCCGCCCAGTCCCGCCGCCGTCATCGCGCGCCCGAGCATGCCTTCCCCCGAAAACGAATCCTCTTTCAGCTTATGGGGTGAACGGGCCGCCGGAACGCCTCACGCGCATTCCGGTCCAGGGGGGAAACCACGTAGTGCCTGGCAAGACCCGCTTGTGGAAAAGCGTCCGGCTTCAATAAGCTGTCGGATTGGCAACCCGCACATCTGGAGATCCCATGAAGGTCAAACGAATCGTCGCCAACATCCCGACACCCGAACCCGCCGCGGTGGATGCGTTCTACCGGGACATTCTGGATCTCGAACTCGCCATGGACCACGGCTGGCTCCGCACATACACAGGCCCCGGCAAGATGACGGTCCAGGTCAGCTTCGCAAGCCAGGGCGGTTCCGACACGCCCGTACCGGACCTGTCCATCGAGGTGGATGACCTCGATGAGGCCTTGCAACGCGTGCGGAAAGGCGGGATCCGGGTGGAATACGGTCCCGCCAACGAGCCGTGGGGCGTCCGCCGGTTCTACGTCAGGGACCCGCTCGGTACGCTCGTCAATATTCTTCAGCACGAATAGCTACGCGCCATCCGCCTCACCCAGGGCGCGCGCCAGCCGGGGCAGCACCCGGCGGGCATTGACGGCGCACTGCGCGATCAGCGCCTCGGCATCAAGACCGCGCAGCCCGGCCAGGACGCGGGCGATGCCGGCCGTCTGCGCCGGCTCGTTGCGCGCGGGCCGCGGCCGGCCGTCGGCGCCGCGCCCCAGCCAGGCGGGGGGAATGTCGGGCGCGTCGGTCTCCAGCACCAGGGTCTCGGCCGGCAACTGCGCGGCCAGACGGCGGATCTGCCGGGCGCGCTCGAAGGTCATGGCCCCGCCCAGCCCCAGGGCGAAGCCCTGCGCGATGAACTGCCCGGCCTGCTGGAAGCTGCCGTTGAAGGCATGGGCGATGCCGCCGATCGGCGGGCGGCGGCGCAGATGCTTGAGCAGCACGTCCTGCGACCGGCGCACGTGCAGCAGCACCGGCAGGCCGTGGCGCCGCGCCAGGTCCAGCTGGCGCGTGTAGAACCGTTCCTGGCGCTCGCGCCGTTCCGGCGCCCTGGCTTCCTCGACGAAGAAATCCAGCCCGATCTCGCCGACCGCCACCAGCCTGGGATCGTCGCGCGCCGCCGCCAGGGCGGCATCCAGCGCGTCCAGGTCCGCCTCGGCCGAGCGCTCCACGTACAGCGGGTGGATGCCCAGGGCGTAGCAGGCGCCCGGAGTGGCATGCGCCAGGTCCCGGACGGCCGCAAAGTTGGCGCGCGCCACGGCCGGGATCACGATGCCCCGGACGCCCGCGCGCCGCGCGCGCTCGATCACGGCGGGCCGGTCCGCGTCGAATTCCGCGGCGTCCAGGTGGCAATGGGTGTCGATCAGCATGGGCTCTCCGTTCGGGTAGCGGGCCTGCGGCCCGGCGCCGGTCAAACCGCCGGGCGACCGGGCATGGCCGGAAGCGGCCGCCCCGGGCCGCACCGCGGCAGCGCCGCGGGCGACCGGATGCAGCATGCGCCTGACCCGGCCCGTCCAGGCCCGCGGCCTACCCGGCCCTATCCACCTCGCCGCTTGCAAGCGGCTCGGATTCGTCAGGCATGGCGCAGTCCGCAGGGACTGCGCCATGTCCGGCCCTATCCACCTCGCCGCTTGCAAGCGGCTCGGATTCGTCAGGCATGGCGCAGTCCGCAGGGACTGCGCCATGTCCGGCCTCATCCAGCCGCCCCGCCTGCATGTGGAAGCGCCGGTGCGCCAGGGCCGCCAGCGCCGGATCGTGGGTGACGATGACGAAGGCCGTGCCCAGTTCCCGGTTGACGCGCGCCAGCAGCGCGAACATGGCGTCGGCCGTGTGCCGGTCCAGGTTGCCGGTGGGTTCGTCGGCCAGCACGCAGGCCGGCTGCGTCACCAATGCCCGCGCCAGGGCCACGCGCTGGCGCTCGCCGCCCGAGAGCTGGCCGGGGAAATGCATGGCCCGGTCCGCCAGGCCGACCTGGTCCAGGATCCCGGCGGCCTGCGCCCGGGCCTGCGCCCGCGAGCAGCGGCGCACGATCAGGGGCATGGCGACATTGTCCAGCGCGGTGAATTCCGGCAGCAGGTGATGGAACTGGTAGACGAAGCCCAGGGCCTGGTTGCGCAGGCGGCTGCGGCGCCGCTCGTCCAGCCCCGTGGCGGCCTGCCCGGCGATCCACAGCCGCCCCGCGTCGGGCTCGTCCAGCAGACCCAGCACGTGCAGCAGCGTGCTCTTGCCCGAGCCCGAGGCGCCGACGACGGCGACCATCTCGTGGGCGTGGACCGCCAGGCTGACATCGCGCAGGACCTCGACCCGCCCGGCGCCCTCGTCGTAGGTCTTGGCCAGGTGCTCGGCGCGCAGCACGGCGTCGGGGGCGGCGGAATCAGTCATGGCGCAGCACTCGGGCGGGTTGCAGGCGGGAGGCCCGCCAGCTGGGATACAGCGTGGCCAGCAGCGACAGGACCAGGGAGGTTCCGCCGATCACGGCGATGTCGCCCACCTGGGGATTGGACGGCAGCTCGCTGATGAAATAGATCTGCTGGGGCAGGAACTGGATGCCCAGCGCATGCTCGATCCAGGGCACGATCACGCCGATGTTGTAGGCCACCAGCGTGCCCAGCGCCATGCCTACCAGCGTGCCCACCACGCCGATCAGGGCGCCCTGGATGAGGAAGATGCGCGCGATCTCGGCCGGGGTGGCGCCCAGGGTGCGCAGGATGGCGATGTCGGAGCGCTTGTCCTTGACCGCCATCACCAGCGAGGACAGCAGGTTGAAGGCCGCCACCGCCACGATCAGGGTCAGGATCAGGAACATCATGCGCTTCTCGGTCTGCACGGCGGCGAACCAGGTGCGGTTGTTCTGGGTCCAGTCCATGGCCCGCACGCCCGCCGGCATCCGCTCCAGCAGGGAATGGGCCACCTGGGGGGCGCGCTGCATGTCGGCGATGCGCAGACGCACGCCGCTCACGCCGCTGTCGCGGAACACCCGGGCGGCGTCCCGCACGTCGATGAACACCAGCGAGGCATCGTATTCGTAGTAGCCGGAGGAAAAGATTCCCGACACCGTGAACTGACGCATGCGCGGCGTGAAGCCGGCCGGCGAGATCGAACCCTGCGGCGCCAGCAGCAGCACCGTGTCGCCCACCATCAGCCCCAGGGACTGGGCGATCTGGCTGCCCACCACCATGTTGAAGGAGCCGGGCGCCAGGCTGTCGAGCTTGCCCGAAGCCATCTGGCCGGCCAGGTCGGAGACCTCGGGCTCGATGGCCGGATCGATGCCGCGCACCTGCACGCCGCTCAGGCCCTGGCCGCGCGCCAGCATGCCCTGGGCCGCGACGAACGGCGCCGCGCCCCGCACGGCCGGGTCCCGGCGGGCGGCGTCGGCCAGGTCCCGCCAATGCTCCAGCACCTGCGCGTGATCCGAGCCGGGCACGTAGAGTTCGATGTGCGGCAGCACCGACAGCATGCGGTCGCGCACCTGGGTCTGGAAGCCGTTCATCACCGACAGGACGATGATCAGGGCCGCCACCCCCAGGCCGATGCCGGCCATGGAACTCGCCGCCACGAAGGACACGAAGCGGTCGCCGCGGCGTCCGCCCCGCCCCGCGCGGGCCAGGCCCGCGTAGCGCGCCCCTATCCACCATTCATACGCCATGCGTATCGCCATCCTCGTCCGATTGATACCCTACAATTCCGCCATGCACATCGTGATCCCCGGGGCATTGCCCGAACCCGAAGTCGCCGCCGAACTGGCGCCCCACCTGGCGCAACGCGCCCCCACCCTGGCCCGCTGGCTGGGCCTGGGCACGCCGAAGACGGCGGCCTGTCCGGCCTCGGACGCCTGGTGCACGCCGCTGGAACACTGGCTGCTTCGCGCAAGCGGATTCACGCCGGCACAAGACGAGCATATTAGCGCAGGACTGGGGCCGCTGCGCCTGCCCGGGGCGGACGACGAGCCCGTCTGGCTGGCCGAGCTGATCCACATGGCGCCTTCGCGCGACGGCGCGGCCCTGCTGCCGGCCGACACGCTGGCGATCACGGCCGAGCAGTCCGCCGCCCTGATGGAAGCCGCCCGCGAACTGATCGCCGACAGCGGCATCGGGCTGACGCCCGACACTCCCGATACCTGGCGGGTCCACTGGCCAGAACCGGTCCGCCTGGCCTGCGCCAGCCCGGCGCTGGTCGCCGTCAGCGCCGTCAACGACTGGTGGCCGCAGGACCCGGCGGCGCGGCCCTGGCGCCGCCTGGTCAACGGCCTGCAGATGGCCTGGTACGAACATCCGGTCAACCAGCAGCGCCAGGCGCAAGGCCTGGCGCCGGTCAACAGCCTGTGGCTGTACGGCGGCGCGCGCCGCAGCCAGCTGAGCCGCCCGCTGCCGGATGATCTGCGCATCGAGACCGCGCTGCAGGCCCATGCCGCGGCCCAGGACTGGGGCGGCTGGATCGAGGCGCTGGCGGACCTGGAGCGGCGCTGCTTCGCTCCCCTGGCCGGCGCCGCGCCCACGCTGGTGCTGACCGGGCGCGAACGCACCGTGGAACTGGATGCGCGCGGCGGCTGGCTGCGGCGCCTGCGTCCGCACGACTGGAGGCGCTGGTGGTGCGCCCGCTGATCCTCGCGCGCACCGCCGACCCGGCCCGCACCCGGGCCCTGGCGGCGGCCGGCGCCCACCCTCTGCTGGCCCGCCTGTGGGCCGCCCGCGGCCTGGAACAGGCCGGCCCCACCGAATGGGCCGCCCTCATCCCCCCCGCCCGGCTCGGCTGCGTCGATCAGGCCGGCGAGCTGCTGGCCGACGCGATCCAGGCCGGACGGCGGCTGCTGATCGTGGCCGACTACGACTGCGACGGCGCCACCGCCTGCGCCGTGGCCGTGCGCGCCCTGCGCGAGATGGGCGCGCGGGTCGATTTCCTGGTCCCCAACCGTTTCGAGACCGGCTACGGCCTGTCCCCGGCGGTGGTCGAGCTGGCCTGCCGCCATCCGGCCGGCAAGCCGGACCTGCTGGTGACGGTGGACAACGGCATCGCCAGCATCGAAGGCGTCGCCGCCGCGCGCGACGCGGGAATCGAGGTCATCGTCACCGACCACCACCTGCCCGGCCCCGACCTGCCCGACGCCCTGGTCATCGTCAATCCGAACCAGGCCGGCTGCGGCTTTCCCTCCAAGCACCTGGCCGGCGTGGGCGTGATCTTCTACGTCATGCTGGCCCTGCGCGCCGCGCTGCGCGCGCGCGGCGTCCTGTCCCCCAAGGGCGGCCCGAAGCTCGAAGCCTACGCCGACCTGGTGGCCCTGGGCACGGTGGCCGACGTGGTGCGCCTGGACGCCAACAACCGGCTGCTGGTCGGCCAGGGGCTGCGGCGCATCCGCCAGGGGCGCATGCAGGCCGGGCTGGCGGCCCTGTTCGAGGTCGCCGGCCGCGATCCGGCGCGGGCCGGCACGGACGACCTGGGCTTCGCCCTGGGGCCGCGCATCAACGCCGCCGGCCGCATGGCCGACATGAGCCTGGGCATCCACTGCCTGCTGGAGGACGATCCCGGCCGCGCCCTGGAACTGGCCCGGGCGCTGGACGAGATCAACCGCGAACGCCGCGTCCGGGAAACCGTCATGCGCGACGAAGCCCTGGCGCAGCTGGACGCGACCGCCCAGGCCCGCGCCGCCAGCGTCTGCGTCTGGCAGCCGGGCTGGCATCAGGGCGTGATCGGCCTGGTGGCCTCGCGCCTGAAGGAAACCTACTGGCGCCCCGCCCTGGCCTTCGCGCCGGACGACGGCGACACCCTGCGCGGCTCGGGCCGCTCGATTCCCGAAGTCCACCTGCGCGACGCGCTGGACCTCGTCAGCAAGCGGCTGCCGGGCGCGATCCTGCAGTTCGGCGGCCACGCCATGGCGGCCGGCCTGACGCTGCGCACGGCGGCCTTCGACGATTTTTCGCGGCAGTTCGACGCCGCCGTGCGCACCCTGGGCGGGCGCGAATCCTTCGAGCCGCGCCTGGACACCGACGGTTCGCTGGAACCGGACTACCTGACCGTGGAAACCGCCGGCCTGCTGGCCGACCAGATCTGGGGCGCCGGATTCCCGCCGCCCCTGTTCCAGGACCGCTTCCGCGTCCTGCACCAGCGCCTGCTGAAGGACAGGCACCTGAAACTGTTCCTGGAGCGCGACGGCCTGCGCCTGGACGCCATCTGGTTCAATCACGCCGACCTCCTGCCCGACGCCATCGAGGCCGTCTACCGGCTGGACTGCAATACCTGGGGAGGGCGCAGCAGCGTGCAGCTGCTGATCGAGGACGCGCGGGACGCGGCCTGAGGGCGGCCCGGGGATCGCCGCGCGCCGCGGCCGCCCCGCCGCAAGCCGCGCAGTCGAATAGCCGCGCAGCCGCGGCCGGCCCCCCGGACCGCGGCCGCGCCGTTCAGCCCGGCGCGGCGCCGGAGCGCGTCGGCCACGCGGCCAGCAGCAGGCCCGCCAGGGCCAGGCCGAAGGCCAGGGCCTGCGGCACGCCGAAGGGCTCGTCCAGCATCCAGACCCCGACGCAGGCCGACCCGACCGGCAGCATCACGGTGAACACCCCCGCGCGCGAGGCCGGCACGCGGCGCAGGCCGGTCATCCACAGCCAGATGGTCCAGCTCGACGCCAGGCCGTAGAACAGCAGCAGCCCCCACACCGTCCAGGACACCGCGCCGAAGTCGAACCGCCAGGCGGCCCAGGCGCCCGCCGGCAGCATCAGCGCGAAACCCCACAGGTTCATCAGGGCGCTGATGCGCCGCGACGACAGGACCGCCGTCAGGCGCTTGCCGATCACGGCATAGCAGGCCTCGCACAGCACCGCGCCGCCCAGCAGCGCGTAGCCCAGCCAGAGGTCCTCCCCGCTGCCGGCCGGACCGCCCGCCGCCTGCGCCGGCCCGGGCCGCGCCAGCGCCAGCAGGGCGATGCCGGAGACGGCGCAGGCGATGGCCGCCAGCACGCGCGGACGGATCGCCTCGCGCAGCACGACGCGGCTGAGCAGCGCGATCGCGGCCGGGATGGCCGACATCACGACCCCGGCCGCCACGGCGCCGCTGAGGCTGACGCCCAGCACCATGAAGACCGTGAAGAGGAAGCTGCCGATGAAGGCTTCCAGGAACACCAGCAGGCGCACGCGCGCGGTGGGCGCGGGCTCCGCGGCCGGCCGGCGCAGCCAGTGCAGCATGCCGGCGCCGCCGATGCCGAAGCGCAGCCAGCCCAGCAGGAACACGGGAAACACGGCCGCCAGCGGCTTGCTCAGGGCCACGCAGGCGCCGACCACGAACATGCTA
Source organism: Castellaniella defragrans (assembly GCF_014203015.1). Taxonomy (GTDB): domain Bacteria; phylum Pseudomonadota; class Gammaproteobacteria; order Burkholderiales; family Burkholderiaceae_B; genus Castellaniella; species Castellaniella defragrans. The sequence goes on from NZ_JACHIB010000002.1 coordinate 33,356, forward strand.
GCCGCCAGGCTGCCGTAGGACAGCAGCGGCGGCGGCCCGTCTCCCCGCGCATCCAGGCTCATGGCGCGCTCACTCGCGCGGCTGCCGCGAGGACAGGACGATGCCGCCGATGATCAGGGCGAAGGCCAGCGCGTGGAAAATCCGCGGGTGCTCGCCCAGCAGCCCCAGCGACAGCAGGGCGGCGATCAGCGGCGTCAGGTTGTTGAAGAAGCCCGCCAGGGTGGGGCCGACGCGCTGCACGCCGGCGCCCCAGCAGCGGAAAGCGATCACCGCCGGGCCGACGGCGACGAAGGCCACGGTCAGCGCCAGCGGCCAGCCCCAGTCGATCCGCCAGTCCGTCAGCCCCCATTCGAGCGCCGCGAACAGGCCCGACCAGGCCACGCCGTAGACCACCTGCCCCAGCAGGAAGCCGGCCCAATGGGCCCGCACCGGCGCGTCGGCCGGCACCCGCGTCAGCTGCCAGCTGTAGAAGGCCCAGACGATGGTGGCCAGCACCATCAGCAGGTCCCCGGCGACGAAGTGCAGCGTCAGCAGCTGTTCCCAGTTTCCCTGGGACAGCACCACGGCCACCCCCGCCAGCGACAGCACCGAGCCCGCCACCTGGGCCGGCCGGATCGCCACGCCGTGGAACACGCGGCCCACGATCAGCATCCACACCGGCATGCTGGCCGCCACCAGCGTCACGTTCACCGGCGTCGAGGTATGCAGCGCAAGGTACTGCAACGAGTTGTAGAGCCCCACGCCCAGCAGGCCCAGCACGGCGTAGCGCCGCCATTCCCGCCAGACGGCGCTGCCCGCGCGCAGCACCCGATAGCCCACGGGCAGGAGCAGCAGCAGGGCCACCGCCCAGCGCAGGAAATTGAGGGTCAGGGGAGGCACCATCTGGGCCACCGCCCGGCCGACGACGGCGTTGCCCGCCCACAACAGGGGGGGAATCAGCAACAGGGCCGCTGTGCCGGGGCTCATTCGTTCATTCATGCGGATCGGGAAACAGGAACTCAGCCGGAATTCTACCCGCACCGCTACCCGCACCGCCCGGCGCGCCGGCTCCGCGTCCCACCGCGCAGGCGAAACGCCGCGCCATGCACCCGAAATCCCCGTCATGGATTCTTGACGAATCCCTGATGAATTCCCTGATGAATTCTTGACATAAGATGCCTCAAGCACTATGATTATAAGTACTTGATAATCAGCGGTTTTCAATTCTGGCAGCTTTTTTGCCGGTCTACGCGGGATTTTCCCGCCGTCCCTTCGGGGGTTTTACGCCCCTGCCCGGATTCCGATCGCCCCCGCGACCCCGTCCGCATGCCGCGCCCCCGGCGCACCGCGTGCCCGCTGATTTTTTGTCCCTACACCGGAGCGCACCACCATGGCCAAAGAAGAACTGCTCGAAATGCACGGATCCGTGACGGAAGTCCTGCCGGATTCCCGTTTCCGCGTGACGCTGGACAACGGGCACCCGGTCATCGCCTACACCGGCGGCAAGATGCGCAAGCACCACATCCGCATCCTGGCGGGCGACCAGGTCACCCTGGAAATGTCGCCCTACGACCTCACCAAGGGCCGCATCACCTTCCGCCACCTGAACCGCGGTCCCGGCGCCAGCAGCGCGCCGGCTCCCCGCCGCCGCCACTGATCCCGCCCGCGCCCCTTCTCCGGCGCAACCGCCGGACCGGGTCCGCGTCCTCCGCGCCCGGCGATCCTCCGGCATCGCCCGCCGCCCGTCCCGGACTCAGTGGCAGTCCGGCACCGTCTGATCCAGATACACCTCGAACGCTATGTCCCGGGCCTGCAGGCGCGCCAGCGCGCGCAGCCGCTCCGGCGACGTGGCCTGCCGCATGGCCGCCTCGCGCGGCGCCGCCAGACCATCGCGCGTCAGGCGGGTGAGCGTCAGCGTCCGATAGGGCGCCAGCTGCGCCGAGAATTTCTTCCACTCGGGAAACGCCAGCAGCGCCTTGAGGAAATCCTCGTCCTGCACGGCCGCGTCGCACTGGCCGATCCGCAGCGCCAGCAGCGCGTCGGCCGCGGAGGGGTAAAGCTGCTCGATCGCGCCGAAACGCGCCGACAGTTCGCCGGAGGCGCGGCCGTCGGCGCTCAGGCACACGGTCCGGCCGCTCAGGTCGGACCATGCACGGATGTCGGTATCGGTGCGCATGATGGCCATGGGGCTGGCCGACCAGGCCAGCGCCGCGGCGCGCACGCCCGCCGGCGGCACGGCATCGTCGCCGGACCACACCCCCACCCAGGCATCCAGCGCGCCCTCGGCGACCTGCCGCGCGGCCTGCCCGGCCGCCACGGCCCGCAGGGTGCCGCCGCCCTGCTCCGCCCGCCCCGCCAGGACCTCGATGCGGGCCGGGGTGCGGACCTTGGCGCCCGGCGCCTGGGGCGCCGGCACCGCCGCCACGCCCAGGACCCAGCCCTCGCCCGCCGCCGCGGCGGCCGCCGGCGCATCCCCGGCGGATGCCGCCAGGCCGGCCCGCGGCAGCGCCAGCGCCCCGGCCACCAGGCTCGCCAGCAGCCCCGTCATCAGGCCCGCCAGCGGCCCCCTCGGCAGACCGGTCCGCGGGAATGGACCGGTCCGCGGGAATGGATTCGCAGCTTCCTTCATGGCTTCGCCCCTCCCGGCCGCCGGCCGGGCCTCACACGTATTGATAGCGCAGCACCTTGCGCTTGATGTTTTCCAGGAACACCTGGTCGATCAGCGTGGCCAGGATGGCGATGGTCAGGATGTTGGCCATCACGCCCACCATGTCGGCCGTCTCGCCCGCATAGGCCAGCGAGCGGCCCAGCCCCTGGCCGAAGCCGATCAGCATCTCGGCCGAGATCAGCGCCCGCCAGGCGTTGCCGAAGGCCAGCTGGGCGCCGGTGATGAGCTCGGGCATGACGGCGGGCAGGTAGACGCGCCGCAGCATGTCCCAGGGATTGGCGCCCATGACCCGGGCCGCCGACACGTGGGTCTGCAGCACGCTTTCGGTCGCGTTCATGACCGACAGGGCCGCCGGGAAGAACGCGGCCAGCGCGATCACCACGATGATGGGCACATTGCCGAAGCCCATCAGGATCAGGAACAGCGGCACCCAGGCGATCGAGGGGATCGACTGCAGCACGATGATGGCGGACTTCAGGACTTCGCGGAAGAACACCAGCAGCCCCCCCGCGAGGCCGAAGCCGATGCCGAACAGCAGCGCGAAGCCGTAGCCGACGCCCAGCCGCCCCATGCTGCCGGCCAGGATGGCGCGGAATTCGGCGGTCTGGATGTCGTGCCACACGCGCTCCAGCACCTTGGGCACGCCGGGCATCAGGAAGTCCGGCAGGGTCCAGGCGGCCATCTGCCAGAACAGCAGGATGGCGGCGATGGCGATCAGCATGGCCAGCTTGCGCGCGGCCGGGGAGAGGCGTCGTTTTTTGCTCATGGATTCCAGACACGGCATGGCCGGGATCGGGGAAGCGCTGGACGAATCCACGAGCCGCGGCATCCGCCCGCCGCTCGGCCCATCCAGCGTTTCCCTGCCCGGCCATCGAGAAGTTTCAGGCTCGTTCATGCGCGGCGGCGCACCGCCGCGCCGCGTGGAGGAGCCTACGGGCGGGGTGCCATTATCGCGCACCCCGCCGTCCGGCGCATCAGAGCTTGCGGGTCTGCTGCCAGTCCAGGTCGACGATGGACTTCACCTCGTAGGGCTTGCCGTCCTGGGTCTTGAGCGCGCCCTGGGCCTGCATGATGTCGGCCACTTCCTGCATGCGCGCCAGATCCTGCGGCGTCAGCGCGGCATTGAAGGTCTGGGTCTGGATCGCCTTGCTGATGATCTGCTCGCGCGGCAGGTCGCCATGCTCCAGGGTCTTCAGGGTCGGCTCGGCGATGAAGTAGCCGGCGATCAGCTTGGCGGCCTCGTCGGGCTTGCTCTGCAGCAGATCGATGGCCTCGCGCTGGGCATCCAGCGACTTCCAGACCAGGTCCTTCCTGTTCCTCAGGGTCTCGCCCGAGGTGATCGTCACCATGCAGGGGAAGGGCCAGACTTCGCCGACCTCGTAGATCTGCTTGACCGGCGCGATCAACTGGGCGATGCTGGCCTGGGGCTCGAACAGGAAGGCGGCGTCCACGCGCTTGCCGACCAGGGACTGCACGGCCACCTGCGGGCTCACGCCCATCACCGTCACGTCCTCGGGCGCCAGGCCGGCGTTCTTCAGCACCACGCCGCGCAGCACCGTATCGGCCGTGCTGCCTTCTTTCTGGGAAGCCAGGGTGTGGCCCTTCAGGCCGGCCACGTCCTTGATGCCCGTGTCCTCGCGCACCACCAGCGCGTGGAAGCCGCGCTGCGCGCCGGCCACCACTTTCAGGTCCGCGCCGCGCGAGGACCAGGAGGCCGCGTTGGTGAAGCCCAGCACGCCGGTGTCGAGCTGACCGCCGACGATGGCCTTGATCAGATCGGTGCCCGACTTGAACTCGATCAGCTGCACGTCCAGGCCCTGCTTCTCGTAGAACTTGCCCTCGTAGGCGGCGATGGCCTGGGCGTCGTCCATGACGCGGATGTAGCCGACCTTGAAGGGTTCGGCGGCCTGCGCCTGGGACGCCAGCGTCAGCGCGGCGAGCAGGGGAATCAGGAAACGAATTTTCATGCTGCGAGTTCCTCGGAAATGGAAGATGCGTGTTCGGTGTCGTCGACGATGCCCAGCAGGCCCAGGATTTCCCGGCGCATGGCGGCGAAGTTCGACAGGTCGTGGGTCTTGTCGGTGTCCGACAGGTGGAATTCCTTCAGCACGCGCGACGGCCGGGCGCTGAACACCAGGATGCGGTCGGCCAGGAACAGCGCCTCGTCCACGTCGTGGGTCACCAGCAGCACCGTGGGCCGTGTTTCGCGGATCAGGGTGCGCAGGGCGTCCTGCAGCGTCATGCGGGTGAGCGCGTCCAGCGCGCCGAAGGGCTCGTCGAGCAGCAGCACCTCGGGGTGCGTGATGAAGGCGCGCGCCAGGGCGCAGCGCTGGCGCATGCCGCCCGAGACCTGGTGCGGGAAATAGTCCTCGAAGCCCTTGAGGCGGACCTTCTCCAGCCACAGCCGCGCCTGGCGCTGCGCCTCGGCGCGGCCGACCTTCTGCAGCTCCAGAGCCATGGCCACGTTCTGCACCAGGGTCAGCCAGGGGTACAGCGCGTTTTCCTGGAACATCAGCATGCGGCTGGGATCGGGCTTGCGCACCGGCCGCCCGTCGGCCAGCACCTGGCCGGACGAAGGCTTTTCCAGGCCCGCAGCCATGTGCAACAGGGTGGACTTGCCGCAGCCCGACGGCCCGACCAGCGCCACCAGCTCGCCCGGCGCGATGTCGCGCTCGAAGTGTTCGACCACCCGCAGGTCGCCGAAATGCTTTTCAACCTGTTGGAAAGAGAGATTCATATGCGCGGCCGGCGGGAAAGAAATCGGTATCAAGGATGTTCGATACTTTAACGATCCAGCTTAATGAGCAACAACGATTCATTCACCATTTCTTTATTTCTTATGGGAATATAAAGAAGGGACCGCGGCTGGAACGGAAGCGGGCCGCGGCGCTACGATAGGGCATCCGCCACCCTGGAACCCCCTTCCCCATGTCCAGTCCGTCCTCTCCGGATCCGCTCGCCCGGCTGCTGGCCGTCCATGCCGGGACCCGCCGGCGCCTCCAGGCGCTCGCCGGCGCGGAGGCGTCCGACCCGCGCGCCGCCATCGCCTGGATCGAAGGCCCCGCGCGCATCGCGCACGACATCCTGGAGCAGCGCCTGTTTCCCGCCCTGATCGAATCGATGGCGGGATCCGACGCCGTGTGCCTGAAGGGCATGACCGGCGGCCTGGCGCGGGGCCGCGCCGACCTGGACCGGCGCTGGCGCCAGGCCGTCCGCCCCGTCCTGGAAGGGCGTGCCGATGCGGCCGGCCGTGATGCCCGCGACGCCCTCGCCGCCCGTGAAGCCCTTGATGCCCGTGAAGCCCGTGATACCCGCGACGCCCATGAAGTCCGCGACGCCCATGAAGCCCTCGCCGCCTGGACCGGCGACTACCTGGCCTGGCTGACGCGCGCCGACGAGGAACTGCTGCCCATGGCGGCCCGCCTGCTGGACGACGCCGCCCTGGACGAGCTGACGGCCGACTGCGCCCGGCTCGACGGCACCGCCTGATCGGCACCGCCTGATCCGGCCCGCGGCCGGCCCCGGGACCGGAACGCGGCCGGCCTCAACCCGGGGCCGGCCGCCCCCGCGCCAGGCGCAGCAGGCGGCGGACCATCGCGGCGAAGGTCAGCAGCCAGCCCAGCCAGGCCGCGTACAGGAACGCGGGGGGCAGGAAGCCCAGGAAGTCGAAGCCCATCGCATGATTCATCTGCCAGGTGCAGGCGGCGTACATGCCCAGCGGGAAGATCGCGCCCCAGTACAGCGGATCGTAGCTGAACGGAAAGCGCTGGAAGACGTAGCGCCAGATCCCCAGCAGCAGCAGCATCGGGATCCACCAGGTCCCGGTGGCCCAGTAGAACACCGTGAAGCCCTTCAGGAAGGGCAGCAGCGACACCAGGTACGGCGCCTGGGGCGCGTTCAGGATCAGCAGCGAGCCGGCCAGGGTGGAGATCGCCATGGCGCCCATGTTGATCCAGTACGGCGGCGACAGGTCGCCCGGCGAGAAGGGAAAGAAGCTGTAGCGGTAGAAGATCAGCGACATCATCCAGATGTACAGCATCCCGCCCCACAGCCACATCGACAGCGCCATCAGGTTCAGCTCCAGGCGGAAGGGCTGTCCGCTGCGGGCCGCCAGCAGCGCGCTGGACACCGCCAGCGCCTGGGTCGCCACCACCGCCAGCAGCCAGGCGCCGCTGATGCTGCGGTCCAGCGGCGGCTTGTCCTTTTTCACCGTGAAGGCGGTGAAGATCGTGTAGGTCAGCCCCACCCACAGGACCACGGCCAGCACCCACAGGGCGAAGCCCGTGGCGAGGTCGTCGCGCAGCAGGACGAACTGGCTGGAGAGGATGCCGGTGGCCGCCACCATCGTGAAATAGCCCGGCCCCTTGGCGTGGTCGATCATGTCGCCGAAGAAGCGCCGGGGGAACCGCCACGCGCGCAGCAGGTAGGCCAGCCACAGCGCCACGTACTGGACCGCGTTCAGGGCGAACAGCGCCCGCGCCAGCCGCGGATGGCCCATCATGTCCGAGGCCAGCGAAACGATGCCGGTGGCCATCACCAGGCCGAAATACGCCGGCGACAGCCCGCGCAGGGGTTCTTGCCACCACGGCGGCGCGGTGTCCGCGGGCTTGAGCCCGCGCGGGCCGGCGGGAGCGGGTACGCGGCGGTCCGGTTCCGGTGCTTGCATGGCGGGGGCCTCCTTCTGGTTTGGCGCTGCGCCGCCCTCCGGCGCCCCTGCCCGGAGCGCGCTAAAATGGCGGATTGACCCGCATTTTAATGCGCGCGCCCGGCCCTGGAACCAGACACCGGACGCTCCTGCGCGCGCCCCACACAGGACACCTCCATGGAAGCCGAACGCCAGAACCAGATCATCGCCCGCATCGACGACTACACCGAGCGCCAGGGTCTGCTGCGGAGGTATCTTTGACTACGATGCCAAGGCCGAACGCCTGCTCGTCGTCAACGCCGAACTGGAAAACCCGGACGTCTGGAACGATCCGCAGCACGCCCAGGACCTGGGCCGCGAAAAGAAATCCCTGGAAACCGTCGTCCACACCCTGGCCGACCTGGAACGCGGCCTGAACGACGCGCGCGACCTGTTCGAGCTGGCCAGCGCCGATGACGACGACGCCACCCTGCTCGCCATCGAGCAGGACTGCGCCGCCCTGGGCGAGCGCCTGGAAGAGCTCGAATTCCGCCGCATGTTCAACAACCCGGCCGATCCCCTGAACTGCTTCGTCGACATCCAGGCCGGCGCCGGCGGCACCGAGGCCCAGGACTGGGCCTCCATGCTGCTGCGCCAGTACCTGCACTACGGCGAGCGCAAGGACTTCAAGACCGAGATCCTGGAAGAATCCGAGGGCGAAGTCGCCGGCATCAAGTCGGCCACCATCAAGTTCGAGGGCGAATACGCCTACGGCCTGCTGCGCACCGAGACCGGCGTGCACCGCCTGGTGCGCAAGAGCCCCTTCGATTCGTCCAACGGCCGGCACACCTCCTTCGCCAGCGTCTTCGTCTATCCGGAGATCGACGACTCCTTCGAGATCGACATCAACCCGGCGGACCTGCGCATCGACACCTACCGCGCCAGCGGCGCCGGCGGCCAGCACATCAACAAGACCGACTCGGCCGTGCGCATCACGCACCAGCCCACCGGCATCGTCGTGCAGTGCCAGAACGACCGCTCCCAGCACCGCAACCGCGCCGAAGCCATGCAGATGCTGAAGTCGCGCCTCTACGAACTCGAAATGCGCAAGCGCATGGCCGAGCAGCAGAAGCTGGAAGACGCCAAGAGCGACGTGGGCTGGGGCCACCAGATCCGCTCCTACGTCCTGGACCAGAGCCGCATCAAGGACCTGCGCACCGGCGTCGAGATCTCCAACACCCAGAAGGTCCTGGACGGCGACCTGGACCCCTTCATCACGGCCAGCCTCAAGCAGGGCGTCTAGCCCGCGGCGCGCACGGGACGCCTCCGGCCGCCGCGGCCGGGCCTTCCCGGCCGCCCTCGTCCTCTCCCACTCATTGCACGACATGACCTCGCAGAACGACACCCCAGTCCAAGCCCCCGACGAGAACCGCCTGATCGCCGAGCGCCGCGCCAAACTCGACGCGCTGCGCCAGGCCGGCCCCGCCTACCCCAACGACTTCCGTCCCGACGCCCGCGCCGCCGACCTGCACCGGGACTGCGGCGCGCTGGACGAGGACGCCCTGCAGGCCCTGGGGCGGCGCGCTCGTGTCGCCGGGCGCATGATGCTCAAGCGCATCATGGGCAAGGCCAGCTTCGCCACGCTGCAGGACGCCAGCGGGCGCCTGCAGCTGTACCTGGACCGGGGCGTGCTGGGCGACGAGGCCTACGCCGCCTTCAAGGCCTGGGACATCGGCGACATCGTCGGCGCCGAAGGCGAGGTCTTCAAGACGCGCAAGGGCGAGCTGTCGCTGCGCGTGCAGTCGCTGCGCCTGCTGTCGAAATCCCTGCGGCCCCTGCCGGACAAGTTCCACGGCGTGGCCGACCAGGAACTGCGCTACCGCCAGCGCTACGTGGACCTGATCATGACCGAGGGCACGCGCGAGACCTTCCTGGCGCGCAGCCGCATCGTCACGGCGATCCGCCAGATCATGTCGGAGGCCGATTTCCTGGAAGTCGAGACCCCGATGCTGCACCCCATCCCCGGCGGCGCGGCGGCCAAGCCCTTCGTCACCCACCACAACGCGCTGGACATGCAGATGTACCTGCGCATCGCGCCCGAGCTCTACCTGAAGCGCCTGATCGTGGGCGGCTTCGAGCGGGTGTTCGAGATCAACCGCAATTTCCGCAACGAGGGCGTCAGCCCGCGCCACAATCCGGAATTCACCATGATGGAATTCTATGCGGCGTACACCGACTACCGCTGGCTGATGGACTACACCGAGTCCCTGATCCGCGAGACCGCGCGGCGCGCCTGCGGCACCGCCAGCCTGAGCTACCAGGGCCAGCCCCTGGACCTGGAACGCGCCTTCGACCGCCTGACGATCACCGAGGCCATCCTGAAGCACGCGCCCGGCTACGCGCCCGCCCAGCTGCAGGACGAAGCCTGGCTGCGCGGCGAACTGCGCCGCCTGGGCGCGGACATGGACGGCCCGGCCCTGGCCCACGCGGGTCTGGGCGCGCTGCAGCTGGCGCTGTTCGAGGAAACCGCCGAAGCGAAGCTCTGGCATCCCACCTTCATCATCGACTATCCGGTGGAAGTCTCGCCGCTGGCGCGGGCCTCCGACACGCAGGCCGGCATCACGGAGCGCTTCGAGCTGTTCGCCTGCGGGCGCGAGATCGCCAACGGCTTCTCCGAGCTGAACGATCCCGAGGACCAGGCCGCGCGCTTCCACGCCCAGGTGGCCGCCAAGGACGCCGGCGACGAGGAAGCCATGTACTACGACGCGGACTACGTGCGCGCCCTGGAATACGGCATGCCCCCCACCGGCGGCTGCGGCATCGGCATCGACCGGCTGGTGATGATGCTCACCGACAGCCCCAACATCCGCGACGTGATCCTGTTCCCGCACCTGCGGCCCGAGGACTGATCGGCGTCCCGCGGGAACGGCGCATCCTGTGCGCACCACGACGAAAAGGCCGGAAATCCGGCCTTTTCGCTGTCCGATCCGCGGGCCGATCCCCTGTCCGGGTCCCGGCCCGCGCCTGCCGCGCAAGGCGGGCGCGGCCGGCCTGTGCGCTCAGACGGTGAACGATTCCCCGCAGCCGCAGGCGGCCTTTTCGTTGGGGTTGTTGAAGCGGAAGCCCTCGTTCAGGCCCTCGCGGGCGTAGTCCAGCTCGGTGCCCTGCAGGTAGGGCAGGCTGTCGGGCGACACGTACACGCGCGCGCCGAACTGCTCGAAGACCTGGTCTTCGGCGGAGGGATCGTCCACGTATTCCAAGTGGTAGGACATGCCCGAGCAGCCCGAGGGCTTGACCCCCAGGCGCAGGCCCAGGCCCTTGCCGCGTTTGTCCAGATGGCGCTGGATGTGTTCAGCGGCCTGTTGCGTCAGCGTGATTCCCATGATGTGCCTCAGGAACGGTGGTTGTCGATGGATTCGGGTGCTTGCGGGCGTAGTCGGCCACGGCCGCGCGGATGGCGTCCTGAGCCAGCAGCGCGCAATGCAGCTTGTCGGCGGCCAGACCCAGCGCCTGGACGAAGTCCTGGCTGCCGATGGCCAGCGCCTGGTCCAGGCTGCGCCCCGGCAGCCATTCGGTGGCCAGCGATCCGGCCGCGATGGCCTCGCCGCAGCCGAAGGCCCGGAAGCAGGCGGTCTCTATGGTAGCGCCATCCAGCCGGATCTGCAGCTTCAGGATCTGGCCGAGCTCGGGCGAACCCACCAGCGCGGTGCCCACGCGGGGATCGGCCGCGTCGAAAGAGCCGACGTTGCGCGGATGCAGGTAGTGTTCCAGGACCTGCGGCCCGTACGACGGACCCGCCATCAGCAGTGCTCCGCCCAAGCGCCCAGCGTGCCCTGCCGGCGCATTTCCCACAGGGGGGAAAGCTCGCGCAGGCGCCCGATCTGGGTGCGCAGCAGCCGCACGGCGCGGTCCACTTCGTCCTGCGTGGTGGCGCGCCCCAGCGTCAGGCGCAGCGAACTGTGCGCCAGGGTGTCGCTGCGCCCGAGGGCGCGCAGCACGTGGGACGGCTCCAGGCTGGCCGAAGTGCAGGCCGAGCCCGAGGAGACGGCCAGCTCCGGCACGGACATCAGCAGGGCCTCGCCCTCGACGTGGGCCACGCTGATGTTCAGGGTGTGCGCCACGCCCCGCTCCAGGTCGCCGTTGACGTAGACGTCCGGCAGGTCGCGCAGGCCGTCCCAGAGGCGGTCGCGCAGCGCGCGGATGCGGGGGACTTCGGCGTCCATCAGCTCGCCCGCCAGGGCGAAGGCCTCGCCCATGCCCACGATCTGGTGGGTGGGCAGCGTGCCCGAGCGCAGGCCGCGTTCGTGGCCGCCGCCGTGGATCTGGGCCTCCAGGCGCACGCGCGGCTTGCGGCGCACGTACAGCGCGCCGACGCCCTTGGGGCCGTAGGTCTTGTGCGCCGACAGGGACATCAGGTCCACGCCCAGCGCCTGGACGTCGATCGGCAGCTTGCCGGTGGCCTGGGCGGCGTCGGTATGGAACAGGATGCCGCGTTCGCGGCACGGCGCGGCCAGCGCGGCGATGTCCTGAATGATCCCGATTTCGTTGTTCACCAGCATCACCGACACCAGGATCGTGTCGGGGCGCAGCGCGGCGGCCAGGGCCTCGGGACTCACCAGGCCGCGGGCGTCCACCTCCAGCCAGGTGATCTCGAAACCCTGGCGCTGGAGTTCCAGGCAGGGATCCAGCACCGCCTTGTGCTCGGTGCGGACCGTGACGATGTGCCGGCCCCGGCCGGCATGGAAATGGGCCGCGCCCTTGATCGCCAGATTGTCGGATTCGGTGGCGCCGGAAGTCCAGACGATCTCGCGCGGATCGGCGTGGATCAGCCCCGCGACCTGGGCCCGGGCCCGCTCCACGGCCTCTTCCGCGTCCCAGCCCCAGGCATGGCTGCGCGAGGCCGGATTGCCGAAGCGTTCGGTCAGCCAGGGCAGCATGGCCTGGAGGACGCGGGCGTCGACGGGCGTGGTGGCGGAATGGTCCAGGTAGATCGGAAGCGGGTCCTGTGGCATCGAAACTCCGGGAAATCAGGCCGATACGGGCTCCTGGACCCGGGAGTCGGCCGCCACCGGCGTGATCGGGATCGTCGGGCGGCCGTTGCGCATGTGGCCGGATTCCTGCCATTCGCGCAGCCGCTGCTGGTCGACCAGGTCCTGCAGCGAGACCGAGTCCAGGTATTCCAGCATTTTACGACTCAAAGTCGCCCACAGGTCGTGGGTCATGCACTTGCCGCTGTGGCCGTTGCGGCCGATGTCGCAGTTTTCCTTGCCGCCGCAGCTGGTGGCGTCCAGCGGCTCGTCCACGGCGAAGATGATGTCCGCCACGGAGACGTCGCGCGCATGCCGGGCCAGCGTGTAGCCGCCCCCCGGGCCGCGCACGCTGTCGACCAGCTCGTGCCGGCGCAGCTTGCCGAACAGCTGCTCCAGGTAGGACAGGGAAATGTTCTGGCGCGCGCTGATGGCGGCCAGCGTGACCGGGCCGCTGTGATGGCGCAGGGCCAGATCGATCATTGCCGTGACGGCGAAACGTCCCTTGGTCGTCAAACGCATGGTGAAGTCCTCTGTGGGTGCGGAAAATTTCCGGGCAACTCTAATACCCGACTATTTGAGTCAAGTGTACCCTTTTACCCGACTAAAATACTCGGTTTTAGATCGGGAAAATCAGCGGAACTTGATGGTTGTCAATTCCCACTGTCCGCAGTGGTCATCGGCCGAGGTCGCGCCCCGGACCTCCGCACCGCGAGCCTGCCCGCACACGGGCCCACCCCAAGCCTTCGCCTCCGGAAACGGTCACGCCCGCAGAGCCGCGCCGCCGGAAATTTGACGCCCGGAACCGCATGCCGGGAACCGCAGGCCCGCGGGCCCGCGCCCATGAATGCGAAGGGCGCCCGCAGGCGCCCCGGCATGGAAGGGAAGGATCCTCAGGCGGCCTGGTATTGCAGCGCGCGCTTGCGCACCAGTTCGAGGACGCCCTGGCAGGAGTCTTCGATGTAGTCCAGGACCTTGTTGAAGCCTTCGGGACCACCGTAGTAGGGATCGGGCACCGTGGCTTCCTCGAATTCGTTCGAGAAGCGCATCAGCAGCATGAGCTTGTGCTGGTAGACCTTGGGGCATTGCTGCTGCAGCGCGGACAGGTTTTCCCAGTCCATGGCCAGGATCAGGTCGGCGTCGCGGAAATCATCGGCGCGGACCTGCCGGGCCACCAGCCCCGACAGATCGTAGCCGCGCTTGCGCGCGGCCGTCTGGGCGCGCGCATCCGGCGCCTCGCCCACGTGGAAGTGGTGGGTCGCGGCGGAATCGACGGCGATCGCATCGGACAGCCCGGCCTCGTCGACGAGGTGCTGGAACACGCCCTGGGCGGTGGGGGAGCGGCAGATATTGCCCGTACAGACAAAAAGTACCTTATGCATGATGAATGAAAGTGTGCGGGAAAACCCGGAAATAGGCAAGCATTTTCTGTGGAAAACCGCAAAAAAACCTGACACTTGAAGCACTTCCGAAGCGGCCCCGCAACAGGCCGGCCCGCAACAGGCCGGCCCGCGACGGGCGGACGGGAGACCCGGCGCCGTCCGCGCGAAACCGGGGACGAGGCCAGGCCCGGCGCCGCCGGCGCATTCGGGCGCCGGGCGTCACTCCATCAGCGCGCGGGCCTTCAGGGCGCGCAGGGCGTCGCGCACCGAGGCCGCCTGCTCGAACTCCAGGTTGCGGGCGTGCTCGTTCATGCGCTGCTCCAGGCGGCGGATCTCCCGCGCCAGGGACTTTTCGTCGTGCAGGGCCGATTCGTCGTAGCCCGCCGCGACCGGCGCCGCGGCCGCCGCCGCGGACACCCCGTCGATCAGGTCGCGCACCGCCTTGCTGACGCCGCGGGCCGTGATGCCGTGCTCGATGTTGAAGGCCTGCTGCTTTTCCCGGCGGCGGGCCGTCTCGTCCATGGCCCGGCGCATGGAATCGGTCACCCGGTCCGCATACAGGATGGCGCGCCCGTTCAGGTTGCGCGCCGCGCGGCCGATCGTCTGGATCAGGCTGCGCTCGGAACGCAGAAAGCCTTCCTTGTCGGCGTCCAGGATCGCCACCAGCGAGACTTCCGGAATGTCCAGGCCCTCGCGCAGCAGGTTGATCCCGACCAGCACGTCGAAGGCGCCCAGGCGCAGGTCGCGGATGATCTCGACGCGCTCCACCGTGTCGATGTCCGAATGCAGGTAGCGCACCTTGAGGCCGTTTTCCCCCAGGTATTCGGTCAGGTCCTCGGCCATGCGCTTGGTCAGCGTGGTGACCAGCACCCGCTCGTGGCGCGCGATGCGCAGCTTGGCCTCGCCCAGCAGATCGTCGACCTGGGTGGCGGCCGGGCGCAGCTCGACCTCCGGGTCCACCAGGCCGGTCGGGCGCACCACCTGCTCGACCACCTGGTCCGCGTGCGCGGCCTCGTAGGGCCCCGGCGTGGCGGAGACGAACACGCACTGCGGCATGCGCGCCTCGAATTCCTCCAGCCGCAGGGGCCGGTTGTCCAGCGCCGATGGCAGGCGGAAGCCGAACTGGACCAGGGTTTCCTTGCGCGAGCGGTCGCCCCGGTACATGCCGCCCAGCTGGCCGATGGTGACGTGGCTCTCGTCGATGAACATCAGGGCGTTGGCCGGCAGGTAGTCGATCAGCGTGGGCGGCGGCTCGCCCGGCAGGGCGCCCGACAGGTGGCGGGAATAGTTCTCGATGCCCTTGCAGAATCCCAGTTCCTGCAGCATCTCCAGATCGAAGCGGGTGCGCTGCTCCAGCCGCTGGGCCTCGACCAGCCGGCCCGCCGCCGTCAGTTCGGCCAGGCGCTCGCGCAGTTCGTCCTTGATCGTATCGATGGCGCGCAGCACGGTCTCGCGCGGCGTCACGTAGTGCGAACTGGGAAAGATCGTGAAACGCACCAGGCTCTGCACCGGCTTGCCCGTCAGGGGATCGAACAGGTCCAGGGACTCGATCTCGTCGTCGAACAGCGTGATGCGCAAGGCATGCTCGGCGTGCTCGGCCGGGAAGACGTCGATCACCTCGCCGCGCGCCCGGAAGGTCCCGCGGGAGAATTCCGTGTCGTTGCGCTCGTACTGCATGGACACCAGCCGCGCCAGGATTTCCTGGCGGCCGATCCGGTCGCCCGTGCGCAGCGTCAGCACCATGGCGTGGTAGTCGCCCGGGTTGCCGATGCCGTAGATGCAGGACACCGTGCCCACGATGATGGTGTCGGGGCGCTCCAGCAGGCTCTTGGTGGCCGACAGGCGCATCTGCTCGATGTGCTCGTTGATGGACGAGTCCTTCTCGATGAACAGGTCGCGCGAGGGCACGTAGGCCTCGGGCTGGTAGTAATCGTAGTAGGACACGAAGTATTCCACCGCGTTGCGCGGGAAGAATTCGCGCATCTCGGCGTAGAGCTGGGCGGCCAGAGTCTTGTTGGGCGCCAGCACGATGGCCGGCCGCCCGGTGCGGGCGATCAGGTTGGCCATGGTGTAGGTCTTGCCCGAGCCCGTCACCCCCAGGAGCGTCTGGCACATGAGCCCATCGCGCACGCCCTCCTCCAGCGTGTCGATCGCGGCCGGCTGGTCGCCGGCGGGCGGATAGGGCTGGAAAAGCTGAAACGGACTGTCTGGAAAATGCACGAAACCCGGCGAGTCCTCCACCGGGTCCGGGGTATTTGCGCGGCTCTCCATGGTTCGCCTGGACACTATTCGGGTAAACCCCTTATTATCTCATCGTTGGCCTTCGCGACCAAGGAATCCTTTGCATCAGTCTCCCCACGTCCGACGCGCTCCTTGCCGGGATGGCCGGCGGACGGGCGGACCGGTGCATGGCGTCTCCAGACCTTTCCCCTTGTCCCTACGGAATCCCATGTCCTCCATCTTCGCATCCGTCGAACTCGCTCCGCGCGACCCCATCCTGGGCCTGAACGAACAATTCAAGGCCGACACCCGGCCCACCAAGGTCAATCTCGGCGTCGGCGTCTACTACGACGACGCGGGCCGCATCCCGCTGCTGAAGGCCGTCCGCCAGGCCGAGGCCCGCCTGTTCGAGCAGGCCGAGCCGCGCAACTACCTGCCGATCGACGGCATTCCCGGCTACAACAACGGCGCCCGCGCCCTGCTCCTGGGCGCCGGCTCGCCCCTGATCGCCGAGCACCGCTCGCTGACGGTCCAGACCCTGGGCGGCACCGGCGCGCTGAAGGTCGGCGCCGACTTCCTCAAGCAGATCCTGCCGAACGCCCAGGTCGCCATCAGCAACCCCAGCTGGGCCAACCACCAGGCCCTGTTCGCCGCCGCCGGCTTCCCGGTCGTCAGCTACGACTACTACGACGCCGCCACCCATGGGCTGAATTTCGACGGCATGCTGGCCTCGCTGCGCGCCCTGCCCGCCGGCACCATCGTGGTGCTGCACGCCTGCTGCCACAATCCCACGGGCGTCGATCCCACCCTGGAACAATGGCAGGACATCGCCCGCACGCTGCAGGCCGGCCAGCTGGTGCCCTTCCTGGACATCGCCTACCAGGGCTTCGGCGCCGGCATCGAGGAAGACGCCGCCGTGGTGCGCCTGTTCGCGGACCTGGGCATGACCATGTTCATCAGCTCCTCGTTCTCCAAGTCCTTCTCGCTGTACGGCGAGCGCGTCGGCGCCCTGACGCTGGTCACCGGCGGCGACGAGGAAAGCACGCGCGTGCTCAGCCAGTTGAAGCGCGTCATCCGCACCAACTACTCCAATCCGCCCACCCACGGCGGCGCCCTGGTCTCGACCGTGCTGAACACGCCCGAGCTGTACGCGCTGTGGGCCGAGGAACTGGCCAGCATGCGCGACCGCATCCGCGCCATGCGCCACCAGCTGGTCGAAAAGATCCAGGCCCAGGGCGTGAGCCAGGACTTCAGCTTCGTCAAGGCGCAGCGCGGCATGTTCTCGTACTCCGGCCTCACCAAGGACCAGGTGGAGCGCCTGCGCGAGGAATTCGGCATCTACGCCGTGGGCAGCGGCCGCATCTGCGTGGCCGCCCTGAACAGCGGCAACATCGACTACGTGGCCGAGGCGATCGCCCGCGTGATCAAGGCATGATCAAGGCGTGATCGGGCACTGACCCGCCCGCCCGCGCCGCGATAGGGCGCACGACGGGGCCTCTTGCGGGGCCCCGCCGCCGTTTCAGGACGGCCGTCCTGCCGCTTGCGCGGCGCGCGCCCTTCGGTCACAATACGGGCTGTGTTTCCATCCAGTAGCGCGTCATGGCCCTGAAACTCACCGCCCGGCAGTCCCAGATCCTGGACCTCATCCGGCAATCCATCCAGCAGGCCGGCCGCCCTCCCACCCGGGCCGAAATCGCCCGCCAGCTGGGGTTCCGCTCGGCCAACGCGGCCGAAGACCACCTGCGCGCGCTGGAGCGCAAGGGCTACATCCGCCTGTCGGCGGCCACCTCGCGCGGCATCCAGCTCACGGAGCAGGCCCGCAGCCCCGACGTCGATCCGGCGGGCGCGCCCGCCGCTATCCGCCCCGCGCCGGACGGCATCCCCGCCGGCGCCGGCCCGGCCCACGGGCTCCATGCCCCGTCCGGCGCGCCGCCTGGCGCATTGCCCGGCCCCCTGCCCGGCGCCCCGGTCTGGCTCGCGCCGTCCGACAGCCGCCTGGTGCCGCTGGTCGGCCGCGTCGCCGCCGGCAGCCCCATCCTGGCGGCCGAACACATCGAACGCGAAATCCCGCTGGCCCCCCACCTGTTCGAGTCCGCGCCCGACTACCTGCTGCGCGTGCGCGGCAGCAGCATGCGCGACGCCGGCATCCTCGATGGCGACCTGCTGGCCGTGCGCAGCACGCCCCAGGCGCGCCATGGCCAGATCGTGGTGGCCCGCCTGGGCGACGACGTCACCGTCAAGCGGCTGGACCACCAGGGCCGCCGCATCCGGCTGCTGCCCGAAAACCCCGACTTCCAGCCCATCGACGTGGGTCCGGGCGACGACTTCGCCATCGAAGGCATCGCCGTCGGCCTGATCCGCACCACCGCGCTGCACTGAAAAACGCCGGCGCTCCCCTGCGCTCATCCGGGCCAGAAGCGGCAAGGGCTCCCTTTCGGGGAGCCCTTGGTCGTTTCGCCGGCCCTTCTGCGGCCGCTGAACCGCGCCGCGCACGGAGGGGAAGCCGTTCCGATCCGCCGGGCTCGGGCCGGTCCGAACGGGGACCGGCCCGGGGCCAGGTTCGCCTCAGTGCTTCATCACCCCGCTGCCGCCGGCTTCCGCCGGCTTGGCGGCGGCGACCGCCTCGGCCGCCAGGCGGGCGACTTCCTCGTCCGACAGGGGCACGGGCATGCGCTGCAGGGCGACTTCCAGCACCCGGTCGATCCAGCGCACCGGGATGATCTCCAGGTGGTTTTTCACGTTGTCCGGGATTTCCGCCAGGTCCTTGACGTTTTCCTCCGGGATCATCACGGTCTTGATGCCGCCGCGATGCGCCGCCAGCAGCTTTTCCTTCAGGCCGCCGATTTCCAGGATCTCGCCACGCAGGGTGATCTCGCCCGTCATGGCCACGTCGGCGCGCACCGGGATGCCGGTCAGCGCCGACACCATGGCCGTGGTGATGGCGGCCCCGGCCGAGGGGCCGTCCTTGGGCGTGGCGCCTTCCGGGAAGTGGATGTGCAGGTCGCGCTTCTCGAAGGCCTGATCGGCGATACCCCACTTGCGGGCGCGGGCGCGCACCACCGTGCGGGCGGCCTCGACCGATTCCTTCATCACGTCGCCCAGCGAACCCGTACGCAGGACCACGCCCTTGCCCGGCATGTCCGCCGCCTCGATGGTCAGCAGGTCGCCGCCGACTTCCGTCCAGGCCAGGCCGGTGACCTGGCCGATCTTGTCTTCCTTTTCGGCCACGCCGAAATTGAAGCGGCGCACCCCCAGGAAGTCGTTCAGGTTGGAGGAATCCACCACGATCGCGGCCTGGCCGTCGGCATGCTTCAGCTCACGGCCCTCGGCACCGGCGCTCAGCAGGCGCTTGACGGCCTTGCGGCAGATCTTGGAGATCTCGCGTTCCAGCGCGCGCACCCCGGCCTCGCGCGTGTAGTAGCGCACGATGTCGCGGACCGCGTTTTCGGAGATGCTCAGCTCGCCTTCCTTGACGCCGTTGTTCTTCATCAGCTTGGGCAGCAGGTGATCGAAGGCGATGTGGACCTTCTCGTCTTCCGTGTAGCCCGACAGGCGGATGACTTCCATCCGGTCCAGCAGGGCCGGCGGAATGTTCAGCGTGTTGCTGGTGGCCACGAACATCACGTCCGACAGGTCGAAATCGACCTCGATGTAGTGGTCCTGGAAGGTGTGGTTCTGTTCCGGATCGAGCACTTCGAGCAGGGCCGAGGACGGGTCGCCGCGGAAATCCGCGCCCAGCTTGTCGATCTCGTCGAGCAGGAACAGCGGATTGCGCACGCCCACCTTGGCCATGTTCTGCAGGATCTTGCCGGGCATGGAGCCGATGTAGGTGCGCCGGTGGCCGCGGATCTCGGCCTCGTCGCGCACGCCGCCCAGCGCCATGCGCACGAATTTGCGGTTGGTGGCGCGGGCCACGGACTGGCCCAGCGAGGTCTTGCCCACGCCCGGGGGCCCGACCAGGCACAGGATCGGCGCCTTGAGCTTGTCCACGCGCTGCTGCACCGCCAGGTACTCGACGATGCGCTCCTTGACCTTTTCCAGGCCGTAGTGGTCGGCGTCGAGGACTTCCTCGGCGTTCTTCAGGGAGTTGTTGACGCGGCTCTTCTTGCGCCACGGCAGGCCCAGCAGCGTGTCGATGTAGTTGCGCACCACGGTGGCCTCGGCCGACATGGGCGACATCAGCTTGAGCTTCTTCAGCTCGGCGTCGGCCTTCTTGCGGGCTTCCTTGGGCAGGTGCGCGGCCGCGATCCGGCGTTCGAGCTCTTCGATGTCGGCGCCTTCCTCGCCCTCGCCCAGTTCCTTCTGGATGGCCTTGACCTGCTCGTTCAGGTAGTAGTCGCGCTGGCTCTTTTCCATCTGCTTCTTGACGCGGCCGCGGATGCGCTTCTCGACCTGCAGGATCTCGATTTCCGATTCCAGCTGGGCGAGCAGGGCTTCCAGGCGGCGCGCGGCGCCGGGCATGTCGAGCAGGGACTGCTTCTGCTCGATCTTCAGGGGCAGATGGGCGGCGATGGTGTCGGCCAGGCGGCCGGCGTCCTCGATCCCGGCCAGCGAGGTCAGGATTTCCTGCGGGATCTTCTTGTTGAGCTTGACGTACTGCTCGAACTGGGCCACGACGGCGCGGCGCAGGGCCTCGGCCTCGGCCTGGTCGGACTGGTCTTCGTCGATGCCCGAGACGCGCGCCGCGAAATGCGTTTCGGCGTCGGTGACTTCATGGACGCGGGCGCGCTGCAGCCCTTCGACCAGCACCTTGACGGTGCCGTCGGGCAGCTTCAGCATCTGCAGGATGTTGGCCGCGCAGCCGATCTCGTACAGGTCGTCGGGCGTGGGCTCGTCCTTGCCGGCGGACTTCTGGGCCACCAGCATCACGCTGCTGCCGGCTTCCATCGCCAGCTCGAGCGCCTTGATGGAACGCGGCCGCCCCACGAACAGGGGGATGACCATGTGCGGAAAGACCACGACGTCGCGCAGCGGCAGCAGCGGCAGTTCCACAGGTTCCTGGGTCAGAATCTGGCTAGCAGACATGGTTGATTCCTCAAACTATTGAATCTGAAAGAAAAAGGAAGCGCGGGCTTCCTTTTTCGTATTGTGCCTGCTGATGAATATGGTGCCGTACAGACGCTTTTCAAGAGCTGGGGGCACACTGCCAGTATACGGGAACCGGCCGTCCGGCGGGCGCGAAACGCCCCCGCCCGGAAGATGGGCGCGGCGCCGGCCGCCCTTCCGGCGGGAAGAACGAAGGGCGGGGTCCGGGCCGCGCTCAGGCGGCGGCCGAGCGCAGGGGCTTGTCTTCGGCGTGGCGGTCGGGCCGGGGGCCCTTGATGAGCGTCGGCGAGGTCAGGCCTTCGACGGCGTCCTTTTCCAGGACCACGCGGTTGATGTCCTGGCGCGAAGGCAGTTCGTACATGGTGCCCAGCAGCGCCTGCTCGATGATGGAGCGCAGGCCGCGGGCGCCGGTGCGGCGCTTGATGGCCCGGCGGGCGATCGCCGTCAGGGCCTCGGGCGTCACTTCCAGCGCGACGTCCTCCATCTCGAACAGCTTCTGGAACTGCTTGACCACGGCGTTGCGCGGCTCGGTGAGGATGCGCACCAGCGTGTCCTCGCTCAGTTCCTCCAGGGTGGCGACCACCGGCAGGCGGCCGACCAGTTCCGGGATCAGGCCGAACTTGATCAGGTCTTCCGGTTCGACCTCGGCGAACAGTTCGCCCACGCCCCGCTCGGAGCGCGCGCGCACCGTGGCGGCGAAGCCGATGCCGGAGCGTTCGCTGCGATCGCGGATGATCTTTTCCAGGCCGTCGAAGGCGCCGCCCACGATGAACAGGATGTTGGTGGTGTCCACCTGGACGAAGTCCTGGTTCGGGTGCTTGCGCCCGCCCTGCGGCGGCACCGAGGCGACCGTGCCTTCGATGAGCTTCAGCAGGGCCTGCTGCACGCCCTCGCCCGAGACGTCGCGGGTGATGGACGGGTTGTCGGACTTGCGCGCGATCTTGTCGATCTCGTCGATGTAGACGATGGCGCGCTGGGCCTTCTCGACTTCGTAGTTGCAGTTCTGCAGCAGCTTCTGGATGATGTTCTCGACGTCCTCGCCAACGTAGCCGGCTTCCGTCAGGGTGGTGGCGTCGGCCATCACGAAGGGCACGTCCAGCATGCGCGCCAGGGTCTGGGCGAGCAGGGTCTTGCCCGAGCCGGTCGGCCCGATCAGCAGGATGTTGCTCTTGGACAGCTCGACGTCGCCGTCCTTGGCGTCCTGGTAGCGGATGCGCTTGTAGTGGTTGTAGACCGCCACCGCCAGGTTGCGCTTGGGCGTTTCCTGGCCGATGACGTAGCCGTCCAGGAAGGACTTGATTTCCTGCGGCGTGGGCAGTTCCTTGCGCACGGCGGCCCGCGCCGCGTCCTGGGACTCCTCGCGGATGATGTCGTTGCACAGGCTGATGCATTCATCGCAGATGAAGACGGAAGGCCCGGCGATCAGCTTGTGGACTTCGTGCTGGCTTTTGTTGCAGAAGGAGCAATGCAGCGCCTTGTCCTCGCTGGATCCCTTTTTTTCGGTCATGGCTATCCAATCACTTGGCTTCGTCGGTGCGCGAAACCAGTACCTTGTCGATCAGTCCGTATTCCCGCGCATCGTCGGCGGACATGAAGTTGTCGCGTTCGGTGTCCACGGCGATGCGCTCGATGTCCTGGCCGGTGCGCTCGGCCAGGATGCCGTTCAGGCGTTCGCGCAGGCTGAGGATTTCCTTGGCCTGGATCTGGATGTCCGAGGCCTGGCCCTGCGCGCCGCCCGAAGGCTGGTGGATCATGATGCGGGAATTGGGCAGCGCGTAGCGCTTGCCCTTGGCCCCGGCGGCCAGCAGGAACGCACCCATGCTCGCGGCCAGGCCGGTGCACAGGGTGGAGACCTCGGGCTTGACGAACTGCATGGTGTCGAAGATCGCCATGCCGGCGTAGACCGAGCCGCCCGGGGAATTGATGTAGAGCGAGATGTCCTTGTCGGGGTTCTCCGATTCCAGGAACAGCAGCTGCGCCACGACCAGGTTGGCCGACTGGTCGTTGACCGGGCCCACGAAGAAGATCACCCGCTCGCGCAACAGGCGCGAATAGATGTCGTAGGACCGTTCGCCGCGGCCGGACTGCTCGATCACGATGGGCACGTAGCCCAGGCCGGTGGGGACGACCGAGTCCCCGCCGTACATCGACGCGTAGAAATCGGTGAACCGGTTCATGTCAGCGGGCACCCATCAGAGTATCGAAATCGACGGCTTCGTCGGTGACCTGGGCGGACGCCAGGACGTGCTCGACAAGGTTGTCTTCCAGGACCAGCGATTCGATCTCGGCGCGGCGCTGGCGGTCGGACAGGTAGTAGGCGACGACCTGGGCGGGCTGCTCGTAGCTCTTGGCGAATTCCTCGATGCGGGCGCGGACCTGCTCGGGCCTGGCCTTGAGGTCGGCGGACTTGATGAGCTCGGCCACCAGCAGGCCCAGGCGCACGCGGCGCTCGGCTTCCGCGCGGAAGGTGTCTTCCGGGATGGGGATGCTGTCGGCGTTGGGCAGGCCGCGCTGCTTGAGTTCCTCACGCGCGGCGGCCGTGCGGTTGGCGATCTCGTTGTCCACCAGGGCCTTGGGCAGGTCGAAGTCGCAGGCGGCGGCCAGGGCGTCCATGACGCTGGCCTTGGTGCGGTTCTTGGCGCGGGCCTGGGCCTCGCGTTCCACGTTGGCGCGCACGTCGGCCAGCAGGGCGTCCACGTCGCCTTCGGCCTGGCCCAGGGCGCGGGCGAAGTCGGCGTCGAGTTCGGGCAGTTCGGGCTCGGCGACTTCCTTCACGGTGATGGTGAATTCAGCCTGCTTGCCGGCCACGGCGGGGCTGCCGTAGTCTTCCGGGAAGGCCAGCGGGAAGGTCTTGGTCTCGCCGGCCTTCAGGCCGGTGGCGGCGGCCTCGAACTCGGGCAGCATGCGGCCCTGGCCCAGCACGAAGGGGAAGTCCTGGGCGCTGCCGCCCTCGAAGGCCACGCCGTCGATGGTGCCGGTGAAGTCCAGGGTGACGCGGTCGCCGCTCTGGGCGGCGCGGTCGGCCGCCGGCTTGAAGACCGTGCGCTGGCGGCGCAGGATGTCGAGGGTCTTCTGCACTTCGGCTTCGCCCACCTCGACGGTGTTGCGGGTGATCTTCAGGGAGGACAGGTCCGGCAGCTGGATGTCGGGATAGACCTCGAAGGTGGCGGAAAACGCCATCACGCCGTCCTCGGCGCCTTCGACCTTGGGTTCCAGGCTGGGGGTGCCGGCCACGCGCAGGTTCGCGTCCTGGATGACCTTGTCCAGCGACTTGCCGATCTGGGTGTTGATCACGTCGTAGCGGACCGACGGGCCGTGGCTGCGCTCGATCACCGACAGGGGCGCCTTGCCGGGGCGGAAGCCCTGCACCTTCGCCGTCCGGGCGACGCGCTTGAGCTGCGCCTGGACTTCCTTTTCGATGTCGGCGACCGAGACGGTCAGATCAACGCGGCGCTCCAGGCCGGACAATTTTTCAACCATGGGCTGCATTCGGAACCTATTGAAAGATGAATAGTAAACGGGGTATTTTAGCGGAAAGTGGAGCGCCTCGTAGAAACCCGGGAAGCCCCGTCAAACCACGCTATAATGGCCGGCTTGCCTGGCGAACGTGGCGGAATTGGTAGACGCACCAGATTTAGGTTCTGGCGCCGCAAGGCATGAGAGTTCAAGTCTCTCCGTTCGCACCACCGGACCGGAGCCTTCGTCCGTGTGGACGCTGCGCATCAGCCCCCGAATCCCGCGCAAGAAACGCCAGCAGGCGGCGTTCCGCCGCGCTCAGCCCGCGCGGGCCGGGCGGTGCGGGCCCGCGCGCCGGGATCGCGCCGTCCAGGTACGCCGACACCACGGCCGGGTGCACATAGCATGCGAGGCAGACCGTCGCGGTGTTTCCCAGGCGGCGGGCCACGGATTTCATGGCCTCGTTCACCCGGCGTTCGCGTTCCCGCGGCCGGCCGCCATCCCCGTCCCCATCCTCCGCCCGGCTCAGCAGGTCCAGGGCCATCACCGACCCGCCCCAGGTCCTGAAGTGCTTGGCGCTGACGTCGCGGCCCGCGATCTCGCGCAGGTAGGCGTTGACCGCCGCGGAATCGACCCGGTGGAACGCGCCGCGCTCGCCATGATACTTGAACAGCCGCTGCCCGGGCAGGTCCAGGCAGCGGCGCACCAGCCGCGCCAGCCTGCGGTCGACCACCGTGACGTCCTGATCGACGCCGCTCTTGCCGCGGAACCGCAGGCGGATCTTCGCGCCCGAGACGGTGGCGTGGCGCCGGGTGAGCGTCGTCAGGCCGTAGCTGCCGTTGCCGCGCGCATAGCGCGCGCTGCCGATCCGGATGAGCGTGCCGTCCAGCAGCGCCACCGCCAGGGCGAGGATCCGCTCCCTGGGCAGGCCCGGCAGGCGCAGGTCGCGGCGGACCCGCCGCCGGATCCGCACCAGCGCGGCGCCGAAGCCGGCGAGCTGGTCGAATTTGTGCCGGCCGCGCCGCGCGGTCCAGTCGGGATGGTAGATGTACTGCTTCCGGCCCCGCGCATCCCGTCCGGTGGCCTGCAGATGGCCGTCGGCGCGCGCGCAGATCCAGACGTCCTCGTAAGCGGGCGGAATCGCCAGGGCCCGGATGCGCGCCAGGACGGCCGGGTGGCGCACCAGCCGCCCGTCGCGGTCCCGGTAGCGGAAACCGCCGTGCCGGTCGCGTTCCCGGCGGTAGCCGGGCTCGTGGTCCCCGGTGCAGGCGAGCGCGGCCCGGGGCGCCGCGGGCGCCCTCCGGGGTGTCCTGGGCGTCATGTCGGTGTCGGCGCGCGCCCCGGCCCGCGCGCGCGCCGGATGGCATCGAGCCGCTCGCGCCACGCCGGCGACATGCAGGCCCGCGCCGCGTCCTCCGGCAGACGGCGGCGCCAATTGGGGAACTCGTCCACGGTGCCCGGCACGTTGGGCGCCTCCAGCACGCCCGCAAGGTCTTCGAGCGTCGTCAGCACGAGCGGACACGGCGCCGCGGCGACGAAGCCCAGCATCGCGGCGATGGGCGCGCGGCGCGGCGGCACGGCGGCGGCGCCCGACCCGGCCACGCACGTCCACAGCTGCGCGCGTTCCTGCGCGCGCCGCAGGCGCAGCGCCGAAGCGGTCTCGCCCGGCCCCAGCAGCCGCGCCTGCTCGCGCTGGTCGATATCGACCCCCTGCCACCATCCGGCGAGCGTGGGCAGATCGTGCGTGGTGGCCATCGCCGCCGCGGCGGGCGGCCAGTGCGACGCGGGCAGGAAGGGCGCCGGTGCCCGCCGCGGCGCCGGCTGCCGCATGAACCAGAGCACGTCCATGCCCAGGATTCCGTTCCGTTCAAGGGCCGCATCCAGGCCGGCCGGGACGGTGCCCAGGTTTTCGCCGACGACCAGGGCCTGGCGACGCCAGGCTTCCAGCGCCGTGAGCGCCAGGAGCTCCCGCGCCGGCATCCGCAGGTAGGCGCCCTCCGCGGCGCCGGCCCCTTCGGGGATGACCCATATCCGCTCGAACCCCGCGACGTGGTCGATGCGCAGGCCGCCGACGTGCGCGAGGCCGGCGCGCAGCACGGCCAGGAAGGGCTCCTGCGCCCCGGCCCGCAAGGCGTGCGGAGAGAAGGCCGTCAGATGCCAGTTCTGGCCCAGGGGACTGTAGAGATCCGGCGGCGCGCCGATCGACACGCCCTCCAGCAGGTGGCCGGCCTGGCTCCACGCCTGGCTCCCGGCCGGGCTGGTGCCCACCGCGAGGTCCGCCATCAGGCCGATGCGCATGCCGGCGCCGCGCGCCGCATGGTGAGCGCCGCGCAGGCTGGCCGCGGCCAGCCACTGGAGGAAACAGTGGAAATCGACCTCGCGGGCGTGCGCGCGGGCGTAGGCGCGCACCCCGGGCGCGCGCGCGTCGCGCCAGCACGCGCCCCACCGGGTCCAGGGCAGCGGACGCCCCCGCTCATCCGCGGCGATCGCGGGATCGGCCTGCAGGCACTCGAACACCGCGTGATCCTTCAGCGGCTGGCCCTCGCCGGCGACGAAACACCGGTAGTCGCGCCGGACGCCTTCGCCGAGCCGCGGCAGCGCCGCGTGCAGCCGGCGCAGCAGGCGCATCCGGACGGCGGCCGCCCGGGGCCAGTCGATCCGATCGGGCGCGTCCAGCGCGGCCCAGTCCACCGGACCCAGGGACCGCATCGCCGCGCGGACCGCGTCCTCGCCCAGCACGTCGGCGGGCGCGGCGTAGGCGGCGTTCAGGAACAGCCGGTTCGACGGGCCGTAAGGACTGCAGGCCGCCGGGTCGGCGCTGAACATCGCATGGGCCGGGCTGAGCATCAGGGCGTCCGCGCCTTCCCGGGCAAGCTGCTGCGCCAGCCGCCGGACCGCGCCGAAGTCGCCGTATCCCCAGGTGGACGCCAGGGGATCGCCCCCGGCGCTGCGCAGGCTGTAGATCTGGGCCATCGCGCCCCACAGCCGGTCGCCCCGCCCGATCATCCGGCCGGCGACGGTGTCGGCGCCGCGCGGCGCGATGGCCAGGCGCACGGGCTCGCCGCCGCGCGGCAGCAGGCGATAGTATCCCGGCTGCAGGGGCGCGCGCAGCCAGGCGCCGGACGGGCCGCCGGCCAGGCGCACGGCGTGCGGCGGCGCGCCGCCGCCCTCCGCTTCCAGCAGGCAGTCTCCCGGCGGCAGGCCGGGCAGGAAGAGCCTGCCGCCGGCACGCCCGACCCGCAGCGCCGGCAGGCCCGGAATCGCCGGCGCCTCCACCGCCGCGCGGCTGTCGCGGATGTCCGCCGCGGTGGCGCAGGGCAGGCCCATCGAGCGCAGCAGCGCGCGCAAGGTATCCGGCGACACGCGCCGCGCCGCGCCGGCCGCATCGGTCCAGCACTCCTGCAGGCCGGCCCGCGCCGCCAGCGCGGACAGCCCGTCCCCCGCGGCGCCGCCGGGGCCGCCGGCGTGCCGGCTCATGGCCGCCTTCCGGTGCCGCGTCCGCCGCGGGCCGCCTTCACGCCGGCGCCTCCTGGCGGCCCCGCGCCGACAGCAGCACGAGGGCGTGCGGCGCCACCTCGATGCCTTCCGACACCTCGATGCCTTCCGACACCTCGATGCCTTCCGACACTTCGATGCCTTCCGACACCTCGATGCCTTCCGACCCCTCGGTGCCCTCCGCGGCGGCGGAGAGGTCCCCCCGGCTGGAATCCAGCTCGCACGTCCAGGCGAGGGCGGGCGCGGGCAGGACGAAGGACAGGGCCTCGTGGCAGGGATTGAGCAGCAGCAGCGTGACGTCCACCCTCCCCTCGCGAGCCGCAGCGCGCCGCAGCGCGAACGCGCGCCGCTCGCCGTCGTCCCACTGCCCGGGGGCGATCGCCTGCCCGTCCGGCTCGAAGCAGCTCGCGCGCGGAATGCCGGGCAGCAGTTCCTCCGCCAGGTCCAGATAGCGGCTCGCATGCAGGCTGGGGTGGCGCCTGCGCAGCTCGGCGAGCCGTCCGACGAAGCGCGTCAGCGCCACGCCCGCGGGGCTGCCGGCGCGGCGCCAGTCCAGCCACGACAGCGGATTGTCCTGGCAGTAGGCGTTGTTGTTGCCCGACTGGGTGTGGCCGAACTCGTCGCCCGCCAGCAGCATCGGCGTGCCGTCGGCGAAGAACAGGCTGGCGAGCAGGGCGCGGCGGACGCCATCGCGCAGCGCGACGATCGCCTCGTCCTCGACGGGGCCTTCGGCGCCCCAGTTGGCGCTGAAATTCTCGGCGGTGCCGTCCTGGCCGCCCTCGCCGTTGGCCTCGTTGTGGCGTTCGGCGTAGCTCACCAGGTCGGCGAGCGTGAAGCCGTCGTGGGCGGTGATGAAATTGATGCTGCTCCAGGGCCGCCGGTGGCGGCGGTCGAACAGGCCGCGGGAACCGCAGAGCGCGGCGGCCATCCCCGGCCGCTGCTCCGCGTCGCCGCGCCAGTAGCGCCGCGTGCTGTCGCGGAACACGCCGTTCCACTCGGCGAAGCCCGGCGGGTGCTGGCCGAGCTGGTAGCCGCCCAGGCCCACGTCCCAGGGTTCGGCGATCAGCTTGAGGCGCGAGAGCACCGGATCCTGCAGGATGGCGTCGAAGAACCCCGCCCCCGGATCGAAGCCCGTGCCTTCGCGCCCGAGCGTCGCGCACAGGTCGAAGCGGAAGCCGTCCACGCGGTACGCGCCGGCCCATTCGCGCAGGGAATCGAGCACCATGCGCAGCACCGCCGGATGGGACAGGTTCACCGTATTGCCGCAGCCCGTCTCGTCGATGTAGCGGCGCTCCTCGCCCGGCACGAGCCGGTAGTAGCTGGCGTTGTCGATCCCCCGCCAGGACAGCGTGGGACCCCATTCGTTGCCCTCGCAGGTGTGGTTGTAGACGACGTCCAGCACGACCTGGATGCCCGCCGCGTGCAGGCGCCGGATGGCCCGGCGCAATTCGTTGGCGCCGTTGGGCACGTAGCTCGGCTCGGGGGCGAAATACGCCAGGGTGTCGTAGCCCCAGTAGTTGCGCAGGCCCCGCTCCACCAGCAGCCGGCTTTGCAGGAACGCGTGCACGGGCAGCAGCTCGACCGCCGACACGCCCAGCCGCTGCAGATGCTCCACGAAACGGGGATCGCCCAGCGCCGCGGCCGTCCCGCGCAAGGCGGCGGGCAGGTCTTCGCGCATCATCGAGGCGCCCCGCAGGTGGACCTCGTAGATCAGGGTATCGTCCCAGGAGGTGTCCGGCGGCCGCGAATCGCCCCAGGCATACGGCTGCTGCGGGGCGACCACGCATTTGGGCATCAGCGAGGCGCTGTCGCGCCGGTCCATGCTCAGGTCGCCGCGCGCGTGGCCGACGCGGTAGCCGAACAGGGCGTCGCCCCAGTGCACCGCGCCGTGCAGCTGGCGGGCGTAGGGGTCGAGCAGCAGCTTGGAGGGATTGAAGCGGTGGCCGTGCTCGGGATCGTAGGGCCCGTGCACGCGGAAACCATACAGCAGCCCCGGCTCCGCGTCGGGCAGGTAGCCGTGCCAGACCTCGTCGGTGCATTCGGGCAGCGCGGCGCGCCGCAGTTCCTTGCGGCCGTGGGCGTCGAACAGGCAGAGATCGACCCGGGTGGCGTTGGCCGAGAACAGGGCGAAATTGACGCCCAGCCCGTCATGGCTGGCACCGAGCGGATAGGGCCGGCCGGCCGACAGCGGAGCGTGCAGGAAGGTTTCGTTCATCATTGCGGTTCCAAGGGGGCGAGCACGAGCGTGCAGGCGCCCGGCAGGTCCAGCGTGAGGGTGCAGGGGCGCCCGTGCCGGGGTTCCGCCCGCGCCGCGACATCCCGCCGCGCATCGGCCGCCCCGTCGGGATCGCTGGAGTCCAGCAGCAACCGCCAGGGCCCGCCGCGGCTCGCCCCCAGCTCGTAGCCGGGGCGCGGCACCGGCGTGAAATTGCAGACGGCGAGCAGCGGCGCATCCCCGGGGGCGGATCGCTCGAACGCGAACACGCTGTTGTCCACGTCGTCGCCGACGGTCCACGAGAAGCCCGACGCATCGGCGTCGCCCGCGTGCAGGGCGGGCCGGTCGCGGTACAGGCGATTGAGCCGGCCGACCCATTGCTGCACGGCCCGGTGCGCCGGGTCGTCGAGCAGATCCCAATGGACCGTGGCATCGTGGTTCCATTCCTCCCACTGGCCGATCTCGGCGCCCATGAAGAGCAGCTTCTTGCCGGGATGGGCCCACATGAAGGCCAGGTAGGCGCGCAGCGCGTCCAGCCGGCGGGCCGGATCGCCGCCCATTTTCGCGGCGAGGGCGCCCTTGCCGTGCACGACCTCGTCGTGCGACAGCGGCAGGATGAAGCGCTCCGAGAATGCGTACTGCAGGCCGAAGGTGATCTCGCCGTGATGGTGGCGGCGGTGGACCGGATCGCGCCGCATGTACTGCAAGGTATCGTGCATCCACCCCATGTTCCATTTGTAGTCGAAGCCCAGTCCGCCCTGGCGGGTGGGCGCGGTGACGCCCGGCCATGCCGTGGATTCCTCGGCGATGGTGATGGCGCCGTCGCCCCGGGCGCGCACGCCGTCGGTCAGCTCCCGCAGGAAATCGATCGATTCCAGGTTCTCGCGGCCGCCGTGGCGGTTGGGGATCCACTGGCCCGGCGCGCGGCTGTAGTCGCGGTACAGCATCGAGGCGACGGCGTCCACGCGCAAGCCGTCGAGATGGTATTGGGCGAGCCAGTGATGGGCGCTGGCCAGCAGCATGGCCTTCACCTCGTTGCGCCCGAGGTTGCAGATCGCGCTGTGCCAGTCGGGGTGGTGCCCTTCGCGCGGGTCGGCATGCTCGTAGAGCGCGGTGCCGTCGAAATGCTCCAGGCCGTGCGGATCCTCGGGAAAATGCGAGGGCACCCAGTCCAGGATCACGCCGACTTCCGCCGCGTGGCACCGGTCGATGAAGCGCGCGAAGCCGCGCGGCGTCCCGTGGCGCGCGGTCGGCGCGAACAGGCCGAGCGGCTGGTAGCCCCACGAGCCGCCGAACGGGTGCTCCATGACCGGCAGCAGTTCGATGTGGGTGAAGCCGAGCGCGCGCGCATAGGCGGGCAGCCGCTCGCCCAGCCGCTCCCACAGCTCGCCCTCGCCCTCCGGGCGCGCCCAGGAGCCGGCGTGGACCTCGTAGATGCTGATCGGCGCGCCGGGATGCTGGCGTGCCGCGCGGGCGGCGCACCAGGCGCCGTCCGTCCAGTCCATGGCCGGCGCGTCGTCCACCACCGAGGCCGTGTGCGGCGGGCATTCGGTGCGCCGGGCGAGCGGATCGGCCTTCCAGCGCAGGATGCCGTCGGCGCCCAGCACGGCGAACTTGTAGCGGTCCCCGGCGCGCGCCTCCGGCAGAAAGCATTCCCAGACCCCCGCCTCGGGGCGCAGCCGCATCGGATGGCGCTGCGGATCCCAGGCGTTGAAATCGCCCACCAGGGAGACGCGCCGCGCATTGGGCGCCCAGACGGCGCAGCGCAGCCCCCGCACGCCGCCGACCTGCGTGAGCACGGGAGCGAGCGCCGCGACGGCACGCCAGTCGCCGGCGGCGAAACGCCGCAGCGCGGCTGCGTCGATCAGGGGGCCGGGCATGGGGGATTCCTCGCTCATGACGGTCCGCCCGGGGTGGAGGCATGCGGACCGAGCAGCGCGCCGGCGATGCGGACGAGCGCGTTCAGGGGGATCGGCAGCCATTCGGGACGGTGGACCGCTTCGTAGCGCACCTCGTAAGCCGCCTTCTCCAGCTGCGCGATCGTCAGCAGGAGGGATTCCGTCTCGTCGTCCAGCGCCAGCTCGGGCGACCGCGCGTCACGATAGCCCGCCAGGAAGGCCTCGCCGGCGCGCGCGCGAAAGGTCGCCAGCAGTTCATCGGGAGACGCGGCGGGCGGCGGGCCCGCCGCCGCCTCCGCCTGCCCCGGCCCCGGAGGCGCTGCCGGCGGCGTCTCCGTCACGTTCGGAACGGCGATGTCGCGCCGCGCGACCGCGGCGGCGTAATCGAAGGAACGCAGCATCCCCGCGAGGTCCTTGTAGATGGTGGCGGCCTGGCGCCGCTGGTCGGCGGCGTTGAGCGGTTCGCCTTCAAAGTCGATCAGGTAGGCGTCGGCCTGGGACACCAGGATCTGCCCCAGATGCAGGTCGCCGTGCACCCGCAGCCGCATGGCGCCCGGCGCGCGGCGGGCCGCCTCGTCCACGCGGGACGCCAGCGTCGCCCGGCGGGCGCGCAGGAAGGCCACGGCATCCCGCGCCGGCGCCAGGACCTCGGCCGGCAGCCGCGCCAGCGCGTCGAGCGCCGCGGACAGCTCGCGCAGCGCGCGCTTGCCGTCGGCCGCGACGCCGGCCGGACCGCCCTGCACCGCCGGCGGCGGGCCGTCCTCCCCGGCGTCCCAGGGATGCACGAAGACCGCGTGCAGCTCGGCCAGCCGCTGCCCCATGCGGCGCGCCAGCGCCAGGTAGCCCGACAGGCCGTCCTCGAATGCGCCGGCGTCGTTTCCGGCCAGCACCGCGGCAGCCAGGGTGCGGTTGAGGAATTCCAGCGTCCAGCGCCAGGCGTCCCCTTCATTGGGAATGTAGCGGTGCAGCACCGCCAGGGTGTAGCGCCGGCCGTCCGGATCGCGGTATTCGACCGTGCCCAGCAGCGGCGGGGTATGGGCATAGCCGGCCTGGGTCAGCCACCGGCTCATCTCGATCTCCGGTTCGGGTCCCGGCTCGACCTGCCGCAGGACCTTGACCACGAAGCGGTCGTCCACGATGGCGGAGCTGTTGCTCTGCTCGCCGCCGACCCAGCGCACGGGCGCGTCCGGCGCGAGCGGCTCCCACGCCTGCGCGAGCCGCCGCGAGTGCAGCCCCGCCCGGGCCGACGGCGCCGGCCCGCCCTCTTCCGCGGACGCGGCGCGCATGCCCTCCACGAGCGCGCGCAGGAAATCGGCTTCCTGGAACGCGTCGGCCAGCATGCCCGTGTCGGCGCCGCAGCGGATGCGGGCGATCGGGTAGCCGGGCCGGACGTCCTCGCTCCAGCACAGGGCGACCGGCACGTTCAGGCGCCGGACGCCGGCCTGCGCATCGCCCATCAGCACCCAGTAATGCCGCGCGGCCGGGGGCGCGGGCGGCGCGTCCGCGCCCGGCGCGGGGGCCGCTTCCTTCAGCGGAATCATCTCCTTCACGTGCAGGTCGGACGGCTCGGCCCCCGACCAGCGCTGCCGTGCCAGGTAGGCCGGCAGCGCCTCGCTCTCGAAGAGCCGGCGCGCCGCCTCGCCGAAGGCCTGCGGGTGCTTGGAGCGCAGGACCAGGGTGACCAGTTCCGGCATCTGTTCGGGCTTTTCGACGTGCCAGTCCGGCGGCGCGGCCTCGGTGCTCAGCTCGAACCAGTAGAAGCCGTACGGCGGCAGCGTCAGCAGGTAGGGCAGTTGGCCGATCCGGGGAAACGAGGATCCCGCCAGCATTTCGACCGGCACCGCCCCCGCATGGGCCTGCAGCGGGAGCTCGACCGGCTGCGCCGATGCGGACAGGTTGGCCACGCAGAGGATGGTGGTGTCCTCCCATTGCCGCAGGTAGGCCAGGATCTTGCGGTTACCCGCCGACAGGAAGGTGAGCGTGCCGCGGCCGAAGGCGCGCGTGCGCGCGCGGCAGGCGAGCAGGCGCCGGGTCCAGTTCAGCAGCGAATGCGGGTTGCGGTGCTGCGCCTCGACGTTGATGACCTCGTAGCCGTAGAGCGGCCCCATCAGCACGGGGACCTGCAGGCGCTCCGGGTCGGCGCGCGAAAAGCCCCCGTTGCGGTCCGCCGACCATTGCATGGGCGTGCGCACGCCGTTGCGGTCGCCCAGATGGATGTTGTCGCCCATGCCCAGTTCGTCGCCGTAGTACAGGATGGGGGTGCCCGGCATGGACAGCAGCAGGCTGTTCATGAGCTCGACCCGGCGCCTGTCGCCCTCCATCAGGGGGGCGAGGCGCCTGCGGATGCCCAGGTTGATGCGCGCCTGCGGGTCCGCGGCATAGACCTTCCACAGGTAGTCGCGCTCCCGGCTGGTCACCATTTCCAGCGTGAGCTCGTCGTGGTTGCGCAGGAAGACGGCCCACTGGCAGGAAGCGGGGATGGGCGGCGTCTGGCGCAGGATGTCGATGACGGGAAAGCGGTCTTCCTGCGCGATGGCCATGTACATGCGCGGCATGAGCGGGAAATGGAACGCCATGTGGCATTCGTTGCCCTCGCCGAAATACTGGCGGGCGTCCTCGGGCCACTGGTTGGCCTCGGCCAGGAGCATCCGTCCCGGGTATTCCGCCTCCACCACCGCGCGGATGCGCTGCAGGATGGCGTGCGTCTCGGGCAGGTTCTCGTTGTTCGTGCCTTCGCGCTCGATCAGGTAGGGCACGGCGTCCAGGCGCATGCCGTCCACCCCCATGTCCAGCCAGTAGCGCATGATGTTCAGCACTTCCGCCAGCACGCGCGGGTTGTCGTAGTTCAGGTCCGGCTGGTGCGCGTAGAA
The DNA here is from genome assembly GCF_014203015.1 of Castellaniella defragrans. Lineage (GTDB taxonomy): Bacteria > Pseudomonadota > Gammaproteobacteria > Burkholderiales > Burkholderiaceae_B > Castellaniella > Castellaniella defragrans. The sequence continues at coordinate 68,236 of NZ_JACHIB010000002.1, forward strand.
GCGGTGCCAGTAATAGGCCCCGGCGACCGGGTCCCACGCCCAGTTCGACGTTTCCGTGTCGCAGAAGATGATGCGCGTGCCCGCGTAGGCACGGTCGGTGTCCGACCAGACGTAGTAGTTGCGGGCGACCGTGCCCTTGTGCGCCTTGCGCGCGCGCTGGAACCAGGGATGCCGGTCCGAGGTGTGGTTGATGACCAGTTCGGTGATGACCCGCAAGCCGCGCGCATGCGCGGCGCGGATCAGCTTGCGCAGGTCCGGCAGGCTGCCGTAGTCCGGGTGCACCCGGCGATAGTCCGCGATGTCGTAGCCGTCGTCGCGGCGCGGCGAGGGGTAGAACGGCAGCAGCCAGATCGCGGTCACGCCCAGGTCGGCGATGTAGTCCAGCCGCGACAGCAGGCCCGGCAGGTCGCCCACGCCGTCGTTGTTGGAATCGAAAAACGACTTGACGTGCAGCTGGTAGATGACGGCGTCCTTGTACCAGTCGGGTTCCGGCGCGCAGGGTTCGGGCTTGGACATATCGGCTCGCATCAATGGGAAGGCAGTCCGTGTGAAGGCAGTCCGGGCAGGCGCCAGATGCCGTACGGGGATTCCGGATGCAGCCGCGCATGCGCGCGGCAATCCGGCCAGTGCTCCGCCGCGCCCGTCAGGAGGTTCTCGGCCGAGGCGATCGGGCCCAGCGGCACCTGCACGTCGATCGCGCGCGCCGGATCGAGATTGACGACGACCAGGAGCACGTTGGACTGCGCCGCGGAGTACCGGGCATAGGCCAGCACGCCCTCGGCCTCGCAGGGCAGGCCGAGATAGCCGCGGTAGTCCTGCAGGGCCGGGTTGGCGCGCCGGATGGCATTGAGCCGGGCGATCTCCGCGCGGATGTTGCCCGGCGCGTGCCAGTCGCGCTGGCGCACTTCGTATTTTTCCGAGTCGGCGTGCTCCTCGCCGTCGGGCAGGGCCGCCGCTTCGCAGAGCTCGAAGCCGCTGTAGACGCCCCACAGGCCCGAGCCCGTCGCCGCCAGCGCCGCGCGCACGAGAAAGCCGGGCCGGCCATGCCGCTGCAGGTACAGCGGATTGATGTCCGGCGTGCTGGTGAAGAACATCGGCCGGAAGAAATCGGCGACCGGCGGCTGCGAGAGTTCGCGGAAATAGGCGTCGAGCTCGTGCGCGGCATTGCGCCACGTGAAATAGGTGTAGGACTGGGTGAAGCCCGCCTTGGCGAGCCGGTACATCATCGCCGGCCGCGTGAAGGCCTCCGCCAGGAAGACGACGTCCGGATCGCGCGCGTGGATGTCGGCGATCAGCCATTGCCAGAACGGCAGCGGCTTGGTGTGGGGATTGTCCACCCGGAAGATGCGCACGCCGTGCCCGATCCAGAAGCGCACGATCTCGCGCAGGGCGCGCCACAGCGCGGTCTTGCGTCGCCACGGCGGCGCATCCGCGTAGAACGCCACGTTGACGATGTCCTGGTACTGCTTGGGCGGGTTTTCCGCATGGCGCAGCGAGCCGTCCGGACGCCAGCTGAACCAGTCGCGGTGGCGGCGCAGCCACGGATGGTCGGGCGAGCACTGGATGGCGAAGTCGAGCGCGATTTCCAGCCCTGCGCGGCGCGCGGCATCCACCAGGCGGACGAAGTCGTCCAGCGTGCCGAGCCGGGGATCGACGGCGTCGTGGCCGCCCGCCTCCGAGCCGATCGCGTAGGGGCTGCCCACGTCCTCCGGCGAGGCTTCCGGGCTGTTGTTGCGGCCCTTGCGGTCGCGCCGCCCGATCGGATGGATGGGCGGCAGGTAGAGCACGTCGAACCCCATCCGGCGGATGTCCGGCAGGCGCGCGATCACGTCGTCGAAGGTGCCGTGCCGCCCCGGCACGGGCGATTGCGAGCGCGGAAAGAGTTCGTACCAGCTCGCGTAGCGCGCCTGCGGGCGGTCCACCCACAGGCGCAGGGGCGCCGTGGCATGCGCGAACGTCGGCTTTGCCGCATCCCGCAGGAAGGCCGCGAGCGGGGCGGAGAGCAGCGCCTCGATGAGCCGCGCGTCCGGGGGCGCATCGGCGGCCGCCTGCAGCATGTCGAGCGCCTGGCGCACCCGCGCCCACTGCGGCTCGTCGCGCGCGGCGCCGTCGGCGTAGTGCAGCAGGCGCGCCAGCCACTGCGCGCCTTCCGCCAGGCTCTGACCCAGCGCCTGCCCCGCGTCGAACTTGGCGCGCCACTCCGCGCAGAATCCGGCCCAGACGTCGATCCAGGCGAGGATGCGGTATTCGTGGCCGCCGATCCGCTCGGGCCGGCATTGCGCGCTCCACCGGTCGTTGCCCCGCGCCTGCATCGGCACCTCGTGCCATCCGGCCTCGTCGCAGGCGCGCCAGCACAGATTGGCGGCCAGCCTGGCATGGCCGTCGGTGAAGACGGTGGCGCTCACCGCCAGCGTTTCGTGGCTGATGCGCTTGACCGGCCACGCGCCCCCGTCCACCGCCGGCTCGATGCGCTCGATGCCGATGCGCGGCGCGAGGAGGCCGCGCCCGTCGCCCGGCAGCGCGGCGGCGGGAACGGGAGCGCCGGGAGGCGCCGGCGCCGTCCATTGCCACAGGGCGCAGCCGGCCGGCGCCAGCAGCGCGCCCGGCCGCGGGCGCAGCGCGGGCGGCACGCCGCGCCCGTCGTCCGGGCCGGCGGGCAGCAGGCCGGCCCATTCCGACAGGTCCGCCGCGGCGTGCGGATCGCCTTCGGCGGACAGCGCCAGCAGGGCGCCCCCGGCGCCGGGACATGCCCGCACCAGGGCGGTGGCCCGGCCCGTGCGGCCGCCCACCGTCCCGAAGGTGGCCGGCAGCCGCGTGCGGCGGCGCCAGTGCGCAAGCGGCCCCAGGGTGGCGGCATCGGGCGGTCCGTCCAGGATCAGGCCTTCGCCGCTCACGGCGGCGGCGGCCAGCCAGCGGGTCTCCCGCCGCCGGCCCGCATAGGCCAGGACGGGCGCGAGCGCGGACAGGCGCGCGTGTTCCTGTGCCAGCCAGTCGGCCCGGCCGTCCCACCATGCGAGCGACGATACGGTCCAGTCGAAGGGAACGGGCGCGCAGCGCGCCAGCTCTTCGGGCGTCAGGCCCGGCGTCCACGCGATGAAGCGCACGCCCGCGTCCGCCTCGCGCAGGGCGCCCAGCAGTTCGTGCCAGATTTCGGCCGCCAGGTGCTGCGGCGTGCGGAAGCAGTAGCCGGCCACCCCCAGGGCGCTCCAGTCGCGCAGCCGCGCCGCCCACGCCTGCACGAAGGCGGCGGGCGGCGCCTGCACCACGCGCCGCGTGCAGAGGTCCTCGCGCGGCGTGCGGGGATCGGTGCGGGGATCCAGCGGCTCGGGCCGCAGCCACTCCGCGGACGCCGTGTCCGGATGCGCTCCCCGCGCCACGCGATCCAGCGCCATTTCGAGATGGCAGCTCAGGCCGCCGGCGGCGAGGCGGCGGCTGGCTTCGGCGATCTCGTCGCGCACCGGCGCGCCGCCTTCGCTGCGGTCGGCGTCCAGCGGCGCCGCCCCCGCGGGCCGCCCGCCGGTGCGCCAGGGCGGCGGCGCGAGGATGCCGGTGGCGCCGGCGGCGCGCCACTGCGCGGCCTCCGCAGCCGCCCGCGCCAGCGAATCCACCCTCACCAGGCAGGGCCAGCCCGTCTCCGAATCCCGTCCCCCGGCCATGGCCGCTACCCGGCCCGCGCGCAGCGCGCTTCCTTGGCGCAGGCGATGAAGAGATGGGCGATGGCGCCCGCGAACGCCTCGTCGAACCAGGGAAAGCAGCCGCTGACGCCCACCACGACGCCGTCGACGACCACGCTGCCCCACAGGGGCTGCTCGTCCGCCTCCAGGCGGTGCGGCGCGACGTCGCAGATCCCATGGCCGTTGCGCCGGGTGCGCCAGCTCATGCGGGCCTTGCCGCGGGCGTAGGCGGCATAGTCGGCGTCCCAGCGCGCCACCTCGCCCAGGCTGTGCTCGTACAGGACGGCGTCCTCGAATGCCGCCTCGCCGGGCAGCACGAGCGGGTTCATCACCACGACGTGCAGGAAGCCGCTGTCGCCGGCCTCGCGCGAGTCCATCGCGGCGGTGATCATGGGCAGCGACAGGCGCACCGCCCGCGCCGCCGTTTCCCGATCGAAGAATGCGCCCCGCATGAAAATCCTCCATTGCCCTTGCAGTCGCCGGAATGCAGCAAACGGCGTGCCCGCATGCGCACGGAAGTTTTATTTGTATCACCGTGTAGGAGGCTGCGCAGCGCGGCGCTCAACATGGGGCATATCGCTTTCTCAAACCTGGAAACGAATCGGCGCATTATTTCTTTGTTACTGGAGAAAATATTCGCAAGAAAACGGCGCATTAATCGCGGCCAATATCGTGCTAGGGTGTAATCGCACATCCACATCACGGAGGCTGAATCATGAGAAAACTGAAATTGATCGTCACCCACGTGGCCATCGCAGGAATGCTGGTCAGCCTGGGAGCCTGCAGCGGGATGTCGCGGCAAGGCCGGGACACGGCCGCCGGCGCGGGGATCGGCGCGGTGGGCGGCGCGGTCCTGACGGGCGGCAGTGCCGCGGGCACCATCGGCGGGGCCGCGGTGGGCGGCATCGTGGGCCACGAGGTCGGAAAATAATCGCTCCGCCCCGGCAATATAAACATCAACGCAGAATAAACATCAACGCAGGAATGCCGTCGCACGCCGTCGAGCGAAATCCAAGCACGCCGTTCCTGATTCGGGAGAATGTCCATGCTTTATTACGCCGTCGTTTTTCTGATCATCGCGCTGGTCGCCGGCGTCCTGGGATTTTTCGGTATTGCCGGGGCCGCCGCCAGCATCGCGAAAATATTGTTTTTCATCTTCATCGTCCTGTTCGTGCTGTCGCTCATATTCGGCCGCAGGCGCTTGTGAATGCCATGGCGAAAATCTTCCCTCTCCGTCCGGCGGGCGCGGCGCTCCTGCTGCTGGGCGCACTCGCCGGGGTGCTGGTCGGGCTGTACGCATATTTCACCCCCCTGACCGGCGTGACGGGCACCCTGGGCGCCCGCTGGGCGATCGTGGCGGCGGCCGTGATCGCCCTGATGGCCGTCCCCCTGGCGCGGCTGGGGCCCGGCGCGGGCCGCATCGCCTGGCGGATCGCGCTGCTCATCCTGCTGGTGGGCAACGGCCTGGCGGGCGCCCTGCTGCACGAGTGGGGGCTGCTCGGCGCGATGGCCGCCGGCCTGGCTGGCCTCGCCCTCGAAACGCAGCGGCCGGCGGGCCGCGCGGGAAAGCAGGATCATGGATACGCGTAGCGGCTTCGGTGCCGGCGGCGCGGCCCGGCGGGCCCGCGGCCTGGCGGTCGCGTGCCTGCTCGCGGCGTGCCTGCCGGTCCTGCCGGCTGCGCGGGCGCAGGAATGGGACAGCTTCCACGGCCAGCTGAGCGCCCAGAAATACAGTCCCCTCACCCAGATCGATGCGGACAACGTGGCGCGGCTGAAGAGGGTGTGGCAATTCCACACCGGCGACGTTTCCGACGGCACGGGCGATCTGCCGGCGACCGTATGGTCCGCCACGCCCCTGTTCGCCAACGACACGCTCTACATCGGCACGCCCTTCTATCGGGTGTTCGCGCTGGACCCGGCCTCGGGCCGGGTGAAGTGGCGGTTCGACTCGCATTCCACGCTCAAGGCCATGACGCAGCCGGCCCTGAAGACGCGCGGCGTCGCCTACTGGGCGGCGCGCGACCCGCGGCCCGGCCAGCCCTGCCAGAAGATCGTCTATCTCGGAACCATGGATGCGCAGCTGTTCGCGCTGGATGCCGACACCGGCAGGAAATGCGAAGGTTTCGGCCGGCATGGCGTGCTGGACATCAATGCGCAGAACACCGTCCACGCCAAATATCCGCTGTCCCTGCTGCAGCCGCCCACCGTGGCGGGCGATCACCTGCTGCTGGGCTGGGCGGGCAAGGACTGGGCCTACGCGCAGGCGCCGCCGGGCACGCTGTTTTCCCTCGACGCGCGCACCGGCAGGCTGGAATGGACCTTCCATGCACTGAACGAGGAAATGAGCCGGGTCAGCGGCACCGCGAACGTCTGGACGGCGGTGTCCGTCGACCCGCAGCGCGGGCTCGTCTACGTCCCCGTGTCCTCGCCCTCGCCGAACTACTGGGGCGGCTATTGGCCCGACGACGTGCCGCTGGCGACCTCGACGACCGCGCTGGACCTGGAGACCGGCAAGGTCGTGTGGTCCCGCCAATGGGTCCATCACGACGTCTGGGACTACGACATCAACGCCGCGCCGACCCTGATGGACATCACCGTGAACGGCAGGCGGATCCCGGCGCTGATGCAGTCCACCAAGCAGGGCTTCCTGTTCGTCGTCAACCGCGAGACCGGCGAGGACGTCTGGCCGATCGAGGAACGGCCGGTGCCGCAAGGCGACGGCTCGGTCCAGGGCGAACATCTGTCCCCGACCCAGCCGTTTCCGACCCGGCCCGCGCCCCTGCTCGACCAGAGCCGCAAGCCCGAAGTCTGGGCGCCCGCCGACATCGCCGGCGCGGGCGAGTGCTCCCGCCTCTGGGACAAGCTGGAATACCGGGGCATGTACACGCCGCCGACGGCCCGGGGCGAGGGCGCGCTGGCCTACCCCGACAGCGCGGGCGGCGTGCAGTGGGGCGGCGTGGCGTTCGACCCGGTCGGGCAGACCGCGGTCGTGAACGTCTCGCACATCGTGCAGTACGTCAAGCTCTTCGACCGCAAGGCCTACGACGAGGCCGACTCCGGCGCGGGCAACGAATCGGGCTTCGCTCCGCAGCAAGGCGCGCCCTACGGCATGCGCCTGGAAGTCGCCCTGAACTGGCTGGGCATGCCCTGCTGGCGGCCGCCCTACGGCGAGCTGGTGGCGCTGGACATGCACACGGGCGAGGTGAAATGGCGCCGCCCCGTCGGCGCGGCGCAGAAATACGGCTTCTTCATGCCCGAGCGCTGGGGTTCGCCCACCATCGGCGGGCCCGCCGTCACCGCGGGCGGCCTGGTCTTCATCGGCGGGTCGATGGACGCCAAGGTCCGCGCCTATTCGCTGAAGACCGGAGAAGAGCTCTGGTCGGACCAGGCCCAGGCCCCCGTGGTCGCCAATCCCGCCGTCTATTCCTACCACGGCCGCGAATACGTGGCGTTCGTGGCCGGCGGGAATTCCATCATCAAGGACCAGGTGGGCGATCAGCTGGTGGTCTACGCGCTCGCGCCAAAGTAGCCGCGCCGGGGCGGCACGCTGTTAAAATTTCGGGTTCAATTTTTTCCCGAAACATTTTCCCGAGCCGCCCCGCCATGCACACCGCCCTTCAGAACCTGATCGAATCCGCCTGGGAAGACCGCGCCTCGCTGCGCCCCGGCCAGTTCCCCCCCGACCTGGCCGACGCGGTCGAGCAGGCGATCCGGGGCCTGGACGAAGGCACGCTGCGCGTGGCGGAAAAGATCGACGGCCAGTGGCGGGTCCACCAGTGGGTCAAGAAGGCCGTGCTGCTGTCCTTCCGCCTGGCCGACAACCGCGTCATGGGCCAGGCCCCGCAGCTGTACTACGACAAGGTGCCGCTGAAATTCCAGGACTACGGCCCGGACGACTTCCAGCGCGGGGGCTTTCGCGTGGTGCCGACCGCCACGGTGCGGCGCGGCGCCTACATCGCGCCCGACGCGGTGCTGATGCCCTCCTACGTCAACATCGGCGCGCGCGTGGGCGCGGGCACGATGGTGGACACCTGGGCGACGGTGGGCTCGTGCGCGCAGATCGGCAGCCACGTCCACCTGTCGGGCGGCGTGGGCATCGGCGGAGTGCTGGAGCCCCTGCAGGCGGGCCCCACCATCATCGAGGACAACTGCTTCATCGGCGCGCGCTCCGAGATCGTCGAGGGCGTCGTCGTCGAGGAAAACTCCGTGCTGGCCATGGGGGTGTTCATTTCCCAGAGCACGCGCATCTACGACCGCGCCACCGGCGAGATCCACTATGGCCGCGTGCCGGCCGGATCCGTGGTGGTGCCCGGCTCCCTGCCCGCCGCCGACGGCAGCCACAGCCTGGCCTGCGCGGTGATCGTCAAGCGGGTGGACGCCAAGACCCGCGCCAAGACCAGCATCAACGACCTGCTGCGGGCCTGAGGCCCGTCCGCACGGCGCAAGGAATCGCACGCATGGCCGACACCGACGTCCTCGCCCTCGCCCGCGCCCTGATCGCCCGCCCCTCCGTCACGCCGGAGGACGCGGGCTGCCAGGACCTGATCGCCGAACGCCTGCGGCCGCTGGGCTTCGCCTGCGAGCCGCTGCCCAGCGGCCCGGTGCGCAATCTCTGGGCGCGGCGCGGCACCGGGGCTCCGCTGCTGGTGTTCGCGGGGCACACGGACGTCGTCCCGCCGGGGCCCGAGGCCGAATGGCCCAGCCCGCCCTTCGTCCCCACGGAAGCCGGCGGCCTGCTGACCGGCCGGGGCGCCGCCGACATGAAGACCTCGATCGCCGCCTTCGTGGTCGCGGCCGAGGAATTCGTCGCCGCCCATCCGGACCACCCGGGCTCGATCGCGCTGCTCCTCACCTCCGACGAGGAAGGGCCGGCGACCGACGGCACCGTCCACGTCTGCCGCGTCCTGGAGGCGCGCGGCGAGCGGCCCGACTACTGCGTCGTCGGCGAGCCGACCTCGGTGCGGGCGCTGGGCGACACGATCAAGAACGGCCGGCGGGGCTCGATGTCGGCCCGGATCACGGTGCGCGGCATCCAGGGCCACGTGGCCTATCCGCACCTGGCCCGCAACCCGATCCACGAACTGGCGCCCGCCCTGGCCGAACTGGCCGCGGCCCGCTGGGACGAGGGCAACGAATACTTTCCGCCGACCACCTTCCAGGTCTCGAACCTGCACGCCGGCACCGGGGCGGGCAACGTCATCCCCGGCACCGCGACGATCGACTGCAACTTCCGCTTTTCCACCGCCAGCACGCCCGAGGGGCTGCAGGCGCGGGTGGCGGCGATCCTGGACCGCCACGGCCTGGACTACGGCATCGACTGGACGATCGGCGGCCTGCCCTTCCTGACGCCCCGGGGTACACTGTGCGGGGCCCTGCAGGCCGCCATCGCCGGGGAAACCGGCGTCCAGGCGGAACTGTCCACGACGGGCGGCACCTCGGACGGGCGCTTCATCGCCCGGATCTGCCCGCAGGTCGTCGAATTCGGCCCGCTGAACCGCACCATCCACCAGACGGGCGAGCACGTCCCCCTGGACAGCCTCGCGCCGCTGAAGAACATCTACCGCCGCATGCTGGAAAAGCTGCTGGCCTGACCCCCATCCCGGTCCGCGCCCGAGGGGCGCGGCCGATCCTCTTTCTCACGCACACCATGCCCTCCCCCCACACCGAACTCCTGACCCTGCGCGACCTGCTGCGCTGGTCCATCAGCCGCTTCCACGCCGCCGGCCTGGTCTTCGGCCACGGCAGCGACAACGCCTGGGACGAGGCCGCCTACCTGCTGCTGCACGGCCTGCACCTGCCGCCCGACACGCTCGAACCCTTCCTGGACGCGCGCCTGCTGGAGCGCGAGCGGCTGCGCTGCGTGGACCTGATCCACGAGCGCATCAACACGCGCAAGCCCGCCGCCTACCTGACGGGCGAGGCCTGGCTGCAGGGCGAGCGCTTCCTGGTGGACGAGCGCGTGATCGTGCCGCGCTCGCCCATCTCGGAGCTGCTGGCCGAGGGCCTGGCGCCCTGGATCGAGGACCCGGACGCGGTCGGCCGGGTGCTGGACCTGTGCACCGGCTCGGGCTGCCTGGCGATCCTGGCGGCCCACGCCTTCGGCAACGCCGCGGTGGACGCGGTGGACGTGTCCGCCGACGCCCTGGCGGTCGCGCAATCCAACATCGAACTGCACGGCCTGCAGGACCGCGTCCAGGCGCTGCGCAGCGACCTGCTGGCCCAGGTGCCGGCGGACCGGCGCTACGACCTGATCGTCTGCAACCCGCCCTACGTCAACGAGCGGTCGATGAAGGCGCTGCCGCCCGAATACCGGCACGAGCCCCGCCTGGCGCTGGCGGGCGGCGCCGACGGCATGGACCTGGTGCGCCGCATCCTGGCCAATGCGCCCGATTTCATGGCGCCCGAGGGCCTGCTGGTGCTGGAGATCGGCCACGAGCGGGCGCACTTCGAGGCGGCCTTCCCCGAGCTGGAGCCCGTCTGGCTGGACACCGCCGCCACCACCGGCCAGATCCTGCTGCTGCGCCGCGCGCAGCTGGCCCCGTGATCCGCGCCGCCGGCCTGACCCTGCGGCGCGGCGTCAAGGTCCTGCTGGAAAACGCCGAATTCGTCGTCCATCCCGGCGAGCGCGTCGGCATCGTGGGCAAGAACGGCGCGGGCAAGTCCTCGCTGTTCTCGCTGCTGCAGGGACAGATCGATCCGGACGCCGGCACGCTGGACATGCCCGCCTCCTGGCGGCTGGCCAGCGTCGAGCAGATCCTGCACGACACCGGCCGTCCCGCGCGCGAATTCGTCATCGACGGCGACCGCCGCCTGCGCGAGCTGCAGGCGCGCCGCGCCGCCCTGGGGCCCGACCAGGGCCAGGCGATCGCCGAGCTGGAGGCCGCCCTGGTCGAGGCCGAGGCCTGGAGCGCGCCTTCGCGCGCCGAGCAGCTGCTGGCCGGCCTGGGCTTCGCCCCTGACGAATGGACCCGTCCGGTCGCCAGCTTTTCCGGCGGCTGGCAGATGCGCATCGCCCTGGCGCGCGCGCTGATGGCGCCGTCCGACCTGCTGCTGCTCGACGAGCCCACCAACCACCTGGACCTGGACGCCATGCTGTGGCTGGAGCGCTGGCTGGCCGGCTATCCGGGCACGGTGCTGCTGATTTCCCACGACACCGAATTCCTCGACGCGGTCGCGCGCGTCATCCTGCATTTCGAGCAGCAGTCGCTGGTGCGCTACAAGGGCGGCTACGAATCCTTCCTGGAGCAGCGCGCCGAGCGCCTGCGCCAGAACCGCCTGGCGATCCAGCGCCAGACGCGCGAGGCGGCCCACCTGCAGTCCTTCATCGACCGCTTCAAGGCCAAGGCCACCAAGGCCAAGCAGGCGCAGAGCCGGGTCAAGGCCCTGGCGCGCATGCAGACCCTGGCGCCGCTGGCGGTGGAGTCGGGCATCGACATCCGCCTGCCCGAGCCCGCGCAGACGCCCGACGTGCTGCTGACGCTGGAGGACGCCGCCCTGGGCTACCCGGCGGACGGCGCCGCCGCGCCACGCACCATCCTGCAGGACGTGAGCCTGATGGTGCGCGGCGGCAGCCGCATCGGCATCCTGGGCGTCAACGGCGCCGGCAAGAGCACCCTGGTCAAGACCCTGGCGCGCGAACTGGCGCCCCTGGCGGGCGGCTACCGCCCGGCCAAGGGCCTGGAGATCGGCTATTTCGCCCAGCAGCAGCTGGACGTGCTGGATCCGGAGCTGAGCCCGCTGCAGCACTTCGTGCGCATCGCCCCCGACACGCGCGAACAGGAACTGCGCAACATGCTGGGCGGCTTCGGCTTCGGCGGCGACATGGTCAGCCAGCCGGTGGCGCCGTTTTCCGGCGGCGAGAAGGCGCGCCTGGCCCTGGCCCTGATCGTCTGGCGCAAGCCCAACCTGCTGCTGCTCGACGAGCCCAGCAACCACCTGGACGTGGACACCCGCGAGGCCCTGGCGCGCGCGCTGGCGGAATTCCCCGGCAGCGTGCTGCTGGTGTCCCACGACCGGCACCTGCTGCGCACCACCGTGGACAGCTTCTGGATCGTGGCCGACGGCCGGGTCCAGCCCTTCGACGGCGACCTGGAGGACTACCGCGACTGGCTGCAGCAGCGCCAGGCGCAGCGCAACCAGATCGCGCGCGCGGCGGCGCCGGCGCCGGGCCAGGACCGCAAGGCGCAGCGCCGCGAGCAGGCCCAGGCGCGGCAGGAGCTGGCCGCCCGCCGCAAGCCGCTGGAAACCCGCCTGAAGCGGGTCGAGGACGCCATGGCCAAGGTCCAGGCGCGGCTGGCGGAACTGGACGCGCTGATGGCCGATCCGGCGTTCTACACCGACGCCCGCAAGGACGTGCGCCCCGGCCTGATGGCCGAGCACGGCGAACTGAGCAAGGCCCTGCAGGGCCATGAAGAGGACTGGCTGGAGATCCAGACGGAGATCGAGGCGCTGGAAAAGTCCTGATTTACCTCCATATTCCAGGGCTGAATAATTTAATACTCTTATATTCGTTCGGCATGAGAATGGGGATCCTTAGAATGGGCAGGTCTTATAACCTCCCGTCCAAAAGATCCGCGCCATGAGCCGCCTCCCCATCCAATCCGTCGAATCCGCCCCCGCCGAAGCCCAGGACCGCCTGCGCGCGGCCGCCCAGGCCAACGGCTTCCTGCCCAACCTGCTGGGCGTCCTGGCCAACGCGCCCACCGCCCTGGAAACCTACCAGGTCGTCGGCGCCATCAACGGCCGCAACAGCCTCACCCCCACCGAACGCGAGGTCGTGCAGATCACCGCCGCCGCCTACAACGGCTGCGGCTTCTGCGTGGCCGGCCACACCAAGCTCGCCTACAAGAAGCTGCAGCTGCCGCAGGAACTGGTCGAGGCCCTGCGCGGCACCCAGGCCCTGTCCGATCCCAGGCTCAACGCCCTGGCGCAATTCACCCTGCAGGTCCTGGAGCACCGCGGCCAGGTGCCCGACGAGGCCCTGGACGCCCTGCGCGCGGCCGGCTACGGCGACGCCCAGGCGCTGGACGTGGTGCTGGGCGTGAGCCTGGCCACGCTGTGCAACTACGCCAACAACCTGGCCCGCACCCCCATCAACCCGGAACTGCAGGCCTACGCCTGATCCTGGAGGCCCGCATGTCCACCGACCTGCTGCCCGCCGTCCACGGCGAGGGCATCGACACCCTGATCCGCGAAGTCCTGGCGCCCCAGGCGCAAGCCATCGACGAGGGCCGCTATCCGGGCGACTTCATGCGCGCCCTGGGCCGCCTGGGCGGCTTCGGCGCCGCCCTGCCCGCCGGATCGGGCGGCCTGGGCCTGGACCTCGCGGCCCAGATCGAAATCATCGCCCGGGTCGGGCGCGTCTGCGGCTCCACGGCCTTCCTGACCTGGTGCCAGGCGGCCTGCGCCTGGTACCTGCGGCAGACGGACAATGCCGCCGCGCGCGCACGCTACCTGGCGCCCATCGCCCGGGGCGAGATCCTCGCCGGCACCGGCATGTCCAACGCCGTCAAGCACCTCGCCGGCATCGAGCGCATCAACCTGCGCGCCCGGCGCGACGGCGAAGGCTACCGGGTGAACGGCGCCCTGCCCTGGGTCTCGAACCTGGGGCCGGGCCACCTGCTCATCGCCGCCGCCGCCCTGGAGGAAGGCGGCTACGTCATGTTCGTCGTGCCGCCGGGCTCGGAAGCCCTGACGCTGCGCCCCTGCCCGGCCTTCGCCGGCATGGAGGGCACCGGCACCTATGGCGTGCACCTGAAGAACGCCTGGATTCCCGCGGAAGACGTGCTGGCCGAGCCCGCGGCCTTCGAGGACTACATCCGCCGCATCAAGCCCGGCTTCCTGCTGCTGCAGATCGGCATGGGGGTGGGGCTGGTGCAGGCCAGCCTGGAAACCATCCACGCGACCAACCAGCGCCTGAGCCACGTCAACACCTACCTGGACGACCAGGAGGCCGACCTCGAACGGGACTTCCAGGCGCTGCGGGCGGAAACCCTGCGCCTGGCCGGCCTGGACCTGGACGCGCTGCCGCTGGACATCCTGCGCGCCCGCGCCCGGGCGTCCGAACTGGGCCTGCGCGCCACGCAGTCGGCCGCCCTGCACGCGGGCGCCGCCGGCTACCTGATGAGCAGCCCGGCCCAGCGCCGCCTGCGCGAGGCCCTGTTCGTCGCCATCGTGACGCCGGCCCTGAAGCACCTGCGCAAGGAAATCCACGCGCTCGAACAGCAGGCGGCCTGAACGATGAGCCTCGCCACGGCGCTTTCCGGACCGGCCGCCGCGCCCGCATCCGCGCCCGCCGCCGCAGCCGGTGTGCTCGGCGCCGAGCGCGTCGCCCTGGGCTACGCGCGGCCGGGCGCCGGCCCCCACCGCATCCTGCAGGATTTTTCCCTGGAACTCCAGGCCGGCGAGATCGTCGCCCTGCTGGGCCCCAGCGGCGTGGGCAAGTCCTCGCTGCTGCGGGTGCTGGCGGGCCTGCAGCGGCCGATGGCCGGCCAGGTCCGCCTGCGCGGCCGTCCCCTGGCCGGCCCCGCGCCCGACGTCGGCTTCGTCTTCCAGGACCCCTGCCTGCTGCCCTGGCTGACGCTGGAGGAAAACGTCGCCTTCGGCCTGGATTTCCGCCACCAGCCCCGGCTGGACGAAACGCTGCGTCGCCAGCGCGTGCAGCAGGCCATCGCCGAGGTCGGCCTGACGCAGGCCCGGACGCGCTACCCGGACGAGCTGTCGGGCGGCATGGCGCAGCGCGCCGCCCTGGCCCGCAGCCTGGCGCGCGCGCCCGAGATCCTGCTGCTGGACGAGCCCTTCAGCGCCCTGGACGAAGTCACCCGCGGCGAGATGCAGACCCTGCTGCTGGAGATCAGCGCGCGCCACCACGCCGCGGCGATCCTGGTGACCCACGACATCGACGAGGCCCTGCTGCTGGCCGACCGCATCCTGCTGCTGGGCGGCCAGCCGGGCCGCCTGATCGGCCAGTGGCGGCCCGACCGGCCCCACCCCCGCGACGAAACCGATCCCCGCCTCACCGCGCTGCGCGTCGAGATCCTGCAGGCCCTGCGCGCCGCCCGCCCCCCGAAACCGAACCTCGCATCATGACCCTGAAACTCATCGATTCCTGCTGCGGCGCCGCCGCCAGCGCCCTGGCCGGCCGCCGGCAGTTCCTCAAGCTGTCCTCGCTGTTCACGATGGCCGGCGCCCTGCCGCTGCTGCAGGCCGGCCGGGCGGCGCGCGCCGCCGAGCCGGACGCGCCGGTGCGCATCGGCTACCTGCCGATCACCGACGCCACGCCGCTGCTGGTGGCCCATCACAACGGCCTGTTCGAGAAGCGCGGGCTGCAGGTGGAAAAGCCGCGCCGCTTCCGCAGCTGGTCGCAGATCGTCGAGGCCTTCCTGAGCGGCCAGGTGAACGTGGTCCACCTGCTCATGCCCATGACCATCTGGTCGCGCTACGGCAGCAAGTCCCCGGCCAAGGTGGTCGCCTGGAACCACATGGAAGGCTCCTGCCTGACCGTGCGTCCCGACATCGCCAGCCTGGCCGACCTGGGCGGCACCACGGTCGCCATCCCTTTCTGGTATTCGGTGCACAACATCGTCCTGCAGGCCATGCTGCGCGAGGCCGGGCTGGAATTCATCAGCGACGGCGAGCCGACGAAGCAGCAGGTCAAGCTGGTGGTGATGTCGCCCGGCGACATGCTGCCCGCCCTGGGCACCAAGCGGATCTCCGGCTACATCGTGGCCGAGCCCTTCAACGCCAAGGCCGAGGAGCTCGGCGTGGGCAAGGTCTGGCGCTTCACCGGCGACGTCTGGCACAACCACGCCTGCTGCGTGGTGACGATGCACGAGCGCGACCTGCAGGAGCGCCCCGAATGGTCCCAGAAAGTGGTCGACGCCCTCGTCGAGGCGCAGGCCTGGACGCGCGGCCACCGCGAGGAAACCGTGAAGATCCTGGAGCGCGGCAACCCGGCCGACTACACCCCGCACGAGCATTCGACGCTGGCGCGGGTGCTGCTGGCCTCGCCCGAACGCGACGCAGAATACGCCCGCAGCGGCGCCATCCGCCACACCGGCTGGAACGAGCGGCGCATCGACTTCCAGCCCTATCCCTTCCCCAGCTACACGGAAAAGCTGGTGGAGCTGCTCAAGACCACCTACGTGCTGGGCGAGAACGCCTTCCTGAAGGACCTGGACCCGGCCTTCGTCGCGCGCGACCTGGTGGAAGAACGCTACGTGCGCAAGGCCATCGAGGCCCAGGGCGGCCCGGCCGCCTTCGGCATCGCGGGCTACACGCGCACCGAAACCTTCTCGGTCGCCTAGACCGGCCCGGACCACGGACCCACGCCCATGAAAACACGCATCGCACCGCTGCCCGCCCCCAGGCGCCTGGCCCTGAGCCTGGGCGGACTGCTGGCCCTGCTGCTGCTCTGGGCCGCCGGCATCGGCCTGATCGGCGAGGAGACGGCCATGGCCGGCCTGTTCTCGCCGCTCAAGGCCCTGCCCAGCCTGGTCCACCTGGTGCTGGACAACCAGCTGACGGCGCACACCCTGGTCAGCCTGCGGCGCGTGGCCGTGGGCCTGTTCTGGGCGCTGGTGTTCGGCATCCCGCTGGGGCTGGCCATCGGCGCCTCGCAGAAGCTGGAACTGGCCACCAGCGGCGCCTTCCAGTTCCTGCGCATGGTCTCGCCCCTGTCCTGGATGCCGATCGCCGTGATGCTGTTCGGCATCGGCGACGCGCCCATCTACTTCCTGCTCAGCTTCGCCGCCGTCTGGCCCATCATCCTCAACACCAGCGCGGGCGTGCGGCAGCTGGACGCGCGCTGGCTGATGCTGGCGCGCAGCCTGAGCGCCACGCGTTCGGAAATCCTCTGGAAGATCGTGATCCCCGGCTCCCTGGGCCACATGCTGACCGGACTGCGCCTGGCCATCGGCATCGTCTGGATCATCCTGGTGCCCTGCGAGATGCTGGGGGTGAGTTCCGGCCTGGGCTATTTCATCCTGGACACGCGCGACCGCCTGGCCTATTCCGAGCTGATGGCCGTGATCGTGCTGATCGGCGCGCTGGGCTTCCTGCTGGACGCCACCGCGCAGCGGCTGCACCGGCGCTGGGCGCGGCGCTGACCGGCCGCGGGCCCGGGACTCAGTCTCAGCAGGCTCAGGCTCGCGCCTGGGCTGGCTCGGGTCAGTCGAGCACTTCCAGCTTGGCCACGCCCAGGGCCAGGGTCTTGGTGCCGGCGTCGCGGAATTCGATGCGCGCCTGGGCGTCGGCGCCGCTGCCGCTCAGCGCCACCACGGTGCCTTCGCCGAAGCGCCCGTGGCGCACCCCCGTGCCGATGCGGAAGCACTGTTCGCCCACCGTGACGCCGGCCGCCTGAGTGCGCGGCGCGCGCGGCGCGAAGGTGCTGCCGTCCTCGCCCTGCCAGCCGCCCAGGCCGCGCCGGAAGGCGCCGCTCCAGGGCTGCTGGGCGGCGGCCGGGCGCTGGCGCGGGGTGATCCATTTCAGGTGCTCTTCCGGGATCTCGTCGAGGAAGCGCGAGCGCATGCCGTAGCGCGTCTGGCCGTGCAGCATGCGGCTCTGCGCCAGGGTCAGCGTCAGGCGCTCGCGCGCCCGCGTGATGGCCACGTACATCAGGCGGCGTTCCTCTTCCAGGCCACCCGCGTCCAGCAGGCTGTTTTCATGGGGGAACAGGCCCTCTTCCAGCCCGGTGATGAACACCACGTCGAATTCCAGGCCCTTGGCCGCGTGCACGGTCATGAGCTGCACGGCGTCCTCGCCGGCCTGGGCCTGGTTGTCGCCGGCCTCCAGGGAGGCGTGGCTGAGGAAGGCGCCCAGGGGCGACATGACGGCGGGCGCAGGCTGCGCGGCCGCGCCGAAGGCCGGATCCGGCGCATCGGACGGACCCGCGGCACCGGAGTCCGCACCGAAGGCCGGCACCGGCGCGCCGGGCGATCCGGCGGCGTCGGCCGCCACGTCGGCGGCAATGGCCGCGCCTTCGGGAATGCGGCCGGCGGGCAGGCCCTGGAAGCCTTCCTCGGCCACGAAGGCGGCCGCGGCATTGACCAGTTCCTGGAGGTTTTCCAGGCGGTCCTGGCCCTCGCGGTCGGCCCGGTAGTGGGCCTCCAGGCCACTGTGGTGCACCACGTGGCCGATGAGCTCGGGCAGGTCCAGCGTGCGGGCTTCCTCGGCCAGCTCGCGGATCAGGGTGGCGAAGCGCGCCAGGCTGGCGCCCGCCTTGCCCGGCACGAAGGCCACCGCGCCGGCCAGGCTGGTGCCCTGCTGCGCGGCCATGTCGGCCAGTTGCTCCAGCGTGCGCGCGCCGATCCCGCGCGTGGGGAAGTTCACCACCCGCATCCAGGACGTGTCGTCGTTGGGATTGTCGATCAGGCGCAGGTAGGCCAGCACGTGCTTGACCTCCTGGCGCTCGAAGAAGCGCTGGCCGCCGTAGACCCGGTACGGCACGCGGGCGGAGAACAGGGCGTGCTCGATGGGGCGCGACTGGGCGTTGCTGCGGTACAGGATGGCGATCTCGTGGGCCGGGCGGCCCTCGCGGATCAGGGCGCGGACCTCGTCCACCAGCCACTGGGCCTCCAGCGCGTCGGAGGCCTGCTCGACCACGCGCAGGGGCTCGCCCTCGCCCGCGTCGGTCCAGAGGTTCTTGCCCAGGCGGTTGCTGTTGTGCGCGATCAGGGCGTTGGCCGAGTCCAGGATGTGGCCGTGCGACCGGTAGTTCTGCTCCAGGCGGATCACATTGCCGTGCGCATGGCGCTGCTCGAAGTCGGCCATGTTGCCGACGTTCGCCCCGCGGAAGGCGTAGATGGACTGGTCGTCGTCGCCCACCGCGAACACCGGCGTGTGCGCGCCCGCCAGCAGCATCAGCCAGCGGTACTGCAGCACATTGGTGTCCTGGAATTCATCCACCAGAATATGCCGGAAACGGCGCTGGTAGTGCTCGCGGATCGGCGCTTCGCGCTGCAGCAGTTCGTAGGCGCGCAGCAGCAGTTCGCCGAAATCGACCACGCCCTCGCGTTCGCACTGGTCCTGGTAGCGCTGGTACAGGTCGGCCAGCCGGCGGGCGTGGGGGTCGCGCGCGTCCAGGTCGCCCGGGCGCAGGCCGTCTTCCTTGGCGCCGTTGATCATGCGCTGCACGTCGCGCGGCGGAAAGCGCTCGTCGTCGATGCCGGCGGCCTTCAGCATGCGCTTGATGGCCGAGAGCTGGTCGGCGCTGTCCAGGATCTGGAAGGTCTGCGGCAGGCCGGCCTCGCGGTGGTGCGCGCGCAGCAGCCGGTTGCACAGGCCATGGAAGGTGCCGACCCACATGCCGCGGGTGTTGATGGGCAGCAGCGCCGACAGCCGCGTGAGCATTTCCCGCGCGGCCTTGTTGGTGAAGGTGACGGCCAGCAGGCCGTGGGGGCCGACCTGCCCGGTCTGGATCAGCCAGGCCATGCGGGTGGTCAGGACGCGGGTCTTGCCGCTGCCGGCGCCGGCCAGCACCAGGGCGTGCTGCGCGGGCAGCGTGACCGCCGCGCGTTGTGGTTCGTTCAGGCCGTCTATCATGCAAAGTCGATTCAAGAGCACTGCGAAAGAACCCCTAGTGTAGCCCTTGCGCCCGGCCGGCCGCTGGCCCCGGGCCGGGATCACCCCGGCGTTTTCCCCGGCGTTTCGTACAGGACATGTCCCCAGTCGTGCATCAACTGGAAAAACACGCGGGCGTGCTCCAGACCGAGGTCGGGCAGTGCTTTTTGCGCCTGGCGCAGCACGTGCCGGACACTGCGCCGGCCGTCGACGGCGTCCAGCAAGGCGGTCCCATTGCGGTTCAGGGAGAACTCGTGCCAATCGCGCTTGAGCTGCGCAGGCCGATCCTGCTGGATGCTGCCGGGTTGCAGGATTTTCAAAAAAGGGTGCCGCACCGGGACATACGCCAACCAGCCGGGGGTGTCGAAGCGCGGACGCAGCGCCAGGCGCCGGGGGTGGCACAGCAAAAACCGGTGCGTGCCCCGCGTCTGGGCCAGGAGTTCCAGCGTGGCCCACCGCTCTTCGGGCGGCAAGGCCTGGATACGGGCCAGGGCCGGGTGCTGCAGGCCCAGGACCGCCCGGGCATCGTAATCCTTGGCGTCCGTCCAGCCCCAGAAGCCCAGCCCGTTTTCGCGGGCGAACGCCAGGACCTGGGGCACGGTATAGGCGCGGTCCTGGGGATGCAAAAACGTATCCACGATGCCCGCGTCATAGCGCAGATCGTCCGCCACGGCCAGATAGCGGCGCAGCACATGATCGTCCGGCAGGCACGCCAGCGTGGCCCGCACCAGGGCGACATCTTCCGGGGTTTGCCCGCAGCCCAGGCGGCGGAAGACCTCCTGCATCAGGTACACACCCAGGCGCAGGCTCTGGCCATACAGCATCAGGTTCATCATGCCGTCGGGGGCCAGCACCGCACGTAACGCCTGCAGGCCCGCGTCCGGGCTGGGCAGGTGATGCAGCACCCCGGTACACACGATGTAGTCGAGCTGCTGGCCCAGCCGGGGAACTTGCAGCAGGCCCATGTGCCGCAGGGTCAGGTTGTGCAGCCCATGCTTCTCTTTCAGGAACTGGCTGTGCTGCAGGCTGTTCATGGAAATGTCGATGGCCGTCACCTGCGCCTCGGGCATCGACAAGGCGTTGTACGCCGCCTGGTTGCTGCCGCAGCCGGCGATCAGCACGCGCAGGCCCGCCAGGCTGCGGCCCTCGGGCCACAGCAGGGGGCCGAACAAATGCGGTGCGGCAAATTCAAAATAGCCGTCGGCGATGGCCGCCTGCATGTCCTGGACGGGCTGGGGATACACCCAGGCGCTGTACTGCCGGGCCACGATGTCCGTGACCTTGTCGGGGGCCGGCGCAGCGCCTGGGGCAACCGGGCCGGGCACCGAGGAGGCCGAAGCCGCAGTCATCC
Source organism: Castellaniella defragrans (assembly GCF_014203015.1). GTDB lineage: Bacteria > Pseudomonadota > Gammaproteobacteria > Burkholderiales > Burkholderiaceae_B > Castellaniella > Castellaniella defragrans. Next base: position 88,819 of record NZ_JACHIB010000002.1, read on the forward strand.
CGGATACCAGGCTATGCCGCCTGCAGCACCAGGGTATGGTCGGCGGCGGCGCTTCCCAGAGCCGCCAGGTCGGTCACCCCGGTCAGCTGGATGACCAGATCGGTGCCGGCCTGATAGCTCGAATCGCCTCCCCGCTCGACCGCCAGGTAGGTATCGCCTTCAAATACAAAGGCCAGGGCATTCCCGCTACTGCTGCTGCCCAGCACCTGGAAGGCGGCAGTGATCCGCCCCGCCAGATCTGTCTCATCTACTATGCCGGAAAAGGTGGCGATCCCCTGGGATGCGTGGACGGTAACGCCACCACCAACGATGGTATCGCGATTCTCCACGATGCCGGTATAGCCCGCGATCTTCAGGACATCGCCATGGGCCGCCATCGTGTCAAACCCGGCAATCTCGATGAACTTGCCGTTCCGTGCATCCAGGTCGGTTGCGCTCTGGATGACGAGGACATCCGACCGGGCCAGCGACCGCGCCAGATCGACGCTATCCGCCCCGCCATTCAGAGTGATCTGGTTCTGGCCGCTGCCGCCCCTGATCGTATCGGCGCCGCTGTCGGTGGCGGCGGTGAGGTTCCCGCTCAAAGCCGTCGCATCCAGGGTGATGTCGGTGCCCTGAACCAGACCCAGACTCAGGTTGGCCGCCCCGGAAATATTGACCACGGCTCCGGCGGCCACCGACAGGCCCGCGCCGGCCACGCCCGCCAACCCCGTGTTGCCGACGCTGCCAGGGGAGCCGCCAGTGCCGTCAGTGCCCCCAGTTCCACCATCGGACAGGCCGCGAAGGCCGGCCGCACCGCCGATGCCGAGGGAGCCGCCCACGCCGCCATCCCCTCCTTGGGAAACAAGAAGATTGTCGGCCACGCTGCCATCGGCATTGGTATTGGAGACGATGTTGACGGCGTTGAAATCGTGCAGATCCACCACGACGCCCCCGGCACCGCCATTGCCGCCATGGCCGCCGTCGCCCCCGTGACCGCCATTGCCCCCATTGCCGCCATTGCCCCCGGCCCAGCCATTGCCCCCGTTACCCCCGGCCCCGCCATTGCCTCCCTTACCGCCCGAGCCCCCGGCCCCGCCTATGGACTGCAAGGTGACCCCGGCCAGGACAAGAGAGATCTCGTGCCCGCCGCTCTGCGACACCGACAACGCCGAACCGGCGTTGCCGCCATTGCCGCCGGCCCCGCCGTGACTGCCGCTGCCCCCATGACCCCCATTACCACCATCGAAATGGAGAATACTACCCACGGCGCCATTCCCTCCAAACCCGCCATTGCCGCCGTTTGCGCCAGCGCCCCCGGCACCGCCCAGGACAGTGATGTCCTGGTGGATGACCAGGCTGATGTCGTGATGGACACCCGTGAATACCAACCCAGTGCCCGCTGCGCCATCATCCCCATCCTCGCCCGCTGCGCCATCCCCGCCTGCCCCACCCGGGGTCACGCCAGTGGCGCCATCCGCCGATGGCGTGCCCGCGCTGCCCGCCGCGCCGGCCGATTGAACCCGCCCCGCCAAATCCAGCGTCGTAAACCCGGAAAGGGTCAAATCCAGGGTGAACGCCTGGGTGGCGTGCAGCTGCAGATTCTGGAAACTAATGACACTGGGCCCTCCGATGGCGGTCGCCAGAGTGCCGTCGATGACGGTGTCGGCCAGCACCAGGGTATTGGTGCCGACCCCGCCATTCACCATACCGTCGCCATTGAATTCGCCCGCCGCAAAGGTCACGGTGTCATTGCCCGCCCCCCGTGAAAATGGATATCGCCATTGCCGACCTTCAGGCTGAGGTCGCCCGTCATGCGTACGGCATCGATGTTGTCGATGGAAGCAGCCAGGACACCCGTCATCGTCAACGATTGACCGCCCGTCAGGCGCAGGACCGGCCCCTCGAAGTCCAGGGCTCCCAGGGTATTGGGGCCGGACCCGCTGGAATCGATCGTCAGAATGTACGGACCATCGACAGCCAAGTGGACATCCCCCATTTCGGTGCCGTTGGAGACGGCCAGCCTCGCCAAGGGAGAAGCCCCGAAATCGGCGGTCAGCGCCTGCGTGCCGGTGACGTGATTCAACCCCAGGATCTGGTTATCCCTCAGGACAATCTCGCTGCCGGCCGCCCCCAGGGGGGCGGAAAGACTGACATCCACATAATTGAGCTGCGTCACGTCCTCCAGGCCGCTGGTATTCACGGCCCCGCCCGTCGTGCCATGCAGATTGATGATTTCGACGCGGGTCAACTGGGGCAGCACGGCCGACTCGCCATAAAAATTGAAGGTGTCGGTACCGCCCCCGCCGTCGATCTTGTCGGTCGGGGTGACGGTCGTCTTGCTCCGGTTGTCGCCCGTGAACACATCGTCCCCATCGGTGGCATGATGATTGGCCACGTTGAAGTCGTCGATGGCGGTCGTCAGGGCATAGGGGTCGGGAGGGGTGCCGCCGCCGGAATGGTCCTGTTCAAACGTATCCGGCAGCGGCAGCAGCGCGGGCGGCACATGCACGCCGGGAGGCACGACCAGCTTGATGCCTTCGGGCGGTACGAAATCGACGGGGATGGGCGTATCGGCCGCGGGAACCCAGCCCTCGGGCGGCTGAAAGCTCGGCAGAAAGGGGGCGATCGCGTACACGCGCGCCAGCGCCAGGTCGTAATTGCCCACCGTCAACGCATCAACGAACTGGGCGTCGCTCTGGAAAATGCTGAGGACGATGCCATTGCCCAGGTCGCGGCCTTCCAGCACGCCGTAGCTCATCAGGTGCTGCAGCGCGGTGGTCTGCCCGGCGTCCACCGCGGCGGCCACGTCGGGATTGGCGCCCAGGTAGGCGGCCAGATCGACAAAGGGAGAAAAAGCGCGCACTTCGCCGCTGCCGTACTGCAGGAAATGCAGCACCGCATTCATGCCGTCGCCCACCGCGGCGGCCACGTCGGGATTGGCCGCCAGATAATATTCCGGGTCGAAGACGATCAGCGGCGAACGGTCTTCCTGGATGCCGTACAGCAGGAAATGGTCGTAGGCGGTCGTCAGGCCGGCCTGCACGGCGGCGTCGACATCCGGGTTGGCCGCCAGATAGTGTTGCGGGTCGAACAGAGGGCCGGGTGCCCGGCCTTCGGCCTTGCCGTACAGATTGAAATGCTGTTCGGCGGTCAGGCCGCCCTGCGCAACGGCGGCGGCGACATCCGGGTTGTAAGCCAGATAGTAAGCCTCGTTGAACAGGTCATACGGCATGGATGAGTCTCCGGGTTGAGTGTTCCGACAGTGCACAAACCAGGCAAGCAGGCCGCAGGGGGGCCTGCTTGCCGCTTGGATCATCGCGGACGTTACTGATTGTTGTTATGCCCGCAGATTTTATCCGGTTATCGCCTTCAAGCGCTTCAGAACTGAATCAATATTCGGTGCGGATGCGCTTTTGCAACATCCAGTCCGCTCGTGCCGGCGGCTACCGGCGCCCGCAGCAGCAGCCGCCGCCGTTGCAGCCCGGGCTGCGACCGCGTCCCGGGCCGCTCAGGGGACGCCCAGAGACACCAAGATGTCGCACAGATTGCTCAGGCCGGTCACGCCGGACAGCTGGATCAGGGTATCGGACATGGCCAGGCCAGCGGCGCCATCGCTTTGAAACACGTAGGTATGGCCGCCATGCTCGAACGCCACGGCGGCGCGGGCGACGGTCATTTGCGCACCCAGGGCCTGAAGAATCGCATCCAGGGACACGGTGCCCACGCTCAGAACCCTGCCATTGCTGATCGTGTATACCTGGCTGTCAATGCTGATGGAGCCATCCTCCTGGACCACGGAATCTTCACTCAGCAGAATATGATCCTGACCTGCCGTAAATCCGGTCACCACATCCCAGCCCGCATCAATGGCCGGCGAATCCGAAACAGGCTGAGCGTCTTCGGGGCATCGGGTGGCCACGCCGGCCGCCCCCGCATCCACGGTAAAAGCCCCTGCCCATCCGGGCGTCGAGGCGACCAGCGTGACCTCGCCTTTGCCAGCGTCGACCGACCCGGCATCCAGCGTCTGCAGCACGCCATTCAGCCCGCCGGAATCGCCCAGGGATGCATTGATCGCACTGGCCAGCGCCCCCAGGCTGCCCGCCACGTCACTCGCCACGACACCGGCTGTGATGACTACGCCATCGATGGTGACGCTCAATTGAGCGCCCGCCCCATAGTCGCTGCTCAGGGTGCTGAAGGTCAAAGTGGTTTCCTGAGCGGCCGCCGGCTTGGGCCCGTCGACAATCAACACGTCTTCGCCCTCTCCCAGGGTGATCCGATCGGCCCCGAGACCGCCGGCAATGAAGTTGAAGTTGGTGCCCGGTGGTGCTCCAATGCCGGTTGTGGAAACAGTCAAGACTTGATCGCCCTCGGACCCCAGGATGGTAACAACGCCTTTACCTTCGATGGGCCTGCCGTCCGCCTGGTCGGCGGTCAAGGTCAAGGCCATTGCCGAATTGACAGTAAACAGGTCGACCACGGCCAGCGTCGGATTATCGGTCGCATCCTGCATGCCCGAACTGACAATCACCGTGACCGTCAGGGAATCAGCCAGACGGGACAGATCGGAATCGGCCAAAAAGCGGTTTACATTGACCTTTCCCAACCCCTGGACATGAGCGTTGCCCAACTGGGCCATCGTCGCGGTCAATGTGACACCGTCAGCAAGATTCAGCGTGGCCGTCCCCAAATCGATCTCCGTGTTTGGTCTTCCAGCCGAGAGGCTGCCATCCCCCTTCGAGCTCTCAATCCAGACTGAAGCCGTCCCCAGCTTGGCATCCGGGCTGATGGTCGAACCGTCGGCCACGTCGTAATACGCATCGACCCGGACGGTGGTGAGGCCGCTCAGGTCCGCGTTCATGCTGCTGCCGCTCTTCTGATCCTGCAACTGCTGGACCACGACACCGCCGGTGCCGGCAATCTGCATCCCGCTGATCACCGGCCCCAGGCCGGACAGGGTGATGTCATTCACGATCAGGCTGGCCACGTCGGCCTGCGGCACGCTGACCGCCACGCCTCGGGCGGGCGTGAAGACATAGGCGCCATGTTCCAGGGTGACGGTGACATCGCCATGGAGGGAACCCAGGGTGTAGTGGCCGTGGCCGTCGTCCGACACGGTAAAGGCGGGGCCGCCGCCACCGCCGCCCGGATCGTCATCGGGACGGTCCTGTTCAAACGTATCCGGCAGCGGCAGCAGCGCGGGCGGCACATGCACGCCGGGAGGCACGACCAGCTTGATGCCTTCGGGCGGTACGAAATCGACGGGGATGGGCGTATCGGCCGCGGGAACCCAGCCCTCGGGCGGCTGAAAGCTCGGCAGAAAGGGAGCGATCGCGTACACGCGCGCCAGCGCCAGGTCGTAATTGCCCACCGTCAACGCATCAACGAACTGGGCGTCGCTCTGGAAAATGCTGAGGACGATGCCATTGCCCAGGTCGCGGCCTTCCAGCACGCCGTAGCTCATCAGATGCTGCAGCGCGGTGGTCTGCCCGGCGTCCACCGCGGCGGCCACGTCGGGATTGGCGCCCAGGTAGGCGGCCAGGTCGATAAAGGGGGACAAGGCGCGCACTTCCCCGCTGCCGTACTGCAGGAAATGCTGCACCGCATTCATGCCGTCGCCCACCGCGGCGGCCACGTCGGGATTGAGCGCCAGATAATATTCCGGGTCGAAGACGATCAGCGGCGAACGGTCTTCCTGGATGCCGTACAGCAGGAAATGGTCGTAGGCGGTCGTCAGGCCGGCCTGCACGGCGGCGGCGACATCCGGGTTGGCCGCCAGATAGTGTTGCGGGTCGAACAGAGGGCCGGGGGTGCCCGGCCTTCGGCCTTGCCGTACAGATTGAAATGCTGTTCGGCGGTCAGGCCGCCCTGCGCGACGGCGGCGGCGACATCCGGGTTGTAAGCCAGATAGTAAGCCTCGTTGAACAGGTCATACGGCATGGTTGAGTCTCCGGGTCGGGCAGTCCCACAGCGGACAAACCAGGCGATCGGCGGCCATCCAGGCAGCCTGCTCGCCGTTTGAATCATCGTGGGTATTGCGGATTGTTGTTATGTCCGCTGATTTTATCGATTATTGCCCGCAAGCGCTTCAGGATTGAATCAATATTCAATGCGTATGCGCTTTTGCAACATCCGGTCCATGCCCGGATACGCTCAGGCCGCGTAGCGTCCGAGCTGGAGGGCGAACTGCTCCAGGGCGTCGATGCCGCTCGCCCGGGCGCGCAGGCACCAGGCGCGCAGGTCGGCCAGCAGCTGCTCGCTGCTGGCGCTGGAGGATTCCCACAGGGCCGTCAGTTCGCGGCGCATCTGCACCACGGTGGAGAGCGCGGGCGCGAGCGAGAGGGCGCGTTCCACCTGGGCCTGCTCGCGGGGCGCCAGCGCGGCGGCGTCGCGCACCAGCCATTTGCGGCAGCGCCGCAGCAATTGCCACTCGCCGCGCCGATGACGCTGTTTCAGGGCTTCGAGCTCGTGCGCCAAGGCGGCCTTGACCACCCCGGAATAGCGCGCCAGGACTTCGTAGCGGTGGACGATGATGCCCTGGAGCTGGTCCTGCCCGAGCGTATCGGCGGCGTCCGGCGCGCGCAGCCGCAGCCGGGGCGCGACCCGGCGCACCTGGGCCAGGCCCAGCGCCTGCAGGATGCGGATGTAGGCCCAGCCCAGGTCGAACTCGTACCAGCGCGAGGAAAACTTGGCCGACGTCCCGTAGGCGTGATGGTTGTTGTGCAGTTCCTCGCCGCCGATGAGCAGGCCCCAGGGCACGACGTTGGTGCTGTCGTCCGGGCAGGCGAAATTGCGGTAGCCCCAGGCATGGCCCAGGCCGTTGACCACGCCCGCCGCCCAGAAGGGGATCCAGGCCATCTGCACCGCCCAGATCGTCAGGCCCACGACGCCGAACAGCGCCAGATCCAGGATCAGCATCAGGCTCACGCCCAGCAGGTTGTGGCGGCTGTACAGATGGCGCTCGATCCAGTCGTCGGGCGTGCCGTGGCCGTAGCGCGCCAGGGTCTCGGCGTTCTTCACCTCGTCGCGGTAGAGCTCCGCCCCGCGGAAGAAGACCTGCGCCAGGCCGAACACGGCGGGCGAATGCGGGTCGCCCTCGCGCTCGCACCTGGCGTGGTGCTTGCGGTGGATGGCGACCCATTCGCGCGTCACCATGCCGGTGGTCAGCCACAGCCAGAAACGGAAGAAATGCGCCACGGCGGGATGCAGGTCCAGCCCCCGGTGCGCCTGGCTGCGGTGCAGGTACAGAGTCACCGCCGCGATGGTGACGTGGGTGAGCGCCAGCGTCACGCCGACCAGGGCCCAGGGGCCGAGATCCAGCATGCCGCCGTGGAGGAAGGAAAGCCAGGTGTTCATTGCGTTCGGGCCGGGCCCGCGTGGTGCCGAAAGGACGCTTTCAGTTTAGCCCACGCGGTTTTCCCGCGTCAGCCCCCGGGAACCTCTGATCGAGTCTTATTCAGGGGTTCCCTTGGCGCGCTGCATCACCGCGGCGAAGAAGCCGTCGGTGCCGTGGACGTCGGGGCGCAGCCGCAGGAAGGGGCCGTCCAGCGCCACCTCGATGCCCCGGTCGGCCAGGATGGCGCCGGCGTCCAGCAGGGAGAATTCCGGGTGCGCGGCCAGGAAGGCCTCGACCTGCTGCTCGTTTTCCTCCGGCAGGATGCTGCAGCTGGCGTACACCAGCCGCCCGCCCGGCATCACGCAGGCGGCGGCGTCGCGCAGGATCGCCGCCTGGGTTTCGCGCAGCTGGGCCAGCGATTCGGGATGCTGGCGCCATTTCAGGTCGGGATTGCGGCGCAGCGTGCCCAGGCCGCTGCACGGCGCGTCCACCAGCACGCGGTGGGCCTTGCCCCGCAGCCGCTTGACGCGCTGGTCGTTGCGCTCCGCGATGGCCACCGGCACGATGTTGGACAGGCCGCTGCGCGCGAAGCGCGGCTTGGCCCGGGCCAGGCGGGCGGCCGACACGTCGAAGGCGTACAGCCGGCCGGTGGAGCGCATCAGCGCGCCCAGCAGCAGCGTCTTGCCTCCCGCGCCGGCGCAGTAGTCGATGACCATCTCGCCGCGCCGGGGCGCCACCAGCGCCGCCAGCAGCTGGCTGCCCTCGTCCTGCACCTCGATCTCGCCGCGCTCGAAGGCGCCCCAGCGGTTGACGGGCGGGCGCCCCTGGATGCGGATGCCCCAGGGGGAATACGGCGTCGGCCGCGCCGCCCAGCGGGCCTCGGGACCCGCGGCCCAGGCGGCCAGCAGGGCCTCGCGCTCGATCTTCAGCGGATTGATCCGCAGGTCCAGGGGCGCGGGCACGTTCAGCGCCTGCAGCAGGGACTCGGCGTCCGGCAGGGCCGCCAGGCGCTCGTCGAGCCAGTCGGGCACGCTGTGGCGCACCGCCCGGGGCAGGCCGGCGGCGGACAGCGACAGCACGTGGTCCAGCCAGGCGCGCTCGTGCTCGTCCAGGCCGGTGTCCAGCGTTTCGCGCGGCCAGACGGAGGCCAGGCCCAGCACCGCCAGGCGCCGCGTGCCCGAACCCGCGCCGATCTCGGCGAACTGGCGGTAGCGCCGCAGGTGGCGCAGCACGTCGAACACCGCTTCGGCGATCTCGCCCCGGTCGCGCAGCCCGGCATTGGAGTGGGCGCGGAACCAGTGCGACAGCACGGCGTCGGCCGGATATTTCCATTGCAGGACTTCGCCCAGCACCTGGCGCACCTGCTCGATGCGCGCCGCCGCCATGACGTAGGGCCGCGCGGGCTGGCCCGCCGTCTGGCCGCGGCCGGCGTCCTTGCCCCGGGGTGCCTGGGCGTCGCGCCCGCCGCCGGCGGCGGCGGGGCGGCCGCGCGGCCGGGAACGGGATGCGTCCCGCGTGTCATTCCTGCTCATGAGGAGCCTCCTGAAAGAGTACGGCGCCGGCCCAGGCGCGGTGCGGGGCGTCCGCGACCGCGACGCGGCCGTCCCCCAGCAGCCGCACGCGGCCCTGCGCCAGCCAGCGCAGCGTCTGGACGTAGATCCGGTGCTCGACCGGCAGCAGCCGGGCCGCCAGGCTGTCGGGCGTATCGCCGGCCAGCACCGGAATGGCGCCCTGGGCGATGATCGGCCCATGGTCCAGCACCGCGGTGACGAAGTGCACGCTGCAGCCGTGCCATTGCACGCCCTGGGCGAGCGCCTGCTCGTGGGTGTGCAGGCCGGGAAAGGCCGGCAGCAGCGAGGGATGGATGTTGATGATGCGGCCCTCGAAATGGCGCACGAAATCGGCGCCCAGCACCCGCATGAAGCCGGCCAGCAGGATGTAGTCGGGCGCCAGGGCGTCCAGCCGCGCCCGCAGGGCGGCGTCGAAGGCCGCGCGGCTGGCGAAGTCGCGGTGGGCCAGGACGTCGGCGGGCAGGCCGCGCGCGCGCGCCCAGTCCAGCCCCGCCGCGTCGGCGCGGTTGGACAGCACGGTGCAGATGTCGACGGGCAGGTCTTCGGAGGCGACGGCCTCGGCCAGCGCCTGCATGTTCGAGCCCCGGCCCGAAATCAGGATGGCCACCCGGATCGGCCGGTCGGGGGAATGCGGCATGCGCGAGGTCTCCAGCAGGAAGAAAGGCGGAAAAAGAAGGCGTGCGGCCCGGCGGCGACGCTGGGCGCAAACATAAAATTGTAAACTCTCGCCTGTGAATACCGACATCCGACTCTACCGCCACCTGCCCCGGCACGATTCGACGGCCCCCAGCGCCGTCACCATCGGCAATTTCGATGGCGTGCACCGGGGCCACCAGGCCATCCTCGCCCAGGTCCGCGAACGGGCCGGCGCGCTCGGGCTCGTGCCCACCGTCATGACCTTCGCGCCGCACCCGCGCGCCTTCTTCGCCCACCGCGGCCAGCGGCCGGAACTGATCCCCACGCAGATCAGCAGCCTGCGCGACAAGGCCGGCCTGCTGGGCGAACACGGCATGCGGCAGATCGTGATCCAGCGCTTCGACCAGCACCTGGCCGACATGGGCGCCGAGGACTTCATCCGCCGCCTGCTGGTGCAGGGCCTGAACACCCGCTGGCTGCTGGTCGGCGAGGACTTCCGCTACGGCCACAAGCGCAGCGGCGACATCGACCTGCTGCGCCGCATGGGGCGCGAGCACGGCTTCGAGGTGCGCACCCTCGCCGACGTGGCCGACAGCCAGGGCCAGCGCATTTCCAGCTCCGCGCTGCGCACCGCGCTGGCGGTGGGCAACCTGGAACGCAGCTGCGAGCTGCTGGGCGCGCCCTACCGCATCAGCGGGCACGTCATCCATGGCCGCAAGCTGGGCCGCGACCTGGGCTTTCCCACGCTGAACCTGCGCGTGCCCGAGCCCTGTGCGGCGCGCTCCGGCATCTACGTCGTGCGCGTGCACGGGCTGGACGAACACCCCCTGCCGGGCGTGGCCAGCCTGGGCGTGCGCCCCACGGTCACCCGCGACGGCACGCTGTTGCTGGAGACGCACATCCTGGATCGGCGGGTGGACGCCTACGGTAAACTGGTGCGCGTCGAATTCCTCGAATTCCTGCGCGACGAGGAATCCTTTCCCGACCTGACCACCCTGACCGCCGCCATCCGCCAGGATGCGCAAGGCGCTCGCGACTATTTCGCCTCCCATGGACTATAGAGACACCCTGAACCTGCCCGAATCCCCCTTTCCCATGCGCGGCGACCTGCCCAAGCGCGAGCCGGGCTGGATCAAGGAATGGGAGGAAAAAGGCCTGTACAAGCGGCTGCGCGATGCCCGCCAGGGCGCGCCCCTGTTCATCCTGCACGATGGCCCGCCCTACGCCAACGGCAAGATCCACATCGGTCACGCGGTCAACAAGATCCTCAAGGACATGATCGTCAAGAGCCGTCAGCTCGAAGGGTTCGACGCGGTGTACGTGCCGGGCTGGGACTGTCACGGCCTGCCGATCGAGAACGCCATCGAAAAGCTGCACGGCCGCAACCTGCCGCGCGACGAGATGCAGGCCAGGAGCCGCGCCTTCGCCACCGAGCAGATCGCGCAGCAGATGACGGACTTCAAGCGCCTGGGCGTGCTGGGCGACTGGGACCACCCCTACAAGACCATGAACCACGCCAACGAGGCGCTGGAACTGCGCGCCTTGAAGAAGGTCATGGAACGCGGCTTCGTCTATCGCGGCCTCAAGCCGGTGTACTGGTGCTTCGACTGCGCCTCGTCGCTGGCCGAGTTCGAGATCGAATACGCCGACAAGAAAAGCCAGACGCTGGACGTGATGTTCCCGGCCGCCGACCCCGGCAGGCTGGCCGCCGCCTTCGGCCTGGACAGGCTCGACAAGGAAGCCTTCATCGTCATCTGGACGACCACGGCCTGGACCATCCCCGCCAACCAGGCGCTCAACGTCAACCCGGAACTCGAATACAGCCTGGTCGACACCGAACGCGGCCTGCTCATCGTCGCCTCGGCGCTGGTCGAAAAGTGCCTCGAACGCTGGAAGCTGCACGGCCGGGTCATCGCCACGGCCAAGGGCGAAAAGCTCGAACACATGCCCTTCAGGCACCCGCTGGCGCACGTGGACAAGGGCTACGACCGCCTCTCGCCCGTGTACCTGGCCGACTACGCCACGGCCGAGGACGGCACCGGTATCGTGCACTCGTCGCCCGCCTACGGCCTGGACGACTTCAACTCCTGCACGGCCAACGGCCTGGCCTACGAGGACATCCTCAACCCCGTGCAGGGCCACGGCGTGTACGCGGACGACCTGCCGCTGTTCGGCGGCCAGCACATCTGGAAGGCCGTGCCCGCGATCCTCGACGCCTTGAAGGCCGCGGACCGCCTGGTGGACACCACCACCATCACCCACAGCTACCCGCACTGCTGGCGCCACAAGACGCCGGTGATCTACCGCGCCGCCGCGCAGTGGTTCATCCGCATGGACGAGGGCGAGGGCGTGTTCACCGACCCGGCCCAGAAGCCCGCGAAGACGCTGCGCCAGATCGCGCTCGAAGCCATCGACCAGACCCGCTTCTACCCCGAGAACGGCCGGATCCGCCTGCGCGACATGATCGCGGGACGGCCCGACTGGTGCATCTCGCGCCAGCGCAGCTGGGGCGTGCCCATCCCGTTCTTCCTGCACGTGGACACGGGCGAGCTGCACCCGCGCACGATGGAGATCATCGACCAGGCGGCCGACCTGATCGAACAGGGCGGCGTGGAGGCCTGGAGCCGCGTGACGGCCGAGGACATCCTGGGCGCCGAGGACGCCAGGCACTACACCAAGAGCACCGACATCCTGGAAGTCTGGTTCGACTCGGGCTCCACCTTCTGGCACGTGATGCGCGGCTCGCATCCGGCCATGCACCACGACAGCGGCCCCGAGGCCGACCTGTACCTCGAAGGCCACGACCAGCACCGCGGCTGGTTCCACAGCTCGCTGCTGCTGGCTTCGGCCATCTTCGGCCGCGCGCCCTATCGCGGGCTGCTCACCCACGGCTTCACCGTGGACGGCCAGGGCAAGAAAATGAGCAAGTCGCTGGGCAACACCGTGGCGCCGCAGGACGTGAGCGGCAAGATGGGCGCCGAGATCATCCGCCTGTGGGTGGCGTCCACCGACTACTCGGGCGACCTGGGCATCGACGACAAGATCCTGGCGCGCGTGGTGGACAGCTATCGCCGCATCCGCAACACGCTGCGCTTCCTGCTGGCCAACACCAGCGATTTCGACGCGGCGACGGACGCCGTGGCCTACGAGGATCTGCTGGAGATCGACCGCTACGCCCTGGCGCGCGCGGCCCAGCTGCAAAAAGAGATCCTCGGCCACTACCAGGTCTATGAATTCCACCCCGTGGTCGCCAAGCTGCAGCTGTTCTGCTCCGAGGACCTGGGCGGCTTCTACCTCGACGTGCTGAAGGACCGCCTCTACACCACGGCGCCCAAGAGCCTGGCGCGCCGCAGCGCCCAGACCGCGCTGCACCGGATCACCCACGCGCTGCTGCGCTGGATGGCCCCGTTCCTGTCGTTCACGGCCGAGGAAGCCTGGAAGATCTTCGGCAGCGGCGACAGCATCTTCCTGGAAACGTTCACCACCCTGCCCGAGGGCGACGAGGCGCTGCGGGCCAAATGGACGCGCATCCGCGAAATCCGCGACCAGGTCAACAAGGACATCGAGGCCGTGCGCGCCGAAGGCAAGGTCGGCGCCTCGCTGCAGGCCGAGGTGACCGTCGCGGCCCAGGCCGAGGACCTGGCCCTGCTGCAATCGCTGGGGGACGACCTGAAGTTCGTCTTCATCACCTCCGCGGCCCGGGCCGTGGCGGGCGACGGCGACCTGCGGATCGATGTGCGGGCCACGACGCACGAGAAGTGCGGCCGCTGCTGGCACCACCGCGCCGACGTCGGCCGGGACCCGGCGCACCCGGAACTGTGCGGCCGCTGCGTGGACAATCTGTACGGCGATGGCGAAGCCCGCGCCCATGCCTGATCCGGGCGCCGGCCCGCACGCCCCGCCGGGCGGACCGGACGCCCCGGCGGCCGCGCCGCGCGCGGCGCGCCTGCGGCCGCTCGCCGGCTGGCTGGCCTGGGCGCTGGTCCTGGTGCTGCTGGACCAGGCGACCAAGGCCTGGATCTCGGGCGCGCTGGGCTACGGGCAGCGCATCGCCGTGCTGCCGCCCGTCTTCGACCTGACCCTGCTGCACAACACCGGCGCGGCCTTCAGCTTCCTCGCCGGCGGCGGCGGCGCCCAGCGCTGGCTGTTCACCGGCATCGCCGCGGCCGCCGCCGTCCTGATCCTGCGCTGGCTCTACACCCACGCGACCGAGCGCCTGCTGTGCGCGGCCCTGGCGAGCATCCTGGGCGGCGCCGTGGGCAACGCCATCGACCGCCTGCAGCACGGCCACGTCGTCGATTTCCTGCTGTTCCACTGGCGCGACTGGTACTTCCCGGCCTTCAACCTGGCCGACGTGGCCATCACCTGCGGGGCCGTGCTGCTGATCCTGGACGAAATCCTGCGCGCCCGCCGCGCGCGCCCATCCTGAAGGAGGCCCCCATGGACCTGTCGGGCAAACGCATCATCCTGGGGCTGACGGGCGGCATCGCCTGCTACAAGTCGGCCGAACTGCTGCGCCGCATGCAGGACGAGGGCGCCACGGTGGACGTGGTGATGACCGAGGCCGCCACCCGCTTCATCACGCCGGCCACGATGCAGGCCCTCTCGGGCCGCCCCGTCTGGGTGGACGCCTGGGACGCGCGCATGGACAACCGCATGGCGCACATCAATCTCACGCGCGGCGCCGACGCGGTCCTGGTGGCGCCGGCCAGCACCGATTTCCTGGCGCGCGCCGCCCTCGGCCTGGCCGACGACCTGCTGACCACGCTGTGCGTGGCGCGCGGCGCCGTGCCGCTGCTGGCCGCGCCGGCCATGAACCACGAAATGTGGACCCACCCGGCCACCCAGCGCAACGCGGCGCAGCTGCGCGCCGACGGCGTGACGCTGATCGGCCCGGACGCCGGCCCGCAGGCCTGCGGCGAGACCGGCTCGGGCCGCATGATGGAGCCCGACCGGATCCTGCGCGCCCTGATCGCCTTCTTCCAGCCCAAGACGCTGGCGGGCCGCCGCGTGCTGCTCACGGCCGGCCCCACCAGCGAGACCATCGATCCGGTGCGGGTGCTCACGAACCGCTCGTCCGGCCGCATGGGCTACGCCCTGGCCCGGGCGGCGGCCGAGGCCGGCGCGACAGTGACCCTGGTGTCCGGCCCCGTCGCGCTGCCCTGCCCCGACGGCGTCGAGCGCATCGCCGTGCGCAGCGCCGCCGACATGCACGCCGCCGTGATGGCGCGGGCGGGCGGCGCCGACCTGTTCATCGCCGTGGCGGCCGTGGCCGACTGGGGCATCGCCAACCCTTCCTCCCTCAAGCTCAAGAAGCAGCCCGGCGGCCAGCCGCCGCAACTGGAATTCGTCCAGAACCCCGACATCCTGGCCGAGGTCGCCGCCCTGCCCGGCGGCCCCTGGTGCGTGGGCTTCGCCGCCGAGACCGACCACCTGGCCGAGCACGCCCAGGCCAAGCGCGCGCGCAAGGGCATCCCCGCCATCGTCGGCAATCTGGCCCAGGAATCCATGGACGCCGAGGACACCGAACTGGTGATCTTCGACGAGACGGGCGCCCACCCCCTGGCGCGGCAGCCCAAGCTGCACGCCGCCCGCGCGCTGGTCGCCTGGATCGCCGGGCGCCTGCCGCCCCGCTGAGCCCCCGCGATCCGCCCGCCGCGCGGCGGGCCGCGTCCCGCTTTTTCCGGCCGCGACCGCGCCCCGCTTTTCTTCACCACGGACCTTCATCACCATGCAACGACGTCTCATCCAGGCCCGCATCGTCAACCCCCTGCTGGGCACGGACGCGATCCCCCTGCCCGACTACGCCACCGGCGGCTCCGCCGCCCTGGACCTGCGCGCCTGCCTGGAAGCGCCCGTCACCCTGGCGCCCGGCGCGCGCCTGCCCGTGCCCACCGGGCTGGCGCTGAACATGATGGATCCCGGCCTGGTGGCGATCGTGGCCTCGCGCTCGGGCCTGTCGCTCAAGCACGGCATCCGCGTCGCCCAGGGCATCGGCGTCATCGACGCCGACTACCATGGGGAAATCAAGGTCCTGCTCGCCAACGACGGCGACGCGCCCTACGCCATCCAGCCGGGCGAACGCATCGCGCAGCTGCTGTTCCAGCCGGTCGTGCAGGTGGGGCTGCACCTGGTCGGGGCCTTCGACACGGCCACCGAACGCGGCGAAGGCGGCTTCGGCAGCACCGGCCGGCACTGAGCTTCCGGCGTCATCGCCGACGCCCTGCCGAAGCGTCCGTCCGTCCCCGCCCCGCGCGGGCGGGCGAAGGATCAGGGTTTATCCTGATATCCGATCAAGAACACCGGCGCCGGCATCCGGGCTGGACCGGCGGGACGGCCGATCCGGCCCTTCCTTTTCGCGCCGGGGCGGCGCCCCGGCGCAGGCCGGCCATTCCCATGCCGGGAATAATTCCATTTGAATTTCAATGGCTTGGATCATTGCTGCCGGCATTTTTCCACCCTGGACGCATCAGGGTTTATCCCAGTTCGTACAAAAAATATTATCAATATATTATTAAGCCAGTCCAAAATGAGGGGATCGGCCGCAGGCCTCGCAGTCCCTTATCTAGGCGATATCCCTGGTTGCACTAGCGGATTTCAGATGGTTATACTTCGCCCGTCTTTCGGGTTGCCCCTTTTTCCTTCCGTAAAGGTTTTACCTGATTGACAGGGTTAACCAACCCCTTCGCACGACCGCGCCGTTCCCATCCGGCGGCGCGGCCCGAGAAGGCCGGCCTCCTTCCCACCGAGACAAGGGAATCCCCCGGGAATGGGGCCGCTTGCATCGCACACGCTCTACCCGACCCACCCCAGCGATTGGATCCGTCACAAAGGAGAATCCAGACATGAGCAGGCTGACCAAACTTTCCACCCTCACCGCAGCGATCCTGCTGGCGACCGGCGCCGGAACGGCGTTCGCCGCCGACGGCCCCATCAAGATCGGCGTGCAGGCCCCCATCACCGGCGAATACGCCGCCGAGGGCCAGGGCATCGAGAACGGCGTCCAGCTGCTGGTCAAGCAGCAGAACGCGGCGGGCGGCCTGCTGGGCCGCCAGATCCAGGTGATCGTGTGCGACGACGAAGGCAAGGCCTCGCAGGCCGCCATCTGCGGCCGCAAGCTGGTGAACGACGGCGTGATCGCGGTGATCGGCACCTACACCAGCGGCGCCGCCCTGGCCGCCGCGCCGATCTATTCGGCCGCCAACGTCATCCAGACCTCCGACGGCACCAGCGACGAACTCACCCAGCGCGGCTGGAAGACCTTCTTCCGCAACGCGCCGCCCAACAGCGACGAAGCCGTCTTCGCCGCCAACTACATGGTCAACGTCAAGAAGTACCAGCGCATCGCGGTGCTGAGCGACCACTCCAGCTACGCCACCGGCCTGGCCCAGAGCGTCAAGAAGGCGGTCCAGGACCAGAAGGGCAACCTCGTGGCCGAGGACTTCATCAACGCCGGCACCCAGGACTACAGCGCCGTGCTGACCAAGCTGAAGTCCAAGAACCCGGACGCGCTGTTCTTCTCGGGCTACTACACCGACGGCGGCCTGATCCGCGCCCAGATGAAGCAGCTCGGCATGAACGCGGTCTTCATCGGCGGCGACGCCAACCAGAACGCGGCCTTCGCCAAGATCGCCGGCAACGCGGCCCAGGGCGCCATCATCGTCAACGTCCCCGCCCCGGAAAACCTGCCCTATCCGGAAGCCAAGAAGTTCCTGGCCGACTACACCCAGGCCTTCGGCTCGGCGCCTCCCAGCATCTACACCTTCACCAACGCCGACGGCCTGCGCGCGGTCTTCGCCGCCATCGAGGCCACCAAGAGCACGGACACCGCCAAGCTCATCCCCTGGCTGCACGACATGAAGCAGCCCTTCCCCGGCCTGACCGGCCCCTTCACCTGGGATGACAAGGGCGAACGCATCGGCAGCCCGATGTCGGCCTTTGAAGTCCAGGCCGACGGCAGCTACAAGACCGTCTACCCGACGAACTGAGCCTGCCGCACCACGGCGCCCGCGCCCCCCGCGGGCCGGGCGCCGCCCTTTTCGCCACGCCCGGTCCCGGGCGGCGCGCCTGCCGCGACGCGGCTCTCTCTGGAAACCGATCGATGGACTTTATCCTCCAGCAATTCATCAATGGGGTGACGGTCGGCGGCATCTACGCGCTGATCGCGCTGGGCTACACCATGGTCTACGGGGTGCTCAAGCTGATCAACTTCGCCCACGGCGACCTGTGCATCCTGGGCGCCTTCATCGGCCTGACCACCCTCACCTCCGGCGTCTTCGCCGGCCTGTCCACGCCGGTCCTGCTGGTCCTGGCGTTCCTGATCGCCATGATCGTGGTGGCCGTGGCCGGCACGCTGCTCGACCAGTTCGCCTACAAGCCCCTGCGCAAGGCGCCGCGCCTGTCGGCCGTGGTCTCGGCCCTGGGCGCCTCGATGCTGATCCAGAACGGCATCATGCTGATCTGGAGCCCGAACGTCCAGGTCTTCCCCAGCAACCTCCTGCCCAACATCAACTGGGAGATCGGCGGCGCCCACATCAGCTTCGTGCAGCTGCTGATCATCGTCGGCGCCTTCGTGCTGATGGCCGCGCTGTACTTCTTCGTGCACCACACCCGCGTGGGCACCGCCATCCGCGCCACCGCCATCGACCAGGACGCCGCGCGCCTGATGGGGGTCAACGTCAACCGCGTGATCGCCATGGTCTTCATCATCGGTCCGGTCCTGGGCGCGGTGGGCGGCCTGTTCATCGGCCTGTACTACCGCCAGACCTACTTCACCATGGGCTGGTCCTACGGCCTGAGCGCCTTCATCGCGGCCATCATCGGCGGCATCGGCAACATTCCCGGCGCCATGCTGGGCGGGCTGGTGCTGGGCCTGTTCAATGCCTTCGCCGCCGGCTACGTCTCCAGTTCCTGGCAGGACGCCATCACCTTCGCCCTGCTGATCGGCATCCTTCTGGTGCGCCCCACGGGCCTGCTGGGCGAACGCGTCGCGGAAAAGGTGTAATCCATGGACAAACACATGAAACAAGCCACTCCGGCCGCCCGCGCGGACCGGGCCCGCGCGCTGCGCCTGGCCGGCCCCGCCCTGTGGGCGCTGGGCCTGCTGATCCCGCAGCTGCTCTCGCCCGCCTGGATCACCATCGGCGGCATCTTCGCCATCTATTCCATCGTCGCCCTGTCCCAGGACATCGTGCTGGGCCGCGCCGGGATGTACGACATGGGGCACGCGGTCTTCTTCGGCATCGGCGCCTACACCTGCGCGATCCTGTCGCTGTCGTTCAACTGGCCCGTGCTCTGGACCATCCCGGTGGCCATCGTGCTGGCGGCGGCCCTGGGCGCGATCCTGTCGGCGCCCATCGTCAAGCTGCGCGGCGACTACCTGCTGGTGGTCACGATCGGCTTCAACGCCATCTTCGTGCTGGCCATGCAGAACAACCTGTTCGGCCTGACCGGCGGCGCCGACGGCCTGTTCGGCGTGAGCGGCCCGACGCTCTTCGGCCACATGTTCGGCACGCAAAGCGACCTGTTCTACCTGAACTGGGTCGTGCTGGCCGTGGTGCTGTGGCTGATGGGCAACCTGGACCGCTCGGCGCTCGGGCGCACCTTCCGCTACATCAAGCACGACGAGCTGGCGGCCGGCACCCTGGGGGTCAACGCCCGCAACTACAAGGTCGCCGCCTTCGCGCTGTCGGCCGGGCTGGCCGGGCTGGCCGGCACGCTGTTCGCCATGCAGCTCTCGGCCGTCAGCCCCGGTTCGTTCCGCTTCACCGATTCGGTGGTGCTGTTCGCCATCGTGCTGGTCGGCGGCCAGGCCTCCGTGCCCGGCGTGCTGCTGGGCACCGCCATGATGTTCGTGGTGCCGCAGATCTTCACCGAATTCGCCCAATACCGCTATCTGGCCTTCGGCGTGGCGATGATCCTCGTCATGATCCTGCGTCCGCAGGGCATCTGGCCGGCTCGCAAGGGGATCGCATGATGAATACCGCCGTTTCCCGCCCGTCCGGCGACGGGTCCGACGTCCTCCTCGAACTCGACGGCATCGGCATCAGCTTCGGCGGCCTGCGCGCGGTCGACGACCTCAGCTTCAAGATCCGGCGCGGCGAGATCGTCGGCCTGATCGGCCCCAACGGCGCGGGCAAGACCACGGTGTTCAACATGATCACCGGCGTCTACCGGCCCACCGACGGCCACATCCGCTGGCATGGCCGCGACATCACGGGGCTCGCGCCGCACCGCATCGCCGAGGCCGGCATCCGCCGCACCTTCCAGACCATCCGCCTGTTCCAGGACATGACGGTGCTGGAAAACGTGATCGCCGGCCAGCACCTGCGCATGCGCCAGTCCTGGTGGCAGGGCCTGCTGAACACGCCCGCCCAGCGCCGCGAGGAACGCGAGCTGGTCGAGCGGGCCATGGCGGTACTGCGCCAGCTCGGCCTGGCCGACGTGGCCCAGGAGATCGCCACCTCCCTGCCCTACGGCGCCCAGCGCCGCGTCGAGATGGCGCGCACGCTGGTGGCCGAGCCCGAGCTCGTCATCCTGGACGAGCCGGCGGCCGGCCTGAACGAACAGGAATCGGCCGCGCTGAACGACACCATCCGCGCCATCCGCGACTCCGGCATCACCGTGATCCTGGTGGAGCACGACATGAGCGTGGTGATGAACGTCACCGACAACATCGTCGTGATCAACTTCGGCAAGAAGATCGCCGAGGGCAAGCCCGCCGAGATCCGCAGCAACCCGCTCGTCATCGAGGCCTACCTGGGCCAGGACGACGACGAGGACGACCCGCTGATGAACGCCGTACAAGACCAGGTGAACGCATGACCGCTCCTCTGCTCCAGATCGAAGACCTGCGCGTCAGCTACGGTCACATCCAGGCCCTCAAGGGCATTTCCCTGCACGTCCAGGAAAAGGAGGTGGTGGCCATCCTGGGCGCCAACGGCGCCGGCAAGACCACGCTGATGCGCACCCTGAGCGGCCTGATCACGCCGCAGTCGGGCAAGATCACCTTCGCCGGGCACGACACCACCCGCATGGGCGCCGACCGCATCGTGCGCCTGGGCATCGGCCAGTCTCCCGAAGGCCGGCGCGTGTTCGGCACCCTCTCGGTGGAGGAAAACCTGCGCATGGGCGGCTTCACGCGGCCGGCGGGCGAAACCGAGGCAAGCTGCGAGCACGTCTACAAGATCTTCCCGCGCCTGTACGAACGCCGCGCCCAGCTCGCCGGCACGCTGTCGGGCGGCGAGCAGCAGATGCTCGCCATCGGCCGCGCCCTGGTGACCAAGCCGCGCCTGCTGCTGCTCGACGAGCCCAGCCTGGGCCTGGCGCCGATCATCGTGCGCAACATCTTCCAGGTGCTGCGCGAGGTGCGCGACACCGGCGTCACCATCCTGATCGTGGAACAGAACGCCCGCATGGCGCTCAAGCTGGCCGACCGCGGCTACGTGCTGGAGGTCGGCAAGCTCTCGCACGAAGGCTCCTCGCGCGAGCTGCTGTCCTCGCCGGAGATCCAGGCGGCCTATCTGGGGCACTGACGCGACACCGACGCCCGCCGCGGCACAAGGAAACCATGCTCTCGCTGACCTGTCTGGGGGGCGCCGGTACCGTCACCGGCTCCAAGCATCTGCTGAGCCACGGCGACACCCGCCTGCTGGTGGACTGCGGCCTGTTCCAGGGCCTGAAAAACCTGCGCGAACTCAACTGGCAGCCCCTGCCGCTGCCGCCCGCCGACATCGACGCGGTGGTGCTGACGCACGCCCACCTCGACCACTGCGGCTACCTGCCGCGCCTGGTGATCGACGGGTTCAAGGGCCGCATCCACGCCACGCCCGCCACACGCGACGTGGCCGAGCTGATCCTGCTGGACAGCGCCAGCCTGCAGGAAAAGGACGCCGAATTCTCCAATCGCAAGGGCTTTTCCAAGCATGCGCCGGCCCTGCCGCTCTACCGCGTGATCGACGCCGAACGCGCCATGGCGCGCTTTTCCGACGTCCCGCTGCACCGGACGATCGCGCTGCCCGGCGGCGCCCGGCTGACCCTGCGCCGCGCCGGCCACATCCTGGGGGCCACGACCGCGCAGATCGACATCGGCGGCCGGCGCGTGGTCTTTTCCGGCGATCTCGGCCGCTACGGCGATCCGGTGATGCACGACCCCGAGCCCGTGCCGCACGCCGACTACGTCGTCATCGAATCCACCTACGGCAACCGGCGCCACGATCCCACCGATCCCGTCGAGGCCCTGGGCGCCGTCATCGAGCGCACCGTGCGGCGCGGCGGCACCGTGGTCATCCCCGCCTTCGCCGTGGGCCGGGCGCAGACCCTGATCCACGCGCTCTGGAAGCTGCGCCAGGCCGGCCGGCTGCAGAACATCCCCGTCTACCTCGACAGCCCCATGGCGGCCAGCGCCACCGCGCTGCTGGACCGGCATGCCGGGGAGCACAAGCTCGCCCCGCGCGACTACGAGGCCGCCTGCGCGGCCGTGACCTACGTGCGCGACGTCGAGGGCTCCAAGGCGCTGTCGGCCAATCGCTACCCCAAGATCATCCTCTCGGCCAGCGGCATGGCGACCGGCGGCCGGGTGCTGCACCACATCGCCGCCTTCGGCACCGACCACCGCAACACCCTGCTCTTCTCCGGCTTCCAGGCCGCCGGCACGCGCGGGCGCAAGCTGCTCAACGGCGCCACCGAGACCCGGATCCACGGGCAGTGGATCCCCATCGAGGCGGAAGTCGCCGAGCTGCCCATGCTGTCGGCGCACGCCGACAGCGACGAGCTCCTGCGCTGGCTGTCCGGCTTCCGCGAGCCGCCCCGGCGGCTCTTCATCGTCCACGGCGAGCCGGAAGCCTCCGAGGCCCTGCGCGAGCGCGTCCTGCGCGAACTCGACTGGCAGGTCACCGTGCCGCTGCAGAACCAGACGTACGCGCTGTAGGCCGGACGGCGCCCGCGGCCGACGGCCGACGGCCTGCGCATCGTGCAAGCCGCGGCGCGGACTCCGCGGCCCGCGCATCGGCCGGGCGGCGCATTGGGTTATGCTGTGGGTCCTACCTCGCACACTCACAGGAACATCCCATGACCCAAGCCTCCGCCCGCCATATCCTGGTCGACAGCGAAGAACAGTGCCTGAAGCTGAAGGCCGACATCGAAGGCGGCGCCGATTTCGCGGCCGTCGCCCGCGAGCATTCCAGCTGCCCGTCCAGCCGCGACGGCGGCAACCTGGGCACCTTCGGCCGCGGCCAGATGGTGCGCGAATTCGACGAGGTCGTCTTCAGCGCGCCGGTGGGCGTGGTCCAGGGGCCGGTCCGCACCCAGTTCGGCTACCACCTGGTGGAAGTGACCGACCGGCAGGACTGATCAGAGGACTGTCGCAGCCCCCCACCTCGCCGCTTGCAAGCGGCTCGGATTCGACAGGCTGGGAATGGTCCGCAGGGACCATTCCCAGTCCAGTCTCATCCCACCATCATCAAGCTGGCATTGCCGCCGGCGGCGGCGGTGTTGACGCAGACCGAGACTTCGCGGACCAGCATTTCCAGCGGATAGGTCTTGCCGGCCGACAGCTCGTCGACGCGGCGGGCCAGGACGGGGACGATCGGGCCGGGCCGGCCGACGATCGCGCGCGACAGCGCCTGCAGGCCGTCGCTGTCGCCCTCGTAGAGCACCGCCTGGAAGTCGGCCGTGGCGACGGCCTCGGGCGCGACCCAGCGCACGGCGGCGCCCGCCGGGCGCGCCGCGTGGAAGGCGCGCACTTCCGGATGATCCACCCACAGCATCTCGTTGCCCGTGCGGTGGCAGGCCTCCATCTGGGCCTGCGCGCCGGCCGCGCTGGCCGCGTGGCACAGCACCGTGCCGCGCGGCTTCAGGTGGTACTGGTTGGTCTCGCCGGTGGGGCCGGGCAGCGTCAGCGGCCGCGCGCCCTTGCCCACCACGCCCTCGACCGGCAGGGTGCCGGGCGCGTCGGCCAGCAGGCGGTGCAGGTACAGCGGGCCGCCCGCCTTCGGGCCGGTGCCCGACAGGCCCTCGCCGCCGAAGGGCTGCACGCCCACGGTGGCGCCGACGATGTTGCGGTTGACGTAGACGTTGCCCGCATGGATGCGCTCGATGACGTGGCGCACGGTCTCGTCCAGGCGGGTATGCACGCCGAAGGTCAGGCCGTAGCCGCGGCCGTTGATGGCGTCGATCACCGCATCCAGATCCTGGCGGCGGTAGCGCAGCACGTGCAGCACGGGGCCGAAGACCTCGCGCTCCAGCTCGGCGATGTCGGCGATCTCGATCAGGGTGGGCGCCACGAAGGTGCCGTGGCGCGTCTGCGCCTCGTCGAGCGCATGGCGGTCGACGGCATGGCCGGCCGCCTGCATGGCCTGGACGTGGCGCTCGATCACGGCGCGGGCCTCGGCGTCGATCACCGGGCCGATGTCGGTGGACAGCAGCTCGGGACGGCCCACGCGCAGTTCGTTCATGGCGCCGCGCAGCATCGCCAGCGTGCGGTCGGCGCAGTCCTCCTGCACGCACAGCACGCGCAGCGCGGAACAGCGCTGGCCGGCCGAGTCGAAGGCCGAGCTGAGCACGTCGTAGACGACCTGCTCGGTGAGCGCCGAGGAATCCACGATCAGCGCGTTCTGCCCGCCGGTCTCGGCGATCAGCGGGACCGGGTGGCCGGCGCCGTCCAGGCGTTCGGCCAGGGTGGCGGCGATCAGCCGCGCGACCTCGGTGGAGCCGGTGAACAGCACGCCGCGCACCGCCGGGCTGGCGACCAGGGCCGCGCCCACGGTCTCGCCGCGGCCCGGCAGCAGCTGCACCGCATCGGCCGGGATGCCGGCACGATGCAGCACCGACACGCCGTAGGCGGCGATCAGCGCGGTCTGCTCGGCCGGCTTGGCCAGCACGACGTTGCCGGCGGCCAGGGCGGCCGCGACCTGGCCGGTGAAGATCGCCAGGGGGAAGTTCCAGGGGCTGATGCACAGCACCGGGCCCAGCGGCCGGTGGCTGTCGTTGGAGAAGGATTCCTCGATCCGGACGGCGTAGTAGCGCAGGAAATCGACCGCCTCGCGCACCTCGGCGATGGCGTTGGGGAAGGACTTGCCCGCCTCGCGCACGATCAGGCCGATGGCCGACTGCATCTCGTCTTCCATCAGCTGGGCGGCATGCCGCAGGCACTGGGCCCGCTCGGCGGGCGGCGTGGCCTGCCAGATCGGCGCGGCGTACTCGGCCCGCCCGAGGGCGGCCCGGACGTCGTCCTCGTCGGCTTCGATCACCTGGCCGACCACGTCGCGGCGGTCCGCCGGGTTGAGCACGGGCCGGGCGCGCTCGCCGCGCCATTCGCCGGGCGGCGCGGCGCGCCAGTCCTGCGCGGCGGCGCCCAGCAGCGCGGCCGCCAGGGAGCCCAGGCGATGCTCGTTGCTGAGGTCCAGGCCGGCCGAATTGGCGCGGTCCTCGTGCGCCCGGTACAGGTCGCGCGGCAGGGGAATGCGCTCGTGCGGCGCCCCCAGGGGCTGGATGGCGCGGGCCTTGCGGACCGGGTCGGCCACCAGGGCGTCGATGGGCAGGTCGCGGTCGCCGATCTGGTTGACGAAGGAGGTGTTGGCGCCGTTTTCCAGCAGGCGGCGCACCAGGTAGGCCAGCAGGGTCTCGTGCGTGCCCACGGGAGCGTAGACGCGGCAGGGCCGGTTCAGGCGGCCCTTGGAGACCGGGCCGACGACCTCCTCGTACAGCGGCTCGCCCATGCCGTGCAGGCACTGGAATTCATACTGCCCGGGGTAGTAGTTTTCGCCCGCCATGTAGTAGATGGAGGCCAGCGTCTGGGCGTTGTGCGTGGCGAACTGGGGAAAGACGGCTTCCGGGGCGGACAGCAGCTTGCGCGCGCAGGCCAGGTAGGACACGTCGGTATGGATCTTGCGCGTGTAGACCGGATAGCCTTCCAGGCCGTCGACCTGGGCGCGCTTGACCTCGGAATCCCAGTAGGCGCCCTTGACCAGGCGGACCATCAGGCGGTGCTTGCTGCGGCGCGCCAGGTCGATCACGAAATCGATCACGAAGGGCGCGCGCTTCTGGTAGGCCTGGATGACGAAGCCGATGCCGTTCCAGCCGCGCAGGCGCTCGTCGAAGCACAGGGCTTCCAGCAGGTCCAGGGACAGCTCCAGGCGGTCGGCCTCCTCCGCGTCGATGTTCAGGCCGATGTCGTAGCGGCGCGCCAGCGCGGCCAGCCCGACCATGCGCGGCAGCAGCTCTTCCATGACCCGGTCGCGCTGGGCGCGCGAATAGCGCGGATGCAGCGCCGAGAGCTTGATGGAGATGCCCGGGCCTTCGTAGATCCCGCGTCCCTGGGAGGCCTTGCCGATGGCGTGGATGGCCTGCTCGTAGGACTGGTAGTAGCGCGCGGCGTCCTCCGCCGTGGTGGCGGCCTCGCCCAGCATGTCGTAGGAATAGCGGAAGCCGATGTCCTCGAACTTGCGGCTGTTGGCCAGGGCCGAGGAAATCGTCTGGCCGGTGACGAACTGCTCGCCCATCAGGCGCATGGCCATGTTCACCCCGCGCCGGATCAGCGGCTCGCCGCCCTTGGCGATCAGGCGTGTCAGGGCCTGGGACAGGTTCTGCTCGCTGTTGACGCTGACCAGCTTGCCGGTGACCAGCAGGCCCCAGGTGGCCGCGTTGACGAACAGCGAACGGGATTCGCCCACGTGCGCGCGCCAGTCGCCATGGCTGATCTTGTCGCGGATCAGGGCGTCGCGCGTGGCCTGGTCGGGAATGCGCAGCAGCGCCTCGGCCAGGCACATCAGGGCGACGCCTTCCTGGCTGGAGAGCGAGAATTCCTGGATCAGGCCTTCCACCCCGCCGCCCTTGCGCTTGTCGCGCAGGGTCTGGACCAGGCGCCGGGCCAGGGTCTCGACCCGCTCGGGCTGCGACGACTCGGCCTGGTCCACCAGCATGGCGACGCATTCCGGTTCCGGACGGCGGTAGGCGGCGGTGATGGCGGCGCGCAGCACGGACTGCGGCAGGACTTCCTGGGCGAACTCGTGGAACGGCGCCAGGGGCTCGGGTTCCACCGCGGACGCTTCCGTGGAATCGGCGTCCGCGCGCCGGTCGATCTCGGCGGGCACCTGGCCGCGCTCGATGGCCTCGATGTAGCTCAGCAGGGCCTGCTTGTGCAGCCAGTGCGGCGTGCAGCCCAGTGATTCCGCCAGGACCCGCAGGCGCTCGCGCAGCGCCTCATCGACCTTTACACCCAAGGTTACAGTAGCCATGTTCCAGGTATTCCACGTTGGTGTCGCCGGCCGGGGACCCGGCTCGCATCAGGCGCCATGCTAAAAGGTTGCACCTGAACCCGCCATTATGGTTAACCCGAAATCAGTCAGGTGCAACCGAATTCTGACACGGTTGGTTTTCCCTGTAAATCGGCCGTGGAATCCGAGGCCGCGGCGGCGATCAGGGCCGCCAGGCGGTCCAGCGCCCCGCGCTGTGCTTCCACCAGCGAGGCCACACCCGCGCCGGCGGGCAGGCGCACGGCGGCCCGGCACAGGCGGATGCGGTCGGCGCCCGGCGCGCGGTCCGTCCAGTCTGCCTCCAGCGCCACGAAGCGGTCCCAGACCATGTCGAAGCGGTCGATCCGCACTTCGATGCGCCGGGCGGGCCGGGATCCGGCGTCCGGCAGACGCTGCAGGTCGGCCGCGCCCAGCCGGCGGCCGACCTCGGCGGCCAGCGCATCGCGGATCTGGTCGCCCAGCGGCGCCGCCCAGAGCGAATCGTTCAGCACCTGCACCGCCGGGCCCCGGGCCGGGTCGCGCACCACCAGCTGGGGGCGCTCGGCCTCGGCCGGAATCCGCGCGACGGAGAGGCGCAGGCCGGTTCCGGCCGCCCGCGGAGCCGGGGACGCCGAGGCCGGCTGAACACCCCGATCCCCCTGGGCCGCCTGATCCCCCTGGGCCGCCCGGGCCGTGCCGGCCGTGGACGCCGGCAGGCCGGCCGCGGGCGCCGCCAGGCTGTAGTAGCGCGGCGGCGCCACCGCGCAGCCCGCCAGCAGGGCCGCCAGACCCAGCAGACGTCCCCAGGTCGAAATCGTCCCTCTTACGCTCATGATGCGCTCCTCATCCTCGTCAACGCAGCTCGTCGGGCGCACGCCCCCGGATCAGGGCGTCGGGGCGGGCCTGCAGCGCATCGGACAGCAGGCGCAGGGCGCGCGCCGCGCGGTCCAGTTCGCTCAGGGTGTCGCGCAGCCCGCCCAGCAGGGGCGCATCGGGCGCCAGCACCGCGCCGATGCGGTCCAGCGAATTGCTGGCCGAGTTCAGGGCCCGCGTCGCCTGGGGCGCCACCTGGGTGTCCAGGCGGCGCAGCAGGCGGTTCAAGGCCTCCAGGCTGGCGCTCAGGTCGCGCCCGATCGCATCGATCGGCACCTTGTCCAGCTTGGTGACGATATTGCCGAGCTGCCCTTGCAGCCGGTCGAAATCCCCCTGCACCGTGGGCACCAGGAAGCCGCTGCGGCTGGAGAGGTCGCCGGGGATCTTCGGCTCCGCATGGGCCTCGCCGGGGAAGAAGTCCAGCGCCACGTACTGCTGGCCGGTCAGCAGGCTGGCGGTGCGCAGCTGGGCCCGCAGGCCGCGTTCGATCAGCGGCTCGAGCAGCGCCTCGCCCTGCAGGCCGCCCGCCACGCCGTCGTGCAGCTGGCGGTAGGCGCTGCCGAAGCGCACCGGATAGAGCAGGCCCCGCACGCGGGAGAAGAAGCGCCGGCGCGCGCGGTCGAATTCCAGGTCGATGTCCACCACCTTGCCGATCGACATGCCGCGGAAATCGATGTCGGCGCCCACGCGCAGGCCCCGCACCGACTGGTCGAAGCGCAGTTCGACCGACACCGGATCGCCGTCCGGGTCGGCCAGGGCCTGGTCGCGCGAACCGAACAGTCGGTACTCGGCGCCCGCGGCGGCCGGCGTGCTGTCGGCGGGGCCGTCGTAGGAGCTGGACTCGTCGGCCTGGGCGAAGGCGATGCCGCCGTCCAGGATCGCCGCCAGGCCGCTGGTGCGCATCTGGACGCCGTCGGTCGATACCGTCAGGTCCACGCCGCTGTCGTTCCAGAAGCGCGTGTCCGGCGTCACGTAGCGGTCGTAGGGCGCCTCGACGAAGACGTGCAGGCCGACCGAGCGGCCGTCGGGCGCCATGTCGTAGCTGACGACGCGGCCGACCTCGATGCGGCGGTAATGGATGCGGGACCCCACGCGCAGCGAGCCCAGCGAATCCGCCCGCAGCACGTAGCGGGTGCCGACCTGGCCGCTG
Source organism: Castellaniella defragrans (assembly GCF_014203015.1). GTDB lineage: Bacteria > Pseudomonadota > Gammaproteobacteria > Burkholderiales > Burkholderiaceae_B > Castellaniella > Castellaniella defragrans. The sequence continues at coordinate 117,598 of NZ_JACHIB010000002.1, forward strand.
AGCACCTCCGGCGGGTTGGCCAGGCCCTCGAATTCGCGCACCGATCCGTCCTCGGACCGCGCGACGGGCGCATCCACGTCGATGTAGACCCCCGACAGCAGCGTGTCCAGCCCCGAGACGCCCGCGAGACTCACCTGCGGACGGACGATCCAGAACTTGGAGTCCTTCTGCGTGATGTATTCCGAGCCCTCGCGCCTGAGCTGCACGTCCACCAGCACGTGCTGGCGGTCTTCCGCCACGCGCACGTCGGACACCTCGCCCACCACCACGTCGCGGTAGCGCAGCTTGGTCTGGCCGGCCTCGACGCCGGCCGCCGACAGGAAGCTGATGGTGATCACCGGCCCGTTGCGCACCCAGACCGAGGCCAGCAGCGACAGCCCCACCGCCAGCGCCAGCAGGGGCACCAGCCAGACCCAGGACCAGCGCAGGGAGCGGCCCGGCCGGATGACGGGCGCCGCAGCGTCCCCGGAGGGGCGCGTGGCCCCGGCGGGATAGGCGCCTTCGGCGCCGGCTGGATCGTGCTCGGGGCGGGGCGGTGGGTCCTCAGTGTCCATGGGTCTCCTTTGCCGGCCGGGCGCCCCGCAGGACATCCCAGCCTCGACGCGGATCATAGCGCATGGCCGCCGCCATCGTGAGCACGACCACGGCGCCGAAATTCAGCGCGGCCGGCCCGACGCTGATCTGCGACAGGCCCGGGAAATTGGCCATGGCGGCCATCAGGACGACGACGAAGACGTCCAGCATGGACCACTGGCCGACGAATTCGACCCCGGCGTACAGCCGCGTGCGCTGCCGCTGGACCCGCGCGCCCAGGGGGCGGTCGCGCAGCAGCAGGAAGGCCAGCGCCAGCAGCTTGGTCACCGGCACCAGCACGCTGGCGACGAAGACGATCACCGCCAGGTCCCAGGAGCCGTAGCGCCAGAGCTCGATCACGCCGCCCAGGATGGTGTGGTTGCTGCGGCCCAGCGCGGTGCGGACCTCCATGATCGGCAGGAGATTGGCCGGAACGTAGAAGATGGCCGCCGCCAGCAGCAAGGCCCAGACCTGCGCCGCGCCGCCGTGGCGGGCGGGGCCCAGCGCCGCCCCGCAGCGCAGGCAGCGGCCGGAAGGCTGCGGGGGCTGGACGCAGCCGCAGGCGTCGCACACCCGGCCCCGCCCCTGCGCGCCGGACACCGGCACCAGGCCCGCGTCCTCGGCCTGGCGCCACAGGGCGTGCGCATCCCAGCGCCCCAGGCCGGTCAGCAGGAAGCAGAGCGCGAGAAAGCCCAGCAGGCCGGGCGCCACCTGCAGGTGCGCCAGGCCCGCGACCTTGACGACGGACACCAGGATGGCCAGGATCAGCACCGTCGCCATGGACCAGGGCGCCAGCCACCCCAGCACCCGCAGCGTGGGCCCCAGGTCGGGCGGCAGGCGCCGCGCGGCGATCGCCTGCATCACCCACAGCGTCAGCGCGATCTGCAGCAGCGGGAACCAGAATCCGGCCAGCCCGGTCATGACCGAGACGCCGTAATAGCCGCGATCCCAGCACAGGCGCAGCGCCTGCCAGTAGGTCAGGTCGAGGTCCAGGCCCTGGAGCGACACGCGGACGATGGGGAACCACTGGGCGATGGCGAACACCGCCAGGCAGGCCCAGGCGAGCGCGACCCATTGTTCCAGCGACAGCCAGCCGCGCCGGTACAGCACCGTGCCGCAGCAGCGGCATTCGGCCCTGCCGCGCGCGCCCGGGTCGAGCCGGACGTGCAGCGTGTCGCAATGAGGGCAGGCGATCAGGGGCCCGCGCGCCATCAGGGCCTGTTCATGCGGAGAGCCCTAGTCCACGAGCTCGGGCTCGGGCCGGGAAGGCTCCGGCACCACGCCCGGGCCCTCGTCGCCCTCGGGGAAGTTGAGCACCACCCGCTCCTGGGCATCCAGGTCGACCTCGACCCGCCCGCCGTGCACCAGGCGGCCGAACAGCAGCTCGTCGGCCAGGGCGCGGCGGATGGTGTCCTGGATCAGGCGCTGCATGGGCCGGGCGCCCATGGCCGGGTCGAAGCCGGCGCGCGCCAGATGATCGCGCAGCGCCTGGGTGAACACCACCTCGACGTGCTTGTCGTGGAGCTGGTCTTCGAGCTGCATGAGGAACTTGTCCACCACCTGCAGGATGACCTCGCGCGGCAGGGGCGAGAAGCCGATGATGGCGTCCAGCCGGTTGCGGAATTCGGGCGTGAACTGGCGCTTGATTTCCGCCATCTCGTCGCCCGTGCGCTGCGGCGCGGCAAAGCCGATGGCATTGCGGTTCAGCGTGTCGGCGCCCGCGTTGGTGGTCATCACCAGGATCACGTTGCGGAAATCCGCCTTGCGCCCGTTGTTGTCGGTGAGCGTGCCGTGGTCCATGACCTGCAGCAGGATGTTGTAGACGTCCGGATGCGCCTTTTCGATTTCGTCGAGCAGCAGCACGCAATGCGGCTGCTTGGTCACGGCCTCGGTCAGCAGGCCGCCCTGGTCGAAGCCGACGTAGCCCGGCGGCGCGCCGATCAGGCGCGACACGGTGTGGCGTTCCATGTATTCGGACATGTCGAAGCGCAGCAGTTCGATCCCCAGGACGAAGGCCAGCTGGCGCGCGACCTCGGTCTTGCCCACGCCCGTGGGGCCGGAAAACAGGAAGCAGCCGATGGGCTTGTCGGGGCGCCCCAGGCCCGAGCGCGCCATCTTGATCGAGGCGGCCAGGGCGGAGATGGCCTGGTCCTGGCCGAACACCACGGCTTTCAGGTCGCGCTCCAGCGTGGCGAGCTTGTTGCGGTCGTCCGTGGAGACGTTCTGCGGCGGGATGCGGGCGATGCGCGCGACGGTGGTCTGGATCTCGGCGCGGCCGATGAGCTTTTTCTGGCGCGACTTGGGCAGCAGGCGCTGGGCGGCGCCGGCCTCGTCGATCACGTCGATCGCCTTGTCGGGCAGGAAGCGGTCGCTGATGTGGCGCGCGGCCAGTTCCGCCGCCGCCGTGATCGCCGCCCCCGAGTAGCGCACCTGGTGGTGGGCCTCGAAGCGCGCCTTCAGGCCGCGCAGGATCTGGATGGTCTGCTCCACCGTGGGCTCGGGGATGTCGATCTTCTGGAAGCGCCGCGCCAGCGCGTGGTCCTTCTCGAAGACGCCGCGATATTCGGTGTAGGTGGTGGCCCCGATGCACTTCAGGTGCCCGGAGGACAGCGCCGGCTTGAGCAGGTTGGACGCGTCCAGCGTGCCGCCCGAGGCGGAGCCCGCGCCGATCAGCGTGTGGATCTCGTCGATGAACAGCACCGCGTGGCGGTTGTCCTTCAGGGTCTTGAGCACCAGCTTCAGGCGCTGCTCGAAATCGCCGCGGTACTTGGTGCCCGCCAGCAGCGCGCCCATGTCCAGCGCGTAGACCTGGGTCTGGTGCAGGACCTCGGGCACGTCGCCCTGGGTGATGCGCCAGGCCAGGCCTTCGGCGATGGCCGTCTTGCCGACGCCGGCCTCGCCCACCAGCAGGGGATTGTTCTTGCGCCGGCGGCACAGCACCTGGATGACGCGCTCGACCTCGTCCTCGCGGCCGATCAGCGGGTCGATGCGGCCCTTGAGGGCCTCGGCGTTGAGGTCCGTGGCGTAGGTTTCCAGGGGGGATTTCTGCTGCTCGGACTTGGGATCGGCCACGGGCGGCTCCAGGCGCGGATTGTCCGCGGCCGGCGGGTCCTCGGACACCTTGGTGATGCCGTGCGACAGGTAATTGACCACGTCCAGCCGGGACACGCCCTGCTGCACCAGGAAATACACCGCGTGCGAGTCCTTTTCGCCATACATGGCGACCAGCACGTTGGCGCCGGTCACGGCGTTCTTGCTGGAGCCGTTGGAGGACACGTGCATGATGGCGCGCTGGATCACCCGCTGAAACCCGAGCGTGGGCTGGGTATCGACGTCGCCCTCGCCGGGGAAGACCGGCGTGTTCTCGACGATGAATTTGCGCAGATCCTGACGCAGCAGCTCGATGTCCGCGGCGCAGGCGCGCAGGACTTCGACGGCCGAGGCATTGTCCAGCAAGGACAGCAGCAAGTGCTCCACGGTGATGAATTCGTGTCGGGCGGCGCGGGCCTCGACGAACGCCATGTGCAGGCTGACTTCGAGCTCTTCGGAAATCACGCTTCCTCCATTGCATATCGGAGCGGATCAAGCAATCCGTTATGCCTATTCTATGACTAAAACCGCCCGCCGTTTGAGGCTCCGGGGCTCGGGATCGTCCCTAAGCGCGGGCGCGAGGGGCGGAGAAGCGCCGATATGTCAGAAAATACCCCCACGCTGCGCAGCCTGCGGCCGCTTGCTGCCCCCAAGGGGGCGCTTTTTGCCTTGGGGCGGCCCGGCGTCAAAAAAAAGGCACAGGCTCCATCAGGCATTGCAGCGGATGCTGATCGGCATGGGCCAGGCGCAGCACGGCGTCGACCCGGGTGGCGGCCACGTCGCGCGTATAGATGCCACAGATGCCGCGGCCTTCGTGGTGGACCTGCAGCATGATGCGCTCGGCCTCTTCGCCGCCCTTGTGGAAGACTCGCTGCAGCACGTGCACCACGAAATCCATCGGCGTGTAGTCATCGTTCAGCAGCACGACCTGATACATCGGCGGCGGCGCGAGGCGCACCGGCGCGGTTTCACGCACCAGTTGCTGCTGATTTTGGATGTCGGTCGGCATGCGAATCAGAACCTAGTGGTTTCCATAGTTGACTGAATGACTTGGAATTCAGCATGATCGTCGTGTCCCGCAGGCCGCCCTCACGGATGGCCGGGGCCGTTCAAACCCCACACTATAGTCGAGAGGCAGTTTGCATGTCGGAATCCATCGAAAACACCGGAGAGTCACAAAAGCTGACAGGAACGGTCAAATGGTTCAATGACGCCAAGGGCTTTGGCTTCATTACCCCCGACAATGGGGGTGAAGACCTTTTCGCACATTTTTCGTCCATCCAGATGAACGGCTTCAAGACCCTGAAAGAAGGGCAGAAGGTCGTTTTCGATATCGCGCAGGGTCCGAAAGGCAAACAAGCCCTGAACATCACCGCCGCCTGATCGAGGCGCGGGTGTTCTTTTCCATTTTAACGCGATGCGGGGCCCGGGGCGGGCCCTGTTTTTTTGCCGCCGGGCCGTCCCAAGGCAAAAAGCGTCCCCGCCGGGAGCAGCGAGCGGCCGCAGGCTGCGCGGCGTGGGGGCCCTCTTTTGCCATCATCCTTGCCGACCTCGTCCTGGCGGGGTTGCCGTGCCTTCGGGCGGCGGCGCAGCCGCCCCTGCCCACCGTGGCGCTGCGCGTGGGCGGCCATCCGGTCCAGGCGGAATACGCCGCCACGCCCGAGGCCCTGCGCGAAGGGCTGATGCACCGGACCGCGCTGGCGGCCGATGCCGGCATGCTGTTCGAGCTGGGCGAGCCCGACATCCACTGCTTCTGGATGAAGAACACCCTCATCCCGCTGTCCATCGCCTTCATCGGCCGGGACGGGCGCATCGTGGACATCCAGGACATGCAGCCGCGCAGCCTGGAGCCGCACTGCCCGGCGGCGCCGGCGACCCAGGCCCTGGAAATGAACCAGGGCTGGTTCGCCCGGGCCGGGGTGCGCGCGGGCGACCGGGTGACGCGCTGAGCCGCCGCTTACGAGGCCGCGCTTTCCCGCTCCGCCGGCTCGCGGTCCGCGCGCCGGGCCATCACCGCCAGCGCCGCGAAGGCCAGCGCCAGCGGCACGAAGGACACCCACAGGACCACGTCCCAGCCGTAGGCCGCGAGCAGGCCGCCCGAAGAAAAAGAACCGACCGCCATCAGGCCGAAGACGATGAAGTCGTTGAGCGACTGCACCCGCGTCTTTTCTTCGGGCCGGTGACATTCGAGCACCAGGGTGGACGCGCCCAGGAAGCCGAAATTCCAGCCCAGCCCGAGCAGGATCAGCGTCGCCCAGAAATGCGCCACGTCCACGCCCCCCAGCCCGATCGCGGCCGACAGGCCGGTGAGCACCAGGCCCGCCGTCACCACGCGCCCGGCGCCCCAGCGCGCGATCAGGTCGCCGGTGAAGAAGCTGGGCCCGTACATGGCGATCACGTGCCACTGCAGGCCCCAGTTGGCCGATTCCTGGGAATGGCCGCACAGATGCATCGCCAGCGGCGCGGCCGTCATCAGGAAATTCATCAGCAGGTAGGACACCGCCCCACAGGTCGCCGCCGCGATGAAGCGCGGCTGGCGCGCGATCCGCCCCAGCGGCCGGCCGCCGGCGATCTCCTGCGTCGTGGGCAGCGGCAGCCTCACCCCCAGCAGGATGAGGGCGGACAGGGCCGCCACGACCGCCTGCATGAGGAAGGTGGCCGTGAAGCGATGCGGCGGCCACAGGTCCATGGTGTAGGTGACCAGTTGCGGTCCCACGACGCCCGCGGCGACGCCTCCGGCCATGACCAGCGAGAGCGCGCGGGCGCGCCGGCCGGGCGCGACGCCGTCGGCGGCCGCGAAGCGGAAGGACAGCACCACGGCCGCATAGCCGCCGCCGAAGAAGGTCCCCAGGCAGAACAGCCAGAACCATCCCAGCAGGACGGCGCACATGGCGAGCAGCCCCGCCAGCACGCCGGCGCCCGTGCCGGCCAGGAAGGCGGCGCGCCGGCCATGGCGCCGCGCGATCGCGCCCGCGGGCAGGATGCAGGCCGCCATCCCCACCACGAAGATGGAGATGGGCAGGGTCGCCAGCACCGGCGAGGGCGCGAGCTGGTCGCCGACGATGGCGCCGGTGGCGTAGACCACCACCGCGTTCGCGCCGGCCAGCGCCTGCGCGATGGCAAGCCGCCAGATGTTTCCGTTCTGGACTTCCACGGGCAGGAGGCCGGCGGAGTCGTGCGCGGATGCGGCCGAGCTGTCGTGCGTCATGCTCTTTCCGTCGTCGTCATGGAAAGACGGCGGACGCATCGCTGCGCCGCCGTCTTCGCGGGAGCGGCCCCGCAGGGGGCCGGGACCGGCGCGCCGCGCGCGCCGCGTCGCGGAGGATCAGGAAGCCAGGTTGGCCGCCGCGAAGTCCCAGTTCACCAGGTTCCAGAAGTTTTCCAGGTACTTGGGACGGGCGTTGCGGTAGTCGATGTAGTAGGCGTGTTCCCACACGTCACAGGTCAGCAGGGCCTTGTCGTCGGTGTTGACGGTGGTGCCGGCGTTGCTGGTGTTGACGATGTCCAGGCTGCCGTCGGGCTTCTTCACCAGCCAGGTCCAGCCGGAACCGAAGTTGCCGGCGGCGGACTGGGTGAAGGCGGTCTTGAAGGCATCGACGCTGCCCCACTTGGCCTCGATGGCCTGGCGCAGCGCGCCGGCGGGCTCGCCGCCGCCCTTGGGCGACAGGCTGCTCCAGTAGAAGGTGTGGTTCCAGACCTGGGCGGCGTTGTTGAACACGCCGCCGCTGGACTTGCGGATCACCTCTTCCAGGCTCAGGGAGGCCAGCTCGGTGCCTTCGATCGCCTTGTTCAGGTTCGTCACGTAGGCCTGATGATGCTTGCCGTAGTGGTATTCCAGGGTTTCCTGGGAAATGTGGGGGGCCAGTGCGTCCATCGCGTAGGGCAGCGGCGGCAGGGTGAAAGCCATGACAGTTCCTTCAAAAAGATGTTGCATGCACCACGTTCGGCACGTCCTGGAAACGGCCCGTCCGGCAGCGATTCCGCCGGGCGGAGCGGACCAGGACGCCCCTGGTGTCCCTAGAGCAGCGCATCGGTTCGGGTGACCTCGGCCTGGGCCCTGCCCTGGCCGAACTCGATCTCGATGGGCTCATGAATCTTCAAGTCTAACGCATTTTTGACGATTGTCCCGTCGCCGCGGCGGACCAGGGCATAGCCCCGTCCCAGCACGCGGTGCGGATCCAGCGCGCCGAGGGCGGCCAGGACCGCGTCCAGCCGCCGGTGGCGGCGCTGCAGCAGGCCGTCCAGGCCCGCGGACAGCCGATCGAGCGCCGCCTGCGGGAGCAAGCGGCGTTCCCGCAGCCGCCGGTCCAGGCCGGCCTGCAGCCGCCGGGCGGCGAATTCCAGGCGCTGGCGCCGCAGCTGCAGGCGCTGGGCCGGGGACACGAGCTGGGCGCGGGCCCGGTCCAGGCGGATGGCCGCATGCTCCAGGCGCCGCTGCTGGCCCCGCACCAGCAGGTCGCGCGCGGCCAGCAGGCGGCCCAGCGCCTGGCCGCGGTCCTCGCAGCACAGTTCGGCCGCTGCCGTCGGCGTGGGCGCGCGCAGGTCGGCGACGAAATCGGCGATGGTGAAATCCGTCTCGTGCCCCACGCCGCTGACGACCGGCATGGGGCAGGCGGCGATGCGCCGCGCCAGGGTCTCGTCATTGAAGCACCACAGGTCCTCCAGGCTGCCGCCGCCGCGCACCAGCAGCAGCGTATCGACCTCGGCCCGTTCGGCGGCCCGGTCCAGCGCGGCGCACAGCTGCGGCGCGGCGTCGCGCCCCTGGACCTGGGCCGGGTAGACGATCACCCGCACGTGGGGTGCGCGCCGCGCCATGACCGACAGCACGTCGCGCAGGGCGGCCGCCGACAGCGAGGTCACGACCCCCACCGCCCGGGGCAGCACGGGCAGCGGGCGCCGCCGGGCCGGATCGATCAGGCCTTCTTCCGTGAGCCGGTCGCGCAGGCGCAGGAAGGCCTCGTGCAGGTCGCCCCGGCCCGCCTGGCGCAGGGACTCGACCTGCACCTGGTAGTCGCCCCGGGGCTCGTAGAGCGAGACCTGGACGCGGAATTCGTAGCGGCCGCCGGCCTCGGGCACGAACCCCACCGCCTGGGCGCGCCCACGGAACATCACCGCGCGCACGGCGGCGGCCTCGTCCTTGATGGAAAAATACCAGTGTCCGGACGCGGCCCGGGTGAAGTTGGAAATCTCGCCCGCCACCCACAGGCGCGGCACGCCCTCCTCCAGCAGCCGCGCCACCCGGCGATTGAGCTGCGACACCGTCAGGACGGCGTCGCCGGCCGAAAAACCGCCTTCGGCAAGCCTCGGAACAGAAAAACTCATCGAAACCTATCCACAGAAAGCCCTGCTTTGTCAAACCCGCCTATTTTCGGGCCTGCCAGGGGGACTCATCAATATTCACTTCAAAAAATACACGTAAGTCTTTGATTTTCAATAAATTGAAATTCCATCGACCGGTGTGCAAAAAATAACCAATCCAGTACGAAGGGCCATGAAACGTGCGCATCCGGACTCTTGTGCACAGAATTATCCACAGAAACTGTGGATACCGCCGCGAAAGCCGCGTCCCGTCTTGCGCTCGGCCCCTGGAAGGCCCGCGGACGCGGCCTGCGCGCCGGACGCACCCGCGCAAGCCGGCGGCCGGCCCGCCGCCGGGCACCCCCGGCATGCCCGGCGGCGGCCTTGGGGCCTTGGCATGACCTTGGCATAAAATACGCATTTGCGCCGATTCCCGGCCCCGCACCCCAAGGATCAGGACTGTGCTGGACATCATTCACGCGGCCGGCTGGCCGATCTGGCTGCTCGTCGCCACCTCGGTCATCACGCTGGCGATCATCATAGAACGATTCCTGGCCCTGCGCGCCCGCCACGTCATGCCCGCCGGCCTGCCCGAACAGGTGCTCGAACTCGTGCGCCGCCAGCAGGACGAGCCCGACGCCATCCTGCGCCTGGCGCGCGGCAGCCCCATGGGCCGCATCCTCGCCGAGATCGCCGCCCACCGCCACCAGGACGACACCTGGCGGCTGGCCGCCGTCGAGGCCGTCGGCCGCGACGTGTCCTGGCGCCTGAACCGCTACCTGCCCGCCCTGGCGACGATCTCCGTGATCGCGCCGCTGCTGGGCCTGTTCGGCACCGTGGTCGGCATGATCGAGATCTTCGGCGCCTACGACCCCGCCGGCGGGGACCCGGCCCAGCTCGCCCGCGGCATCTCGATCGCCCTCTACAACACCGGCTTCGGCATCCTCATCGCCATTCCCGCGCTGGCCTTCCACCGCTACTTCCGCTCCCGCGTCGAATACTTCCTGCACACCATGGAGCGCGAGGCCGAAACCCTGAACCGCCTGATCAGCCGGCGCGCCGCGACATGAACTTCCACCACCGCCGCGCCCACGACGAGCCCGAGATCAACCTGATCCCGCTGATCGACGTGCTGCTGGTGATCCTGATCTTCCTGGCGGCCTCCACCTCGTTCACCCGCCACCGCCAGCTGCAGGTCGCGCTGCCCCAGGCCCAGGCCGAGGCGCCGGACGCCTCGCCCTTCCTCGAACTGGCGATCAGCCGCGACGGCCTGTACGCGCTCGACGGCCACTACGTCGACGCGACGGACGACGCCGCCCTGGCCGAAAGCCTGCGCCAGGCGGCGGCCGGCCGGCCCGACCTCGCCCTGCGCATCGACGCCGACGGCCAGGCCGCGCACGCCGCCGTCGTCCGCGCCCTGGAAGCCGCCCGCCTGGCGCACATCGGCAAGGTCCATTTCCTGACCCAGGCCCGGCCATGAACGCGCCGGGCCACCCCAAGCGTGCGGGGGGCTCATGAACCGCAGGCTGGAGGATTTCATGCTGGCGGCCTGGAGCCGGCGCGGCGGCCTGAGCACGCTGCTGCTGCCCCTGTCCCGCCTCTACGGCCTGCTGTCGGCGCGGCGCCTGCGCGCCGGGGCGCGCGCCGCCTGGCGGGCGCCCGTGCCGGTCGTGGTGGTCGGCAACATCCTGGTCGGCGGCACCGGCAAGACGCCCGTCACGATCGCCGTCTGCCAGGCGCTGCAGGCCCGCGGCTGGCGGCCAGGCATCGTCAGCCGGGGCTACGGCGCCGCCGTCGGGCCGCGGCCGCGCCTGAGCGACGAGGGCGCCGCCGCCGCCCGCCTAGGCGACGAACCGGCGCTGATCCACGCCGCCACCGGCGCGCCGGTCGCCGTCCACCCCCGCCGCGCCCTGGCGGCGGCCGCCCTGCTGGCGGCCCATCCCGACGTGGACGTGCTGATCGCCGACGACGGCCTGCAGCACACGGCGCTGGCGCGGGACCTGGAAATCATCGTCCAGGACAGGCGCGGCACCGGCAACGGCCGCCTGCTGCCGGCCGGCCCCCTGCGCGAGCCTCCCGAACGCCTGGCGCGGGCCGACTGGCTCGTCACCCACCTGGCGGCGGGCGAGCCGGCGCCGCCCGCCGCCTCCGCCGTCCCCGCTCTCCTGAACTCCCGCGCCTCTCCCGCTTCCCCGGCGGGCGCGGCGCGCGCGCCCCGCGCCGTCGTCATGCGCCTGGAGCCCAAAGGCGCCACGCACCTGGCCAGCGGCCGCGACCTGCCCTGGGACGCCTGGCGGGCCGAACAGGGCGCGGCGCCCTGCTCCGCGGCGGCGGGCATCGGCCGGCCCGAGCGCTTCTTCGCCATGCTGCGCGCCGCCGGCGTCGTCCTGGCCCGCACCCTGCGCGTCCCCGACCACCAGGCGATCCCGGCGGAGGCATTGCGCGGCCTGCCGCCCGGCCCTATCCTCATCACCCCCAAGGACGCCGTCAAATGCGCCGCCCCACACGATCCCCGCCTGTGGGCCGTGCGCGCGGCGCCGGTCTTTTCCGACCCGGGCTGGCTCGATGCGCTCGACCAGGCGCTGCGGGCGGCGGCCGGGCGCGCCGGGGCGGACGGCGAATAAGGGCCGCGTACCGGAAGGGGCCGCGTGCCAGGGCCCAATGGCGGACCCGCATGCACCCCATGCAAACCCCTCCCCGGGATGCGGAAACCAGCCGCACAAGCACGGCGGCAGGCATTACACTCTATGCTTTGCCATCCCTTCCGGATCCCCGCCGCCCATGGAAACCCGCCTGCTGCAGATCCTCGTCTGCCCCGTGTGCAAGAGCGCGCTGCGCCACGACCGCGAACGCCAGGAACTGGTCTGCGCCGCCGACCGCCTGGCCTATCCCATCCGCGACGGCGTGCCCATCATGCTGCCCGCCGAAGCCCGCCCGCTGGACGCTGCACCGGCACCGGCCCCGGCCCCGGCCCCGGCGCCCGCGGCATGAACGCACCAGCCCGCCCCGCGCCCGAACGCCTCCTCCGGGGAACGGCACGCCGCGCCAGGGGGGCCTCATGAGCTTCACCGTCGTCGTCCCGGCGCGCGCCGCCTCCACCCGCCTGCCGGGCAAGCCGCTGCTCGACCTGGGCGGCCTGCCGATGGTCGTGCGCACCGCGCGGCAGGCCGCGCTTTCATCGGCCGGCCGGGTCCTGATCGCCACCGACCACGCCGACGTCGCCCGCGCCGCGGCCGAGCACGGCATCGAAGTCCTGATGACGCGCCCCGACCACCCCACCGGCACCGACCGCCTGGCCGAAGTCGCCACGGTGCTGGGCCTGGACGACGACGCCATCGTGGTCAACGTCCAGGGCGACGAGCCGCTCATCGATCCCGCCCTGATCGACGCCGTGGCGGCCCTGCTGGCGCGGCATGCCGACGCCGCCATCGCCACCTGCGCGGCGCCCATCCTGGACGCCGGCACCCTGTTCGACCCGAACGCGGTGAAGGTGGTCTGCGGCGCCAACGACCGCGCCCTGTATTTTTCCCGCGCCCCCATCCCCTGGGCCCGCGACGCGCTGGCCGACGGCCGGCAGCGCCTGGCCCCCGGGCTGCCGGCCTGGCTGCACATCGGCCTGTACGCCTACCGCGCCGGCTTCCTGCGGCAATTCCCGGAACTGCCCCCGGGCCGGCTCGAACGCGTCGAATCCCTGGAACAGCTGCGCGCGCTGGAACAGGGCTTTCCCATCGTGGTGCACGCCACCGGCGCCGTCCCGGCGCGCGGCGTGGACACGCCCGAAGACCTGGCCCGGGTGCGCGCCCTGTTTGACGAGGGTGAAGCCCCGTCCGCATCGGCTTGAAACCCTGCAGAATCTGCTGCATTGCGGCATAATCGGAAAAATTTGAAAAATAGTGATTGATCGGAGGAAATCATGCGTTTGATTCTGCTAGGCCCCCCGGGGGCGGGAAAAGGCACCCAGGCGGCCTACATCACCGAGGCATTCGGCATCCCGCAGATTTCGACCGGCGACATGCTGCGCGCGGCGGTCAAGGCGCAGACTCCGCTCGGTCTGGAAGCCAAGAAGATCATGGACAGCGGCGGGCTGGTTTCCGACGACATCATCATCGGCCTGGTGCAGGACCGCCTGCGGCAGCCCGACTGCCGGGCCGGCTACCTGTTCGACGGCTTCCCGCGCACCATTCCCCAGGCCGACGCCCTGAAAAACGCGCACGTGCCGCTGGACTACGTGATCGAGATCGCCGTCCCCGAGGAAAACATCATCGAACGCATGAGCGGCCGGCGCGTGCACGTGGCCAGCGGCCGCACCTACCACGTCAAGTTCAATCCGCCCCGGCGCGAAGGCCTGGACGACGAGACCGGCGAGCCGCTGATCCAGCGCGACGACGACCGCGAGGAAACCGTGCGCCACCGCCTGTCGGTCTACCGCGACCAGACCCGTCCGCTGGTGGACTACTACTCCAGCTGGGCGGCCACCGGCGCGGCCGAGGCGCCGCGCTACGCCCAGATCTCGGGCGTGGGCTCGGTCGAGGAAATCCGCGACCGCATCCTCGGCATCCTGCGCGCGCACCACGCCGCCTGACCGTCACCGGACCCCGCCATGGACATCCGCAACCAAGTCATCCTCATCACCGGCGGCGCTTCGGGCCTAGGGGCGGGCACGGCCCGCGCCTTGACGGCCCAGGGCGCCCGCGTGGTCCTGGCCGATGTCCAGGACGAAGCCGGCCAGGCGCTGGCCGCCGAACTCGGCCAGACCTACGTACACTGCGACGTCACCGCCGAGGCCGACGCCCAGGCGGCCGTCGACGCCGCCACGGCGCAGGGCACGCTGCGCGGCCTGGTCAACTGCGCCGGCATCGCGCCGGCCTCACGCATCGTCGGCAAGAACGGCCCGCACGAACTGTCCCTGTTTCGCCGCGTGATCGACATCAACCTGATCGGCACCTTCAACATGGCCCGGCTGGCCGCCCAGGCCATGTCGGCCAACGAACCGCAGGTCACCGGCGAACGCGGCGTGCTCGTCAACACGGCCTCGGTCGCCGCCTACGACGGCCAGATCGGCCAGTCCGCCTACGCCGCCTCCAAGGCCGGCATCGTCGGCATGACGCTCGCCATCGCGCGCGACCTCTCGCGCCTGGGCATCCGCTGCATGACGATCGCCCCGGGCATCTTCGGCACCCCCATGATGTTCGGCATGCCCCAGGAAGTGCAGGACTCCCTGGCCGCCAGCGTGCCTTTCCCGCCGCGCCTGGGCCGCCCCGAGGACTACGCCAAGCTGGTGCTCTCGATCTTCGAGAACGACATGCTCAACGGCGAAACGATCCGCCTGGACGGCGCCATCCGCATGGCGCCGAAGTAGTTTGAGCCTTCTCCGTTCGGCCGCCACCATCAGCGGCCTGACCCTGTTTTCCCGCGTCACCGGCATGCTGCGCGACGTGCTCATCGCGGGCATGTTCGGCGCCGGGCCGCTCACGGACGCGTTCTGGGTCGCCTTCCGCATCCCCAACCTGCTGCGCCGCCTGTTCGCCGAGGGCGCCTTTTCCCAGGCCTTCGTGCCCATCCTGGGCGAAGTCCGGCAGCGCGGCGACCACGAATCCCTGCGCCGCCTGCTGGACCGGGTGGCCCTGCTGCTGTTCGTCGCCCTGTGCGGCGTGACGCTCGTCGGCATGCTGGGAGCCGCCTGGGTCGTCACGGCCATGGCCAGCGGCATGCGCGACCCCGCCCGCGCCCACGAATTCGGCGAAGCCGTGTGGATGACCCGGGTGATGTTCCCCTACATCCTCTGCATGTCGCTGGTGGCCTTCGCCTCGGGCGTGCTCAACACCTTCAGCCGCTTCGCCGTCCCGGCCTTCACCCCGGTCCTGCTGAACCTGTCGATGATCGGAGCCAGCCTGCTGCTGGCCGGGCACATGGCGCAGCCCATCCACGCCCTGGCGGTGGGCGTGATGATCGGCGGCGCGCTGCAGCTTGCGGTGCAGTGGGTCGCCCTGGGGCGCCTGGGGCTGCTGCCGCGCTGGGGCCACGGCCTGCGGGCGGCGTGGCGCGACCCGCTGGTGCGCCGCATCCTGCGGCAGATGCTGCCGGCCACCCTGGGGGTGTCGGTCGCCCAGCTGTCCCTGCTGATCAATACCAACATCGCCACCTGGCTCGCCCCCGGCAGCGTCACCTGGCTGTCCTTCGCCGACCGGCTGATGGAATTCCCGACCGCCCTGCTGGGCGTGGCCCTGGGCACGGTGCTGCTGCCCAGCCTGTCGGCCGCCCATGCCCGCGAGGACCACGCCGCCTACAACGCCCTGCTGGACTGGGGCCTGCGGCTGGTGCTGCTGCTGGGCCTGCCCGCCGCGCTGGGCATGGCCCTGCTGTCCGACGGGCTGGTCGCCGTCCTGTTCAACTACGGCGCCTTTTCCGCCGCCGACGTGGCCCAGACCCGGCTGGCCGTGATGGCCTACGCGGTCGGTCTGCTCGGCCTGCTGGCCATCAAGATCCTGGCGCCCGGCTTCTACGCCAAGCAGGACATCCGCACCCCGGTGCGCATCGCCATCGCGGTGCTGGTGTTCACCCAGCTGATGAACCTGATCCTGGTACCCTGGCTGGCCCATGCCGGGCTCGCCCTGTCCATCGGCCTGGGCGCCAGCGCCAACGCCCTGACCCTGGTGGTCCTGCTGCGCCGCCGCGGGCTGTACGCCCCCCTGGCCGGCTGGTCCGGCTTCTGCCTGCGCCTGCTGCCGGCCCTGGCCGCCCTGGCCGCCGTGCTGCTGGCCGCCGACCGCTACCTGGACTGGATCGCCCTGGCCGCTCATCCGGGCATCCGCGCGGCCTGGCTGGCGGCGGTCCTGGCCCTGGCCGTCCTGGCCTATTTCAGCGCCTTGTTTTTATTCGGTTTTCGCCCCAGAGACTTTACACGCCGGCGTGCATAGGCTAGAATCGCTGTCTTTGACGCAACCCCGAATACAGATAACCTTTATGGCCAATTCCGCTCAAGCCCGCAAGCGCGCCCGCCAGGCCGTCGCTCACAACAAACACAACGCCAGCATGCGCTCGATGCTGCGCACCGCAATCAAGCGCGTGCGCCAGGCCATCGAAGCGGGCGACCAAGCCGCCGCCAACGAAGTCTTCCGCAAGGCCAGCAGCGTCATCGACCGCGTGGCCGACAAGCAGATCATTCACAAGAACAAGGCCGCCCGCCACAAGAGCCGCCTGTCGGCCGCGATCAAGGCCCTGGCCTGATCCAAGCCCCGGGGGCTTGCGCAAGAAAAAGGACGCTTCGGCGTCCTTTTTGCTTTGCACGATGCAGGCATCGGGAGGCTGGGATGCATGAGTTTGTCAGACAAGGCACCCGGATTCGACAGGCACGGGCCTGTCTCCAGCCGTGGCATCCCTCCACCTCGCGCCTTGCAAGGCGCTCGGATTCGACAGGCTGAGCATGGTCCGCAGGGACCATGCTCAGTCCCGTCTCATTCCAATCTCCCCAGCAGCAGGAACTCCATCAGCGCCTTCTGCACATGCAGGCGATTTTCCGCCTCGTCCCAGACCACGCTCTGCGGGCCGTCGATGACCTCGCCGGTGACTTCCTCGCCGCGGTGCGCCGGCAGGCAATGCATGAACAGCGCGTCGGGGTTGGCGGCCGCCATCATGCGGGCGTCCACGCACCAGTCGGCGAAGGCCAGGCGCCGGGCCTCGTTCTCGGCTTCGTAGCCCATGCTGGTCCAGACGTCCGTGGTGACCAGGTCGGCGCCCTTGCAGGCTTCCAGCGGATCGTCGAATTCGCGCAGGATGGTTTCCGGCTGGCCGCCCACGCGCAGCGGATCCAGGCGGTAGCCGGCCGGCGCCGACACGTGCAGCGTGAAGCCCAGCAGCTCGGCCGCCTGCAGCCAGGTGTAGGACATGTTGTTGGCGTCGCCGATCCAGGCGACCGTCCGGCCGCGGATCGGGCCGCGATGCTCGATGAAGGTCAGGATGTCGGCCAGGATCTGGCAGGGGTGGTATTCGTTGGTCAGGCCGTTGATGACCGGCACCCGCGAATGGGCGGCGAAGCGTTCGATGCGCGTCTGTTCGAAGGTGCGGATCATCACCAGGTCCACCATGCGCGACACCACGCGGGCGGTATCCTCGATGGGCTCGGCGCGGCCGAGCTGGGAGCCTTCGGTGGTCAGGTAGATGACCGAGCCGCCCAGCTGGTACATGCCCGCCTCGAACGACACCCGGGTGCGGGTGCTGGCCTTCTCGAACACCATCGCCAGGTTGCGGTCGTGCAGGGTGTGGTGCGGCAGATAGCGTTTGAACTTGTCCTTGATGAGGCGCGCCCGGTCGATGACGTAGAGGATCTCGTCCTCGGAAAAATCGCGCAACTGCAGAAAATGACGCAAAGGCCCGGTCGGATTGGCGGCAGACATGTCAAACCCTGAGTAAAACGGCCATATTACCGTGCGCCCGGGGCGCGTGCAAAACCCTGGGCTCCCCGATCGGATACAATGCGCGGCGAAGGGGATGACACCCGTCCTTGACCTCGCATGCCGCCCGGCCCGCCGCACCAGCGAACCGCGCGCCGCACAGGACGAGTCCCGTCTTTGGAATCACCACATGAGCGACCCTGTCCAGCATTTGATCATCCATGGCAAGACCCTGGAGGGCCAGCGGTTTCGGCCCAGCGACTGGGCCGAGCGCCTGGCGGGGGTCCTGTCCCAGTTCCGGCCGGCCGGTTCCATCGCCAACCCCCTGTCCTATTCCCCCTACGCCATGCCGCGCACGCTGAACGGCCTGCCCTGCGTGATGATCGACCACCGCCTGCGCCAGCTGGAACCGCTGGCCTGGAAATTCGCCTGCGACTTCGCCCACAGCAACCGGCTACAGACCACCGACACGGCCGCGCGCAACGAGGACGCGGACGCCGTGCCGCCGGCCTCGTCGGCCGCCTGAAGCGCCGGGCGGGCGGCCCGCCGCGCGGCGCGGCGGCGTGGACCCGGCGGCTCCGGATCCCCGAGTCGGGGGTTCCGCGCTCCGAGTCCTGAGTCCCGAATCCCGGTTCCGAGCCCTGGATTCCGAGTCCTGGTTCCCAAGTCCTGGGTTCCGTTCCGCGCCGCGAGCTCCATTCCCCTGCGGCTGTGCCAAAATCATCTCATGACGACCCTGGATCTGTTCGGCGATCTCGACCCCGGACGGCGCACGCGCCTGGGGCCGCAGGCCTGGGTGCTGCGCGGCTACGCCCTGCCCCGCGTCGATGCGCTGCTGGCGGCCCTGGCCGATATCGAGGCCGAGGCGCCCTTTCGCCAGATGAAGACGCCGGGCGGCTTCACCATGTCCGCCGCCCTGAGCAGCTGCGGCGCGCTCGGCTGGACGAGCGACCGGCGCGGCTACCGCTACAGCTCCCTGGACCCCGACAGCGGCCGCCCCTGGCCGCCCATGCCCGAGGTCTTCGTCCGCCTGGCGCGCGAAGCCGCCGCCGCGGCCGGATTCGAGGGCTTCGCGCCGGACGCCTGCCTGATCAACCGCTACCTGCCCGGCGCCCGGATGTCGCTGCACCAGGACAAGAACGAGCGCGACTTCGACGCGCCCATCGTCTCGGTGTCCCTGGGCATGAGCGCCGTCTTCCTGTTCGGCGGCCATGCGCGCGCGGACAAGGCGGCCCGGGTGCCGCTCCACCATGGCGACGTCGCCGTCTGGGGCGGCGCGGACCGGCTGCGCTACCATGGAATCCTGCCGCTGGGCGCCCAGCCCCATCCCCTGATGGGCGCCCGACGCATCAACCTGACCTTCCGCCAGGCGGGGTGAAGCCGCGCTCCGGCCCCCCGCAGGAACGACGCGGCCCGCCGACGGCCCCGCCACCGCAAGAAACGGAGTGCCCGCGCCGCGCATCCCGTCTAAGCTGACAGGCATTGCGACACACCAGGACGACGCCATGAATACCTCTTTCCTCGCCCCGGACGAGTCCGGCGCCGACGACGCGCGCCGGCAGGACCCGCACGCCCCTACGCCCCGCGCCACCGCGCAGGCCCGCCATGCCGCCGTGGCGGCGCGGGCCTGCCGCGCCATCGAATCGGCCGCCACGCCCCCGTCGCTGGACGAGCTGGCCGCGCAGGCGGGCCTGAGCCCCTGGCACTTCCATCGCGTCTTCAAGGCCGCCACGGGCCTGACCCCGAAAGCCTACGCCGCCGCGTTTCGTGCGCGCCGCCTGCGCGAGGCGCTGGACGCGGCCGGCGGTTCGGTCACGGATGCGATCTACGATGCCGGCTTCAACTCCAGCAGCCGCTATTACGAGAACGCCGGGCGGATGCTGGGCATGCGCGCGCGGGACTACCGCGCCGGGGGCGCCGGCGCCGTGATCCGCTTCGCGGTCGGCCAGTGCGCACTGGGCGCCATCCTGGTCGCGCAAAGCCGGATCGGCCTGTGCGCCATCCTGCTGGGCGACGACCCGGACCAGCTGGTGCGGGACTTGCAGGACCAGTTCCCCCGGGCCGAGCTGATCGGCGGAGACCCCGGCTTCGAGCGGCTGGTCGCCCAGGTGGTGGGCTTCGTCGAGGCGCCCGCCGTGGGGCTGGACCTGCCGCTGGACGTGCGCGGCACCGCTTTCCAGCAGCGGGTCTGGCAGGCGCTGCGCGAGATCCCGGCGGGCGCCACCGCCAGCTACGCCGAGATCGCCGCGCGCATCGGCGCGCCCAGGGCGGCGCGGGCCGTGGCGCGGGCCTGCGGCGCCAATCCCCTGGCCGTCGCCATCCCCTGCCACCGCGTGGTGCGGCGCGACGGCGACGTGCCGGGCTACCGCTGGGGCGTGGCGCGCAAGCGCGAACTGCTGCGGCGCGAGGAAGACGGGAAACAGCCCGGGAAAATCCGGCAAGACAGCCCGCAATAAACGAACGGGGCTCCCCGAAGGGAGCCCCGCGTCACCTATCCCGCGTTGCGCAGCGCGCATCCCGCGTTCCGCGGCGGGCGGGAAGCACCCCGCGCGCCGCGTCCGGATCACTTCGCCGGCGTGTCCTGCTTGAGCTGGGGGATGTCCGACTGGCCGCTCTTGGTCAGCAGGCCGGCCTGGGTGTAGGTGAACAGCTTGGCGCGCGTGTCCACGATGTCGAGGTTGCGCATCGTCAGCTGGCCGATGCGGTCCAGCGGCGAGAACATGGACTCGCCCTTTTCCATCGTCAGGCGATCCGGGTGGTAGGTCAGGTTGGGCGAGCGCGTGTCCAGGATGGAGTAGTCGTTGCCGCGGCGCAGTTCCAGGGCGACCTCGCCGGTGATGGCGCGCGCCACCCAGCGCTGCGCGGTTTCGCGCAGCATGATGGCCTGGGGATCGAACCAGCGGCCCTGGTACAACAGGCGGCCCAGGCGCAGGCCGTTGATGCGGTACTGCTCGATCGTGTCCTCGTTGTGGATGCCGGTGACCAGGCGCTCGTAGGCGGCGTGCAGCAGCGCCATGCCCGGGGCTTCGTAGATGCCGCGGCTCTTGGCCTCGATGATGCGGTTCTCGATCTGGTCGCTCATGCCCAGGCCGTGGCGTCCGCCGATGCGGTTGGCCTCCAGCATCAGTTCGACCGGATCGGAATATTCCACGCCGTTCAGGGCCACGGGCTGGCCCTGCTCGAAGCGCACCGTGACTTCCTCGGCCTTGACCTCGACATCCTGCTTCCAGAACGCCACGCCCATGATGGGCTGGACGATGCGGATGCCGGAATCCAGGCGCTCCAGGTCCTTGGCCTCGTGCGTGGCGCCGAGCATGTTGGAGTCCGTGGAATAGGCCTTTTCCGCCGACATCTTGTAGTCGAAGCCGTTTTCCTGCATGTACTGCGACATCTCGGCACGGCCGCCGAGTTCGTCGATGAACTGCTGGTCCAGCCAGGGCTTGTAGATCTTCAGGTCCGGATTGGTCAGCAGGCCGTAGCGGTAGAAACGCTCGATGTCGTTGCCCTTGAACGTGCTGCCGTCGCCCCAGATGTGGACGTCGTCCTCGCGCATGGCCGACACCAGCATGGTGCCCGTCACCGCGCGGCCGATGGGCGTGGTGTTGAAATACGTGACCCCGCCGGTGGAGATGTGGAAGGCGCTGCATTGCAGGGCGGCGATGCCCTCGGCCACCAGCTGCGCGCGGCAGTCCACCAGGCGCGCGCCCTGGGCGCCGTAGCGCAGGGCCTTGCGGGGGATCTCGTCGTAATCCGGCTCGTCGGGCTGCCCCAGATTGGCCGTGTAGGCGTAGGGCAGCGCGCCCTTGTTCTTCATCCACAGCAGCGCGGCGCTGGTGTCCAGCCCGCCCGAAAAGGCGATGCCGACCTTCTGCCCGACCGGCAGGTTTTCGAGAATGGTTGTGCTCATGGAAAGGGTCCGGAGAAGCCTGAGATTGAAATCGATCCGGCATTATATCGTCCGCGGCGGCCCGCCCCGGCCGCTGCGCCCGGGGCGGGCCGGGCTGCGCGCCGGCCCCGGCATGCGCCGCCCGCGCGCCCTCACCCCAGCGTTTCGTCGAGCCAATCCATGGTCACCGCCGCCGAAAAGGCCAGGTTGCTGGTCTGGCAATGCGCATCCGCGCCCTCCAGGGCGGTGAACAGCCGGGGCGTGCAGGGCCCGCCGACCCCGTCCTGGAATGCCCGCCATTGCCGCAGGGGCTCGGCGCCCTCGCCATCGCCCACCAGCGCGAGCGACGGGCAGCGGATCGCGGCCAGTTCGTCCGCGCTCAAGCTGAAGTCCTTGATGCGGCGATAGGTCTGGACGAAGGTCGGCCGGCCGAAGCGCAGCATGAGGTTGCGTGACATCGCGCGCGTCTGGGCGTTCATCACCGCATCGGGGATGTGCTCGAGGTCGGCCACGCCGAAATCGTCCGACTCGGGCAGCGTCGCCGGGTCGATCCCGGCAAAGGAGACCATGTAGGCGTGCAGGTCGGTGATCGGCGAATTGGGGATCAGCGCCCGGATCCGCGGCTCGTGCGCCGCGATGCGGGAGGCGAAATACCCGCCGAAGCTGATGCCCATCAGGGCCAGGCGGCGCGGGTCCACGCCCGGCTGCGCGAGGACGTAGTCCACCGCCTGCCGGCCGACCCCCTCGAATTCGGGCGCGAAATGGCTGGCCGCGTTGAAGCGCCAGGTGTCCATCTGGCCCGGCCCGGTGAACAGCAGCAGATCGTAGCCGCGCTCGAGCGCCGCCCGGCCGTAGGCGAGATGGGATTCCTCGAGCGTGCCGTCGAATCCGCTGACGATCATCAGCACGCGCCCCCCGGCGCTGCGCGCGCCGCGGATGTGGTAGGCGGGCAGGCGCAGGCCGTCATGCGAGAACCAGAGTTCGGCGCAGGAAGCCTCGTCCCACTGCATCGCCGACAGGAAAGCCTGGCGGCTGGCCAGGCCGTATTCCCGATGGCGGGGATCGTCCACCGGGCAGTAGTATTCCGCCGCGCGGTAGCTGTTGCAGGCCACCAGGTATTGGTCCCGCGCGCTGACCGCGTGCCCGTTGCGCGCGCGCACCGCCGCATCCTCGGACTGGCGCCGGCCGGCCTCGGCGAAGACCTCGGTCCACGAGGCCGGATCGGCATCGCGGATCCGCGCCGCCGCCGCCAGGCATTCCCCGATCGAGGCGCCGCCGTACCGGACCGAGCCCAGCTGGCGCATGAGCTGGTGATCCATTTCAGGGTCCCGGAAGCCCTGCACCCGGGTATGTCCGCGCTCCAGTGCTTCGACCATGTCTCCTCCCGCGGCCGCGCAGGCCTGCCGATCGTTGGTTTTCGCGCCCCGCCGCGGCCCGTGCCCCGCCGCCCCGCTGTGACGCCGCATGTGACGGTATGCTACTTTAATTCGACGCCCTCCCGGCCAATTCCCACAAGGACTCCGCGCATGAGCACGCCTCCCATCAGCCGCTTTCCGATCCCCGACATCGACACCCTGCCCGAGGACATCCGCGACCGCATCCTCGCCGTCCAGGAAAAGGCCGGCTTCATCCCCAACGTGTTCCTCGCCCTGGCCCACCGCCCGGCCGAATTCCGCGCCTTCTTCGCCTATCACGACGCCCTGATGGAAAAGGAAGGCGGCCTGACTCCCGCCGAGCGGGAAATGATCGTGGTGGCGACCTCCGGGGCGAACAACTGCCAGTATTGCGTGATCGCCCACGGCGCCATCCTGCGCATCCGCGCCCGCAACCCGCTGATCGCCGACCAGGTTGCCATCAACCACCGCAAGGCCGACCTGAGCCCCCGCGAAATGGCCATGCTGGACTTCGCCCTGAAGGTCTCGCTGGACGCCCAGGACATCGACGAATCCGACTACCAGGCCCTGTATCCCCACGGCTTCGACGACGAGGACATCTGGGACATCGCCGCCATCGCCGCCTTCTTCGGCCTGAGCAACCGGATGGTGAACTTCATGTCCATGCGTCCCAACGACGAGTTCTACCTGATGGGGCGGCTGCCCAAGGGGACGCATTAGCCACGAGCGCATCGGCGCAAAGCGAAAGCGCGCACCGTTATTTTCTGTGCTAGAATGCACGTCTTTCGGGGACGTAGCTCAGCTGGGAGAGCGTCGCGTTCGCAATGCGAAGGTCGGGAGTTCGATCCTCCTCGTCTCCACCAGAACACCAAAACCGCTTGATTTTTCAGGCGGTTTTTTTTCGTCCGTCTTTTCGGACGGTAGCGGAATCGGGAGCAAACCAATGACGATCCTCCCAAATACCCGTCCCATCACCATGGCCATGTGGGGCTTCGTGGAATTGCATGTTGGGCAACGGTACCGTTCTGCTTGAAATCCTGCGCACAGCATGCGACAAATGATGTTGCATCCACCAATACATCCCAGCAGCCGCACGGCATCGACTACGCGCTCATCCTGCAAGACGAGCACGGCAACCGCATCTTCGGTTTCGACAATGCACACGCCTATGACAATGCACAGGCCGAGGATTGCTGGGACCATGAACACAAGGTCGGTCGTGTCGGGCAGCGGTTTCGCTATGACTTCGTTTCGGGCTCGCAATTGATTACCGACTTTTTCGAGATGCTCAATAGCTATTGCACGCTGCACGGCGTCACAGCGAACTTTATTTCGGACGATGAACATGAGTAAGGTCATCTCGGCTTCCGCGATGCGCGATCGGCTGCTGGCCCGCGTCCAGGCGGCGCCAAAGCATGACGACTGGGTCCGTGTGCTCGGAACACCTGGACATCGGGAATTGCTCGGTCTCATCGCGCGCCATGCGCCCCCCAGCATCGGCGCACTCGCAGAACTCGCCGGACGCGCACAACCCAACGTCAGCAGGACTCTGTCCGCCCTGCACTCCGCCGGTTTGATCGAGGTCGTTTCAGACGGACGTCGCTCCGTGCCACGAATGACCGAAATGGGCATATCCAAGGCACGTGAACTTGGACTGCTTCCAGCGAGCGAAGCGCCGACCGCACCCGATGCCAAAACAGATAGGCTCTTGACGGTCGAGATCGAGTCTCGCCCTACAGATGAAGCCTTCTCCAATGATGTGATCGAAGGCCGTCTGACGGCACGACTCCGGTTTTCTTCACACAAAGAAGAGATCGCCGCCCGGACTTCCGGAGATCTGGATGCGCTGGGACGCCAGTTGCTGGAAAATTGGTGGCGCATTTTTTATCGGCGCGGCGCGCCGTTTCGCCTGTGGGATTTTTCACTGGAGGATCATGCGGCCGGAAGCTATGCGTTGCTCGCCACAGTCCCCGGCTCACGCATCGAACTCCAAGCCAGGAGCAGCACCAACGACCCGCTGCACCTTGAACGCGAATCGCAGACTTTTCCCGTTTCCACGTTCGAGCAGCTTCTGCTCGACGAATTTCTGCACCCGCTCGCCACCCACCATCTTTCCAGGGGCCGGAGCGCGCGTCCATTGCACGCATTGCTGCGGCGAATCGAGGATTCGCGCGGCCAGCCCGCCGAACGCGCTTTCTGCCGCACCGCTGGCGCGCTCGGCATGACACCTTACGACCTCAGGGATGACCGCGCCGCCCGGATCCGGGCGCTTCTGGAACTCATCCCGGAAGAAGACGCCCGCCTCGATTTCAGTTCGGCGGTTCTCTCCGAAGCGTTGGATAAAGGCTGGCTTTGGACGAGCCAGCAGCTTGAAGTGTTTCGACGGCGCAACGCGATGCCCGTCCTCAGGCAGCTACACACCCGTTGCGCGAAACAGCCAAACACCGCGACACGGCCTTACCAGCACGGTTATGCCCTGGCACGCGAAACACGCGCCCTGTTGAATCTCGCCGAAGATCAGCCCGTCGGCGGCATCGAAGGGCTGTCGAGGCTACTCGGCGCCATCGATACGATCGGCCTCAGTACCAAGGCACCAGGGTCGCTGCGCGCGTTCCAGAGCATGGAAGGCGACGTACCCACCCTCATCATAGAGGACGAAGGGCCGCACGCGAGCGCCTTTGTCCTGGCACGCGGCATGGGGGATTTCATTGCCTTCGGCAGCCGCGCAGCCTGCGTGGCTGATCTCTACACCGACCGCCAGGCAGTGGGCCGCGCCTTTGCCGCCGAATTCATGGCGCCAAGGGATGCGGTGGTCCGGATGATGGAGGAGGAGGATCATCCAATCGCAACGGTCGCCGACCATTTCGGCGTCCAGACCTCGGTCGTGCAGCATCAGTATGAAAACAGCTTTCGCAGGTTTTCATCGCCCGCCTGACTCGCGCGGATTGCGATGGGCATTGCAGCGCGTCACCAGAAGCCGTCGCGCATCCCCTGCGCAGGGCGGACGCCGCTGCGCGCCGGATGGCGGCCGCCCATGTCCCGGTACCCGGTGGGGATGCCCAGCCTGCGCCGCTCGGCGATGAACCAGTCGCGCGGCAGGCCCATGTCCTCCAGCAGATAGTCGTCCAGCTCGAGCAGATGCCGCAGCGCCCGGCGGCCGCCGGACCGGCATCGGTACCCCCAACGATCGCCGAACCGGCACCGAAAGGACGGAAGGATGCCCCGGAGCCGGGGCGCCACGGGCTGCGCACGGAAAACCGCCCGCACCGTATCGAAAGCGTCGTTCATCATCCGCATCTCCATCATCCGCATCATCCGCATCCATAGGCGCCGTTCGCCCAGGCGAACAGCACGTCGGCCTCCAGCCAGGCGCGGAACAGCCAGCCCAGCGCCCAGGCGCCCGCCCCGGCCAGCAGGACGCGCCCGGGCACGCCGGGCCACGACGCCCTGCTCATGGCCGCACCAGGCGCAGCCCCGGCCCGTCCGACGCCGCCAGAGGGGTGTCGTCGATCAGCCAATGCGCGGCGGCGGCCACGCATCCGATGGCGATCGCGCCGATCCAGAGCCATTCGTAGGAATGCGTGCGGTCGTAAACCCACGCCCCCAGCCACACACCGAAGAAGCCGCCGACCTGATGGCCGAGGAAGACGATGCCGAACAGGGTCGCGACGTAGCGCAGGCCGAACATCCGCAGCACCAGCTCGTTGGTCATCGGCGCGGTGCCCAGCCACAGGAACCCCATGACCAGGGCGAAGGCATAGGCGCTCGCCGCCGTGACCGGCATCGACAGGAACAGCAGCATGGCCGCCACCCTGACCGCGTACAGGCCCGCCAGCAGGTGCTTGATGCGCCAGAGCCCGGCCGATCGGCTGCAGGCATAGGTGCCGAAGATGTTCGCCAGCGCGATCAGGGCCAGGGCCGTGCCGGCCTGCTCCAGGCCCAGCCCATGCTGCAGCAGGTAGGCGGGCAGATAGGCCGCAATGAAGGCCAGTTGGAAACCGCAGGCGAAGAACCCCAGGTTCAGCAGCCAGAAGCCCCGGCGGCGCAAGGCGTCCCGAACGGAAGCGCCGGGCGGACGGCCCGGAAGCCCCGCCTGCTTTTCCAGGACACGGGCACGCAGCGGCAGGGCCAGCGGCAGGCTCGCCAGCACCAGCAGGCCCAGGACGGTCGCGGCGTTCTGCCAACCCGCTCCGGCGAGCAGGTGCTGAACGAAGGGCACCAGGCAGAACTGCCCCAGGCCGCCGATGGCGCCGGCGACGGCCAATGCCCAGCCGCGCCGCCGCGGCTCGAAAATGCGGGACAAGGCGCCGTAGACGGTGCCGAAGGCCGTACCCGACAGAGCGATGCCGATTAACACGCCGTGGCTGGCGATGAAGCCGGCGGGTCCCCCGGCTTGGGCCATCAGATACAGGCCCAGGCCATACGCCAGGATCCCGAGGCACAGCACCCTGCCGGAACCGTAGCGGTCGGCCACCAGGCCGGTCACGGGCTGCGCCAGGCCCCAGACGAGGTTCTGCACAGCCAGGGCCAGGCCGAACGTTTCCAGGGGCCAGCCATGGCTGGACGTCACCGGCTGCATGAACAGGCCCTGCGTATGCCTGATCCCCAGGGACAGGCCCATGAGGACGCCGCCGGAAATGACGATCGCCCAGCGGGATGCGGCGGTCGGGGAAGCGTTGGCGTTCATTAGAAGGCTCCATGGGATCGAAATGCGTGGGCGGTCCGTCCTGCGGCGCGTCAGGCCTGGCCCAGCATCGGGTACAGGGAAGCGAGCAGCAGGACCGCCATCGCCCGGTTGAATCCGCGCTGCCGCGACGGATCGTCGAGCACGCGGCGGATCAGGCTGCCGCAGCCGGCCCAGAGGCCGACGCACGGCAGGTTGATGGCGGCGAACAGCGCGGCGATGACGAACACGTTCGCCAGATGGCCTTGCTGCGGCATATAGGTGCTGACGGCGGCAACGGCCATGGTCCAGGCTTTCGGATTGACCCACTGGAAGGCGGCCGCGCCGAGAAAGCCGAGCGGCGCGCCGGCGCCGCGGCGGCCCTCGCCGGGTGCGGCGGACGACGCGCTTGCGATCCTCCAGGCGAGATAGACCAGGTAGGCCGCCCCCAGATGGCGCAGCCAGCCATGCAGGCCGGGAAAGGTCCTGAACAATGCGCCGAAGCCCAGGCCGATGGACAGCACCATCAGGAAGAAGCCGCCCGTCACGCCCAGCATGTGCGGCAAGGTCCGGCGAAACCCGAAGACGGCGCCGGAAGCCAGCAGCATGGTGTTGTTCGGCCCCGGCGTGATGGAGGAGATCAGGGCGAACAGGGAAAAGGCCAGGAGCAGGTCGGAGGAAGGCAGCATGATCACGTTCTGTTCTGCGGGCGGTCCGGCCCCCACGGGCCGGCAGAACATCTTCACGGATGGCGCCTGTGTATTGAATACACAGTCATCATGAGTTTTTTCGATACACACGGGATAATGAATCCGCTGAATTTCAAAAAATTCCTGGATCTGTATCTTTTCCCCGTACCGGATCGACCCTACAGTGACAGGCGGTCCTGCGAGACCCCATCGCACCGTCCCCGCGATCGATGGGCCCGCCGGGCCGCCCCCGGCGCCGATACCGGAGCGCACCGCATGAAGACAGTCCAATGAGCCGTTATCTCGACCTTGCCGATACCCTGGGCAGCCGCATCGAACAGGGTCTGTACGAAGCCGGCAGCCGCCTGCCCTCCGTACGCGCCCTGAGCACCGAGCACGGCGTCAGCCTGACGACCGTCCAGCAGGCCTACCGCTGGCTGGAAATGTCCGGCCTGGCGCAAGCGCGGCCCCGTTCGGGCTGGTACGTGCCGACGGCCCGCCCGGCGCCCGGACTGCCCAGCATGGGCAAGCCCAACCTGCGGCCGATCGACGTGTCGGACTGGGGGCAGGTCCAGGATCTGCTCGACCTGGAGCGCGAGGGGAAGACGATCCAGCTGGGCCGGGGCATGCCGGACGTGGAAAGCCCCAGCCTGCGGCCCCTGCAGGCGGCGCTCGCGCGGGAAAGCCGCCATGCCGGCATCGCCAGCCTGCACTACAACGACATGCAGGGGGTCCCCGCCCTGCGGGAACAGCTGTCCCGGCTGGCCGTGGACGCGGGCTACCGGGCCGCGCCCGACGCGCTGATCGTCACGACCGGCTGCCAGGAGGCGCTGTCGTGCGCGGTCCGGGCCCTGTGCGCGCCGGGCGACATCGTGGCCGTCGCATCCCCCAGCTACCACGGCATGATGCAGATCCTGAAGGAAGCCGGCGTCCAGGCCTTCGAGATTCCTTCGGACCCGGTCCGGGGCATCAGCCTGGAGGCCCTCGAACTCGCGCTGGAACGCTGGCCCGTCAAGGCCATCCAGGTGATCCCCAACGCCAGCAACCCCCTGGGCTACACCATGCCGGAACACCGCCGGCTGGGCCTGATTCGCCTGGCCCAGCGCTTCGACGTCCCCATCATCGAAGACGACATCTACGGCGACCTGGTCTATGGCTGGCCCCGGCCCCACGCCCTGAAGGCGCTCGACGAGGACGGCCGGGTCCTGCTGTGCAGCTCGTTTTCCAAGACCCTGGCGCCCGGGCTGCGGGTGGGCTGGATCGCGCCGGGACGCTATTTCGACAAGGTGCTGCGCATGAAGTACACCAGTTCCGGCCCGACCGCGCCCCTGCCGCAGATCGCCGTCGCCGAGTTCCTGCGCAAGGGGCACTACCCGGCGCACCTGCGCCGGATGCGGCGCCAGTACCAGCGCCAGCGCGACGTCATGACCGACTGGGTGCAGCGCCATTTTCCCGCAGGAACGCGCATCAGTCATCCGCAGGGCGGCTTCACCCTGTGGATCGAATTGCCGGAATCGTTCGACACGCACGCGCTCGATCCCATGCTGAGGGAAAACGGCATCGTCATCGCGCACGGCAACATCTTCTCGGCAGCCGGCAAATACCGCAACTGCATGCGCCTGAGCCACGCCTCGGTCTTCACCCCGCGCACCGAATGGGCGGTCCGCAGGATCGGCGAGGCCATCGGCGAAA
Organism: Castellaniella defragrans; assembly: GCF_014203015.1. GTDB lineage: Bacteria > Pseudomonadota > Gammaproteobacteria > Burkholderiales > Burkholderiaceae_B > Castellaniella > Castellaniella defragrans. Next base: position 147,273 of record NZ_JACHIB010000002.1, read on the forward strand.
TGCTCCGCACGCACCACTGAGGCCCGCCATGCCGGAATCCATCGAAATCCCCGCCACCGACGGCTACACGCTGGGCGGCTGCCAATGGCGCCACGCGCGGACGGCGGGCTCCCCGCCTCCGGTGGCCCTCATCAATCCCGCGACCTCGGTGCGCAGCCGATACTACGCGCGATTCGCCGAGTACCTGCATGCGCAGGGCTGGGACGTCCTGACCTACGACTATCGCGGCATCGGCGAATCGCGCCGCGGCTCCCTGCGCCGCTTCGGGGCCGACTGGATCGACTGGGGGGAACACGATTTCGAAGGCGTGCTGCGCTACGCTGCCCTGAATTTCCCCGGCCAGCCGGTCGATGTGATCGGGCACTCCGTCGGCGGCTTCGTCATCGGCCTGGCGCCATCGGCGCATCGCGTGCGCCGGATCTTCACCATGGGCGCGCAGTTCGCCTACTGGCGGGATTACCAGGCGGAAAAACGGCGCGCCATGTTCCTGAAATGGCATGTCCTGATGCCCCTGCTGGCGACGCTGCTGGGCCACGTCCCGGCCAAGCGGCTGGGCTGGATGGAAGACACGCCCAAAGGCGTGGCGCTGGACTGGGCGCGCATGGCCCCGCGCTTCGAGGACTCGGTCCGCCGAGGCGTCCGGACGGCGGACGGCCTGCCGCAGGCGCTCGAACTGGCCCGCAACTTCAGGACCATCGGCGCGCCGATCCTCGCATTCGGAGTCGAGGACGATCCCTACGGCACCGAGGCGGCGCTGGATCGCCTGCTGCGGTATTACAGCGCCAGCCGGCGCAGCCACCTGCGCCTCAGCCCGCGGGACGTCGGCCTGGACGCGATCGGCCATTTCGCGTTCTTCCACGAGCGCTTCCGCGACGTCCTGTGGCCCTACGCCCTGGAATGGCTGCGCAGCGCGGCCCTGCCGGCAGGACTCCCCGGACGGCTGAAGATCATGCCGCCCGGATACTGAACGCCCTGCCCCCTGCATCACCGGGACGCCTCATCCAAAGCCGGCCCGGGCACACCCACGCCACAGGAGCTCCAGACCATGAACGATCGACATCCGGACGACCGCCGGCCGAACACCCTGCTCATCACCGGCGCCGGCCGCGGCATCGGCGCGGCGACCGCGCTGGCCGCGGCGCGCCTGGGCCACGACATCGTCCTGAACTACGCCCGCGACGAACAGGCGGCCCGCGCCGTGGCGGAGTCCATCCGCGCCATGGGGCGCAGGGCCGCCGTCATCCAGGCCGACGTCGGCCGCAGCGAGGACGTCCGGCGGATGTTCGCCGCGATCGACGCCGAAGCCGGACCGCTCCTCGGCCTGGTCAACAACGCGGGCATCACCGGACCGATCGGACCGTTCATGGACACGACCGAGGCGACCATCGAACGGGTGTTCCGGGTCAACGTGCTGGGGGCCATGCAATGCGCGCGCGAGGCGCTGACCCATTTCAGGCGCCACGGCACGCGCGGCGTGATCGTCAACGTGTCCTCGGTCGCGGCCCGGACGGGCAGTCCCGGCGAGTACGTGCACTACGCCGCCAGCAAGGCCGCACTGGAGGCCTTCACCCTGGGCCTGGCCCGGGAAGCGGCCGCCGAAGGCATCCGGGTCTGCGGCGTGGCCCCGGGCAGCACCCTGACGGACATCCACGCGGCTGCCGGCGAACCGGACCGGCCCGCCCGCGTCGCGCCCCGGATCCCCCTGGGGCGCCTGGCCGAGCCGGCCGAGATCGCGGCAGCCATCGTCTGGCTGGCGTCCCCCGCGGCCTCCTACGTGACGGGCACCACGCTCGCCTGCGCCGGCGGGCTCTAGACCCGCTGCGCCCGACGCCCGGCACCCCGGGACGGGCGCGGCGCGCCCGCCCCGGTCTCGTGTGCGAACGGCCCGTCGCGTGCCGGCGACACGCGGCTCCGCCCGCCTTCGCACCCCTTTCCGTCTTCCCGGTTTTTCTCCTATAATTTACATAGATAGTCTATGTAATTAATTCATCGGAGACCCCTCGGCATGCCGGACCGAACGCCGAACCACCCTGCAGGCGCCGAACTGCTGGACCGCATCGTCCGGCTCAACCGCTGGGTGACGCGCCACACGGCCTGGACCCTGCCGCTGGCCCAGGCGCGCGTCCTGTCGCTCGTCGACGAGCTGGAAACCGCCCGCATCGGCGATCTGGCGCGCGCCGAACGCTGCACCCAGCCCACCATGACCGCGCAGGTGCATCGGCTGCAGGCGCAGGGGCTGGTCAGCCGCGCCCCCGATCCCGAAGACGCCCGGGCCGCGCGGATTTCCCTGACGGAACAGGGCCGGCGCACGCTGGCCGACATCCGCCGGGCCCGCGCCGGCATCGTCGAATCCCTGGTCGAACAGCTGGATGCGGCCGACCGCGCGCGCCTGCACGAGGCGGTGCGGGCGCTGTCGGCGCTGCTGGACGCCGCCTATCGCCAGGAGCCCGGCCGCTGACCGGCCGCCTCCCCCCGGCGGCCGGCCGGTCGCGGACGGCCGCACGCCGGCCGATCGCGCATCGGCCGGACACCCCCATCAACCTCGAGGAACCCCATTCATCATGAACCTGCTGCGACAACCGAAAGCCGTGCTGGCGGTGGCGTTCGCCTGTGTCATCGCCTTCATGGGCATCGGGCTGGTCGATCCCATCCTCAAGCCCATCGCCGACTCCCTGGGCGCCACGCCATCCCAGACCTCGCTGCTCTTCACCAGCTACATGGCCGTCATGGGCCTGGCGATGCTGATCACCAGCGCCGTGTCCAGCCGGCTGGGCGTCAAACCGACCCTGCTGCTCGGGCTGGCGGTCATCATCGCAGGCGCGGGGCTGGCCGGCCTGTCCGATTCGATCCGCGCCATCGTCGGCTACCGCGCCCTCTGGGGCCTGGGCAACGCCCTGTTCGTCGCCACCGCGCTGGCCGCCATCGTCAGCGCCTCGTCGGGCTCGGTGCGCGACGCCATCATCTTCTACGAAGCGGCGCTGGGCGTCGGCATCGCCGCCGGCCCGCTGATCGGCGGGGTGCTGGGCTCGATCTCGTGGCGCGGGCCGTTCTTCGGGGTTTCCGTGCTGATGGCGCTCGCCTTCCTGGTCACCCTCCTGCTGCTGCCGAACGCGGCCGCCCGTCCCAGGCCCAGTTCGCTGCGCGATCCGTTCCGCGCGCTCAGGCACCCGGGCCTGCTGGGCGTGGCCCTGACCGCGCTGTTCTACAACTTCGGCTTCTTCACCCTGCTCGCCTATACCCCGTTTCCGCTGGACATGAGCGCCCAGCAGGTCGGGCTGGTCTTCTTCGGCTGGGGCGCGATGCTGGCCTTCGCCTCGGTGTTTCTGGCACCCCGGCTGCAGGGCGGCTTCGGCACGATCCGCTCGATCCTCATCGCGCTCACGGGCTTCGCTCTGGTGCTGGCCATGATGGCGATCTGGACCGATCACAAGCCGGTCCTGGTGGCCGGCGTGGTCGTGGCCGGCCTGTTCCTGGGGATCAACAATACGCTGGTGACCGAAACCGTGATGAAGGCCGCCCCGGTCGAACGGGGCGTGGCCTCGGCGGCCTACAGCTTCGTGCGTTTCAGCGGCGGCGCGGTCGCCCCCTGGCTGGCGGGCTACCTGGGCGAAACCTTCGGCGACCACGTGCCGTACTGGGTCGGCACCGCCGCCGTGATGCTGGGCGTCCTGGTGCTGGCCGCGAGCCGGCGGCACCTGAGCCACATCGACGAATCGCACACGATCCCCGCGGCCTCCGCGGCCCCCGCCCAGGACGGCGCGGCGGAAACGCGCGACACGTCCATGGCGCGGGCGGCATAGGCGCGGGCGGCATAGGCGCGCGCCGCCGTCTCCTGCGCCTGCCGGCCCCGCACCCGCGGGCCCGGAATGCGCCCGCGCGCCGCGCCGCCGGCCGCTACGAGAGGGACTCGGCCGGCATCCAGTACGCCTCCAGCCCGGTGAGATTCCAGGCGGCCGGATCCTCCGCCTGCAGGATGCGGTCCTCGCATTCCGGCAGGCTCAGGTCGAGGAATTCCTCGGCGCACAGCCTGCGGGTCTGCAGGCAGAAAAAGACCTTGACCTTCGGCCGCAGCAGCGAAGGGGTGTCCGACCCCACCACGACCGCCAGGCGCCGGGATTTCAGCTGCACCAGCGAGCCGATCGGATAGATGCCCACCGTCTTGACGAAGGCCTCGAAGACGGGACGATCGAAATGCCCCGTCCAGCTCGCCATGCGGCGCATGGTCTCGGCGGGATTCCAGGGCTCCTTGTAGGCGCCGCTCGGAGGTCACGGCGTCGTAGACGTCGCACACGGCGCCCATGCGGGCCAGCAGCGGGATGTCCTTGCCGGCGAGCCGGTCGGGATAGCCCGTCCCGTCGAATTTTTCGTGGTGATGCAGCGCGATGGACTGGATCGCCTCGTCCGCCCCGCCCTCGCGCAGCATCGCCGCGCCGAGGAACGCATGGGTCTTCATGATGTCGAACTCGTCGTCCGTCAGCTGGCCGGGCTTGTTCAGGATGCTCAGCGGAATGGCCGCCTTGCCCACGTCGTGCATCAGCCCGCCCAGGCCCGCGTGGCGGGTCAGGATGCCGTCCAGCCGCAGCTGGCGGGACAGCGCCAGCATCAGCGCGCAGACCGCCACCGAATGCAGATAGGTGTAGTTGTCGCGCGTCTTGAGCCGCGCCACGCTGAACAGGGCCTGCGGATGGCGGCCGACCGAATCGGCGATCTGGCGCACCAGCGGCAGGGTGGCCTCCGGGTCGATGGCGCGGCCCATCCGGGCTTCCTCGAACATCCCCATGACCTGATCCTGCGCGGCCAGGCACAGGCGGCGGGCCTGGTCGATCTCTTCTTCCAGGGACACCGCCGTCGGGGAGGGCTCCACCGGAGCGAACCCGTCGCCCTGCCGCGCCTGCGCGTCGCGGCGGGCATTGGCCTGCGCCACGGCCGGATCGGGCGGGCTGCGGCCCTTGTCCGTATCGATCCAGACGCTCTGGATGCCCGCGGCCTGGATGGCTTCCAGATCCTGCTGCCGGCTCAGCAGGAAGCTGCCGCGCCAGAAAGGATGGCGAAACCAGTCTCCCTTCAGCCGGTGGATATACATTCCGAGCCGTAGCTCGGACAGGGAAACACGCTTGATTGGCATGTCTCGCACCCGCAAATCCCGGGCGATCGCTGCGCAATCGGTACCGGTCATCGACATTCTTCTGCATGTAACAGGTAAAGTCCATCGGCACATCCGCCGATTTGTGGTGCCAAAGACTCAGGATCGGCCCTGCTCCGGTCAAAAGACTTGATCCAGATTAAAGGCCCTTCACTCTTCCGGGTCATTCCCTCATGGACGACGCTTTTCTTGCAGGCCCAACTTTAAAATTATCTAACCAATTGAAACATTGCCTGCGCTCCGCCCCGGGGCGCCCCACCGACCGGAACGCCCCCATGAAACAAAGCGCTCTCGACACCGTCCTGAACCGCCTGCGCCTCTGGCAGAAATTCGCCGTGCTGGCGCTCTTCGGCGTGGTGCTGGTCGCCATGCCCTTCATCCTGTACGTGAACGAGTCCGGCAAGACGATCCAGGCCACCCGGCTGGAATCGAGCGGCCTGGAGCCCATGCGCCTGCTGATGAAGGCCCTGCAGCTCACGCAGCAGCACCGCGGCCTGTCGATGATCACGCTCAATGGCGACGCTTCCGCCGAAGCCCGGCGCGCCACCCTGCAGGGCGACGCCGACCGCGCCTTCGAGGCGCTGGACGCCGCGCTGCGCCGGGACGTCCAGGCGCCGGGGCTCCTGAGCGCCTGGCAGGAAGTCCTCCAGGGCTGGAATTCGCTCGAAGGCCAGGTCGCGCGCAAGAGCCTCGCGCCCGCCGACAGCTTCCAGGGCCACGTCGAGCTGATCGGCCGCCTGCTGCGGGTCAAGTCCCTGCTGCTGCAGCACTACGGCCTGAGCTTCGACCCGCAGGCCCAGGGCTATTACCTGGTGGACACGGCGCTGAACCAGGTGCCCATGCTGACCGAGCTGTTCGGCCAGACCCGCGCCATGGGCGCCGGCCTGCTGACGCGCCACGAGGCGTCCGAGGCCGAGCGGCTGCGGATCATGGTGCTGATCAACCGCGCCGAGGAGCACTACATCAGCCTGAACGACGCGCTGGAAAGCGCCGTCCGGCAATACCCCGAGCTCGCCGCCAGCCTGGGCGAGCCCGGCAAGGCGGCGCTGCGTGAAGCCCGCCAGGCCATCGAACTGGCACAGAAGGAAATCATCCAGGCGCAAGCCCCCCGCTACCCGGCCGCCGATTTCTTCGCCCGCTACACGCAGGCCATCGACAGCCAGTACCAGCTCAACCAGGTCGCCCTGGCGCAGCTGGAATCGGTGCTCGACGAGCGCGCCGCAAGCCTGTCCCGCACCCGCATGCTGCTCGGCGGCGGCATCGTGCTGCTCAGCCTGCTGGCGGCGCTGGCCAACTTCCTCATCACCCGCGCGCTGCTGCGCCAGCTGGGCGGCGAGCCGGCCTATGCCACGGCCATCCTCAACCGCATCGCCACCGGCGACCTGGCCGTCCCCATCGAACTGAAGGCCCAGGACCGCACCAGCCTGCTGTTCGCCATGCGGGACATGCGCGACCGCCTGGCCGAGATCGTCAGCAAGGTGCGCGGCGGATCGACCTCCATCGCCTCGGCGTCGAGCCAGATCACCGCGGGCAACCTGGATCTGGCCTCGCGCACCGAGCAGCAGGCCAGTTCCCTGGCCGAGACCGCCGCCACCACGGAACAGATCACCGCCACCGTGCGCCAGAACGCCGACAACGCCCAGCAGGCCAACACCCTGGCCGTCTCGGCGGGCCGCACGGCCACCGAGGGCGGCGCCATCGTCGCCGAGCTGGTCTCCACCATGGGCGAGATCAACGCCCGCGGGCAGCAGGTGGCCGACATCATCGGCGTGATCGACTCCATCGCCTTCCAGACCAACATCCTGGCGCTCAACGCCGCGGTCGAGGCCGCGCGCGCCGGCGAACAGGGCCGCGGCTTCGCCGTGGTGGCCGCCGAAGTACGCGCGCTCGCCCAGCGCTCGGCCGGCGCCGCCAAGGAAATCAAGACCCTCATCGAGACCTCGGTGGAATCCACCGCCAGGGGCAACGAGCAGGCCGCGCGCGCCGGGGCCACGATGCAGCAGATCGTCGACGGCATCCACCGCGTCACCGACATCATGAGCGAGATCAGCGCGGCCAGCCGCGAGCAGACCACCGGCATCGAGGAGATCAATGCCGCCGTCACGCAGATGGACGACGTCACGCGCCAGAACGCCAGCCTGGTGGAAGAATCCGCCGCCGCCGCGGCCAGCCTGCAGGAGCAGGCCGACACCCTGGTCGAACTGGTGGCGTTCTTCCGCCTCGACACGGCGGACCACGCCGACCCGACGGGACAGCCGGGCGGCGCGCACGTCCAGTCGCGCCGCGCCCAGGCGCCCCGGCTGCTGCCCGCCAGATCCTGATCCGGCCCCGTCTCCCCCCGCGGCGCCGCCGCCCCTGTGTCCGACGCGCGACACCCGGGCGGCGGCGTTCGCTTTCAATCTGCTTCAAACCTTAACTTTCAGTCGGGTATTGCCGTAAAATTCCCTGTCCGCCTCCGGACGCCCCCGGCGGCCCCATCCGCCTTCCGGTTCCTTTCGCTGCGCCGCCCGGCCGCGTCCCCATTCCAATGACTTCATCCGAAACCGACTTCCCGCGCGCCCGTTCGTCCTCGTACGGCCGTCAGGCCGACCGCATCATGCTGCCCTTGCTGTGGATCCTGTTCGCCACGGCCCTGGGCCTGGCCCCCTGGCACGATACCTGGCACCTGGCGCTGTGGATCGGCCTGCCGCTGGCCCTGATCCCCACCGCCCTGATCTTCTGGCAGCCCGGCCAGCTGGTCACGCGCCTGGCGGTGGCGACCGCCTTCATGCTGTTCTGCGCGCTGCACATCCACCAGTCCCTGGGCACCATCGAACTGCACTTCGGCATCTTCGTGCTGCTGGCCGTGCTGCTGTGCTACCGCGACATGCGCGTGATCCTGCTGGGCGCCGCCGTGATCGCCGTCCACCACCTCAGCTTCAACTTCCTCCAGGAAGCCGGCTTTCCCACCTACTGCTTCGTCGAACCCGGCCTGGGCCGGGTCATCGCGCACGCCACCTACGTGGTCATCGAAACCGCCGCCCTGTGCTACATCGCCCGCTGGATGCGGCGCGACGCGCGCCAGACGCACGAGCTGACCAGCATGGTCGCCCGGGTCACCGAGGGCGGCCACATCCGCCTCGGCCTGGACGGCCCGGCCCCGGCCAGCCCGATGGGCGTCGCCCTGCACCAGGTGCTGCAGGCCATCGCCGGCGCGGTCGCCCGGGTGCGCGAGAACGCGCTGGCCATCGACCAGTCCCTGGAACGGATCACGGCATCCAACGAAGCCGTCAGCGCCGGCGCCCACGACCAGGCGGCCGCCATCGGCCAGGCGGCCGCATCGATCCAGGCCATCGGCGCTTCCCTGGCCGACGACCAGCAACGCGCCCAGGCGGCGCAGCAGGACGTCGATCAGACCGTCGCGCTGGCCGGCGAAGGCAGCCAGACCATGACGCGCTCGGTCGAAAGCATGCGCGAGATGCGCGCGCTGTCCCAGCGGATCACGGAAATCACCACCCTGATCGACGGCATCGCCTTCCAGACCAACATCCTCGCGCTCAACGCCTCGGTCGAGGCCGCCCGTGCCGGCGAGCACGGCCGGGGCTTCGCCGTGGTGGCCGGCGAGGTCCGCACCCTGGCGCAGCGCAGCGCCGACGCCTCGCGCCAGATCCGCAACCTGATCGACGAATCCGTGCGCCAGGTCGCCGAAGGCACCGACCTCATCGAACACAGCGGCCGCATCATGACGCGGCTGGCCGACGGCATCGGCTCGCTGCACGGCATGCTGGAGCACCTGCGCCAGGCCAACGCCAGCCAGTCCGGACAGATCCAAGACCTGGAGCGAGCCATCGGCAAGATCCAGGACATCGCCCGGGACACCCTGCACCAGGCGCAGGACGCCGGCGCCCTGGTGGGACACCTGGACCAGGGCGCCCGGCGCCTGAACCAGGCGGTCGGGCTGATCTCATGATCCCGCGCCCGCTCCTGCGCCTGTGCGCGCTGATCCTGCCGTGCCTGGCGCTGCTCGCGGCGCCGGCCGCGCGGGCCGCCCTGCCGGCGCCGCCGCCGGCCATGCCCGAAGCCGCCGCGCGGACCGCCCCACCCCCCGCCACGCCCGCCGCCGCACCCGTTCCCCCGCCCGCGGGCTGCGCGGCCGGCAAGGTGCTCAGCTTCGTCGCCCATCCCGACGACGACCTGCTGTTCATGAACCCCGACCAGGACGATGCGATCCGCCAGGGCCGCTGCGTGCACACCGTCTACCTGACGGCCGGCGACCGGGGCGAGGGCCTGGGATACACCCTGGCGCGCGAGCGCGGCATCATGGCCGCCTACGCCGACATGGCCGGCGTGGCGGACGCCTGGAGCACCGACGGCCTGGTGGTCGGCCAGCACACCCTGGTGCGCCACACCCTGCGCGCCAATCCCCGCGTCCAGCTCATCATGCTGCGCCTGCCCGACCCCTGGCTGGGCGAGGGCTGGGGCAGCCTGACGCCCCTGAGCCGGCTGGAATCCGTGCCCCACGCCCGCGTGCGGTCCTACGCCCCCTACCCGGACACCTACACGCGCGGCGAACTGGTCCGCCTGCTGGCCGACCTGATCCGCCAGGAACGCCCGCAGGCCGTCCGCCTGATGGACCCCTCGATCACCATTCCCTACCGGTCGCTGTGCTGGCGCTGCGCCGGGCACGACCATCCCGACCACATCGCCGGCGCCCGGCTGGTCGAGGCCGCCACGGCGCTCGCCCCCGGCGCGTATTCCCGCACGGCCTACCTGAACTATCCCAGCCAGGAGCTCCAGGCCAACCTGGACGCCGCGCAGACGAACCGCAAGACGCGGATCTACCTGCGCTATGCCAAGGACGATCCGCGCACCTGCCCGCCCGGAACCGACTGCTCCCGGCCCCTGGGCCCCGAAGCCGCCTGGGTCGGGCGGCAATACTACGCCCGGAATGCCGCCCAGCCGCTGCAGGCGCGCGCGGTCCAGGCGGCGCGGCCGCGGCCCTAGTCCGCGCCGGCCGGCTTCGCGGACGGGACCGCCGCGGACGCGGCCGCCCGCTGTTCCAGCGCGCGCTCGTCGCGCGCGTCCAGCCCGCCCGCCGCGCGCGCGCGCTCGATCAGTTCGGGCCGGCGTGCCGCCGTCAGCGCCAGGGACCGGTCCCGCCGCCAGACGGCGATGCGGGCATGGTGGCCGGACAGCAGGGCCTCGGGCACGGCCTCGCCGCGCCAGACTTCGGGGCGCGTGTAGTGCGGGCTGTCCAGCAGGCCGCTCAGGGCGGGATTGAAGGAGTCCTGCGCGGCGGACTCGGCATCGTGCAGCACGCCGGGCAGCAGGCGCACCACGCTGTCCATCAGGACCATGGCGCCCAGCTCGCCGCCCGACAGCACGAAATCCCCCAGCGACACTTCCTCGTCCACGCAGCGGTCGATGAAGCGCTGGTCGACGCCTTCGTAGCGGCCGCAGATCAGGATGGCGCCGGTGCCCTGCGCCGCGCGCCGCGCGCGCGCCTGGTCGTGCGTGCGGCCGGCCGGCGACAGCAGCACGACGGGGGCCGGCGCGTCCGCGGCATCGGCGCCCGCCCGCAGGCGGGCCGCGCGGGCGGCCTCGACGGCCAGCGCCAGGGGCTCGGCCAGCATCACCATGCCCGGGCCGCCGCCGTAGGGGCGGTCGTCCACCGTGCGGTGCACGTCGGTCGTGAAGTCGCGCGGATTCCAGGTCTCCAGGGACCAGAGGCCCCGGGCGTGCGCGCGGCCGCTGACCCCGTGGTCGCGCACGGCGGCGAACATCTCGGGAAACAGCGTGATCAGGTCAAATCGCATCGCACGATCCGGGGGAGGAGAACGGGAAAAGGAAGGCGGGGCGCGGCCCGGGCGGAGGCATCCCGATGCCCGGACATCCGGATATCCGGATGTCAGAAATCGGCCGGCCAGTCGCTGTCGATGCGGCGCGCCTGCAGATCGACGTGCTGCACGTGCGCCGCCACGAAAGGAACCAGAACGTGGCGCGGCCGGCCCCGCGCATCGCTGAACGGCTGGAAGACGCCTTCGGCATCCGGCGCGCCCAGGGCCACCTGCAGCACGGCATGGGCGCCGTTGTCCAGAACCTGATCGACGCGCCCCAGCAGGCGCGGCCCGTCGTCCCCCATGCCGTGGAAATCGCAGCCGATCAGATCGATCCAATAGTATTCGTCGTCGCCGGCCGAGGGAAATGCCGCCCGGGGCACCCAGACGGTGTACCCCCGCAGCGACTCGGCCGTGTCGCGGTCGGCGATCCCGTCGGCCTGGGCCGCCAGGAATTGCCCCGCCTGGCGGCGGCAGGCGCGGATGCGCAGGCCGCGCGGACGCGGCAAGGCACCCGATCCCGCGACAGGATCGGGCGCCTTGAGCCACCAGACCGGGGCGCCCAGCAGGGCGTCCGCCTGGGGCGAATAGGGCTGGATCTTCAGCCAGCCGCGCACGCCGTGGGCGGCGGCCACCCGGCCGACCTCGACCAGATCGTCCGGCGGTGCGTCATCCAGGAAGGCGGGATCGGCCATCGCCGGCACGACGGGCCGCGATCAGGCGGCGGAAGCGACCTTGGCGGAGTATTCCTTCACCAGGCGGGCCGCCGTGTCGGACAGCTGGGCGCCCTGGTCCACCCAGTGCTGGACGCGATCCAGGGCCAGGCGCAGGTTTTCCTGACCTTCACCGGCGAGCGGGTTGTAGAAACCCACGCGTTCGATGAAACGGCCATCGCGGCGATTACGCGAATCGGCAGCAACGACATTGTAGAAGGGACGCTTCTTCGAGCCGCCGCGGGCCAGACGAATCACAACCATTGATAATCCTTTGAAAATGCTGTGAAAAACGCAAAATTTTAGCATCACACAGGCCGTGTCCGCAATGGATGCGGGCGAACGGCCTGCGAATGCCGGGAAAAACAACACATCAGCGGCGCTGCACGTAATGCACCTGGACGGCGTCCTCGCGCATCCGCTGCGCCAGCAGCGCATTGCCCGTCTGCTGGCAGAACGCCTGGAAATCCCGGCCCGCGTGCGGGTCGGTGGTCAGCACGGCCAGCACCTGGCCGCTTTCCAGCCGCGCCAGGGCCTTCTTGGTGCGCAGGATCGGCAGGGGGCAGTTCAGCCCCCGCGCGTCGACTTCCTCGTCCGCGTGCGGCGATTCCGCGGTCATGCGGCCTCCCTGGCGCTCATGCGGCGCCCAGCCGCTCGGTCAGCCAGGCCGGCACGCCCGCCAGGGCGCCGTCGAGCGCGGCCACGTCGGAGCCGCCGCCCATGGCCATGTCCGGACGGCCGCCGCCCTTGCCGCCCACCCGGGCGGCCACGGCCCCCACCAGGTCGCCGGCCTTGACCCGCGCGGTCAGTTCGGGGCTGACACCGGCCACCAGGCTGATCTTGTCGTCCGCCACGGCGGCCAGCAGGATCACCGCGCCGGACAGCTTCGACTTGAGCTGGTCCACCATGCCGCGCAGCGACTTGGGATCGACGCCGTTGAGCCGCGTGGCCAGCAACTTCACGCCGGCGACCTCCACGGCCTGGCCGGCCAGATCGGAACCCGCCGCGGCGGCCAGCTTGTCCTGCAGGCGTTCCAGTTCGCGCTCGATCTGGCGCGTCTGCTGCTGCAGCGCCTGGATGCGCTCGGGCACGCCGGCGGGCTGGGCCTTGAGCAGCCCGGCCGCCTGGTCCAGCGTCTCGCAGGTGCGCCGCACCCAGGCCAGGGCGCCGTGCCCGGTGATGGCCTCGACGCGGCGGATGCCGGCGGCCACGCCGCCCTCGGACACGATCTTGAACAGGCCGATGTCGCCCGTGCGCGCCACGTGGGTGCCGCCGCACAGTTCGCGCGAGAAGCCGATGTCCAGCACCCGCACCACGTCGCCGTATTTTTCGCCGAAGAGCGCCATGGCGCCGCCGGCCACGGCCTCGTCGTAGCTGAGATGCTGGGTGCGCACGGCCTGGTTGGCGAGGATTTCATCGTTGACGATGGCCTCGACCCGCGCGATCTGCTCGGCCGTCATGGGCGCATCGTGCGCGAAGTCGAAGCGGGTCTTGTCGGGATCGACCAGCGAGCCGCGCTGCTGCACGTGATCCCCCAGCACCTGGCGCAGGGCCTTGTGCATCAGGTGGGTGGCCGAGTGGTTGCGCATGGTGTCGGCGCGGCGCCGCGCATCGACCTGCGCCCGCACCGTGTCGCCCACCGCCAGCGCGCCCTGCTCCAGCGTGCCGTGATGGCCGAAGACGTCGGCCTGGATCTTCTGGGTGTCGGCCACCTGGAAGCGCGCCGACGCGCCGGCCAGCAGGCCGGTGTCGCCCACCTGGCCGCCGGATTCGGCATAGAACGGCGTCGCGTCCAGCACCACCACGGCCTGCTGGCCCTGGGCGATGGAAGGCACCGAGACGCCGTCCACGTACAGCGCTGTGACGGCGGCCTCGCCTTCCAGGTGGTCGTAGCCGTCGAAGCGCGTGGCCACGCCGTCGTAGCTGAGGTCGGCCGCCGCCTTGAACTTGCCGGCGGCGCGCGCCTGCTCGCGCTGGTGCGCCATGGCCTGCTCGAAGCCGTCCAGGTCCACGGGGATGGAACGCTCGCGGCAGATGTCGGCCGTCAGGTCCAGCGGAAAGCCGTAGGTGTCATAGAGCGTGAACAGCGTCTGGCCGTCCAGCGCCTGGCCGGCCGGCAGGGCCGCCAGGGCGGATTCCAGGATGCGCATGCCGTTTTCCAGGGTTTCGCCGAAGCGTTCTTCTTCCTGGCGCAGCACCTGCTCGACCCGCGCCTGCTGCGCGGCCAGTTCGGGATAGGCCTCGCCCATCTGTCCGACCAGGTCGGCCACCAGGCGATGGAAGAACAGGCCCTTCTGGCCCAGCTTGTGGCCGTGGCGCAGCGCGCGCCGGATGATGCGGCGCAGCACGTAGCCGCGGCCCTCGTTGCCGGGAATCACGCCGTCGACCACCAGGAAGCCGCAGGCGCGGATGTGGTCGGCGATGACCTTGAGGGAATTGTCGGCCAGGTCCGTGCAGCCGGTCTCGCGCGCGGCGGCGCGGATCAGGCTCTGGAACAGGTCGATCTCGTAATTGGAATGGACGTGCTGCAGCACGGCGGAAATGCGCTCCAGCCCCATGCCGGTGTCCACGCAGGGCTTGGGCAGCGGATGCATCGTGCCCTGGGCGTCGCGCTCGAACTGCATGAACACCAGGTTCCAGATCTCGATGTAGCGGTCGCCGTCTTCCTCGGGCGAGCCCGGGGGGCCGCCCCAGATCTCCGGGCCGTGGTCATAGAAGATTTCGGAACAGGGGCCGCAGGGACCGGTGTCGGCCATCTGCCAGAAGTTGTCCGAGGCATAGCGCGCGCCCTTGTTGTCGCCGATGCGGATGATGCGCTCGCGCGGCACCCCGATCTCCTGCGCCCAGATGTCGTAGGCCTCGTCGTCTTCCTGGTAGACGGTGACCCACAGCTTTTCCTTGGGCAGGCCATAGACTTCAGTCAGCAGGGTCCAGGCGTAGGCGATGGCGTCGCGCTTGAAATAGTCCCCGAAGCTGAAATTGCCCAGCATCTCGAAAAACGTGTGGTGCCGCGCGGTGTAGCCGACGTTTTCCAGGTCGTTGTGCTTGCCCCCGGCGCGCACGCAGCGCTGCGCCGTGGTCGCCCGATGATAGGGGCGGGTGTCCTTGCCGGTGAAGACGTCCTTGAACTGGACCATGCCGGCGTTGGTGAACAGCAGCGTGGGGTCGTTGCCCGGCACCAGCGGCGAGGACGGCACGATCTGGTGTCCCTTGGACTCGAAAAAGGACAGGAATTTCTGACGGATCTCGGAGGTTTTCATTCGTTTGGCCGCTGGGGGAAACTAGCCGGCCATTATATGCGTTTTGATGCCACGAACGGCGCAACAGCCCGCAGCGGACTGCCAGACATCTCCATGCCTCGCGCCTTGCGAGGCGCTCCGGTTCGCCAGGCACGGAACAGTCCGCGGGGACCATTCCGTGTCCGGACTCATCTACAGCGCCTCGATGGCCGGATAGAACTCGCGGTTTTCGCGCAGCATCCGGTCATGCACGTTCTTCAGCACCGTATTGGCCTCGGCGCGGAATTCTTCCGGGCTGCGGCTCAGCAGCGTGGCGTTGCCCCAGCGGCGCGCGAAATTGATGAAGGCGCTGGCGATGCCTTTCATGTCGCTCTGGTAGGTCACGCTCATGCGCGCCATGCGGTCGTTGCCGCTTTGCTCCAGTGAGGGGTACAGGATGCGGTCCTCGATGGCCAGGTGCTGGGTGACGACCTGGGACAGCGCCCTCAGTTCGTGGGCGATGTCCACGGCGTGATCGGCGATCCCCTGGTGGGACAGCCGGCGCAGCATGCTGATGCCGCTGAGGATTTCGACGTGCTGGTGCTTGAAACGATCGATGTTCATGATGAGGTTCCCTCGCCATTGTGTTTCCGGCAGCCTGTGCCGTATAAGATATATATTAAATGAATCTTATTGCGGACGCAAGGCGGCGGAGGGTCCCTGCGGCCCGCCTACAGCAGGTGTTCGTAGTCGTCGGTATCGGCGTCCGGTTCCCAGGAATGGCTGGACAGCCAGGCCCGGATGCGCGCCACGGCCTGGGAGCGCAGCTGGGACACGCGGCCCTCGGTGATTTCCAGGACCGCGGCGATTTCCTTCTGGTTCAGGTCCTGCTCGAACTGCAGCGACAGCAGCAGCTGCTCGCGTTCCGGCAGGTTGCGGATCGCCTCGATCAGCACCGAGCGCAGGCCTTCGCGCATCAGCCAGTCCAGGGGATTGCCGCCCCGCCCGGCCGCCACCGCGTCGAGCATGCCCTCGCCGTCGTGGTCTTCCCGGTGCAGGGCGAGGTCTTCGTACATCAGCACCTGGACGCCGCGCGCCTCTTCGAGCAGGGCCTGGTAGGCGGCCAGATCCAGCCCCATTTCAGCGGCGATCTCGGATTCGGTGGCCGGGCGCAGCAGGCGGTGGCGCAGCGTCTGGATGGCGTCCTCGATGCTGCGCGCCTTGGCGCGCACGCTGCGCGGCAGCCAGTCCTGGGCGCGCAGTTCGTCCAGCATGGCGCCGCGGATGCGCGTGACCGCATAGGTCTCGAATTGGGCGTCGGCCTGCTGCTGGTAGCGCCGCACCGCGTCCAGCAGCCCCATCATGCCGGCCTGCATCAGGTCGTCGAGTTCGACGCTGGCCGGCAGCTTGCCGATCAGCGCCAGCGCCTGCCGGCGCACGAGCGGCGCATGGCGGGCGATCAGCTGGTCCTCGGAAAGAGGCATCGCACAATCCGTGAAACACGTCATAAAATGCAAGTATGCCCTATGAACGCTGCGGATGTTCTCCCCGGAACCCTCCGCGCGGGGAATCCCCTCCGGACGCGATCGATCCTCCGGGATTCCAACCCTAAAGTTTTTCCGGACATCGCCGTTATGTCAGAGTGAAAATCCAGGATCCGCCCGATCCGGGGGGGATGAGACCCGGGCGCCTCCCATAACAGGACACGCTCATCCGGACAGGAGCACGCATGATTCACCCTATTGGAAACCAGTTGGCATCCTCGAGCCTGGGTCTGGCGGCTCCCGTTTCCGAACGGCTGCCCGCTCAGCCCGAGCCGGCCGTGCAGGTCACGCCCGTCGACGATGCCCGGTCCGGCCGCTTCAACAAGCAGGCCGATGCGCGCGAGCTCGGCCTGAAACAGCCGATCGAGCAGCCCAAATCCTCCCTGGAAAAGGCGCTCGAATCCGTCAACGACAGCCTCAAGGCCTGGTCCACGGGCATGCGCTTCGAAATGGACGAAGACGCCCAGCGCCTGGTCGTCTCGATCATCGACAGCAGCACCGGCGAAGTCCTGCGCACCATCCCGTCCGAAGCCGTGCTGCGCGTCGCGAAAATGATCGTCCAGCTCCAGGGCGCCGGCGTGGATACCCAGGCCTGATCACCGAACAGAAACGAAATCCCGCCCCACACATCGCCTTTGCCGCCGCCGAACCGGGGCATAATGGCTGAACGGAGAACCACATCATGGCATCAGTCTCTTCCCTCGGCCTGTCCGGCCTGCCGCTCACCGACCTGCTCGACAAGCTGAAGACCAACGAAAGCCAGGTCCTGAACACGATCAAGAGCCGGCAGACGGCGGCGGAAGCCAAACTCTCCGCCTACAGCAAGCTGAAATCCGCCGTCGATACGTTCCAGAAGGCGGCCCAGGCCGTCGGCAAGGAAAGCGCCTTCGGCGCGGTCGCCGCGAAATCCGGCTCGGATGCGATCTCCGCATCGGCCGACAGCACGGCCATCCCGGGCCAGTATTCCATCCAGGTCGACAAGCTCGCCTCGAACCAGACCCTGGTCTACGCCGGCCGGGCCGACCGCACCGCCGACATCGGCACCGGCGGCACCCTGAAGATCACGATCGACGGCACGGAAAAGTCCCTCGACCTGAGCGGCAAGGGCACGTCCCTGAACGACCTGGTGGCCGCCATCAACGCCGACAAGGACATCGGGGTCAACGCCACCGTCGTCAACGACGGCACGCCGGGCAGCCAGTACCGCCTGCTGCTCACCAGCCGCGAGACGGGCACCCAGAACGCCGTCACCAACATCACGGTCGATGACAACGCCGACCTGGACGCCTTCCTCGGCTACTCGGGCGGCGGCTCCACGGCGGGCGTCACGGTCCAGGACGCCACCAACGCCGAGCTCTCCATCAACGGCATCGCCGTCACCAGCCAGAGCAACACCATCGAAAACGTGATCGACGGCGTCAAGCTCACGCTGAACCAGACCACGACCAGCGCCGCCAACCTCGCCCTGACCCGCGACGACAGCGCCGCCAAGAAGGCCGTGCAGGACTTCGTCTCGTCCTACAACAGCCTGTTGAGCACGATCAAGACGCTGACGGCCTACGACACCGACGCCCAGACCTCGTCCGCCCTGACCGGCGACTCGCTCGCCCGCACGGTGCAGACCCGCATGCGCGACGCGATTTCGGGGGCGTTCGATGCCACCAACGGCACGAGCCTGTCGAAAATCGGCATCACGACCAACCCCACGACCGGCCAGCTGAGCATCGACGACACCAAGCTCACCCAGGCGCTGTCCGACAACCTCGACGGCGTGAAGTCCCTGTTCACCAGCGGCACCGGCATCGGCAGCCGGGTGGACGCCGCCGCCACCGCCTTCACCAAGACCGACGGGATCTTCAGCACCACCACCACCGGCCTGAGCAAGACCATCGAAGACATCAAGAAACAATACGACGCGACCTCCGACCGCATCGATCAGCGCATGGAGACCTACCGCGCCCAGTTCACCCAGCTGGACACCATGGTCAGCCAGATGAACACGCTCAGCAGCTACCTGTCGCAGCAGCTCAGCGCACTGAGCAGCAGCAAGAGTTGATCCACTAAGAGCTGATCCACCATGACCTACGCGCCCCGCTCCCGCTCCGCCCGCGCCACCGGCTCCTACGCCAACATCGGGCTCGAAACCGAAGTGCTCGGCGCCTCGCCCGAGCGCCTGATCTCGCTGCTGTTCCGGGGCGCCCTCACGGCCATCTCCCAGGCCCGCCACCACCTGAGCAACGGCAATATCCAGGAACGCGGCAAGGCCCTGTCCAAAGCGATCGACATCGTGGATTCGGGCCTGAAGGCGGGCGTGGACACGGAACGCGGCGGCGAGGTCGCCCGCCTGCTGATCGCCTCCTATGAGCTCATCATCCGCGACCTGATGCAGGCCAATCTGCGCAGCGACGAGGCCAAGCTCGATACGGCCGAAAAAATGCTGATCGACCTGGCCGGCGCCTGGCACACGGCCGTCGACCCTCAATTCAGCGATCCGCCCCCCAGCCACTGACCGGAATCCCGCCATTGAGCACGCCGCACGCATCCATCCTCGAGCGCTACCAGGAAATCGCCGACCTGTCCGGCCAGATGCTGATCAAGGCCCAGACTCAAGAATGGGACGATCTGGTGGCCCTCGGCGCCCGCTACCAGGACGCGGTCGAGCGGCTGAAGACACTGGACCCGCTGGACGACGACCAGAAAAACGCCCGGCGCGAACTGCTCACCCGCATCCTGGAAGACGACGCCCGGATCCGCCAGCTGATCGCCCCGGAACTCGAACGCCTGAGCCACCTGCTGGGCACGTTCAAACGCCAGCGCACGGTCCTGCAGGCCTACTACAGCACGGTGCGCCCGCACTGAGGGTCGGCCACGCCCGCCCAGGAATCACGCAGCCATGAGCATCGGGGCCCCCTCCAACCTCGGCACACTGCTGATCCAGCGCCTGGACGCCGTACTGGGCACCACGCTGGGCCAGCAGGCCAACCTCGCCTCCGGCGCGGGCCCCCAGGCCGTGCCGCAGCCGGCCAACCCCGAAAACCCCAGCGCGCTGCAGAATCCGGCCCAGCGCCACCCCCGCGAAGCTGTCGACCAGGCCAACCAGCAGGGCCGCCAGCAGGCCGCCGTCGGCAAGGCCGTGCGGGACATGCGGCTGGACAACCTGCTGGGCCGCGGGACGACCTTCCATGGCACCACCCAGTCCGCGCCGACCACCCTGGGCTACGCCGCCCGCATCATTCTCGCGCTGCTGAACCACTTCCCCCACGACGGCCAGGCCGTGCGCGGGCAATCGCCGCTGCTGCCCAATGCCGGCGGCCGCCCGGGCGCCGGCGCCGCCGCCTCCGGACTGCCCGGCGGCACGGGCACGGGCGCACCGACGGCCGGCGGCTCGTCCGCACAGGCGGGCGGAGTCACCCAGACCTGGGCCCAGCTGGCCACCTCGCTGGGACAGCCCGGCGCCCTGGCCGCCCGCTTCGCCCAGGCGCTGTCGCAATCGGTGCAGACGAGCGGCCTGTTCTACGAATCCCATCTGACGCAGCTGGCCGCGGGCAAGACCACGCCGCAGGATCTGCGCCAGGAGCCGCAGGGCCGCATCCCGCCCCATCCCACGCCTGCGGGCGGCGCCCCCCGGGACGCCGCCCCCACGGCCCAGAACGCCGCCGCCCAGAACCTCCCCACGGCCCGGAGCGCTCCGAACCACGCCCCGAACGCCCTGCTCCAGAACGCCCAGCCCCAGAATGCCCAGCAGGCGGCGCCTGCGCCCGGGGCGCCGGCCGCGGCGGCGGGCGGCGCCGGCCCGGAAGCCGCCCAGGCCCACACGGCCGCCGGCCAGACCCACACCGCACCCGTGCCGGGCATCGATCCGCAGGCCCAGCTGCTGGTGCGCCAGCAGCTCGAAGTCCTCGCCAACCAGGCCTTCGTCTGGCAGGGCGAGGCCTGGCCGGGCGCCGGCATGCAATGGGAGGTCCGCCGCCGCCCGCAGGACGAAGACGGCGAACGGGATTTCGAGGGCGACCACTGGTCCACCCGCCTGAATCTGCACTTGCCGAGCCTGGGAGACGTCGAGGCGCGCCTCAGCCTGTCCGGCGACCAGCTCGTCATGCGGCTGACGGCACCCCAGTCCGCCGAGCGGCTGGGGCAGGCCATCGAGCCGCTGCGCGCCCGGCTGCTGGCCCACGGCCTGCAGGCCAGCCAGCTGTCCGTCCAGGCCCGCGACGGCGACCCCGACACCTCCATGCCGGCCCCCCGGGAAAATGAAATCGCCGCATCCTGACCCCCACCGGCCCAGCGCCGTCGCCGTCACCTACGATCCGGCGGATGCCGCACCCCGGGTCGTGGCCAAAGGCTATGGCACGCTGGCGGACACCATCGTGCGCACCGCGCGCGAACACGGCCTGTACGTGCATGAATCGCCCGAACTGGTCGGCCTGCTGATGCAGGTGGACCTGGACGCGCACATTCCCCCCCAGCTCTACGTCGCCATCGCGGAACTGCTGGCGTGGCTGTATGCGCTGGACACCGATGGCGGCGTCGTGCGGCGCGCCCCCGACGACGAAGCGCCGCAGCCTGCGGCGGCTGCGCCGGCAGCGGCGTCCAGGCCGCCGCCCGCATTCTGAGCCGCCGTCAGACGGTCTGAACCGTCGTCAGACGGCCATGTTGGCGATTTCCTTGTAGGCGTCCACCAGGCGGTTGCGGACCTGCACCGTCGCCTGGAACGCCAGGCCGGCCTTTTGCAGGTCGATCATCACGTTGCTCAGGGAAATGTCCGGATCGCCCAGTTCGAAGGCCTTCGCCTGGGTATTGGCGGCATTCTGCGCCTGGGACACGCGGTCCAGGGAGCGGGCCAGCTCGGCGGCGAAGCCGCCGCCCTCGGTGGAGGCGGCCGGCTGCGCCGACAATCCCTGGGACTCGCGCGCCACGGCGCGCATCTGGGCAAGCAGGTTTTCGACGCTGGCAAGAGCCTGGGAAGTGATCATGGCGGACGGAACGGGAAGAAGACGGAAACGCCGGCCATCGATCACACGTCGGGCCGACGATGTACTATACGGCCTGCCGCGCGGCGGCAAGCCCCGCAATAGCGGGGATAAGGACGGATACTTCCGCCGTTTGCCCGAACCGGCGCGCGCACCGGACGGATCATCCTAACTAAGCCCCAAAAACGGGGTTTTTCAGGGCTTGCCCGAACGCCAATCGCCGCCATAATGGCCGCCAACATCCCATCATTCTGCCGTAACAGCATGCACATCATCCAGACCATCGGTTTCTGGCCCGGGCGCGCCCTGGCGGCCCCCTCTGCAATTTCCATCCGATGAATCCCATTACCGACTGGATGAACCGCAACCCCGCCCTGGCGCGGATGGCTGCCCTGCCCCGGCCGGTACTGCTGGGCCTGGGCGCCGCGATCGTGGCCCTGTTCGTCGTCGCCGCCCTGTGGATGCGCGAACCGGAATACCGCGCGCTGTTCTCGAACGTGGAAGCACGCGACGGCGGCGCCATCGTCTCCATCCTCAACCAGCGCAACGTCCCCTACAAGTTCGCCGACAACGGCGCCACCATCCTGGTGCCGGCCGACCAGGTCTACGCGCTGCGCCTGCAGCTGGCCGAACAGGGCCTGCCGCGCGGCGGCAGCGTGGGCTTCGAGCTGCTGGACGAACCGAAATTCGGCGCCAGCCAGTTCTCTGAGCAGATCACCTACCAGCGCGCCCTCGAAGGCGAACTCGCCCGCTCCATCGAGGCCCTGCAGCCGGTCAAATCCGCCCGGGTGCACCTCGCCATCCCGCGCCAGTCCCTGTTCGTGCGCGAGCGCGAAACCCCCACCGCCTCTGTGCTGCTGACGCTCTATCCGTCGCGCACCCTGAGCGAATCCCAGGTCTCGGCGATCGCCTGGCTGGTGTCCTCCAGCGTGCCCAAGCTCAATGCCGAATCGGTCTCCATCGTCGACCAGGACGGCCGCCTGATGTCCTCGCCGGGCGGCGAAGCCGCCATGGACGGCACCCGGCGCAACTTCATCAACGACATCGAACAGCGCACGGCCCAGCGCATCCTGACCCTGCTCAACCCCATCGTCGGGCCGGGCAACGTGCGCGCCCAGGTCAGCGCCGCCGTGGACTTCTCCCAGCGCGAGCAGACCTCCGAGGTCTACCGCCCCAACGAGACGCCCGGCACGGCCGCCATCCGCAGCAAGCAGACCAGCGACTCGGCGCAGAACGGCATGCAGCCCCCCGCCGGCGTCCCCGGCGCCCTGTCGAACGAACCGCCGACCAACGCCACGGCCGCGATCCAAACGGCGCCGGCCACCCCGCCGGCCCAGGGCGCGCAGGGCCAGACTGGCGCGCCAGGCGCCCAGCAGGGCGCCGCGGCCCAGCCCGCCGGCGGCCCCACCGCGATCAACGGCACGCCCGTCGCCTCCGGCGCCGCCCCCCGCCAGGGCTCCCTGCGCAACGACGCCACCGTCAACTACGAGGTCGACCGCACCATCAGCCACGTCAAGCACGAGCTGGGCACGCTGCAGCGCCTGTCCGTGGCCGTGGTGGTCAACTACCGCAACAAGAACGGCGAACCGGCCCCGCTGGAATCGTCCGAAATGGACGACATCAACGCGCTGGTCAAGCAGGCCATGGGCTATTCGGCCGACCGCGGCGACACCCTCAGCGTGGTCAACAGCGCCTTCACCAACACCGAACCCCAATTCAAGCCCTGGGAGAACCCGGAATACCGCGGCCTCGCCCTGCAAATCCTGAAGGTGCTCCTGGTCCTGGCCGTCCTGTTCTTCCTCTGGCGCTCGATCGTGCGGCCCATCGTCCAGGGCTTCGCCAACGCCCAGGTCGAGCGCGTCAAGAACGAGGCCCACCTGGAAACCCTGCGCGAACAGCGCCGCCAGGACGAACTGCGCGCCTCGGAAATGAACCGCTACGAGGAAAACCTGGACACCGCCCGCCAGCTGGCCGAACGCGATCCGCGTGCCGTCGCCATGGTGCTGCGTTCATGGATGGACCCCAAGAATGCCAAATCCTGACACTGACCTGACCCGCTGCGCCATCCTGATGATGTCCCTCGGCGAGGACGCGGCCGCCGAAGTCTTCAAGTACCTGTCCTCGCGCGAGGTGCAGCAGATCGGCTCGGCCATGGCCAACCTCAAGCAGGTCACGCGGGCCGACGTCGACCAGGTCCTGGAGGACTTCCGCCGCGAGGCCGACCAGTTCATGGCCGTGACCCTGGGCTCGGACGACTACATCCGCTCCGTCCTGACCAAGGCGCTGGGCACCGACCGCGCCGCCGGCCTGATCGAGGACATCCTGGAGGCCGGCGAAGGCACGGGCTCGGGCATCGACGCGCTGAACTGGCTGGAGCCGGCCAACGTCGCCGAACTGATCGCCGACGAGCACCCGCAGATCATCGCCACCATCCTGGTCCACCTGGAACGCGATCGCGCCTCGGCCATCCTGGCGCTGCTCAACGAGCGCGTGCGCAACGACGTGATGATGCGCATCGCCACCTTCGGCGGGGTGCAGCCGTCCGCGCTGCACGAACTGACCGAGGTGCTCAACGAGGTCCTGTCCGGCCAGGGCGCCAAGCGCTCGAAGATGGGCGGGGTGCGCACCGCCGCCGAAATCCTGAACTTCATGAACACGGCCGAAGAAGAAGCCGTGGTCAGCAGCCTGCGCGAGATCGACGCCGACCTGGCGCAGCGCATCATCGACGAGATGTTCGTGTTCGACAACCTGGTCGACGTCGAGGACGCCGCCATCCAGCTCATCCTGAAGGAAATCGACACCGCCTCGCTGACCATCGCCCTGAAGGGCGCCAGCGAGGAACTCTGCGCCAAGTTCTTCAAGAACATGTCCAACCGCGCGGCCGAGATCCTGCGCGACGACCTGGACGCCCAGGGTCCGGTGCGCATGTCGCGCGTCGAAACCGAGCAGAAGGCGATCCTGATGGTGGCGCGCAAGCTCGCCGACGCCGGCCAGATCAACCTGTCGATGGGCAACGACGAGTATGTCTGACAAACCCCGGCCGGTCATCGACCTGGCGACGCGGGCCCGCTGGCAGCGCTGGGAAATGGAATCCCTGGACGCGCTCAAGCAGCCCATCGGGCGCCGTGCGAGCGACCGCGACCCGCGCCAGCAGGCCGAGCTCCAGCGGCGCCGCACCCAGGCGCTCGCCGAGGCGCGCGCGGAAGGCCTGGCCCAGGGCCGCGCCGAGGGCTTCGAGCAGGGCCGCCGCGAAGGCTACGCCCTGGGCCTGGAACAAGGGCTGGCCGAAGGCCATGCCCAGGGGCTGGAACGGGGCCTGGCCGAAGGCCACGCCCAGGGCCGCGCCCAGGGGCTGGAAGAAGGCGCCGCCCTGGCCCGCGAGCAGGCCGCCCGGCTGGACGGCCTGGCCGGGGCCTGCGCCGGCGCGCTCTGGCACATCGAGCAGGAAGTCGGCCAGTCCGTCATCCAGCTGGCCGTGCGCATCGCCGAGCAGGTGCTGCGCACCCATATCCGCGACTATCCCAACCACATCCTGGACCTGGTGCGCGAGGTCATGCAGGCCCGCCCCGAGCAAAGCGCCACGCTGCGGCTGCGCCTGCATCCCGACGACCTCGAACTGGTGCACGCCTTCCTGCAGCAGACGCCCGACCCCGCCCGCTACCGCCTGAGCGCCGACGAAAGCATCACGCGCGGCGGCTGCGTCGCGGAAACCGCCCTGGGGTCCGTGGACGCCACGCTGGAAACCCGCTGGCAGCGCATCATCGCCGCGCTGGGCCAGCCGGACGGGCCGCCATGACGCCGGACGGGTCCGCGGCGCACTCTCCCGGCGCGCGCTGGCGGGCGCAGCTGGCCGCCTGCGAGCAGCGGGTCTCGGCGCGCCAGCCGACCAGCCGGCAGGGGCGCGTGACCCGCGCCACCGGCCTGGTGCTCGAGGCCACCGGCCTGCAGCTGCCGGTCGGCGCCGCCTGCAAGGTCCAGATCTCGCCCGACCAGGACCGCTGGGCCGACGCCGAGGTCGTGGGCTTCCACGCCGACACCCTCTACCTGATGCCGCAGAGCGACATCACCGGCCTGCCCCCGGGCGCCCGCATCGTGCCCGCCGAAACCCTGTGGCTGGACCCGGTCCCGCTGCCTGAAGACCCCGCCGACCAGGCCGGGGCCGAAGCCGCCGCCATCGTCACCGACCAGGTGCGCCACCTGCCGGTCGGCAACGCCCTGCTGGGGCGCGTGCTGGACGGCGCCGGCCGGCCGCTGGACGGCAAGCCCCTGCCCGCGGACCTGGAGATGGCGCCGCTGACGGCCCTGCAGATCAACCCCCTCACCCGCGCGCCCGTGGACACCGTGCTGGACGTGGGGGTGCGCGCCATCAACGGCCTGCTGACCGTCGGCCGGGGCCAGCGCATGGGCCTGTTCGCCGGCTCCGGCGTGGGCAAGAGCGTGCTGCTGGGCATGATGGCCCGCTACACCCAGGCCGACGTGATCGTGGTCGGGCTGATCGGCGAACGCGGCCGCGAAGTCAAGGAATTCATCGAGCTGAACCTGGGGGCCGACGGCCTGGCCCGCTCCGTGGTGGTGGCCGCCCCGGCCGACGTCTCGCCCCTGCTGCGCCTGCAGGGCGCGGTCTACGCCACCCGGCTGGCGGAATTCTTCCGCGACCAGGGCAAGCACGTGCTGCTCATCATGGATTCGCTCACGCGCTACGCCATGGCCCAGCGCGAGATCGCCCTGGCCATCGGCGAGCCGCCCGCCACCAAGGGCTACCCCCCGTCCGTGTTCGCCAAGCTGCCGACCCTCGTGGAGCGCGCGGGCAACGGCGCGCCCCAGGGCGAGCGGCCGGCCGGTTCCATCACCGCCTTCTACACCGTGCTGACCGAAGGCGACGACCAGCAGGACCCGATCGCCGACTCGGCGCGCGCCATCCTGGACGGCCACATCGTGCTGTCGCGCAGCCTGGCCGAATCCGGCCACTACCCGGCCATCGACATCGAGGCCTCGATCTCGCGGGTCATGTCCGCCATCGTGCCCGACAGCCAGTTCCGCCACGTGCACCGGTTCAAGCGCATGATGTCCCGGTACCAGCGCAACCGCGACCTGATCGCCGTCGGCGCCTATACTGCGGGAAACGACCCCGAAATCGACCAAGCCATCGAGCGCCACCCCTGGCTCGAAGGCTACCTGCAGCAGGGCATCGACGTGCGGGTGGACTATCCCACCGCGGTGGCCGCGCTGGCCGGCGTGCTGGGAGAAAGCCCATGAGTCCTGAAACACCGCTGGACGTGCTGATCGACCTGGCCCAGGAAAAGCTCGACGAGGCCGGACGCGCCCTGTCCGAACTCAGCGCCCGGCGCCGCGAGGCGCAGGGCCAGCTGAACACCCTGGACGACTACCGCGCCGACTACACGCGGCGCCTGCAGAACACCACCGAGCAGGGCGTATCGGCCTCGAATTACCACAACTTTAGGCAGTTTATTGCCACATTGGACGAGGCCATTTCCCAGCAAAATACGATCATCGCCCAGATCGACGTGCGCATCGAGGCCGGACGCAAGCAGTGGCACGACGAAAAGCGCCGCCTGAACTCCTACGAAACCCTCAAGGCGCGCCAGGTCCGTCAGTGGCAGTATCGCGAGCAGCGCCGCGAACAGCGCGCCAGCGACGAGATCTCGGCCGGCCTGTACCGGCGCACCCGACAGCCGCATTGAATCCGCACACGCCATGAACATGCCCGTCCTCCCTGTCACCAGCTCCAGCCCGGCGCCCGCAGACGCCGCCGCGCGCGGAGCGGACGCCGCCGCCCCAACGGACGCCCCGGCCTTCTCGAACGTGCTGTCGCAGCAACGGGACGGCGCCGCCGGCCGCGCGACGGAATCCCGCCGGCCCGACAAGGCCGATGGCCGGACCGACGGCGCAGGCGGCCGGGTCAATGGCGCCCGCGGCCGGGCCGACGCGGACGCCGCCGAGCGGCGCGAACCCCTCGGCCCGGACGAGACCCTGTCGCTGATCCTGGACAGCGCCGCCCTGCCCCTGATGACGCAGGCCGCCGCCGAAAACCGCCCGCTCCAGACGGACCGGCCGGATGCCGCCGCCAGCCCGCGCGCGGCCCGCCTGCCGGCCGACGCCGCCGCGGGCCGGACGGCGGCGCCCCTCGCCGCACACGGCGACGCCCGCAGCGACGTGCGCGTCCTCGCTCCGGATCCGGACGCGCGCACGGCTTCGGCCGCGCATCCGGCCGAAGCCGGCACGGACGGCCGCAACCAGGCTGCGCGCACCGACACCGCGGTCTCCCATGCCGCGGCCGCCGCCAGCCGGACGCCCCTGCAGGCGGATACGGCGGCGCCGGCGGCCCAGGGGCCCGGCCGCGCCCGTACCGCCGCTGCGGCCCAGGCCCAGGCCCAGACCCAGGCCCACGCGCAATCCGCGCACCAGCCCCAGTCCGCGGGCCAGGCGCTCGCGGCGCAGGCTGCCGGAACCCGGGTTGTGGAATCCTCCGTCTCCGTCCGGCCCGACGCCGGCCCGGACACGTCCCAGGCCGCCGCGCCGAACGCCGCCGCCCTGGCCTCGGCCGCCGCGCCCACCAGCGCCGCCCTGCTGCCCGCCGCGGCGCCGGCGGCGAACCCGGCCGCGGCGCCCGTCGCCGTGTCCACCCCGCTGTCCAGCCCGCAATGGCCGCAGGATTTCAGCCGGCAGGTCCTGCAGCTGGCCCAGAACCTCACCGGCGCGGGCCACACCGTGCAGATGCACGTCAATCCACCGGAACTCGGGCCGATCCACATCACTCTGCACGTGGGCGAATCCATCGCCCAGGCGTCCTTCGTCTCGCCGCACGCCAACGTGCGCCAGGCCCTGGAAAATGCGCTCCCCCACCTGGAGCAGCAGCTGGCCCAGGCCGGCCTGTCGCTGGGCCAGGCCGACGTCGGCGACCAGCAGCCCGGCCAGCAGGCCCAAGGCCAGGGCCAGGCGCCTTCGGCCCGCAACGGCACGGCCGTCTTCAGCCTGGACGGCCAGAGCGCCGAAACGGCCTCCCTGCCGGCCGCAGCGTCGGCCCCCCGGTCCGCCGCCCGTCCGGATGCGCTGGTGGATACCTTTGCGTGAACTCTTTCGCTCCCCCGGGCAGGACCCGCATTACAATGCTTCATTTTGCCCTTCCGTCATCGTGACGCATTAACCCGGAACCATGCTCAGGCTACTCAAATTCATCCTCCTGCTCATCATCGTCATCGGCGCCTCGGTCGGCGCAACGATGTGGTTCACGAGTAGAGACGGCACACCCAGCGTGCCGGCGGCCGCCTCGGCGACCGAGCAGCCGGCTCCGGCGGCGCCCGTGGTGGTCCCGGCACCGATCTTCGCAGAACTCGATCCCTTCACGGTCACGCTGTACGGCGAAACCCGCAACCGCATCCTCTACACCGCGATCACCCTGCGCCTGGGCGACGAAGCCTCGCGCAAGCAGATCACGGACTACATGCCCGAAGTCCGCGACCGCATCCTCAAGGTGCTCTCGGCGCAGCAGCTGCCCCTCATCCAGAAGCCGGAAGGCCGCCAGGCGCTGGTCGACGCCCTCAAGGCCGCGCTGACCCATCCGTTCGCGGCGCAGCTGCCCAGTCCGCAGATCGCCGACGTCCTCTTCACAGCCTTCGTGGTGCAGTAATGGTCTACCAGAGCATGCTCTCCCAGGACGAAGTCGATGCCCTGCTCGCAGGCGTCACCGGCGAGGAGTCCTCGGGCCAGCAGGCCGCGGCCGAGTCCCAGGACGGGGTCCGCCCCTACGACCTGGGCTCGCCGGACCGCGTCGTGCGGCACCGGATGCAGACCCTGGAGCTGATCAACGAGCGCTTCGCCCGCCGCCTGCGTTCGATGTTCTTCGGCTTCATGCGGCGCAACGCCGACATCACCGTCAACGCGATCAAGATCCAGAAATACTCGGATTTCGAGCGCAACCTGCCCGTGCCCAGCAACCTGAACATGGTGGCCATGAAGCCGCTGCGCGGCACGGGCCTGTTCACCTACGACCCGAACCTGGTCTTCCTCGTCATCGACAGCCTGTTCGGCGGCCACGGGCGCTACAACACCCGCATCGAAGGGCGCGACTTCACCAACACCGAGCAGCGCATCATCCGCCGGCTGATGGGCCTGACGCTGGACTGCTACCGCGAGTCCTGGGAATCCGTCTACCCGCTGGAGCTGGAATACATCCGCTCGGAAATGCACACCAAGTTCGCCAGCATCAGCACGGGCAACGACATCGTGGTGGTGGCCTCGTTCAACATCGAACTCGGCGCCTCCGGCGGCAAGCTCAACATCTGCCTGCCCTATTCCATGCTCGAGCCGATCCGCGACCTGCTGTCGCGCCCGCTGCAGCAGAACGCCGCCGACGCGATCGACCAGCGCTGGACCCAGCAGCTCTCGCGCGAGGTGCGCAGCGCCGAGGTCGAGCTGTCGGTGGAATTCGCCCGGATCGACACCTCCATCGCCGAGCTGCTGCACCTGGCCGTGGGCGACGTGCTGCCGGTGGACATCCGGCCCTCCGTCACGGCCCGGGTGGGCGGCGTGCCGGTGCTGGAATGCGGCTACGGGACCTTCAACGGCCGCTACGCCCTGCGCGTGCACAAGGTGCTCGCCTCGCCCGACGACTCCGACAAACTGCTAGCCCGCACGAAAAAATGAGCGACATCAAAGACGACGACACCCAGGACCCGAACCTGACGGGCCAGGCCTCCGGTGGCTCCGTGGAAGACGACTGGGCCGCCGCCATGGCCGAGCAGCAGTCCGCGCACGACCAGCCCACCCAGGCCAGCGGCCTGGGCGCGGAAGACGACTGGGCCGCCGCCCTGGCCGAACAGACCGCCGCGACGCAGGCGCCGGCCCAGTCCGCCGCCGCCCAGGTGTTCCAGCCGCTGTCCAGCCAGGCCGCCGAGGGCGACAGCGACATCGACATGATCATGGACATCCCGGTCCAGCTGTCGGTGGAACTGGGCCGCACGCGCCTGACGATCAAGAACATCCTGCAACTGGGCCAGGGCTCGGTGGTGGAACTCGACGGCCTGGCCGGCGAGCCCATGGACATCTACGTCAACGGCTACCTGATCGCCCAGGGCGAGGTCGTGGTCGTGGACGAGAAATACGGCATCCGCGTCACCGACATCATCACGCCCTCGGACCGTATCGCGCGGCTGAACAACCGCCGCTGATCCGCCATGGACCAGGACCAGATCCTGCGCGTCGTCCTCGCCCTGCTGTTCATCCTGGGCCTGCTGCTGATGCTCGCCTGGGTGGCCCGCCGCGGCGGCTGGCTGCCGGGCCGCGCACAGACGGCGCGCCTGCGCGTGCTCGGCACGCTCAGCCTGGGGGCGCGCAGTTCGGTCGCCCTGGTCCAGGTCGAGGACGCCCGCCTGGTGCTGGGCGTGACCGCCCAGCAGATCACCCTGCTGCATACCCTGCCGGACGCCTCCCGGGCGGGGGACGCCGCGTCCGGGGACTTCGCCGACACGCTCGGCAAGACCCTGTCGGGCTCCTGATGCGCCGCCCCGCCCCGCACGCCGCGCGACCGGCGCCCTGGCTGCTGGCCGGCCTGGCGCTGATCCTGTCCTGGCCCGCCGGCGCCCTGGCGCAGGCCACCCTGCCCGCCCTGACCGCCACGCCCGGCCCCAACGGCGCGGAAACCTGGTCGCTGAGCGTGCAGACGCTGGTCATGCTGACCATGCTGTCGTTCCTGCCGGCGGCGCTGCTGATGATGACGGGCTTCACCCGCATCATCATCGTGCTGGGCCTGCTGCGCAACGCCCTGGGCACGGGGGTCTCGCCGCCCAACGCGGTCCTGGTGGGCCTGGCGCTGTTCCTGACCTTCTTCACGATGTCGCCCGTCTTCGACCAGATCTACGCCCAGGCCTACCAGCCGCTGGCGCGCGACGAGATCACCTTCGAGCAGGCGCTCGGCCGGGGCAGCCAGCCGCTCAAGACCTTCATGCTGCGCCAGACCCGCGAAGCGGACCTGGCGATGTTCGCCGAGATGGCCGGCGTCGGCCCGCTGGAAGACCAGAATGCCGTCCCCCTGCGCGTGCTGGTGCCCGCCTTCGTGACCAGCGAGCTCAAGACGGCCTTCCAGATCGGCTTCACGATCTTCATCCCCTTCCTCATCATCGACCTGGTGGTCGCCAGCCTGCTGATGGCGCTGGGGATGATGATGGTGCCGCCGGTGACGATCTCGCTGCCCTTCAAGCTGATGCTGTTCGTGCTGGCCGACGGCTGGCACCTGCTGCTGGGCTCGCTGGCCCGCAGCTTCTACCAATAGGAGGCCCGGCATGACTCCCGAAACCGTCATGTCCATGACCTACCA
Organism: Castellaniella defragrans; assembly: GCF_014203015.1. Lineage (GTDB taxonomy): Bacteria > Pseudomonadota > Gammaproteobacteria > Burkholderiales > Burkholderiaceae_B > Castellaniella > Castellaniella defragrans. The sequence goes on from NZ_JACHIB010000002.1 coordinate 179,010, forward strand.
GGCGCTGCGGGTGGCCCTGATCATGGCGGGGCCGCTGCTGCTGATCACCCTGGCCGTGGGCCTGATCATCAGCATCTTTCAGGCGGCCACGCAGATCAATGAAATGACGCTGTCGTTCATTCCCAAGGTGCTGGCCGTGGGCGCCACCCTGGTGCTGCTCGGGCCCTGGCTGATCGGCACCATGGTGGACTACATCCGCACCCTGCTCGACTCCATCCCGGGCCTGGCCGCCTAGGGCCCGTTCCCACAGGGCCATGATTTCCTTCCAGATCGGCCAGCTCTACGACTGGATCAACGGCCTGCTGTGGCCGCTGTTCCGCATCGCGGGGCTGGTGGCGCTGGCGCCCGTGCTGGGGGAATCGTCCATCCCCATGCGGGTGAAGATCGGCCTGTCCATCGCCCTCACCCTGATCGCCGCGCCCCTGGCCGGCCCGATGCCGCAGATCGCGCCGGCCTCCTGGAGCGGCCTGCTGATCGCCGCCCAGCAGGTGCTGATCGGCATGGCGCTGGGCCTGAGCATGCGGCTGGTCTTCACCGCCGTCATGATGGCGGGGGAATTCGTCGGCCTGAAGATGGGCCTGGCCTTCGCCTCGTTCTTCGACCCGGCCACCGGCGCCAACACGGCGGTGCTGTCGCGGCTGATGAACGTCGTGGCGATGCTGGTGTTCCTGGCGGTCAACGGCCACCTGCTGATGCTCGACGGCCTGGTGCGCACCTTCGACCTGCTGCCCGTGGGCGCGCCGCTGATGACCGACGGCTGGGGCGCGCTGCTGGACTGGAGCGCCCAGCTCTGGGTCTCGGGCACCCTGCTGGCGCTGCCGCTGGTGATCGTGCTGCTGACGATCAACCTGGCCATGGGGATCCTGAACCGCACGGCGCAGCAGCTCTCGGTGTTCGCCATCGGCTTTCCGATCTCGCTCACCACGGGCCTGATCACGCTGGCCATCGTGGTGCCCCAGAGCGGCGATTTCCTGGCCAGCCTGTTCGAGGGCGGCTACCAGGCCATGGCGCGCATCGCGCGCAGCCTGGCCGGCATGTAATCGCGTCAGCGATCCTTGCGCACCGGATAGGTGACGCCGGGGATGACCCGGGTGCCGGCCGGCAGCAGCGGATTGGCGCCGCCCGCCTTGGGCGCGCCCGCCTGGCCGGCGCGGGCCCTGGCCGATTTGCCGGAGGTCCGGGCCGCCGGCGCGGCGGGCGGCGGAATGGTCAGGGACGCGGGCTGGATGGCGTCGGCGGCCGGCACGGCGAGCGGCACCGCCGCGGCGCCCGCGGTCTCTCCCGCCGGCGCCGTGGCGGCCTGGACGGGCAGCGGAGCGGCCGCCGCCGGGCGCGCGGCCTGCTCGCGTCCGGCCTGCTGGCGTTCGGCCCGCGCCTCCTGGTCGGCCTGCGCCGCCGTCCTGGGGCGCCGGTTCAGGGGCAGGTTGATGGCGTTTTCCATGCGCTGGAACGTGCCGTCCGGGCCGAAGCGCAGCCAGGCCTCCTGGCGGATGTAGACGGCATCGGTGGCGAGGGAGCCCTTGAAAGCCCAGCGGGCCAGCGTGGTGTCGCCCTGCCGCCAGACGTCCACCGGCCGCGCGCCGAGGGAGTCGGAAGCCTGCTCCATCGTGGTGCGGCCCTCCACGATGCGGTCCAGCCCCGACGTATTCAGGACGTCCGTGGATGCGCATGCCGACAGCAGCGCGACCGAGACCGCCAGCGCGGCCCGGCGCAGCCGCCCGGCCGCGCTGGCCCCGCCCGAAACCCGCCCGGGCGCGCGGCGCGCGAAAAAAGATCCCATGCTCAGAATTCCTCCCATTCTTCCTCGCGCGCCGGCTGGCGGGCGGGTGCGGACTTGCGTGCGGCCGGCAGCCGCGGCGCGGCGGCGGGGGCCGGCCGCTCGCGCCGGGCGGAGGCCGGGGCCGGGGCCGGTTCGTGCCCGGCGGCCGATTCGGCCGGCAGTGCGGCGGCGGGCGGCACGGCGGCGATCGGCGCGGCGGCGGACGGCGGCATCCCGTGATCGTCGGCGGCGGCGTCGCCCACCTGGAACACCGCCAGCGCCTGGTTGACTTCGGCGGCCAGGGATTCCAGCGATCCGGCCGATTCCGCCGCCTGCTGCACCAGCAGGGCGTTCTGCTGGGTCACGGAATCCATCTGCGCGACCGCCAGATTGATCTGGTCGATGCCCGAGGACTGCTCGATGGTGGCGGCGGTGATCTCGCTCATGATGTCCGACACGCGGGTGACCGCCTCGACGATTTCCCGCATGGTCGCGCCGGCCCGCTGGACCTGCGCCGAACCGGCGCCGACGCGGCTGACGGAATCCTCGATCAGCCCCTTGATTTCCTTGGCGGCGGCCGCCGAACGCTGGGCCAGCGCGCGCACTTCCCCGGCCACCACGGCGAAGCCGCGGCCCTGCTCGCCGGCGCGCGCGGCCTCGACCGCGGCGTTCAGCGCCAGGATGTTGGTCTGGAAGGCGATGCTGTCGATCACCCCCACGATGTCGGCGATCTTCTGCGAGCTGCCCGAAATGCCTTCCATGGTGGCGACGACCTCGCCCACCACCTCGCCGCCGCGCGAGGCCACCTGGGAGGCGGTATGCGCCAGCTGGTTGGCCTGCTGGGCGTTGTCGGCGTTCTGCTTGACCGTGCTGGCCAGCTGCTCCATGCTGGCCGCCGTCTGCTGCAGGGCCGCCGCCTGCTCGTCCGTGCGGCTGCTCAGGTCCAGGTTGCCCGCCGCGATGCGCTGGGCGCCGTCGGCCATCTGCCCCATCCGGCCCCGCACGCCGGAGATCATGGCCTCCAGGCTGTCGCGCATCGTCTTCAGGTCGCGCAGCAGGGCGCCGATCTCGTCGCTGGAGCGCGGCACGATGGCCACGCGCAGGTCGCCGCCGGCGATGCGCTGCAGATGGCGGCCCACGGCCTGCAGCGGCCGCAGCACCGTGCGGATCAGGGTCCGGTAGGCGAGCAGGGCCAGCACCACGGCCACCACCAGCAGCGCCAGCAGGCCGGTATTGGCCCAATGGAACAGCTGCGCCAGTTCGGCGCGCGAGGCCGAGCTGCGGTCCTGGATGAATTTGTCGAACTGGCCGAACACGCGATCCATGCCGCGCGCCGCGCCGCGCAGGCGGCCGCGCTTCAGGGCCTCGAAGCCCTTGGCGTCCTGCTTGGCCGCGAAGTCGCGCAGCTGCTCGACCTGGGCCCAGTAGTCCTTGAAGGACGCGTCCAGCATGTGCAGCAGGTTCTCCCCATCGGAGCCCGCCAGGGCGCCCGAGGCCTGCAGGGACGCCATGCCGTCGCGCGAGCGCTTCAGCAGCTGGTCGGCCTGGCCCAGTTCCCAGAGGCGCTGCTTTTCGTTGGTGATGCCCAGCGCGCCGTCGACCTGGGTGGCCGCCTGCTGGGCGTAGATGTAGGCGTTCTTGACGTCGGAATTCGCCTGGACCCCGATGGCCGACAACTGGCCCACCGTGCGCTGGCTTTCCCGCTGGACGAACCAGGCGCTGCCCACCGCCGCGAACGTCAGCAGGGACAGCAGCGCCACGACCAGCGTCAGCCGGGCGCGCAGGGACAAAGTCAGGGTGATTTTTCTCATGTCTCCTCTACCTCTATCAGGTTCCCAGCATGCCATGTCGGCGCCGGGATGCTTCCAAAGAAAATAGGGCCTTGTAGGCCCCATTCGTCGGTATTGCTCCGCCACTGGTCCAGGGGCGGAAACAGACCGGGACAGCCAAGGCCATCCCGGAAATTGCCACCTGCCGCGATGCCCGCGGCCGGATCACTGATTGCGGTTGAACAGGCTCAGGCCCTGGATGGTCTGGAACGCGAGGCCCGCGCCTTCCAGTGCCATCTTGCGCAGGCTGAGCTGCGTGGAGGCCTCATAATAGTCCAGGTCCTCGATGTTGGACAGCGCCCGGGCATAGCCCAGGTTGCGCTGGGAACCGCTGCTGTCCAGGGCGGTCAGTTCGTTCATGCGCGCGCCCACGGAAGCGCGCACCGTCAGCACGTTGTCGTAGCTGGTGGCGACCCGCTGCATGGTGGTGTTCAGCACGTTGCGCAGCGCCGCCGTGGCCTGGCCGTCGCCCGAGGAAGGCGTGTTCAGGGCGGCGATCGCGTCATCGAAGGACTTGAACAGATTGACGTCCTCGTGCTGCAGCGGCTTGACGTCGAACTGGTCGCCCGCGGCCGGCGAGCCGGAGATCTGCACGGTGGTGCCGTAGCCCAGGTCGAGCGTGGTGGCCCCGGATGCGAGAGTGAAGTTCAGAGGAGATACCGGCGTGGTCGCGCCCGTCACGTCGGTCACGACGACCTCATAGGTCGTCGGGCTGGTGAAGTTGACGCTGAAGCTGTAATTCGCCGAGGCGTTGCCCTGCGTGTTGTCCGTCACCGCCGGCTGCCCCAGCACGGCCGTGCCGGTGTTGCCCGCATCCGCGTAGGACGCATAGGCGCGCGTGCCCGGCTGGGCACGCTGGAAGACGTCCGAACCCACGTCGCCGCCGGCGATCCGGCGCGTCTGGTCGGCCTGGATCAGGCGCTGCAGCGTATCGCCGCTGTAGTTCCCGCTGGCGTCGTAGGCGGGCGTGTCACCCCTGGAACCGGAAAACAGATATTGGCCGCTGCCGTCCGTGGTATTGGCGATGCCCATCAAGGAATCGCGCGCATTCTTCAGCACATTGGACAGGGTCGCGCGGTCGGAGTCCGACAGCGTGCCGTTCGAGGCCTCGACCAGCCGGGTGCGCACGTCCTGCAGCAGCAGCGTCAGCGAATTGAGCGCGTCTTCCTCCGCGCCCAGGCCCTGGCTAGCGACCGCGCGGTTGTCGGCGTAGCGCGCGTTCTGGGCCTGGGACTGGGAAATATTGATCGCCTGCGAGGCGCCCAGGGGATCGTCGGCCGGGGAGACCATCTTCTGGCCCGTGCCGATCTGCTGGTAGAGGTGCAGCAGGTCGGCCTGCTGGGTGTTGATGGTCTTCAGGCCGGTCTGGAAAACGAGGCTGGAACTGATGCGCATGATGGATTCCTGAAACGGGCGCGGCTTAGCTGCGCAGGGCGAGCAGGGTGTCGAACAGGGTCGAGGCCGTGTCGATCAGGCGTGCGGCGGCGCGGTACTGTTCCTGGAACTGCTGCAGATTGATGTATTCTTCGTCCAGATTGACGCCGGACACGGCCTGCTGCGCCGAAAAATTCTGGGAGATCAAGGATTCCTGGGCTTTCTGGGCCGTGGTATTGGCCTGCGTCTTGACCGCCACGTTGTTGACCAGTTTGGAATAGCCTTCGTTCAGGCCCATGGAGCCATTGGCCAGGACTTTCTTGGAACGCAGGGCGGCCAGTTCGAGGGCGTTGTCGCCGTTGGCGGTGCCGGCGCCCACGCCCGGGGAAGCCTCCCCGGCCGCGGCGACCTTGTCGGGATCGGTGATCGCCACCGTCATGGCGGCCGCCGCGTTGCGCGTGGGCTGGATCAGCCAGCTGTCACCCGCCGCCGGGGTCATGCCCGCCGTGTCGATTTCCAGGCCGTCGAAGCTCAGGGTCGTGCCCGCCGCCGTGGGCGTCACGGCCGTGCCTTCGGGCACCCGCGTGATCGTGTAGTTCGTGCCGTCGAACTGGATCCGGTAGTCCTGGTTGGTGATCTTGGACAGATCCCCGGGCACGTAGGTGGCGGCCGGCGTGCCCGCCGCCGCGCTGTTGTTCTCGTTGCCGATGACCTTGGGCGTGCCCACGGTGAAGAAATCGCCGCCCAGGGTGCCGGACAGGTCGTAGCCCTGGGCATGCTGCTCGTTGATGGCGACCGAGATCCCCAGGGCGATGCGCCCCAGGTCGTTCTGGGTCGAGTCGAGGACGTCGGTACGGAAGGTCAGCAGGCCGCCCAGCTTGCCGCCGGTGATCAGCGTATCGCTCATCTCGACGGGGATGGTCGTGCCGCCCGGGCCCGGGACGGTGAAGCTGACGGCGGTGCGCGACGGGTCGGCCTTGGAAGGATGCGTTTCGAGATGGAAGACGGAATCCCCCCCCAGCACCGTCTGGCCATTGCCGACGGTGATGTTGACCCGGTCTTCCTGCACGTAGGTCTTGATGTCGATGAGCTGGCCCAGTTCGGACACGAGCTGGTCGCGTTGATCGAGCAGGTCGTTGGGCGGCTGGCTCGGATTGGTGGCCTTGGCCGTGGTGATCTGGCGGTTCAGGTCCTGGATGCGGTCCAGGTAGCTGTTGATCTGGCTGACGGTGGTGTCGATCTGGGTATTGACGTTGATCCGCTGATTGTCGATGAAGGCATTGGCATCCCGCAGCTGGGCCGCCAGGCTGTTGGCCTGGCCGATGAGCTCCTGGCGGGCGGCCACGTCGGCGGGAGCCGAGGCCACCGCGTCCAGGCTGTCGAAGAATTTCTGGATGGCCGGGGAAATGCCCACCGTGCGGTCGGCCACCAGATTGTTGATCTGGCTGATCTGGTCGCCATAGGCCTTGAGGGCGGCGCCGCGCATCAGCGAAGTGGCGAGCTGGTTCTGCAGGAAATTGTCGTAGGAACGCTGCACGCTGACGGCCTGCACGCCCCGGCCGATCCAGCCGGCGGAAGTCGACATGGCGCCCGCCGTCTCCGACAGGACGGTCTGGCGGCTGTAGCCGGCGGTCGCGGCGTTGTTGATGTTGTGCCCGGCCGTCTGCAGACGGTTTTGCGCGACCAGGAGGCCCGCCTTGCCGAGATTCTCCAGATTCATATGCTGCAATCCTATCGGTTGCGGTGCGCGCCGGAGGGGCGTGCACCGGAATTCTTCCCTGATGATAACGGCAGGCGCGCACGGAAATTTAGGTCCGGCGCGCTTAGGTCCGGCGCGCGGGGGCCGCGCCCTCAGCGGGCGTTGAAATACCCCATGATGGAAATCAGCTTGTCGGCATAGCCCGGGTCGGTGGCGTAGCCGGCTTCCTGGATGCGCCGGGCGGCGGCCTCCGCGGAAGGGGCGGTGGCGACCTTGCCGTAGCGCTCGCTGCCGCCGATCAGTTCGGCATAGTCCTGGAAGGACTCGGCATAGGAGCCGTAGGCCCGGAAAGGCTGCGACAGGCGGCGCGCCACGCCGTCCTCGTCATATTCGGTGGTCGTCACGTGGACCACTTCGCCGCGCCAGCCGCCGCCGGCCTTGATGCCGAACAGGTTGTGGCTGCTGCGGCCGTCGGGGCGCAGGATCTCGCGCTCGCCCCAGCCCGATTCCAGCGCCGCCTGGCTGAGGATCAGCCTGGCCGGCACGCCGCTGCGCCGGGACGCCAGTTCCGCGGCGCCGGCCATGCGGTCCACGAAGGCGCGGATGTGTTCCGGCGCGCCCTGAATGGCGCCGCCGATCCGGTCGCCCGCGCCGCGCCGCGCCAGGCGGTCGATCAGGCCTTCGATGGAATCGGCCATCTCGCGCCGGCCCTCGCCGATGCGCGACTGCAGGCCCGGCAGGCGCGAGCGGGCCGCCTCGGGCGGATCGCCCGAGGCACCGGCCGACGACTTCAGCACCCCGCCCCGCATCTGCGCCATCAGCGCGTCGGCCAGGCCCAGGCCGGGGTCGGCCATGGCCAGCGCGGCCTGCTCGTCGCCCAGGCTCTGGGCCATGCGCGTCGCCTCGGAGTCGAACAGGGACGGCATCTGCGCCGACTGCTGGCGCGCCTGCTTGAGCATCATCTGGATGAAGATCGCCTCGAACTGGCGCGCGACCTCGCGCTGCGGGTCCTGCGCGGCATCCCCCCCGGCCCGCACGCTCTGCTTCAGGGCATTCAGGCCGCTGAAGTCCAGCGCCGACGGCGTGGCGTCGGAACCGGGCAGCGGCATGTGCGAAACGAATCCCATGGCCGGCCTCAGATCACTTCCAGGTCGGCGCGCAGGGCGCCGGCGCTCTTCAGGTTCTGCAGGATGGACAGCAGGTCCTGCGGCGTGGCGCCCAGGGCGTTGAGCGCCCGCACCACGTCGGCCAGGTTGGCGCTGGTGGTGACGCGCTGGATGGCGCCGCCCTCGCTGCGCATTTCGATCTGGGTGTTCTGCGTCACCACGGTCTCGCCGCCGCCGAAGGGCGTGGTCGGCTGGCTGACCTGCTGCTGCGGGCTGATGGTGACCGACAGGTTGCCGTAGGCGATGGCGGCCTCGTCGATGGTGACGGTGCGGTTCATCACCACCGAGCCGGTGCGGGCGTTGACGACCACCCGGGCGCGGGCGGGCGGCAGGCCGACCTGGAGGTTTTCCACCTGGGACAGGAAGGCGAGCTGGGCCTTGGGATCGGCGGGCGCGCGCAGTTCGATGGTGCGGCCGTTCAGGGCGGTCGCCGTCTGCGCGCCGAACTTGCGGTTGAGCGCCGCCACGACGTTCTGGGCGATGCCGAAATCGCTGCTGTTCAGCTCCAGGCGCACCATGCCGTTCTGGGCGTAGGTCGTGGGCACGCCGCGCTCGACGATGGCGCCGTCCGGGATGGTGCCGCCGTTCAATTGATTGACCTGCACGCTGGCGCCGCCCTGGGACGCGCCGGCACCGCCGACCAGCAGATTGCCCTGGGCCAGGGCGTAGACCTGGCCGTTGGCGCCCTTGAGCGGCGTCATCAGCAGCGTGCCGCCGCGCAGGCTCTTGGCGTTGCCCATGGACGACACCACCACGTCCAGGCTCTGGCCCGGCTGGGCGAAGGCGGGCAGGCGCGCGGTCACCATGACTGCGGCGACGTTCTTCACCTGCATGTTGGTGCCCTGGGGCACGGTCACGCCCAGCTGGGACAGCATGTTGGTCAGGCTCTGCTGGGTGAAGGGCGTCTGGCGCACCTGGTCGCCGCTGCCGTCCAGGCCGACCACCAGGCCGTAGCCGATCAGCTGGTTTTCGCGCACTCCGGTGAACGACGCCAGATCCTTGATGCGCTCGGCGGCCTGCACGGCGCCCGGGAGCGCCAGCGCCCCCAGGCACAGGGCCAGGGCGCCGGCGGCCAGGCGGCGCGAAAGGAAGGAAAGCGGAATCAGCGATGCGGCCATGACGTCAGAACGGAGCGATGTTGAGGAAGAAGCGCTGCAGCCAGCCCATGGTCTGGACTTCGTCCATCACGCCCTTGCTGCGGTATTCGATGCGGGCGTCGGCCACCTGGGTCGAGGCCACCGTGCCGCTGCCGGTGATCGAGCGGGGGTCCACCACGCCCGAGAAGCGCACGTATTCGCTGCCCCGGTTGATGGCGATCTGCTTTTCCCCGGCGATCTGCAGATTGCCGTTGGGCAGCACCCCGATGACCGTGGTGGTGAGCGTGCCCGTGAACAGATTGGTGGCGCTGCTGGACCCCTTGCCCTCGGACTTGTTGCCGCTGTCGGTTTCGAAGTTCTGCTTGGCCCCCAGGTCGGTGGGCAGGATCGCCGGCGCCAGGCCGATGGTCATGCTGGAACTGCCGCTGCGGTCGGTGGACGTGCCGACCGTCTTGGCGGCATTGGTCTTTTCCTGGATCACGATCGTGACGATGTCGCCCACGTTGCGCGGCCGGCGGTCCTCGAACAGGGGATAGTTGCCGTAGGCGGTGGGCTGGTAGATGGAGCCGTTGGCTTCCGCCGCGGGCGCCGCCGGCGGCGGGGGCGGCGCGGTCAGCGGCCCCGTGACGATCGGCTCGGGCGGCACCAGCGCGCACCCGGACAAGACCAGCGCCAGCACTGCCGCACACGCGCCCGCCGCACCCCGCAATCCCTTCATGGACATCCTGGTTACATCTGGGTCAGGCGGGCGAGCATCTGGTCGGACGTCTGCACTGCCTTGCTGTTCATCTCGAAGGCACGCTGGGTGGTGATCATGTTCACCAGTTCCTCGGCCACGTTGACGTTGGACGTTTCGACGTAGTTCTGCAGCAGCACGCCCGCGCCGTCCAGGCCGGGCTGCAGCACGTTGGCCGGCCCCGAGGCATCCGTCTCGGCGTACAGGTTCTCGCCCAGGCTCTGCAGGCCGGTCGGATTGATGAACGTGGACAGCTGCAGCTGGCCGACCTCGACGTTGGTGCCGGTCGCGCCCGGCTGGGTCACGGACACCGTGCCGTCGCGCGCGATCGTGATGGTGAGCGCGTTGTCGGGGATGTTGATGCCCGGCTGGATGGGATAGCCGCCTGCCGTCACCAGCATGCCGTTCTGGTCGCGCTGGATGCTGCCGTCGCGCGTGTAGGCGAAGGTGCCGTCGGGCAGTTCCACCTGCAGGAAGCCGTTGCCCTGGACGGCCACGTCCAGCGCATTGCCGGTTTCCTTCAGGTTGCCCTGGGTGTGGATGCGCTCGGTGGCCACGGTGCGCGCGCCGGTGCCCAGCTGCAGGCCGGAGGGCAGCTGGTTGGCCGCGCCGACGCTGGCGCCGGGCTGGCGGATCGTCTGGTACATCAGGTCCTCGAACACGGCGCGGCTGCGCTTGAAGCCCGTGGTGTTGACGTTGGCCAGGTTGTTGGAAATCACGTCCATGCTGGTCTGCTGGGTTTCCAGACCGGTCTTGGCGATCCACAGGGAACGTATCATGTCTCTGGGTCCTGTTTCGGGGGCGCCGGGCTCAGCCCGCCGCCGAAAGAATCGAATTGCCGCGTTCCGCGTTGGTGCTGGCGTTCTTGATCACCTGCATCTGCTGCTCGAACTGGCGGGCGTTGGAAATCATGGCCACCATCATGGCGGCCGGATTGACGTTGCTTTTCTCGACGAAGCCCGGCGCGATCTTGACTTCCGGGGCGGCCTGGGCGGGCTGGCCCCCCGCCAGGCGGAACAGGCCGTCGTCGCCGCGCACCAGCTGGTCCTGGGGCGGATTGACCAGTTTCAGCTGCGCCAGCAGCTGGATGTCGCGCGGATTGTCGCCGGCGCCCAGGGCGCTGATCTGGCCGTCCGTGGCGAAGGTCACGCTGCCGCGCTCGGGGATCTCGATGGGGCCGCCGTCGTTGGACAGCACCGGCAGGCCGGTGTGCGTGACCAGCTGGTTCCGGTCATTGACGGCGAACTCGCCCGCGCGGGTATAGGCCTCGCCCTGCGGGGTCTGCACGGCGAACCAGCCGTCGCCGGCGATGGCCGCGTCCAGGGCATGGCCGGTCTCGGCCATGGTGCCCTGGCGGAAATGGCTGCCCGGGGTGGACGCCACGGTACTGACCCGGGTGGGCAGCTCGCCCGCCTGGGGCACCACCGGCACGGAGCGGTAGATCGCCATCTGCTCGCGGAAGCCGGCCGTGGCCACGTTGGCCATGTTGTTGGCGATGACCGACTGCTGCTCCAGGATGCGGGCCGCGCCGTTGGAGGCGGTGTAGAGGATGCGATCCATGCCGGGCTACCGCGGTCAGCGCATGGCCATCAGGGTCTGGAGCACCTGATCCTGCGTCTTGATCGTCTGGGCGTTGGCCTGGTAGGTGCGCTGGGCGATGATCAGGTTGACCAGTTCCTGGCTCATGTCCACGTTGGATTCCTCGACCGCCTGCCCCTTGACGCTCGCCAGCCCGTTGCTGCCCGGCGTGCCCATGATGGCCTGCCCCGAGGAGGCGGTCTCGACCCAGGCGTTGCCGCCCACCGACTGCAGCCCCTGCAGATTGTTGAAGTCCGCCATGGCCACGAAGCCGGTGGTCTTCTTGGCGCCATTGGTGTAGTTGGCCACCACGGCGCCGTCGGTCCCGATCGACAGGCTGGCGAATTCGCCCGAGGCATAGCCGTCCTGCACGAAATTGGTGGTATAGCCGCCGGAGAATTGCGTCGAATCGTCGTAGCTGACGGTGACGTTGAGCGCCGCGGCACCGCCCGCCGCCGGCAAGGCGATCGTCCCGGTGGGTGCCGCCGGCGTCGTCACCAGCCGGCCCGCCGTGTCGAAAGTCAGGTTGGCCGAGCCGACATTGCTGGTCGTGCCCGTCGCCGGATCGGTATATTGATAAGTGACGGTCCAGGCATTCGTCCCGGTGCGCTGGTACACCTGATCGACCCGGTGCGCCTTGCCCAGGGAGTCGTACACCGTGACCGGCGTCGAGGTGGAAAAGGTGGTGGGATCGGTCAGGTCGGGGGCGGGAACCGGGGAGAGGATGTCCGCATCCGCATCGAGGTTGAGCTTGTTCTTGACGGTTTCCGTGAACTTGGGCTCGATGTTGCCCACCGGCACGGTCAGGCCGACCAGGCCGCCGCCCATGATCGGGCGCGGCGGCGTCACGCTGTTGTCGACGTTGAACCCCATCAGCTGGTTGCCCTGGGCATTGACGATGCGGTTTTCCTTGTCGCGCGTGAACTGCCCGTTGCGGGTGTAGAACGTGGTGCCGTCCGTCGGGGACGTGATGACGAACAGCCCGCGGGTGCCGTCGATGGCGATGTCGAGCTCGTTGCCCGAAACGGACAGGACCCCCGTCGTGAAGCGCTGCGTGACCCCGGCCATCTGGACCCCCAGGCCGACGCGCGAACTGGCATAGATATCGGCGAAGGCGGTGGACGCTGCCTTGAAGCCGACCGTCTTGGCGTTGGAGATGTTGTTGCCGATGACGTCCAGATCCTGCGAGGCGGTGTTCAAGCCGCTGAGACCTTGTCCGAAACCCATGGTTGACCTCTTTCAGTGCGTAGTGCGTTGATTCGTGGAAACGGCGGCGCCGTGCGGCCGCCGTCCGGATTACATGACCTGCCGGACGTCCAGCAGGGAAATCTTTTCGCCCAGGGCCAGATTCAGCCGCAGGCCCTCGGCGGTGTAGGCGACGCTGCCGATGTGGCCGGAGGTGAGCGCCTCGGCCGAGACCGGCTGGCCGTTGGCGTCGGACGCCGCCACCTGGACGGTGTAGGCGCCGTCCGGCACGGCGACGCCCGCGGCGTCCAGGCCGTCCCAGCTCAGGGGATAGATGCCGGCGTCCTGCGCACCGAATTCGTAGATGCGCACGGCCTTGCCGGTGGCGTCCAGGATGGAGACCGTGGTCTTGGCGGCGCCGGACATCAGGTCGATGCCGAAAGGCGTGGCGATCTTGGCGCCCGTGTCCGGATCGCTGCCCAGGGAGATCTTCTCGCCCGGATACAGGATGTCCTTGCCGATCAGGCCGGCGGCCTGCAGCGACTGCGACATGTCCATCTGGCCCGAGAGGGCCAGCAGGGTGTTGTTCAGGCTCTGGATGCCGTTGACCATGGACAGCTGCGCGATCTGCGTGGTGACCTCGGCGTTGTCCATGGGATTCAGGGGGTCCTGGTTCTGCAGCTGCGTGACCAGCAGGGTCAGGAAGCGGTCCTGGGTGTCGCCCAGCAGGCTGCTGGACTGCGCATTGGCCAGCGTGGAAGCGGTGCTCGTGCCGTAGACATCGTTGACGGTGGTCATGGCGGGACTCCTTATTGACCCAGGGTGAGGGTCTTGGCCATCAGCGATTTGGCCGTGTTGATGACTTCCACGTTGGCCTGGTAGGAACGCGAAGCGGAAATCATGTTGACGGTCTCGGCGACGACATCGACGTTGGGCAGGGTGACGTAGCCCTTGGCGTCCGCCAGGGGGTTGCCGGGATCGTACTGGATGCGCGGGGGCGCGTTGCTTTCGAGGACCGAGGCGACCTGCACGCCGCCGACGGCCTCGGAGCGGGCCGAGGGCGTCATCTGGAACACGACCTGGCGGGCCCGGTAGGGCTGGCCGTCGGGGCCCGCGGCGCTGTCGGCGTTGGCGATGTTGCTGGCCGACACGTTCATGCGCTGGGATTGGGCCGACAGCGCCGAACCGGCGATCTGGAAGATGCTGAAGGTGGACATGGCGGTTTCCGTGGCGCGGCCGGTTATTGCTGGATCGCGGCCAGCAGGGATTTGATGCGCCCGTTCAGCACCTGCAGGTCGGTCTGGTAGCGCAGGGTGTTGTCCGCGAACTGCACGCGCTCGACGTCCATCTCGACCGTGTTGCCGTCCAGGCTGGGCTGGGTGGGCACGCGGTAGAGTTCTTCGGCGGGGCCGCTGGTGTGGGCGCTGGCCGGGATGTGGCGCGCCGAGGTCAGCGTCAGGGACGTGTCCGGCAGGCGCGGCAGGCCTCCCTCGCCCATCGCGTCGCGCAGGGTGGCGTTGAAATCGACGTCGCGCGCCTTGTAGTTGGGCGTGTCGGCGTTGGCGATGTTGGACGCCAGGATTTCCTGGCGTTGCTGACGCAGGGCCAGGGCTTTCTGGTAGAACTCGAAGTCCTTGCCGATTCGATCGATCATGGCTTTACACTGAAACGGATGAGCAGTGTGCGCCGCCACCGTGCACCAAATGATCCCCCGACCATTCGCGGTTTTCTCGCACGCCATCATAGTACGGTCCCCGTCAGGGGGATAAACGCCAAAACAAGGCGGGGATTGAAGCCCTATTCGTCCGATGCGGGCCGGACACCGGCCTGCGCACGGCGGCCCCGGGCGGCCCGCGGCCCCCGAAGCCCGGCGCTGCGGGTTCGAACCCGCCGGCGAGACACTACAATGGGGCGATGCGCGCATCCCGATTCCTGCCGTCCCTGCTGCTGGCCGCCGTGCTGCCGGGGCCGGCGCACGCCCAGGCGGCCCGCCCCGCCCTGCAGGACCCGGCGGCCGTCGTTGCCCAGGTCGAGACCCTGCTGCAGGACCGGGCGGCGGACTGGCCGGGCCGCGCCGTCATCCACGTGGACGCCCCCCGCATCGTGAACCAGCCGGCCTGCGAGCGGATGGAGGCCTTCCTGTCCGGCTCGGGCCTGCAGCCGCGCACGCCCGTCGGGGTGCGCTGCCTGGCACCGCAGCCCTGGACGATCTACGTGCAGGCCAGCGTCCAGATCCTGGGCACCTATTTCGTCGCCAACCGCCTGATCCGGCGCGACGAGGTCCTGAGCCTGGACGACCTGGACACTCGCGAAGGCGACCTGCTGCGCAACCGCCGGCTGATCGGCGATCCGGCCCACATCGTGGGCTGGATCGCCACGCGCCGCATCCGGGCCGGCGGGCCGATCGAATCGGGCGCCCTGCGCGACCCGAACGCCATCGAACGCGGCCAGCAAGTCCGCACCATCGCGCGCGGCGTCGGCTTCGTCGCCACCGGCGAGGGCCAGGCGCTGGAATCGGGCGGCCCCGGCGCCCGGATCCAGGTCCGCACCCCGGGGGGACAGATCATCACCGGCACGGTGATCGACGCCCACACGGTCCAGGTTATGATGTAGCGACGGGGAACCCTAAAGAATCCGCCCGGCCCGCCGTTACGAGGGATGCACCAATGATCCTTCCCACCCAACCCGGAGACGAGTCTTGAAAATCAATTCCACTTCGTCCAACCCCCTGCTGAACGGGGTGGCCGGGGGAACGCGCAACGACACGGCCTCCCCTGCCGCGCCGAGCGCGGCTGCCGGTAGCCGCACGGCGGTCGATCTCAGTCCGGCCGCCCGCCATCTGGCCGCCCTGAACGACAGCGACGCCGACGTCCAGGCCGAGCGCGTCCAGCAGATCCGCGACGCGCTGGCCTCCGGCGAACTGAAGATCGACCCCAGCCGGATCGCCGACGGCCTGCTGGCCAGCGTCCGCGACCTCCTCAAATGAGCCTGGCGGACGACCTGCTGCAATGCGTCCAGGCCCAGTCGGGCCTGCTGGACGAATTCATCCAGACGCTGGAAGCAGAATCCGCCACCTTGCTGGACACCCCCACGAACCTCGCCCTGGCCGAACTGGCCCAGCGCAAGAACGACTACGCCGAACGCCTGGGCCGGCTGGACGGGGAACGCGCCCGGCTGCTGGGCGAACTGGACCAGGCGGACGACGCCGGCGGCATCGACGCCGTCTGCGCCGTCCACCCCGAACTGCGCCCAGCCTTCGACGCGCTGTTCGAGCGCGCCGACCGGGCCAGCCGCCTGAACCAGGACAACGGCCAGCTCCTGCGCACCTTCATGGAACACAACCAGCGCGCGCTGGACACCCTGCATTCCCTGGTCAACCAGGACCTGTACGACGCCCGCGGGCGCCTGCCCCGCCGTTAGTTTCGCCGCCGGGCCGCCCCAAGGCGAAAAGCGCCCCATCGGGAAGCAGCAAGAAGCCGCAGGCTGCGCAGCGTGGGGGGCCCTCTTTTCGCCGTCGGGCCGCCCCAAGGCGAAAAGCGCCCCCTCGGGGGGCAGCAAGCAGCCGCAGGCTGTGCAGCGTGGGGGCCCTCAGTCCGCCAGCAGTTCTTTCAGCGCATACAGCTTGAGCAGCCCGGCGTGGGCATGGCGCGGCGCGAGCCGGTCGGCGCCCAGCATGCGGGCGGCGACCCGGGCCGCCGGCGCCAGGGCCGGATCCTGGGCCAGACGCCAGGCCGCCAGCCCCATCTGGGCGACGAACACGGCCCGGTCCACCAGCGGTTCGCGGCCGGCTTCGGCCAGCAGCGGCGCGGCCTGCCGCCAGGCTGCCTGGCATTCCTGGCGCAGGATCAGGGCGCGGGCGATCCGGCCCGGATCGGGGTCCACCGCCATCCCGGCCACGGCGTGCCAGACTTTCAGCAGGCGCCCATCCCGGGGATCCACCGCCCGCAGGCTGAAGACCCGCACCGGCAGCGCGGGCTCGCCGCGGACGCGCAGTTCGGCCTCGCCCAGCGCGGCCCACCAGGCCGGCCGGGCGTCTTCCAGGCCCGCCGCCGACAGCAGGGGCCAGAACGTCTGCGCATCCAGCGGCTGATACATCAGGGACTGGACGGCGGCCGACAGGACACCGGGCTCGTCGTCGAGGAAGACCCGGGCGCGCGGGCTGCAGGCGGCCAGCCAGCGGCGCTCGCGGGCGCTCAAGGCGCGCAGCAGGGCCTGGCTGCCGCCGTCGAACACGTGCAGGACCGCAGAGGGCGCATCCTCGGTTTCGGTTTCGATCTGCGCCAGCAGCGCATCGGCGGCCGAAGGCGCCGGAATCCGCCCGCCGCGCTGCGCTTCCGGCCTGCCGCCCCCCGGGAGGACACCTTTCGCCTGGAGACGGTCCGACGGGAGGAACCAGGCCCCCTGCGGCGTATGCCAGCCGTCCGCCAGGCCGATCTGCTGGGTGGCCGCGGCCAGCGGCCGGCCCTGGCCGTCGAACCAGGCGGCCCCCGACCAGGCGCCGCGCCGGCCCTGCCAGTCCAGGGACTGGCGCGCATGCACGACCAGGGCCGGCTGGGTTTCGTCCAGGCCGCCGTGGGCGACCCGGCGCAGATGCTCGATGGCCTCGGCGGCCGGCGGCAGGCCGCCCGCCGCCCGGCTGCGCCACAGGTCGTAGGCTTCGGACAGCACCGGATCCTCGTCCTGCAGGGTCACGGCGGCCCGCAGCTGGTCCATGCCCAGCGCATCGCCGCTCGCCGAGCCGGTCAGCAGCTGCGGCAGCAGGATCTGCTGGCGGCGGCGTTCGGCGGCGGCATCGGGGCTGTCGGCCGGCTGCGTCATGGACAGCAGTGCCGCCAGGTCGGCCTCGGACGGCGCGTACAGGGCGCGGTTGGCCTGGATCGGCGCGAGCGCCCGGTCCACCAGCTCGGCTGCCGGCAGGAACAGCAGGTTTTCCGGGACCTTCTGGCCGTTGGATACGTAATGGATCGGCAGCTTGTAGCGGATCGCGGTGTCCAGCGCCG
Organism: Castellaniella defragrans; assembly: GCF_014203015.1. GTDB lineage: Bacteria > Pseudomonadota > Gammaproteobacteria > Burkholderiales > Burkholderiaceae_B > Castellaniella > Castellaniella defragrans. Next base: position 196,433 of record NZ_JACHIB010000002.1, read on the forward strand.
CGCCCAGGCGCGAGGCTTCGTCGATCTTGGAGACGATGCAGCCGCGCAGCGGCGTGCCGCCGTCGCCGGCATAGGACCGGGCGACCTCGTCCAGGGTGTCGCCATGGCTGACGGCGTTGAGCACCAGCAGGCGCTCGATCCTGCGGCCGGCGCCCGCCAGCAGGGCGGCCTGCTCGTGGATGTAGCGGTCGCGCTGGCTGATGCCGACATTGTCGATCAGCAGGGTCTGGTCCGGGCGCACCGTCTGCACGATGCGGCGCATTTCGTGGATGTCCTGCACGACGTGCACCGGCACGCGCAGCATCTGGCCGTAGATTTTCAGCTGCTCGTGGGCGCCGATCCGGTAGGTGTCGGTCGTCAGCAGCACCAGGCTGCCGGGCCCGCTGCGGCGCACGCAGCGGGCGGCGAGTTTGGCCACCGTGGTGGTCTTGCCCACCCCGGTGGGGCCGACCAGCGCCAGCGCCAGACCGGGCTGCCAGAGGGCGTCCTCGGCTTCCAGCACCGGCAGATGGCGGACCAGTTCGTTGCGCGCCCACTGGAAGGCGGCCCGGGCGCCGGCCTGTTCCGGCATGTGCTTGAGCATGGCCCGCAGCAGGGCCGTGCTGAAGCCGAAGCGCAGCAGGTTCTGGAACAGCGTGACCGCCTGCGGCGAGCGGCGCAGCTGGCTGCCCCACAGCAGTTCGTCGATGCGGGTTTCCAGGGAGCCCTTGAGCTCGCCGATGGCGCCCATCAGGTCCGCGCCCGGCATGCCGGGCGCAGGCCCCGCGGCGGCATGCGGCGCCGGGGACGGGGGCGCGGCGGCGGGCCGGGGCGCCGCGGGCGCCGCCGGGCGGGCGGGGGCGGCGGACGGACCGGCGTCCGGCAGGGACGTCTGGTCGGTGGCGAGGATCTCCACCCCGCCGTTGACCCGCTTGTTGGAGATGATCAGGGCATCGGGCCCCAGCGCGAGGCGCACCTGGCGCAGGACCTCGCGGTTGGTGGCACCGAAGAAACGACTGATGTTCACGCAGGACTCCCGCCGACGACTGCAGTGACCCGAATGATACGCTCTTCAGGGATCTCGGCGCTGGAGAGCACCGCCATGTGCGGCAGGTGATGGCGCAGGAAGCGCGACAGCGAAGCGCGCAGCACCGGCGGCACCACCAGCACGGGGGCGTCGCCCCGGTCCTCCTGTCCCTGGACGATGCGCTCGACGTCGCCCAGCAGGTTTTCCGCCAGGCCGGGCTCCAGGGCGCCGCTGCTGCCCAGGGCCTGCGTCAGCACGCGCTCCAGGCGGGCGTCCAGGCCGATGACGCGCAGTTCGGTCTCGCTCGCGAACCAGTGCTGGACGATGGCCCGGCCCAGGGCGACCCGGACCTGCGCCAGCAGTTCGTCGGGATTCGGCCCGGTGCCGGCCGGATTGAGGGCGGCCAGGCGCGGGGCGTATTCCGTGATGGTCTCGAGGATGCTGCGCATGTCGCGGATGGGGACGTCCTCGTCGAGCAGGCTGCGCAGCAGGTTCTGCAGCTGCGGCAGGGAAAGGGTCTTGGGCACCAGGTCCTCGACCAGCTTGGGCACGTCGCGGGCGACGTGGTCGAGCAGCTGCTGGGTTTCCTGGCGGCCCAGCAGGCGCGAGCCGTAGCGGTGCATCAGGTGGTTCAGGTGGGTGGCGACCACCGTGGCGGTATCGACCACGGTGTAGCCCGCGATCTGCGCCTGTTCGCGCAAGGCCGGGTCGATCCAGAACGCCGGCAGGCCGAAGGCCGGGTCCTTGGTGGGCGTGCCCTGGACCGGGCCCGTCACCCCGCCCGGGTCGATGGCCAGCCACTGCCCGGTCTGGGCCACGCCGCGGCCGATCTCCACGCCGAACAGCAGGATGCGGTAGTCCGTGGGCTTGATTTCGAGGTTGTCGCGGATGTGCACGACCGGCGGCAGGAAGCCCATTTCCTGGGCGAATTTCTTGCGCAGGCTGCGGATGCGGTGCAGCAGCTCGCCGTTCTGCTGGTGGTCCACCAGCGAGATCAGGCGGTAGCCGACTTCCAGCCCGAGCGGATCGACGGGGGCCACGTCGTCCCAGCTCGCCTCGGCGGCGGCGGCCACGGCGGCCGCCTGCTCGTGGCCCGGATCGGCGGCGGCCGCCTGGAGGTCGCGCTGCTGGCGCTGCAGCAGCAGCCAGCCGCTGCCGCCGATGATGGCCGCCAGCAGCAGGAAGGCGACGTGCGGCATGTTGGGGATCAGGCCCATCAGCGTCAGGATCCCGGAAGTGATGAACATCACGTTGGGATTGGAGAACAGCTGGCCGATCATCTGCTGGCCCACGTCCCGGTCGTCGGCCACGCGCGAGACCACCACGCCGGCCGCGGTGGAGATCACCAGCGCCGGGATCTGCGCCACCAGGCCGTCGCCGATGGTGAGCAGGGTGTAGACGGTGCCCGCGTCGGAGGCCGACAGGCCGTGCTGGACCATGCCGACGATCAGGCCGCCGATGATGTTGATCACCATGATCAGCAGGCCGGCCACGGCGTCGCCGCGCACGAACTTGCTGGCGCCGTCCATGGCGCCGTAGAACTCGGCCTCCTGGGAGACCTCGGCGCGGCGCTTGCGGGCCTCGTCCTCGCCGATCAGGCCGGCGTTCAGGTCGGCGTCGATGGCCATCTGCTTGCCGGGCATGGCGTCCAGGGTGAAGCGCGCGCCGACTTCGGCGATGCGGCCCGCGCCCTTGGTGATGACGGTGAAATTGATGATCACCAGGATGATGAACACGATGATGCCGACGGCGAAGTTGCCGCCCACCAGGAAGTGGCCGAAGGCCTCGATCACCTGCCCGGCGGCATCCGGGCCCTTGTGGCCGTTGAGCAGCACCACCCGGGTGGAGGCGACGTTCAGCGACAGGCGCAGCAGCGTGGCGAACAGCAGCACCGAGGGAAAGGCGGCGAAGTCCAGCGGCTTGCGCGTGAACATGGCCACCAGCAGGATCATCACCGAGAGGGAAATGTTGAAGGTGAACAGCAGGTCCAGGATGAAGGGCGGCAGCGGCAGGATCATCATGGCGAGCACCATGAGGATCAGCACGGGCCCCGCCAACAGGCGGGCATGCCCGGAGCCTTGGGTCTTGAGAAAATCCAGGAAGCTGTTCATGAGGCGGGGACTGGCACCGGTTCAGGGCCGTGTTGCGGATCGAGTTCGGGCGGCACGCGCAGGTCCCGCGGCGCCTGCGGCAGTGTACCCGAGCCGTGCTGCCAGTTGCGCACCTGATAGACCCAGGCCAGCACTTCGGCCACAGTGGCGTACAGGGCGACGGGGATTTCCCGGTCGAGTTCGACGTGATGATACAGGGCGCGCGCCAGCGGCGGGGCCTCCAGCAGGGCGACGCCGTGCCGGTCGGCGATCTCGCGGATCTGCGCGGCGATCAGGCGGGTGCCCTTGGCCACGACCACGGGCGCCCCGCCCTGCCCTTCGCGGTAGCGCAGGGCCACGGCGTAATGGGTCGGGTTGGTGACGACCACGTCGGCCTCGGGCACGGCGCTCATCATGCGCCGCCGCGCCATGGCGCGCTGCTGCGAGCGGATGCGGCCCTTCACGTGGGGATCGCCGTCGCTGTCCTTGTGCTCCTGCTTGACATCGTCCTTGGACATGCGCAGCTGCTTGGCATGGTTCCAGATCTGCCAGGGCACGTCGATCAGGACGATGATGATGAGCGACGAGGCGATCAGCAGGCAGCACAGGGCGGTCAGGTCCAGCCCGCGCGCCAGGGCCTCGGTGGGCGCCATGCGCGAGAGGGCCAGCATGTCGTCGCGGTAGGCCCAGATGACCTTGACGCCGACGAAGCCGACCAGCCCCGCCTTGGCCAGCGTCTTGACCAGCTCGATGAGGGTCTGCGCGGCGAACAGGCGCTTGATCCCCGCCAGCGGGTTGAGCCGCTCGAATTTGGGCTCCAGGGCCTTGCCCGACAGCAGGAAGCCGCCCAGCGCCACCGAGGAAAAGATGCCGACCACCAGCAGCAGGGCCATGAACGGCAGCACGATCATCAGCCCGTGCCAGGCGGAGTCGCCGGCCACGTTGAGCATGACCTGGGGATCGCGCGCGATCCGGGTGTCGAACCACAGGCCGTTGAGCAGGATGCCGCGCAGCGTGCGGAAGATCGCATCGCCGCCGAGCCACAGGGCGCCGATGCCGCAGATCAGGGCCAGGAAGGTGCCCAGCTCGCGCGAGCGCGCAACCTGGCCTTCCTCGCGCGCCTTCTGGAGGCGCCGGGGAGTCGCTGGTTCTGTTTTTTCGAGATCGCTATCCTGGGCCATGCTCAGCCGACGACAATACGGACAGCCTGGATTGTAGTGTCCAGGCAGCCGGGGCGAAGCACGGATAAAAGCGCATTAGGCGCGGCAATTCAAGGGCTTGCAAGCCGGGCGGCGGCGGCGGGGGCGGCCGCCGGGGACAGGGCCTGCTCGAACTGCAGGTAATCCAGGCCGATGCGCACGGCCCCCCAGCGCGCGCCGTCCAGGTCCAGGGGCAGGGAGACGTCGGTGATGATTTCCCCGGTGTCGCGCATGTAGGTCTGGCACAGCACCCCGCCCCGGTTGCCGATCGCGCCGCGGCTGATCTGGTCGTCGAACAGGCGCTTGTCGCGCGAGTGCAGGGTGTCGTGCGCGACGTCGCCGGTGGGCGGGCGGGAATAGCGGCGGTTGTGCGTGGGCGCATAGCCGTTCATGTCCACCAGGATCGCGTAGTAGCCGTGCGGCACCTGCTCCAGCACCCCGTCCAGGATGCCCTGCAGGGTCTGGTCGATGGCCTGGTCGTAGGCCACGTGGTAGCGCGGCGGCCGGCTGCCGGGGATCTGGCGGTAGGCCTTGTCGAAGACGTCCAGGCCGTCGGCGCGGGCCTGGCGCAGCAGCGCGGCGCAGCGGTCGCGCAGCTGGCCGAGGCGGGCCGCCAGGTCGTCGAAGGGGGTGGCGCCGGTGCGCCAGGCCGCCAGCATTTCCTGCAGGCTCTCGGTCTGGGTGCGCACGCCATGCACCTGCTCGCGCATGGACTGCATGCGCTGGCGCAGGATGGCGCTGTGGTCGGCGATGCGGCCGATGGAGCGGCTCATGTCCTGGTTGGTCTGGTTGACCTGGGCGACGTGGTCGGCCACGCCGTCGAGCTGGGCGCCGACGCCGCCCAGTTCGCGCACCAGGGCGTCGAACTGCCCGGCGAACTCGTCCACCAGGCGGTCGGAAGCGCGCATGTCGGCATGGATGGACTGGCTCTGCTGTTCGGTGTCGGACACCAGGCCGAGGATTTCGCCGGTGTGCTGGACGATGTCGCCGGTGGCCGCGTTGACGCGCTCGGCCAGCTTGCCGACCTCGCTGGCGACCACGGCGAAGCCCCGGCCGGCCTCGCCGGCGCGGGCGGCCTCGACCCCCGCGTTCAGGGCCAGCAGGTGGGTCTGGAGGGCGATGTCCTTGATCAGGCGGCTGGTGTCCTCGACCGAGCGCGCCCGGTGGCTGAGCTGGGCGATGACCTCGGCGAAGGACTGCATCTGGGTCGTGACCCGGGCCACCCGGCGGTGCAGGTCGGCCAGCTGTTCCTGGGTGGAGCGCAGGCCGCCGAGCTGCTGGCGGAACACGCCGGCGGCGCCCGCCACGATGTCGTTGGTCTGCTGCGAGAGGCTGGCGATCTGGGTGCCCTGGGCCGACAGGCTCTCGGCCTCGCGGGCCTGTTCGTCGGCCATGGTCTCGCAGGCCTCGGTGTGCGCCTGCAGGCGGGCGGCGTTGATGGCGATGCGGATGCTGGACTGGCGCATGACCACGAAGCGCTCGCGCAGGGCCCCCAGGAAGCGCCCGACCGGCAGGGCGAGGGGGCTGAGGGTCCAGGCCCGGTCGTTCAGGGTGGCCCGACCGTGGCGCAATTGCCGGATCAGGCGCCCCAGCCCCAGGTATCTTCCGCGTGCAGTGGACATGTTGCCTCCGTGTGAAGAAGGCCGATGCCGGCCGTGAACCCCGGAGCCTCGCCGCTCCCTCCGGATCGGCTCATATTGAGTTTCAGACCTTACACGGGACTTACATTTCTCCCCGATGTCACATTGTCCAGGGAAAACCCCAGGCGGGGGGCGACAGTCCGCGGAGGACCGTCGCCGCGTGTTCAGAATCCAAGGCTGGCCAGGAGGTCGTCGACCTGATCCTGGTTGGTGACCACGTCGCTCTTGCCCGCGGCGTTGACCACCGGGCCGTTGAGCAGCGTCTTGGTCTCCTCGCGCTTTTCCTGGGGCACGTTGTCGATCAGCACCTGGACCAGCTCGGTCTCGATGGCGCCGATCACGCCCAGCATCTTCATGATCACCTGGCCGGTCAGGTCCTGGAAGTCCTGGGCCATGATGATTTCCATCACGTTGTTCTGCGAAGCCTGGGTCTTCTCGGGGACGTCCTTCAGGAAGGCCCGGGTGTCGTCCACCAGCGAGCGCGCCTGGTCCAGCTCGACCGGGTGGTCGAACCAGTCCTGCCAGCGGGCGTCCAGGGCCTTGGCGTCGCGCTGCATCGCTTCCTGCCAGGGCTGGATCTGCTCGGCGGCGTTGAGCACCCGGTTGGCGGCCTGCTCGGTCATCTGGGCCACGTAGTGCAGCCGGTCGCGCGCGTCGGGAATGGCGTGGGCGGCGTCCTTGATGGCCTGGTCCAGGCCCAGCTCGCGCATGCTCACGCGCAGCGTGCGGGTGAGCTGCGCGATGCGCTGGATCAGGTCCATGGAAGGTTCCGCGAAATCCCGTTGACCGGAAGATTGATCCGTCGTCATGATGCGCCTCCGATCAGAGTTTTTCAAATATCTTGTTCAGCTTTTCTTCCAGGGTCGCAGCCGTGAAGGGCTTGACCACGTAGCCGTTGGCACCGGCCTGGGCCGCCGCGATGATGTTTTCCTTCTTGGCCTCGGCCGTGACCATCAGCACGGGCAGGCTGGCCAGATTGGGATCGGCGCGGATGTTCTGCAGCATGGTCAGACCGTCCATGTTGGGCATGTTCCAGTCCGACACCACGAACTCGAAGCCGCCGTTGCGCAATTTTTCCAGCGCCTGGGCGCCGTCCTCGGCCTCGTCGACGTTCTCGAACCCCAGGTCCTTGAGCAGGTTCTTGACGATCCGGCGCATGGTGGGAAAGTCGTCGACGACCAGGATTTTCATCGTTTTCTGTACCACGGATCACTCTCCAATCAATAAAAAAAGCAGGGTATTCGGGTACCCGATGCCACTGTTCAAGTCCGTCAAACGCGGTGCCCGAAGGAGCCGGCGCTTTTCAGGATACGTTCGCTGAGTTCGTCCAGCGGGACGGCCTCCTCGGCGGCGCCGATCAGCAGCGCCTCGCGCGGCATGCCGAAGACGACGCAGCTCGCCTCGTCCTGGGCGAAGGTGCGCGCGCCCGCCTGGCGCATCGCCAGCAGCCCCTGGGCGCCGTCCTTGCCCATGCCGGTCAGGATGACGCCGATGGCGTTCTTGCCGGCCACCTGGGCGGCCGACTGGAACAGCACGTCCACGGACGGCCGATGGCGGTTGACGGGCTCGCTGTATTCCAGCTTGACCACGTAATTGGCCCCCGAGCGGGCGAGCTTCATGTGGGCCACGCCGCCCGGCGCGAGGTAGACGTGGCCGGGCAGCACGCGCTGGCCGTCCTCGGCCTCGTGGACCTGCACGGCGCATAGGCCGTCCAGGCGCTGCACGAAGGACTTGGTGAAGCCGGCCGGCATGTGCTGCGTGATCATGATCGCCGGGCTGTTGGCCGGCAGGGGTTCGAGCACGTGGCGGATGGCCTCGGTGCCGCCCGTGGACGAACCGATCATGACGAGCTTTTCGGTGGTGGAGAAATTGCCCGACAGGCGCTGCCGCGGCGCCTCGCCGCCCGGCTGGGCCGTGCGCGGGCGCAGCCGGGCATGGGCGGCGGCGCGGATCTTGTCGGCGATCATGTCGCCGTAGTCCAGCAGGCCGTCGCGCAGGCCGAGCTTGGGCTTGGTGACGAAATCGACCGCGCCCAGCTCCAGCGCCCGGATGGTGACTTCGGAATTGCGCTCGGTCAGCGAGGACACCATCACCACCGGCATGGGCCGCAGGCGCATGAGCCGCTCCAGGAAGTCCAGGCCGTCCATGCGCGGCATCTCGACGTCCAGGGTCAGCACGTCGGGATTGTGCTGCTTGATGAGCTCGCGCGCGATCAGGGGATCGGGCGCGGTGGCGACGACCTCCAGGTCGGGGTGGGCATTGATGATTTCCGTCATCAGACTGCGCACCAGGGCGGAATCGTCGACGCACAGCACGCGGATTTTCTTGTTGACGGCCATTTTTCAGCAGGACTCCCCCGGATCAGGCGACGGCGTAGACCGTCTGCCCCTGAAGGCGCAGGGATTTGGTCAGGTAGGTGAAGTTTTCCGAGTGGCCCGCGAACATCAGGCCGCCCGGCTTGAGCAGGGGGACGAAGCGCTCCAGAATCCGGGTCTGGGTCGGCTTGTCGAAATAGATCATGGTGTTGCGGCAGAAGATCGCATCGAACTTCTGGTTGATCGGCCAGCTGGGCGCGACCAGGTTCAGTTCCTCGAAGGTGACCATGTTGCGGATCACGGGCTTGACCATGGCCATGCCCGCCTGGCGCCCCGCCCCGCGCAGGAAGTAGCGCCGCAGGAATTCCTGCGGCACCGGCTTGATGCGGTCCAGGGTATAGACGCCCTTGCGCGCCTGGGCCAGGGCCTGGGTGTCGATGTCCGTCGCCAGCACCGACAGGCCGGCTTCCGACTGGCCACAGGCATCGTGCAGCGTCATCGCCAGGGTGTAGGGCTCCTCGCCGGTGGACGAGGCGCAGCACCAGACGGAAATCGGCTTGCGGCGGGTGCGCACGAAATCGGCCAGGATGCGGAAATGGTGCTGCTCGCGGAAGAAGGCCGTGTGGTTGATCGTGAAGGCGCTGATGAAGCGGTCCCACTCGTCGGCCTGCGGGTTCTGTTCCAGGAAGTCCAGGTAGCCGCGCACCGTGGCCGCGCCGGCGTGGTGGGCGCGCAGGCCCAGGGTGCGGGCGGCCATGTCCTTCTTGTGGTCGCCCAGGATGATCCCCGCCCGCCGGTGCAGCACCTGCACCGCCCGCGCCAGGTCCGCCCCGTCGGCCCTGGGAAGGGCGGGCTGCGAAAAATAGGAAGCGGAAGGCGCGTCGTGGATCATGTCGATGTCGGGGCGGGAAATCCGGAATCAGGCCTGTCCCAGCGCCAAGGCCGGGCGTCCGGCGCGCGGAGTATAGCCCAGTTGCCCGCCCTGCACCTCGACCACCTGCCCGCCTTCCTGGAGGCGGAAGGCGGCGACGGCCATGCCGAGCTGCTCGGCCTGGTCCTGCAGGGAGCCGGCGGCGCTGGCCGCCTCCTGGACCAGGGCGGCGTTCTGCTGCACGACATGGTCCATGTCGTTGACGGCCGCGTTGATCTGGCTGATGCCGTCGGCCTGCTCGCGCGAGGCCGAGGAGATCTCGTTCATGATGGCCGTGACGCCCTGCACCGAGCGGACGATCTCGCTCATGATGCGGCCGGCGTCCTGGACGCGCTCCGAGCCTTCGCGCACCCGCACCACGGAATCGTCGATCAGGCCCTTGATTTCCTTGGCGGCCTGGGCGCTGCGCTGGGCGAGCGAGCGGACCTCGCCGGCCACCACGGCGAAGCCCTTGCCCTGCTCGCCGGCGCGGGCGGCCTCGACCGCCGCGTTCAGGGCGAGGATGTTGGTCTGGAAGGCGATGCCGTCGATCACGCTGACGATCTCGCCGATCTTGCCCGAGCTCTGGGTGATGCCGGCCATGGTCTCGGCCACGCTGGTGACGGCGGCCCCGCCGCGCTGGGCCACGTCCGCCGCGGTCTTGGCGAGCTGGTCGGCCTGGGCGGCGTTGTCGGAATTCTGGCGCACGGTGCTGGCGAGCTGCTCCATGCTGGCGGCGGTCTGCTGCAGCGAGGCCGCCTGCTGCTCGGTGCGGCTGCTGAGGTCGGTATTGCCGGCGAAGATTTCCTGGGCGCCCAGGCGGATCTCGCCCACGCCGCTGCGCACCGAGGACACCATGCGCACCAGGCTTTCCTGCATGCGCTGCATCGCCAGGTAGAGCACGCCGATCTCGTTGCGCGAGGGCACGTGGATGGGCTCGGTGAGGTCGCCCGCGGCGATCCGGTCGAAGTGCTGGCCGGCCACGCGCAGCGGCCGCAGCACCACGCGCTGCAGGAACAGGTAGGCGGCCACGGCGAACAGCAGCGCCACGAGCATGGAAACGCCCACGATGAGGACCACCAGGCGCAGGTGCGCGGCCTCTTCCCCGATCGCCTGCGCGGTCAGTTCCTGCTGCAGGTCCTTGAGCGCCTGGGCGGCCTGCACGAAGTCGCGCTCGGCCGGCTCGACGGTCTTGGACTGGAGGTTCTCGTATTCCTCGATCTGGCCGGCCTTGAGCTGCGCCAGCACGGGCGGCAGCACCTTGTCGAGCAGGTGGGCGTAGGTCTGGCTGATCCGTTCGACGTGGCCCGCCTGCTCGCTGCCGGTCATCTGCGCCTGGGCGGCGCTGCGGAACCGGTCGAACGCCACGCGCGCCTGCCCCAGGCGGGTCTCGGCCAGGGCGATCAGGGCCCGCGAGCCATCGCTGAGCGCGCTGGAGCCGCCCGCCTGGCCCTCGCCGGCCCAGGCGGAAAGAATGGCGCTGTTGGCCAGGTCGCTGTTGACGACGATGCTGCCCAGGGTGCGCCCCATCAGCACCTGCACTTCGCGGTAGCGGCCGACGGACTCGTCCAGCAGGCGGACGGCCTCGTCGTCGGCGGCGATTTCCCGCAGGGCGTCATTGTTCATCTTCAGGGACAGCACGCCCAGCAGCGCCCCCGAAATGAGCATGATGAAGAAAAAAACGAGCACCAGAACGAGGCTGGTGCGGACTTTGAGCGCGCCGATGAGCGATCTTCCGCCTGATTGCATGTGGTCAAACCCAATGAATGAAACCCGTCGGGGGTCGAAACAAGGAAAGCCGCCCGGTGATCAGGCGACCGCGTCCTCGACCAGCGCCATTTCCTCGCTGGTCATGAGCTTTTCGATGTCCACCAGGATCAGCATGCGGTCGCCCACGGTGCCGATGCCCGTCAGGTGCTCGGTAGAAAAGGCGGAGCCGAACTGCGGCGCCGCGCTGATCTGCGAAGTCTGCAGGATCAGCACGTCGGACACGCCGTCGACCACCACGCCCACGATGCGGGACCGGACGTTGAGAATCACCACCACGGTCTGGGAGGTGTATTCCACGTTGTCCATGTTGAATTTCAGGCGCAGATCGACGATGGGCACGATCACGCCGCGCAGGTTGGTGACGCCCTTGACGAAGGACGGCACGTTGGCGATGCGCGTGACGGTCTGGCTGTCGTAGCCGCGGATCTCCTGCACCTTGAGGATGTCGATCCCGTATTCCTGGTTGGCCAGGGTGAAGATCAGGAATTCCTTGCCCTGGGTTTCTCCCTGCGCCTGCTTGGTGGGGGTGGCTTGATTCATGATGGCTCCGAATGGGTGGGGGTCAGGCGGCCGCGCCGGCCCGCAACGAGGTGGTGCGTCGCAGGGCGAACACATCGACGATCAGGGCCACGCTGCCGTCGCCCAGGATCGTGGCGGCCGAGATGCCCGGCACCTTGCGATAGTTGGTTTCCAGATTCTTGACCACGACCTGATGCTGGCCGATCAGGTGGTCCACCATCAGGGCGAAGCGCTGGTCCTCGGCCTGCAGGATCACGGCGATGGCCCGCGTCAGGTCGGTTTCGGCATTCGCCACGTTGAAGACTTCGTGCAGCGCGACGATGGGCAGGTATTCGCCGCGCACGTGCAGGACCTGCTCGGTCTCGGAAATGCGGTGGATCTGGTCCTGCGTGGCCTGCATGGACTCGGTGACGTGGGACAGCGGAAGGATGAAGGTTTCCTCGCCGACCTTGACCGACATGCCGTCCAGGATGGCCAGCGTCAGCGGCAGGACGATGCGGGTGGTGGTGCCCTCGCCCTTGCGCGAGGCGAGCTGCACGTGGCCGCCCATGCTCTGGATATTGCGCCGCACCACATCCATGCCAACCCCGCGGCCGGAAATGTCCGTGACTTTTTCCGCCGTGGAGAAGCCCGGCGCGAAGATCAGCTGCCAGAGTTCGTCGTCGGGCGTCGCCTCGGACACGGGGAAGCCGGAGGAGATCGCCTTTTTCAGGATCCGCTCGCGGTTCAGGCCGGCGCCGTCGTCGATCACGTCGATGATGATCTGGCCGCCGTTGTGCTGGGCCGACAGGATCAGCGTGCCTTCCGGATCCTTGCCCTGCGCGATGCGGGCGTCCGGCGTTTCCAGGCCGTGGTCCAGGCTGTTGCGCACCAGGTGGGTGAGCGGATCGATGATGCGCTCGATCAGGCTCTTGTCGAGCTCGGTGGCCTGGCCCTTGGTGACCAGCCGGATGCGCTTGCCCAGCTTGGTGGCGTTTTCCCGCACCACGCGCGGGAAGCGGCTGAAGACGTAGTCCATGGGCATCATGCGGATGGACATCACGGCCTCCTGGAGGTCGCGCGCGTTGCGTTCCAGCTGCTCGATGCCGTTGAGCAGGCGGTCGTGCAGCACCGGGTCCAGCGTCTGGGAGGTCTGCAGCAGCATGGCCTGGGTGATGACCAGCTCGCCCACCAGGTTGATGATCTGGTCGACCTTTTCCACGCCCACGCGGATGGTGCCGCTTTCCTTGGGCTTGGCGGCCTTGGCGCCGGACTTGCCGGAATCGGCGGCATCGCGCGATCCGGACGATTCCGCTGCGTCGGACGCCGTGGCCTCCGCGGCGGGCGCGGCCGGCGCGGGAGCGGGCTGCGCCGCGGGCGCTGCGGCCGGCGCGGGAGCAGCCGCGGCGGGGACAGGTGCTGGCGCGGGTGCGGCGGGGGCGGCTGCCGGTGCTGCGGGCGCCGGCGCAGCGGCGGCGGGCTCGGCGCCCGGCACGGCCTCGCGCGCGACGGAGACCTGGTCGGCGTTCACGATGAAGCAGCAGACGGCTTCGAGGTCGGCGGCCGGGGTGTTGGTCTGCAGCCACAGCGACAGGTCGCTGCCGCTCTGCTCGCGGTGCAGGATCTGGCCCATGAGGGCCATCTCGTTGACCAGGGGCTCGACGTCCTTGTCCTGGATGCGGCTGATCCGCACGCGCACCGGCAGATCGCCCGAGGGTGCGGGCGCGGCGGCCTGGGGCGCCGGCGCGGCCGGGGCCGCGGGAGCCGCCGCAGCGGCGGGCGCCGCGGGAGCCGCAGCCGCAGGGGCCGCGGCGGGCGCCCCGCCCTGCCCCTGCTCCTGCTGTTCCAGGGCGAGTTGGCGCAGTTGAGCGCAGATGCGCTCATAGACTTGCTGATCGGGCTTCCCCGAGCCGCGGTAGGCGGCGACTTGGTCGGTCAACACGTCCTTGGTCTCCAGAAAGAGGTCGATCATATCCTGACGCAGGGTCATTTCCCCATGGCGAATCAGGTCGAGAAGGTTTTCCAGCAAATGGGTGGTCTTGGCGAGCTCCTCGAAACAACCGAAGGTGCCCGCCCCGCCCTTGATGGAATGCGCGGCCCGGAAGATGCCGTTGAGCACGTCCGGGTCCGGCTGCTCCAGGTCGAGGTTCAGCAGCTGCTGCTCCATATTGGTCAGCAGTTCGTCGGCCTCGTCGAAGAACGTGTCGAAAAACTCACTCAGGTCCACGCCTGCACTCATGATCCATCCTCACCCTTGATTACCGGACGCGCCGGCCGGGGGAACCGCCGGCGCACCTGTGGATTGCCCCGCTGGGGGGGATACGGTCGCGGCGCCCGGCCCCGGGGCGGCACCCGCGGCCGGCGCGGAAACGGCGGGCGCCGGCGCGGAAATCTCGGCCGGTGCGGTCACTGCGGGCGCCGGTGCGGCGGCCGGCGCGGGAGGCGCCGGTGGCGCGGCGCCGTTCCCCGCCCCGGCGGCGCCCGGAACGGCGCCGGGATGCCGCAGCATTTCCAGCCGTTCGCGGATCCTGGCGCCGTCCTCGCCGATGGCGTTCTGCTCGTCGATGCGCCGTTCCGCGCGGCGGTTCAGCACCAGGATGCTGATGCGGCGGTTGACCGCCGCCATGGGGTCGTCCTTGATCAGGTCGACGGTGTCGCCCAGCCCCAGGATGCGCTTGATCTTGTTTTCGACCAGGCCGCCCGCGACCAGCTCGCGGCGCGCCGCGTTGGCGCGGTCGGCCGACAGTTCCCAGTTGCTGTAGTTGCGGTCGCCGGAGGCGTAGCGCAGCGCGTCGGTGTGGCCGGAGATCGTGATCGAGTTCGGCAGTTCGCTGATCAGCGGGGCGAGCTCGCGCAGGATGTCGCGCATGTAGGTCTGCACCACCGCGCTGCCGGTGGTGAACATGGGCCGGTTCTGCTGGTCCAGGATCTGGATCCGCAGGCCGTCGGGCGTCATGTCCAGCAGCAACTGGGGCCGGAACTGCCGCAGCACGGGATTGTGCTCGATCAGGTTGTCGAGCTTCTGCTTCAGGTTTTCCAGGCTTTCCTGGTCGGCCTGGTCCTCGTCCAGGTCGAGATCGCCTTCGGCGCTGTTCCGGAGGCTGCTGGCCGGAGGCAGGGGATGCTGGTTGGGGATCACGCTGGGATCGCCGCCGGGAATCTTGGATTTGCTGGAATCCATTTTCTCGCCGCCCGTGATCGCCGTCATCAGCGGCATGCGGAAGTACTCGGCGATGGACTGGAGGTCTTTTTTCGGCACCAGCAGCAGCAGCCACATCACGAGGAAGAACGCCATCATCGCGGTCATGAAGTCCGCGTAGGCGATCTTCCAGCTGCCCCCGTGATGGGACTCGCCGTACGCCCGCTTGCGGCGAACGACGATGCGGCCGGTGTCGTGTTTGGCCATGGCCCCCCGTCCCTCGCGTCAGCGGCTCGCCGCCTGGCCCTTCGTCTGCCGCACGTGAGCCTCGAGCTCGGAGAACGTGGGACGGACGGAGGAGAACAGGACCTTGCGGCCGAATTCGACGGCCAGCGGCGGCGGATAGCCGTTCATGCTGGCCAGCAGGGTGACCTTGATGCATTCGAGCACCTTGATCGAAGCCACCGACTGGCGCTCGACCGCCGAAGCGAACGGCGCACAGAAGCCATAGGACAGCAGGATGCCCAGGAAGGTGCCCACCATGGCCTTGGAAATCAGGTCGGCCAGGACGGCCGGCGGCTGGTCGACCGCCGCCAGGGCCTTGACCACCCCCAGCACGGCGGCCACGATGCCGAAGGCGGGCAGCCCGTCGGCCACGGCGCGCACGGCGTTGACGGGAGTGTGGTGCTCGTTGTGCAGCGCCTCGATCTCCTGGTCCATCAGCGTTTCGATCTCGAAGGAATTCATGTTGCCGCTGATCATGATGCGCAGGTAGTCGGTCAGGAACTCCATCAGCTTGGCGTCCTTCTGGACCTGGGGATACTGGGTGAAGATGGCGCTGGCCTTGGGATCCTCGATGTCGGATTCGATGGACATCAGCCCGTCGCGCCGGGCCTTGTTCAGCAGGGTGTACAGCAGGGCCAGCAGCTCCATGTAGAGCGGCTTGCCGTAGGGGTTGCGCTTGATGGCCTTGGGGATGGCTTCGATCAGCAGCTTGACCGAGGCACCGTTGCTGGCGGCGATGTAGGCGCCCAGCGCCGCACCGCCGATGAGCGTGAATTCGAAGGGCTGGTACAGGGCGCCCATGTGGCCGCCCATGGCGATGAAACTGGCGAAGACCCCCACCCCTACGATCAGGTACCCCAGGATGATAAACACGTGCACGCGCCTCGAGAGTCAGAATACCGCCATCATCCCCTGTTTTCCTGCATTCAAAAGCATGGTTAAACAGGTCTTTTTGTCCACAAATCCCGAATCAGGCCGCGGGACGGGGCCACGGGATCAGGCTGGCATGCGCGCCGTCGACCGGCGGCGCGCGCGGGTCTTGCCCGCCCGGGGCGGCGGCTTGCAGATGGCGCAGACGAATCCTGACTCGGGATCGTGCGCGTGGGCGACGAACAGGCCCTGGCATTGCTGGCAGCCGGAGAGCTGCACCAGTCCGCTTTCGAAGAAGCGCACCAGCATCCAGGCGCGCGTGAAGCTGAGGACGGGCTCGTCGGCGTCCTCGCCGGGCTGCAGCCCCACCGAGGACTGCTCCAGATAAAGACGGTAGGCCTCCACCAGCGCCTGCGATTTCTTCGCCGGGGTGAAGGTGTCCATATAGCGGTAGATGTTGTAGAACAGGCTGGAATGGATGTTCGGCAGCCAGGTCATGAACCAGTCCACCGAAAACGGCAGCATGCCCTTGGGCGGCGAAGCGCCCTTGACCTCGCGGTACAGGCGCGCCAGCCGGTCGTAGCTGAGGGACGTCTCGGCCTGCAGCACCTGCAGGCGGGCGCCCAGACGGATCATGTCCGTGGCGAGCAGGATGTCGTCGGCTTCTCGGGAAACGCTCTTGCTGGTGGACATGCTAGGACCCGTACACGCTGACCGGATCCTAGGCGGACACGGTTTCCTGCCGCGCCATCAGGATGGTGGAATGCGCCTGCTGCAGCACCCCGCCCAGGACTTCGTGGGTGAGGGAGTTGAGCAGCTGGGCGTCGTTCAGGCGGAAGGCGCACAGCACGGAATTGGAACTGGCCAGCCGGACGATCTGGGCCGGCGACAGATTGAGGATGATTTCCGCGACGTCGGCGTCGAAGCCCAGTCGGAACATGCCGGCGGCCAGATTTTCACGCAGTAGCCGCTGGGCCAGCATCAGATAGGACAGATTGACTTCGCGGACGTCGTTCAACAGCGTGGAATCGAAAGTGGACATGGGATCCCTTTTTGGCTATTACCGGAGCCCGCAAGCGGGCGCCGGCTTCATCACAGGCAGGCCGATGGCGCCGCCCGCACCTGAATCAATTGTCACAAATGACGCGTCACAACAATTAAATCCAGACATCAAAAATACATTTCCATGCACATTTGACATGAACGGTAGGAGTATAGCCTTAACTGTCCCCAAATTTGGCGCTACTTAACCTTTAACAAAAGAAATTTTTGTTTATATATGTAAGGCAATCTAGGGAAAACCATGACGAAACACTGGCTTACCCTAATGAAAGTTGCACAGACGCAACATCCTGTATCCGCATGGACGGGCCGGCGGAATCCCGCGCAAAGCCGCGCCCCGCGGGCCTTTCGGCCCGTGGGGCGGCACCCCGGGGAAGGCGGCGCTCAGGCCGGCACGTGGCGGTACTGTTCGGCCAGGGCCAGGAAGGCGCCCAGATCGCCGTCCGAGCCGATTTCCTCGGCCAGGATGCGGGCGACGGCGGGCGCCACCTGGATCGCCCGGTCCGCATGCAGAAACAGCATCCGGTGGCGCCGGGCCAGCACGTCCTCGACGGTGCGGGCGTATTCGCGGCGCGCGGCGTGGCGCACCATGGCCTCGGTCAGGCCCAGGCCCAGCTCGTTGCCCGCGCCCGGCAGCGCCTGCACGTCGGCGGCCTCGGTGCCGTAGGCGTGCAGCCCCGGCGGGTGCGTCAGGCGCGTGGCGGGCGCGCCGGGCGGCGGCGCGCCCAGCAGCGGGAAATGCGCCGTGCGGCAGGGCGGCAGGGCCGGCAGCAGCCCCGCGCCCTGGCAATGGCGCAGGACGTCCTCGGCCATGGAACGATAGGTGGTCCACTTGCCGCCGGTCACGGTCACCAGTCCGGAGGGGCTGACGCGCACGGTGTGCTCGCGACTGATGGTCTTGGTGCCGCCCCGCACCTTGCCGCTTGCAAGCGGCTCGGATTCGTCAGGCATGGCGCAGTCCGCAGGGACTGCGCCATGTCCAGCTTCATCCTCGTGCGCCGGCCGCACCAGGGGGCGCAGCCCGACCCAGACGCTGAGCACATCCCCGGCCCGGGGCGCGCGCGCCAGCACGTGGGCGGATTCGTTCAGGATGAAGGCGATTTCCTCGGGCAGCGCCCGCGGCTCGCGGGCGACGGCGTCGCGCGGCGTATCGGTGGTTCCCAGGATCAGGTGCCCCAGCCAGGGCACGGCGAACAGCACCCGGCCGTCGCGGGTGCGCGGCACCAGCAGGGCCTCGTCGGCCGGCATGAAGGACCGGTCCACTACCAGGTGCACTCCCTGGCTGGGCGCCACCATGGGGGCGGTGTCCTGCCCCCGGGCGGCATCGTCCAGGCGGCGCAGTTCGTCCACCCAGACGCCGGTGGCGTTGATGACGCAGCGGGCGCGGACCGTGCCCTCGCGGCGCCCGCCGGCATCCCGGGCATCGCGCCAGCGCACGCCGCCGACGCGGCCGTTTTCGTGCAGCACGTCGACGACGGGGCAGTAATTCAGCACCAGGGCGCCCTGGGCGGCGGCCGTGCGGGCCAGCGCCAGGGCCAGCCGGGCGTCGTCGAACTGGCCGTCCCAGTACTGGACGCCGCCGAACAGGCCGGCCGCGTTGACGCCCGGCAGCCGGGCGGCCGTGCCGGCGCGCCCCAGCCATTCGGTGCGGCCCAGGCTGGCGGAGCCGGCCAGGGCATCGTAGATCTTCAGGCCCAGGCCGTAGAACGGCACTTCCCAGGGCCGGTAGGCGGGCATGACGAAGGCCAGGGGCTGGGCCAGGTGCGGCGCGTTGTTCAGCAGCGCCCGGCGTTCGTGCAGGGCTTCGCGCACCAGGCCGATGTTGCCCTGGGCCAGATAGCGGACCCCGCCGTGCACGAGCTTGGTCGCGCGCGATGAGGTGCCGCCGGCGAAATCGTGGGACTCCAGCAGCAGGACCGACAGGCCCCGCAGCCGGGCGTCCAGGGCGACGCCCAGGCCGCTGGCGCCCCCGCCGATGACGATCAGATCGACCTCGGACAGCGCCTCGAGGTCATGCAGCAATCGATCCCGATCCGTCGTGACGGGCGGCAGGACAGCAGTCTGGAACATCGTTTCACACTCCCCTCAGCGGACGCGGCCTTCCTTCCAGGCCTGCAGCAGCGAATCGTAGGACACGGTTTCCGGCTTCGGATTCTCGTTGGCGAGCTTCTTCCACGGGGCGTGCTCGTCGCTGAGCCACTTGGCCGGATCGCTCTTTTCGTTGAGCTTCGGCGCGCAGCGCTTCATGCCGGCGCGTTCCAGGCGGGACATGACCTTGTCCATCTCGTTGGCCAGATTGTCCATGGCCTGCTGCGGCGTCTTTTCCCCGGCGATCGCCTGGGACACGTTGCGCCACCACAGTTGCGCCAGCTTCGGATAATCGGGCACGTTGGTGCCGGTCGGGGTCCAGGCCACGCGCGCCGGGCTGCGGTAGAACTCGATCAGGCCGCCGTACTTGTTGGCGTTCTGCGTGAAGTAGTCGCTGTGGATGTCGCTGTCGCGGATGAAGGTCAGGCCCTCGATGGATTTCTTCAGCGAGGTCGTCTTGGCGGTCACGAACTGGGCGTACAGCCAGGCGGCGGCGACCTTGTCCGGATCGTGGTCCTTGAAGAAGGTCCACGAGCCCACGTCCTGGTAGCCGTTCTGCATGCCGTCCTTCCAGTAGGGGCCGTGCGGGGCCGGCGCCATGCGCCACTTGGGCGTGCCGTCCTCGTTGACCACCGGCAGGCCCTTCTTGGTCATGTCGGCCGTGAAGGCGGTGTACCAGAAGATCTGCTGGGCGATCTCGCCCTGGGCCGGCACGGGGCCGGCTTCGGAGAAGGTCATGCCCAGCGCCACCTTGGGCGCGTACTGCTTCATCCAGTCGATGTACTTGGTCAGGGCGTAGACGGCGGCCGGCGAGTTGGTCGCCCCGCCGCGCGCCACGGAGGCGCCCACCGGCGTGCACTTGTCGTCGGCCACGCGGATGCCCCATTCGTCCACCGGCAGGCCGTTGGGGGTGCCCTTGTCGGCCGAGCCCGCCATCGACAGCCAGGCGTCGGTGAAGCGCCAGCCCAGGGACGGATCCTTCTTGCCGTAGTCCATGTGGCCGTAGATGGGCTTGCCGTCCAGGGTCTTGATGTCCTCGGAGAAGAACTTGGCGATGTCCTCGTAGGCGGTCCAGGTGACCGGCACGCCCAGTTCGTAGCCGTACTTGGCCTTGAACTTTTCCTTCAGGTCGGGACGGTTGAACAGGTCGTAGCGGAACCAGTACAGGTTGGCGAACTGCTGGTCGGGCAGCTGGTACATCTTGCCGTCCGGCGCGGTGGTGAAGGAGGTGCCGATGAAGTCCTTCAGGTCCAGGCCCGGATTGGTGTATTCCTTGCCGGCGCCTTCCATGTAGTCGGTGAGCGACAGGACCACGCCGTAGCGGTAGTGCATGCCGATCAGGTCGGAATCGGAGATCCACCCGTCGTAGATGGACTTGCCCGACAGCATGGAGGTCTGCAGCTTCTCGACCACGTCGCCTTCCTGGATCAGGTCGTGGTGGACCTTGATGCCGGTGATTTCCTCGAAGGCCTTGGCGAGGACCTTGGATTCGTATTCGTGGGTGGTGATGGTCTCGGACACCACGTTGATTTCATTGACGCCCTTGGCCTTGAGCTTGGCCGCGGCGTCGATGAACCACTGCATTTCGGCCATCTGCTGGTCCTTGCTCAGCGTGGACGGCTGGAATTCGTTGTCGACCCACTTCTGGGCCTCTGCCTGGCCGGCCCAGGCGGCCTGGCCTCCCAGGGCGCAAGCGACGGCCAGCGCCAAGGCGGTATGGCGGAATCTCATCATGTTCTCCTCTGTGTGCTCCCCTGCCCTGTCTGCCGGCGCCGCCCGGGGAAATAGGCTGGCGCTGGAAATATCATCCTTTTTTCATGATCAACGCCAGCGCCCCCATGGACAGGACGAAGCTGATCCAGACGGAGGGCTCCTCGTCCAGGGCGAACCAGTCCATGAAGGTCTCGCCCAGGCCGAGGAAGGCCAGGTTGATGTAGGCGGCCACCAGCAGGCCGATGAACAGGCGGTCGCCGCGCGTGGTCGCCATCGGCAGGAAGCCCTTGCGCAGCACCGTGGGCGAGCGGATCTCCCAGACCGTCATGGCGGCCAGCATCAGCGCGATGCAGATGAAGAACACGGCGGTGGGGGTGGTCCAGACCATCCAGTCGAACATGGCGTATTCCTTGAGCGTGAACGGGCGCTAGACCCGGCCCATCGCGAAGCCCTTCGCGATGTAGTGGCGCACGAACCAGATGACGATGGCGCCGGGCACGATGGTGAGCGTGCCGGCCGCCGCGAGGGTGGCCCAGTCCATGCCCGAGGCCGAGACCGTGCGGGTCATGATGGCCACGATGGGCTTGGCGTCGACGCTGGTGAGCGTGCGCGCCAGCAGCAGCTCCACCCAGCTGAACATGAAGCAGAAGAAGGCCGCCACCCCCACCCCCGACTTGATCAGCGGCAGGAAGATCGTCAGGAAGAAGCGCGGAAAGCTGTAGCCGTCTATATAGGCGGTCTCGTCGATTTCGCGGGGGATGCCGCTCATGAAGCCTTCCAGGATCCAGACGGCCAGCGGCACGTTGAACAGCAGGTGCGCCAGCGCCACGGCCCAGTGCGTGTCCATCAGGCCCAGGGTGGTGTAGAGCTGGAAGAACGGCAGCAGGAACACGGCCGGCGGCGTCATGCGGTTGGTCAGCAGCCAGAAGAACACGTGCTTGTCGCCCAGGAAGGAATAGCGCGAGAAGGCGTAGGCCGCCGGCAGGGCCACGGCGATCGCCATGACCATGTTCATGCAGACGTAGATCAGGCTGTTGACGTAGCCCATGTACCAGGAGGGATCGGTCAGGATCAGCCGGTAGTTGTCCAGCGTGAACTCGCGGGGAAACAGCGAAAACTCGGCCAGGATGCCCTGGTTGGTCTTGAAGCTCATGACCACCATCCAGTAGATGGGGACCAGGGCGAACAGCAGGTACAGGATCAGGAAGACGGTGCGCTTGCGCGGCAGGAACGAGCGGTCAGTCATGGGCGGCCTCCGAATCCCGGGTGCCGACGCGCAGCATCCAGTTGTACAGGACGAAGCAGAACATCAGGATGATGAGGAAATAGATCAGCGAGAAGGCGGCCGCGGGCCCCATGTCGAACTGGCCGATGGCCTTCTGCGTCAGGTACTGGCTGAGGAAGGTGGTGGAGTTGCCCGGCCCGCCGCCGGTCAGCACGAAGGGCTCGGTGTAGATCATGAAGCTGTCCATGAAGCGCAGCAGCACGGCGATCATCAGCACGCCGCGCATCTTGGGCAGCTGGATGTAGCGGAACACGGCCCATTTGCTCGCGCCGTCGATGCTGGCGGCCTGGTAGTAGGCCTCGGGGATGGACTGCAGGCCGGCGTAGGCGAGCAGCGCCACCAGCGGCGTCCAGTGCCAGACGTCCATCAGCAGCACGGTGAGCCAGGCGTGGACGGGATTGCCGACGTAGCTGTAGTCCAGCCCCAGGCGGGCCAGCGTCCAGCCGAACAGGCCGATGTCCGTGCGGCCGAAGATCTGCCAGATCGTGCCCACGACGTTCCAGGGAATCAGCAGCGACAGGGAGACGATCACCAGCACGGCCGAGGCGCGCCAGCTGCGCGCCGGCATGGACAGGGCCAGCGCCACCCCGAGGGGGATCTCGATGGCCAGCACCGCGCCGGAGAACAGCAGCTGCCGCCACAGCGCGGCGTGCAGGTCCTCGTCGCGCATGATGCTGGTGAACCATTCGGTGCCGACGAACACGGCGTTGTCCGGCGAGATGATGTCCTGGACGGAATAGTTGACCACGGTCATCAGCGGGATGATGGCCGAGAACGCCACGCACAGGATCACCGGCAGGATCAGCCACCAGGCTTTCTGGTTGACGGGTTTCGCAGGGGTGCTCATCCGATCAGCTCCTCGTTGCGGTAGTAGCGGGTATGCGGGCCGATCAGGGCCAGGTGCACCAGCGCGCCTTCGGCGGGCGGCGCGGCCTCGGCCGGCAGGTGGGCCTTCGCCTCGTGGCCGCCGATCCGGACGCCGAGCAGCTGGCTGGTGCCCAGGTGGCGCACCTGGGACACGGTGGCCGGCACGGTGTCGGGACCGCCCGCGGGCGCCAGGCGCAGGTATTCGGGGCGGATGCCCAGGGTGAGCGGCCCGGCGGGCAGCGCCAGGGCGTCCGGGCGCCCGAGGCACTGGCCGTCCAGCCAGAGCGCGCCGTCGGCACGCGCCTCGACCGGCAGCAGGTTCATGCCCGGCGAGCCGATGAAATGTCCCACGAAGGTATGGCGCGGGCGCTCGAACAGGTCTTCCGGGGTGCCCTGCTGGACCACCCGGCCGCGCGCCATCACCAGGACCTGGTCGGCGAAGGTCATGGCCTCGACCTGGTCGTGGGTGACGTAGATCAGGGTCAGCTTCAGTTCGTGGTGGATCTGCTTGAGCTTGCGGCGCAGTTCCCATTTCAGGTGGGGGTCGATCACCGTCAGCGGCTCGTCGAACAGCACCGCCGAGACGTCCGGGCGCACCAGCCCGCGCCCCAGGGAGATCTTCTGCTTGGCGTCGGCCGCCAGATTGGCCGCGCGCTGGTCGAGCTGGGCGGACAGGTCGAGCATTTCCGCGATGCGCCCGACGCGCTCGCGGATGCGGGCTTCCGGCACCTTGCGGTTGCGCAGCGGGAACGCCAGGTTCTCGCCCACCGTCATGGTGTCGTAGATGACAGGGAACTGGAACACCTGGGCGATGTTGCGCTCCTGGGGCGTGGCGCGGGTGCGGTCCGCGCCGTCGAAGCGGATGGTGCCGTGCGAAGGCGTGACCAGCCCCGAGATGATGTTGAGCATGGTGGTCTTGCCGCAGCCCGACGGCCCCAGCAGGGCGTAGGCCCCGCCGTCCTCGAAGACGATGTCCAACGGCAGCAGCGCGTAGTCGGCGTCGGAGCGCACGCTGCGCGCGTAGCTGTGGGCCAGCTGGAGTTCGATGCGCGCCATGTCAGGCCTCCTGCGCCAGGGGCGCCCGCAGCAGGGTTTCGTCGGGACCGAACACATAGGCCCGGCGGCTGGAGAAATGCAGGGTGACGGCATCGCCCAGGCCGTGATGCCGGACGCCCGGCATCTGGGCCACCAGATTGCCAGCCGGCGTTTCGGCGTGGACGTAGGTGGAGGAGCCGGAGATCTCGGCGAGCTGGACCCGCCCCGGGATCCGGCAGTCGCCGCCCTGATCGGCGAGCGAGAGATCGACGGCCCGCAGTCCGACGGTCACGTCGCCCTCGGGCACGTCCCGCCCCGCCGGCAGGCTCACGCCGGCCAGCGCACGCAGGCTGACCGCCGCGCGGTCGGCCCGGGCCGCCAGGAAATTCATGGGCGGATCGCTGAAGGCGCGCGCCACCCGGATCGACGCGGGCCGCCGGAACACGTCCAGCGTCGGGCCGTACTGCAGCAGCTCGCCCTGGTCCAGCACGGCCGTGTAGCCGCCGAGCAGCAGCGCCTCGCCGGGCTCGGTCGTGGCGTAGACGACGGTGGAGCGGCCCTGGTCGAACAGGGCGCCGAGTTCTTCGCGCAGTTCCTCGCGCAGCTTGTAGTCGAGATTGACCAGCGGCTCGTCCAGCAGCATCAGCGGCGCGTCCTTGGCCAGGGCGCGCGCCAGGGCGACGCGCTGCTGCTGGCCGCCGGACAGCTCGGAGGGCAGGCGGTCGAGGAATTCGTCGATGTGCAGGGCGCGCGCGATTTCGCGCACCCGCGGCATGAAATCGGCCTCGCCGCGCAGCCGCAGGGGCGAGGCGATGTTGGCGGCGACCGTCATGGAGGGGTAATTGATGAACTGCTGATACACCATGGCGACGTTGCGCCGGCGCACCGGCAGCCCGGTGACGTCCGCGCCGTCGACCAGGACCCGGCCGGTGGTGGGCGCGTCCAGCCCGGCCATCAGCCGCATCAGGCTGGTCTTGCCGGCGCGGGTCACGCCCAGCAGGACCGTGACGGCGGATTCCCGCGGCGCCAGATCCAGCGGATGCAGCCAGGTTTCGGCACCGACCTTCTTGCCGACGCGAACCAGCTCGAGTTGCATGAGCGCTTACTCCGAAAGTTCCTTTTTGTGAATTATTGTTCGTTTTTACTCTTTTTGCTGTCCATATAAACCCTAAGATTCTTTCCTTTTCTTTCGCTGTACAGTGTGTCCGTCGTGTCGAAGGCCATTCCCATGCATCCCAATCCGCGCCAGATCAAGCTGCTCAACCGCCTGCAGGGCACGGGCTCCTGCAGCCTGGAAACCCTGGCCGGCGACCTGGACGTCACGGTCCAGACCGTGCGCCGCGACGTCCAGCGCCTCGCCGAGGCCAACCTGCTGGTGCGCTTCCACGGCGGAGTGCGACTGCCCAATTCGACCATCGAGAACATCGCCTACCGTCAGCGCGCCCAGCTGCACGCCGCCGAAAAAGAGCGCATCGCCCGCGCCATCGCCCGCGAGATCCCCAACGACTGTTCGCTGCTGATCAACATCGGCACCACCACGGAGGCGATCGCGCGCGCGCTGTCCGGCCACACGGGGCTGCGCGTCATCACCAACAACGTCAACGTGGCCTGCACCCTGGGCCAGCAGCCCGGCTGCGAAGTCATCCTGGCCGGCGGCAGCGTGCGCTCCCGCGACCTGGGCATCGTGGGGGAGGCCACGGTGGAATTCATCCGCCAGTTCCGCGCCGACATCGCCCTGATGGGCATCTCCGGCATCGAGGCCGACGGCACGCTGCGCGACTACGATTTCCGCGAGGTGAAGGTGTCCCAGGCCATCATGCAGTCGGCCCGCGAGGTCTGGATGGCCGCCGACACCAGCAAGTTCCACCGGCCGGCCATGGTCCGGCTGGGAGACCTGTCCCAGATCGGCCGCCTGTTCACCAACGCCCGCCCGCCGGAGCCCTTCCCCGGCCTGCTCAAGGCCGCCGGCGTGGACTGCGTCATCGCCCCCTGAGGACTCCCCATGACCTATCTGCTCGCCCTGGACCAGGGCACTTCCAGCACCCGCAGCATCGTCTTCGACCGCCAGGGCCGCATCGTGGGCCTGGCGCAGCGGGAATTCACCCAGCACTATCCCCAGCCCGGCTGGGTCGAGCACGATCCGCTGGAGATCTGGCAGACGCAGCGCGACACCATCGGCGAGGCCATCCACCGCGCCGGCATCGCCGCGCGCGACATCCGCGCCATCGGCATCACCAACCAGCGCGAGACCACCGTGGTCTGGGACCGCCGCACGGGAGAGCCGATCCACCGGGCCATCGTCTGGCAGGACCGCCGCGCCGAGCCCACCTGCGCCGAGCTGCGCGCGCAGGGCCTGGAGCCCGAGATCCTGAACCGCACCGGGCTGCGCATCGACGCCTATTTCTCGGCCACCAAGCTGAAATGGATCCTCGACCACGTGCCCGGCGCGCGCGCCCGCGCCGAGGCGGGCGAGCTGCTGTTCGGCACCGTGGACAGCTGGCTGATCTGGCAGTTGACCGGCGGCCGGCATCACCTGACCGACGTCAGCAACGCCGCGCGCACCATGCTGATGGACGTGCACCGCAACGCCTGGGACCCGGACCTGCTGGACCGGCTGGACGTGCCGGCGCGCATGATGCCGCGCATCCTGCCCTCATCGGCCGACTACGGCGCCACCGATCCGCAGCTGCTGGGCCACGCGGTGCCGATCTGCGGCGTGGCCGGCGACCAGCAGAGCGCCCTGTTCGGCCAGGCGTGCTTCCGCCCCGGCATGGCCAAGAACACTTACGGCACGGGCTGCTTCATGCTGATGCACACGGGCGAGCGCTTCCAGGTGTCCGGCAATGGCCTGGTGACGACCAGCGCGGCGCAGCCCGACGCCCGGCCCGCCTACGCCCTGGAAGGCAGCATCTTCGTCGGCGGCGCCGTGGTCCAGTGGCTGCGCGACGGCCTGCGCGCCTTCGTGCGCAGCAGCGACATCGAAGAACTGGCCCGCAGCGTGCCGGACTCGGGCGGGGTGATGTTCGTGCCCGCCTTCACCGGCCTGGGCGCGCCCTGGTGGGATCCGGACGCGCGCGGCACCATCACCGGCCTGACGCGCGGCACCACCATGGCGCACATCGCCCGGGCCGCCCTGGAGAGCATCGCCTACCAGAGCGCCGCCCTGCTGCAGGCCATGGGGCGCGACGCCCAGGCGGCCGGCGCGGCGCCGCTGCGCGAACTGCGCGTGGACGGCGGCGCCTGCGTCAACGACCTGCTGATGCAGTTCCAGGCGGACCTGCTGGGCATCCCCGTGCTGCGCCCCACCATGGTGGAGACCACGGCGCAGGGGGCGGCCTTCCTGGCCGGCCTGCAGGCGGGCGTCTATGCCGACCTGCAGGAACTGGAATCGCTCTGGCGCGTCGAGCGGCGCTTCGAGCCGGCCATGCCGCGCGACCAGGCGGCCGGGCGGCTGGCCGAGTGGGACCACGCGATCCGCCAGGCCTGCGCGCGCTGAGGGCGCGCGCACGGACGCGGCCGAAGACCGGGCCGCCCGCGATCCGGGCCATCCCGGATAGAATGGGGGTTTGCGCCCGCCTCGCCGGGCGCCCGGCGGCCACGCAGCCCGCGGCCTCCTCAAGCACAGGACACCCATGCTGAAAAAACTGATCCTGGTCGTGGCGATCTTCCTCGTCATCCTGCTCGCCCTGAGCTTCGGAGAGACCGTCTTGCGCGAGGTCTTCGACTGGATCTCGTCCCTGACGGGCGTGCTGATCCGCAATTTCGGCGACCTGTACTTCGCCGCGGCGGACTACCTGCGCAGCCACGCCGGCAGGGTCCTGCTGGCCATCGTCCTGACCATCCCCGCCAGCCTGTGGGTGCTGCGCTCGCGCGGCGAGGCCCTGGGGCGCCCGGCCGGGCAGCGCCGGATCGCCATCGTGCTGGCGGTCTTCCTCGGCTGGCTGGGCGCGCACCGCTTCTACCTGGGCCAGATCGGCTGGGGCCTGGGCCTGCTGATCCTCTGCTGGATCTTCCTGCCCCTGGCCGTCGTGGTGGGGCTGATCGACGCGATCCGCTACCTGTTCATGGACGACGACACCTTCGCGGCGACCCAGCTGTCCTAGGGCCATGCCGGACCCGCGCCCCGTCCATTACCGCCTGCTGGACGCGCCCGCCGAGGCCGGCCCGCTGGCCGACGAGATCCTGCTGGCCCCGGCCGCCCGCGAGCCGGTCGCCTGTCTCTGGCAGACGGCGCCCGGGCTGGTGGTGCCGCGCACCTACGCGGCCCGGCCGGGATTCGCGGCGGTCCAGGCCGAATTCGCCGCGCGCGGCTGCCCCGTCCACGTGCGCCAGTCGGGCGGCGGCGTGGTGCCCCAGGGGCCGGGCATCCTGAACCTGAGCCTGGCGCAGGCCTTTTCCGGCCGGCCGCTCGATCATTCCGAAGCCCTCTACCGCCACCTGTGCGCGCTGATCGCGGAGGCGCTCGCCGCCTTCGGCATCCAGGCCCGCGCGCAGGCGGT
Organism: Castellaniella defragrans; assembly: GCF_014203015.1. Classification (GTDB taxonomy): domain Bacteria; phylum Pseudomonadota; class Gammaproteobacteria; order Burkholderiales; family Burkholderiaceae_B; genus Castellaniella; species Castellaniella defragrans. The sequence continues at coordinate 224,704 of NZ_JACHIB010000002.1, forward strand.
CGAAGGCTCGTTCTGCGATGGCAGGTACAATCTGGCCGTGCCGGCCCCCGTCCGCAAGATCGCCGGCACCGCGCAGGTCTGGCGGCGCGTCCCGGGCCACGCGCCCGACCGCCACGTGGGACTCGTCCACGCGCTGATCCTGGTCCGCTGCGATCCCGCCGAACTGACGGCGCGCGCCAACGCGCTGGAAGCCGCGCTCGGCTCGGCCCGCCGCTACGACGCCGACCGGATCGAGACGCTGGACCGCCTGCTGCCGCCGGCCTCGCAGCCGGGCTTCCCGGAGGCCCTGGAAGCGCGCCTGCGGGAAACCCTGCGAAACGGAACCCCGCTGCCGGCCGCCGCGCCGGTCCGCCCCCCGATGCCGACTCCCTGATGCGTGTGAACAGAGGCCCCAGACCCGAACCATGAGCCCGACCCCGCTGGAACACAAGACCGCCCGCCTGACGGTGCTGGTCGATCCGAACAAGAAGCAGGCCTTCGAGCGGCTCTGCGCCGCCCAGGATCTGACGCCCTCGCAGGTGGTGCGGCAGCTGATCCGCGAATACCTGGCCCGGCACGGGGTGGACTGGGCGCCCAGCAAGCCGCCGCGTCCGCGGACGTAGGGCCGCAGCGGCCTCATTCCCGGCCCGCGCCGGGCCGCGCTCCGGCGAACGGACGCCTCAGGCGGGCGCCGGCACCGTCCGCCCCGCGGCGCCCCGCACCGTCCTGCGCGCTCTCCGCCGCAGCCTCCGCCCCGCCCGGTGTCCCGGCCTGCGCCGCAGACAGCGCCGCGGCCAGGTCCGGCTGGAAGTCGCCCGCGCCCAGCCGGGACAGGGTGCCCATGCGGTGCAGCTTGGCGCGGATGCGGGGGTCGGCGCCGCACAGGATCACGCGCACGCCGCGCCCGTGCGCGGCCGCGATCTCGTCGTCCAGCGCCTGCAGCGCCGTGGCGTCCGCGAACGGCGCCTGTTCCAGGCACAGGATCAGCACGGCCGCATGCTCGCCCCGGAATGCCGCCCGCAGCGATTCCACCGCCGCGAAGAACAGCGGCCCCCGCACCCGCAGGGCGCGCACGCGCGGGCCGGCCGCCGGCGCGGAGACCGCGTCCGGGAGCGTCACGGGCGCCACGTCGACGCTGGAGGCCATGCGGCGCAGGAAGTGCAGCACGGACAGCACGATGCCGATGTTGACCGCCACGACCAGGTCGGCGAAGACCGTCAGCAGCAGGGTCAGGCACAGGATGACGGCGTCCGCGCGCGGCGCGTGCCGGACCAGGCGCACCACGCGATGCGCCTCGCTCATGTTCCAGGCGACGACGAACAGGATCGCGGCCAGGGTGGCCAGGGGGATGTTGCGCGCCAGCGGCGCGAACGCCAGCAGCACCAGGGCCAGCACCACGGCATGGACCACCCCGGCGAGCGGCGCGGTGCCGCCGCTGCGGATGCTGGTGGCCGTGCGCGCGATGGCGCCCGTGGCCGCGATGCCGCCGAACAGCGGGCTGAGCACGTTGGCCAGGCCCTGGCCGAACAGCTCGGCGTTCGAGTCGTGCCGCGTGCCGGCCATGCCGTCGGCGACGACGGCCGACAGCAGCGATTCGATGGCGCCCAGCAGGGCGATGGTGAACGCCGGGCCGATCAGCGGCACGATCCGGTCGAGCCCGCCCCCCGGCCAGTGGGGCAACGGCAGCCCGCGCGGCAGGTCGCCGAAGGTGCTGCCGATGGTGGCCAGATGCGGGAACTGGGCGACGCCCTGCAGGACCGTGGCCGCGACCAGCGCCAGCAGCGGCCCGGGGACGCGCTGCAGGATCCGCACCCGCCGCGGCAGCAGCACCAGCGCCAGCGAGCCGAAGCCGAAGGCGGTGGTCACCGGATCCAGCCGCGGCAGGTTGCGCAGCAGGAACCAGAGCTTTTCGTGGAAGAAATGGCCCGGCACCGCCGGCAGCCCGAAGAAGGCCTGCCACTGCCCGACCCAGATGATGATGCCGATGCCGGCCGTGAAGCCCAGGATCACCGGCAGCGGGATGTAGCGGATCACGCCGCCCAGGCGGGCCAGGCCGAAGGCGCACAGCATCAGGCCGGCCATGAGGGTGGCCAGCTGCAGGCCCGCGACGCCGTGCTCGGCGACGATGCCCGACAGGATGACGATGAAGGCGCCCGTGGGGCCGGCGATCTGCACGCGGCTGCCGCCGAACAGGGACACCACCACCCCCGCCACGATGGCGGTGTAGAGGCCCTGCTCGGGCTTGACCCCCGAGGCGATCGCGAAGGCCATGGCCAGCGGCAGCGCCACGACGCCGACGATCACGCCCGCCGCGATGTTGCCCGCCCAATGCCGGGGAGACCACAGCCCCGCTTTCAAGGCTTCCCGCGCAGCAAACAACATGATGTCCCGTCCGATGATCCGCATGCCGAATTCGGCGCTCGTGCCGCCCCTGCGGAACACAGCCTCATTCCATGAACATTTGATTATAATGATCTGCACATGTCCGGGAGCAATTTCCCGTGGCGGACTGATGCTGCGACGCAACGCGCTAGAATGTCGCCTGCTCAATTTCCTTCTCCGGACTTCCAAGTGAGAAAAATCGTCCGCGCCAAACTGCATGGCATCCGCGTCACCGGGGCCGACCTGGACTACCACGGCTCCATCACCCTGGACCCCGACCACTGCGAGGCCGCCGGCATCCTGCCCATGGAATTCGTGGACATCTGGAACAAGAATTCCGGCGCCCGCATCAGCACCTACGTGATCTACGGCGAACGCGGCTCGCGCTGCTGCATCCTGAACGGCGCCGCGGCGCGCACCTGCCAGCGCGGCGACGAGGTCATCATCGCCAACTCGGAATACATCCAGGAATCCGAGCTGGAGCACATCAAGCCGGTGGTGCTCACCTTCCATCCCGACAACAGCGTGCGCGAGCGCCTGGGCTATTCCGTCGGCCGCGACGAACAGGGCCGGCTGAGCTTCGAGATCGTGCACTTCGACTAGGCACTTCGACCAGGCATTTCGACCAGGCATTTCGACCAGGCTTGCCCGCCGGCCGGGCCGATCCTACAATCGAACCCGATACGCCTTTTACCGAGCCTCGCTAGGGGTGCCGCCGCGGCGGCTGAGACAGTCCCTTCGAACCTGATTGAGATCATCCTCGCGCAGGAAAGCAGCTCGCCACGGCGGCTGCTCGTGCGCCGCCCGCGTCTGCCCCCTGCCTTTTCCGACAGGCACGCCATGCAGACATCCGCTTCCCCCATTTCCTCCGCCCCCGAACGCGTGTTCGGCTGGCACGATCACGCCGCCCTTTGGTTCAGCCTGGGCGTGGGCCTGCTGGTGATCCAGGTCGGCGCCTACCTGGTGCCGGCACTGGGCACGCGCGACGCCCTGGCCGCCGTGGTCTTCGGCTCGATCCTGGGAGCCGGCCTGCTGGCCTGGGTGGCCCGCCTGGGCTGCGACAGCGGCCTGTCCAGCGCCGGCCTGATCCACGCCGTCTACGGCCAGCGCTTCGCCCGCCTGCCGGTGCTGCTGAACATCGCGCAGTTGCTCGGCTGGGCGACCTTCGAGCTGGTCGTGATGCGCGACGGCACCGCCGCCATCGCCCGCCAGGCCCTGGGCCTGGACACGGGCCTGGTGCTGCCCACCCTGTTCTGGGGGCTGGTCGTCCTGGCCCTGCTGCGCGGCTCCATGATCACGCTGGTGCGGCGCATCGTCAGCCGCATCGGCCTGCCCCTGGTGATCCTGTCGCTGATCTGGCTGAGCGTCCAGTTCGCCCTCAAGCTGGATGCCGAGGGCCTGCGCGCCCTGTGGCTGCGCGCCGGCGACGGCAGCATGAACGCCTTCCAGGCGCTGGACCTGGTGATCGCCATGCCGGTGTCGTGGCTGCCGCTGGTCGCGGACTACGCCCGGCACGGCCGCAGCGGCCGGGGCGCCCTGGGCGGCACCTGGCTGGGCTACACGATCGCCAACATCTGGTGCTACGCCCTGGGCGTGCTGGTGATCGCCGTCACCGGCCCGGATCTCGACATGGTCGCCGCCCTGCTGCTGGCGCAGGGCGGCCTGGTGGCCCTGGGCCTGATCCTGATCGACGAGCTGGACAACACCTACGGCGACCTGTATTCGGGTTCCGTGTCCGCCCACAGCCTGTGGCAGGGCGCCAGCCTGAAGACCTGGGGCACGCTCCTGGCCGCGGCCTCGATCGGGCTGGCGATGGTGCTGCCCATGCACACGCTGGAGCCCTTCCTGCTGACGCTCAGCTCGGTGTTCGTGCCGCTGTTCGGCACCATCCTCGGGCGCCTGGGCACGCAGCCGGCGCGCCTGGCCGACGCGCCGCGCGCCCTGCATGCCGCCCCGGCCCTGACCTGGGTGCTGGGGATCGCGGTCTACCACGCCCTGGCGCAATGGGCGCCGCAGTACGGCAGCGCGCTGCCGACGCTGCTGCTAACCTTCGTGCTGGGCGCCCTCGGCGCGCGCGCCGGCGCCCGGGCCGCGCAGGCCGCCTGAACGGCGACGCGGGGCGGGGCCCCGCGGGCCCCCGGCGGCACGGAGCAGGACCAGAGCGCCAGGCGGGACGGTCCGGCTTCCCCCAGCCGTCCCGCGCCCGTATCATGCAGGCTTCGAGAACCATTTTCCGGGAGACGAAGCCATGAGCGACCCCTTCATGCGGGCGGCCATCGAGGAAGCGCGCCAGGGACTGGCCGAGGGCGGCATCCCCATCGGCTCGGTGATCGTGCATCGCGGCGAGATCATCGGCCGCGGCCACAACCAGCGCGTGCAGAAAGGCAGCGCCATCCTGCACGGCGAGATGGATGCGCTCGAAAACGCCGGCCGCCGCGCGGCCGACGTCTACCGCGAATCCGTGCTCTACACCACCCTGTCGCCGTGCGCCATGTGCAGCGGCACGATCCTGCTGTACGGCATTCCCCGCGTGATCATCGGCGAGAACCAGACCTTCATGGGCGAGGAAGATCTGCTGCGCTCGCGCGGCGTCCGGATCGAGGTCCTGCAGGACCCCGAATGCCTGGAGATGATGCGCCGCTTCATCGCCGAGCACCCGCGCCTCTGGAACGAGGACATCGGGGTCTGAAGACCGGCCGGCCCGCGCGGGAGGCCCCCGACGGCGCGCACGCGGGAACGAAAAAGCCCGCCTCTTTCGAGGCGGGCCGGGTCGGGGGCCCGTTTCGGGCGCCCCTCGTGCAAGACGAAACCGTTTACGTGCGTTGCGCGGCCAGGCCGGCGTCGGTGGCGGGGGCCGGAGCGGCCTTGCCGTCCAGCAGCGCGGTCACGACCTGCCACATCACGCCCAGGCCGCCAACGATGAACACCACGTCGCCGAAGGTGCGCGTCCAGCGCAGCGTCTGCAGGATTTCCTGCTGCATGAAGACCTCGCCGCGGGCCCACCAGGTGCCCACGCTGTAGCTGGCGTGGAACTGCATCAGGCCGATGGGCAGCAGGCTCAGGGAGATCATCATCACCAGGCCGATGTTCATGCACCAGAACGCCGTCTTCATGAGGCTTTCATTGAACTGCATGTTGGGACGCAGGTAGCGCAGCACGAACAGCGTGAAGCCCAGGGCCAGGAAGCCGTACACGCCGAACAGGGCCGCGTGCGCGTGCACCGCCGTGGTGTTCAGGCCCTGGATGTAGTAGAGCGCGATCGGCGGGTTGACCATGAAGCCGAACACCCCGGCGCCGAGCATGTTCCAGAAGGCCACGGCGACGAAGAACTTCAGCGGCCAGCGCAGGTTTTCCATCCACGGCGCGCGGTCCTTCAGGCGCCAGTTTTCCCAGGCCTCGTAGCCCAGCACGACCAGCGGCACGACCTCCAGGGCGCTGAACGAGGCGGCGATGGCCATGATCGGAGTGGTGGTGCCCGAGAAATACAGGTGGTGCAGGGTGCCCGGCGTGCCGCCCAGCATGAACAGCACGGCCGAGCTCAGGCTGGCGATCGTGGCGCCGCGCTTGGACACCAGGCCCATGGTCGAGAAGATGAAGGCCAGCGCCGCGGTGGCGAACACTTCGAAGAAGCCTTCGACCCACAGGTGGACCACCCACCAGCGCCAGTATTCCATGACCGAGAGGTGGGTCTTCTCGCCGTAGGCCAGGCCGGCGCCGTAGAACAGGCCGATGCAGACCACCGAGGCGCTGAACAGGGCCAGCAGGTTCTTGTCGCCCTTCTGCCGGAACGCGGGCACGATGCCGCGCAGCATCAGGAACAGCCAGAACACGATGCCCAGGAACTTGCCGATCTGCCACAGGCGGCCGAGCTCGACGTATTCATAGCCCTGGTGGCCGAGCCAGAAATTCCATTCGGCCGGCAGCAGGTGGGCGATGGCGGCGAAGTTGCCGGTGAACGAGCCCACGACCACCAGGACCAGCGCCCAGAACAGGACGTCCACGCCGAGCTTCTGGTGCTTGGGGTCCTTGCCGCCGTTGAGGATCGGCGCCACGAACAGGCCGATCGCCAGGAAGCCGGTGGCGATCCAGAACAGGGCCGCCTGGATGTGCCAGGTGCGCACCAGGGAATACGGCAGCCACTGGGACACGTTGATGCCGTAGAAGGTCTGGCCTTCGACCGTGTAGTGCGCGGTGAAGCCGCCGATGAAGATCTGCGACACGAACAGCGCCACCACCAGGAACAGGTACTTGCCCAGCGCGCGCTGCGAGGCGGTCAGCGGAATCTGCAGCACCGGATCGCGGGCCGGCACGGGACCCGCGTCGTCGTGCTCCTTGTGCGTGAACGCCCAGCCCCAGACCAGCAGGCCCACGCCCGCGATCAGGATGATCACGCTCATCACGGACCAGATGATGTTTTCCGCCGTCGGCACGTTGTCGATCAGCGGCTCGTGCGGCCAGTTGTTGGTGTAGCTGGCGACCGAGCCCGGCCGGTCGGTCGAGGCGGCCCAGGCGGTCCAGAAGAAGAAGTTCGCCAGGCGGGCGCGCGCTTCCGGCGAGGGCAGCGTGGCTTCCTTCATGGCGAAGTGCTTGCGCGACTCGTGCAGGGAGGCGTCGTCGCCGAACAGCTTGTCGTAGTAGGCGGCCGTCTCGGCGATGGCCTGGGCGCGCCGGTCGGACACCGTGACGGCGCCGGTGGCGGCATCATAGGTGTTCTTGCGGTACTCTTCCTTCAGGCGGCGCTGCAGCACGGCCTGGGCGTCGCCGTCCAGCTGGGAGAACTTCATCCCGTACTGCTGCTCGGCGGCCAGGTCCAGCCAGGCGGACAGTTCGCGGTGCAGCCAGTCGGCGGTCCAGTCCGGCGCCTGGTAGGCGCCGTGGCCCCAGATGGAGCCGACCGTCATCCCGCCCGCGGACTGCCAGGCGCTCTGGCCGTCCAGGATCTGGGCTTCGGTCATCAGGACCTTGCCGTCGGTGGTGACGACCTGGGCCGGAATGGGAGGAGCCTGGTTGTAGACTTCCTTGCCCATCCATCCCAGGATGCCGAATGCCACCACAAGAACGCCGATCAGCGTCCACCATAACTTCTTGTACTCACCCATTCTGCGCTCCTTCTGCAGCCGCGAGAGGTTCCGGTTACGACGCCGGGGGGCGTCACGTGTGTTGCTTCATCCCTCATCAAGCAATATGCGTGCCAACTCCCTCACCTAGGGAAACTACTGATATAAATCAAAAGAGGTATTTTTTACCCTTTCTAACAGGGTATTAAATACCATTGCATGGTATAAAACACCCTATGGAAACGACGCTTCTGAACGATCTGTCCGCCGATCTGCCCGACGGCGTGCGCCTGCAGCGCGCCGCCACGGCCATCCGCGAGGCCTTCGCCTGCGACGCCGTCGGCCTGCTGATGCTCGACGCCGCCGACACCCTGCACATGGTCGCCGCCTCCGGGCTGGCCCACGAAGCCCTGGGCCGGCGCTTCGTCGTCGCCCAGCATCCGCGCTTCGCCACCATCCTGTCGCGCCGCGAGCCCACCTGGTTCGATCCCGAAAGCGTGCTGCCCGATCCCTACGACGGCCTGCTGGACGACCGCAAGGGCTCGCCGCTGCCGGTGCACGACTGCATGGGCATGACGCTGTACCGCCAGGACCGCCCCTGGGGCATCATGACGCTGGACGCGCTCACCACCGGCGCCTTCGACGAGGCCGCGCGCGCGCGGCTGCGGCGGCTCGGCCTGATCCTGCAGGCCGCCGTGCGCGTGACCGACCTGGAGCGCGAGAACCGCCAGCTGCGCCAGCTGGGCAGCACCCAGCAGGGCCTGGAGCACATCGGCGAGGCCACCGAGATCCTCGGCCACAGCGAGGCCATCCAGTCGCTGCTGCACGAACTGGATCTGGTGGCCGACTCGGACCTGCCCATCCTGCTGCTGGGCGAGACCGGCGTGGGCAAGGACCTGTTCGCCCGCCGCCTGCACCGGCGCTCGCGCCGCAGCCAGCAGCCCATGATCCAGGTGAACTGCGCGGCCCTGCCCGAGTCCCTGGCCGAAAGCGAGCTGTTCGGCCACGTGAAGGGCGCCTTTTCGGGGGCGACGTCCGACCGCCCCGGGCGCTTCGAGGCCGCCCAGGGCGGCACCCTGTTCCTGGACGAGGTCGGCGAACTGCCGCTCAGCCTGCAGGCCAAGCTGCTGCGCGTGCTGCAGAACGGCGAGATCCAGCGGCTGGGCACGGACCAGGTCATCAAGACCGACGTGCGCATCATCGCCGCCACCAACCGCGACCTGAAGGCCAACACGCAGGCGGGGCTGTTCCGCACCGACCTGTACCACCGCCTTTCGGTCTATCCCATCCCGATCCCGCCGCTGCGCGAGCGCGACCGCGACGTCCTGATCCTGGCCGGCCATTTCCTGGAGTTCAGCCGCGCGCGCCTGGGGCTGCGCGGCGTGCGCCTGTCCTACGAGGCCGAGCGCGCCCTGCGCCAGTATCCCTGGCCCGGCAACGTGCGCGAGCTGGAACACGTCATCAGCCGCGCGGCGCTGAAGATGCTCAGCCGCGGCGCCTCGCGCGACCAGGTGCTGACCATCGGCCCGGAACTGCTGGACCTGGACATCCCCGCGCCCGAATCCCCGCCGCCGGCGCCGGCGCCCGCCCCCGTCGGCCCGGACGGCGAAGCCGCCCCGCCGCCGGCCGACGCCATCGTCCCGCTGCGCGACAGCGTCGAGGCCTGCCAGCGGAGCGCCATCGGCGCGGCGCTGGCCGCCCACCACGGCAACTGGGCACGCGCCGCGCGCGCGCTGGGGCTGGATTCCAGCAATCTGCACAAGCTCGCCCGCCGCCTGGGCATGAAGCCCGAGCCGGGCGCCCTGTCCTGAACCGATTCCGGCCGCCGCGCGCCGTCGCCGCGCCGGAACTATTCCGCATCGCCGCGCCTCCAACTACAATCCTCACGCTCGGCCCGGTCCGGCGGGCGCCTCCGATCGTCCTACAAGGAACCGCATCCCCATGCAATGGCAAGACGTCCTGATCGAAAGCGGCCTGTGGCTGGCCAAGGCTTACGCGCTCACCCTGCTGGCCGGCGCCGCCGTCGTCTGGGGCCTGACGCGCTTCACGCGCTGGGGGCGCCAGTTCCGCCGCCTGAGCGCCGGCTACTTCTCCCTGCGCCGCAGCTGGAAGCCGCTCGCCGGCGTCGCCCTGATCCTGCTGCTGACGCTCGCCGCCGTGCGCCTGGACGTGCTGTTCTCCAATTGGTACAACACCATGTACAGCGCGCTGCAGGCGCTGGACGAACCGGGCTTCTGGGCGGCCATGCTGCTGTTCTCGCTGCTGGCGGCCGTGCACGTGATCCGCTCCCTGTTCGATTTCTACGTCCAGCAGGCCTTCGTCGTGCACTGGCGCGAATGGCTCAATGAGCAGCTGCTGGGCCGCTGGATGCAGGGCCAGGCCTACTACCGCTCGCAGTCGCTCAGCAACCTGGCCGACAACCCCGACCAGCGGATCCAGCAGGACATCACCAATTTCGCGCAGACCTCCATGACCCTGGCCGTGGGGCTGATCAACGCGCTCGTGTCCACCATCGCCTTCACCGTGATCCTGTGGAACCTGTCGGGCCCCATGACCGTGCTGGGCCACGAGATCCCGCGGGCCATGGTGTTCCTGGTCTTCATCTACGTGTTCCTGGCCACCCTGCTGGCCATCTGGATCGGCAAGCCGCTCATCCGGCTGAACTTCCTCAACGAAAAGCTGAACGCCGACTACCGCTACGCCCTGGTGCGCGTGCGCGAATACGCCGAAAGCATCGCCTTCTACCGGGGCGAGCGCGTCGAGGGCCGCACGCTGAGAAACGGCTTCGCCCAGGTGATCGGCAACGCCTGGGACATCATCTACCGGTCGCTGAAGTTCCTCGGCTTCAACTTCGTCGTGACCCAGACCGCGGTGGTCTTCCCCTTCATCCTGCAGGCGACGCGCTTCTTCTCCAAGCAGATCAGCCTGGGCGACCTGATCCAGACCGCCCAGGCCTTCGGCCGCCTGCAGGAGAACCTGTCCTTCTTCCGCAACATCTACGACAGCTTCGCCACCTACCGCGCCACGCTGGAGCGTCTGGCCGGATTCGACGACGCCATCGACGCGGCCCGCGCCATGGAACTGCCGCGCACCCATCAGGACGGCGCGCGCCTGGCGCTGCTGGGCGTGACCGTCAACCGCCCCGACGGCCAGGCGCTGATCCGCGACCTGAGCCTGGAAGTCGCCCCAGGCCAGCCGCTGCTGGTGCGCGGCCCGTCGGGCTCGGGCAAGACCACGCTGCTGCGCATGATCGCCGGCATCTGGCCGCACGGCTCGGGCGAGATCATCCGTCCCGACACCTCCGCCCTGTTCCTCGCCCAGAAGCCCTACCTGCCCCTGGGCACCCTGCGCCAGGCGCTGCACTATCCGCAGCCCGCCGACGCGGTCCCGCCCGGCCAGGACGAGGCCATCCTGGACCAGGTGCAGCTGGGCCATCTGCGCGACCGGCTCGACGTCGAGGACGACTGGAGCCGCATCCTGTCGCTCGGGGAACAGCAGCGCCTGGCCTTCGGCCGCCTGCTGATCGCCCGGCCGCAGGCCGCGTTCCTGGACGAGGCCACCTCCGCCATGGACGAGGGCCTGGAGGACGCCATGTACCGGCTGCTGCGCGAACAGCTGCCGGAGGCCCGAATCATCAGCGTGGGCCACCGCGGCACCCTGCGCCGGCACCACCGCCACGAGTTCGTGCTGCAGGGCGAAAGCGGCGGCTGGACCTTGAATCCGATCGAATGACCCCGCGCCCGGCCCGGGCCGCGCCCGTCCGGCGGCCCGGGTACGGTACACTCGTCCAGGCCGCGCCGGCCTGCCGCACCCACTTCCAATGCCATGAATTACTACTTTCCCATCAAGCACCTGCACGTCACGGCCGTCAGCCTGAGCATCATCCTGTTCCTCATCCGGGCCTACTGGTCCGTGACCGGATCGCCCCTGCTGCAGAAGCGCCTGGTGCGCATCCTGCCGCACGTGATCGACACCGTGCTGCTCACCTGCGGCGTGATCCTGGCGGCCATGATCGGCCCCGAGCAGCCCTGGATCCTGACCAAGATCGTGCTGCTGATCGCCTACATCGGCGTGGGCACCTACGCCATCAAGCGCGGCCGCACGCCGCGCACGCGGCTGATCGCCGCCGTGTGCGCCGTGGCGATCTTCGTCTACATCGTCGGCGTGGCCCTCGCCAAGAGCCCCGCGGGCTGGTTCGCCTGACGGCGGGTTCGCCCGCCATGCTCGGCCTGAGCATCCGCCAGCTCGAAGTCTTCGTCGCGGTCGCCACCGCCGGGGGCGTGCGCCAGGCCGCCGACCAGCTGCACCTCACCCCAGCCCGCCGTCAGCATGGCCCTGGGCGAGCTGGAACGCCAGCTGGGCGCCCCTCTGTTCGACCGCGAGCGGGGCCGCCTGCGCCTGAACGCCCAGGGGGCGGAACAGCTCCCCCTGGCGCGCGAGATCCTGGAGCGCCTGGGCGACATGCAGCGCCGCCACCACGAACCCGGCGGCGCCCTGGAAGGCGAACTGCGCATCGGCGCCAGCAACACGGTCGGCAACTACCTGGTGGGAGAGCTGCTGGGCCCCATCGCGGCCCGCCACCCCATGGTGGCCCTGCACCTGACCGTGGACAACACGCGGGACATCACGCGCATGCTGCTCGACCACGCCGTGGACGTCGCCTGCGTCGAAGGCCCCGTGCATCATGCCCAGCTCGAAACCCTGCCCTGGCGCACCGACGCGCTGGTCGTCTGCGCCGCGCCGGCCCACCCCCTGGCGCAGCGCGCGCGGCTGCAGCCGCGCGATTTCGCCGACGCCCGCTGGATCCTGCGCGAACGCGGCTCGGCCACCCGCAGCCTGACCGAGCAGGCCCTGACCGCCCTGCCCCCGGGCCGCATCCTGCTGGAGCTGGGCCAGATCGAAGCCATCAAGCAGGCCGTGATCGCCGGCCTGGGCATCGCCTGCCTGCCCTACGCCGCCACCCTGGACGCCGTGGCGACGGGCCGGCTGCGCGTGCTGCGCACGCCCTTCCTGCAGCTGGACCGGCGCCTGTCCATCGTGCTGCACCGCAGCCGCTATCGCGGCGCCCTGATCGAAGCCTTCCTGCAATCCCTGGAGACCGGAACCCATGCCCAAGAATGAACCCCGTCCGGCGACGGCCGCCCGCGCCTACGAAACCCGCGCCCTGGTGCTGCAAGGCGGCGGCGCGCTGGGCGCCTACCAGGCGGGCGTCTACGAAGGCCTGCACGAGGCGGGCGTCGAGCTCACCGACCTGGCCGGCATTTCCATCGGCGCGCTGAACATCGCCCTGATCGCCGGCAATCCGCCCGAACGGCGGGTGGAGCGGCTGCATGCCTTCTGGAACACCATCTGCCAGCCCTACGTCGGCCCGGCGGCCAACCCGCTGTTCGAGCACAGCCTGTTCCAGATCAACGACCTCGCGCGCCAGTTCCTGGGCGCCGTGCACGCCGGCAGCGCCCTGATGGTGGGCCAGAAGGGCTTCTTCCGCCCGCGCTTCCCGCCGGCCGCCCTGTCGGCCGCGCTGGACCCGGCCTGCGTGGGCCACTACGACACCCGCCCGCTGAAGGACACGCTGGAGGCCCTGTGCGACTTCGACCGCATCAACGACGGCGGGCTGCACGTCTCGGTCGGCGCGGTCAACGTGCGCACCGGCAATTTCGCCTATTTCGACAACCGCCGCATCCGGCTGCGGCCGGAGCATTTCATGGCCTCGGGCGCCCTGCCCCCGGCCTTCCCGGCCATCGAGATCGACGGCGAGTACTACTGGGATGGCGGCCTGGTGTCCAACACCCCCCTGTCCCAGATCCTGGAGCAGAACCTGGGGCGCGACACGCTGGTGTTCCAGGTGGACCTGTGGTCGGCGCGCGGCCCCGTGCCGCGCAGCCTGAGCGAGGTCGGCGACCGCATCCAGGACATCCGCTATTCCAGCCGCACCCGGCTGGTGACCGACCAGATGCAGGCCTACCGCAGGATGCAGCGCCTGCTGCGCGAGGTCCTGGACCAGGTGCCGGCCAGCCGGCGCAGCGCCGATCCGGCCTGCCAGAAGGCCGCCGCAATGGCCAGCGACAAGCGCAGCAACGTGATCCACCTGATCTACCGCGACAAACCCTACGAGCAGCACTTCCGCGACTACCAGTTCGGCCTGGCGACGATGCGGGAGCACTGGGCCTCGGGCCTGCAGGACATCCGCAAGACGCTGGCCCATCCGCGCTACCTGGCGATGCCCGAGAACGCGGCCGGGTTCATCACCCACGACGTGCACCGCGACGAGATCGAGCAAGGCATGAAGTGAGCCCCCGCCGGCCCGGAGCGGCGGGATGCGGGAGCGCCGCGCCCGAAAGGGACCACCGCGGGGACCGCCGCGCCGGAACGGCCGCGCTCAGCCCCGCCCCTTCGGCCGGTGTCCCAGCACGATGGCGGAAACGGCCACCAGGACCGTGCCCGCCACCTGGAGCAGCGTGATCGGCTCGCCCAGGAAGAGCCAGGCCAGGAACAGGATCGACACCGGCCCCAGCAGCCCGAGCTGGGCCGTCAGCGGCGCGCCGATGCGCGCCACCGACCACATGATCATGAAGGTCGGCAGCACCGTGTTCAGCGTGGCGTGGACCAGCGACAGGCCGTAGACCGGCAGTTCCTGATCCAGCCCGGCCAGGCCCTTGACCGCGAAGAAGTGCGCCATCGTCACCCCGGCAGACACCGTCATCGCATAGGCCGTCAGCCGGGTCGCCGTGACCCGCTCGACCAGCTCGCCCGAGCCGATCAGATACATGGAATAGGAGAACGCCGCGCCCAGCACGCAGGCCGAGCCGAGGACGACGTCCTCGCCCGAGAGCGAGAGGTCGGCCCAGAACACCAGCGCCACCCCGCCGTAGGCCAGGGCCATGGCCAGCCACTGGCGCGGGGCGATGGGCTTGCGCAGGAACCAGGCGGAGAACAGCAGCACGAAGGTCGGCGAGAGGAACAGGATCAGCCGCTCCAGCCCGGCGGAAATGTACTGCAGCCCGAGGAAATCCAGGAAGCTGGACAGGTAGTAGCCGATGAAGCCCAGCAGCGCGATGCGCAGGCTGTCGCGCCGGTCCAGCCGCGCCAGCAGCCCGCGGCGCACGCGCGCCATCTGCGCCAGGGCGATCGCGGCGAAGAACGGCAGCGCCAGCAGCATGCGAAAGCCGATCACGTCCAGCGCATCCACCCCGTGCAGGTACAGCAGCTTGGCCACGATCGCCTTGGCCGAGAACAGCACGGCTCCCAGGCCCGCCAGCACGAAGCCGGTCCAGAACATGCCCCGGGAAGGCGGTGTCATTTTATTTGCCTAGTCAGATATTGTTGGGTTAGAATTTTAACATGCAAGATACCCGGCCCGACGGCCCCCCCTCTCCTCCGCAGGGCGGCGCCTGCCAGCACTATGGCGGCGTCCCCGGCGATCTCGGTCCCGAACGCAACGTGGGCCTGCTCGTCAAGCACGTGCACGTCCTGCTGCACCGGATCATCGACCTGCAGGTCTGCCCCCTGGGCCTGACGGCCAACCAGTGGCGCCCCCTGATGCTGATCCTGCACCGCGGCATCGACACTCCGGCCGAACTCGCGCGCACCCTGGACGTGGACACCGGCGCCACCACGCGCATGCTGGACCGCCTGGAATCCAAGGGTTTCGTGCGGCGCGAGCGCGTGCCCGAAGACCGGCGCGTCGTGAAGATCGTACCGACCGAAGCGGGCCGCGCGGTGGGCGCCCGGATCCTGCCCGCCATCGCCCAGACGCTGAACATCCACCTGAGCGGCTTCTCCGAAGACGAAATCCACATGCTGATCGCCCTGCTCAAGCGCATGATCACCAACGGCGAACGGCACCTCCAGCAGGCCGCGGACCGCCCCGACACCCCCTGACGATTCCTCCAGGCACGAAAGCCGCTGCCCGCGTCCTATAACTGTCTAGTCAGATACAGACCCAATCAATAACATTCAGCTTCCTGTCAGCATGAAACCCCTCATCCCCCTGCTGCTCGCCCTGTCGCTTTCCGCCTGCGCCCCCATGGACCCGGGCACGCCCGCCACCCGCGCGCTCGACGCCCAGACCCTGGGTTTGTCCGACGACGCCATCGCCTGGCCCGGTGAACGGTGGTGGACGCGCTACCAGGACCCGCAACTGGACGGCCTGATCGACCAGGCGCTGCGCTCGAACCCGTCCCTGGACGCCGCCGCCGCCCGCGTGCGCGCCGCCCGGGCCGCCGCGCGCGGCGCCCGCGCCGTGCAGTGGCCGCAGGTCAATGCCAACTACCACCTGACGCGGCAGCGCTACAGCGAGAACTACATCTATCCGCCGCCCCTGGGCGGCTCGTACCAGACCGACACCGGACTGGGGCTGCAGCTGGACTTCGACCTGGACCTGTGGGGCCGCCAGCGCGCGCTGACCGGCGCCGCCGTCCAGCGCGCCGCCGCGGCCGAAGCCTCGCGCCGGCAGGCCCGCGTGCTGCTGGTCTCGGCGGTCGCCCAGGCCTATTTCCAGCTGCAGAACGCCCGCGCCCAGGCCGACGCCATCGGCCACATCGCCAGCAAGCTGCAGGAAGCCCTGGACATCACCCGCGACCGCTACAGGAACGGCCTGGGCACCCAGGTGGACGTGGACCAGGCCGACTCGGCGGTCTCGTCCGCGCGGGTGCAGCTCAGCCAGGCGCGCAACAATGCCCAGCTGCTGCACCACCAGCTCGCCGCCCTGCTGGGCCAGTCGCCCGAGCAACTGCCGGACCTGGCCGCGCGCCCGGGCGCCGCGCTGCCGCCCGACGTGCCCGGCCATCTGCCCATGGCCCTGCTGGGCCGGCGCGCCGACATCACCGCCGCCCGCCTGCAGGCCGAGGCGGCCGGCGCGGAAGTCTCCGCCGCCAAGGCCGACTTCCTGCCCAACATCGACCTGTCGGCCAGCTTCGGCTACCTGTCGCTGGGTCTGGACAAGCTGGTGCGCGGCAGCAGCGAGAACTACGGCGCCGGCCCGGTCATCACCCTGCCGATCTTCAACGCCGGCGGCCTGAACGCCCGGCTGGAAGGCCGCCGCGCCGAGCGCGACGAGGCCATCGCCCGCTACAACGAGACCATCCTGGGCGCCCTGCGCGAGGTGGCCGACGCGCGCGACTCGATCCATTCGCTGCAGGACCAGATCCGCCACCAGGAAGCCAGCATGAAGGCCATCGCCTCGGCCTACGACGTGGCCCTGAGCCGCTACAAGGCCGGCCTGGGCGACTTCGTGCAGGTGCTGCTGGCGCAGAGCGAGGCGCTGAAGCAGACCGTGCAGACCACCGACCTGCACGCCCGCGCCTACATCCTGGACGTGCAGCTGGCGACCGCCCTGGGCGGCGGCTACGTCCAGGACGACGGCGCGCCGCGCGCCGCCGGCGGGAATCCGGCCGCCGGGAATCCGGCCCCTTCGGCTCCGGCCGCCGGGCAGCCCGCCGCCACGCATCCGACTCAACCGTGAACCTTACCCCGACCGCATCATGACCGTATCCAGCCCCAGCACTTCTCCCGCCCGCACCCGCCTGCTGCTCTGGGCCACCGGCGTCTTCGTCCTGGCCGCCCTGCTCTACGGCGCGTGGTGGCTGCTCTTCGCCGGCCATTACGAATCCACGGATGACGCCTACGTCCACGGCAATCTGGTGCAGATCAGCGCCCAGATCCCCGGCACGGTGGTCGCCATCGGCGCCGAGGAAACCCAGTCCGTCGCCCAGGGCGCCCATCTGGTGACCCTGGACGACAGCGACACCGGCATCGCACTGGCCCAGGCGGAGGCGGCGCTCGCCCAGACCGTGCGCCACACCCAGACCCTGTTCGTGCAGAACGACGCCCTGGCGGCCGACGTCGCCGTGGGCGAGGCCAACGTCGCGCAGGCGGAAACGCAGCTCAGCAAGGCGCGCAACGACCTGCAGCGGCGCGACGCGCTGCGCGGCACCGGCGGCGTCAGCGGCGAGGAACTGCTGCACGCCCAGGTCGCCGTGAAATCCGCCGAGGCCGGCCTGGCCCAGGCGCGCGCCGGCCTGGCGGCCGCGCGCGCCAAGCTTGCCACCAACCAGGCCCTGACCCGCGGCAGCACCGTGGCCACCCACCCCGACGTGCTGCAGGCCGCCGATCAGGTGCGCCAGGCCTGGCTCGCCGGCGTGCGCACCCGCATCCCGGCCCCGGTGGGCGGTATGGTCGCCCAGCGCTCCGTCCAGTTGGGCCAGCGCATCCAGCCGGGCACGCCGCTCATGACCATCGTGCCGCTGGACAGCCTGTGGGTGGAGGCCAACTTCAAGGAAAACCAGCTCGACGCCATGCGGCCCGGCCAGCAGGCCACCCTGAGCTCCGACCTGTACGGCGGCAAGGTCACCTATCACGGCACGGTCGCGGGCATCGCCGCCGGCAGCGGCAGCGCCTTCGCCCTGCTGCCGGCGCAGAACGCCAGCGGCAACTGGATCAAAGTCATCCAGCGGGTGCCCGTGCGCATCCGCCTGGACCCCAAGGAGCTTCAGGACCATCCCCTGCGCGTGGGCCTGTCCATGACGGTCGAGGTCGATCTGAACTCCGCGCCCGAACGACAGGCCACCGAAGGCGGACAGGGGCGGAGCGGCCAGGCGGCCGAAGCGGCCCTGAGCACCCCGGTCTTCGACCACGACCCGGCCGAGATCGACGCCCGCATCCGCCAGATCATCCAGGACAACATCGGCTCGGCGGACGCGCCCGGCCTTTCCCGCGGCGGCGCCGCCCCGGCGGGGACGGCCGGCACCGCCCAGGGCACGCCCGGCAGCGCCAAAGGCACGGCCGGCCACGCCAAGGAAACGCCGTGAGCAGCGCGGCCGCCACGCCGGAAGACCAGGCCGGCCCGCGCCCGGACGACGCGCCCGCCGCGCCGGCCCAGCCGGCCGCCACGGGCTATCCGCCCCTGGAAGGCAGCGCCCGCGCCTTCGGCACCATCGCCCTGTCGGCCGCGGTGTTCATGAACGTGCTGGACTCGTCCATCGCCAACGTCTCCATTCCCACCATCGCCGGCGACCTGGGCGTCAGCGCCACCCAGGGCACCTGGGTGATCACCTCCTTCGCCGTCGCCAACGCCATCACCGTGCCGCTGACCGGCTGGCTGACGCAGCGCTTCGGCCAGGTGCGCCTGTTCGTGCTGTCGGTGCTGCTGTTCGTCATCAGCTCCTGGCTGTGCGGCTTCGCCTGGTCGCTGGAATCGCTGGTGTTCTTCCGCGTGCTGCAGGGCGCGGTGGCCGGGCCGATGATCCCGCTGTCGCAGTCCCTGATGCTGGCCAGCTACCCCAGGGCCAAGGCCGGCATGGCCCTGGCGCTCTGGTCCATGACCATCCTGGTCGGCCCCATCGCCGGGCCGCTGCTGGGCGGCTGGATCTCGGACAATTATTCCTGGTCCTGGATCTTCTACATCAACGTGCCGGTCGGCCTGCTCGCCGGCTGGGCCTCGTGGCAGGTCTACAAGGACCGTGAATCGCGCCGCGTCCGCCTGCCCATCGACCGCATCGGCCTGTTCCTGCTGGTCGTCTGGGTCGGCGCCCTGCAGCTGATCCTGGACAAGGGCAAGGAGCTGGAATGGTTCGCCAGCCCGCTGATCTGCGTGCTGGCCGTGGCCACGGTGGTGGCCTTCGTCTATTTCGTGATCTGGGAGCTGACCGCCGCCCACCCGGTGGTGGACCTGACCCTGTTCGCCCAGCGCAATTTCACCTCCGGCACCATCGCCCTGTCGGTCGCCTACGGCGTGTTCTTCGGCACCGTCGTGCTGCTGCCCCTGTGGCTGCAGAACACCATGGGCTACACGGCCACCTGGGCGGGCGTGGCTTCGGCCCCGGTGGGCATCCTGGCCATCATCCTGTCGCCGGTGGTGGGCAAGCTGCTGGCCCACCACGACCCGCGTCCGATCGCCACCATCGCCTTCCTGATCTTCGCCCTGATCAGCTACATGCGCGCCCAGTTCAACACCAGCGTGGACCTGTACACGGTGATGCTGCCCACCTTCATCCAGGGCGCGGCCATGGCGACGTTCTTCATCCCGCTGACGACGATCTCCCTGTCGGGCCTGAGCCCGGACCGGATCCCCGCCGCCGCCGGCCTGTCGAACTTCTTCCGCCTGGTCTGCGGCGCCTTCGGCACCTCGATCACCACCACGATCTGGGACAACCGCGCCTCGCTGCACCACAGCCGCCTGACCGAAGCCGCCCGCCCCGGCGAACCGGCCTTCGACCACATCATGGGCGGCCTGCAGAGCCTGGGCGTGGACCCGCAGCGCGGCGCGGGCATGCTCGACCGGGTGATCAACCAGCAGGCCTACACGATGTCGGCCACCGACATCTTCTACGCCTCGGCGCTGATCTTCCTGGTCCTGATCGGCCTGATCTGGCTGGCCCGGCCGAAGTCGGCGGCCCACGGCGGATCGGGAGCGGCGGCGGGGGCGCATTGAGCCTCACTCCAGGGGATGCAAGGGGCGCGTCAAACCCGCCAACCCGCTTGTCACCCCGCTTTGCGCACACACGGAAATTTATGCTATAGTTTCGCTTCTTCGCAGTTCCCCGATAGCTCAGTCGGTAGAGCGACGGACTGTTAATCCGCAGGTCCCAGGTTCGAGCCCTGGTCGGGGAGCCAAGAAATTCAAGGACTTAGGTGAAAACCTAGGTCCTTTTTGTTTGCCCGCATGCGTTTGTCCCTATGCGCCGCGATAGGGCCGGGCGCCTGGGCGTCAGTCACGAAGGCCTTGCGCCCGGCGGTATTCCCGCGCATGCTCCGAAGACGCCCGCAGCCAGGCCTCGAACCGCCGGCGCTCGGCTTCGTCCATGCGGCCGGACTTCCCGCGCATATCCCGGCGACCATCACGGGCGCCCGGATTTACCCCAGCATGAACCCATCGAAGAACCGGCTCAGTTCGGCATGGGCATCGAGCGGCAGGATGCTGGCGATGTGCTGGTCCGGGCGGACCACCACGATGCAGCCCTTCGAGCGGTCGATGCCGCGCTGCGCGAAGATGTCGTGCGCCTCGGTCGTCTGGAAGACCTTTTCGTAATCGCGCAGGCCGTATTTTCCCTTTGCGGGCCAGAGGAAATCCGGCAGTTCCTCGATGGCCAGGTCCCGTTGCTGGAACACGGCGCAGACATCGATCACCGAATCGACGTCCGCCCCGGCCGGCGTGTATCGTTTCACCGGCGAGGTGTCCGCGCCGGCCAGGAACCCGATCAGCCGGGCCGACCCGGAAGACGCATCCAGCGGGCTTTTCGCATCGCCAAAGAGGAAGATGCGCCAGCGGCCATCCGCCTTGTTCAGGTGTCCCAGCTGCACCGGCCGGCCGTCGGCCACGCGCACGGCCTGGGCGGAATGGAAACGCTGCCCGATCGGAAACCCGCTCGCCAGCGCCTGATGCTCGTGTCCCGTGCACAGCCAGGATTCGTCATAGCCAATCGAGGTGCCGGCGATGAAGCCATTCTGGCGGGCGATGAATTTTTCTATGTCGGCGGTACTGATTTTCGCCGACGAGGCATCCCTTCCGGCACCCGGGCGGGTGGCGACCAGCGCCGACATTTCGCGGTCGGCGTCGATCAGCATGAAGGCCACCTTGCGGCGCTCGGCCTCGTAAGTCTGCAACAGTTTCGGGTGCGACCTGCCCTGCAGCACCGCCGCCAGCTTCCAGCCCAGATTGAAGGTATCCGGCAGCGAGGTATTCAGGCCCCACCCTCCTTTCGGGCTGTGGGTATGGCAGGCATCGCCGGCGACGAAGGCGCGCGGAATCAGGTCCTCCGAACCCGCCGGGGTGTCGTCGAAGCGCTCGGCAACGCGCTGCCCGACTTCGTAGATCGACCACCAGGCGACCTCCTTGACCTCCAGCTGATACGGATTCATGATCTGCCGGGCCTTGGCGATGAGATCTTCGGCGTGCAGGTCCAGCTGCGAAGCGCGCTGGTCCTTGCCCAGCAGATCGAGTTCGACGTACAGGCGCACCAGGTAGCCGCCTTCGCGCGGCACCAGCATCACCGCGCCGTTGTCCTTCGACTGGATGAAGCTCTTGACCCGGATGTCCGGGAAATTCGTCACCGGCAGCACGTCCATCACGCCCCAGGCCTTGTTGGCCGAGTCGCCTCGCAGCTCGATCCCCAGGCTCTTGCGCACCGTGCTGCGGGCGCCATCGCACCCCACCACATAGCGGGCCTTGACGGTTTCGACCTGGCTCGACTGGCTGGCATCGTTGCGCTCGAAAGTCGCGGTGATCGGATGCGCGCGCAGGTCCTGGGTCAGGTTCCGATCCACCACCAGTTCCCGCAGGCGGCGGTTGTAATGCGGGACCAGATGCGTGACCGAATGCGCCATGCCGTCGAGCAGGATGTCGTGCAGGCGCGCCTGGTTGACCACCCCGTGGGTGAACTCGGACAGCCCCAGCCGCGCATCCGCCACCCTGTGCGTGCGTTTGATCTGCTGCGGATTCCGCGCATCCGGCTCCCAGAAGGCGTTCTGGTGCAGCTGATAGGCTTCCTTCACCAGCAGCTCGCTGCTGTTGAAGGCCTCCATGATTTCCATGGTCCGGCAGGAAATGCCGTCCGCCTGGCCGAACAGCATCGGCCCGGACTTCTGCTCGACGATGCAGGTCCTGATGTCGGCAAAATCCGCCAGTTGCCGCGCCAGCGCCAGGCCCGCCGGACCACAGCCGACGATCAGCACATCGACCTCTTTCGGCAGATCGACCATCGGCGGCGGCGGCGCGGGCTCGCGCGCCGCATCGGGAACCTGGTAATTGCCGGGCTTGAAGCCGTTCAGATGGTACTGCATGAGCGCGCTCCTTCCGTCGTGGCATCGGGATCGCGGCGCAGGCTGGCCGGACGTGCATCGCCGGCGGACGGGCGGCTGCCGCCGGCAGGGAATTTACCGGGGCGCAGGGTTTCGGGGGGCATGGCGTCTCCGCTGTTTCTGACTGTTGGAGACACTATGATAGGAGCATGGAGGGGGTGCGCTGAATGCAGCTTTCGCCGTTAATCTTGGACTTTTCGCAAGGCTTCACGGCGATCCCCCGCCGTGCAAGATAGTCGCTCGGCGACATGCCGACATGGCGGCGGAAAAACCGCGAAAAATAGGCCGGATCGCAAAAACCCAGGACGAAGCCTATCTGGTTGACCGACTGGCCGCTGTGCAGCAGCAGGCGCTTGGCCTCCTGCAGCTGGCGCTCGAAGATCAGCTGCTTGGACGACATGCCCGCCAGGCGCCGGCAGATCAGGTTGAGCCGCGCGGTGGTCAGGCCCAGCTCGCCGGCATAGCGTTGCAGGGGCCAGTGCTCGGTGTAGCGGGCCTCCACCAGCTGATTGAAACGGTGAAACTGCAGCAAGTCATGGGCCGGCACGGGATTGTCATGCTGCGCCTGCTCGACCAGGTGCAGCAGCTTGGCCAGGATCAGCCGCAGCAGGGCCAGCAGGTTGGCCTCGCGGCCGTCGCGCCGGCCGGCGAATTCGTCGGCCACCTGATGGAACAGAGGTTCCAGGTGCGCGGCGACGCGGGCGGCCTCGCCCCGCTGCTCGCCCAGGCTGACGCACAGCGGCTGGTTCAGCCGGAGCGACAGGGCGGCTTCGCCGTCGAACAGCTTCCATACCAACTGCTGGCGCACGGTGATGACCTGGCCCTCGCAGGCCGCATCGGTGACGAAGGCATGGGGGACGCCGGGCGGGGTCAGGAAGCACAGCGGACCGTCCAGGCGGTATTGCAGATCATCCAGGTAGAGGTGGACGTGGCCGTTGTGGAGGTAATGGATCTGGAAGAAGCGGTCATGGCGATGCACCGCCACGCTGCGGCCGAAGAATTCGCAGAGACGGTCATGGCCGTCGTAGTGAAAGTCGGCGTCGGCGTAGCGCTGATCGTAGACCTGGCCAAGATCGAGGATCGGGATGCTGGCGAGGCGTCGCCTGGAGTTCATGTCTGGCCAATGGCTCATGGCAGCTCGGAACCGGAAGTGCGGAAGGGCGGGCGCCTGTCCTGAAGGCTGGAGGGTCCTCAGTCTGAAGGGACTCTATTTAGCTAATATGTTAACAGAATAGCTTGGGATTCTTGCAAGACGTCCCGTCCAGGGGGACGCCCCGGCGGATGCGCTTCCCCCCCGGCGGGCGATTCAGTGGCGGAAGCCTGCGGCCGCCTTCACCGCCACGATGAACAGCGGCAGGCCACCGCCGGCGGCCTGCAAGCGGCCGCGGAAGTGGATGAACGTGTCTTCGGGTCGATGCTGGAATGCATGCGCCGCGCATGCCCGGCTGTCCATGGACCGAGGCGGCTGGCCGCATGATGCGGGGGTGGAACACGGTCCGCCGGACGGATGATGGCGGGCCGGGATGGCTTGCGATCAGCGCCCCCGCCACCGGTCCATCTGCCGCCGGTCGCGCTTGGTGGGGCGGCCCTCCTCGAAGTCCCGGGCCGGCTCGGGCGCCAGGCGGCGCATCTCGGCGGCCCGTTCCCGCGCCGCCACGCTGTCCGGGGTTTCCTCGTACAGCAGCGCGGCCTTGGGCGCGGGGCCGCGCACCAGGCTGAGCGCGCGCACCCGGACCCGCACCGGCGGGCTGCCGGCGCGGCGCACCTCGATCAGATCGTCCACGGCGATCTCGCGGGCGGGCTTGACCGTCTGGCCGCCGACCAGCACCCGCCCGGCATCGACCTCGTGCGTCGCCAGGCTGCGGGTCTTGAAGAAACGGGCGGCCCACAGCCATTTGTCCAGTCGCATCCTGTCCATCGCGCCTCCATCCTGCCTGTCCGCGGCCCCCCGGGGGGCCTGCCGCCTGCCGGGGGCCGCCGGCCGTGCCGCCCGGCTTGTCCCCCGCCCAAGAGAAGGATTATCGTCGATCCATGACGAACCCCCTCTACACCATCGGCCATTCCAACCGCAGCCTGGACGATTTCATCGCCCTGCTGGCCCAGGCGGGCATCGAATGCCTGGCCGACATCCGCACCGTGCCGCGCTCGCGCACCAATCCCCAGTTCAACCGGGACAGCCTGCCCGAAGCCCTGGCGCCCCACGGCATCGCCTACGAACACATGGCCGAGCTCGGCGGCCTGCGCGGCCGGTCGAAGACCGTGCCGCCGGCCACCAACGGCTACTGGGAAAACGACAGCTTCCACCACTACGCGGACTACGCCCTGGGCGATGCGTTCCGCCAGGGGCTGGAGGCGCTGATCGCGCTGGGCCGGGCGCGGCCCACCGCCATGATGTGCTCCGAATCGGTCTGGTGGCGCTGCCACCGCCGCATCGTGGCCGACCACCTGATCGCCCGGGGCATTCCCGTGTTCCACATCATGGGCGCCGGCCGGCTGGAGCCGGCCAGCCTGACGCCCGGCGCCGTGGTCCGCGACGACGGCTCGGTCGCCTATCCGGGACCGCAGGCGGCGTTCAACCCGCCGTCAGCCTCGTAATCAGCTGCTTCCGGCACGGGTGGACCGCCTGGCGGAAACCCGCGCCGCGCCTGCTGCCGCATGCGGCCGCTGCCGGGCGGGCGGAACACCTGATTACAAACGGCGGAAAGGCCGCGAAGAACTTCCCTCCCGCCCGCCGCTCTGAGCATCAGGTGGTCCGCCACCGGCCCGGACACAGGGGTGTCGGGGCGTTCTCTGGAGTTGATGTCATGACGACACGTTCCCGCATTGCCTTCCTGGTTGCCTGCTCGGCCGCCGTCCTGGGTCTCACCACGGCATCCGCCTTCGCCGCCGACGCGCCCGCCGCCGGCCAGCCCGCCGCACAATCGGCGCCGCAGCATGCCGGCAAGAAGATGCCCGCCCGGAAAATGGCCGCCCATCACGCCAAGACGGCCAAGAGCCACCCGGGCGCGAAGACGCACCACGCCCAGGCGCCGAAAACGCCGGCCTGAGCGCCTCCCCCCCACACCCCGGGCGCGCGCCCGGGCCCATCCCGACGCCGCGGGCTCCCACCCGCGGCGTTCCGCGTTTTTCATCCTGCCTTTTTCATACTGCGGGGCGGGGACTTCCGATACACTGGTTCCCTTTTCCATTTCCCCCTCTCGTCCCGACCCGCCGCATGCATCCGCACCGCAACGCCCTGCACAACGAACTGCACGCCC
The DNA here is from genome assembly GCF_014203015.1 of Castellaniella defragrans. Classification (GTDB taxonomy): domain Bacteria; phylum Pseudomonadota; class Gammaproteobacteria; order Burkholderiales; family Burkholderiaceae_B; genus Castellaniella; species Castellaniella defragrans. Next base: position 250,175 of record NZ_JACHIB010000002.1, read on the forward strand.
GTCCCTCGATGTACTTCGACGCGCCGGCCCAGGTCTTCCACCTGGCCTTCCTGGACGAGCACGAGGCGGCGGAAGCCATCGTCCGCTCGCTGTGCGACCGCCACGTCGCGCTGGCCGACCCCAGCCTGCCCCAGGGCGAGTTCCCGGTGGGCGGCGCGCGGCTGAAATGGGAGCGGCACACCGAATTCCTCACCCTGACCCTGGTGCTGCCCGGCCCCCAGGCCACGCCCTGGGTCGCCCTGCCGCCCGTGCTGGCCGAAGTCGCCGAGGCCCACAGCGCCCTGCTCGTCAATGCCGACCAGGTCTGCGTGGAATCCGAGGCCAGCTGGCGCGGCTCGGTCGAGGACTACGGCTTCAAGGATCCGGTGGGCTCCAGCCTGGACGACGGCAAGGCCATCGTCTGGAGCGACCTGCGCCTGAACGGCAACGGGCTGAACCGCATCCTGGTGCTCAACCGGCAGTTCGACGGCCGGCGGCTGGGCCGCATGGTGCGCCGCCTGCTGGAGGTCGAGACCTACCGCCTGATGGCGTCCCTGACCCTGCCCGTGGCGCGCGCCCTGAGCGCCGAACTGCGCCAGTACGAGCAGGAACTGGCCGCCCTGTCCGATGCCAACGCCCGCGCGGAATCCCAGGACATCAAGGCCCTGCTGGAACGCATCACCCGCCTGTCGGCCCGGATCACCCAGACCAGCGCCCGCACGCGGCTGCGCCTGAGCGCCACCGAGGCCTACGCCCAGCTGGTCTTCGAGCGCATCGCGGAACTGCACGAAAGCCGCACCGGCGACTGCCAGCAGCTGGGCACCTTCATCGCCCAGCGCTTCCGCCCCACGGTGCGCTACTGCGCCTCCACCGACCAGCGGCTGAGCCGCATCGGCAGCGCCGTGTCCCACCTGAGCAGCCTGCTGCAGGCCCGCGTCCAGGTCGAGATGGAGGAGCAGAACAGCCAGATCCTGCAAAGCCTGAGCACCCGCGCCGAAACCCAGATCAAGATCCAGAAGGCGGTGGAAGGCCTGTCCATCATCGCCATCAGCTATTATCTGTTCAGCCTGTTCAAGCTGCTGTACCAGGGCATGCTCACGCTGGGAATCGAGCTGCCGCCCCGCACGGCGCTGCTGGCCGGCACGCCGCTGGCGGCGCTGATCATCGGCGCGATCGCCTACCGCATCCGCAACACCCGGCGCCACTGACAGTCCCGACTTCCCTGCCCGATCATGCCCACCCTGCACTTCCGTAGTTTCCTGCTGCTGCTGGCCGCCGTCTCCATCGCCTTCATCAGCATCCTGCTGCCCTTCTACCCGGCGATCTTCTGGGGCGGCGTGCTGGCGGTGATCTTCCGCCCCCTGTACCGGCGCCTGCTGCGCGCCGTGGGCGGGAACAGCCCCAGCCTGGCGGCCTTCCTCACGGTGCTGTGCATCACCCTGATCGTGATCCTGCCGATGCTGTTCATCGCCGGCGCCCTCGCCAACGAGGTCGCCGGGCTGTACACGCGCATCAATTCCGGCCAGCTGAACCTGGGCGTCTACTACGAGCAGATCGTCGGCGCCCTGCCGCCCTCCGTGCACGGCTGGCTGGATTCCTTCGGCGTGGGCGACCTGCTCAGCATCCGCGAGAAACTGTCCACCGGCGCCCTGCAGGCCAGCCAATTCCTCGCCAAGCAGGCCGTCAACATCGGCCAGAACACCTTCCAGTTCGTGGTCGGCCTGGGCATCATGCTGTACCTGCTGTTCTTCCTGCTGCGCGACGGGGCCGCCATCGTGCCCAAGCTCAAGCGCCTGATCCCCCTGGAAGACTCGCACCGCCACGGCCTGTTCCAGAAATTCGCCACGGTGGTGCGCGCCACGGTCAAGGGCAACATCGTCATCGCCGCCACCCAGGGCCTGCTGGGCGGCCTGATGTTCGCCTTCCTGGGCATCCAGGGCTCGCTGTTCTGGGGGGTGATGATGGCCTTCCTGTCCCTGCTGCCGGCGGTGGGCGCCTCGCTCATCTGGGTGCCGGTCGCCATCTATTTCCTGGTCACCGGCGCCCTGTGGGAGGGCGTCGTCCTGATCCTGTTCGGCGTGCTGGTCATCGGGTTGCTGGACAACCTGCTGCGCCCCATCCTGGTGGGCAAGGACACCAAGCTGCCCGACTACGTGGTGCTGATCTCCACCCTGGGGGGCCTGTCGGTGTTCGGCCTGAACGGCTTCGTCATCGGACCGCTGTTCGCCGCGCTGTTCATCGCCTGCTGGGACCTGTTCCCCGACGCGGTGGCCCAGCACCAGCAGGGGCTGCGGGACATCAGGCCCACAGAATCGCCAGATTCACCGCCAGAGCGGCTCCCCAGATGAGCGAGCGCACCGTGCCGCGCCCCAGGATGTAGGCCAGCACGTACAGCACCCGCAGCGCCACCCAGGCGCCCATCAGGCCTGCCAGCCGCTCCGGCTGCGCCCCGGCGTACAGGGCGTACAGCACCGCGGCATAGAAGAACGGCAGGCCCTCGAACAGATTCGCCTGCGCCGCGTTGGCGCGCGCCCGCCAGCCCTGCTGGGCGGCCAGCCAGGGGCGCGGATCGTCGTTGTCGAACCTGCGTCCGCCCACCTTGGCCGCCACCGCGGCCCCGTACGGCAGCACGGCCGCCGCCACCATCAATCCCTGGATCCAGCTCATTCCGGCCTCGTTCTGCGAGATGTTCGATGCGGATATTATGACGGCATCCCATGAGGACGGCATCCGGGGGGGCGGATTTTGGCGCCATGCCGCCACTTGCCGTCGCCTGTCGCCTTCCAAATCGCAGAAAAAATCATGTACAATGGCTGGCTTTGGTGGTGAGCAAGAATTTGCTTTGCCGCCAGATCGGCGGGGTGCCTCATGCACCCGCCGTCGCCGGCTTAGCTCAGTTGGTAGAGCAGCTCATTCGTAATGAGAAGGTCGGGGGTTCGACTCCTCTAGCCGGCACCAGGATTCAAGCGGCTTTGCGGGCATTTCGCAAAGCCGCTTTTTCTTTGTCCGGTATTTTTTCGGTCATCGGCCGCCGCCTGGACGTGGGCGCGCATGGCCCGCGGCGGCGCCGGAATGGTTCGTTTGAAATCCGCTAACATGGACCGAATCGTCCACCCCTCAAGGCCGCCCGGGCATGCCGACCGAATCCTTCGTTCCCGTGATCGAATCCCTGCTGGATACCGATCTGTACAAGTTCACGATGTGGCAGGCCATGCTGCACCGCCATCCGGCCGCGCAGGCCGAATACCGCTTCATCTGCCGCGACCGTCCGGAATATCCGCTGGCGGCGCTGGCGCCGGAGATCGAGCGGCAGCTGGACCACCTCTGCGCCCTGCGCTTCCAGCCCGAAGAGCTCGATTACCTGCGCGGGCTGCGCTACATCAAGTCCGATTTCGTCGATTTCCTGTCGCTGTTCCACTTCCAGCGCCATTTCATCCGCGTCTCGACCCGCGGCGACGCGCTGGACATCGTGGCGCAAGGCCCGCAGGTCCACGTGATGGCCTTCGAGGTCTTCGTCCTGGCGATCGTCAACGAGCTGTATTTCCGCCGCCACCAGACGCCGGACGTGCTGGCGGAGGGACGCCGGCGACTGCAGGACAAGATCGCCCTGCTGCGGGATTTCGGCCGCGAGCCGGCGCGGCGCTTTCCCCTGCTGATCTCGGATTTCGGCCTGCGGCGGCGGTTTTCCCGCGCCTGGCAGACCGAGGTGGTGACGGCCCTGCGCCAGGCGGTGCCGCAGTTCGTCACCGGCACATCGAACGTCGCGCTGGCGCGCGCGCTGGGTCTGGTGCCGGTGGGCACAATGGCGCACGAATACCTGCAGTCCTACCAGGCCTTCGGCAAGGTGCGGCTGCGCGATTTCCAGCGCGCCGCGCTGGAGGACTGGGTGCAGGAATACCGCGGCGACCTGGGCATCGCCCTGACCGACGTGGTCGGCATGGACGCCTTCCTGGCGGACTTCGACCTGTATTTCGCCAAGCTGTTCGACGGCCTGCGCCACGATTCGGGCGACCCGATCGCCTGGGGCGAACGGGCGATCGCCCATTACCGGACGCTGCGCGTCGATCCGGCGGGCAAGCGCTTCGTGTTTTCCGACGGGCTGGACCTGCCGCGCACGCTGGCGCTGTACCGCCACTTCGCCGACCGGGTGCAGCCGGCCTTCGGCATCGGCACCAACCTGACCAACGACCTGGGCCCCAGGCCGCTGAACATCGTCATGAAGCTGTTCCACTGCAACGGCATGCCGACCGCCAAGCTGCCCGACAGCCCCGGCAAGGTCCATTGCACCGACGAGACGTTCCTGGCCTACCTGCGTCAGGTGTTCGGCCGCGCGGCCTGAACCCCCCTCACGCCGCGACTTGCGCCCACCTCGCCGCTTGCGGGCGGCGGAGCGGCGAAAAGGCCCGGACTACGCCGTGCCGCCGACGGTCAGGCCGTCGATGCGCAGGGTTGGCATGCCCACGCCCACGGGCACGCTCTGGCCTTCCTTGCCGCAGGTGCCCACCCCCGAATCCAGGGCCAGGTCGTTGCCGATCATGCCGATGCGGCCCATGGCCTCGGGGCCGCTGCCGATCAGCGTGGCGCCCTTGACGGGATGGGTGACGCGGCCGTTCTCGATCAGGTAGGCCTCGGACGCCGAGAACACGAACTTGCCGCTGGTGATGTCCACCTGGCCGCCACCGAAGTTGACGGCGTACAGGCCGCGGTCCACCGAGGCGATGATGTCCTTGGGGTCGTCGCGCCCGGCCAGCATGTAGGTGTTGGTCATGCGCGGCATGGGCAGGTGCGCGTAGGATTCGCGCCGGCCGTTGCCGGTGGGGGCCTGCTTCATCAGCCGGGCGTTCATGGAATCCTGCATGTAGCCGCGCAGGATGCCGTCCTCGATCAGGACGTTGCGCTGGGTGGGATGGCCCTCGTCGTCCACGTTCAGCGAGCCGCGCCGGTCGGCCAGCGTGCCGTCGTCCACCACCGTGACGCCGCGCGAGGCCACGCGCTCGCCGATGCGGCCGGAAAACACGCTGGAGCCCTTGCGGTTGAAATCGCCTTCCAGGCCGTGGCCGACCGCCTCGTGCAGCAGGATGCCGGGCCAGCCCGAACCCAGCACCACCGTCATCTGGCCCGCCGGCGCCGGCCGGGCTTCGAGATTGACGCGCGCCTCGTGTACCGCGCGCTCCACGTAGCCGCGCAGGATCTCATCGGTGAAATAGGCCAGGCCGGTGCGGCCGCCCCCGCCGCCGTGGCCCATTTCCCGCCGTCCCTTGCGTTCCGCGATGACGGTCAGGGACAGGCGCACCAGCGGGCGCACGTCGGCCACCAGGCGGCCGTCGCTGCCGGCCACCAGGATGACGTCGTACTCGGCCGCCAGCCCGGCCATGACCTGGATGATCTCCGGGTCGGCGGCGCGGGCCATGCGTTCGACCCGCTCCAGCAGGGCCACCTTGTCCGGGGCGGACATCGAGTCCACGGGATTGACGGCCGCGTACAGATGGTGCGGCGTATCGACCCCGCCGTCGACGCGGCAGCGGCCCGCGCCCTGGCGCGCGATGGTGCGCACCGCCGCGGCCGAGGACATCAGCGCCTGCGGCGACAGGCTGTCGGAATAGGCGAAGGCGGTTTTCTCGCCGCTCACGGCCCGCACGCCCACGCCCTGGTCGATGGAGAAACTGCCGGTCTTGACGATGCCTTCTTCCAGGCTCCAGCCTTCCGAGCAGCTGTATTGGAAATACAGGTCGGCATAATCGACCCGGTGGCTGTGGATATCGGACAGTGCGCGCGCCAGATGGGATTCGTCCAATCCCCAGGGTTCCAGCAATAATGTCCGGGCGGTATTCAGGGCATCCAGGCCCGGTTCAACAATTTTCATCTGACACCATTCATCAATCGATCGTCGCGCCGCGCCCGCGCGCGGCCTTTTTTTGCGTTTCGCATTCACAGGACCCGGTGGCGCAGCGCGGGCAGGGATTCCCGCACCGCCGCCAGGCGATCCGCGTCCAGCGTGCCCGCGGCCACGCCCGGGCCTTCGGGCACGCAATCCAGGATTTCGCCCCAGGGATCGATCAGCATCGAATGACCCCAGGTGCGCCGGCCGTTGGCATGCGTGCCGCCCTGGGCGCTGGCCAGCACGTAGCACTGGTTCTCGATGGCCCGCGCGCGCAGCAGGACTTCCCAGTGTACCGAACCCGTGGTCCAGGTAAAAGCGGCGGGCAGCACCATCAGACGCACGTCGCCCTGGGCGCGGAAGAATTCGGGGAAACGCAGGTCGTAGCAAATGCCCAGGGCGGTGCGGCCGAACGGCATGTCGAATACCGGCGGAGGCCCGTCGCCGGGACGGATGGCGCGGGATTCGTCGTAGGATTCCTCGCCGCGCTGAAAACCGAACAGATGGATCTTGTCGTAGCGCGCGCACGCCCGGCCCTGGGGATCGTAAACCAGGCACGTGTTATGGACGCGGTCCGCGTCGGGACTGCGCAGGGGCAGCGTGCCGCCCACCAGCCAGATGCCGTGGCGCCGCGCCTGGTCCGAAAGAAACGCCTGGATCGGCCCGTCGCCCGGCGTTTCGGCGAGCGGCAGTTTATCCGTATCCCGGCGGCCCATGAAACAGAAATATTCCGGCAGCGCCACCAGCGCCGCGCCGCCGGAGACGGCATCCCCGATCCCCAGCGCCGCCTGCTCCAGATTATCCGCCACCTCCATCCCGGATACCATCTGCACCGCCGCGACCGCCATCGAATGGTCCTGACCGCTCATGAATGCTCCCGATTATCGAATGAATGCCGCGCCATGGTCACACCTCGAAATGGAATGCGTCGCGCACATTGCCTGAAATAAGTTTAAAATCACTCGCCAGTATTCAAATGCCGGTTCTTTTGAATCCCGCCATATCGATCGACCACGAACGGAGCCATGAATGACCCGTACCAGCTATAACACCGAAAAATCCCGCCTCGAAAAAGAAATGGCCAAGATCCAGAAAAGGATTCAGTCGCTGCAGGCCAAACAGCGCCAGCCCAAGATCGCCGCGATCGTGCGTTCGATGCGTGAATACGACATCAGTCCGGAAGAAATCGCCGCGGCCTTCAGCCGCAAGCCGGCCAGCCGCGCACGCGTCGCCTCGCCGCGCAAGGCCGCCACCGCCACCAAGCGCGTGGTCGCGCCGAAATACCGCCATCCCGAAACCCAGGCCACCTGGACGGGCCGCGGCAAGGCGCCGCGCTGGATCACCGATGCGGAAGCCGCCGGCACCCCGCGCGAATCCTTCCTGATCGCCGCCGAATCCGCCTGAGCGGATTCACTGCACAGGATACCGCACCTCGACGACCTGGCCATTGCGGCCGGGGAAGCGGTCGAAAATGGCGCGCGCCAGATACGGCATGGCGGCGCCCAGCTGATCCTGCCGGCTGGACGCCACCGCCGTGGCGCGATAGACCTCGCGCCCCTGCTGCGTCCGGTCGTCGATGCGCACGGACAGGGTCATGCGATACACGTCCACCGCGACGGTCTGGATCGCCGGCCCCATCCCCCAGGCCCAGCGGGGATGATGAAACCCGACATAAGGCCCGTAGAAGCCCGGATACATGTAGGGATCGACGAATTCCTGGCGCCATTCGCGTTCGCGCGGACTGCCGTATTCGATGTGCACCGTGAAACGCGCCTGAGCTTCCGAATGGGCCTCGACCAGTCCGGTCGGCCCCAGGGCGGCGCGCACCGTGTCGGCGTACGTCTGAAACTGCAGATTATTGCGCTGCGTCTCGTCGGCCGCGATCCAGTAGGTGGCTGCCTGGGCGTTTTCCGGCCACTGCTGATAGCGCGTGACCTGCGCGGAAAACACCGAGGCGCATCCGCCCAGCAACAGCGCCAGACATAATCCGGAAAACCACCGGATCCATCCGCGCCCCCTCTGCATCCCGCCCAGGCCACCGTCCTTCATCGCACATCCCATTCCGATTCCAAAAACCCGTCCGGCGCGAAACCATTCACGCGGCCCATTCACGGGGCCCATTCACGCTGGCCCATTCACGCGGCCCCATTTTCGCGGTCCGCGCCGCAGCCGGTCATATCAGCCATCATAGGCGCAGCCGCGCCGCGCGAGAAGCCGGCCGTTGCACTCCGATACAGGCGGGGACGGACGCGGCGGGCCGACTACAATGAGGGCACGAAACCGCTTTCGGAACAGACCATGCGCACGGATACCGCCCCCACCATCTTCCGCCAGGACTACGTCCCCTACCCCTACCGGCTGCCCCGGGTCCGGCTGGAATTCGACCTGGCGGCGGAATCCACCCGGGTGCGCTCCGAACTGCGCTTCGAGCCCGCCCCCGGCACCGCGCCCGGCACCCCGCTGGTGCTGCAGGGCGAGGACCTGGAGCTGGTCGAGGTCCGCCTCGACGGCCGGCCGCTGGCCGCCGACGAATACCAGCTGGCCGACGACACGCTCAGCCTGGTCCCGCCGGGCCACGGCAAGCCCTTCACCATCGGCATCGTCAGCCTGTGCCGCCCGGCAGAGAACACCACCCTGATGGGCCTGTACGTCTCGGGCGACAAGCTCTTCACCCAGTGCGAGGCCCAGGGCTTTCGCCGCATCACCTGGTTCCCGGACCGGCCCGACGTGATGGCGCGCTTCGAGGTCCTGCTGCGCGCCGACCCGGCCGCCTATCCGCTGCTGCTGTCCAACGGCAACCTGATCGAGCAGGCCGGCCTGCCGGACGGCCGCCACCAGGCCCTCTGGCGCGACCCCCATCCCAAGCCCTGCTACCTGTTCGCCCTGGTGGCCGGCGACTTCGACTGCATCGAGCGCACCGAGACCACCCGCAGCGGACGCGAAGTGCTGCTGCAGGTCTACAGCGACAAGGGCTACCGCGAGCAGACCCGCTGGGCGCTGGACTGCCTGGCCAACGCCCTGCACTGGGACGAGCGGCGCTTCGGCCTGGAACTGGACCTGGACCGCTTCATGGTGGTGGCGGCGCGCGACTTCAACATGGGCGCGATGGAAAACAAGGGCCTGAACATCTTCAACGCCGCCTACGTCCTGGCCGACCCCGCCACCGCCACGGACGCCGCCTACCGCGGCATCGAGGCCGTGATCGGCCACGAATACTTCCACAACTGGACCGGCAACCGCGTGACCTGCCGCGACTGGTTCCAGCTGTCCCTGAAGGAAGGCCTGACGGTCTTCCGCGACCAGGAATTCTCCGCCGACATGCTGGCCGCGGGCCTGCCGCCCGCCGAGGCCGCCAGCGCCCGCGCCGTCAAGCGCATCGACGACGTGCACACCCTGCGGCTGGCGCAGTTCCCCGAGGACGCCGGCCCCATGGCCCACCCCATCCGGCCCGACAGCTACCAGGAGATCGGCAATTTCTACACCGCCACGGTCTACGAGAAAGGCGCCGAAGTCATCCGCATGCAGCACACTCTGCTCGGCGAGGACGGGTTCCGCGCCGGCATGGACGAATACTTCCGCCGCCACGACGGCCAGGCGGTGACCTGCGACGACTTCGTCGATGCCATGGAATCCATCTACGCGCAACGGCACCCGGGCCAGGATTTCTCCGTCTTCCGGCGCTGGTACGAGCAGGCCGGCACCCCGCGCGTGCGGGTGCGCTCGCACTACGACCCCGCCGCCCGCGCCTGCCGCATCACCCTGGAGCAGCGCTGCACGCCGGCGGGCCTGGAGGCCCGGCAATCCCCGCCGCCCGAAAAACCGCCCCTGCACATTCCCCTGGCCATCGGCCTGATCGACGCGGACGGCCGCTCCATGCCCATCCAGTGGGAAGGCGAAGCGCGCGACACCGTGGTCCTGGAACTGCGCGAGGCGAGCGGCACCTGGACCCTGACGGACATCCCGCGCGCACCCGTCCTGTCGCTGCTGCGCGGCTTTTCCGCCCCCGTCATCCTGGAAACCGACCGCACGGCCGACGACCTGGCCCTGCTGGCGCGCCGCGATCCGGACCCCTTCGCCCGCTGGGACGCGGTCCAGGAAACCGCCCACCGCCACCTGCAGGCCTGCATCGAGGCCGGCCGCTCCGGCGGCCCGCAGCCGGCGCTGGACACGCTGCTGGAGATCTGGCGCGCCGCGCTGAAAGACGAACGACTGTCGCCCGCCTACCAGGCGCGGCTGCTGGCCCTGCCCGCCCTGCGCGAGGTCATCGACCGCGGCGAGCCCATGGATCCGCAGGCCGCGGTGGCGGCCTGGACCCGTACCCGGCAGGCGCTGGGCGCACGGCTGGCCGATGCCTGGCGCGCCGCCTACGACGCCCTGGCCGACGACGGCGGCCCCTATTCGCCCGACCCGGTCTCGTCCGGGCGCCGCGCGCTGCGCAACCTGGCGCTGGACAACCTGCTGGCCGGCCAGGCGCCGGGCGCCGTCGAGCTGGCCCTGGCGCAATACCGCCAGGCGCGCAACATGACCGAAAGCCTGGGCGCGCTGACGGCCCTGCTGCAGCATGCGCCGCAGGATGCCGCCGGGCCGCTGGCCGACTTCCATGCGCGCTGGCGCGACGACCCGCTGGTGCTGGACCGCTGGTTCGGCGCCCAGGCGGGCGCGCCCGGCTGCACGGTGGCCGGCGTGCGCGCCCTGATGGCCCTGCCCGACTTCTCGCTGCGCAATCCCAACCGCGCGCGCGCCGTCGTCTTCCGCTTCTGCCTGGACAACCCCGGCAACCTGCACACCCCGGAAGGCTACGACTTCTGGGCCGAGCAGGTGCTGGCGCTCGACGCCCTGAACCCGGAAGTCGCCGCGCGGCTGTCGCGCGCCTTCGACAACTGGGCGCGCCACGAGCCCGTCGCCCGCGCCGGCATGCAGGCCGCCCTGCGGCGCGTGCTCGACGCCCCGGGCCTGTCGCGCAACGTCCGGGAAATCGTTTCAAAAGCACTTGCCACTTAGCATGTCCTTTTGCCGCCGTTTTGCCGCCGGGATGGGCCCGGACATGGGGCGGTCCTCATGGACTGCCCATGCCGGGCGAATCCGAGCGGCATGCAGGCCGCGAGGCGGACGCCAGTAGGCACAGCCCACGCAGCGCTACAACAAACATTTACTGATTCCATTTTCTTCAGGGAGCCACCTTGAAATACAAGACCTTGACCCAGTACCTGGTCGAACAGCAGCGCGAACACAAGGCCGTCTCGGCCGACGTCCGCCTGCTGATCGAAACCGTGTCGCGCGCCTGCAAAGCGATCAGCCACGCCGTCAGCAAGGGGGCGCTGGGCGGCGTGCTCGGCAGCCTGGGCACTGAAAACGTCCAGGGCGAGGTGCAGAAGAAGCTCGACGTGCTGTCCAACGAGATCCTGCTGGAAGCCAACGAATGGGGCGGCAACCTGGCGGCCATGGCCTCCGAGGAAATGCAGACCATCCACCGCATTCCCAACCACTACCCCAAGGGCCAGAACCTGCTGCTGTTCGACCCCCTGGACGGCTCCTCGAACATCGACGTGAACGTCTCCATCGGCACGATCTTCTCCGTGCTGCAGGCGCCCGCCGAAGCCGCCGGCCGGGAAATCGCCGAAGCCGACTTCCTGCAGCCCGGCACCCGCCAGGTCGCCGCCGGCTACGCCGTCTACGGCCCGCAGACCATGCTGGTGCTGACCGTGGGCGCGGGCGTCATGGGCTTCACGCTGGACCGCGAGATGGGGTCCTGGCTGCTGACGCACGAGAACATCCGCCTGCCCGAGCAGACCGCCGAATTCGCCATCAACATGTCCAACATGCGGCACTGGGAAGCGCCCGTGCGCCGCTACATCGACGAATGCCTGCAGGGCGAGACCGGCCCCCTGGGCAAGAACTACAACATGCGCTGGATCGCGTCCATGGTGGCCGACGTGCACCGCATCCTGACGCGCGGCGGGGTCTTCATGTACCCGCGCGACGCCCGCGCATCCGGGCGCAAGGGCAAGCTGCGCCTGATGTACGAGGCCAATCCCATGAGCTTCCTGGTCGAGCAGGCGGGCGGGCGCGCCGTCGACGGCGCCGGCCGCATCCTGGACATCCAGCCCGAGGCCCTGCACCAGCGCGTCGGCGTGATCCTGGGCTCGCGCGAGGAAGTCGAGCGCCTGCAGCGCTACCACCAGGAAGCCTGATCCGGCCCGCGCCGGGCCGGCCGGAGCGGCCCGCGCGGCCTTCGACCCGGCGGGCCCGGTGCGGCCCAGGGCGGCCTCTCGGCGGCCTCAGTCCAGCGTCAGCACCGTCGCGCCGGCCGTGGCGCGCGCATTCAGCGCCTCGTGCGCCTGCGCGGCCTGCGCCAGGGTGAAGCGCTGGCCGATGACGATGTCCAGCTTGCCGGCCGCCACCAGATCGAACAGCTCGGTGGCGGCGGCCTGCATGGCCTGGGCGGTGGCCGCGTAGGTCGCCAGCGTCGGCCGGGTGACGTACAGCGAGCCCTTGGCCGCCAGCACGCCCAGGTTCACGCCTTCGACCGGGCCGGACGCATTGCCGAAGCTGACCATCAGGCCGCGCGGCTGCAGGCAGTCCAGCGAGATTTCCCAGGTGCTCCTGCCCACGCCGTCGTAGACCACCGGGACCTTGCGCCCTTCGGTCAGTTCCTTGACCCGGGCAACGATGTCTTCCCGCGAGGAGTCGATCACTTCCCAGGCGCCGTGGCGGCGCGCCAGCGCCGCCTTTTCCGGGGTGGACGCGGTGCCGATCAGGCGCACGCCCAGCGCGCGGGCCCACTGGCAGGCGATCAGGCCCACGCCGCCCGCGGCGGCATGGAACAGGATCGTCTCGTTGCCCTGCAGCCGGTAGGTCTGGCGGAACAGGTACTGCACCGTCAGGCCCTTGAGCATCAGCGCGGCGGCCTGCTCGAAGCCCACGCCGTCGGGGATCCTCACCACCCGGTCGGCCGGCACGTTGCGCAGCTCCGCGTAGGCGCCGATGGGGCCCTGGCCGTAGGCCACGCGGTCGCCCGCGCGCAGGTGGCGCACCTCGGTCCCCGCCGACTCGACCACGCCGGCGGCCTCGACCCCCAGGCCGTGCGGCAGCGGGTTCGGATACAGCCCCGTGCGACAATAGATGTCGATGAAATTCAGGCCGACCGCCTTCTGGCGGATGCGCACCTCGTGCGGCGCGGGAGGCGGGACGTCCACTTCTTCCAGCCGCATGCATTCCGGGCCGCCATGCTCATGGACGAGGATCGCCCGGGCCTTCTCCGTTTTCTCCACGATGGACACCTCCGGCCCCGCCGGGGCCCGACTGTTCGACACCGGACCAGACTAGCATGAATTCCCGCCAGGCCACGATGGCCGTCCACGCCGCCGCCGTCCCGTTCGGGCTGACCGGCATCTCCGGCGAGCCGATCCAGGGCGGCGCCGCAGACTGAATCCGCCCAAGGCGCTAAAATCCAGGGTTCGTTGAACGCTTCCTCTAGAACTCCACACATCATGGCCGGACACAGCAAATGGGCAAACATCCAGCACCGCAAAGGGCGTCAGGACGCCAAGCGCGGCAAGCTCTGGACGAAGATCATCCGTGAAATCACCGTGGCCGCCCGTGCCGGCGGCCCCGACCCCGACGCCAATCCCGCCCTGCGCCTGGCCTGGGACAAGGCCACGTCCGCCAACATGCCCAAGGACAACATCCTGCGCGCCATCCAGCGCGGGGCCGGCACCGAGGACGGCGCCAACTACGAGGAAATCCGCTACGAAGGCTACGGCATCGGCGGCGCCGCGCTGATCATCGACTGCATGACCGACAACCGCCAGCGCACCGTGTCCGAAGTGCGCCACACGCTCGCCAAGCACGGCGGCAACCTGGGTCAGGACGGCAGCGTGGTGTTCATGTTCAAGCACTGCGGCCAGTTCATCTTCGCCCCCGGCACCTCGGAAGAGCAGGTCATGGAAATCGCCCTGGACAACGGCGCCGACGACGTCCAGACGGACGAGGAAGGCGTGATCGAGGTCACCTGCGAGCCCGGCGACTACGCCGGCCTGAAGCAGGCCTTCGACGCCGCCGGCCTGACGGCCGAGATCCACGGCGTGGTCATGAAGGCCCTGTCCAAGGTCCAGCTCGCCGGCGAGGACGCCGAGCGGATGCAGAAGATCATCGACCTCCTGGAAGACCTGGACGACGTCCAGGAGGTCTACACCACCGCCGTCATGGACGAGGCCGAATGAAGCTGCTCGTCATCGGCTCCGGCGGCCGCGAACACGCCCTGGCCTGGCGGCTGTCCCAATCCCCCCGCGTGCAGAAGATCTACGTCGCGCCCGGCAACGGCGGCACCGCGCAGGCGCCGCTGATGGAAAACGTGCCGCTGCAGGACATCGACGCCCTGATCGAATTCGCCCGGCGGGAAAAGATCGCCTTCACCGTGGTCGGCCCCGAGGCCCCCCTGGCCGCCGGGATCGTGGACGCCTTCCGCGCCGCCGGGCTGCGCATCTTCGGGCCGACGCGGGCCGCCGCCCAGCTGGAAAGCTCGAAGGACTACGCCAAGGCCTTCATGGTGCGCCACGGCATCCCCACCGCCGCGTACGCCACCTTCACCGATGCCGGCGAGGCCCGCGCCTACATCCGCGCCCAGGGCGCGCCCATCGTCGTCAAGGCCGACGGCCTGGCCGCCGGCAAGGGCGTGGTCGTGGCCCAGGACCTGGACGAAGCCTTGGCCGCCATCGACCACATGCTGGGCGAAAACGGCGCCTTCGGCGCGGCCGGCGCGCGCGTGGTGGTCGAGGAATTCCTCGACGGCGAAGAAGCCAGCTTCATCGTCATGTGCGACGGCCAGCACGTCCTGCCGCTGGCCACCAGCCAGGACCACAAGCGCCTGCTCGACGGCGACGCGGGACCCAACACCGGCGGCATGGGCGCCTATTCGCCCGCGCCCATCGTCACCCCGGCCCTGCACAACCGCATCATGCGCGAAATCATCCAGCCGGCGATCCAGGGCATGGCGCACGACGGCATCCCCTACACCGGCTTCCTCTACGCCGGCCTGATGATCGGCCCCGGCCCCGACGCCAGCCGCAGCCTCAAGGTCCTGGAATTCAACTGCCGCCTGGGCGACCCGGAAACCCAGCCCATCATGCTGCGCGTGAAGAACGATTTTTCCGAGACCCTGGAACACGCCGTGGACGGCACGCTGGACCAGGCCGGAATCGACTGGGACCGGCGCACCGCCGTGGGCGTGGTGCTGGCCGCGGCCGGCTACCCCGACGCCCCCCGCAAGGGCGACCCCATCACGGCGCTGGCCCCGGACACCGCCGAACGCGTCACCTTCCACGCCGGCACCACGGCCGACGGCGGCCCCCTGCGCACCAGCGGCGGGCGGGTCCTGTGCGTCACGGCGCTGGCCGACTCCATCCGCCGCGCCCAGCA
Organism: Castellaniella defragrans; assembly: GCF_014203015.1. GTDB lineage: Bacteria > Pseudomonadota > Gammaproteobacteria > Burkholderiales > Burkholderiaceae_B > Castellaniella > Castellaniella defragrans. The sequence goes on from NZ_JACHIB010000002.1 coordinate 265,449, forward strand.
GGCCGCCTACGAAGCCGTCAACCAGACCCAGTTCGAGGGCCGCCAGTTCCGCCGCGACATCGGCTGGCGCGCGCTGGCCGCCGCAGGCAAGCGGCACGACTGATCACCGAAGCACAGGTCCCGCCATGCACGTCCCCGTCTCCCTGGTCCACGACACCTTCTCCGACCTCCAGGACCGCATCGTCCGGTCTCTGGAAGCGCTCGAAGGCGGCGCCTTCGGCCGCGATCCCTGGACGCGCCCGGAGGGCGGCGGCGGCGTGGCCCGGTATTGCGAGGACGGCGCGGTCTTCGAGCGGGCCGGCGTGCTGTTCAGCCACGTGCACGGCGACGCCCTGCCGCCCTCGGCCAGCGCCCACCGGCCCGAGCTGGCCGGCCGCGGCTGGGAAGCCATGGGCGTGTCCATGGTGCTGCATCCGCGCAATCCACACGTGCCGACCACGCACATGAACGTGCGCCTGTTCGTCGCCCACGGCCAGGGCGGCGACGCCGACGTCTTCTGGTTCGGCGGCGGCCTGGACCTGACGCCCTACTATCCGGTGGAGGCCGACGCGCGCCACTTCCACCAGGTGTGCCACGACGCGGTCGCCCCCTTCGGGGACGACAAATACCCGCGCTACAAGGCCTGGTGCGACGATTATTTCCTGCTGCGCCACCGGGGCGAGACGCGCGGCGTCGGCGGCCTGTTCTTCGACGACCTGAACGCGCCGGATTTCGACACCTGCTTCGCCCTCACCTGCGCGGTGGGCGACTGCTTCATCCCGGCCTACGCGCCCATCGTCCAGGCCCGCCGCGACACGCCCTACGGCGAGCGCGAACGCGACTTCCAGGCCTACCGGCGCGGCCGCTACGTGGAATTCAACCTGGTCTACGACCGCGGCACGCTGTTCGGCCTGCAGTCGGGCGGGCGCACCGAATCCATCCTGCTGTCCATGCCGCCCGTCGCCCGCTGGCGCTACGACTGGACGCCCGAGCCGGGATCGCCCGAATCGGCCCTGGCCGACTATCTGCGGCCGCGCGCATGGCTGTGACCCCCCAGGTCGGGCTGCTGGGCGGCAGCTTCGACCCGGTCCACCGGGTCCACATCGCGCTGGCGCGGGCCGCCCGGGACGCCCTGGGCCTGGAATACGTCGAACTGCTGCCCGCCGCGCGCCCCTGGCAGCGCGGCCGCCTGGGGGCCACGCCGGAGCACCGGCTGCGCATGCTGGAACTGGCCTGCGCCGGCGACCCCGGCCTGCGCGTCAATCCCATCGAGCTGCACCGCGCGGGCGACACCTACACCATCGACACCCTCGCCGCCCTGCCCGCCACGGCCCGCTACACCTGGATCCTGGGCTCCGACCAGCTCGCCAACTTCCATACCTGGCACCGCTGGCGCGAACTGCTGCAGCACGTCCGCCTGGCGGTGGCCGAACGCCCCGGCACCTCCGCCACGCCGCCCCCCGAACTCGCGCAGGCCCTGGCGCCGGGCGGACTGGTCCGGATTCCCTTCACGCCGCAGCCGGTTTCCGCCACGGCGATCCGCCGGGACCTGGCGGCCGGCCGGCCGGTGGACGCGCTGCTGGACCCCCGCGTGCTGGACTACATCCGAACCCATCGGCTCTACCTGGACCCCGAAACTCCATGAATCTGCAAAAACAGCAACGCCTCGTCATCGACGCCCTCGAGGACGCCAAGGCCCAGGACATCAAGGTCTTCAACACTACGGGCCTGACGGGCCTGTTCGACCGCGTCGTCATCGCCAGCGGCACCTCCAACCGCCAGACCCGCGCCATCGCCAGCCACGTGGCCGAGCAGGCCCGCAAGCACGGCCTGCAGATCGTCGCCTACGAGGGCGAGGACACCGGCGAATGGCTGCTGATCGACCTGGGCGACATCGTGGTGCATTGCATGCAGCCGGCCATCCGCGCCTACTACAACCTGGAAGAAATCTGGGGCGCCAAGCCGGTACGCGTGCGGCTGCTGCCCACGGGCCCGGCGCAGGCCAGCGAGCCCGGCGAGCCGGACGAAGACTAGGCGCGGCCCGCCCCATGAAGCTCCTGATCTACGCCGTCGGCACCCGCATGCCGGCCTGGGTCCAGGCGGCGTGGCAGGACTTCGCCAAGCGCATGCCGCGCGACTGCGCCCTGGAGCTGCACGAAATCCGCCCCGAGCCCCGCACCAGCGGCAAGACCGCCCAGCAGCTCATGCACGCCGAGGCCCAGCGCATCGAGGCCGCCCTGCCCGCGCAGGCCTGGCGCGTCGTCCTCGACGAACACGGCCGCGACCTGACGACCCGCGAGCTGGCCGGCCACCTGGAAGCCTGGCGGGCCGGCGGCAGCGACGTCGCCTTCGTCATCGGCGGCCCCGACGGGCTGGACCCGGCCCTGAAACGGACCGCCCGCCAGACCCTGCGGCTCTCGTCCCTGACCCTGCCGCACCCCATGGTGCGCATCCTGCTGGCCGAGCAGCTCTACCGCGCCTGGACCCTCCTGGCAGGCCATCCCTACCACCGCGACTGAAAGGAGACTCCCGACCATGACCGCCCGCCGCCGCACCAAGATCGTCGCCACGCTGGGGCCCTCGACCTCCAGCCCCGAACGCATCGAAGCCCTGATCCTGGCCGGCCTGGACGTGGCCCGGCTGAACTTCTCGCACGGCAGCGCCGACGACCACCGCGAGCGCGTCCGTCTGGTGCGCGAGATCTCCGCCCGCCACGACCGCCACATCGCCCTCATGGGCGATCTCCAGGGGCCGAAGATCCGCATCGGCCGCTTCGCCGCCGGCCCGGTCATGCTGAACCCGGGCGACACCTTCACCCTGTCCATCCGGCACCCGCTGGACGCCGGCACCGCCGGCATCGTGGGGATCGAATACCCGCCTCTGGTCCAGGACTGCACCCCGGGCGACGAACTGCTGCTCGACGACGGCCGGGTCATCCTGCGGGTCGAATCCGTGGACACGGAAGCCGTCCACACGCGCGTCGAAGTCGGCGGGCCGCTGTCCGACAACAAGGGCATCAACCGGCGCGGCGGGGGCATCTCGGCGCCCAGCCTGACCGACAAGGACCGCCAGGACATCCTGCTGGCCGCCGAACTCGAACTGGACTACGTGGCGGTGTCGTTTCCCCGCGCGGGGGCCGACATCGAGCAGGCGCGCCGGCTGGTGCGCAAGGCCGGCAGCTCCGCCTGGATCATCGCCAAGATCGAGCGCGCCGAGGCCGTGGCCGACGACGCCGCGCTGGACGACCTGATCCGCGCCAGCGACGGCGTGATGGTGGCCCGGGGCGACCTGGGCGTGGAAATCGGCGACGCCCGGCTCGTCGGCATCCAGAAGCGCATCATCCAGCACGCCCGCACCCTGAACAAGCTGGTGATCACCGCCACCCAGATGATGGAATCCATGATCGCCAGCCCGATCCCGACCCGCGCCGAGGTCTCCGACGTCGCCAACGCGGTGCTCGACTACACCGACGCGGTCATGCTGTCGGCCGAATCGGCCTCGGGGCAATACCCCGTCGAGGCGGTCCAGGCCATGGCGCGGATCTGCCTGGGCGCCGAACAGGAACCCACCAGCATCAAATCCCACCACCGCCTGGGCGAGACCTTCTCGCGCTGCGACGAGACCATCGCCCTGGCCAGCATGTACGCCGCCAACCACTTCCCCGGCATCAAGGCCATCATCAGCCTGACCGAAAGCGGCCACACCCCGCTCATCATGTCGCGCATCCGCTCGGGCGTGCCCATCTACTGCTACACGCGGCACCCCGCCACGCAGCGCCGCGCCGCCCTGTTCCGCGGCGTCTACACCGTGCCCTTCGACGCGGCGACGCTGCCGCCCGCGGAGGTCAGCGAGGCCGCCATCGACATCCTGCGCCAGCGGGGCCTGCTGCGGCCGGGCGACTGGATCATCCTGACCAAGGGCGATTTCTACAGCGACAGCGGCGGCACCAACGGCATGAAGATCCTGCGCGTGGCCTGAGCGCGGCTTGAGCTCCGGCCCGCATCCCTCCATCCCGAAACCCGTTCCAGCCGCCATGCCGCCCTTCGTCCTGCTGGCCTCCGCCAGCCCCCGCCGCCACGAGATCCTCGACCAGCTCGCCATTCCCCACGGCATCCTGCGCGTGCCCGCGCCGGCAGGCGAGGACGAGCCCCGCCTGCCGGGCGAGCCGGCCGCCGACTACGTGCGCCGCACCGCGCGGGACAAGGCCGAACGGGCGGCCGCCTGGCTGACCTCGGGCGGCACGCCCGATCCGCTGCCCGGAGCCTGGCCGGCCGGATGGCGGGACGCGCCCATCCTCTGCGCCGACACCACGGTCATCCTGGACGGCGACGTGCTGGGCAAGCCGCGCGACGCGGCCGACGCCGCCGACATGCTGCGGCGCCTGTCCGGCCGGGAGCACGCGGTCCACACCGCCGTGGTCCTGGCGCGCGGCGGGCGCTTCCACGAGGCGGTCAGCATCAGCACGGTGCGCTTCCAGCCGCTCGCGGACGCCGACATCGCGGCCTACATCGCCAGCGGCGAGCCCTTCGGCAAGGCGGGCGGCTACGCCATCCAGGGCCGTGCGGCCGCCTTCGTCGTCCATCTGTCGGGCAGCCACAGCGGCGTCATGGGCCTGCCGGCGCACGAGACCGCCCGGCTGCTGGCGCAGAGCCCCGGCTGAGGCGGAGCTCCGGCTGAGACCCGGCCTGGCGACCGGTCCGGCCCCCTGGGATCCCGGCTCGAGATCCCGGCTCGAAACCGCGGGCTGGAATACCGGTCCGGCATACTGGTTAACCCTCGTTTAGGCTTCGACTATCTTGACCATTGCCGCCCGGACCCCTAGCATGAACTGACGTCTTGCTGAATCCGGCAGGCGCGCGGTGATGGCCATGGCTGCATCGCATGACCATCGTGGCACACAACCTCACCTCGAAGAGGTCCCACACATGGTCGATCCAGCCGTCAGTCCAGACCCGTCCTCCCAGGCCGCCAGCGAAATCCGCAGCCACAACCTGCCTCCCGCAACCTACCGCGACCTGCCCGAACCCCTGCCCATGAAGAAGGTCATCGGCCCCAGCGTGCTGCTGCTGGCCGGGTCCATCGGCTCGGGCGAATTCGTGCTGTGGCCCTACATTTCCACGCAGACGGGCCTGGCGCTGGTCTGGCTGGCCACCATCGGCATCCTGACCCAGTATTTCCTCAACATGGAAATCACGCGCTACACGCTGGCCACCGGCGAGACCGCGGTGACGGGTTTCACGCGGCTATGGAAACCCTGGAGCTGGCTGTTCATCATCATGGCCGTGATTCCCTGGATGTGGCCCGGCTGGGCCACCGGCAGCTCCACGGCGCTGACCTACGCCTTCGGCCTGTCGGCCGATGCCGTCATCCCGATCACCATCGCCTCGCTGGTGCTGATCGGCATCATCCTGACCATTTCGCCCGTGGTCTACCAGACGGTCGAGAAGATCCAGTTCTTCCTCGTCGCCCTGATCGTGCTGTTCATGATCTACATCGTCGTCGGGCTGCTCGACGGCCAGACCTGGGGCGCGCTGGTGGCGGGCTTCACGACCGAGATCCCGAAGATCCCCGAATCCATCGGCAAGCTGCCCATCGCCCTGCTGCTGGGCGCCATCGCCTTCGCCGGAGCCGGCGGGGTGATGAACCTGGCGCAGTCGAACTGGGTGCGCGACAAAGGCCTGGGCATGGGCGCCCACCTGCCGAAGATCGTCTCGCCCATCACCGGCCAGGAAACCACCGAGGCGGCGATCGGCTATTTCTTCCGCCAGGACGAAGCCAACCTGCGGCGCTGGAAGGGCTGGTGGAAAGTCGCCGACCGCGAGCAGTTCGTCACCTTCTTCGTGCTGGGCCTGTTCGCCATCCTGCTGTTCATGATGCTCGCCTACATGTACGTCGGCGTCGGCAGCACCGCGCAGAACTTCGATTTCGTGCGGCTGCTGGGCGAGACCCTGAACGAGCGCGTCGGCTCCTGGGTCGGGCCGGCCTTCTGGTTCACCGGCGTGGTGGTGCTGCTGTCGACCAACCTGACCGTGCTGGACATGATCGGCCGCATCGTGGCGGACATCGCCAAGACCAACTGGCTGCGCGACAGCCAGACCTGGACGGAAAGCCGCCTGTACTTCCTGGTGGTGTGGCTGATGGTGGCCTTCGGCTCCATCATCCTGCTCTCGGGCGTGAGCCAGCCGCTGCTCCTGCTGGTGATCGCCTCGGCGCTCAACGGCCTGGTGATGTTCGTGTATTCCGTGCTGCTGATCCAGCTGAACCGCTGCATGCTGCCGCGCACCATCGGCCTGGGCGGCGCCCGCTACGTCGCCATCCTGTGGGCCGTGCTGTTCTACGGCGGCTTTTCGATCTACCTGGTCATCAACCAGTTCGGCAAGCTCTTCTGATCCTTCGGCCCCGCCGCGCCGGGCCGGACGCGGCGGGGCCGATGCGATTAAACTGATCTGCAACCATTCTTTTCCAACCCAGTCTTTCAACCCGAGCTGCAGATCATGACCTCATCGTTTGCCCCCATGCCCGACGCCGAAGGGTTCTTCGGCCCCTACGGCGGCCAGATCGTCCCGCCCGTCCTCAAGCACGTCATGGACGACATCGGCCGCGCCTACGCCGAGATCACCCGGCGCGAGGATTTCCAGCAGGAACTGGCCGGCCTGCTGGCCGACTACGTCGGCCGCCCCAGCCCGATCTTCCATGCCCGGCGGCTGTCCGAACGGCTCGGCGGCGCCCAGATCCATCTCAAGCGCGAAGACCTGAACCACACCGGCGCGCACAAGATCAACCACTGCCTGGGCGAGGCCCTGCTGGCGAAGTTCATGGGCAAGAAAAAGGTCATCGCCGAGACCGGCGCGGGCCAGCACGGCGTGGCGCTGGCCACCGCCTGCGCCCTGGTGGGCATCCCCTGCGAAATCCACATGGGCCAGGTCGATATCGAGAAAGAACATCCCAACGTCACCAAGATGCGCATCCTGGGCTGCCGGCTCGTCGCCGTGACGCGAGGCGCGGCCACCCTGAAGGAAGCGGTGGACAGCGCCTTCGAGGAATACCTCTCCAATCCCCAGGACTACTTCTACGCCATCGGATCGGTGGTCGGCCCGCATCCCTTCCCGATGATGGTGCGGGACTTCCAGAGCGTCATCGGCCGCGAGGCGCGCCAGCAGTTCATGGAACGCCACGGCCGGCTGCCGGACTACGCCTGCGCCTGCGTCGGCGGCGGCTCGAACGCCATGGGCCTGTTCACCGCCTTCCTGGGCGATGCCGAGGTCCGGCTGGTGGGCGTCGAGCCCGCCGGCGAAGGCACCGACCGGCCCGGGCGCCACGCCGCCACGCTGAGCATGGGCAAGCCCGGCCAGATCCACGGCATGAAGTGCTACGTGCTGGAAAACGCCCAGGGCGAACCCGACGTCGTGCACAGCATCGCCTCGGGCCTGGACTACCCGGGCGTGGGGCCGCAGCACAGCTATCTGAAGGACGTCGGCCGGGTGCGCTACGACACCGTGACCGACCAGGAATGCCTGGATGCCTTCATGACCCTGTCGCGCGTGGAAGGCATCATTCCCGCCCTGGAAAGCGCCCATGCGGTCGCCTGGGCGATGCGCACCGCCCCCACGCTGCCGCGCGACGGGCACATCCTGGTGAACCTGTCCGGGCGCGGCGACAAGGACGCGGACTACGTCGCACAGGTGCTGGATCTCTGAGTCCGGAACTCCGCGCCCGGAAACGCGAAGGCCCCCGGGGGACGTGATCCCGCGGGGGCCGGTTTTCTGCGGCGGCCTTGTGCCGTTTCGTGGGTGGCCAGGAGGCCGGTCTGGCCGCCCGTGCGTGGTCCGGAGACGCGCCGTGGCCGCCCGTGCGTGGCCTGGCAACGCGCCGTTGCGGGAGCTCGCGCTGCCTGGCGCGCGGCGCCCCCCCCCAAAGACAAAGCCCCTGCAGAGGTTATCTGCAGGGGCTTTGAGGCATAGAAGCCTGACGATGACCTACTTTCACAGGTGTCCACCCACTATCATCGGCGCGAAGGCGTTTCACTGTCCTGTTCGGGATGGGAAGGAGTGGGTCCACCTTGCTATGGTCGTCAAGCATAACTGGTTGCGGTCGAGTCTGGGGCCGCGAGGGCCTTGGACTGGATCGCCAATTTGGAAGAAGCACTGCGCGGCAAGCCTAGCGGGCCTGCGGCGCTTGCAGTGTTCGACGCGACGGGCTGCATTGTAGCAGACTCGGGGCGCCTTGCACTGGGGTTGCGTTGTTTCGTTCAATTGTGTCGGCTACACACACACGATCACTA
>NZ_JACHIB010000003.1:0-170585 GCF_014203015.1 Castellaniella defragrans
GACCAAGAGCGCCGAGGCCATCCTCGCGAAAGTCGCGCGTGCAAGAGCGGCCACAGCTGGGTATAAATAATCGTATTAATAAAACACCACACTAGGCTGAATTCCGTGGCGCTGGCCGAACTCAGCGGTAGTCCGGAATCTTTCGCCAGACTCGCACGCGGCCAGACCGCCAGCTTCAATCCCGGCTGCAGGTCGAAAAACGCAACTGCGCCGTCCTCGAATTCTTCACCGATGATGCCCTCGGTCGCCAGCCCCAAGCCATCCCGGTAGAACCGCAGGGACCGTTCCAGGTCATCGACGCCCAGGGTAATGACGGTGACGCGTGGTTTCATGGCTGGCTACCTCGTGGTTGATTCGAATCGATCCCAGTCGAAGGCAGGTCCCGGATCGGTCTTCCGTCCCGGCGCGATATGCTCGTGCCCCCGCACCGCCCGGATCGGATGTCGGGCCCGGATCGCCGCCGCCAGCGCGGCCAGCCGTTCGTACTGCGCATCCGTATAGGCCAGCGTGTCCGTGCCTTCCAGTTCGATCCCGACGGAAAAGTCGTTGCAGCGCTCCCGTCCTTCGAAGGACGACACCCCCGCATGCCAGGCCCGCAGCACCGTGGGCACGAATTGCACGATCGTCCCGTCGCGGCGGATGAGGAAATGGGCGGAGACCCGCATGTCGCGGATGTTTTCGAACCAGGAGTGGGATGAGATGTCCAGGCGGTTCTGGAAGAAATCGATGATGGCGTCGCCCGTGAACACGCCGGGCGGCAGGCTGATGTTGTGGATCACCAGCAGGTAGGGGTCCTCGCCGTCGGGACGCTGGTCGTGGTTGGGGGAGGGGCGGCGTAGGATGCCGGGGGCAACCGTGCGGTGGCCGGTGCTGTCCACAGGCGGTGGATCCATCGCCTCCCCGGCGCTTCCGGTCAGCCAGCCATCCGGCCCGATGGACAGGGACAGTCCCGGCGCGGGCTCGGAGGGCGCGCCCGCCGTCATTTATTTCCCCAGGCCGAGCCGGGCGTGTTCCGCGCAGCACCAGGTCTTGCCCTGGCTCTGGTAGGCCTCGGAGCGGGGCAGGTAGATGCGGCAGTGGGCGCAGCGGACCATGGTTTCGGACGCGGTGCGCGCGTCGTCGGCCTGCCGGCGGGCGGCGGCCTGGCGCGCCTGGGCCTTCTGGTGGCTCAGGACGCGGGAGACGAACAGGACGGCCAGGATGATGACCGCCCAGAGCAGGAATTTACCCAAGTGTGCCTCGTTGCAGGATGACTTCCAGGACGAACCGGCTGCCCGTGTAGGACAGCAGCAGGAAGGCGAAGCCGGCCAGCGTCCAGCGCAGGGCGATGCGGCCGCGCCAGCCCTGGATGTGGCGCCCCGCCAGCAGCACGCCGAAGGTGACCCAGGACAGCAGCGTGAAGACGGTTTTGTGGTCCATGGGCAGGGCGTGGCCGCCCAGGCGCAGGGACACGATGATGCCGGTCAGGACGGTGAGCGTGAGCACGCCGAAGCCGATCCAGATCAGGCGGAACAGCAGTTGTTCCAGGGTCAGCAGCGGCGGCATGGCGCCCATGGCGCGGCCGATGGCGCCCTGTTCGCCGGCGGATTCGATGGGGCGGTGCAGGTGGCGGTCCAGCACGGTCATCAGCATGGCGTGCAGCGCGGCGACGGTGATCAGGCCGTAGGCCGTCATGGCGATCAGCAGGTGCACGCGCAGCCAGTCGTTGCTGGCGTGGGGCACCAGGTAGCCCTGCGGGAACACGGCGGCCAGCAGGCTGACCAATGCCGCGATGGGCAGCAGCAGGAGCAGCAGGCTGTCCAGGCGCAGCAGGAAATTTTCGATCCAGAAGACGATCATGCCCAGCCACATGGCGGTGGACAGGGCCAGCGCCCAGCTGAGATACAGGCCGTCGGACGCCAGCACGGCGGTCGCAAGGCCGACGCCGTGCAGGGCGATGGCGCCCAGCAGGCAGCTGCGGCCGATGGTGCCGGTGGGGCGGACATCGCTCGCCCGCGCGATGGGACGCCACAGGGCCAGGCCCAGCACGGCATAGGCCAGCGCGGCAAGCAAGTGAAATACAATGCTGACTGACATAGTCCTATCGGTGTCCGGCGCGCAGGGCCGCGCCCCAAAAGCATCCATTTTATGCGCTGGCCGACGGATCAACCAGTTTTACGGATACGGCATCATGCTCGATAACCTGACATCCCGCCTGTCGCGCATCGTCAAGACCATGCGCGGCGAGGCCCGCCTGACCGAAGCCAACACCCAGGAGATGCTGCGCGAGGTCCGCATGGCGCTGCTGGAGGCCGACGTGGCGCTGCCGGTGGTGCGCGATTTCGTGGCGCGGGTGAAGGAAGCCGCTCTGGGGCAGGAGGTCGTGGGCAGCCTGAACCCGGGCCAGGCGCTGGTCGGGGTGGTGCACAAGGAACTGACCGCCCTGATGGGGGGCGACCTGGGCGCCGCGGCGGGCGAGCTGTCGCTGGCGGCCCAGCCGCCGGCCGTGATCCTGATGGCCGGCCTGCAGGGCGCGGGCAAGACCACCACCGTCGGCAAGCTGGCCAAGTGGCTGTCCGAGGGCAATCACGTCCAGTACGGCCGCAAGACCGGCCGCAAGAAGGTCCTGGTGGTCAGCGCGGACGTCTACCGTCCGGCCGCCATCGACCAGCTGAAGACCGTGGCCGCCCAGGTGGGCGTCGATTTCCTGCTGACCGAGCCCACGCAGAAGCCGCAGGACATCGCCCGCGACGCCCTGGACCACGCCAGGCGCCATCACTACGACGTGCTGATCGTCGACACGGCGGGGCGCCTGGGCATCGACCAGGCGATGATGGACGAGATCTGCGATTTGCACGCGCTGCTCTCGCCGATCGAGACGCTGTTCGTGGTGGACGCGATGCAGGGTCAGGACGCGGTCAACGTGGCGCGCGCCTTCTCCGATGCGCTGCCGCTCACGGGCGTGGTGATGACCAAGCTGGACGGCGATGCGCGCGGCGGCGCGGCGCTGTCGGTGCGCCAGGTCACCGGCAAGCCGCTGAAGTTCGTCGGCGTGTCGGAAAAGCTCGACGGCCTGGAGCCCTTCCATCCCGAACGCATGGCCCAGCGCATCCTGGGCATGGGCGACATCGTGTCGCTGGTCGAGCAGGCCCAGAAGAACATCGACATCGCCGAGGCGCAGAAGCTCGCCGCCCGCATGAAGTCCGGCGACCGCTTCGACCTGAACGATTTCCGCGACCAGCTGCAGCAGGTGAAGAAGCTGGGCGACATGGGCTCGCTGCTGGAAAAGCTGCCGGCGCAGTTCGCCCAGGCGGCGGCCCAGGTGCAGGGCGGTCAGGCGGAAAAGCAGCTCGCCCGTACGGAAGGCATCCTGAATTCCATGACGCCGCTGGAACGCGCCAAGCCCGAACTCATCAAGGCCTCGCGCAAGCGCCGCATCGCCGCGGGCTCGGGCGTCCCGGTCCAGGAAGTCAACCGCCTGCTCAAGCAGTTCGAGCAGATGCAGGGCATGATGAAGCAGATGAAGAAGGGCGGCATGGCGAAGATGATGCGCGCCATGGGCGGCCTGAAGGGCCTGGGCGGATTCGGCCGGGGCGGCGGTTTCCGCTGACCGGTCCGCTCCGGTTTGCCCGATCCCAGCCGAATCAGGCTGGGCGGACTGGGTCCGGTGGACCGGGCCTGATGGGCCGGGCTGAGGGCCTGGATCGAGGGGTCGGGTTGGCGGATCGGCGGCCTGGCGGATCAGGTCTGCGACTGCAGGTAGTTCTGCAGGCCGATCTTCTCGATCAGGCCGAGCTGCTTTTCCAGCCAGTAGGCGTGGTCGGACTCGGTGTCGTGCAACTGCTGCAGCAGCAGGTCGCGGGTGACGTAGTCCCCGTGGGTCTCGCAGATCGCGATGCCTTCGCGCAGGGACGCGCGCACTTCGTATTCCAGCGCCAGGTCGGCGCGCAGCATGCCGGGCACGTCCGTGCCCGCCGTGAAGGCGTCGGGCCGCATGTCGGGCTCGCCTTCGAGCATCAGCAGGCGCTGCAGCAGGCTGTCGGCGTGCTGGGTTTCTTCCTGCATTTCATGGTCGCTGCGGGCGTGGAGCTTGGTCAGGCCCATGTCCAGGTAGCGGCGCGAATGCAGGAAATACTGGTCGCGCGCCGCGAGCTCGCCGCGCAGCTGTTTCGTGAGGTAGGCGATGACTTCGGGGTGGCCTTGCATGGTGCGCCTTTGGGTGCGTGTTGCTGGTGGTTGAAGTATGCCATGCCTGGGGAGGATCTAGGATTGAGGCATCTCTCCACCTCGCGGCCTGCATGCCGCTCGGATTCGTCTGGCATGGGACAGTCCGCGGGGACTGTCCCATGTCCCGCCTCATCCCCCCCCCACTGCCACGACGATCTCGATCCGGTCGCCCTCGGCCAGCGGGGCCTGGGCGTGCTGGCTGCGGGGCACGATGTCGCCGTTGCGTTCCACCGCGATGCGCTTGCCCTCGTAGCCCAGGCGGACCACCAGGTCGTGGACGGTGCGCACGCCGTCCAGGGCGGTTTCGGTGCCGTTCAGCAGGATGTTCAGGCTCATGGCGTGGTCTCCTCAATCGCCGGCGTAGCGGTCGGTGGCGGCCAGCAGCTGCACCAGGATGCCGGGTTCGTCGAAGGCGTGGCCGGCGTCCGGGATCATGCGGAATTCCGCCCGCGGCCATGCGCGATGCAGGTCCCAGGCCGATTTCGCCGGCGTGCAGGCGTCGTAGCGGCCCTGCACGATCACGCCGGGAATGTCGGCCAGCCTGTGCGCGTCGCGCAGCAGCTGGCCTTCTTCCATGAAACCCCGGTTCACGAAATAGTGATTCTCGATGCGGGCGAAGGCCAGCGCCGCCTGGTCGGCGGCGTGCGCCTGATGGTGCGCCGGATTGGGCAGCAGGCTGATGGTGTGGCTTTCCCACTGGGTCCAGGCGTGCGCGGCCTGCAGCTGTGCCAGGGGATCCTCGCCCGTCAGGCGGCGGTGGTAGGCGGCCATCAGGTCGTCGCGCTCGGCCTCGGGGATCGGGGCCAGGTAGCCTTCCCACAGATCGGGGAACAGCCAGGACGCGCCTTCCTGGTAGAACCAGCGCAACTCCGCCTGGCGCAGCAGGAAGATGCCGCGCACGATCAGGGCGTGCACGCGCTCCGGATGGGTCTCGGCGTAGGCCAGCGCCAGGGTCGAGCCCCAGGAGCCGCCGAACACCACCATCCTGTCCGCGTGCAGGACTTCGACACGCAGGCGCTCGATGTCGGCGACCAGATCCCAGGTGGTGTTGTGCTCGATGTCGGCCGAGGGCGTGGACCGGCCGCAGCCGCGCTGGTCGAACAGCAGGATGTTGTAGCGCTCGGGATCGAAGAGCCGGCGGTGGGCGGGCGAACAGCCCGCGCCCGGCCCGCCGTGCAGGAACACGACCGGCCGGCCCTGGGGATTGCCGCACAGTTCCCAGTAGACGCGGTGGCCGTGGCCGGCGTCCATGAAGCCTTGCGCATAGGGTGCGATCTCGGGGTACATCAGACCGTCTCCGGTGAAGATGCGGCGTCCGCCGGGGCGCGCCGCGTGAACATCAGGTCCCAGACCCCGTGGCCCAGGCGCAGACCGCGGTTCTCGAACTTGGTCAGCGGACGGTAGTCGGGGCGCGGCGCGTAGTCCGCGCAGGTGTTCTGCAGCGACGGCTCCGCCGACAGGACTTCCAGCATCTGCTGGGCGTAGTGTTCCCAGTCCGTGGCGCAGTGCAGGTAGGCGCCGGGCGCCATGCGGCTGCTCAGCAGCGCGACGAATGCCGGCTGGATCAGGCGGCGCTTGTGATGGCGCTTCTTCGGCCAGGGGTCGGGGAAGTAGATGTGCACGCCGGCGAGCGACCCCGGCGCGATCATGTCGCGCAGCACCTCGACCGCGTCGTGCTGGATGATGCGGATGTTGTCCAGTCCGCTTTCGTGGATGCGCTTGAGCAGCGCGCCCACGCCGGCGTTGAAGACTTCAACCCCCAGGAAGTTGTCGCCGGGGCGGGCCTGCGCGATCTTCTGGGTGGTCTCGCCCATGCCGAAGCCGATCTCCAGGATCACCGGCGCCGTCCGCCCGAAGGCCGCCGACAGGTCGATGGGCGTGTCCTGATAGCGGATCGACCAGCGCGGCAGCCACTCGGCGATCGCCTGTTCCTGGCTGGGGGTGATGTGGGCGCGGCGATGGACGAAGCTGCGGATGTGCGTGCTGCCCGACGGAGTCTGGGCCGTGACGATGGGCGGGGGGGATTTGGGCAGGTTCAAAATGCTGGTAAAATGTCGGGCTGCAAGGGACTTGGTGAATCCTCGATTTTACCAACGAATCCTTGCCGTCATCGATCCTCCTCGATGCGGGCGTAGTTTAATGGTAAAACTTGTGCTTCCCAAGCATACGTCGTGGGTTCGATTCCCATCGCCCGCTCCACCGCATCATTCTGTGGACTTCCGCAGAAGTCCAAGAGAGTCTGCAAGTCGTTGCCACACAAGGACTTTTCCTCTCTTTGACGTTCTGCCGCGGTCCACTGCGATCCGCCTACAGCCGGGACTTTTAAGTCCACAAACAAGTCCATTTTTGCGGGCGCGGCTGATTCCGCATTGTTGATGGAGGGGCGAGGTCGACGTGACCAGCATCTGGTTCCTGACTCATGTTCAGGAGCAAGAGCATGGCACTCTCAGACCTGGCCGTTCGACAGGCCAAGGCAACAGGCAAGGCATACACCCTCCCTGACTTGGATGGCCTCTCCCTGGCCGTCACCGCTGCAGGGGGCAGGACTTGGCACTTCCGCTACTACTGGGCGGGCAAGCAGAAGCGGATGTCGCTCGGCACCTACCCGGAGGTGACGCTTCGCGAGGCCCGCAGCCTGCGCGACGAAGCGCGCGCCCTGCTAGCCAAAGGCACCAATCCTCGCGTACACCGCAAGCAGAAGCGCACTGCTGTCCGGCTCGCCGACGAAAACACCTTCGAGGCGGTGTATCGCAAGTGGCTCAAGCATCGCGGGCTCAGCCTCAAGGAAGGCCGGCAGACGACCCTCTCGATACTTCCGCGCATCTTCGACAAGGATGTGCTGCCCACCTTGGGCAAACGGTCGATCTATGAGATCAAGCGTCCCGACCTCTTGGAGGTGATCGCCAAGATCGAGAAGCGCAGGGCGCTCTCCGTCGCCGAGAAAGTCAGGACGTGGTTCAACCAACTGTTCCGCTACGCGCTGGTGATCGTGCCGGGCCTGGAGCAGAACCCTGCCTCCGATCTCGATGTGGTGGCGCTGCCGCTGCCACCCGTCAACCACAACCCGTTCCTGCGCATGGCCGAGCTGCCGAAGCTGTTGCAGAGGCTGCGCAGCTATCGCGGCAGGCGGCAGACCCAGCTCGGGCTGCGGCTATTGCTGCTGACCGGCGTGCGAACCGGCGAGCTGCGACAGGCGACGCCGGATCAATTCGATCTGGACCGCGGGCTGTGGATCATCCCGCCCGACGTCGTGAAGCAACTCCAGGTGGATATGCGCAAGAAGCGGCAGCAGCCGAAGGACATCCCGCCCTACATCGTGCCGCTGTCGATTCAGGCCATGGAGATCGTCCGGCACCTGCTGGATGAGTTCAAGCCGGCCCAGCGCCACCTGTTCCGGCACGACAGCGACTTGAAGAAGCGCATCAGCGAGAACACGCTCAATGGTGCCCTCAAACGCATGGGCTATCAGGAACGCCTGACCGGACACGGCATCCGCGGCACGATGTCCACTGCGCTCAACGAGATCGGCTACCCGAAGGTCTGGGTGGATGCACAGCTCTCGCATGTCGATCCCAACAAGGTCAGCGCGACCTACAACCATGCCGAGTACGTGGAGCAGCGTCGCCGCATGATGCAGGACTGGGCCGATCGGCTCGATCTCTTCGAGCAGAACCAGGTCGAGGCGGCCAGCATGCCGCTCACCGTGCATCTGGAAGGCGTGCCCGCATTCCCGAGTGAGCAAACCGCAAGCGCCCCTTCTACGCCGGTTGCCGCTTCGCCAATCCTGCTCGTGACGAAGCCGGGTGACGCCATGCCGTTGGTTTCTGCCGCCGCACATCGGCTGCCGGCGGTTCCGCCCCCTCGATCGGCAGCGCCGCTGGTGCCTTCGGACATTCAGCGCGAGAGGATGGAACTGTTCGATGTCTTCGAAGCGCCGCACAACCTTCCCGTTGCTGCGTTTGCCAAGATGGCGGGCAAGTCCCGCAGGTGGATCAGCTACGAGATCAAGGCGGGCAACTTGCTGGCGTTGAACGTGGGCAACCGCGGCCAGCGCGTGCCGGATTGGCATCTCGACCCACTCAAACACGAGCTGATCCAGTCCGTCCTGAAGCTGACCAGGGGTGCGGACCCTTGGCAGATCTACCATGCACTGCTGCAACCGCGCTCGATGCTGCGGGGGCATTCGGCACTGGAGGGCGTGACGGCCAGCAATCTCGACAAGCTCGTCATGGCAGTGAGCACAGCCGTGAAGGAAAGCGAATGGACCCCGCTGCGAGTCGGAGTCGCCTAGCAGCAGGAATGCGGGATCGTGGCGAAACCGCGATCCCCGCGCGTCTGTCAGGACACCAAGCGCGCGCGGCGGGCGAATCTTGCCTGGGTGTCCGACAAGGAAGCATCGCGGCGGAGCAGGTAAGCCATCACGATCGTTGGTGCGCCGGCCAGCGGCCGCACGGCGATGCCTCGGCGTAGGTAGCTCGCCAGTCTCGCGGCAGGCGCAATGGCGATCCCGTACCCGGCGGCAACCAACGTCATCGCCACATCGAATGTCTCCACCGCTTGCTCTCGCTCCTGCAGCGCGTTCTCGAACACACGCTGCACGGTCATGCGCCATGGTTCATCGGCCGTGGACTGCGAGCAGATCAAGGGCTGCTTGAGCACTTCACCGCACGGCACTTCACGGTAGGCCAGCAGATGGGAGCGCTTGGCCACGGCGACCGCCAGCGTGTCATGCCACAGCGGTTCGCATACCCAGCCAGGCCACTGCCGGGCAACCGCAGACAAGGCGAAGTCGAAGCCGTCGTCCGGCAGCTCCGCGCGTCGACCGGGATCTGTCCACCCGGCCAGGACGGCATGGGTCTCCGGCTCTTCGGCACGCTGCAGGGCGAGCACGTCGGCGAGCTGGGGAGGCACCCATTCGCCGAGGACTGCCATGCGAATTTCGGCGGTGATGTCACTCGATTCCACGTCCAGCTCCCCCAGGCGGTGAACTCGTGGCAACTGATCTCGAAGCCGTTGTATGAGTTAAGTTTAACGTGGTTTAAATCGTGACCGTGTTCGACGCTCTTGGCAATGCCAAAGCGTTCGATCCAAA
Source organism: Castellaniella defragrans (assembly GCF_014203015.1). GTDB lineage: Bacteria > Pseudomonadota > Gammaproteobacteria > Burkholderiales > Burkholderiaceae_B > Castellaniella > Castellaniella defragrans. The sequence goes on from NZ_JACHIB010000003.1 coordinate 9,299, forward strand.
GGGGCCGCCCCACCGGCACCACTACCTACGAAGCGGAACCAGCCATCGCGTTTGGGGCTGCCGTGCGGGAAGAAAGAACCAATCAGGGCATCGCTCAGGAAACGCTGGCCCACATGGCCGGCATCGAACGGTCGCACATGGGCAAGATCGAGCGCGGCGAGCATGTCCCCACGCTCCCTCTCATCCTCAAGATTGCCCGTGCGCTGAAATGCAGTTCCGCCCACTTGATGACTCTGACCGAAGCCAAGCTGGCAGAGTCGGCCCCATCCGCGGATTGAAGCCAGCCCGCACAGCGGTCGCATGCCTACGCCTGATCGTCGTCCTTGCCCCCAAGGGCTGAATCTTCGCGCTTTGCGGCCTCGTTGACGAGCCGCAGGTATGGGTTGTCTGGCGGCGTCTCCTGGAACAGCGCATCCGGGCTGGCGAGCAGGTAGCCGTGCAGCCGGCGCGACTTGCGCGGCCCCGTGACTTCGCAGGTCCAGATGTTCAGCCCGCTCGGCTGCTTGCGGTGCTGTCCCAGCTTCTCGAAGCGTTTCTGCACCCACTGCCACCCCTCCAGCTTCTCCTGCTTGGCCAGCGCGGCGACTTGAAGGTACTCCTGCGCGTAGCGCTGGAACACGCCGGGGCTGACGAGATAGGTCGTACCGGCGACGGTATGCACCAGGGCCTTGGCGTCGTTGATGATGAGCTTGCGCGTCTGGACGCTCTGACGCAGCCAGGCCATGAAGTGCGCCCCGGAGGGCTCCGCGCGATCCTGGGAAGGCGCGAGGCTCATCTGCGGCGGGGGCACGGTCGAAGGGGCCGGCTCGGGCTCGGCAACAGGGGAACTCGGGATCTCCGGTGCCGTGGGTGGAGCGGCGTCGCCCAGCAGGTCGAGCAGCGCGGCCACGCCGGTGTCCGTGGCTGCGGATGCGATCGGCGCCGTGCTCGCGGATGCAGCCTCGATGCCTTCCGCGCGCGGCCCATCGGCCACCGCCGGCGGCGTCGGCTCCGCCTGTTCCTCTTCGACCTGCACACGGCCTGCGAACGGCGCCGGCCGGTCAGCGGCATCCCAGATCATCGCCGGCGAGAGTTTCAGGAAGGTGAAGGCGTGCGACCAGCCGGCGTCGCTGGTGACGGTAGCCTTCCAGATCGCCTTGCCATCTGGCGTCGGTTGCACGATGCCGTGATCCTGCAGCACGTTGAACACCGCCGTGTTGCTCGCCGGGATGCCGTCGATGCCCTGCGACAGCAGATGGGCGCGCAGCTTGTCGGAGACGGTCTTGCTCACCAGCCACAAGGCGTCTTGGGTCAGCCAGCCGTCCGCCGGGCCGGCCTGGTTCAACTTGAACGCGTCTTTGAGCAGGTAGCGCAAGCCGTCGAGCAATTTGCGTTGCAACGCATGTTTGGGCGCCGCCAGCGCCTTGCTGGGATCGCCGCCGAGTTCCTAGGCGACCGATGCCTGGTCGGCCTGCACGACCAGCTCGCCGAGCGTGCCGGCGTGCTCGTACTGGCCGGCCAGCACGTACAGCAGCGCGGCCCAGAGGTCGGGATAGCCGCTGAGCCAGTCGAAGATGTCCCGATCGAGAAGGCGCGCGTAGAGCAGCCCGGTGGCGGCGCTGTGCAGGCGGTACTCACGCTCCTTTCGGTAACGGAAGCGGTAGGGCTTTCGCAGCGGGCCGTGCCAGGGATGCCAAACGCTGCCGTCGGCATGCTCGACGTGCAGATCGACCGCAATCTTGCCGATGTCGTGCAGCAGGGCCGCGTAGGCCGTGCCTGCGGTCCAGGCTTCGGCCTGGGCCGCCTGTGCCTCCGGCGTGACGCCCGCAGGCAGCAGGTATGACTGCCGCAGCTTCAGCGCATAGGCGACGATCTCCAGGCCGTGGTCCAGCATGCCCCCCGGATAGGCGTGGTGGTGGTTCTCGGAGGCCGGGAACTGCTGGACCAACTCGGCGTAGCGCTCCAGTGGGGCGAGGTAGAGCGTGGCGAACTGCCGGCGCGAGAGCGATGTGCGCTGCCAGATGTGTTCCAGCAGTTTCTGCCGGCGCGGCGTGGCCAGCAGCGATGCGGCCGACTCCGGCCGCATCGACCCTTTCGGAGTTTCGATGGCGGAGGTGGGCGGCGTGCCGGCGGTGGGTGGCACCCTTTTGCGCTGGAACAGCGAGAGCATGGCGAACCCCGGATGACGGGCTGCTCGGGGGCGCCTTTTGGCCTTTTCAGGATAGGGCCTTTCCCCTTGGCGCCCTTCCTTTGCCCCTTCCCAGCCCTTTGGCCTTTGTCGGAAGCTTTTGGGTATAGGGCCGCTGCTGCGCGGGTGCCACGATGAATGCGGCATGGGGCAATCCCGGCAAGCCGGAAGCTGCGGGATGTTCGTCAGCTCTGGCCCAAGCCGGTGTCGAGGGCGGCGGATTGCGCTGCGAAGTCGTCGGGACGGCGCTTGCGGAAGGTTTCGAGATTGGCGAGCTTCCAGCGCAGTGCCGGCAGTTGCGCGGCGTGCTGGCATTGCACCAGCGACCAGTCCGGTTCTGCGCGCGCCAGCCCGCTCAGAAACTGCTTGTGCGCGGTGCTCAGTCGCTGTGGCAGCTCGCGCCGCATCCTGGCGCGAGCGTCGAGCAGTGTCTCCAGGGAGCAGTCCACTTCGGTCATGCCGACAAAGGCCCGCTCGTACTCGCCGGCGATGTCCTTGTCGTTGCCGAACAGCACTTCGTGGGGCGGCCGGTTGTGGCCCGCCAGATAGATCACGAAGCACTCGACCATGCCGTCGCTGATGTCGCCCGACTCAAAGAGCTGCCACACGTCGAACAGGTCTCGGGGGTGCTGCCGATCCAGCGCGGCCACCAGCTTGCTGGCGTACAGCTCGTCCGGTGCCAGAACCGGCAGCTCGAACTCGACGCCGAACAGATCGCTGGTCTTGGCACTCAGCGGCCGCCGCTCGACGGGCAGCACGCTGCCTCGGAACACGACGTTGACCTCGATCTTCACCTGGCCGGCGTCGTTCTCGACGATCAGCTTGGTGTCCCCCAGGTCCTTGGCGCGGACCAGGCGTGTCTGCACGCCCAGTGGTGCAACGCGCGTGGCGATGGCGGCCAGCTCCTGGTTGATGGCTTGCAGCGCTTCGTCGCGCGGCGTCTGCCACGGGAGGTACACCACGTCGATGTCCACCGACAAGCGTGGCATGTCCTGCACGAAGAGGTTGATGGCCGTGCCACCCTTCATGGCGAAGATGTCGTTGGCGAACACGTCGGGCGCGACGGCCAGCAGCAGGCGAACGGTATCCGCGTAGGTCTTATCCATGAGGTCTCAGGCTCAGCAAGGTGCCGTCATCGAGCCGGCTCATCCAGCGCGTGTTGCTGCCGGTGCGAACCGGGTACTGCTCCAGCAGGGCATCGACATCCACGAGGCTGGTCTCGCGCGCCCAGGTGAGGAACAGGCGCACGGCCTTCACGCTGGCGCAGCAGGACAGCAGTTGCCCGAGCAAGTCCTTGCGGGGGGAACGCAGTCCATCAAAGAGGTTGCGGGCCTCTTCGAGGCTCTGCTTGACGCCGGCTTCGTACAGCATCTCCAGAACGGCACGCTCGGGGGCTGCCACCCGCAGATCCTCGGGCAGGCCAGGCGGCGTGGTCAGGGTCTTGCCGGCCAGCGCCGTGTCCGGCCAGTCGAACAGGCGGGCGTGGACATAGCGGGCCGGAAAGCGCGAAGTGAACCAGGCCGGCAACGCGAAGCGACCGTCGCCCCACAGCACCAGCGTCTCCCGGCTACCCAGGTTGTGCCGCACACCCTGCAGGGCCAGGGCGCTCTTGCCGCCGACGTGCAGGTCGGGCACGCGCTGTTGCAGGAACTTCAGCGCACCGTAGACCCCGAACTCATCGTTCGGGAAGGCATAGACGCCATGGGCCAGGCGCACGAGCCACCCGCCGTCGGCATAGTGGGCGGCGAGCTGGGGCGACACCCCGAACTGGCTCAGGGTGGCAAGGTCGAACGGCGCCCCGCGGGGGAGTCCCGCCTGCAGCCGCTTGATTACCTGGTGCCTAGAATTTCCATCCATGCTATAAAAATAACACGGAATCAAATCAGCCTCTAGAGCTATCGCAAGAACGTGCAGGGAAAGTAGCATAAAGTTTTATTTATAGTGCAGAATCTAATCGACCTGCGACCGCTCTGCCAGCCGCAACCCGGCCTCCTGATCGCGGTCTATGCTGGAGGGCAAGCCCCAACCGGCCGCTCTTGAGGTGAGGCACCACTGAAACCGAGGCACATGAGCATGACCACCAACACGCACAACGGGCGCTGGAGCCACCGGCTGGGCCGGGGGGCTGGCCGTGCCTGGCGTGGATACCTGCGCCGCGAGCAGCGTGTCGCCGGCTGGCTGGTGACGCGCGGGGTGCCCGCAGGCGCGGCGACGGCGGTGCTCTGGATCGTCAAGCTGGCCGTGCTTGGTATGCTGCTGTACTCCGTATCCTGGCTTGTCCTGCTGCTGGCCTTTGCTGTGGTCGCCGCATGGCTCGCGCGGAATGCCGATGAGGACGACGAGAAGCAGCCGGAACTCAGAGACGGACACTCGGGCGTCGGCCTGTACGACAAAGATGACTGGCGGATCGACATGGGCGATCCCGACGAGCCGTAGCTGTCGCATCAACGCGAGAGAGTGCTCCTTACTTCGCCGCACCTTTCGATACGGCCGTCATCGCAAGGCGAGAGCCACTACCTCCGGCCGACTTCGCATCGGACGTGCCAGTGATGAGACCGCCCAGGAAGTTTCCGGCGCGAACGCCTGCCCATCCGAGTGCCATGACCCAGAACGTCGGCAACACGATGAACATCGTTGCCATGACGAAGTTCAGCAGCATGTCACCGAACGCATTGTTCAGGCCGATCAATGGGTCGAAGTTGGCGTGCGGCCTGTCCGCGCCAAACCCCCAGCCGTAGAGCGCGTCCAGGATCGTGCTGTCGATCCAGCGCGCGAGCTGGAACCAGAAGTCCACGAAGAACAGCGCGAACTGGACGCAGCTCACCGTCACCACCGTCTTCAGGTCGTAGGTGCCGATCAGCAGCACCAGCGGGATGCAGATGATGAGCGCCATCTTGAGCATCGTCAGCACCATCGGCAGCGCCTGGCGTACCACGTCCATCGCGGGGAAGAAAGCCAGCGAGCCGACGGTCAGCCCCAGGTCGCCCACGCCGCGCGTGACGACGTTCGGCAGCGTCTTGTCGATCTGGCCGCCGTAGTCGGTGTAGACGGCGCCCTGGTTCATCTTCTGCTGTCGCGGTGAGACCACGGCGCGGATCACCGAGTCATTGACCTCGCTCTGCGACAGGAAGCCCGCCCAGCGCCCGATGCGGGTCAGCAGATCCGGGTCGACCTGTGCCAGCAGCCGGCTGCGCAGTCCCTGGCCGCCATCGGCCCACCACTGTCGGCAGGACGGATAACCGCCACCGCTGTCCACCTGTGCCAGCCCTGCATCGCGGGTCGCGTCGTAGGGCCAGGCCGTGCGTGGGGTCTTGGCGCGATAGGTGTCATAGAAGCCGGGCGTGTCGAGGAAGTAACTCGATCCGATCCAGGTGACGTCGTTCATCTGCTCGTCGGAGAGCGTCGGCCGGTTCATGAACAGCTTGGCGCGCGACGGCCCGTAGCAGTCGTGCGTGAAGTCGGCGACCTCCTGTGCCAGCACCGGATCGTCGATGCGCGTGGCATCCACATCCATGCGAATCTGACGCAGGTCCGTGCCGCAGGGAATCGCCGCCACCGCGGAGCCCGTCACGGCTTTCGACAGCGCGTGCATCAAGAACCACCACACCGGCACCAGCGCGCTCTGGTCGTTGAGCGCCGTGTAGACGTTGGACCAGCCCGTGTCGTTGGGCAGCGGGACACTGACCTGGCATTGCGCGGAGCGCGTGGTGTCGAACCTGATCGTGGCGAGATCCACCGGGATGAACGGGATGCCGGCGAACATGATGACCACGATCGCCACCCACACCCGGTTCTCGATGCGCATCGACGACAGCACGCCCTTGTTGCCTTCGTCCGCACCTTCGCTGCGGGCCTTGAGCCACTCCTGGATCACGATGGCCACGAACGGCAGCGCGAACACGCCGCTGGCCACGAGAATGCTCCAGATGCCGTTGTTGACCACCCAAGCCACCAGGGTCAGGTAATACTCCAGGTAGTCCGTGGTGTAGAGCGTCATGCCTGCCTCCCGGTCTCAGCCGTGCCGCAGCAACTGGCTGGCTTCCAGCGCGACCACGGCGATCACGGCCGCGATCTCCGTGCGCAGCAGGCGCTGATGCGTCTCGCGGGACGGCTCCCGCCGCAACAGGCGCCGACGCATCCACCACCAGCCGTAAGCCGTCGCTCCGTAGAGGCACAGCCGCCACACGAAGAAGTGGCCGGCGTGCGCCTGCAGCCAGTGCTGCCAGCCCTCGACGCCGCCGACCACGTGGATGCCGGCGATGTTCACCGCCACCGCGGCGGCGGCCACCAGCAAGGTCCACAGCAGCGCCACGCCGACGCGGCGGTTGAACAGCCATGGCAGCCGCAGCCAGGCCAGCCGGCTCACTGGACTACCCTCCTGTCGCTGGCGCGACATCCTCCCCTGGGGAGGTTCGCGCGCCCTTCGGGCGGCCGTGCGGGCGCGCTCATGGCGTACCGCTCCGCGGTTTCTGGACTTCCCGCAGACGGTCGCGCGTGGTGTCACCCTCGAAGACGCCGCGCGAGCCGGCAGCGCGGATGCTGTGGCGCTGGATGATCGCCATCGCCGAGTTGCCGGCCAGCGTGCGGCGCAGCTCCAGCTCGGTCTTGAGGTTGTTGATCTCCTGCTCCAGCGCGCTGTTCTCCTGGTCGACCGCCTGCACGGCCAGCTCGTTGGCGGCGACGTTCGGCTCCTTCTTGCCGGTCAGCAACGTGCGTTGCAGCAGCAGGGCCTTCTCCAGCACGCTGGACAGCGCAGCCTCGGACGCGAGGCGCCGGCCCAGCATGTCCTGGTCGGGTTCGTCACGCAGGGCCTCGATCACGCCGCGGGTGATCGGCAGCGAGCTGCTGCCGGCTGCGTCGAGATTGGCCAGCGTCGTCGGCCGGGCGCCCGTCACCAGTTCCTGCAGCGCCTGCAGCTTGGTCTCGTACTCTTCCTGGATCATTGGCGTCAGCCCGACGCCAGGCGTGGTCTGGGTCTTCGTGCAGTTTTCGCAGGTGCGCTGCTCGCGTTCGCCCAACACGCGGGTCGCCCAGTCCGCGGCCGCCTGGGGCGACGACCAGGTTTGGCAGGTCAGGCGGTTGCCGCAGGCGCTGCGCGCGATCGACGAGGTATCGGTGGCGCTGCGCCCGTTGAGCAGGTTGTAGCCCGCGCGCGTCACATCGCCGACCACCTTGATCGAACTCTGACCGGAGCCGCCCGCGTTGCCGCCGCCGACCCAGGGCACGCCGTTGTTCCCTTTGTTGGACTCGGCCTGCTCGATGGCGGAGACGGCATCGGTGCTGCTGACCGCATCCCGCAGCGCCATCCCTTCGGCGAGCTGGTCCCAGCCGGCCTGGCCGCCGGCCATATCCGCCATGCGATTGGCGATGGCACGGCAGGTCATCTTCGAGCGGTCGAAGTCCAGGCGCGCCTGGAGGATGCCGTTGGTCAGCAGGTTGTAGAGCCCCGGGTCGGCGCGCTGGATGATCAGGGCCGGCAGCGAGGCCGCGGCGCTGGTGGCGTTCTGGATCACGTTGCTCATGATCGTCTGGAAGCCGTTGGTGATGCCGTTGAGCTGGTTCTGCAGCGTCGTGGTGATGCTCATGTCGCCGCAGATCAGGTTGCTGTTCCAGCCGATCCCCACGCCGATGCTTTGCATGTTGCCGGCACCACCCATCGACACGGCCCGGCCGCCGCCGATGCTGTAGAGCACGTCGTCGCCGATCACGCTGCCGCTGACGTTCACGCCATTGGGGTCGATGCGGGTCTGCGCCCAGGCGGCGCCGACGGCCAGCGTGATGGCCGCCATGAGCAGCGTGGCCCGCAGGTGCGACTTCGCGCGGCGCAGGAAGTCAGGGAGGGAGGCGTTCATCGTGGGTTCCTCACATGAAATCGACGCTGCCGAGGAAGACCTGGCCACGGCGCCGGCAGCAGGAGTACGGCCGCCACAAGGCCCAGGCGTAGTCGCCCTGCTGGGCCTGCACGCGGGTGCGGCTGTGCGGGAAGACCACGCAACTGTTCGAGAGCGTGGGCGTCAGCTCCTGCCACTTGCCCGTCGAGGCGTCGGTCTCCATCAGCGCGCCGGCCGGCCAGTAGCCGTCGCGGGCGTTGGCCAGCAGGGGCTGATACACGTGAATCTGGTTGCGGCGCGTCACGATGTCGCCCGCGCGCTGCGCGACCACGGCGCCGCTCTTGTGGTCGTCGGTCTGGTGCAGGAAGCCACCGCGGGGATACACGTTGCCCCAGAGGTTCAGGCCAGTGCGCGTACCGATTTCGCGCCGGCCGGGGATGAGCGCTTCGGGATAGAACGCTTCCGGGATGTTGTAGCGCCAGGCGATCGTGTCGAGCGTGCTCAGCAGATACGGCATGAAGGCCGTGCCCGCGCCTTCGCAGGTGTAACCGGAGGCGCTGGCGAACTGGCTGAACACCATCCCGGCCGGATGGCCGATGACATCGGCGTTCTTGAACTTGGCGAGGTTGTTCTCGTTGTCGTGATTGGTCGTGCCGTCACCGCCAGCCTTGGCGCTCGGGTTGGGCATGCTCATCGCCCTGACTTCCAGCCACGGGTTTTCGCCGGTGTTCGAGTAGCTCGACACCACCGCATCGGGGACGTAGTGGCGCACCTTGACGGAGGTGCGCACCGAGCAGCCGAAGGGCGTGCAGTACAGCCAGTAGCAGATTCCGACCACGCGGTATTCGAGGCAGTCGGGGGACAGCGCCGACGAGACGATGGTGGCGGTGTCCAGGGCGAATGTCGACGTGGCCGCGCTCAGCAGCAGCGAGGCGGCGGTGGCGCGCAGGCGCCGGCGTGCCAGCAGGAGGCTCATGGCTGCGTGCTCCGGTAGGCGTTGATGCGCGCGACGGCGCGGGGCACGTCGGGCTCGCCGTAGACCACGTAGCGTCGATCGACCACCACGGCGGGAATCTTGGCGATGCCCAGCCCCCAGGCATCCGCGACACCTTGGTAGGCATGGCCGATGCGGCGCTGCAGGGCCTCGCCGCCGTCATGCAACCCCTGCCGCACCAGGGCCGCGGCCTGTCGCGGGTCGGCCGGCAGGTGCGCGGCGAGTTCGACCTCGATGCGCGTGGCCTGGTCCAGCTCGATGACCCGCACGCCGGCCGGGGCCTGCACCGGATGACGGCTGTCGGTGACGACGAGCACATCGGCGGCCGCCGCGATGGGAGCGAGCAGCGCGGCGCACAGTCCAGCGGCCAGCCTGGCGGCCAGGGAGCGCCGCGAGACGGCAGGAAGGTTGAGGAAATGAGCCGGCATGTCGCGTCTCCGAGGAGTCGATGCAGGCTCGTAGTCGAGCGCAAATGCAGATCAGGGAACGACAAAGAAACCGAAACCGGTCAGCCCCGATTCCCTGCGGACCGGCGAAAAGAAACGGGAGCCAAGGGCTCCCGTGGTGATGAATTGAGTGCGCTACAACAAGCCGGCTTCTGCGAACGAGTACGGACTGCCCTTGCCGACGATGAAGTGGTCCAGCACCCGGGCATCGACGGTGGCCAGGGCGCTCTTCAACCGCTCGGTGATCGCACGATCAGCGGCCGAGGGCTCGGTGTTCCCCGAGGGATGCTGATGCGCCAGGATCAGCGCCGAAGCGTTGAGCGCCAGCGCACGCTGGACCACCACCCTCGGATACACCGAAGTCTGGTCGACCGTGCCCCGGAACAGCGGCTCAAAGGCGAGCACCTGGTGCTGGTTGTCGAGAAACACGACGGCGAAGATTTCGTTTGGCTCCGCGACCAGTTTCAGGCGCAGGTAGTCGCGCACGGCGGCGGGACTGCCCAGCGCCGGACCGGCCTTGAACACGCGGTTCTCCAGCAGGGTGATGGCCTGCCGGATGATCCAGTCTTCGTGCTGGGCGGCGATCAGGGTGAGCGACTCCGGGCGGGAGTCGGCGATGACGAGAGACATGGCGAACCTCCAATGGATGAGATCGGAGGGCGCCTGCCCCTGGAGGGCAAACCCTCCTGGGGACGATGGGGATGGAACAGGTGACGAGCGGGCATCCACCACCGCGGATGCGATGGCTGTTCGCGTCAAGGGATGCGATGCGAACGGGTTTCGATCAACGCGGACGAGCCGCGCCGCAGCCTTGAAGATCGATGGCTACCTGGGCATGTCACCGGCAACGCCGGCGGGCATGTCTGGGGAATGGGCGGGTTCGGCTGCGGTCGTGCTGCCGACGGCGAGCAGGTCGATGGCCGACAGCAAGGCATCGCCTTCGACGGGACCGTGCAGCAGGAGGGTCTTGCCGGACTCGCGGTCGCGCAGTTGCAGGGCCGGCGTGGCCGCGATGCCCTGCTGTGCCGCTTCCGCCGCCTGGGCACGGATGACGGCATCGGGGCGATCGCTGTCGAGACAACCCTGCATGGCTGGCGTGAGGTCGGGATAGCGCAGGCCCTCCGGCAGGCCCTGGCCGTCGCCACGGGTGTGCGCGTAGAGCCACGCCACGGCCTGCCAGAAGGTGGCATGTCCGCCCGTCTCGCCCGCGCACTCGGCCAGGCGTGCCTCGGCAGTCGCGGCCGGCTCGTGCATGGACAGCGGCAGGTGGTGCCACTGCCAGTTCACCTCGGGATGGGCGTCGATCCAGCGCTTGAGCGCGGGGAAGTAGGCCCGGCAGTACGGACACTCCAGGTCGGCGTACCCGACCACCGTGAAGCGCGCATCGGCACGGCCATACAGCCAGGGCGGGCCGGCCGGTTTCGGCGCTTCGGACCCGGCGGCGGCCAGGGGCATCGACTCGGTTGCCGGATGCGGCGCGCGCAGCAGCATCCACGAGGCCATCGCAATCGTCGCCACGATCAGTAGACCGATCCAGGGATGACGGCGGGCGAATGAAGGCAGGCGCATCGTGTCGCTCCCGTCAGGCCAGCGTGTCCAGCGCCAGGGGTTCGATGCCCCTCGCACGGTCGATCTTCTCGGCCACGCGGAAGGCGGCATCCAGCTCGCTGATGCCGTGCTGCTGCATCAACTGGAAGCGTTCGGCCTTCTCCTCGGGCTCGGTCATCGCCATCGCCAGGTAGAGGCTGGGCGGCACGGCGCGGAACAGCACTTCCATCGACTTGGACAGAATGACGCCCTCGCTGAACTTGCCGGCCTCCTTGCGGGCCGAGAGCATCAGCGCCTTCTGCGAAGCGTTGAGTTCGCGGAAGCGCGCGATCTTCTCGACTTCATCGGGCGGCATCGACAGGCAGATCCACCACTCGATCATGTTGAGCATGGGCTCGGCCGCTTTTGGCAGGTCGTCCAGGTTCTGCGTAGCGAGCCAGAACCAGGCGCCGAGCTTGCGCCACATCTTGGTGATCTTGACCACGTAAGGCGCGAGTAGTGGGTTCTTCGTGATGATGTGGCCTTCGTCCGTCACGTTGATGATCGGGCGACCCAGGAACTGGTCGCGCTCGGCGATGTTGTTGACGGTGTTGATGAGCGAGATGTAGGCAATCGAGAGTTGGGCGTTGTAGCCCTCGCGCGCGAAGGTGGCGAGGTCCACGATGGTGATGTCCGCCTCGGGCCACGGCGTGCCGGACCGGTCGAACATCTCGCCGTCCACGCCCTGGCAGAACATATCCATGGCGTCGGCCATCTCCAGCAGCCGTGCGCGCCGCATCTCCGGCAGCGTGGCGTCGCGGGCGCGCTCGCGCAGCGCGTCGCGCACATCGCGCGTGAGCACCGTGCGCTTGTCCGCCACGCAATGCTGGGCCGCATCGAGAATGCACTGACGGATCAGGCTGCGGTCGGCGCGCGTCATGCGCGCCTCCTCCTTGTCCTCGCCGCCGGTAATCATCAGCCGTGCAGTGATCTCCAGCTCGCCGAGCACGTCGCGCTGCTCGTCGCCTTCCACCGCCATGCCGGCATCGGTCTGCTCTTCGTCGAGCGCATCGGCGTCCAGCGTCTGTACCTGGCTCGGCGTATCGACTAGGCGCCAGGCGTCGGCGAACGGCGCCAGACTGACGCCCGCGCCCGGCGCGAGCTTCACCCGATGCACGGTGAGGCCCAAGCGTGCCGCGAAGTCGCCGAACAGGCCGAAGCTGTTGCCCGCCTCGACGATGAACAGGCGCGGCCGATAGATCGCCGTGACTTGGTTCAGGATGTTGTTGAGTGTCGCGCTCTTGCCCGAACCCGTGGGGCCGAACAGGAACAGGTGCGCGTTCATCTGCCGGTCGAGGCGGTTCAACGGATCGAAGGTGATCGGGCCGCCGCCGCGGTTGAAGAACGTGATGCCCGGATGCCCCGTTCCCTGGCTGCGGCCCCAGACCGGCGCCAGGTTCGCCGCATGTTGCGCGAACATGAGCTGGGTGTACCACTGGCGCTTGTCGGCAGCCGGATCGAACACGCACGGCAGCCAGCGCAGATAGCTGTTCAGCGGCGCCACCTCGTCCTCTTCGCGTACCGGTTGCAGGCCGGCGTTGAGCATCACGTTGACGAGCTGCAGGGCGCGCGCATCGAGCTGGGCCAAGTCGCGGCCGCGCAGGTAGAACGCCAGCGCGCCGCGGTAGAGCTTGTGCGCGCTGCCGATCAGGCCGCGCGCCTGCTGCACGTCCTGGCGGGCCTGCTCCGAGGCCAGGGTCTCGCCGACGGCCTTCCTGGCGAGGTGGTTGAGGTGCGCCTCCAGCACGTCCTGGGGCGTGGCGACCAGCGTCAGGCACATCACCGTGTCCTCGGGCATCTGGTCGAACAGCGCGTTCATGGCATCGCCGCCTTTGCGCGTCTCGCCCGTCAGATGGCCCGTCACGGGTGGCGTGCGCAGGCGATCCATCACGATCACCCGATGCGGCATGCCGTCGAAGAACCACAGGCCGTTGGGCACGTCCGAACGGGGCTCGCCGAAGAACAGGCGCTGCGCGAAGTCGGTGCCGCTGGCGAGTTCGATCTCACCCTCCTCCCGCTCTTCCGGGTAGCGGGTCAGCGCGTAGAAGCGTTCCCGGTCTTCGGCAGTGGCGCCGAGCAGGGTCGGATTCGGGTTGAACCAGCGCAGCAGCCAGGCGTGGATGTCCGCCGCGCCGAGACGCCGAGCCTTCACGCCGGCATTCGCCAGCCCGCCGGCGAGGCGGTCGCAGATCGTGGTCAGCGCCTGCTCGGGCGACTGGCCGCGCCGCGGGGCCGGGGCCGCAGACGTGCGCCGGTAGACCACCATGCGCACGCGCCGCACCTGGCCGCGCCACGGCAGGCGCGTCACCGTGGTGTCCTCGAACAGGCCGCCCGGCTTGGCGATGGCCCGCAGGTGATGGGCGAAGAAGCGCAGGTAGAAGTCGCTGAACGCGCTGCCCTGCGCACGCGGCTGCAGATAGTTCGCCAGGGAGCGCAGATAGTTGTCCCAGTCGGCCTCGTCCTGGGCGTAGAGCTGCACCACCCAGGGGTTGTCGTCCAACTCGTCAAAGGAGTCCTGCAGGGCGTTCTCCAGCGCATCGCGCGCCTGCCACAGCCAGGCCATCTCGCGGCCCTCGGTGCCGACCGGCGCCAGTTCGAAGAAGGCCGCCACCGACTGGCCGTCTTCCAGCAACATGCACTTGCTGCCGGGCAGGTACTCAACCCAGGGCAGCAAGTCCGCGAACGACGGCGCGACGCCATAGAGCGCATCGTGGTCGTCCTGGGTGGCCGGCCTGCGCCGGCCCCGGACGAGCGCGCTGCCCGGCTCGGCGACACCCTGTGCCGCCAGCGCCGTCACGTGCCGCGCCCAGGCATCATCGGTCGCATCCGCGGCGTCAACAGGCGATGCGTCGGACTTGCGTGACCACGGCAGCGACCAGGCCATCAGTAGTCCTCCACGCGCTCGCCCGGCATCGCGTACTGCACGCGCTGGTAGAGCGGGAACACCGTGCTGTAGCCGGGCACCGGCACCGGGTCGGTGCCCGCCAGGTGCGGGAATACGTACATCACCAGGTCGGGGTTCGGCAGGCGGTGGAACTGGCGGTGAATCTCGTTCTGCGCGGTACGGGTGTAGCGCGCCTGCACGCCGGGCGCCGCCTGCACATCGGCATCGGCCAGCGGCCGGCGCAGGCCCTGGCGCGCATCGAGCAGTTGCCGCGCGGCCTGGCCGCTGCCCGCGCCGCCGCCGGTCTCCTGATGCCAGATGTCGAGCATGGTGCTGTCGCCGTGCGGCAGCAGCTTCTCCTTGCTGGTGGCGCAGCCGCCGAGCAGAGTGGCCGCCAGCAGCACGGCGGCCGCGTCAATCCAGATCCGAGGCATGGGCTTCTCCGGTGCGGTGGTGGACCCGACGCCCCTTGGCGTCGTAGTCGATGTCGAGCGGCTGCTCCAGATGCACGGCCACCCTGGCGCCCGGCTGCACGTAGACCGCCGCGAAGGCCTGGCCGTAGAGCTTGTTGACCCAATCGGCCATGTCGCGCACGCCGCCCGCGAGGATGCGGCCCATCGCTTCGTTGCCGCTGATGCCGACGGTGCCCAGCGAGCCGTTGCTGTTGGCGACCACGGCCACGCTGCCGTTGTCGGACTTGATGAGCGAAGCGGCGCCCGCGCCGGCCGCGGTGATGAGCGCCTGGCTGCCCAGGTACTGCTGGGCGTTGCTGCGCCGCTCGCCGCTGACGCAGGGAATGCCGTAGGGGTCGCTGATCCAGCCCAGACCGCCCTGGATGCTGGCGCCGTTGTGACCGGAGTTGCCGCCGCTGCTGCCGCCCTTGCTGCTGTCCTCCGGCACCGTGCGGATGGTGCCGTCCTGGAACACGAACGTGACCGAGCGGATTTGCCCGCGCACGCACGAGAGCGTCCAGTCGCCCGAGGCCGTGCCGCTGACCACGGCGCCGGCCACGTCGGGGATGTCGATGCCGTTGGCCGTGAGGTTGTCCGGGCCGATCAGCACCTTGAATGGATAGGGATCGTTGACGGTTCCATCGATCGGCACGCGCCCGATCAGCGCCGTCATGGCAATCGACCCCATGAGCGTCGAGTTCGACGGCACGGTGTAGACAGCCTTCGTGGATGCGCCCACCGCGCGGCTGCCGACGTCGGCGACGGATTCCGCTGCGGCCGACAGGCTTTTCTGGGCCGGCCCGAAGCTCAGGGGAAAGCTCGGCTCCTTGCTGCTGTTCTTGGCGTCGACCTTGGCATCGTCGGGCTCGACCCACTGCGTGCTAGCGACGCCGCGGTTGAAGCGCTGGCCGTCACCCTCTTCGAGCCCCAGCCCGACGGGCAGATCGGACGGGCCACCCTTGCCGGAAAGGCCGTCCAGTTGCCGCTGCAGATCCTGCAGCAGCCCCTGGGTCTGCTGCCTGTCGCTGGCCACCTGATTGCGCTCCTGCTCCAGGCGGTTGCGTTCGCCTTCCAGCGCGCTCTGAATGCGCTGGTCGATCGCGCTTTCCCGCGCACGCAGGCGCTCGGTCTCGGCCTTGTGTTGCTTGTTGTCGCCGAGCGCGCTCTGCAGCTCGGTGCGCAACTGCTTCACCTGGGCCACCAGCGTGGCGACGGTATCGCGCGGCGTGTCGCCAGCGATGCCCAGGGCTTTCATCTCCTCGGGCGTGAGCGTACTGGCCGCGCCCTTGGGAGCGGGCTGGCCGCCGGGGGAGCCGGAGAACAGCTTGATGCCGACGAACACCAGCAGCAGCGCCATCGGGATCAGCAGCCACTTGAGCAGCGGATTACTTTTCATCGCGCGCTCCTTCGGTCGAGCCGGCCGCGGCTGCCGGCGGCAGGTTCACGGTGGCGTCGATCGGGCTCAGCGCCGGCAGCAGCGACTCGGCCAGACCGTGGCCGCGCGTGACCAGGTAGAGCACCGTGGTGTCGGACGGGGTGCCGGCCGGCCCCAGGTTCGGATGCTGGAAGGTCGCCGCCACGAAGTTCCCCTGCAAAGCGCGCGGGTCGAGGTCGAGCCAGCGCGCGGCGGTGTTGGTGAGTCGCACGGCCGTCACCCACTGGTCTTCCAGGCGCCACGCGGCCAGTGCCCGCGCGTGCACCGGCAACGTCGGCAGCAAGGTGTCCAGCGCAAGGCCGCGGCGCAGGTTCACGCGCCCGATGCCGGCGACCGGCTCGACGGTGCGCAGTGGCGCGTACAGGTTCTGTGCGGCATGGCGCGTCAGCACGACCGGTACCGGCGTTTCGCGCCGGGGAAGGGGTTTGTCCGCGGGCGCATCGGCCTGCTCGTCCGCGCCGCTTGCTGCACCGCCGCCGTAGCGCTTCGCGGGGGCTTCCGCTTCCACGATGCGCACCGGCTCCAGCGGCGCCTGGCCGTCCTTCGCCGGCTCGGCGGCGATGTCGAGCAGGATCAGCGCGCCGGATTCCACGTCCTGCAGTTGCAGCCGCGTGGGCGGAATCGGCTCGCTCGCCCGCAGGTAGATCGCGCCGCCCGCACTCTGCACGCGCAGGTGGTCGCCGACGCTGGCCGGCACGCCGACGCGCACATTGCGGTCGATGAAGACCACGCGCTCCTGGCCGACCACCAGCGGCACCGGCAGGGGCAGGCGCTCCCAACGCAGGATTTCCACGGCCTGGCTGGCCGGCACGAAACCGAGGGTCAGCAGGACGCCGGCCAGGGCCGACAAGGCAACGGACTTCATGGGGAGTCTCCCTGCAGATGGCCGGAGGTGTTGGCGGGCGCGCCGGCCTGGGTCGGCGTCGGCGGCGTTTCGATGCGCTGGGGTGCGCTGGCGTAGCAGTCCAGCGCCAGGCCGAAGGGGTTGTGCTCGGGGTCGATGTCCAGCCGGACGACCTTGATGGGGTAGCGCACCAGGGCGCGCTTGACCTGCTCGGAGCCGTAGTATTCGTCCGCGCTCACGTCGAGCGTGACGATCCAATCGCGGTCGGAGAGCACCTTGACGCGCGTGGCCGGATCATCGCCGTAGCCGCGACCGGGAATCTCGTAGATGCCGCGCACGCGCTGACGCAGCTCGCCACTGGCGCGCCGGTACTCGTAGTCCTGTTGCAGGAAGGCCCGGCAGCTCGGCGTGAGGTAGGCCGACAGCGCGCGCAGGTTGCGCGGATAGTCTTCTTCGCCGTTCGTGGGCCAGCGCTGTACCTGCTGCCAGATATAGAACGAGAAGGCATACACGCTCTCGGGCGGCACGTCCCACCACTTGCGCGTGCTGCCCGAGCGCAAGTCCGGCGGCACATGGATGGTCAGACTCTTCGGCGCACTCCACCAGCCGAAGCCGAGCAGCAGCGCCACCGCGAACAACGCGCCGGCCCCCAGACGCAGCGTCTTCACGTGCGCCTGCAGGTGCGCAACCTCGTTCCTGAAACGGCTCATGGCGCACCTCGATTGGCGTTGCGCCGGGTCGTCCAGTAGCCCGAGCGGGTGATGAGGCGCTGCCCGCCCAGGAGCGCTGCCAGCGCCGGGTGCCGCAGGGCCAGCCGCCACTGGAGCTGTCGGTAGAGCCAGGTGTCGGGCCGGCCGCGCTTCTGTGCGCGCAGAAAACCACCGCCGACGAAGACGCCCAGCGCGATGCCGGCGACGATCAGCGTCGGCACCATGGCGATGCTGTGCGTGAGCCAGGCCAGCGGCAGGCCGAGTGCGAATCCGGCTGCGGCCGACAGGCCGGCGCAGATCCACAACTCGTCGGCGGTCAGCCCGCGCACGACCACCGGCTGGCGATTCAGCCGGTGCGGCAGGAAGCTCACCAGCGTGTCTTGCGGGGTCTCCGAGGGGACGGCCATCGCTTGCCGCCCTCACAGCACGCCGGTGGCCTTGGTGAGCAGCCAGATGCCGACCACCAGCAGGATCGCGCCCACGGCGACCGTCAGGCCGAACTGGCCCCAGGTGGCGCGGCCGGTGTGGATCTCCGAGTAGCGCGTGTAGGCGTGATAGCAGACACCGACGAACATCGAGGCGACCACCAGCAGCGCGATCAGCAGCACGATGTCGTAGCCGTAGTTCTGCAAGGTCTGCAGGATGCCGCTGCCCTGGCCGCGCGAAGGGTCCTCCATGGTCGGCAGGCCCTGCGCGAAGGCCGACAGCGGCAGGCCCGCGAGCGCCAGCGGCAGCAGCGGTGCGGCGATGCGGGACGGAATGCGATGGGATGTCGATGACGTGTTCATGGCGTTTGGCCTTTCGTGACGGTCAGGAGAGGAGGAAGAAGGTCAGTACCAGGTAAATCGCCACGAAGCGCACGACGACGGCGAGAAACTGACGCTCGGTGATGCGGTGCTCGGCCCAGCCGACGTAGGCGGTGCGCATGGCCCACACGCCCCACAGCAGCAACACGGCGAACACGAAAGCGAGCACCACGGCAGAGACGGCCGAAGGCGCGAAGCCGCCGTT
Organism: Castellaniella defragrans; assembly: GCF_014203015.1. Taxonomy (GTDB): domain Bacteria; phylum Pseudomonadota; class Gammaproteobacteria; order Burkholderiales; family Burkholderiaceae_B; genus Castellaniella; species Castellaniella defragrans. The sequence goes on from NZ_JACHIB010000003.1 coordinate 27,660, forward strand.
GGCCTGGAAGGCGGCGACCTGATCGGCAGAGGGCGTCATGGCGATGGCTCCTCGTCGTCGTCGGCGGCGCGGTCACGGCGGACGTAATCGCCGGCCAGCGGGACGGGATCGCGCGGCTGGGCGCGCTGGGGCACGAGGTAGTCCTGCAGGCCGGCGCGAACGCGCTTCAGGTCGGCACGCAGTCGGGCGTAGTCGAAGTGGTAGCGGGCGCGTTCCTGCGGAGCGGTATGGGCAGCGTGCTCGGCGAGGCGGTCGATCAGGTCGAGCTGGCGGGCGAGCGCGGCGAGCTGCTCACGCTCCGAGGCGAGGCTGTCGGCAGCGGCGGCAGGCGGCAGCGCCGAGAACGACACAGCCAACACCACGGCCAGCGCAGGCCATGCGGATGTGCGGCGGTTGGTCTGTCCCATCGTGCCATTCCCCGTTGAAGCGGATGGCCAGATGCTGTGGCGCGCTCTCGCTTTGCGCCGCAGGGAATGGGAACTACGGCATGACCGGATTTGTTGGTCGCGTTGGCCGACATTCGCGCAATGCCTGGTGGATTTCTTGTTGGCTAGCGCCTACCACCCTTTGGTAGAATTGAGCAAACTTGGCAATCCAAAGTCACGAAAGACCAAACCATATGGTTTTCAGATGAGTGAAGTCGAGAGCGAGATCCTCACGCTGGAGGAAGTTGCGGCCTACCTCAAAGCCGGCAAACGGACGGTCTATCGCCTTGCCCAGAAAGGAGAGATTCCGGCGTTCAAGCTTGGGGGAACCTGGCGCTTTCGCCGCTCGGAGCTGGATCGGTGGATCGCCGAAAGCATCAACAAGAAGAAGCCGGAGGCCGAGTGAGCGCGGACCATGCCAGCCGCCGAATCACGCTTGGGGAAGAACAAGGGGAGGATCGCCGTTGACGACACAGCAGCTTCTGACGCCGCACCAGAGCCAGTACTTTGCTTGGCTGCTGACCAGGCGTGCAGCAGGCGACTCGGTGGAGTCGCTGGCTTCGACCTTGGTCGATTCGCAGGTCGATCTGAATCCCCATCAGGTCGAGGCCGCGCTCTTCGCTTGCCGCAACCCCCTCTCACGCGGCGTGATCCTCGCCGACGAGGTTGGTCTGGGCAAGACCATCGAAGCCGGCTTGGTCATCTCCCAACGCTGGGCGGAACGGCGGCGGAAGGTGCTCATCATCGTTCCGGCGAACCTGCGCAAGCAATGGCATCAGGAGCTGCAGGACAAGTTCGGCCTGCAAGGGCTGATCCTCGAAGCCAAAAGCTACAACGCGATCCGCAAGCAGGAGCAGCGGAACCCGTTCCTGTTCGCCTCCGGTCCGATCATCTGTTCCTACCAGTTCGCGAAGGCCAAGGCTGACGATGTCAAGGGCATCGACTGGGACTTGGTCGTCCTCGACGAAGCGCATCGCCTGCGCAACGTCTACAAAACCAGCAACGTCATCGCCAAGACCCTCAAGGAGGCGCTGTCGCGCGTTCACTCCAAGGCGCTCCTGACCGCGACGCCGTTGCAGAACTCGCTGCTCGAACTCTATGGGCTGGTCAGCTTCATCGATGACCGGGTGTTCGGAGACCTTGATAGCTTCCGCTCGCAATTCACTGGCAGAGAGCAATCCTTCAGCAGCCTGCGTGACCGGCTGGCCCCCATCTGCAAGCGCACCCTGCGCAAACAGGTTCAGCCCTACGTGTCGTACACAGCGCGCAAGGCCATCGTCGAGGAGTTCACGCCGTCGAGCGAAGAGCAGGAACTTTCCAGGCTCGTCGCCGATTACCTGCGCCGCCCCAACCTCAAGGCCCTGCCCGAGGGGCAGCGACAACTGATTTCGCTCGTGCTGTGGAAGCTGCTCGCCTCCAGCACGCACGCGATTGCGGGTGCGTTGGAGACGATGGCCAAGCGTCTCCAGGGTGTGCTGAATGAAACTCCCGTGGTTGCCGATCTCGCCGAAGAACTGGACGAGGACTACGAGTCGCTCGACGAGACCGCCGAAGAATGGGAAGACCAGGAGCAGGGAACAAAGGCAGCGAGCCGCGCCGAGCGTGATGCCATCGCGCAGGAGATCGAGGAGCTGCGCCACTTCAGAACGCTGGCAACCAACATCCGCGACAACGCCAAGGGCAAGGCGCTGCTCACCGCGCTGGATCGCGCCTTCGCCGAACTGGATCGGTTGGGCGCGGCCCGGAAGGCCATCATCTTCACCGAGTCCAAGCGCACGCAGGAATACCTCCTCAACTTGCTGGCCGACACGCCATACGGCGACGGCATCGTGCTCTTCAACGGCACCAATAGCGACCAGCGTGCGCAGGCGATCTACAGGGACTGGCTGAAGCGCCACGAAGGCACCGACCGCATCACCGGCTCCAAGACCGCCGACACCCGTGCGGCACTGGTCGAGCACTTCAAGGAGCGTGGCAAGGTCATGATTGCCACCGAGGCTGGAGCCGAAGGCATCAACCTCCAGTTCTGCTCGCTCGTCATCAACTACGACCTGCCGTGGAACCCGCAGCGCATCGAGCAGCGCATCGGGCGCTGCCACCGCTACGGTCAGAAGCACGACGTGGTGGTGGTCAACTTCGTCGACCGCAGCAATGAGGCCGATGCACGGGTGTATGAGCTGCTGTCGCAGAAGTTCCAGCTCTTCGAGGGCGTGTTTGGGGCTAGCGACGAAGTGTTGGGCGCCATCGGTCCTAGCGCAGATTGAAGCGCTGGCGCAGCAGGTCGAGGCCTCCAAGCAGAAGGACCCGGTCGGGTACGTGAAGAAGAACGCCAGCAACCGACTGGCGGCCATCACGAAGCTGGCGTTCGACGTTATTCCGCAAGATCCGACACGGCCGGAGTACCGCCAGGGCGGCACCCTCGGCGACGAGCACAAGCACTGGTTCCGGGCGAAATTCTTTCAGCAGTACCGGCTGTTCTTCCGCTACCACGCGCCGAGCAAGGTGATCGTGTTCGCGTGGGTCAACGACGAGGACACTGATCTTGCCCCCGTAGTTCCGGACACTGTCCAGTCGCTAAGTTAGCCCTGGTGGGCGGGGTGATTCTGCCGTCGTCGAAACTCCCTCGGCGACATCATCTTCAAACCCGAATGGGGATGGATCTCGTTGAAGTGCTCGAACGCCCCAGGCAATTGCGCCAGCACGGTCGGCGCGTCGCGCAGGTCCATGCGGCTCATGTAGTCGCGCTTGAAGGTGTTGACGAAGCTCTCTGCCATGCCGTTGCTCTGCGGACTGCACACCGGTGTGTTGATCGGCTTGAGCCCCAGCGACTTGGCAACGCCGCGCGTCTCGTGCGCGATGTAGGCGCTGCCGTTGTCGGTCAGGAACTCCAGTTCGCACTCCTGGGGCATGGCCTCGACCGAGCCGAAGCGCCGCTCCACGGCCTCCACCAGCATGTCACGCACCGGCTCGCCCGGCAGCCCCTTGCCCTCCCAGGCTCGCCACGCCAGGATCTCCCGGTCGCAGCAGTCCTTGGCGAAGGTGGTGGCACGCTATCTGCTGGTCGAGACACGCAGTTCGCAAGCCGAGTTCGTGATTCCCGACCACCTTGCGCATGCCGACCCGATGGTGGAGCGCTTCGAGTGCTGGGCCAGACGTCGGCTCGCGCAGGGGTTCTCGCTGGCCGAGGCGGCCAGCGCCGCGGGCACAAGCGAGCGCACCTTGGCGCGGCGGCTGCAAAGCGTTTTGGGCAAGACACCGCTGTCGTATTTCCAGGATCTGCGCGTGGAGCATGCCGTCCATCTCTTGCGCACCGGGAACGCCAGCGTCGACCAGGTCGCCGCACAGGTCGGGTACTCGGATGGGGTGACCCTGCGGGCCCTGTTGCGCCGCAAGCTGGGCCGGGGTGTCAGGGAGTTGCGACGCGGTGGATGACCAAAGGCGTTTGGTGCATGTACGGCTGGAGACCGCCGCGAAACTGACGGAAGCAAAGGCTTACCCACTTGCGTATACCACATCGTGCGTTGGGTGCAAAAGCACCAGCCTTGCCAAAATGGTCTTCAGTGACCTTTCAAAGGTCAGAGTATTGGGAATACTGTTAGCTTTACCACTGTTTTCTGTTCACTAATCTGGGTTTTCACCCACATGCTATTCAATCCACTTCAAGTAGGTTCTCTCACCCTGCCCAACCGCATCCTTCTGGCACCACTGACACGCGCCCGTGCCGACGCTGGCCACATGCCCAACGCGCTGATGGCCGAGTACTACAGCCAGCGTGCCACCGGCGGCCTGCTGATTTCCGAATGCACCATGGTGGCGCCCGGTACATCGGCCTTCGTCAATGAGCCTGGCATCTACAACGACGCGCAGATTGCAGCCTGGAGGCAGGTGACCGACGCGGTGCACGCCAAGGGCGGACGCATCTTCATGCAGATCTGGCACGCTGGCCGCGCAGCCTACCCTGGCGCTGCCGATGGCGCCCCCATTGTCTCCAGCAGCGCCACCGCCATTGAGGGTGAGATCCACACGCCCCAAGGCAAGGTGCCGCACGCGGTGCCCCGCGCCCTGACCATCGAAGAGATTCCCGGCATCGTGGCTGCGTTTGCTCAAGGCGCACGCAACGCCATTGCCGCCGGCTTTGATGGTGTGGAAGTACACGGCGCCAACGGCTACCTGATTGACCAGTTTCTGCGCGACACGCCCAACCAGCGCACCGATGCCTACGGCGGATCGCTGGAAAACCGTGCACGTTTGCTGTTCGAGGTACTCACTGCCGTGACCCAGGCGATCGGTTCCGAACGTGTGGGCCTGCGCCTGTCGCCCCTCAACAGCTTCAACAGCATGAAAGACAGCGACCCGCTGGCCCTCATCGGCTTCCTGGCCGATAGGCTCAATGCCTTCAAGCTGGCCTACCTGCACGTGATGCGCGCCGATTTCTTCGGCGTGCAGAAGGCCGATGTCATGCCCGTAGCGCGTGAAAAGTACAAGGGTGTGTTGGTGGCGGTGCGTGTCAAGGTAGTTGTCGCCTGAATCACGCAGCCAGTCGTTCTTTGTTGCCTCCTGGAAGTTCGCCGGCGCAAACGGTCGCTTCGCGCTCGGGGTTGAGGGCCACCACGTCGATGCGACGCCAGTTGCGGGTTTCTCCAGACCAGCGGCCCGGATTGCTTTGCCGCGCCCGAAGGTACAGCTCATGCCGAGCCTGCAGGATGTGGCGGTCAGTGCCGGCGTGGCGCTGCGCCGGCGTCACGTAGCCGATGCCGCTGTGGCGGTGCGCGTGGTTGTACCAACGCACGAACTCGGCCGCCCAGCCGCGAGCATGGTCCAGGTCGACGAAGCCGCCGGCAGGGAACTCGGGCCGGTACTTGGCGGTGCGAAACAGGCTCTCCACATACGGGTTGTCATTGCTCACGCGAGGGCGCGAATACGACGGGTCGATCCCCAGCCAGTGCAGCATCGCCAGCACGGTGGTTGCCTTGAAGGTCGAGCCGTTGTCGCCGTGCAGCACCGGCTTGGCCGCCATCGCGTGGATGCCCTCGGCCAGCGCGGTGCGCTTGACCAGATGGGCCGCATGGTCGGCGTGATCCGTCGCATGCACCTCGAAGCCGACGATCTTGCGGCTGAACACGTCCAGGATCAGGTACAGGTAGAACCAGCGTCCCAGCACCTGCGCGGGCAGGTAGGTCAGGTCCCAGCACCACAGCTGCGCCGGGGCGGTGGCCACGTGGGTGGTGGGTGGCCGGACCTTGCGCGGCGCCTTGGCGCGGCTGCGGTGCCGGTTTTGGCCGGCCTCGCGCAGCACGCGGCTGAAACTCGATTCGCTGGCCAGGTACACGCCCTCATCGGCCAGGGCAGGCACGATGCGCGCCGGCGGCATGTCGGCAAACCTCGGTTCGTTGGCCACCTCCAGCAGCCGCTGGCGCTCCTCGGGCGTCAGGGCATGGCCTGGGGTCCCACGCAGGGCCGTAGGCCTGCCGTCGCCGGTTTGCAGCCCATCCTGGGCCTTCCAGCGCTGAAGCGTCCGCACGCTGATGCCGGCGAACTCGCAGGCTGCGGCGAGCCGGGCGCCCTCGTGGTGCGCCTGCTCGATGTGTTGGGCCATGTTGCGGCGATCTTCCAGGCCGATCATTCGGCCTCGCCCTTTTCCCTGGGGAAGATCGCCTCGAGTTTTTTTGACAGCACCAGCAAGGCGGCCGCCTCGGCCAAGGCCTTTTCCTTGCGCTGCAGCTCGCGCTCGAGCTCCTTGATGCGGCGGCGGTCCTGCTTGGTCTGCTGCGCACTGGCGGGCTGCTCGTGCGGCTGCGCCAGGGCCTGGGTGGCGCTGCCTCGCCACTGCGCAAGCTGCTGCGCGTACACCCCGTTCTTGCGGCACCAGGCGCTGCGCGCCGTCTCGTCCATGGCTGCCGTCGTGATGACCGCCTCCAGCCGGGCCGCAGCCGTCCAGATGCGCTCGCGCGCCGGCTTGGCCAATGCCTCGGAGCGCCAGCGCTCCAGCGTGTCGGCGTTCACGCCGATCTCCCCTGCCACGGCTTCCACCGCGGCGCTTTCGGGCGGCAGCAGCCTGGCCACCGCGCGATCCTTGAATGCTTGTCCGTATCGAGCCAATTCGTCCTCTTCAACGCCCCCGTGCTTCAAAAATCGGTGGGAAGGCGAGGCTGTGGATTTGTGGACGATGCGCTTCGCGCACCGGCCAGCTTGCCGTGGACAACGCTGGTGCGTTGCCCACCGCGCAGGCCTTCGCCCACAAGCTCCACAGCCACCTACCACCAAGGTAAGAGTCTTGAAGTCAGAGACTCAAGAATCTATCGGGGCGACAACTATTCTGACGCGGGGGGCCTTGGCAAAGTACGCCGCGGCCTTTTTTAGGATGTCGCGCTCCTCGGTCAGGCGCTTCACCTCGGCTTGCAGGCGCCTATTCTCCGCCGCCAGGGACGCATCGCCCTGCCGAACCACCGGCACCTTGCGATGCTCACGCACCCAGGCGTACATCGAGTCGATGCTGACTCCAAGCCGGGCCGACACGTCGCGCACTGTCCGGCCATGCTCCAGCACCTGTCGGACTGCCTCGGTCTTGAACTCTTCCGTGTATCGCTTGCTGCTCATGCCCACCTCCTTGATTGCCGTAATGTACGGCTTGGAGATGTCTAGAGAACCCGGGGCGATTCACTCCTATTTGAATGCAACGCCAGAGGCCGCCGGGACACCAGCGCGGTGGACGTGGCGATACGGCGGGTTCCGGCAGAAAACGGGGGTATGAAGCGCCGCGTGTCACGGCCCCCCGTCTCTTGCTTGCCGGTCGGTCGGCCTCAACCGTTGATCGGGATCGACCGCCCCTGCTTCGGCGCACTGGCTTCGCGTTTGTCGATCGTGATCGTGAGCACGCCATTCTTGAAAGCGGCCTTGATCGAGTCCTGATTGGCATCACCGGGAAGGTTCAGGACGCGCTGAAAGCTGCCGTAGGCGCGTTCAATCCGATGGAAGCCACCCTCCTTCTTTTCCTGCTCCTGGCGCTTCTCGCCGCGCACCACCAGCACGTCGTTGTCGAGCGTGATCTGGATGTCCTTTTCCTCGACGCCTGGAACTTCCAAAGCAATCGTGTACTGCTTGTCGGTTTCCTGGATATCCAAAGCCGGCTTCAGCATCCCGGGCAACTCAGACGGCCAGCGCGGCATGGCCAGCGTCGGAAAACCGAAGCCTCGAAAGGCGTCATCGAACAGGCGGTCGATCTCGCGATGCAACTGCATGATCGGACTGGCCGCGCTGCCGGCCACCGGCAGGCCACTGCGCTGTACGGGCAGTGACGCGGCGCTCTGCTGCTCTTCCTGCTCTTTCTTGAACCAATTCCAGGGAGCCCACTTCTTGAGATCGAAATCCATGTCACACCTCCAGAAAAATTGAAGAATCATTCAATCCGGCTGCCTGCTGCGACGGACATTGCGCACAGGCGGCACGGCATGCTCGGCGAATTTGCTATCCACGTTTGCGCACCACCTCCTTCTTGGCCCCAGGCTGCGATTAAGTGTTGATCCACCGATCGATTTCGCTTTGACGAAACCGCCATGTCCCGCCCACCTTGAAAGCCGGAATCTCCCCCTGCGCGGCGAGGCGATAGAGCGTCCGCTTGCCGACCTTTAAATAGGCCGCCAACTCGTCGAGCGCGAAGACGTCTCGCTGGGCGGTTTTCACAGCCCACCGCACACTACCGTTAGTTCGCTGCTCAATCGTTGCAGGTGCTTGGAAACAATTGCGATGTGGTGCCCTGGTGTGTAGATTTCAAGGGGACGCCACAAGTACTCTTGATTAGCAATGTCCCTCAGCCCACCTGATCATCTGCAACGGGCAAGCGCACGTACGCGCCGCTGCGATGATCAGGCGCGGGAGGGTGGTTTTAAGATCGAATCGGCGATTGAAGCAATAAGCCACTTCGGCAGTCGTCGCTGCGGATCGCGTTCCGCGAATCGCTGCCGTCAGAGCCACTCGCCGAACTTTTCCACCTTGTCGTCGCCGGCCTGCGGTCGGTCAGGCAAGACCAAGTGCTCGTATCCCTGCCTGACGGCCTGGTCTCGGATCGCGTGCACCCGGGAAACGGCATCTACGAACTCCTGCTCGGTCAGCTTGTGAATGCGATCTGGTGCCAGTAACTCGCGCAGCTCAGACGACTACTCCTGAAGGCAACGACAGCAGAGCGGCCCGCTCGCGCCCGGTCAGTGCGCGAGCGGGCGCGCCAGCGCCTCACGCCAGGCCAGCACCAGCGGCGACGGCGGACGGCCCTTCAGTTCCACGCGCCACAGGAGCCGGACCAGCTTGGGTGCGCCTGATAGCTTGAGGGCAGCCACTTCACGCAGCGCCAGCAGCTCGCGCACCACGCGCATCGGCAGCAGTGCCACCCCCAGGCCGGCCGCGACGGCGCGGGCGATGCCTTCGTTGCTGCCGATCTCTATGCATCGCTGTGGCCGGATCGCGAGTTCGTGCAGCAGCCGGTCGGCCACGTCGCGGGTGCCGGAGCCCGGCTCGCGCAGCAGCCAGATCTCGCTGCTCAGTGTGGCGGCGGTGAGGCGTCGGCTGCGCGCCAGCGGCGAGTGCACGCCAGCGACGACGCACAGCGGCTCCTCGCGCCACGTGTGCGCTGCAAGACGCGGGTCGTGCACATCGCCCTCGACCAGACCGATGTCGATGCGGCAGTCGAGCAGGGCCTCGCAGACCATCTGCGTGTTGCCCTGAACCACTTGCACATCGACGGCTGGATGGCGATGCACAAAGTCCGCCAGCAGTTGGGGCAGCCAGTAGGCACCCACGGTGGTGCTGGCCCCCACCCGCAGGCGACCGCGCTGCAGCCCCACGCGCGCCTGCACGTCTTCGATCGCGGCCCGCTCCAGCGCAAAGATGCCCCGTGCATGCTCGAACACCGCCGCACCGTCCGGCGTCAGTTGCACGCCCCGGGCGCTCTTGGGGCCGCCCGCGCCACGTTCGAGCAAGGGTAGGCCGATCTGGCATTCCAGCTCGCGCACGGCTTTGGAGACAGCGGGCTGGCTGATGAACAGGGCCTCGGCCGCGCGCGAGAAGCTTCGCAGCTCAGCCACAGTGAAGAACACGCGCAGCAGGTGAAGATTCAGTCGCATAACTTAAAGTTACGTTTTCTTGAAAAGAATGTATTGGACTCATGGTACCAGATGCAGGAAGCTGACGTGCATCGCGGCGCTCATAGCGGTCTCTAAGCGCCAGCCAACGTTTTCCGTGAAGGAGTCCGACCATGTCCACCTCGTTGTCCGCCACGACCTCTGCGCCTCCGACCTGGAGGACGCGTGCCTGGTGGCAAGGCCTGGCGCTGGCGGGGCTACTTGCCGCCGCCGCCATGGTGGCGGCGCAGACGCCTTGGGCGGGGCGCTGGGGCCTGTCGGCGCTGACGCTGGCCATCGTGCTGGGCATCGTGGCCGGCAACACGTTCTTTCCGGCCATCGCCGCGCACACGGCTGCCGGGGTCGATTTCTCCAAGAACCGGCTGCTGCGCGCGGGCATCGTGCTGTACGGTTTTCGCATCACCTTCCAGCAGATCGGCGCCATCGGCTGGGCCGGCGTGGTGATCGATGCGCTGATGGTGGCGCTGACCTTTGTTCTCGCGCTGCAGCTGGGCACGCGCGTGTTCAAGCTGGACCGGCAGACCTCGATGCTGATCGGCGCGGGCAGCGCGATCTGCGGCGCCGCCGCCGTGATGGCCGCCGAGCCGGTGGTGCGCGCGCAGGCGCACAAGGTGTCGGTGGCCGTGGCCACGGTGGTCGTGTTCGGCACGCTGGCGATGTTCGCCTACCCGCTGCTGTACCCGTACCTGCACCTGTCCGAGCAGGCCTATGGCGTGTACGCGGGCTCGACGATCCACGAGGTGGCGCAGGTGGTGGCCGCCGGGCGCAGCGTCAGCGAGCCGGCCGCCGCCACGGCCGTCATCGTCAAGATGCTGCGCGTGATGATGCTTGCGCCGTTCCTGCTGGCGCTGTCAAGGGCCGTCCGGGCCGACGGACAGGGTGGCGCGGCCCGCATCACCATTCCCTGGTTCGCGCTGGTGTTCATCGCCGCCGCCGGCGTGAATTCGCTGGGGTGGCTGCCGCCGCAATGGGTCGCGGCCCTGGTGCAGCTCGACACCGTGCTGCTGGCCATGGCGATGGCCGCGCTCGGGCTGCGTACCCACGTGGGAGCCATCCGCCAAGCGGGCCTTAAGCCCTTGCTGCTGGCGGCCACGCTGTTCGGTTTTCTGATGGTCGGCGGCTATGGTGTGAACCGGGCCGTCAGCCACTGGCTGGGGTGAAGCATGCCGCGATGAGGCGATGAGTTTTGCGCCCAGGCGGGAATAAACCGGCCGACGCTCCCGTATACCTCAATGTCAACCTCATTTCTTCCACCCACGTACTAAGGACTACCGATCATGAAACGACTCACCGCCACCGCCACCGCCACCGCTTTCGCTCTCGCGACCCTGTTCAGCAGCACGGCGTTCGCCGCGCCCGCCGACGATGCCAGGACGCACTTTCAGGCCATCGGCTCGGGCGACCTCGCCGTGCTGATGCGGGGCTACGCCGACAACGCCCAACTCACCTGGGTCGGTGGTCCGCTGGATGGCAGCTACGCGGGCGCTGACGCGATCCGCGGGGTCTGGGAGAAGTTCACCAAGTCGCAAGGGACTCTGAAGGTGTCGATCGACAAGGTGGAGGAATCGGCCAACCCCAAGGGCGCCACCGTGACGGCCAACGTGCAGTTCGAGGGCAAGCAGCCGATCAAGGTGCGCTACGTTCTGACCTATCGCGACGCCAAGATCGTCAACGAAACCTGGCAGATCGATCCGAAACTGTCAGTGGCCAGTTACTGAGCAGCCACGGGCGACGGCAGCGAACGGCGTCGGTGCGCGATGAAGGCCCAGGACGTGGCGTTGACCGAGGCGGGCGCGCTGATGGTGGCGGCCCTGCCGCGCCTGCGGCGCTACGCTCGCGCGCTGGTCGGCGACCACGCCGCTGCCGACGATCTGGTGCAGGACGCTCTGGAGCGGGCCTGGGCGCGCATCGACAGTTGGCGGCCGGACGGCGACATGCGCGCTTGGCTGTTCAGCATTCTGCACAACCTGCATGTGGACCAGCGCCGCCGGCCCGCCGTGGTAGCCGTGCCGCTGGACGAAGAAGCGCTGGCGTCGCCGGTCAGGGCTTCACAGACCGACGGCCTCGAAATGAGAGATCTCGAAATTGCACTGCGGCAGCTCCCGCCCGAGCAGCGCGAGGTGCTGCTGCTGGTGGCGCTGGAGGACATGAGCTACGACGAGATCGCGCGCACGCTCGGTGTGCCGCTGGGCACCGTGATGTCGCGGCTGTCGCGTGGCCGCGCGCGCCTGCGCGGCGTGATGGAGGGACGCATCCAACCCACGGCATTGAAGGTGGTGAAATGAACCCGTTGCCCATCACTGAAGCGGATCTGCATGCCTTTGTCGACGGCCTGTTGCCCGAATCCCGGCGCGCCGAGATCGAAACCTACCTGGCCGAGCGCCCGCAGGAGGCGCAGCGCTTGCAGGCCTACCGGCAAGACAAACAGGCGATCAAGGCGCTGTACGGCGCGGTGCTGGACGAAGCCGTCCCCGACACCTTGCTGCACGCGGCCCGGGCGCCGCGTACGCGCGCCGCTGCACGCCACGCGGGTGCACGCCTGCCGCGCTGGTCGCTCGAACGCGTGGCGGCAGGCTTTGCGTTGGTGTTCTTCGGCGCAGGCGCCGGCTGGGTGGGGCGCGGCGCATGGCAAACCGCGGAGATGCTCGCGCAGTCGTCCCGTGGGCCGGCGGTCATCGTCAACGCGGCGGCCGGCAGCCTGCCGCGGCAAGCGGCCATCGCGCACGTGGTCTACAGCCCCGACGTGCGGCGACCGGTGGAGATCGGCGCCGACCAGGAAGACCAGTTGGTCGCCTGGCTGTCCAAGCGCTTGGGCGCGAAGATCCGCCCCCCGAAGCTGGGTGCACTGGGCTACGAACTGATCGGCGGGCGCCTGTTGCCCGGATCGAGCGGCCCGGTGGCGCAGTTCATGTACCACGACACCACGGGGCAGCGCCTGACGCTGTACGTCACGAACGAGCAAGCATCCAATCAGGATACCGGCTTCCGCTTCGCGCAGGAGGGGCCGGTCAATGTGTTCTATTGGATCGACGGCAAGTTCGGTTACGCCTTATCGGCCGGCATCGACAAAGGCGAGCTGGCGCGCATCGCCACGGCCGTCTACGCCCAACTTCAACCGAGCTGATCCATGCAGCCTCTCGCTTTCAAGATGACATCACCGAGACCCGCCCGCCAGTGGGCGATGGCGGCGCTGGCCATGCTGGCGAGCCTGCCGGCCCTGGCGCAGCATGCTCATTCCCCAGCGGCCGAAGCGCAGACACCGCCCCCGCCGAGCTTCGTGGCCAGCACCGCCAAGTCCTTCGCCCAGTTGATGGACGACGCGATGGCGGTCATGGACCACGGCATGCGTACCGCCCCGATGAACGGCAACCCCGACCACGACTTCGTCACGATGATGATTCCGCACCATCAAGGCGCCATCGACATGGCCAAGGCCGTCCTCCTGCATACCCAGGACCCCGAGCTGCGCAACCTGGCGCTGTCGATCATCACCGAGCAACACAACGAAATCCGGCTGATGCAGGCCTGGCTCGCACGACATGCCGACGGTGCCGCCACCCAGGACGCAGCGGGCAACCCATCCCACTCCACCAGCACAACACAAGGAACCCGGTGATGAAACGACTCTCCCTCACTCTGCCGCTGGCATTGTTCAGCAGCATCGTGCTGGCCGCGCCGGCCCCCGCCGATCGCGTCTACACCGCCGACCAGAACACCAACACGGTGTCGGTGATCGATCCTTCGTCCAACACGCTGCTGGGCCAGATCCGGCTGGGCAACGTGCGGCCGGAGGTGCTGTCGCCGTTGTACAAGGGTGAGCTCAACGTGCACGGCCTGGGCTTCTCGCCTGACCACAAGACCCTGGTCGCGATTTCCAACGGCTCCAATTCGGTCGCCTTCATCGACACCGCCACCAACCAGGTCAAAGGCATCGCCTACATCGGCCGCTCGCCGCACGAAGCCTTCTTCACGCCGGACGGCAAGCAAGTGTGGGCGGTCGTGCGCGGCGAGAACTACGTGTCCGTGATCGATGCCGCGACCTTCAAGGAAGTCGGCCGCATCGAAACCGCGCCCGGGCCGGGCATGGTGCTGTTCCATCCGCAGAAGAACATCGCCTTCGTGGTGCACAGCTTCACGCCGGAGGTGGACGTGATCGACGTGCCCACGCGCAAGGTGATCAAGCGCATCCCGGTGGTCAGCCCGTTCTCGCCCTTCCTGCAGTTAACCCCGGACTTCAAGGAAGTGTGGATGACGCACAAGGACGTGGGCAAGGTGACCCGCATCGACACCGATACGCTTCAGGTCAAGGGCGTGATCGAGACCGGATTCATCACCAACCACCTCGGGTTCGCCAAGACCGCACGCGGCACGCTGGCCTACGTGACCATCGGCGGCGAGAACGTGGTGAAGGTCTACACCACCGACGCCACGCCCAAGCTGCTGGCCACCATCCCGGTGGGCGCGCTACCGCACGGCATCTGGCCATCCGACGATGGCACGCGCATGTACGTGGGGCTGGAAAACGGTGACGCGGTGGACGTGATCGACACCGCCACCGACCGGGTGATCGCTCGCGCACCCGTGGGGCAGGCCCCGCAGGCGCTGGTCTATGTGTCGAACGCCGTGCCCAGCGGCACGGGCACAGCCCACCTCGTGCCCCGCGTCAACGACGAGCCAGTCAACATTACGCTCAAAGCCACGCAGGGAGAGGCCCGCGGCTTCGTCGTGGCGCGCAACCTGGGGCTGGTGGACGCTCTGGAAGTCTTCCTCTTCAAGCTCAAGCCGCAAACGGTGTACAACGTGTATGTGAGCAGCCAGCGTTCGCCGATCGCGAGTTTCAAGACCAACCCCGCCGGGGCGGCCAACGGCACGGTGATCGGCCCGCTGCGAGACGCGGTGACCACCATGTCGTCGAAAACGCCTTCCGTCGCGCAGATTCTCGTGGTCGAAGGTGATGCGGCGGCGCAGGCGTCGAATGCAGTTCTGGTGAGCGCCCGATAGGGCGCGGTTTCCCATCTACTCGAAGAAGGAGACAAACATGGAGCGTGACGACACCCCCCCCTGGCCTGCGCGCCGCCGTGTGCTGAAGACCTTGGGCGCCATCGGCGCCGGTGCCGGCCTGATGGGTCCGACCGCCGAGGCGCTTGCGGCGACTGCGGGTCGCGTCGTGTTGCCGTTCGACAATGGCGAGCGCGAGTTGGTGGCCTTTCCGCAGAAGCGCCCGCTGATCCTGCTGACCAGCCGGCCGCCGCAGCTGGAGACGCCGTTTTCGGTCTTCAACGAAGGCGTCATCACGCCCAACGACGCGTTCTTCGTGCGCTACCACTGGAGCGGCATTCCCACCTCGATCGATCCGCAAAGCTATCGGCTGCGCGTGGGCGGCAAGGTCAACACGCCGCTGGAGCTGTCGCTGGACGACCTGAAGCGTCTGGCCGACCCGGTGGAGCTGGTGGCGGTCAACCAGTGCTCCGGCAACAGCCGCGGGCATTTCACGCCGCGCGCCAACGGCGGCCAGCTGTCCAATGGCGCGATGGGCAACGCACGCTGGACAGGGGTGCCGCTGAAGAAAGTGTTGGAGAAGGCCGGCGTGCAGGCCGGTGCCGTGCAGGTGAGCTTCAATGGCCTGGACCATCCGCCGCTGCAAGGCGAGAGCCCGGACTTCGTCAAGGCGCTCGCGGTCGACCACGCGCTCGACGGCGAGGTGATGCTGGCCTGGGCGATGAATGGCGAGGACCTGCCGATGCTCAACGGCTATCCGGTCCGGCTGATCGTTCCCGGCCATTACGGCACCTACTGGGTCAAGCACCTGTCCGACATTCAAGTGCTGGACAAGGCGTTCGACGGGTTCTGGATGAGTACGGCCTACCGCATTCCCGACAACGCCTGCGCCTGCGTGGAGCCGGGCAAGGCGCCAGCCAAGACCGTGCCTATCAACCGGTTCAACGTGCGCTCGTTCATCACCAGCCTGCGCGACGGCGACAAGGTGCGCGTTGGGCGCGAGACGGTGGTGCGCGGCATTGCCTTCGACGGCGGCTTCGGCATCACCGAAGTCGCCTTCTCCGCCGATGGTGGACACACCTGGACGGAAGCCCGGCTCGGCAAGGATTTGGGCAAGTATTCCTTCCGCGAGTGGAGTGTGGCCTTCAAGCCGAGCAAGCGAGGCGCTCATGAACTGAAGGTGCGCGCGGTCAACCGCATCGGTCAAAGCCAGCCGCTGTCCGCGTTGTGGAACCCGGCCGGCTACATGCGCAACGTCGTCGAGACCACGCGCGTCGTCGCGGCATGAGGAGAACAGGCATGAGCACAAAACAACGTTACTGCCTGCGCGTTCTCGTGGGGATCATATCGGCGACGGCCGCGCTGCCTGCCGCTTTCGCGCTGGACATCACGCTGCCCGCTGAGACGGCCGCATACAAGCCCAGCGAGCTGCCGGGCTACCGGCTGGTGCAGCAGAACTGCATGACCTGTCATTCGGCGCAATATGTGCAGTACCAGCCGTCCACCTCCCCGCGCAGCTACTGGGAAGCCACGGTGAAGAAGATGAAACACCCGTTCGGTGCGCCCTTCTCCGACGAGGACATTCCGGCAATGGTCGACTACCTCGTCAAGACCTACGGCGCCGAGCAGACCACCGCTGCCACACCGGCACCCGCCATGGTGGCCGCCGCGCCGCCCCCGAAGACCGCTGCACCGGCAACCCCCACTACCGCTGCGTCGCTGCAGCCCGAAGCGCTGCTGAAGGCCAACAATTGCACCGCTTGTCACGCCGTCGAGCAGAAGGTCGTGGGCCCTGCGTTCAAGGAGGTCGCGGCGAAATACGCCGGCAAGGCCGATGCGCTGCAGCAGGTGGCCGCCAACATCCGCGCGGGCGGCGCCGGCAAGTGGGGCACGGTGCCGATGCCGCCGTACCCGGGACTGACGCCGGCCGAGCTGGATACGCTGGCGAAGTGGGTGCTGAGCCGCTGACGCCGGTCCGCGTTCCTCATCCCGCCGCCAGGCGTTCGCGCACGCGAGCCAGCCGCGCCGCGGCGTCATCGGCCACCTCGCGCACCTGTGGGTTGCCGCTCAACGCGACCATGGTTCGGGGCGGGCGCAAGCCTGAGCAGCCATTCCCTGCACCGGAGTGTTTCGTGCCGCGCTTCGCCGCGACCGTGTCGCAGCTGCAGGATGCCGTGGCGCACGCAACGTCGCCGGCAGCGCATCTGCCCACGGCTCGCTATGCGCCTCACCGTCCCGAGCGCACGCTGCTGTATTCGCTGGTGCAGGCGCATTGGCCGGACTTTCTCGCGCGCCGTGAGGTAGAAGACCGCCCGCTGCCCGAGTATGTGCGCGAGGAGTTCGAGACCTACCTGCGCTGCGGCGTGCTCGAGCACGGCTTCCTGCGCGTGGTCTGCGAGCACTGTCGTGCCGAGAGGCTGGCGTATTCCTGCAAGAAGCGCGGGCTGTGCCCGAGCTGCGGCGCGCGGCGCATGGCCGAGTCGGCGCGGCATCTGGTGGACGAGGTGTTCGGCCCGCGGCCGGTGCGGCAATGGGTGCTGAGTTTCCCCTACCCGTTGCGCTTCCTGTTCGCCGGCAAACCGGATGCCATCGGGCCGGTGCTGGGTATCGTGCATCGTGTGATCGCCAGCTGGTTAGCCGATCAAGCTGGCGTCGACCGCGCCAGCGCGCAATGCGGCGCGGTGACGCTGATCCAGCGCTTCGGCAGCGCGCTGAACCTGAATGTTCACTTCCACATGCTGTGGCTCGACGGCGTGTACGACGCGAACGTCGAGCCCCCGCGGCGCAAGCCGCGCCTGCGCCGCGCCCATGCCCCCACCTCTGCGCAACTGACGCAGCTCGCCAACACCATCGCGCATCGCGTGTGCCGGCACCTGTCGCGCCGCGGCTGGCTCGAAGGCGAAGACGAATCCGTGTTCCTGTCCGACAGCGCGGGTAGCGACGACGGCATGGATGGGCTGCGGATGAGTTCGATGACCTACCGCATCGCCACCGGCCGCGACGCTGGCCGCAAGGTCGTCACGCTGCAAACGCTGCCCGGTGCCGGTTCGCTGGAGGGCGAAGCCGGCAAGGTCGGCGGCTTCTCACTGCATGCCGGCGTGGCGGCCGAAGCACACGAAAGCCACAAGCTCGAAAAGCTGTGCCGCTACATCACGCGCCCGGCGATCAGCGAGCAGCGGCTGTCGATCTCACCGCAGGGCAGGGTGCGGTATCAGCTCAAGACGCCGTGGCGAAATGGGACCACGCATGTCGAATGGGATGCGGTGGACTTTATCGCCAAGCTGGCGGCACTGGTCCCGCCACCTCGCGCGCATCTCACCCGCTTCCACGGCGTATTCGCCCCGAATGCAAACCTGCGTGCGCAGCTGACGCCCTCGGGGCGCGGCAGGCGGCCTGCGGGCGATGCGGCGCCGGTTGACGCAAGCGCCCACGACGAGCCGCGCAGCCCCGAGCAGAAGCGCCGTGCGATGAGCTGGGCGCAACGGCTCAAGCGGGTCTTTTCCATCGACGTCACCACCTGCGCCCACTGCGGCGGCGCGGTACGGATCGTCGCCAGCATCGAGGAACCCACCGCCATCCGCGCCATCCTCGCCCACTTCGAGAAGCACGGCGCGCTGGAGCAAGCGCACTACCGGCCCGCAGCGCGCGCGCCGCCGCCGGCCGCGTGACGAGGTGCCGGCCACACAGCCGGCAGCCAAGCCAGAGTCCGATCCGATGCGGCCACGACCCCGCAGGGCTGCGCTCGGCCCTGTGCCGGGATTCGGTGAGAAATGGCTACGCACTGAGCCGCTGCGTGGCCCCGCGATGTCGAAAACCCACGCATGAACCCCCGATCTGTGCCCGATCTGTGCCCAAAGCGGCGCTTGCGTGGCCGCTTCCTACCCGCCAGACTCGCCAAAAAGGGCGGTTGAACTTCCTATACGACGCGCTTTCTCATCAACGCGCTCTGGGTGTTGGCAAAGGTGTGCAGCACGTAGCGCCTGGCGCCGGTGAAGGTGCCCATGTAGCTCGGCTCCATCTTGCGCTTGAGCGCGGCGCGGGTTTCGGCGGGCGTGAAGCCGGCGTACACCGGCACCGTCGGTGTTTCCTCGGTGAACAGAATCCAGTCGCGATCCTTCTTCGGCAGGTCCTTCCACGGTCGGTCAACGTCGTAGCCCATGCTGACCAGGATGTCGCGCAGGTTCTGGCCTTGCCAGGCGGGGGGCCAGGAGGCGATCGCCCGCTCGCGGATGCTCAGGGAGGGATTGGGCACCATGATGGCCTCAGTCACCTCGTACACATGGCCCAGGCCGTGGCAGGTCGGGCACGCTCCCTGCGGCGTGTTGGGCGAAAAATCCTCGGCGTACAGCATGGGCTGGTTGGCTGGGTAGGCGCCGGCGCGCGAATACATCATCCGCACCAGGCTGGACAAGGTGGTCACACTGCCCACAGAGGAACGCGCGTTGCTGGAGCCCCGCTGCTGTTGCAGCGCCACCGCCGGCGGCAGGCCGTCGATCGCATCGACGTCCGGCACGCCGGCCTGGTCGATCAGTCGCCGCGCATAGGGGGCCACCGACTCGAAGTAGCGCCGCTGGGCCTCGGCATAGATGGTGCCGAAGGCCAGCGAGGACTTCCCGGAGCCGGAGACGCCGGAGAACACCACCAGCGCATTGCGCGGGATGGAGACGTCCACCTCCTTGAGGTTGTTCTCGCGCGCGCCACGCACCTGCACGAGGCCGCTGGCCGCAGCGGTACAAGAGGATTCACCGAAAGAATTGTTTGCCATGTTCTTATCCTGTAGTTCGTCCCGCTCAGGACGGGACTTCCTGAGTTCGGATGCCGCGGCGGCTGGCTTCGAGCGCTGCGGTGACAGAGCGGGCGTCGTAGCTGCCGCGCAGGCGGCGACCCTCGACGAAGAACGTCGGCGTGGCGTGCGCACCGCTGGCGACCGCACTGGCGAGGTCGCGCTCGACACGCTCGATCACCGCAGGGCTGTCGAGATCGGCGATGAACCGATCGACGTCGAGCCCAAGCTCTGCGGCGTAGCCGATCAGATCCTCGCGCTCCAGCGCGTGCTGACGGGTGAACACGAAGTCCAGCCACGGCCAGAACATCCCCTGATTCGATGCCGCCTCGGACGCACGCGCGGCGATCGGCCCATGCGGGTGGTGCGGCAAGTGGCGCACCACATACCGCAGGTCGTCCCCGAAGTGGGCGCGCAGATCCTCCCAAGAACCGGTAGCGTGCGCACAGTACTCGCACTCGAAGTCCACGTACTCCACCAGCGTGAGCTGCGCGTCCTCTGGCCCGCGAATGTGATCGACCTCGGGATCGACCGGCGGCTCAAGCACCATCGGCAGATCGGCGTTCTCCTCACCCCACCTGCGAGCGGCAACCTTGAAGATGAGCCACCCGAGCAACGTGGCGAGCATCATCGACACGAGCACGCCGACCGTCGCCTGGCGGCCCAGGTCGGAGGTCGTGCCGAACGCGAGCCCGATGATGAGCAGCGACACGGTGAACCCGATCCCGGACAGTGCCGCACCACCGAACACGCTCCCCATTCCGACGCCCTCGGGCAGCCGGCCCAGGCCGAGACGGACGGCGACGAGCGTGGTGAGCCCGATGCCCAGGAGCTTGCCGAGCACGAGCCCCGCGATGACGCCCCAGGTCACGGGCGAGCCGAAGGCCTCAGCGAGCAGCCCACCACGCAGGTCCACCCCGGCGTTCGCCAAGGCGAACACCGGCACGATCAGCAGCGCTGTCGGCAGCCGCAGGAACTCGTGCAGCCGCTCGTTCACCGAGATACCCTGGGACAGCCCGCAGTCCACCGCGCGAGCCGATGCGGCACTCGGAGACTGCCAGAAGTCACGGAACAACTGTCTTGCCGCAACGACCCCGTGACGTTGCGTCGCATAGGCGGGGATCAGCAGCCCCGCGGCCATCCCGGCGAGGGAGGCATGGATGCCGGAATACACGGTTGCGAGCCACAGCACGATCACGATCAGCACATACGGCATTGCCCGCCACTGTCGGGTGCGCCCCAACAACCACAATCCAACGAGGCTGGCGAGGGCGATCAGCAACGGGACGATCCGGATCTCCTCGCTATAGACGATGCCGATGATGGACACTGCGAGGAAGTCATCGACCACGGTCAGGGTGAGCAGGAACACACGCAATTGACCGGACAGCCGCGGACCGACGATCGCCAAGGTGCCCAGCATGAACGCCGTATCGGTGCCGACCACCGCACCCCACCCGTGCAGGCCCTGACCTCCGGCCAGCCCCACGAGCAGGACGTACACCAGAGCGCGAAGCACAACACCCGCGACCCCCGCGATCAGGGCGAGACCGGCACGGCTGCGATCCCGGAGCGATCCGTGGGCGAACTCCTGACGCACCTCCAGGCCGATCAGGAAGAAGAAGACGACCATCAGGCCGTCGTTGACCTAGTGATGCAGGTCCATGTGCAGGCCCAGCGGCCCGAAGTCAAACCCGACGTCCAGGTGCCACAACTCGAAATAGGCATCGGATAGCGGCGAGTTCGCCCACGCCAGCGCCACGACCGTGACGATCACCAGCAGCACCGCAGCGCCAGACTCAGTGCGTAGATAGCGGGCAACTCGTCTCCGTCTGATATTCGCAGAGGATTCACCGAGAGAAGCGTCTGGCATGTTCTTGTCCTGTAGTTCGTGAGGTAGCAATGGGACGATTTCGGGGGGATGTCGGTCAAGCGTCCGGGCTTGGCGGCGTCGCGTCATCGAGCGAGCGCAGCCAAGTAATCCTTTCTCCCAGCCTTCGCTCGACGCCCCTGTCCGTTGGCTGGTACCAACCCGGCCGCGCCACGCCCTCGGGAAAATAGGTTTGCCCAGCAGCATAGCCGTTGGGCCATTCGCGCGTTCTTACAGGTACTTCTTGAACGTCGCCGCCGCAATGCACACCGCCACGCCGAGCAATGCGGCGCTGGGCAGCAGGATCAGCAGCGGGTTCACGCTGACCGGCAGTGCCAGGTAAGTCACCCACGGCAGCACGGCCAGCGGGATCAGGCTGGCCCTGGCGCGGTGATAGATGAACCCCGATTCGCGGCCCGCACCGAAGCGGCGGATGTCCCGGCGCACGAGGCCGTCCACCAGCCCGACGAAGGCGGCCATCAGGAACAGCGGCAGGGTCAGGCACAGCACCAGTAGCCGGACGAGGAAGACCAGCGTCGTGTAGGCCGCCGCGATCAGGTAGCGCTCCAGGTTCACGGAGACCAAGCCGATGTAGTAGCGGAAATCCTTGGTCGGGCGATGGCTGCCGGCGGCGGCCTGCGCCGAGGCGTCGCGTATCCAGTCCAGCAGGCCGCTCTTCACGAACAGCCAGTCGTAGCCCTGCTCGACCAGCCGGTGCGCGGTGCGGCCCGGCTCCTGCACCAACGCGCTGCGGGTGAAGTGAGTGGAGAGCTGATCCAGCTCGTAGTGCAGCATGCCCTGCGCGTGGCGCCAGCCCTGATCGGGCCAGAAGAAGTGCATGCCGACGCACGCGATCAGGATGCACAGCAGCAGCGCGCCGGACAGCACACCGAAGAAGCGGAACGGCAGCGTGACCAAGCTGGCGATCAGGCCTTGCTGTCGTTGCTGCTGGCGCTGGGCCGCGACGGCCGGATCGCTCATGCTTCGGCCTCTTCCGCGGCGGCCATCTGCTTGAAGTCGTCCAGCAGGTCGTCGGGCAGCGCCTTGTCCTGCAGGCCGGGGATGCCTTGGTTCTCCCACCAGTCTCCTGCCTCGACATAGTGCTGCCGCATGTAGCCGGCCAGCTCCTGCAGATCCTTCGGCATGGCTTCGTCGGGGTCGGGTGCCGGCAGCGGCATGCGGACTTTCCAGAGGTTGCCGCCCTCGGTCAGCGCGAAGCACTGCCCCTTGGGCAGCGCCACCACATGCGCCGGCTCGATCAACGGCACGCTGTTGCTGCTGATGCGGTCCTGGGTGTTGGACGTGAACGCGGTATTGCCGTGCGGATCGGAGCTGTCGGTGGCGCCGCTCATCAGCGCCGTGGCGTACACCTCGACCTGGGGCAGTTGTCGCGTCAGCAGCTCGGCGGTGGCGGTCTCGCGCACGCGCAGCATGAACAGGTTGTTGAAGTTGCCGACCACCTGGCCGGCCTTGGCACGGTTGCCGATGCGCGCCTCGATGTCGCTCAAGGTCTGCGTGTAGGCCGTCACCTGCACGCCGGCACCGCCGCCCTTGTTGACCATCGGAATGAACTCGTCGCCCATGAGTTCATTGAATTCGTCGGCATGGACGTTGATCGGAATCTTGGCGCTCACCGCGGCGCCGGGCAGCCCGTCGTCGACGCCGAACTTGTAGATGTGGCCGGCCACCGAGACCAGGTCGCTGAACATCGAGTTGCCCACCGCCGCCGCGACTTCGGCGTCGGACAGCGCATCCAGCCCCACGTAGACCACCGCGCGTTTGCGGATGACCTGCATCCAGTCGAAGATCGGCCGCGGGTCGGACAGGTCGGAATAGTTCGGTGCGAGCAGTTGCGCGATCTTGCCGGTGGTGAGCTTCTCCAGCAGCGGCAGCAGCGAAGCGACGATCTTGTCGAAGTACGTCCGGTCGTAGCGCACGGCGCTGCGCAGACCGTCGAGCACGGGGTCATAGACGCGCACTTGGGACAGGTACTGTTCGAGGGCCACCACGCGCTTCTCGCGCCCGATCATGTTGCGCGGGATGTTCTTCTCGTTCAGCTTCGCTTCGAGCTGGACGATGACCTCCCAGGCCTTCGGCTCGTTCTTTGCGAAGTAGTGCTGGGCGTACTCGATGAACAGCGCGTCGATGTTGATGACGTGGCGCTGGATCAGCAGGTAGTCCGGCCGCTGCCCCAGCTCGACCAGGGCGCGGGCGATGATGTTGACGAAGCGCCAGGCGAATTCGCGGAACGCGGCGCTGTTGCCTTCGCCCGAGAGCTGTCCGGCGATGCGCGTGGCCACCTCGGATATCCGCCCGAACCGGCCCACGGCGTTGTAGCGCGCCGAGATGTCGGGCCAACCCAGATGGAAGACGTAGAACTCGCCTTCGCGCCCGGCGCGCTTGGCCTCGACGTACATGCGCTTCAACAGGTCCGCATCGCCCTTGGGGTCGAAGACGATCACCACCTCGTGCTCGCCGCGGACCTTGCGGCGGATGTCCTGGGTGATGAACAGCTCGGCCAGCCGCGTCTTGCCCACGCGCGTGGTGCCCAGCACCAGGCTGTGGCCGACGCGCTCGCCCAGCGGCAGGGTGACGTCGACCTCGTGCGGCTCGATGCCATGCAGGCGCGGCAGTCCGCCGACCGGCGGCAGCGGCCGCGCGGGGTTGAGCGGGCTGTCCCAGGCCAGCGCGCGCGCCAGCGTCGAGATGGGAAACGGTGCGAACTCAAGCCGCTCCTCCAGCCGCCGGGCGGCCCGGTAGATCGCCGTCGGCTCGACGTAGCGGCGGAACTCCGGCCGGTAGGTCTGCATCAGCCGGTGCGTGTGCCGCTGCTCCCAGCGAAAGCCCCGGCCGACGAACAGCCGTTGCTGACTCACCGGCACGTCGCGGCTGGTCATCACGTAGCGCGGCAGGCGGCGGATGTTGCGGCGATAGCGCAGGATCGCCCAGGCATCGCGCAGGCGAATCGCGCCGAAGGTCAGGAAGGCCAGCGCCGAGCCCAGGCCGAGCAGCGGATTCAGCGCGAGCGACCACGGTGCCACCAGGCACAGAATCGCGGCGCCGGTGCAGACCGCCACGGTATGAAGCTCCACCGCTGGCCGCAGCAGCACCTCGACCGCATGCGGTTGGGCCATTTGCGCACCTACTGCTCGACGCCGGTGGACGTGATGAGCACCGGGTAGTGGCGCAGGCCCAGGCGCTGGGCCAGGTCGTCGCCGGAGGCCGGCGAGAGGGTCAGGCCAGGAGCGAGTCTGCGCAGCGCCGTCAGCGCGGCCATCGAGTCCACGTTGACCACCAGGCCCACGGCCTGCAGCTCGCGCAGCGCCGCCTGCCGCTGCCGCAGCCAGGCGCGCGAACGCTCGTCGTCGCCGATCAGGAACAGCGCCGTCAGGCCCGGCGCCCGGATGACGCGGCGCTGCACGTCGCCCGGCGACAGCTGCGTCGAGCGCACCGGCAGCATGGCGGCTTCGGCGTCGGCCGCGTTGCCCGCGTGAGGGACCGGCATCGGGGCCGGCGGTGTGGCCTGATCCGACGGGGGACTCAGCGGCCGGTAGTACGGCAGCGCGGAGGCGCCGCCGCGGTCTTCGACGACGATCAGCGGCGCGGAGGCGGTCTGGGCGAAGACGGAAGTCGTGGACAGCAGCCCGATGGCGGCGATGAGAACGATGTGGTTCATGGCGTGGTGACCTGAAGGGTTGAAACGGGAACGCCGGGGTCGAGCACGCGGGTCAGGTGCCGATGCACACTGCGCCGGTAGCGCGCCGCAGGTGCCCCGCCGGCGGGCCGGTGGTAGCGGCCGATGGCAAGCAGCCAGTCCTCGCCCGGCGTGTGCTGTTCGCGCAGGATTTCCGCAGCGATGGCGAGGTTGCGGTACGGGTCCAGCAGCTCGCAGGGCTGCGTGTAGCGATGTGTGTGGTAGCCGAGATTGACCTGGCCGAGGCCGGCGTCGATGCGATTGGCCGGCGTGCGGGCGAGCGCCCGGCGCAGCCCCGCGCAGGCCTCGGCGCGGGTGGCGTAGCGCTGCGGCGTGCCGGCGACGTTGAGCGTCCACGGCCAGGGGATCAGGCGCCCGCGCAGCATGGCGCCGCTCTCCTGCAAGGCCACCGCATACAGCACCATCGCCGGCACGTCTGCACGATGCGCCGCCAGTTGATAGGCCGGCGGCGGCACTTCCCGCGCCAGAGCGGCCAACGCCCAGCTGCCGGTGGCGAGCAGCAGCACGGCGCTGGCGCAGCGGACGGCGATGCGGGATGGCCGACGCTCCCGGCCCGGAGTACCTATTGCCGCTGCCATTGGCCGTTCACCTCGCGCACCACGGCCGGCAGCTCGCCGGGCAGGCCGAGCGACAGCCAGCGCCCCGCATCGTGGTTGAGCGTGATGGTGCGGGCGCGCACCCTTGCCGGGTCGATGCCCGCCTGGGTGGCCCACTGCCGGATGCGCGCGTCGTCCTGACGGCTGCCGACCATGTAGAGATCGAAGGCCGTGCCGGCCGCCTGCAACTGCTGCACGCGCTGCGCGCACGGTGCGCAGTCGCCCTTGACGAAGACCGCCAGGCGCCCGGAGCCGGTGTTGCCGGCACCCTGCGCCTTGGCGCCGGGCAGGCTCACGCGCGGCTGGCCGGGAAACAGGCGCTGCCACGCCGCGTCGTAGGCCCGCTGGTAGGCCAGCGTCTTGCCGACGCGCCGGGCCTCGGCCTGCACCTGCAACTCCGCGTAGCGCCTGCGCTCCTCCTCGCTGCGGGCCTCGATGCCCAGCGCCGTGAGCGGATCGAGCTGGGGCGAATAGGCCCCGAGCGGCCCCTGCATCAGTTGCCGGTAACGCGCCCACTCCTCGGAGCGAAGCCCCCATTCCCGCGCCTGCCTCTCGTCGAGCGCGGCATCAGTGCCCGGCTGCACCTGGGCGGGCACCATGCGCGAGTTCGTCACCGGGGCCGGCTGGGCGGATGCGCCGAAGGCGGCGAAAGCGGCGAAAAGGACGACGGCAGCGAGCAACGACCGCAGGTTCATGGCGACCTCCTACGGCACCGCAACGCGCTGCGTCTGGCCGTTCACCTGGAACACGCCCGCCTGCGCCTCGATGGACTGCAGTTGCCAGCCGCCTTCGGCGTCGCCCTCGCGCAGCAGCCGGGCGCCCGCGAGCGAGGCCGCGGCGGTGGAGGTGATCGACAGAAAGCGCTCGCCTCCCCGCAGCTCCACGCCGAGCACCCGGAACGGCGGCTCCGGCACCTTGGGCTTCGTCACAACCGGCGCGCGCGGGCGAGCGGCGGATGCCACCTGCCGGGTTTTCTCCAGGCGGGTTTCGATTGCGTTCACGCGCGCCAGCAGCGTCTGCAGGTCGACGGCCAAGGCCCTCGCCTCATCGGCCTCTTCGAGGCGCGTCATCCGTTCGTCCAGCGCCTGCCGCGCGTTGGCGAATTCGGCCTGGCTGATCGGCACCGGCCGGCGCTTGTCCGCATTGGCCTGGTGTTCGAGATCGGCCACGCGCAGGCCCAGCGCCTTGACCTGCGCATCCTGTGCGCTGCTCTGGGTCTGTTCGGCGAGCCGAGACAGGCCGACGCTGTTGATGAGTGCCACGGCACTGATGAGCAGCAGCCAGAAGGCCGCGGCGATCTTGAGCCAGCGCGTGCGGGAATTGCGCTCGGATGGCGCCTGGGGAAAGGTCATGGCTGCATCTCCTCGGGCCGGTCGGCGTCCGGCACGGGCGTGGCGGTGCCGGGCGGGTTGGCGGAAAGGAAGGTGGGAGTACCGTGCCGGCTGAAGCAGACCTGGCGGGTCAAGTCATCGACCGACAGCTCCCAGGCGGGGCCGGCAAGGGTCAGCAATGCATCGCGCAGCATCAGCGGGCCCAGGCGCAGGTGTGCGGCAGGCAGCGGCAGCGCGTAGAGGGTGGCGGCCTCAGCCGCATCGCAGAGCCGATAGCCGGAGCGCAGCAAGACGTGGCGCATGGCATCGCCCACGCTGGCATCGAGCATGGGCGGAATCGAGACCTCCACCGCCTGTTGCAAGAGATCACGCTGCGCAGGTTCCGACACCAGCTCGACCAGGGTGTAGCGGCCGTAGCGGGCCACCGGAACGAAACCCGGCTCCGGCGCGACGGCGGTTGGCGATGCGGCCGGCACCGCTGGCGCAGACGGCGCAGCGGTCGTGGCGCAGCCGGCGGCCAACAGGCTGCCGGCCAGCAAGCCAGCGACGAGGGCCAGGCGGTGAACAGCGCGGATGGATGGTTGCATGGAGGGCGCTTCCCTGGAACACGGAGCGCTCACCATCGCCGCCGCTTGGCCTGCGGGCAGCAAACAAAACGCACTGGCGCCCGCCCGAATACATGGCGGGGCGGCGCCATGGACTGCCATACGCCCAAGAAAAACGGCCCCGAAGGGCCGTGGAAAGAAGCCGGCGACCCCGAGGGGCCGCCGGCATGGGCACATGGATCAGACCGTGACAAGCTGCCGCGCCAGTGCGACCTCGACGGAATCACCATCCTGGTTCAGAACATCCAGGCCCGACTCGGGTACGTCTCCCGACGTGCTCTGCGACACCATGATCTTCCGGGCCATCAACCCCAGGCAGGTCATCTGCGAGGAGTTGGCGTAGCCGAGGTAGATCACGCGCACCGGCTGCTTCTGGCCGATGCGCCATGAGCGCCGGGCGGCCTGCTGCAACGAATACACGTTGTAGCCGGACTGGAGGAACACGATGGTCGGGAACTCCAGCAAGTCCAGGCCGGTTTTCACCAGCTCGGGATTGGTGATGAGCACGTCGATGCCGCGGTCCAACTGCTCGGCGATCCAGTCTTCGCGGCGGGAGGCATCCACGCTCGCGCGCAGTACCGCCACCTTGAAGCCTTCCTGCTCCAGCAGCACCTTCAAACGCGACGTGGTGTCGCGCGTGCCGGTGTAGACCGAATAGACCAGGGTCTTGCGCCCTTCTGCCTTCTCCTGCTTGCAGATCTCGATCAGCTCGCGTTCCTTGGGCATCACCTCCAGCTCGTTGAACTGAGCCGGAACGAACGCCAAGGTGTTGCGCGTGCGCGGATGCACCACGGTTTCCGACCGGAAGCAGCAGTCCGGCCAGGCCAGCAGCACGTTGAGGACTACACCGAGCAGCGTCGTGTCGCGCTTCGCCAGGGCCTGCTTCAGCTCCTGGGTCAGGCGACCCGCCAGATCGCGGTAGGCCGCGGCTTGCGCCGTGTCCATCGCGACTTCGCGGAACTCCTCGTCGTAGGGCGGCAGCACGTTGCCACCGATGTCCTTCAACTTGAGGAAGACCGTGAACGGCAGGACGCAACGCAGTACGCCCTTGGGACCGAAACCCGGCGCCTTGACCGTGCGCACCGATACCTTGGTGCCCTTGGCCGTCTTGTGCGCCGTGCCGGTGCTCTCGGAGTAGATGTCCTTCAAGACACCGTGATCGCGCATGAACGCCATCGCGGCCGAGGTCATGCTGCCGCTCTTCGTCGGCCGGTAGCCGTCTTCGATCATCCGCCCCGGCAGGGCTCGGAACAGCAGGTGGAACAGGTCGTCGCCGTAGCCGCCCATCAGCGTGCCGGTGAGCAATAGCGTCTTGCGCGCCTTGGCCGCCAACACCCCCATGGCCTGGCCCTGTGCGGAGCCGCCGTTCTTGTACTCGTGCGCCTCGTCGGCGATGAGCAGGTCGAACGTGCCTTGGGGAAGCTGCCTCTTGATGAACTCGGACGGCTGGTAGCCGCCCTCGCCGAAGCCGAACTCCATGTTGGCCATCGCGCGTTCCATCCGGTGGGCTTGCCGGTCCGAGAAGACCAGCTCGCCGTTGCCATCCATCAGGTTGATGAACTCGTGGATGTTGTCCCCGAGCATCGACGCGAGGAAGGCGTCACCGAACTTCTGCATCAGCTTCTGCGCGGTGACTTCGCCAATGGTTGGAATGCGCTTCAGTGCCTTGAGCACGGTCGAGGACTGGTCGCTGGCGGACAGGCCTCTCGGACGGATCAACGACCACAGCGGTGCACGGCAGTGGCTGCACTTGCGGCGGGACTCCTCGGCTTCGAGCGCGACCGGGTTGATCGGCTCGCCGTCGAGGTCGGTGATGACATGCCCGCAATCCGGGCAGGCCCCCACGTCGCCGTGAGGCGTGCGCCGCCGAACGAAGACAGGCTTCCAGTGGAACCCCATCCGCATCCGCACGCGGCCCAGGACGAAGAACTCCTGGCCCTGGGCCGGCACGCCCAACTGCTCGCGCAGTTTCAGCAGCTTGACCAGCGTGTCCGGGCCATTGAGCACCCAGACCTTGGCACCGGCCACCGTCTCCTGGATTTCGCGCCGCCACTTGTAGACCAAGTGGGGTGGCGAGAGCACCAGGGTGCGGCGGTAGCCCTCGGCGTTGAGCACGGCGGCCGTGGCGATGCCGACGGTCGTCTTGCCGCAACCCATCTCGCCATTGACGATCGCGGCGCGTTCGCCGCGGTCGATCAGTAGCTCGGTGACGGCATGGACCACATCGGCTTGCGCCGGGAACAGCTTGCGCTTGAGCGCGGCGAGGATCAGTTGCCGATGCACCCGCACCTGGCCGGTGTAGACCGGCGGATTGGCGCGGTTGAGTGAGTCGAGCAGTTCGTCGCCGAACTCGGACACGAAGTCCTGCAGGCTGAGTGTGAGGGGTGAAGCGGCCGCTTCGAGCAGGTCGCCCTGCACAGCGGTTTCGGGAACGGTTTCGAGATCGAGGGACATGGTGATGCTCCAAGGCAATGGGGCATGCACCTCCCCCTCGGGGCGGTGACATGCCCCTGGGTGGGAAGAAAGAAGCGGCGCGAGACCGCTGGATGCGGATCAGTATTCGCTGGGCAGCAGCAGTGTGGTGACGCTGCGATCCCATTCGGTGATGATCCAGAGCTTCAGGTCGCGCGTGACCTGGTAGGACGAGAACAGACGATCTTCGCCGGACTTCAGCGCGGCGTCGTTCTGCCGTCGATCGCTGTCGCTCAGGTCGCCCCAATCGCCATGAAGATGGCGGCGCAGGTACGGCGTGGGGTTGAGCCGGCCCTGTCGGACCAGCTCGTCGACGCCGGCGGTCATGACCACCTGCCCGGGCGAAAAGCGTGCTTGTGACGCGAGGTTGAGGACTGCGAGTGCCATGGTGGTTTCTCCTTCTGGAAGAAGGGGCCACGGCACCCCCATCGGGGCAACGTGACCCCGGTGGGTGGATGAAAGCGACGGCGAACCGTCAGGGAACAGCGATCAGCGGATGGTCAGCACTTCGCCCCACGTGGGCGAGCCCAGCGTCAAGTCCCATGCACGAATGACCGGCACGAACTTGTCGGTGAGGATGCGCGTCTCGGCCACGGAGCCGTCGTCGCGCTCGGTGTACTCCGTCTGGAGCGTCTTCTCCTTGTGGGTATCACCTTTGACGACGAGCACGCGCCCGGTCCTGGACTTCACCACGCCGGAGATCGCGCCTGCGGCCAAGGCCAGGGCGAGATGCCAGTGCGACAAGGCCCGCGCCGGTGGCCGCAGCGACTGCTGCGCGGCGCCCAGGTGCGTATCGAGCGCCGGCCAGAGTCCTTGCAGCCGGCCGACTTCATCGGCGAACTGCTCGGGCTCCATCGTCACGCGATAGAAGTGCTCCGGCTCGGCCGGGCTGGCAGGGACGGTGTACGGCAGGAACGGCCATTCGAGTGGCAGCTCCTCGGCTTCGGCGTCACCCTGTCCGATCTGCAGCAGCAGACCACGCATGACCTTGGCCGACTCCGACGCCTGGTCGCGCTGGCGAACCCGGCGGCCGAAGATCACTACCTGCTTGAACTGCGTTTCCACCGCACGGTAGATGCGCAGGTCGGCGAAATGGCGCGTCAGCCATCCGACCAGTTCGGCGTCGAGCACGTAGGACGGCACGATGAAGACCAGCACGCCGCTGTACTGCAGCAGCGGCAGCGCGCGCTGATAGAACAGCTTTTCCAGCCGCGCACGGCCCTGGCCCTGATAGCCGATGTTGCCGTTCACGTCCTTGCTCAGGTCGCCATACGGCGGGTTCAGCCACAGCAGCCCGAAGGACTGGCGCGAGATCAGCGTGTCCATCAGGTCACCGTGGATGCAGCGATCGACCAGTTGCCGCGCGTGGCGGGCACGCTCGGCGTCGTACTCGACGGCGAAGGCCTGGACCTGCTCGCGCCCGAGGGCGTGGGCGGCTTCGGCGATCGCCACGCCTTCGCCGGCGCAGGGATCGAGGATGGACATGGAGCCGGGAGACGGCGCCAGTGCGGACAAGGCCCGCTCCAGCGTCGGCTCGTCGGTGGGGAAGTAGCCGTTACGAATGAAATTGCGCGCCAGGCGCGGAAACATGAGTGCCATGGATTTCTCCTGGTGATGGATGAGGTAAGGCGGGCACGCGCGGCGCGCATGCCCGTGGGGATGGCTCACGCCACACGCCGAAGCGGTGCGTTCGCGGCCAGTTCGTACTGCGTGGCGCCAAGGGTGCCGTTGCGGATCAGGTCGCCCAACGCCTTCGTCAGCGCCGGGACATCGAGGGCCAGCCGATGGCCTTCCAGCGGCCCGAGGGCCAAGGGAAGACCGGTCAGCATCCGCCGTGTCTGCAACAGCTCCAGCACGGTGTCGCGCCAGTGGTCTAGCAGTGGCAGCGGGCAGGTGTCCTGCACCAGCGTCCACAGCCGGTCGAGCCGGTGAGCGGAATCCCTGGGCAGAAGCGCCAGCGCGCTGGCGTTGGCCTTGTCTGGCTTCACGCAGCGACGATCGAACAGCCACACATTCGTCAGCGAACCGAACAACGTGCGCCGGTAGGCGCGTGTGATGCGCTTTTCCAGATTCTCGACGTTGCCGACGAAGACCGGGATGGATGCGCCCTGCTCGGTGATGACGTGGAACTGATCCAGCCCCTGTTCATCCCGGACGAGGGTCAGGCGGGCGAGGAACTCCTGAACGGCGGTGTCGCGCGCCCAGATCGAGAGAAAGACGAGATTGCCCTGCGCGTCACCGACGCAACCGTCGGCCATGAGGTCGGGGCATTCGTCGATGCGGTACAGAGGTTTCGCGGAAGAAGGTGCAGGCATGGTGATGTCCTCTTGGAAATGAAGGAGCAACCACAGCCCGCGGGGCCATGCTCGCCCCGGTTGGGTGAAGGAAGATGCGTGCCGCTAGACAGCGCGGCCCGCGTGGAAGAGGTGAACCCGCTCGCGCCAGTCGGGGCTTTGCACTGGCGCCATGTCGAGATAGCGCAGCGGGCACGAGTAGTAGTACGGGTGCACGGACTCATCGAGGGACTTGTAGCCCCAATCGCCGCCCGAGCTTTCCAGCAGATGGCAGCCGATGTAGCAGACGGACTCACCGGCCGCGAGGCCCATGACGCCCGCCTGCCTGGCGGTGACGCGAACCACGGTCCACAGAACGTCGCCGTCCAGCGTGTGGTCGATGACTTCGCAGCAAGCGCGCTCGGATGCCTGCGGAGCGAGCAGCTCGCGGATCAACTGATCGCGCGTCTGACGAACGAAGGTCCAGCCCATGAGGGTCTCCTTGAAGAAAAGGCCGGAGCCCTCCCCGTCGGGGGAGAACCCCGGCGGGTGGCGGAATGCCGCGCAAGGCGGCGGATGGATCAGGCAGCTTTGAGGTGCCAGTCCTGGGACAACGGAGCGAACTCGTAGCCGAGCTTGTCGAGACGGTCGCGCTGCTGACGCAGCACACGACGATCCACGGTCGCATCGAGCTTCACGGTCTCGCCCAGGGGCCACAAGGCACCGAACAGCGCCGCGTCGTCTGCCTCGGCCGAGGCCGCAGCGGACACGGGAGCCGGTTCGCTGCCGAACGGCGTGGTATCGACCAGGGGATCGCGCGGACTGCGCGGCTTCGCCTTCGGCTTGGCCGGGGGCGTTGCCGGCACGGGCGCCTGCGCTTCCTCGTCGATCGGATCGACTTCCTGCGGACTCAGCCGGCGGGCTTCGTCGCGGCTTAGGGCGTCGATGTTGGACAGCGTCATCCCGCCCAGATGGGCGCGGATCTCGATGACCATGCGGCCGTTGGCGTTGTACGTGGAGGGGCGAATCTCGACGATGACGAAATCACCGTCGTACTTGCCCTCGCGGTACTGATCGAGCTCGGCGTTCTTCACGAC
The DNA here is from genome assembly GCF_014203015.1 of Castellaniella defragrans. Classification (GTDB taxonomy): domain Bacteria; phylum Pseudomonadota; class Gammaproteobacteria; order Burkholderiales; family Burkholderiaceae_B; genus Castellaniella; species Castellaniella defragrans. The sequence continues at coordinate 60,956 of NZ_JACHIB010000003.1, forward strand.
GAACTCGCCGATCGAGGTCGCCAGGCGGCCGACGTTGAAGTCGCCGTTCCTGCCGTGGATGGTCTTGATGGCCAGTTGGCCGGGGATGGTGATCATGAAGGTCTCCTGCTGACGAAGAGAAGACAAGGCCCCGGGGATGGGGCCTTGCGGATCAGAACGACTCGGCAACGGCCAATGCGGGGGCATCGGCTGCGTCGTCGGCAGCATCGGCGACGGGCTCGGAAGGCTCCGGTGCCGAGGCTTGCTGCGCAGCGGGCGCGTCGGACGTCACAGGGACTTCCGGCTCCCGCTCGTCGGTCTCGGTCGGCTTGGGTTCGGCCTTGTAGACGAGCTTGCCGTCGACCTTGATCCAACTGACGAACAGCAGGCGGGCCTTGAGGCTCACCCCCTGCTCGCCGGCACGCTTGCCCTTGGAGTAGGTGAAGGTGTCGGTCCACAGGTCGCCCAGGCGGAAGCCGATCATCACCTTCTTCTCGGCGTCGACCGCCTGAATGCAGCGGCGCACCAGGTGCTGCGCTTCCGAACCCGATACGCGCGTGTCGAAACGCACGTACGAGACGTCATCGCTGGGACCGTTCAGAGCCGCGATGTCGCAGGCCAGGAACGCATCGCCTTTCTTGGGCTTCACTTCGCGGATGCGATTGAGATACCCGAGGCCGGTGATGTGCAGATCGAAGTAGGACTTTTCGGTGGAAGTGGTCATGGTGAATCTCCTGAGAACAATGAGGCGGAGACACACCCGACCCAGGCGGGGAAGGTGTGGAACCCCCGCGTGGGTTGATGGAACAGCTTGGTGGCATCGCCATCGAAAACCGATGGCCGTTCGCGCATGGATGCCGGTGCGAACTCGGGTGATCAACGCGGTCGGAACCGCGTCGCAGCCTTGAAGATCGTGGCTGCCTGGGCATGTCGCTGACGGACGTCAGCGGAACATGGCCGGAAGCGTGGCGCCGGGACGGCGCGCAGGCGAGCGGCAATCGGCACTCGCGGCTGTCCGCATTGGAGAGGCTCCCGGTCTCTCACAATCACCATAGAAGAAGGCGATCGGTTCTGGAGTGGCATCGAACAGGTCGCACCGGCCGGCCGCGAAGCGCGCCAACTCGGCGTAGCTGGGGGCAACTCTGGAAACGGAAAAATCTTGCGCCAAGGGCCGAAGGCGCCCTTCAGCAGCAGTGCAACGCTGCGATCAACGGGCATGAAACATTGCCGTGGTGCGCGTTGCACTCGGCCACCAGCTTCGACAGCGCCGCCTCCATCCGCTTGAGGTCCGCCAAGCGGGCGCGCACGTCGGCCAGGCGCAGGGCGGCCAATTCGGCCGCCTCGCTGCAATGCGTGCCGTCCTCCAGTTTCAAGAGCTGGCCGACTTCATCCAGACTGAAACCCAGGCGTTGAGCTGATTTCACGAACTTCACCCGCACCACATCCGCCTGCCCGTAGCGGCGGATGCTCCCATGGGGCCGTTCCGGCTGAGGCAGCAGTCCCTTGAGCTGATAGAAGCGGATCGTCTCGACGTTGACCCCGGCTGCCTTGGCGAAGGTGCCGATGGTCAGGCTATCCGGTTCGGTGTTCATCACGCTTGACTCCGTAGTTAACTACGGAAGTAACGTTACAGCATCAAGCGAAACCTCAAAAGGAGAAACCTCATGTCGGAACCGCAATCCGGGCGTGGTGCCTTGGCCGCCGGTGGCCTGGCCGCCATCCTTGCCTCGACCTGCTGCCTCGGCCCGCTGGTGCTGGTCGCGCTCGGCTTTTCCGGCGCCTGGATCGGCAACCTCACCGTGCTGGAACCGTACCGGCCGATCTTCATCGGTGCAGCGCTCGTCGCGCTGTTCTTCGCCTGGCGCCGCATCTTTCGGCCGGCCAACGCTTGCAAGCCGGGCGAGGTCTGCGCGATTCCGCAGGTTCGCACGACCTACAAGCTCATTTTCTGGATCGTGGCCGCCCTGGTGATGGTCGCGCTCGCCTTTCCCTACGTCCTTCCGCTGTTCTACTGACAGGAGATCATCATGAAGAAACTCGCCGCACTCGTGGCCCTGGCCGCCACTCTTGCCACGCCCGCCTGGGCCGCCGTCCAGACCATCACGCTGTCAGTGCCCGGCATGACCTGCGCCGCTTGCCCGATCACGGTCAAAAAGGCGCTTACCAAGGTCGAGGGCGTCAGCCAGGTCGATGTCAGTTTCGACCAGCGCGAAGCGGTCGTGACCTTCGACGACGCCAAGACCACCGTTCAAAAGCTGACCGAGGCCACCACCAACGCCGGCTATCCGTCCAGCATCAAGCAGTAAGGGCACTGTCATGACCGAAGCGATCACCATTCATATCGACGGCATGACCTGCACGTCGTGTGCCGATCACGTCCAGCAGGCTTTGAAAAACGTGCCCGGCGTGCGCTCGGCCTCGGTGTCCTATGCGCAGCGGCAGGCCGAAATCGAGGCGGATGCGGGCGTGAGCGTGGCCCCGCTGGTTGCCGCAGTGGCCACGCTCGGCTTCCGCGCACGGCTTGGCGACACGCCGAACAAGCCCGCCGGCCTGCTGAACAAGGCGCTGGGCTGGCTCGGTGGCGAAACGAAGCATGAAGGCGGCGAGCCAGCGCTGCACGTGGCCGTGATCGGCAGCGGCGGCGCGGCAATGGCGGCGGCATTGAAGGCCGTGGAGCTTGGGGCGCGCGTCACGCTGATCGAGCGAGGCACCCTCGGCGGCACCTGCGTCAATATCGGCTGTGTGCCCTCCAAGATCATGATCCGCGCGGCCCACATCGCCCACTTACGCCGCGAAAGCCCGTTCGATGGTGGCATGCCGCCCGCCTCGCCGACAATCGTGCGCGAGCGACTGCTGGCCCAGCAGCAGGCGCGCGTCGATGAACTGCGTCACGCCAAGTACGAGGGCATCCTGGACGGCAATCCGGCCATAACCGTTCTGCACGGTGAAGCGCGTTTCAAGGATGGTCGCACCCTCGGCGTGCGGCTGGTTGAGGGCGGCGAGCGCGAAATCGCCTTCGACCGCTGCCTGATCGCCACAGGCGCGAGCCCGGCGATTCCGCCGACTCCCGGCCTGAAGGACACGCCCTACTGGACTTCGACCGAAGCCCTGGCGAGCGACACGATCCCTGAGCGGCTGGCCGTCATCGGCTCGTCGGTGGTGGCGGTCGAACTGGCGCAGGCCTTCGCCAGGCTGGGCAGTCAGGTCATGATCCTGGCGCGCAGCACGCTGTTCTTCCGCGAAGACCCGGCCATCGGCGAGGCCGTCACGGCCGCGTTCCGTGTCGAGGGCATCGAGGTGCTGGACCACACCCAAGCCAGCCAAGTCACCTACGCGAACGGGGAATTCGTGCTCGCCACCGGGCACGGGGAAGTGCGCGCCGACAAACTGCTGGTCGCCACCGGGCGCGCACCGAACACCCGCAGCCTGAACCTCAAAGCGGCGGGCATCGAGGTCAACGCGCAAGGGGCCATCGTCATCGACCGCGCCATGCGCACCAGCGCGCCGCACATCTATGCGGCCGGCGACTGCACCGACCAACCGCAGTTCGTCTATGTAGCTGCGGCCGCGGGCACCCGTGCGGCGATCAACATGACGGGCGGTGACGCAGCTCTGAACCTGACCGCGATGCCGGCGGTGGTGTTCACCGATCCGCAGGTGGCGACCGTCGGATACAGCGAGGCGGAAGCGCACCACGACGGCATCGAAACCGACAGCCGGCTGCTGACACTCGACAACGTGCCGCGTGCGCTCGCCAACTTCGACACGCGCGGCTTCATCAAGCTGGTCGCCGAGGCCGGCTCGGGGCGGCTGATCGGCGTACAGGCGGTGGCCCCGGAAGCAGGCGAACTGATCCAGACGGCCGCGCTGGCGATCCGCCATCGGATGACGGTGCAGGAGCTGGCCGAGCAGCTGTTCCCGTATCTCACGATGGTTGAGGGGCTGAAGCTCGCGGCGCAGACCTTCAGCAAGGATGTGAAGCAACTGTCCTGCTGTGCAGGGTAGGTTCGATCATGGAACACTGGATCGCCGCAGCGAACTTCGCGTTGTTGGGCGTGGCGACCTTGCTTGGCGCAGGTTCCTGGCTCGGTTTCTGAGTCCATGATCAGCGCCGCCGAAGCTGAGGGGCGCCGATCATCACTTGGGAAATGGCCATTACCAGTAAAAGCAGCTCTCGCTTAAAATGATCAATCTGGAGATGGCATTCCTCCAATAACCGCTGCTGTGTGCGCTGATGATGCCTACGCAAAAGTCCTGGCAAGGGCGCGTAGGCTGTCGTGCGCCTGTCCGGACAAAACCAACAAGAGGACAGGAACGATGCTGAATTCCATTTTTGCCATCAGCCTGGGTGCATCCGTGGGCGCTGTCACACGGTGGATGCTGGGCATGTCGCTCAACGCGATCTTCCCAACCATCCCGCCTGGAACACTTGCCGCCAACTTGATTGGTGGTTACCTGATCGGCGTGGCTCTGGCTATTTTCGCCAACAATCCTGGTATCGCCCCTGAGTGGCGACTACTTGTCATTACCGGCTTCCTTGGCGGCATGACGACTTTTTCGACGTTCTCGGCGGAAGTCGCCACGTTGATTCAGCAAGGACGCCTGGTATGGGCGACGGCGGCCATCAGCATTCATGTCGTCGGCTCACTCGTGATGACTCTTATGGGCCTGGCGTCCGTGGCCCTACTGAAGCGCATTTGAGGAGGCGAAGATGCAAGGTTTTCAATTGACGTTTTTCACCCAACAGGATCGCCGCCATGGCGGTCTACCTCTGGGTGAATGGTTGCTGCAGGAAGCACGTAGCCTCGGCGTGGCGGGTGCGACATTGATCGCAGCGACGGAAGGATTCGGTCATGACCGTAAGCTGCACTCGGCACATTTTTTTGACCTCGCAGATCAGCCCATCGAGATTATGATGGCCCTCAGCCAGGAGGATACGGATCGCCTGTTTGAGAAGCTGCGCGAAGAGAGGATCGACATTTTCTACATCAAGACCCCGATCGAGTTCGGCATGACTGGGGAGGATTGATGTCAGAGCCAGCTACGTCACCAGCTGTACCCAAGGGTTGGATGAACCGCACCGTCGCCGGTGCTGCGATCACCAGTGCGCTCGGTGACTTCTGCTATGAAACCACCACCGTGATCCTGCCCGGCTTTCTGGCCGTACTCGGCATTCCGGCGGCCGCGCTGGGGCTCATCGAGGGCATCGCCGATGCGGTGGCGAGCTTCACCAAGATGGTCTCGGGCTACATCGCGGACAAACTGGGCCATCGCAAGCTGCTGGTCCTGGCGGGCTACGGCCTGACGCCGCTAGGCCAGGCGCTGATCGCGCTGGCGGTCGGCTGGCCGCTGATCCTGCTCGGACGCATGGTGTCCTGGTTCGGCAAAGGACTGCGTGGCCCGCTGCGCGACGCCATCGTCATCCAGGCCGTCAGCCCCGAAACGCGTGGGCGGGCGTTCGGCTTCCATCGCGCGGCGGACACCGTCGGCGCCGTGCTCGGCCCGCTGCTCGGGGTGACCTTGCTGGGGCTGGCGCAGGGCTGGCACTGGAGTGACGACGCCGGCCCGTTCCGCTTCGTGCTGTGGCTGTCGCTCATTCCCGGCGTGCTGGCGGTGATCGCCTTCCTCACGTTGGTGCAGGACCCGCAGCATTCACCCAATCCGGCACTGAAGTTCTTCGGTTCGCTGCGCGGGCTGCCTTCCCGGTTCAAACGCTACCTCGGCGCGGTCGGTCTGTTCGGGGTCGGCGACTTCTCCCATGCGCTCTTGATCCTGGCCGCCACCACGCTGCTGACGCCCAGCATGGGCGTGGTGCAGGCGGCGCAGCTGGCAGGACTCTTGTACGTGTGGCGCAACGTCGTGCAGGTGGCCGCGTCTTGGCCGGTGGGCTGGCTCGCCGACCGTGTGGGTCATCTGCCAGTGTTGGTGGCGGGCTACTCACTGGGTATCACCACGGCGGCGCTGACAGCGTTGGCCTTTTGGTGGGACATCGACAGCGTGCCGTTGCTGGCGGGGATCTTCCTCATCGCCGGTCTGTATGTCGCGGTACAAGAGGCACTGGAATCCACCGTCACCGCTGAGATGGTGCAGGCTGACACCATGACCATGAGCATCGGGGCGCTGGGCACGGTTAACGGCGCGGCCAAATTCCTCTCCAGCGCCAGCGTTGGCGTGGTGTGGACAGCGGTCTCGCCGGTGCTGGCCTTTGCGCTGGTCGCAGGCTTCATGCTGGCGGGCACATTCGCCCTGCTGCGGGTACGCGCCTGATGGATCGCCTGAGCCTGGAGCGCCGCCAGGTCTGGATCTACCTGGCTGCCATCGTCGGCGGGCTGGTGCTGGGCAGTGTGGCGCCCGGCATCGGGCCGCGCTTCGAGGCCCTGCTGTGGCCGGTGCTGGCGGCGCTGCTCTACACCACCTTCGTGCAGGTGCCGCTGCTGCATGTGCGCGACGCCTTCCGCGATGGCCGCTTCGTCCTCGCGATCCTGCTCGGCAACTTCGTGTTCATCCCGCTGCTCGTGTGGCTGGCGCTGCAATTTCTGCCAGACGACCCGGCCCTGCGACTGGGCGTGCTGCTGGTCTTGCTGGTGCCCTGCACCGACTGGTTCATCACCTTCACCCAGCTCGGGCGCGGCAGCACCGCGCGAGCGATCGCCGTGACGCCGCTCAACCTGCTGCTGCAACTGCTGCTCTTGCCGGCCTACTTGTGGCTGATGCTGCCGGCGGCCGATTTCAGCGCTGCACTCAAGACTGAAGAAATGTTGCCCGCCGCGCTGGTGCTGATCGGATTGCCCCTTGTGGCTGCCGTACTGACCGAGCGTTGGATCGAGGCCCGACCAGAACGGACGGTCTGGCGCGAGCGCCTTGGCTGGTGGCCGGTCCCGCTGCTGGCAGTGGTCGTGTTTCTGATCGCCGGTGCGCAGGTCGGCACGGTGCTTGATGCAGGGCCCGTGCTGCTGACGGTGCTGCCGGTGTTCGTTGGGTTCCTGTTGGTGGCGGCACTGCTGGCACGCAGCCTTTCGCACTGGCTGCGACTGCCGCTGGATGCCGGGCGCACACTGGCCTTCAGTCTCGGCACCCGCAACTCATTCGTGGTGCTGCCCTTCGCGCTGGCGCTACCTGCCGGCTGGGAGACGACGGTGGTGGTGATCGTGTTCCAGTCGCTGGTCGAGTTATTCGGAATGGTGTTCTACCTGTGGTGGCTGCCGCGACATCTATTCATTTTGCCTGGGGATGAGACTGCGATCAGTCGCAGGATTCCCAAGCAATGATCGTTATGGCCAGAACGCTCGCACATCAATTTCCGCTATCTTCTCGCGCATGACTTCGAAACTTGGAAAGCCTCGCGCCATTCTGGTCCGCCCCCGCGTATACATCGGGGACTCCATCGCCCTCGGCCCCGGCAAGATCGACCTGCTGCGCCAGGTCGGTGATACGCGCTCCATTGCAGCCGCTGCGCGTGCACTCGGGGTGCCTTACAAGCGCGCCTGGCTGCTGATCGATTCCCTGAATCAAGGCTTCGGCCAACTCGTTGTCGCAACGGCGACAGGTGGCAAGGGCGGTGGTGGCGCATCCCTGACCACGCTCGGGCAGGAGCTGGTGGCCGCCTACGACGCCCTGGAAAAGCGCCTCAACGCCGAGGCCGCGCCGGAACTGGAAGCACTGCGCAAGCTGGCCGACTAGCGCAACAGGTCGGCGGTCTTGCTGCCGAACAGTAGGCTGCGCAGTGGCGAGTGGCCGAACGCACCCATGATGAGCATGTCGATGGACTACTCCTTCACGGTTTTGGCAATGATGGTTTCCGCATCGCCGGGAATCAGCGAGGCGGTCACAGCGAAGCCTGCCGCCTCCAAGGTGGTCTTGGCCCAGTCAAACTGCGTGGCGGCATCCTGGCTTTCCTTGCCCGACATCAGCAGATGGATCGGCAGGCCTCAGAACAGTGGGCTACTGGCGACCATCTCGCCCCCGTCTGGTGACGGTTCCACCATCGAAGGCGATCATCACGCGCTGCGGTTCCTTGAAGCCATCCGTCACGGATTCGCCACCGCTTCGGCGAGCACGGGCCGCAGCTCCGTGCCTTTGAATCGAACAGTCATGGGTGTGATCTCCAGGGAGGCAGGAAGAGGCTTCCCGCCGCGAGGGCGGGAAGCTGTTGGGCGGTCAGTGCCGGACAGCCTTGCGGCCCGACAGGCACTGCACGCGGATGCGCCTCCAGCGCCCGTCGTCGATCAGCCGTTCCAGCGTCTCGCCGAGGGTGTCGAAGAACACCTCATCGACCCGTTCGACCAGCTCGCCGTCGCGGTGCAGCTCCACCGCGTAGAGGTCGAGGCCACGCTCATACAGCACGGTGACGCGACCCTGGAACTTCATCGTGGCGACGGTGAAGCCGATGGCCGGTGGCGTGCGGATGATGTCGGCGGGCAGCGGATCGACCCAGGTGATGTCCCGCGCACCGGCATCCACCAGCAGGTGGGTGATGCGCCGGAAACCATCGGGAGCGGGCAACTGCTCCAGTTGGTCGATCAGTTCCTGCAGCTCGGGGCAGCGCGGTTCGGGGATCGGCAACTTCGCCGGTGCGGAACCGAGCACGAACCGCTTCACCGTGTAGGGCTGGCCGTCGGCGGTGAACTCGGTCTGCTCCTCGGGCGTGTCCGCCCGCTGACCGTCGAAGCGGCGTCTGACATAGGGTTCGACCTGCACCTTGGCGCCCTCGTCGGGCACTTCGGTCACGAGCGTGCGATCGAGCACCGCGAACTCGGCTCGTCCCGTCTTGACGACGATGGCCTCGTCGGTGGTGGCGATGACCTTGCCCTCGAAAGGCTTCGGGTCGATGTGAAAGCCCAGCGTCGAAACCTTGGGCTGGCCGTCGAAGATGTTGAATTTGAACGAACGGACGTTGGAAGGCACATGACCGACAACGAGCGTCGGCATCTGTGCGCGGATGGCTTGGGTATCCATGGGGAGACTCCTTGTGGCAACCAAGGGACTCCCGCCCGCAAGGGAGGTCTGTCCCTTGAGGGTGAGGTGGATGGACGCGGGTGCGCCCGGAGAACGAAGCAACCAGCACGGCGAACCGCGCCGCAGTCTTGAAGGTCTCGACTGCCTGGGCATGCTGCCGGCAACGCCAGCGAACATGCGGCCAGCGTGCGGCACATGGCGGCGACCGTCCGTTGGGAATCGGCAATGCGCCGGCACCGCGTTCCGCGAAAAAGAAGAGCCCCGACGTGGGGGCTCGAATGGGTTGCGGGTTACTCGTCGTCGTAGAGCGTCAGCCCGTCCAGCACGGGCGCGTCGGCATCGAACACCAACATGCGAACGTCGGCGAGCGCAGCCAGGTGCAACACTTCCACGAGGGACTCCGGCACGCCCTTGGCCCGGTGCTCCTGCCGCAGCTCTTCGGCGGTGATGCCCTCGACATGCTGCAGGTTCGCATCCGTCCAGGGGGTGGCGATCAGCTTCACGCCGACCGCCGGGCTGTAGGGAATGCGGAAGGCGACGAACAGAAAGCCGCTCGGCGTGGCGACGTCCGCCAGTTCGGCGAGGAAGCGGCCGGCCTCCTCGGTGATGTGCGCCGAACTGATTTCCCAGGCACGGCTGTAGAAGCCGGTCTCGAAGCGCAGGCGCCGCACCACCTCGCGCGCGGCTTCCTCGGAGTAGGTATCGCCGACGTGCAGCGGCTGGCCGGCTTCTTCGGCCATGACGGCGTAGACGAGGTTTCGGGCGATACCGTGGCTGGGGCACTGCGCGTCCAGCTCGGGCGGCACGTTCTGGCCTTCCGTGATCAGCGCGAAGTCGTCGCAGAAGACGCAGGCATGGCGCTCGACCTGGCTGTCCGGCAGGTGCGACTGCGAGACGTGCAGCGGCAGGTAGCTCAGCGGGCAGTCGTCGTCGTAGGAAATCGCCAGCAGCCGCTGCACGGACAGGCCATCGTAGCCGCGGGCGAAGGGATTGTTGGAATGGGACATGGGATTCCTCCAGCAGAGGATGGCCGAGGCAATCCCCTGCCGGGGATTGAACCCCAGCGAGTGGATGAAGTGGCAACCGGTCAGCCGGCCGCGGCGTCGGGCCGCCCTGGTGGCGGGCGGTGCAGGTCAGTGGAAGATGGTGATTCGGGACATGGCCGCTCCTGCGAAAAGAAGGAGGGACATGGCCCCGAACGAGGACGCATGTCCCTCGTGGGGTGGGATGAAAAGACGGTGGGTTGCCAGGCGCGGCTCACCAGCCGTTGTAGTGCAGCGTGAGGTCAGCGATGACCTGGCGCCGTTCCAGATCGAGGCCGCCGAAGTCGGACAGCCCCTCGAAGCCGCAACGCTTGAGCATCGCGCCGCCCTCGCGGGCGTTGTAGAAGCTCACCATCGCGGACAGGAACATGCGTTGACCGCTGCTCAGCACGCCCAAGGCGTCGTTGAGCATCAGCATGTTGGGCCGCAGGTCCCACTTGGTGGTGGCACGCTGCAGACCTTCGCGTGTGCCGTCGCCGAACCACTCGTGACCGGCGATCTGCGCGCCGCGCTTCCAGGCCTCGAAGAAGGCCTGCGGTGCAGCGTCGAAGTGCGCCTGTTCCAGCGCCATCTGATCGAGCACGTCTTCGGATAAAGACAGATTCATGAGAGAACTCCTTGAAGGGTGGGAATCAGGGGTGAGCGCGCTGTGTCTAGGCATGGGTATCCAGGGCGCGCTGTGCTGCGAGGTGGTTCGGGAAATACTCGACGGACTCCCGCGATACCGGGCCTTCGTCGTCTTGTGTGCCGATGTAGTGGCCGGCCGCGCTGCGCAGCACCTGTAGCGGCAAACGCTTGCCGGTCCAGGTCAGCGCCAGCGCACCACTGCGCACTGCGGTTGCAGAGGAAGATGCGGAAGGTTCAGACATGCCGTGCTCCTTGGTGGGTCGGGGAGCACGCATCCCGCAGGGGATGGGGTTCCCCTCGGGTGGTTGAGAAAAGTGCATCGTCGCCAGGCCGGCGAGCGTCCGCGGTGGGCGATGCAAAGCGGACTGGTTCGGTCAACGCGGCGAACCGCGTTGCAGTCTTGAAGACCGAGACTGCCAGGGCATGCCGCTGACGACGGTCAGCAACGCATGAGGGTGAGCTTCGGACTATCAGATAGCCGCGTCACGCAGCAATCGGGCGCAGTGGCGTCCCCGATTGGGGTCGGGCGCGCCCGGTCCTCTATTGCGATGTGCCTGCACCATTATTCAATAGATGTTGTATTATTGAACTATGAACGAGACCCAAGCCGTTTCCGCCCTGGGCGCCCTGGCCCACACCCAGCGCCTTCGCGTGTTCCGCGCCCTGGTCGTCGCCGGCCCCGAAGGGCTCACGCCCAGCGTCCTAGCCGACCAGCTCGACGTGGCCCGCAACACCCTGTCCTTCCATCTGAAGGAGCTGGCCCATGCCGGCCTCGTCACCATCGAGCAACAGGGCCGCAACCTGATCTACCGCGCCGACTTCGCCCACATGAACGGGCTGCTCGGCTACCTGACCGAGCACTGCTGCCAAGGTGGCGTGTGCGAGGCCAATGAATCCACCCGTGCCTGCGCCTCCTGCTGAAAGGAACCTCCATGAAACGCTTCCACGTCCACCTGCACGTCGATGACCTGAATCGCAGCATCGGCTTCTATTCCCAACTGTTCGCCGCGCAGCCGGCTCGCATCGAGGCCGACTACGCGAAGTGGATGCTCGAAGACCCGCCGGTCAACTTCGCCATCTCCACGCGCGGCAGCAAGCCGGGCATCGACCACCTGGGCATCCAGACCGATGACGCCGACGAACTCACCGCCCTGAAGGCCCGCGCGCAGGCTGCCGACATGGCGCTGCTCGACGAAGGCACCACGACCTGCTGCTATGCACGCAGTGAGAAGCACTGGGTCACCGACCCGCAGGGCGTGGCCTGGGAGCATTTCCACACGCTGGGCAACATCCCCGTGTTCAACGAAGCGCCGCAGCCCGCGCCGAGCACAGCTCCAGCTTGCTGCGCGCCGAGTGACAGTCGCGCCGCCGCGAAACGGGCTGCTTCTTGCTGCTGACGCGAGGCATCGATGACGACTGAAACCACCTACAACGCGCTGTTCATCTGCACCGGAAATTCGGCGCGTTCCATCCTGGCCGAAGGCATCCTCAACGAACTGGGCCTGGGACGGTTTCGCGCCTACTCGGCGGGGAGCCACCCCAAGAGCGAAGTCCACCCGCTGGCGCTCGCCACGCTGGAGCGCCTGCGCCTGCCAACGACCGGCTACCGCAGCAAGAGCTGGGACGAATTCGTGGCGCCCGGTGCGCCGGTGTTCGATTTCATCTTCACCGTCTGCGACAACGCCGCTGGCGAGGTGTGTCCCGTATGGCCGGGCAAGCCGGTGTCGGCCCATTGGGGCGTGCCCGATCCGGCCGCCGTCGAAGGCAGCGAGGAACAGCAGCGCAAGGCGTTCATGGACGCCGCGTTGACGCTCAAGCGTCGCATCGAGCTGTTCCTGTCGCTGCCGCTCCAACGGCTCGATGCCATGTCGCTGCAGCATGAGCTGCGCGTCATCGGCAAGCAGTGAGGTAGCACGATGACCGTACAGACAGAAGCCGTCGCCGCCACGCCATCGTTCTCGATGAGCATCTTCGAGCGCTACCTGACGGTGTGGGTGCTGCTGTGCATCGTCGCCGGCATCGCCCTGGGCCAGCTCGCGCCTGGCGCGTTCCAGGCCGTCGGCCGCATGGAAGTGGCCCAGGTCAACCTGCCGGTCGGCCTGCTCATATGGGTCATGGTGATCCCAATGCTGCTCAAGGTGGATTTCGGCGCGCTCGGCCAGGTTCGCCAGCACTGGCGTGGCATCGGCGTGACGCTGTTCGTCAACTGGGCGGTCAAGCCGTTCTCGATGGCACTGCTGGCCTGGCTGTTCATCCGCCACGTCTTCGCCGACTGGCTGCCGGCCGACCAGCTCGACAGCTACGTCGCCGGCCTGATCCTGCTGGCCGCCGCACCGTGCACAGCGATGGTGTTCGTGTGGAGCCGACTGACCGGCGGCGACCCGGTATTCACTCTGTCGCAGGTGGCGCTGAACGACACCATCATGGTGTTCGCCTTCGCGCCCATCGTCGGGCTGCTGCTGGGCCTGTCGGCGATCACCGTGCCGTGGGACACGCTGCTGACCTCAGTGGTGCTCTACATCATCATCCCCGTCGTCCTCGCGCAGGTGTGGCGCCGCTCGCTGCTGCGTCGTGGACAGGCCGCGTTCGACCGCGCGCTGGAGCGCCTCGGCCCGCTCTCAATCGCAGCGCTGCTGCTGACGCTGGTGTTGCTATTCGCCTTCCAGGGCCAGGCCATCCTGCGACAGCCGCTGGTGATCGCCATGCTCGCCGTGCCCATTCTGATCCAGGTGTTCTTCAATTCCGGCCTCGCCTACTGGCTCAACCGCAGGGTCGGCGAGAAGCACAACATCGCGTGTCCCTCGGCGTTGATCGGTGCCAGCAACTTTTTCGAGCTGGCAGTGGCAGCGGCCATCAGCCTGTTCGGCTTCCATTCCGGCGCGGCCCTCGCCACCGTGGTCGGCGTGCTGATCGAAGTGCCGGTGATGCTGCTGGTGGTGCGCGTGGTCAACCGTTCCCGCGCCTGGTACGAACAGGCCCCGCGCAACGCAGCGAGGCATCCGGCATGAGTACCGTCACGATCTACCACAACCCGGACTGCGGCACGTCGCGCAACACGCTGGCGCTGATCCGCGCCAGCGGCATCGAGCCCACGGTCATCGAGTACCTGAAGACGCCGCCCGACCGCGAGACCTTGAAGGCGCTGATCGCGCGGATGGGCATGGGCGTGCGGGATGTGTTGCGCATCAAGGGCACGCCCTACAAGGAACTGGGCCTGGATGCCGCGCATTGGAGCGACGACCAGTTGATCGATCAGATGCTGGCGTACCCGATCCTCATCAATAGGCCCATCGTGGTGTCGCGCTCGGGCGTGCGCCTGTGCCGCCCCTCGGACATGGTGATCGACCTGCTGCCGCAACGACCGGCGGGCGAGAACCGCAAGGAGGATGGCACGCCGCTGCTGGTGGATACGCCGATCGCCGGCAGCGACCCGGACCTCGCCCTGGCTTTGCAAGAGGCCGTGCTTCCCACGGACGACCTGGCCGAACCAGGGCGCAGCTTCTTCGCCTATGCCACGGTGTCCGGCGAGCGCGTGGGCTACGGCGGCTTCGAGCGCCTGGGCCGAGACGTGCTCGTGCGCTCCCTGGTGGTGCTGCCACACGCACGCCATCGCGGCATCGGCGGCGGAATGTTCGCACTGCTGCTGCGCCGTGCCTTCGACGAGGGCGGGCGCGACGCCTGGTTGCTGACCACGACGGCTGCGCCGTTCTTCGAGCGCGCGGGCTTCAAGCCAATCGAGCGCAGCGCCGCACCGGCGGCCATCCTTGCCACACGGCAGGCCGCAAGCCTTTGTCCTTCGAGCGCCGTGCTGCTTGGACGTCGAATGTCACTGTGATGTGCCCTCACAAGGACATCCCGGGACACAGAGGTGCATCAGTGAAATGACTAATCGCCGAAGGCCACGCGGGCCTTCGGCTGGAGAGGAAGGAAAACCACCTGTGGGCTGCGTCAGCGCGGGCCGTCGTCAAAGCCGTTCGCTGCATCAGCAATCGCACCCGGCCCGTTTCGTGGCTGGGGCCGGAAACCTTTGGCACGCATACGCGCACAAAGGGAGCCCGTTGTTCCGCCGGCGGGCACCGGCACCGAATACCGTCGACCGCAAGCGGTCTCCTGGCGCCTCGCAGTTTTGCACACCAAGGCGTCAGGAGACCGCTCGCGTATCGGCGGAAGCACGTCGATCAGCGGAACCGCGGCGAACGCGATCCGGGGAGAAATGACCTTCTCGCCCAGCAGGCCGTGATGGGCCTGCAGGACGCGCACACCGTTGCAGAAGGGAACGCGCGCTGGGGAGTCCCGCGGGGTGCGGGAGGTTTGCCCCGCCGTCGGCAGCAGCCGGCGTGGCAGAGGGAAACGTGGGCGTCAGCTCGCCTTCGGAGACCGACGCCGCGGGCTTGGCGCTGCGGGCTTGCCTGTCGCGGTTTCGACCGGCTCCGTGCCCTTGCAGTCCGGGTAGCGGCTGCACGACCAGAACGCGCCGTTCTTGCCGCTGCGCTGGCGCATCGGGGCGCCGCACTGCGGGCAGTTCGGCGCGGGCGGCAGCTTGAGGTCGAGCGTGGCGCCGCGGTACTGCTGCACGAGCTGGGCGACCCAGCTCGATTGCTTGGCGATGAAGGTGTCCAACGTCATCTGGCCGGCCTCGATCATGTCCAGTGCCTGCTCCCACACCGCCGTGGTCCCCGGGTCGGCGATGGCCGCCGGCACGGCGTCGATCAACGTGAAGGCCGCATCCGATGCGCGGATGGCGCGGCCTTTCTTCAAGAGATAGCCGCGGGCCAGCAGCCCGCTGATGATGTTGGCGCGCGTGGCCTCGGTGCCGATGCCCGTGGTGTCCTTCAGCTTCTGCTTCAGGCGCGGGTCAGTCACGAGCTTGGCGACGCCCTTCATGGCCTTGACCAGCTCGCCCTGCGTGTAGGGCTTGGGCGGCAGCGTCTTCAATGCCTTCAGCTCGACCTCGCCGACCTGACAGGCATCGCCAGCCTTCAACGCTGGCAATACTTGGCCGCGCCGTGCATCCTCTCCGTCCGTGTCGTCAAGGGCCGGCGCCGCCAGCACCTGGCGCCATCCGGCCGTCGCGATCTGCTTGCCGACCGCCACCAGCGACTGCCCGCCGAACGTGAGCTGCGCCACCGTCCGGTCAAACTCGTGATGCGGCAGGAACTGCGCGAGGTAGTGGGCGCGGATCAGCCGGTAGACGGCCAACTCCTTGTCGGTCATCGCCGAGAGGTTGGCTGGCTCCAGCGTGGGGATGATGCCGTGATGCGCCGTGACCTTGCCGTCGTTCCACGCTCGCGAACGCTGCTGGCGGTCCAGGCGGTCGATCAACGGCCGCAGGCTGGGATCGGTCTTGACCAGGCTGTCGAGCACGGCCGGCACCTCGGCCAGCATGCTCTCGGGCAGGTAGCCCGAATCCGAGCGCGGATACGTCGTCGCCTTGTGCGTCTCGTACAGCGCCTGGGCAATGTCCAGCGTCTCCTGCACGTCGAGGCCCAATTGCTTGGAACACACCTCCTGCAGGGTGCCGAGGTCGAACGGCAGGGGCGGCCCTTCGCGCACGCGCTCGGTCTCCACCGACAGCACCTGGGCGGTGCCGGCCGCGCGCAGGAATTCCGCTGCCTGCTGCGCCACCGGCTGCTGCAAGCAGCGGTCGGCGTCGTCGGTGCTGCCCTGTGGCGGCGTCCAGCTTGCGACGAAGGACTGGCCCGCATGCGACAGCGCCACCTCGATGGCCCAGAACGGCACGGAGACAAAGCGCGCGATCTCGCGATCACGGTCCACCACCAGCTTAAGCGTCGGCGTCTGCACGCGCCCGACCGATAGCACGCCGTTGTAGCCGGCTTGGCGCCCTAGCAACGTGAACAGGCGGCTCAAGTTCATCCCGATCAGCCAGTCGGCACGCGATCGGGCGAGCGCGGAGAAGTACAGCGGCATCGTCTCGGCGGACGGCTTGAGCGTGCTCAGGGCCTTGCGGATCGATGCATCGTTGAGCGCCGAAAGCCACAGCCGCTGGATCGGTCCGCGGTAACCACACAGATCGATGATTTCGCGGGCGATCATCTCGCCTTCGCGGTCGGCGTCAGTCGCGATCACCAGCTCGCCCGCCTTGGCGACGAGCTGCTGCACGACCTTGAACTGCGCCGCGGTCGCCGCCTTGGGCTCGACACGCCAGCGCTCGGGAAGAATGGGCAGTTGTTCGATGGCCCAGCGCTTGTACTGCTCGCCGTAGCCTTCGGGCGGAACCGCCTCGACCAGATGACCGATGCACCAGGTCACGACGACACCCGCGCCGCTGTAGCAGCCGTTGCCGCGTTGAACGGCACCCAGCACACGGGCGATGTCCTTGCCCTGGGACGGCTTCTCGCACAGGAACACGCGCATGAAGCCTCCTTGGAAATGTGCGGTTCATCGGATGGGCGTCAGCTTGGCGGGGCCAGGAGATGCCGGCAGCAAGGAAGCCGATTGATGCAGACACCGCTTTGTGATCGGCAGGCGGCCCGTTGCCGCAGCAGTGTGCATAGACCGCAGGAGCTGGCACAGCAAGAGCGTCGTTTCGGGAGGGCGGCTGGAACTCTGTGGACGACCTTGGAGCTATCCCCTGGGGATAGCTCGCTGGTGCATCGCGGGCGTATGACGGTTGCTACAGCCGCCCTCGGGGGAACGGCGATGGAGCGAATTACTGTCCGCCGGCGAGCTTGGCGCTGAGCGCCACCGACTCGATGCGGTACGGCAGGATGCCCACGCGCCGCGCCTCGACCTTGAAGGTCACCCGTTCGTTCTCGTCGGCGTCCTCCCATTCGTCGCGCACGGTGCGGCCCTCGACCAGCACCCGCATACCTTTCTGGTACAGCGTCTTCCAGTGCTCGGCGTCGCGGTGCCACAGCTCCACCGGCGCCCAGAAGCCGCCGCGATCTTCGTACTCGCCGTCCTTCTTCGGGATCGGGTTGTCGAAATAGACGTTCAGGCGCAGCAGCCGGCGCGGCTCGTCGTTGCCGTTCGGGAATTCGCGGCAGTCCGGCGCAGAGCCGATGTTGCCCTCGCCAACAAAGTGCGTGCTCATGGTGACTCCTTGGGGCTGGTGGTGCGGATGGGCGCGGCGTGCCCATGAACACGCCGCAGGTAAGCCGCTTCGGCCTGGGCGGCCTTGCTGGCGCATTCCAGGGCTTGGCGAGCGATGCTGTGGGTCAGGCTGATCTGCATGTTCAGCACGATGCGCTGCAGTTCGATCGCGTACAGCTCGTCGATCAGCGCGGCCGGCGTCGCGGGGTTGGCCAGCAGGGCCTCCCACAACGCCACGCCCATGGAGGAACGGTCGAGGTTGCGCCAGCGCAGGAAGGTCGTCCCTGCGCCAGTGGCCTGCTGGGCCAGTTGCACGTGGAGCAGGCTGAAGGGGTAGGCGCGCGCCTGGGGCAGCACGCGCCGCTGCGCCAGGCCAATCACGTCGTCGCGCAGCGCTGCGCACTGGCTGGCCCAGGTCTCCAGACTCCCCTTACCCTTAAAAGGCTGTAAAAGGCCTTTTAGGTAGCCTGCGTGTTCCAGCCGCTGGAAGTCCGCCTGTTCCAGCGCCACGAAGCGCGTGGAGTGGCTGATGGGGATCGATGCTGTCATGCGCCAGCACCCTCATCGCCCGCGGCACCATCGGCTGCGCCACCCGTGGGAGCCTGCGCATCGGGCACGATGGCAGGCGCAGCAGGCGGCGTGCCGGGCTTGTTCGACCGCCGCGCGATGGGTGGCGCGAAGCGCGAGCGGCGCGTGCCTTCCAGCACGTCCTGCGGCAACTCGCCGAACTTCTCCAGCGCCGCTCGCGCCGCCGCGTTCTTCGCCGCGAAGTCGTCGCGCGTCGTGCCCGAGTAGCGGTACTGCTGGGCCAGCGAGAACAGGCTGCGCAGCGCGTGCGCACCATCATTGAGCCAGCGCTCCAAGGTGCTGCGGTCGATCAGCGCCGTGTGGTGCGCCAGGATGAGTTTGCGTGCCAGGTCGTCGTAGTCGGCCAGCAGATACACCGCCATGAAGCCGAGCTGGGCGTTCACGAACAGCGGCAGCTTCACCGGCTGCACGTTCATGTTCTCGCCCAGGGACAGCGCCGCTGGCACGTCGGCCAAGGCCTGATCCACCTGTTCGCGCAGGGTCTGCAGACGGGTCTTGGTGTCGGCGAGCTTGTCCTCGATCCGCAGCATCCACCAGTCCGAGTACGGGTCGTCCTGCTCGGCGCCGCGCTTCATCTTGTTCATGGCGCCGATGAAGCCGTTGAGACCGATGATGCCTGGGCGCCCCTCGGTCGGCGCGCGGCCGTGCCAGATGCGCGAAGCGTGGTGCGTGTGCAGCGTCAGCGACATCGCGCTGCGCAGAGATCCGAGATTCAGTTGCAGGGGTTCTGTGCGTTCGTTGGCCATGGGAGCGACTCGCGGTGAAGGGGCGAGTCGCCAGCATCGGCATCGGCCGGAAGGCTGTCAGTCAACAAACCGCAGCCCACGCGCGCCCGGTTTGTTCGGCACGGAAGGCTGTGTGTGCCGGCTATCCCCTGGGGATAGCTCGGCGGAGTTGTTCGCGGCTCGCGCGGAGGTGAGACCGCGTTGCGGGGCTATGCCTCGTGAGGTCTGTACCAGGCGGCCCGTTGCCCCTCCACCTCACGGTAGCGAAGCTCGAACAGGCGGCACTCGTGCACCACCTGCCGCCAACTGCTGCAGCCGTACTTGGCTGGAAGCTGCTCGGGATGCCGGTCTGCGATCCAGCGGCCAGCGGCGGCGATGGGTGTCCAGCCCTCGACGGCCAACTGCGCGACGGCCTCGCGCAGCGCGCGAACGATGCCGGCGGCCGGCCAGTCCACCGTGCCATCCGGCGCGATGCCATTGACCACCAGATCGTGGAACACATCCGACTGGACGAACTCCGCTGCCAGGCGCCGCGCCTGATCCATGTGCTCGGCCCAGCCGCGCAGCTGCTCGAAGTGTTGATCGATGCGCGTGTAGGCGGAGCCGAGTTCGTCCTGTGCAGCGCGGCACCCGTCCACGGTCCATAGATCGTGCTGGTCGATGAAGTGGTGCACCAGGGTGTTGCGCAGCGATACCAGGTCTTTGAGGTCGGCCTGGGTTTTGGCGTAGTCCTGCGCAGACAGGCTCAGTTGCACGCGCGTGCGAAAGGAAATCACGTCGCCGGGAAGATCGTCGTCGCGTTCCTCGCCACCATTTCCATCGGTGACGACATACGAACCAAACAGTTGTCCGACCAACGTGCCCAGGGTCTTGGTCGCGGCATCTTCAATCCGCGCTGCGCGAATGGCCTCCAGCGAATGCGCCGGGCCTGAAATCTCGTGGTGGGCCACGATGGCTTTCATGAGGCGCTCGTATTGTTGAAGGCGCAACAGGCATCTGCCCAGCAAGCGCTGAACGTCTCGCTGTAGTGGTTGCAGTGCGTTTGTGGCGGGGGAAGTCGTCATGTCCATCGTCGGCCGGGCTCGTGCGTGGCTGTCCTCGTCTGATTCACAGGCGACAGTTTCGCCTGTCGTTCGGCGGACGACAATTGAGCGCGGCGGAAAGGTGTCTGTTCCAGCTATCCCCTGGGGATAGTCAACATCAGCGATCACGCAAGGCTTCTCGGAGCTGTGCCAGGTAGGCACGTGCCACCTCGGGGTCAGCCGCACGGGATGCCGGTGGTGACGACGGCGGGGACGCTGGCGCCGCCGATGCACTTTCTCCGGCCCAGGCCTTGAACTCCCCGCGGATCGCCTTCTGGATGATGCCAAACAGGTAGCCGGCCGGGTTGCGTACCGCGCTGTTGTGGCAGCGTGCCGCCCACTCGTCGAGAACGGCCTGCCTCTGCGCCTCGTCCACCTGCTGCAGCGCCACCAGCGCGCCGGCCTGCTGCTCGTCCTTCAAGCGCAGGAAACGCTCGGGCAGCCGCAGGTTCTGCAAGGCCCTCGCGCGCGGTACTGTACGTACTTCATTTATACGATCATTACGTACTGTACGGTCCTCCTTCGGAATCCGAAGAGAGCCGTCCGGCGCGGGTTTCGGCCCTGCTTCGGATTCCGAAGACGGGCGCGCGCCATTCCGAAGGAGGGCTTCCTGGCCTTCTTCGGATTCGTGGTCCGCACCCTCCTGTGGATAACCTGGCGTCGTCCAGCCATGCCGTGCCATGCGCTGCGCGAGCACCTGCAGGCGGGTCGGCAGCGTGCGCCCGCTGAGCAGCGGGTCTTCGGCGATCTCCCGCAGCGTGTTCATGCCCACGACCTGCACCGCCTTCGCCGCGTGCGTGAGCGCTTGGCTCACCAGGCCCAGATAGTCGGGGTCGAGCTGCATCGCCTCGAAGGGCGACAGCGGTTCGTCGTGCAGCACGTAGAGGTTCCCCTGGATGCGGCCGGTCTTGGGATCGCGCCGCCGCCGCACCAGGCTGAGCCAGCGCGTCAGCCGCAGCAGCGTCAAGGCGCGCGCCACGGTCTCGTGCGAGGCTTGCGCCGCACAGGGCATGGACGCCAGATATGGGCGGAGCTGGTCGTAGGTGGGAAAGGCGGTCACGCCGTCGTCGTTGAGCTGCAGGCGGAACACCTGCCAGGCGTTGCGTTCCAGCGGGGTCAGGCGCCGGTCGAGGAACAGCCTGCGCGGCACGCTCTCATGGCGGTTGCCGCTGTAGAGGAAGCCGTCGGCGACTGGCGCGGTGCCCTGCGCCGGCTCCTTCGGCTCAAGGTGCCGCAGCGCCTCGTCGAACACCGCCGACAGCGCAACCGGGCCATCGCGCCGTGGTGCGCTGCCCGTGGTCATGGCGACACCAGCCCCTGGTCGATCCAGTTCCGTATCGCCGACCAGATCACCGACATCGGCAGGCTCATCGCCTCGGCCAGATCCATGGTCAGCGCCAGCATCGCCATGTCGTCGGTCAGGGCGATATGGCGCTCGGAGACGCCGGCCTTCCAGCGCTCCCACAAGGCCAAGTCCTGCGCCTCGTCGAGCACCGGATGCCGGCCCTTGCGCTTGGGCAGCCCGAGGATGTCGCGGCGCAGCGCCACTTCCTGATGCGTGAGGCCGTAGAACTTGCTGACCATCTCCGTGCTCGCCCCCAGGCACAGCATGCGATCCACCGTGGCGATCTCCCGCTCCACGTCGTGCACCTGGCTCAGCAGCCGCTTCACCACCTCCCGGTTCACCGACACCGAACACCACGACACCGTGGCATTCACCAGCATGCTCACGAGTTCGGGGTGCTTCAGCGCATCCAGTTCCTCCTCGCCGAAGCCCATGGCCTTGCAGCGGCGCAACTGGCCGTTGCGCAGGTCATGCAGGGCCTGGGCGATCACGGCCTGGTTGAGTGGGTGCGGTGCCGACATGCGGTAGCCTCCTGCGCTCAGGCTTCCTGGCCTGCTACGCCGGCTTCCAGATCCAGCAGCCGGCGCGCCAGGCGCAGCAGACGGAACAGCTTCACCAGCGCAGCATCGCTCAGGCGTGTGGCCGAGCCGCCATGGCCATGGAGCAGCGCCGCCAACTCATCGGCCAGCCGCGCGCGGCCCAATCCGTTCGCTGAGGGCGGTGCCGTACTCAGCGCTTGCAGAAGGGTGAGCACCGCCCGAGCAAATGCCGGCAGCGCCTTCGCCTGGTCCACGGCCGGCGCCACGCAGACGAAGCCGATGCCGCTGACGCTGGCCTCGATGTGGTCGGCGACCGCCGCTTCCTCGCCGATCTCGCGCGCGAACTGCGCGATGTGCACGCGCAGGCGATCCGGCACGTCCAGCCCCGGCTCGATGTACCAGACGTCCGAGATGGGATAGAGCCCGCCCGCCTGCACGGGGATCGCACGCAGCGCATCGGCCTCGAAGTCGGGCAGCTTGTCGCCGAGCTGGTCCGCGACCATCCGCTGGATGGACTGCAGGCGCTCGGTGGTCGGTGCCGGTGTCACGATGTGCCCTTGCAGGCGCTCGTCGCGTTGCCCGTGCTGGTCCTCCGGCGCTTCGAGCGGTGCAGGCGGTGTCGCTGCTGGCGCCGAAGGCGCGACCGGCGTGGTGTCGCGCGGCACGGACGAGGCGGGTGGCTGCTGAGGCGCGGAGACCGGCGGGGGAGGACCAGCAGGCACGACAGGCGCTGCCGGTGGCGTCGGCGCCGCCGGTTCGCTGGTCAGCGCACGCTGGCGGTTTTCGCTGTCGTTGATCTCCAGCGCCAGCGTGTCGTAGTCCGCCTCCAGCAGCTCGGCCATCTGGCCGACCAGCTCGTCCTGCACCCGCTGCGGCGAGAAGTCGTCCGGCTGTGTGTCGAACTGCGTCAGCACGTCCTGAAACAACGAGGCGAAGTCCACGGCCACGGTGCGGCCCAGCGCACGCCGCTCCCAGGTGCGCTCGCACGCCTTGCGCAGCACTGCGAGCCGGTCCACCTGATGCCGGCCCAATCCGCCGTACAGCAGCGTCGGGATCGCCGGCAGCAGATAGCGCACCGCATCGTTCATGCGGCTGATGTGTGATTGCGGCACCGGATAGCCGTCGGCCGTCAGCCGCCGCGCGAGTTCGCTCTGCGACAGCGCCTGGCCGCTTTCCTGCTCGTAGAACTCGCGCGCCTTCTCGATGCCCAAGGCCCGCTCGATGAAGGTCAGCCCGCCGCGCAGCTCGTTCTCGGCCAGATGCCCGGTCAGCGCCACGATTTCGCCGCGCGCCGGCCACGGGCGGAACAGGCACGCAATGCGGAAGAAGCGCTCCTCCTTGGTCTCGCTCCACAACTCGCGCAGGATCGCCAGCCGCGTGTTGCCGCCGTTGCGAATGATGTAGTGCGCCTCGCCCGGCCTGCGCGTGATCGCGGGGGGCGCGTCCAGCCCGCGTTCGCGGATGGACGCCTTGATCTCCGCATAGGCCGGGTTGCGCGTCACGCGCGGGTCGTGGTCGTAGGGCCGCAACTGGTCCAGCGTCACCACCATCGGCGTGTCGGCGATGGGGTCGCTCAAGGTCGCGGCCGAAGGGCCGCTGCGCTCGAAGCCGGTGGCCAGCAGCTTGGCAGCCATGTCCTGCGGCGTCAGCTCAGCCACGGCCGTTCTCCTGCGCCTGCCGGTCGGCGCGGCGAAGTTGCGCGCGGGCATTGCGGTCGGCACGGTGGTCGCTCGCAGTCGAACTGGTGTAGATCGACGCGCAGCCTGGTTTCGTGAATTTCAGGTGCCCGCCGGACGTGCGCACCACGCGCCAGCCTTCGCCCAGCGCGAACTCGATCAGCGCGCGCAGCCGTTCACGGCCGCGCGCCAGTTCATGTGCGCTCGCCATGGCTGGCCCCTCCCGCATCGGCCCGGCCGGTGACCAGCGCGAAGCGCTCCCGCCACGCGGGGAACAGCTCGCCGGCCAGCGTGCGCATGGTGTCCAGCGCCGCGGGCGCCGTGCGCCCAGCTGGCCGCCGGTACTCCACCCGATGCACCGGCAATCCTCGTGTCGCAGCGCGCGGATAGGCTTCGATGGCCGGCACGTCGGTGTCCAGCACCTGCACGCCGGCCTGTTCCTGGAACACCTGTCGCAGCGCCTGCTGGACCAGCCGCGCGTTCGACGACACCGGATGCACACGGTTGATGAGCAGGCGCAGCGGCGGCGGCTCGATGCCCAGGTGGCGATACGGCGCGATGTCCTCGATCAGTTGCAGTGTGCCGCGGCGCAGTTCGCGCGCGGCCAGAATCTCCGGCGTCACCGGTGACAGCGCCAGGTCGGACGCCAGCACCGCCATCTCCAGCAGCACGCTGCGCGCGCCCTGGGTGTCGATCAACAGCAGGTCATAGTGCGTGCGGAAGACGGGCAGCAAATGGCGCAGTCGCAGGCGCCCATCCGGAGCGTGCAGCAGCAGCGTGTTCAGTTCGCCGCGGTCGTCGTTGGAGAGCACCAGGTCCAGGCCCGCGATCGCGGTGCGTGACACCAGTTGCTCGATGCGCCGCTCGTTGAAGGCCAGCATCTCGTAGATGCCGCCGGGCGCGCGCGCGTCCAGCGTGAAGTAGCTCGACAGCGTGGGCTGCACGTCCAGGTCCAGCAGCAGCACGCGCAGCCCGGCATCGGCGATAAAGCCGCCCAGGTTGGCCGCCGTCGTGGTCTTGCCCACGCCGCCCTTGGTCGAAATGATGGACACCACCTGCATGGGCTTCTCCTCGTCGAATGGCATGAACCGAGAAGAAGCGTCAGGCGCGTTCTTTGAGGCGATCGGCGATCCACTGTTCGATCTCCACCGAGTCCCAGCCCACCGCGCGCACGCCCAGGCGCAGCGCCTTGGGGAACTTGCCTTCCTTCATCAGGCTGTAGATGTGCGCGCGCTTGAAGCCGGTCTTGGCTTCGACCTCGGCGCGGCGCAGGATGCGGTGCTCGGTCGGTGCCGCCGTGGCGGTGGTCTGCGAAGACATGAGGGTCACTCCTTAACGCTCAGAGGCGCTGATTGGCGTGACTCGCATTAAGAACGCCGCGCTGAGGAAAGACACCGCAAATGCGGCATCCGCGACCGCAGATACGGTCTGGCATCGCTCAGGAATTTGTGCTCTGCAGATTGCGCCGAGCCAGTGCGAACTTGGCCTGCAGCGTGCGCTCGGTGATGCCCATCGCGTTGCCGTGGTGCGCCACCATCGCGCTGATGATGGCTTCCTGCGTCAGGAAGCTGGAATACGGCATGCCGCTGGGAGACTTGCCCAGCAGTAGCGTCAGTAACCCGCCAACGATGTTCAGGTAGGTCGATTCGCTGCGCGGCCCAGGCGTGCTCGCACGCTCCGCGTCGGCCGTGTAGGCGGCGTGCGTCTTCAGCAGCGCCTCGTGCTCGGCGCGCAGCGTCTCGTGCACGCCCAAGTGTTCCGCCAGCCGCGCCTTGATCGCTTCCCGCTCGGCCAGCAATGCGCCCACTGTGTCCAGGCTGATCGCCGGGTGAAGTGCACGCTCGATCTCATCGAACAGAAACGCCGGTTTCTCGCCGGGGTAGTAGTACGCCATCCAGGCTTTCAGGTCGACGTGCCGCACCGTCAGCGACAGGTCGTCCATCGTCAGGCCCTGCGTGTCCCGCACCAAACCCTCCTTGCTATACGGCATCTCGCCGTGAGCCAGCGCATCGAAGATTCTTTCGGCGTTCAACCGCAGCATCGGCCAGCGCGGAAACTCCGTTGCCTCCGGTAGAGGCCGCTGTCCCAAGGTCGCCAGGATGCGCCGCTCGAAGCGCAGCAATCCGCTCCAGCGGATTGCCGCCTCGATCGGGCGGTAGTAGGTCTTGGCACCATCGGCCAGGCTGCTCGACTTCGGCATATCGCGCGCCTCCATTCGTCATCGCACCGAGTCCACGCACACGCACCCGCCGTACAGGCGACGTGCGTGGCCGTCCAGAAGTCTCCGGGCGAAACGAGCAAGTGGCGAAGCGGCGAAGACCGTGGCATCGACGATGCCGCCGGTTTCGTTGCGAGATGTGCGTCTTGCCGCGCATGGCGCCATCACTCACAATTCGCAAGCCGCGAAACATGCTGTCACCAGCGTCATTCGCGGGCACCATGCCTGACCCGGATAACCAGGCCAAAGTCTTTGCAGGGGAAAAGGCCCAGTAAAGCGCGATCAGCTCAACACGCCAGAGCCGATGCGCATACGGCAAGCACTGTTGCGCCGCGCGTCTTCGCTGTGACGCGACGCGATGGGCATGCAAGTCTCATCGCAGGATGCCAACCGCAAGCGCGAGCAGCCTGAGTGCAGCACGCCCGTGCACCGCGTCAATGGAACCCCGCTATGACAAAACAGGTCTGGCACCTTGACCAAAATGGCATCGCCCCAACCCGCCTGAAGCAGCCTCATGCGAGCCGTTGCGTATCTAACGGCATATGGCCGACACGCTGAGCACGGTCGATGAAGTGGCGCAGCGGCTCCGACATCGCGCCCTCGGGATGTAGCAGGTAGGTCGTCAACGCCGCCGAGTCCTCGTCCAGCGGCCGGACGATCACGTCCGCCTGCCGGCATGCCACCGCGTGCGCCGCGGTGGAAAATCCCACGCCATAGCCGGCCGCCACCAGGGCCAGCATCAACGAGTGGGTCGTCACGTACTCGGCCACGACCGGCGGTGTCTCCACCAGGCGCAGCAGGCGCTCGCATTGCCGGCTGCACTCCTGACAAACCTGCGGGTGACACAGCACCAGCGGGTAGCCCACCACCTCGTCCAGCGGTACCCGCTTGTGCGCCAGCAAGGGGTGCCGCGCGGGTATGGCCACCACCAGTGGATCTTGCCACACCGGCCTGGCGACCACCCCGGCCGCCATCTCGCCGGCCATCGCAAAGGCCGCGTCGTACAGGTCGTTGCCCAGGCCGCCCACCACCTGCGACAGCGGCGCCTCGAACAGCCGGATGCCCACTTCCGGCGCCTCCTCGCGGCACAGCGCGAGCAGCGCCGACAGCCGGGTCCGCCCGACGCCGCCGGCCAGGGCGATGCGCAGGGCGCCCCGGTGTCCCACCGCCACCGCCCGCGTCTTGGTCTGGGCTTGCTCAAGGGTCAGCAGCACGCGCCGGGCCTCCTCCAGAAACACCTGCCCGGCCGGGGTCAGGCGCACGCCGCGCGGCGTGCGCTCCAGCAGCGCCACGCCCAGGTCGGCCTCCAGTTGGCGGATCGTGCGCGACAGGGGCGACTGCTCCACATGCAGCCGCCGCGCCGCCCGGCCAAAGTGCAACTCTTCGGCCACGGCTATGAAACAGCGAAGATGGCGTAAGTTCATGTACTTCCCCCCAGAAAGTGGAGTCCATTCCTCTGGCCGCAGGGAACCGCATGAGTGCTTCCCGGTGGCTATGCCGGTCACAGAGGCTTCCAGTTGCCGCCATCCGGCCTTCAGTCGCCGGCGAGGCGGCGAGTGTCCAGGCAAGGCCGGGTTATTCCATCGGTGTTGCCATATCACACAAAACCTCGGACAATCAATAATAATTCTCATTAGCATCCGTGTCTGAATGGAGTGAAGCCGATCAAGCCCGACGTGGCGAACCTGTCCGTCACTACCCACGGGAGCGTGTTCTGGAACGATGGACGCATGGGCGACGAGCAGCTCGCACAGCGGCTGCAGGCCTCCGCGCCGCGTCAACCGCAGCCCGAGGACTTCATCCGCGGCGACCGCCTGGTGGGCCCGCCAGCGCGTCGCGCAGGTGTTGGCGGCTACGCAGAAGTCCGGGTGTTGAAACTGAGCTTCGTGACCGACCCGGGCAGCAACCGGGGTGAGCCGAAAGACACCCTCATGAAACTGCATCGGCACGCTCGCCTTGACGTCCGCGTGTCGTCGTCGGTTGCACTGATCGCGGACACGAGCCACACGCGCGCACCTGCGCGCGGTGCCCGGCGCACCGCTGCCCGCCCTGGCATGGCAGCAGCAGGCGCTGACCATCAGCATTGAATGTCCGGGCTGTGTGCGCCGGCCTGCTCCGCGCGTGTCGGCGACGGGCCTGTTCCCGACAGGCATGAGTGCTTCGACGCGATGCCATCGAAGGAGGTGCTGACGGGATGCGGATGGAGGTGCTGGCGCCGGATAGGCTGAACCAGAAGAAGACAAACAGGAGGTGGCCTTGGATTTCAGATTGCTGCGTTACTTCATCGCAGTTGCGGAAGAGCTGCATCTGGCCCGTGCAGCCGAGCGTCTGGGCATCGAGCAATCGCCTGTGTCGCGTGCGATGCGCGACCTGGAAAGCCAGCTTGGCGTGCAGTTGTTCGACCGCAGCACACGCCTGACGCGGCTGACCTGGGCCGGCCAGGTGTTCCTCGGCGAATGCCGGCGCGTGCAGGCCACCGTGGAGCAGGCAGTCAAGAGCGCCAAGGCGGCGGCACAGGGCTGCCAGGGCCATCTGCGCATCGCGATCTGCGACAGCCTGGCGCAACCCCGCATCGCCACCTTGCTGGCACGCAGCCGCGAGGATGAGCCCGAGCTGGAGATTCGCGTCTTCGAGCTGCCGTTCGCGCAGCAGCTCAAGATGCTGCACAACGATCTGCTGGACATCGGCTTTGGCTTGTCAAACGCGGTGCATGATGGCCTCGTCGCCGAGCCGGTGTGGACCGATCCGCTGTCGGTGATCGTGCCCGCACGCCACCCCTTGCTGGCACACGTGCAGGTGCCGCTGGCCGAAGCCTTGAAGTTCCCGCTGGTTCTGTGCCATCCCGAATCGGGATCGGGCTGCCGCCATCAGATTCAAGCGCTGCTGCAGGACGCAGGCACGCCCCTCAAGCTGGTCGATGAAGTGACCAGCCTGGGCGTGATGCTGACCCTGGTCGGCGCCGGCTACGGCATCGGTTTCTCCATCGCCTCGCAGGTGCAGACGCTACAGCGCCCGGACATCTCCATTCGTCCCCTGGCCGGCATCCCACCGATGCTCTCTACCTACCTACTGCGCCGCCATGGCGAACCCTCCGAGCCGATGAAGCGGTTCATCGAGCGAGTGAAAGACGAGGCCGCACCGGTCGATGAAGAGCCAGTCCTTTGAGGACGGCAGCTCGCCACTTCCTCCAGCGGCACTTCCTTGAAAGCCAGCAGCGGATGCCTGGCGGGCAAAGCCACCACCAGCGGGTCTCGCCACACCGGCATGGCGACGATGCCGGCGTCCATTTCACCAGCCAATGCAAAACCTGCGTCATACAAGTCGTTGCGCAGTCCAGTCACCAACTGCGCCAGTGGCGTTTCAAATATCCGAATGCCGACCTGTGGTGCCTCCTCGCGGCAAAGCGCAAGCAACGCCGACAAGCGGGCCTGCCCCATGTCACCAGATAGTGCGATGCGCAGCGTGTTCCGCTGGTTCGCTGCGGCGCGTGCCTTGGTCTGCGCTTGCTCGAAGGCCAGCAGTACGCGCCGGGCTTCTTCGAGGAAGACCTGTCCCGCCGGTGTGAGACGAACACTGCGTGGCAAGCGGTTGAGCAGCGGCACCCCTAAATCCGCCTCCATCTGGCGGATCGTGCGCGACAGTGGAGACTGTTCGATGTGCAGCCGTCGAGCAGCCCGGCCGAAGTGCAGTTCCTCTGCTACGGCGATGAAGCAGCGAAGATGGCGTAAGTTCATGCTTTCTCCCTGCCGATGTGATCAGTCCATATCATCGTAGGGAGCCGAATAGTGCGGAGGATTCACCTCTGTATCGAGATGAGAGCCATCCTGGGGGGTGATGCTCGGATGCTTTTCGCCCATGTCGGCGCCTACGGCGAAGCTCTCGTTCGAGATCGCCCAGCTGCGACGCCTGAAGTTCGGCAAGAAGAGCGAGCAGCTCGATGCCGAACAACGCGCGCTGTTCGACGAGGCTCTGGACGCCGACCTTACCGCGGCTGAGGCGCAGCTCCAGGAACTGCTGGGCAAGAAGAAGCCGCCGGCTACGCCTGGCGCGATGCTTAAGCGCACCGCCTTGCCGGCGGACCTGCCGCGCGTGGACTGCCACCACGAGCCCGAGAACACCCGCTGCGCGTGCGGCTGTGCGCTCAAGCGCATCAGCGAGAAGCTGGACTACACGCCGGGCGTGTTCACGGTCGAGTGCCACATCCGCAGCAAGTGGACCTGCGCATAGGTGCCGAACGCTGACCCAGGCGCCGGTCCCGGCGGAGATCATCGCCAAGGGCATCCCCACCTCCGGGCTGCTCGCGTGGGTGCTGGTCGCAAAGGACTCCGACCATCTGCCGCTTACATGGTCGTCCCTAGGCAAGCAGGAATAAGCTGCGTGAGTGAATCGGGAGGTTTGCGTAGCTGATGGCTGGCCAGCAGCGTCTGCGCCGGCGGCTTCACCGGCACGAAGCGCATGTGCGGGCGGGTTGCCGCCTCGCAGATCGCTGCGGCATCGGCCGCACCGTTCTTGCGTCCCTTGCCGGCCATGCGGTAGGGCGTGACGAAGTGGCCTGCAATCAGCCGCGCATCCAGCCCATAGCCGCGCAGCTTGCGTGCCCAGTGATGCGCACCGCCGCAGGCCTCCAGGGCCACCAGGCAGCCGGGAGGCAACTGCGCGCACCAGGCCGCAAACTTGTCAGCGGCCAGCGCCTTGGCAACCACCACGCGCGCATCCACCGCATGCACCTAGATAACCCGCTTGGCCAGATCCACCCCGACTCGGGCAATCTCGTTCATGGACTTCCCCTTTCCCATGGCTGCAGATTGATGACTTGGGGAGCACCATCGCGGTGGCAGCCAACATTTGTTTCCTGGCTGCTTACGATTGAGTCACATCAATCGGCCAGCAGATCGCTGGATGTTGACTCTTGACTTTCTGCATGTTGGGCCCAACATCTTGCAAAGTCTTGCAAGAATTTCCTCGAGCGAGGCCGCGTGACGACGGAACTTGTGGGGGTGGTATGACAGCGCGCCAGCAGGCGATCTTCACACTCGACGAGTTGGCCGCCTACTTGAAAGTCGGCAAGCGGACGCTTTACCGGCTCGCCTCGCACGGGGAGATTCCGGCCTTCAAGGTCGGCGGGACGTGGCGGTTTCGTCAAAGTGAAATCGATCGATGGATCAATGATCAGATCCAAGCAGGCAGAAAGAAGGAGGTGATACGCACAGATGAGCAGCCAAAGTCAGCGGAACACTCCGTGTCGTCTGGGCGCGCTGTCCGTCGCCGCAGGCAAACGGAGTGAGCGAGAGTCTTCAATTTTTCTTCTGGAGGTGTGACATGGACATTGATTTCAAGAAATTGGCTCCCTGGAACTGGTTCAAGAAGGAGCAGGAAGAACAACAGAGCACTGCCTCGCTGCCGGTGCAGCGCAATGACCTGCCGGTGGCGGGTGGGCCCGTCAGTCCCATCCTGCAATTGCATCGCGAGATCGACCGCCTGTTCGACGACGCGTTTCGAGGCTTCGGTTTCCCGACGCTGGCCATGCCACGCTGGCCGTCGGACTGGCCGGGCATGCTGAAGCCGGCGCTGGACATCCAGGAGACCGACAAGCAGTACAAGATCGCCCTGGAAGTACCCGGCGTCGAGGAAAAAGACATCCAGATCACGCTCGACAACGACGTGCTGCTGGTGCGCGGTGAAAAGCGTCAGGAGCAGGAAACGAAAGACGGCGGTTTCCACCGGGTGGAGCGCTCCTACGGCAGCTTTCAGCGCGCTCTGAACCTGCCGGCCGATGCCAACCAGGACACGATCAAGGCCGCTTTCAAGAACGGCGTGCTCACGATCACGATGGAAAAGCGCGAGGCCAGTACGCCCAAGCAGGGGCGCTCGATCCCGATCAACGGCTGACGCGGGGCAGCGCGTTTTTCTCAAAAACCACAAAGAGATGAGGCACCGTGATCGGCGGTGCCTCGTCAGATCAATCTTTACAGGAGCATCAGCATGGCCAGAAAACAATGCCAAGTCTGCGGCCAGCCCGCCACGGTGCGGGTGGAAGCCAATCTCAATGGTCGCCACAGCACCATGCTGTTGTGTGACGATCACTATCGCCAACTGGTGCGCCAGCAAAAGCGCACCGTCTCACCGCTGGAAGCCTTGTTCGGCTCGCGCAGCGGGCTGTTCGAAGACTTCCTTGGCAGCGACTTCTTCCGCATCGGTGACGACGCACCGTCCATGGCGGCCGATACCGACGAGGTCGTCGATGCCTCGTTCGGCGAACCCGCCCCGGCCGGTACGGGCACCGCGCGCCGTCGCGGCAGTGGGCTCGCCAGCCGTATCAGCGAACAGTCCGAGGCCCTATTGCAGGAGGCCGCCCGACACGCTGCAGAGTTCGGGCGCGCCGAAGTCGATACCGAACACCTGCTGCTGGCGCTATCCGACAGCGACGTGGTCAAGACCATCCTGGGGCAGTTCAAGATCAAGGTCGATGACCTCAAGCGCCAGATCGAATCCGAAGCCAAGCGCGGCGATAAGCCGTTCGAGGGCGAGATCGGCGTGTCGCCCCGGGTCAAGGACGCGCTCAGCCGTGCTTTCGGGGCCTCCAACGAACTCGGCCACTCTTATGTCGGGCCGGAGCATTTCCTGATCGGGCTCGCCGAGGAAGGCGAAGGTTTGGCGGCCAACCTGCTGCGCCGTTACGGCCTCACGCCGCAAGCGCTGCGCCAGCAGGTAAGCAAGGTGGTCGGCAAAGGGGCCGAGGATGGCCGCGCCGAGACGCCGACCAACACGCCCGAGCTGGATAAATACTCGCGCGACCTCACCAAGATGGCGCGCGAGGGCAAACTCGATCCAGTCATCGGCCGTGCGCAGGAGATCGAGACCACCATCGAGGTGCTGGCCCGGCGCAAGAAAAACAACCCGGTGTTGATCGGTGAGCCCGGCGTCGGCAAGACCGCCATTGTCGAAGGACTGGCGCAGCGGATGGTCGCCGGCGAAGTGCCCGAGACGCTGCGCGACAAGCGTCTGGTCGAACTCAACATCAACGCCATGGTGGCAGGCGCCAAGTACCGCGGCGAGTTCGAGGAGCGCGTGCAGAAGGTGCTCAAGGAAGTGACCGAGCACCAGGGCGAGCTGATTCTCTTCATCGACGAGGTGCACACCATCGTCGGTGCAGGCCAGGGTGGCGGCGAAGGCGGGCTGGACGTGGCCAACGTGTTCAAGCCGATGATGGCGCGCGGCGAACTGAACCTGATCGGCGCCACCACGCTCAACGAGTATCAGAAGTACATCGAGAAGGACGCCGCGCTGGAGCGTCGCTTCCAGCCGGTGATGGTGCCCGAGCCGACGGTAGCGCAGACCATGATGATCCTGCGCGGCTTGCGCGACACCTTCGAGGCGCACCACAAGGTCAGCATCACCGAGGATGCGATCATCGCCGCCGCCGAGTTGTCGGACCGCTACATCACCGCGCGCTTTTTGCCTGACAAGGCCATCGACCTGCTCGACCAGGCGGCCGCACGCGTGAAGCTGTCGGCCACGGCCCGCCCGGTGGCGGTGCAAGAGCTGGAGTCCGAACTGCACCAGCTGCGGCGTGAGCAGGACTATGTGGCCTCGCGCAAGCAGTACGACAAGGCCGCCGAGCTGGGCAAGCGCATCGAGGCCAAGGAGACTGAACTCAAGAAGCTCGTCGAGGAATGGGAACGCGAGCGCGCCTCGGGCAGCGCCGAAGTCAAAGCCGAGCATGTCGCGCAGATCGTCTCGCGCCTGACCGGCATTCCGGTCAACGAGCTGACGGTGGAAGAACGCGAGAAGCTGCTGCATCTGGAGCAGCGGCTGCACGAGCGCCTGGTGGGCCAGGACGAAGCGGTGCGCGCGGTGGCCGATGCCGTGCGGTTGTCGCGCGCGGGCCTGCGCGAAGGCAGCAAGCCGGTGGCGACTTTTCTGTTCCTCGGGCCGACCGGCGTGGGCAAGACCGAGCTCGCCAAGGCGCTGGCCGAGTCCATCTATGGCGATGAAGGTGCGCTGCTGCGCATCGACATGTCCGAGTACGGGGAACGCCATACCGTGGCACGCCTGGTGGGCGCGCCTCCGGGTTATGTGGGCTATGACGAGGGCGGCCAGCTCACCGAGAAGGTGCGTCGCAAGCCCTACAGCGTGTTGCTGCTGGACGAGATCGAGAAGGCTCACCCCGACGTCTACAACATCCTGCTGCAGGTGTTCGACGACGGGCGGCTCACCGACGGCAAGGGCCGGGTGGTGGATTTCACCAATACCATCATCATCGCCACCTCGAACTTGGGCTCGGACATCATCCAGCGTCGGCTGAAGGCCCGTGGCGCCGCCGGCGAGGAATACGAGAAGACCAAGTCCGAGGTGATGGACGTGCTGCGCGGACACTTCCGCCCCGAGTTCCTCAACCGCATCGACGAGATCATCGTCTTCCATGCGCTGGGCAAGGAGGAGATCCGCCATATCGTCGGCCTGCAGCTCGATCGTGTGGCCCGCAACGCCGCCAGCCAGGGCGTGACGCTGACCTTCGATCAGACCTTGATCGATCACTTCGCGGAGGAAGGCTACAAGCCCGAGTTCGGCGCGCGTGAGCTCAAGCGGCTGATCCGCAGCGAGCTGGAAACTGCTCTGGCGCGCGAGATGCTGGGTGGCGGTATCGGCAAGGCCGATCACGCCAGCGCCCGCTGGGACGACAAGGCCGAACGGGTGGTCTTCGAGCGCCAGGAGCCACCCGCGAAGCCGGCCGAGCCTGAGAAGCCCGATGCCGCGAACGTGGCCGAGACGCCGCCGAGCGACGCGAGCAAGCCTGCGCGCAAGAAGAAGTCAGCGGGCGGCGAATCTTGAGTCATGGGGAGGCTGTCGTGTCCGACCCCAACGGGCTGACATGGGCAGCCACCCTCGTGTCGCTGGCGGTCGCTATCCCCACAGCGGGGCACGCGGTCATCTACAAGCGTGACCCTCGATCGGCCACGCTGTGGGTGCTGCTGATCGCGCTGTTGCCGCTGGGCGGTTCGCTGCTGTATGGGCTGTTCGGCATCAACCGTTACCAGCGGCGGGCGCGGCGGCTGTTTCCGGGGGCAGATCCTGCTGTTCGGCAGGACCTCGCGCCTACGATGCCCCAGG
Organism: Castellaniella defragrans; assembly: GCF_014203015.1. Lineage (GTDB taxonomy): Bacteria > Pseudomonadota > Gammaproteobacteria > Burkholderiales > Burkholderiaceae_B > Castellaniella > Castellaniella defragrans. The sequence goes on from NZ_JACHIB010000003.1 coordinate 95,897, forward strand.
CCGTATCGGCGCCGTTTGCCGGCCTGGCGCACCTGGTGGGACGTGCCACCGGCCAGTCGCTGACCAGCGGCAACCGCATCGAGCCGCTCGTCGATGGCGAGCAGGCCTACCCGGCCATGCTCGCTGCCATCGAGTCGGCGCGGCACAGCGTCGCGCTGGCTTCGTACATCTTCGACAGCCAAGGCATCGGGGCGCAGTTCGTCGATGCGCTGCGCCGGGCTCATGAGCGCGGCGTGCAAGTGCGGGTGCTGATCGACGACGTCTATGCCCGCTGGAGGCCCCGCAGCGCCTACCGCGCCTTGCAACGCGCCGGCGTTCCGGCGGCGACGTTCAACCCGACGTTGATTCCCGCGCGCCTGCATGCCGCGCATCTGCGCAATCACCGCAAGCTGCTGGTGATCGATGGCGAGACGGGTTTCACCGGCGGCATGAACATCTTCAGCCCGTATTGGCGGCCCGATGCGCCGGAGCAGGCCTGTCACGATTTGCACTTTCGTCTGCGCGGGCCGGTGGTTGCGCATCTGATGCGGTGCTTCACCGATGATTGGTGCGATACCACGGGCGAGCGGCTCAGCAAGGGTTTCTGGGGCGAACCGCCCGCAACGGCTGATGAGCGAGGAACCTCTTGGGCGCGCGGCATCGAGGCCGGTCCCGATGAGGCCCTGGACAGGATGCGCTGGACCTTCATGGGCGCTTTGAGCGCGGCGAAGCATTCGGTGCGCATCTGGACACCTTACTTCGTGCCCGATCAGCCGATGATCGCGGCGCTGAGCACGGCCGCGTTGCGCGGCGTGCGCGTCGAGGTGCTGACGCCCGCAAACGGCGACCATCCCACGGTGCAATGGGCCGCGCGCGCCCACTACTGGCAGGTGCTGGAGCACGGTGTACGCATCTTCGAACGGCCTGGCCCGTTCGACCACAGCAAGCTGATGCTGATAGACGGCCAGTGGTGCTGCCTGGGTTCGGCCAATTGGGATGCGCGCAGCCTGCGCCTGAACTTCGAGTTCAATGTGGAGGTGTACGACACCGCGTTGTCTACGCGGCTGTCATCCCTTTTTGATGCCGCCCGTGATGCGGCGGACGAGATATCGGCGATGGCGTTGCGCGCCCGCCCGCTGGCCATCCGCTTGCGCGACGGGGTGGCCCGTCTGTTCACCCCCATTCTCTAGCGGCACGACTTGCGAGGAACATTGCCCATGGAAAAGAAAGATCAATGGAACATTGGCTACTGGATCGTCGCCGGCCTGTTGCTGCTGACGCTGCAGAACTACTGGCAGGCGGCCAAGACCGTCGAGCCCGTGCCCTACAGCGAATTCGAGAAGGCGCTGGCCGAGGGGCGCGTCGCCGAAGTGCTGGTGTCGGACCGCACGGTCACCGGGCGCCTGAAATCGCCGGACGGCCGGGGCAAGACCACCATCGTGGCCACTCGCGTCGAACCCGACCTGGCCGAGCGGCTGTCCAAGTACGACGTGCCTTACGCGCGGGTGGTGGAAAGCACCTGGCTACGTGATGTGCTCTCCTGGATTCTGCCGGCGGTGGCCTTCTTCGGCGTCTGGTTCTTCCTGTTCCGCCGCTTCGCCGAGAAGCAGGGCATGGGCGGCTTCCTGAGCATCGGCAAGAGCCGCGCCAAGGTGTTCATGGAGAAGAACACCGGCGTCACCTTTGCCGATGTCGCGGGTGTCGATGAGGCCAAGGCCGAGCTGGTCGAAATCGTCGACTTCCTGAAGAACCCGCAGGATTACGGCCGCCTCGGCGCGCGCATCCCGAAAGGTGTGTTGCTGGTTGGCCCGCCCGGCACGGGCAAGACCCTGCTGGCCAAGGCCGTGGCGGGCGAGGCCGGGGTACCGTTCTTCTCCATCTCCGGCTCGGAGTTCGTCGAGATGTTTGTCGGCGTGGGCGCGGCGCGGGTGCGCGACCTGTTCGAGCAGGCGCGCGGGCAGGCGCCGGCCATCATCTTCATCGACGAGCTCGATGCGCTGGGCCGTGCACGCGGCGTCGGCGGGCCCATCGGCGGCCACGACGAGCGTGAGCAGACGCTCAACCAGCTGCTCACCGAGATGGACGGCTTCGACAGCTCGGTCGGGCTGATCATCCTCGCCGCCACCAACCGCCCCGAAATCCTCGACCAGGCGCTGCTGCGTGCCGGCCGCTTCGACCGCCAGGTGCTGGTGGACCGGCCCGACAAGAAGGGACGGCTGGACATCCTGAAAGTCCACGTCAAGAAGGTGACGCTGGCTCAGGATATCGATCTCGAACAGGTGGCTGCGCTGACCACGGGCTTTTCGGGTGCAGACCTCGCGAACCTGGTCAACGAGGCCGCGCTGGCCGCGACCCGGCGCAAAGCGTCCGCCGTGGAGTTGCAGGATTTCACCGCCGCCATCGAGCGCATCGTGGCGGGCCTGGAGAAGAAGAACCGAGTGCTCAATCCCAAGGAGCGGGAAACCGTGGCCTATCACGAGATGGGCCATGCGCTGGTGGCGCTGGCGCTGCCCGGCACCGACCCCGTGCACAAGATCTCGATCATCCCGCGCGGCATCGGCGCGCTGGGCTACACGCTGCAACGCCCCACCGAAGACCGCTTCCTGATGACGCGCGCCGATCTGGAACACAAGATCGCCGTGCTGCTGGGCGGTCGTGCGGCCGAGAAGCTCGTGTTCGGCGAGCTGTCCACCGGGGCTGCCGATGACCTCGCACGGGCCACCGACATTGCCCGCGACATGATCACCCGCTTTGGCATGGACGAAGGACTGGGCTACATCGCCTTCGCGGCGCAGCGGCCACGCTTTCTCGATACACCGGAACTGGCCCACGGCGGCTGCCGGGTGGCCGAATCGACCCAGGCGCGCATCGATCAGGCCATCCGCGACATCGTGATGGGCGTGTTCGAGCGCGCCTACCGGATCCTCGACACCAACCGCGCGGTGCTGGAGCGTTGTGCGCGCGAACTGCTGGCGCGGGAAACGCTCGACGAGAACGACATCCGCCAACTGACGCAGGGCTTGCAGTCCGAATCCCGCGCGTCGGAGCCCCTCCAGCCCGAAACCTCACTCTCTACACCCCAAGGGTCCACACCATGAGCGAACACCTTCACCTCGTTTGTCCGCACTGCCAGTCCATCAACCGCGTGCCGGCCGCCAAGCTCGCGGATCGTCCCAACTGCGGCCGCTGCCAGCAGCCCTTGTTCACGGGCGAGCCCATCGAGTTGACCACGGCGACGTTCTCGCGCCACGTGGAGCGCAGCGATTTGCCGCTGCTGGTCGATTTCTGGGCGCCCTGGTGCGGGCCGTGCAAGATGATGGCGCCACAGTTCCAGCAAGCGGCGCACCAGCTCGAACCCAGGATCCGGCTGGCAAAGGTGAATACCGAGGCTGAGCCCCACCTGGCCGCGCAGTTCGGTATCCGCAGTATTCCGACGCTCGCCCTGTTCCAGGGTGGGCGGGAGATCGGGCGTCAGGCTGGCGCCTTGGGCGCGCAGGACATCGTGCGCTGGGCATCTGCACAGGTGGGGCGCTGACCGATGCAGGACTTGCTCGGCGCCACCCTGATCCTGCTGGCGGCATGCAGCCTCGCGGATGTGGCGACGGCGGCGTTCAGAGTACCCGCCTTGCTGGGTTACCTCGCCGTCGGCGCCTTGCTGGGCCCGTCGGTCAGCGGTGTAGTCGCGCCGGGAGAAGCGCTTGATTTTCTGTCCGAGCTGGGCGTGGCCCTGCTGCTGTTCATGGTTGGGCTGGAGTTCTCCCTCGGGCACTTCTGGCTTTCCCGTAAAACCGTATTGGCGGCCGGCAGCTTGCAGATGATCGCTGTCGCCACGCCACTGACCTTGATGTTGATGTGGCTGGGACAGCCAGTTCAGCGCGCTGCGTTGCTCAGCACTGCGGCGGCCATGTCGTCCACGGCGCTGGTCAGCCGACAGCTGGCCGACCAAGGCGAGCTCACCACCCGCCACGGCCGCAGCGCCATCGGCGTGCTGGTCTTTCAGGACCTGGCCAGCGTGCCCCTGCTGGCCCTGCTGGCGATCTGGGCGCGCGGCGAGTCGCCGAAGATCGAGAGCGTGCTGCTCGAAGTGTTGGGCGTGCTGATGTTGTTCGCGGCAGCGGCCCTCGCCTCCCGTCGTCTGTTGCATGGCCTGCTGGGCTGGGTGGCGCGGCAGGGCCACGAAGAATCCTTCGTGCTGGTTTCCTTGTGCGTGGTGGTGGCTGCCGCCGCTGCTGCACACGCGGTCGGCGTATCCGCCGCCCTGGGTGCGTTTTTGGCCGGCATGGTGCTGGGCGAGAGCGACGTCCGGCACCACATGGAAAACCACCTCAAACCGTTTCGCGATGTGTTGTCGGGGGTGTTCTTCGTGACTGTCGGCCTGCAGCTGGACGGAGCACAGATTCTTTCGGCACCGCTGACGGTGTTGGCGTGGCTGGCAGTGCTGGTGCCGGTCAAGATCGTGTTCAATACCCTGGCCTTGCGGGCGACGCGCTTGTCCGCCCTCGATGCCTGGCGCACGGGCATAGCGTTGGGGCATGGCGGCGAGTTCGCCCTGCTGTTGTTGGGCATGGTCTTGCAGCAGCATCTGATCCCCGCGACCGTCGTACAACCCATGCTAGTTGCGCTGGTGCTCAGCATGGCCCTGGCACCGCTACTGATCCGCCATCACGATGTACTTGCCCGGTTCTTGAGCCGCACCGGCGGCGTCATTCAGCCACCCCAGGCTGAAGAAGTCGAGATCGCCGCGCAGACGGCGCGATATCGAGACCATGTCATCGTTTGCGGCGCGGGCGAGCTTGGCCTGACAGTCAGCGAGATTCTTCGCCACGCCGGCGTGGCGCATCTGCTGCTGGAGGCGGACGCGCAGAAGGTCGAGGCCGCGCGTGCCGCCGGCGCGCCGGTGTTCCATGGCGATGCCAGTCGGCCCGATACCTTGCTGGCTGCCGGCTTGACGCATGCGCACATGGTGGTGCTGACGTTCGCCCATGCCCAGCAAGCGTTGCGCATCGCCCAGGCGATTGCCGAGCGCCGTCCGGCGCTGACCTTGTGGGTGTCATGCAGAAGTACGACCGCGGCCGATGCATTTCGCGCCATGCCCAACGTGCGCGTGTACCAGCAATCCTTTGCCGCAGCTATTGGGCTGGCGGAACAGGTGATGTCGACGCTTGGCATGTCGACCGAGCTGATTGAAGGACACATCAGCGCAATGCGCCGCCGTCTCGACAGCAGCCGTTTTCCAGGGAGTTCATCGTCATGAAATCAACACGCCTTAACCCATTTCAGGTCTTCCGTGACCAATGGGCCATCATGAGTTTTTACGAGCGCTTCGAGCAGGTCGTCGCGCTCGTGCTGTCGGCGGTGATTGCCGTCATCATCGTGGTGGCGCTGTTCCAGCTCATCTCCATCGTCTTCACGCTGCTGGTTCTCGATGCCTTCAATCCCCTGGATCACAAGGTATTCCAGAGTGTGTTCGGCATGATCATGACGCTCTTGATCGCGATGGAGTTCAAGCATTCCATCGTGCGCGTGGCGCTGCGTCGGGACAGCATCATCCAGGTCAAGACCGTGATCCTCATCGGCCTGATCGCGCTGGCGCGCAAGTTCGTGGTCCTCGACCCCGAGGCGAGCCCTGGCAAGATCGCCGCGCTTGCAGGCGCCACGCTGGCGCTTGGTGCCACTTACTGGCTGCTGCGCGAGCGCGACGACCGCGCTGCCGAGACATCTGAGCATGCCCCGTCATCATCCCAGTGACCCGCGCGCGGCGTTGTTGCAACACCGCTGGCTCAACCGCCTGCAGACCGGGCTGTTGGTCCTGACCCTGGTCGGGATCGCAGCCGCCGCAGGAAGCCTGCTGTTCGGGGAACGCGACCTGTGGCTCGCGCTGTTTGCCGTTGCAGGCACGCTGCTGCTGGAACCGGCAGCCGCATCCGCCTTGACCTTGCGCCTATACCGCGCCCGGGCGCTGCACCCGCACGAAGCCCCGGAAATTTGGGCCCTGTTGCACGAGCTGTCCGCCCGTGCCGGTTTGCCCGCCACGCCGGTGCCGCACTACGTGCCCAGTGCCGTCGTCAACGCCTTCGCCACCGGCTCCAAGCAGCATGCATCGATCGCCCTCACCGATGGCCTGCTGCGCAACCTGAGTTCGCGCGAACTGGCGGGTGTGCTCGCGCACGAGGTCGCGCACATCGCTAATGAGGATCTGCGTGTCATGGGGCTGGCGGATTCCGTCAGTCGCCTCACGAGCCTGCTAGCGATGGTCGGACAGATCGCTATTGTGTTCAGCTTGCCCGCACTGCTGGCCGGCGCGGTGGCGGTCAATTGGCCTGGACTGCTTCTGCTGATCGCCTCGCCCCAGCTGGCCCTACTCGCACAGCTCGGCCTGTCTCGCGTGCGTGAGTTCGATGCTGACCGCCTCGCGGCGGAACTGACGGGCGACCCGCACGGGCTGGCGTCCGCGCTGGCGAAAATCGAGCGGGTCAGCCGCTCCTGGCGTGCCTGGCTGCGGCCGGGATGGGGCAATCCCGAGCCTTCCTGGTTGCGCACCCATCCGGCAACGCAAGATCGTATCTCACGCCTGCTGACGTTGGCGCCTGGACCCGTAACAGCCTTGCCGTTTCACGCGCCCCATTTCTTGCCGGAATCCGCTGTGACGCCGCGCCCGCCGCGCTGGCGCCCGAGCGGGCTATGGCGCTGATTGCCTATCAACAGGAGACTTCTCATGGCCTACCCTGACCCGTACCCACGCCCCGCACCGGATCCCTTCATCCGGCGCTGGCTCGTCATCACTGCGTGCGTTGCAGCACTCATGCTGTTCTGGCAGTTCCTGCCCGCCATCGAAGCCTGGTTCAGCCCGCGCCAAGCCGCTGAGCGCACCGTCACGCCGCGTGGCGATCTGGCCGCTGACGAACAGGCCACCATCGAACTGTTCGAAAAATCACGCGCCTCGGTGGTCTACATCACCACCGCGCAGCTGGTGCGCGACGTCTGGACGCGCAATGTCTTCTCCGTGCCGCGTGGCACCGGCTCGGGCTTCATCTGGGACGACGCCGGCCACGTCGTCACCAACTTCCACGTTATCCAGGGCGCGTCCGAAGCCACGGTCAAACTCGCCGATGGCCGCGACTACCAGGCCGCGCTGGTGGGGGCGAGCCCAGCGCACGACATCGCCGTGCTCAAGATCGGCGTCGGTTTCAAGCGCCCGCCGGCTGTGCCGGTCGGTACCAGTGCCGACCTCAAGGTGGGACAGAAGGTGTTTGCTATCGGCAACCCCTTTGGCCTGGACTGGACGCTCACCACCGGCATCGTCTCCGCGCTCGACCGCTCGTTACCGGGAGAAGCGGGCGGCCCGGCCATTGATCACCTGGTCCAGACCGACGCCGCCATCAACCCTGGCAACTCCGGTGGGCCGCTGCTCGATTCGGCAGGAAGGCTCATCGGCATCAACACGGCGATCTATAGCCCCTCCGGCGCCTCGGCCGGGATTGGTTTCGCCGTGCCGGTGGACACCGTCATGCGCGTAGTCCCGCAACTCATCAAGACCGGTAAGTACATCCGTCCGGCGCTGGGCATTGAGGTGGACGAACAGCTCAATCAGCGCCTGCTGGCGCTGACTGGAAGCAAGGGCGTGTTCGTGTTGCGTGTTACCCCTGGTTCGGCAGCGCACAAGGCCGGCCTCGCGGGTGTCGAAGTCACGCCGCAAGGCATCGTGCCGGGCGACCGCATCATCGATGTTGATGGCCAGGCGACGGACGATGTGGCCAAGCTGCTCGCGCGGCTAGACGACAGGAAGGTCGGCGATGTGGTGGTCTTGTCAGTGGAGCGGGCCGGCAAATCGCGCGAGGTGCGTGTGGAGCTGCAACCCGGGAATTGATTGAACTGAACCTGTGGATCAGGCGGTAGTGCAGCGTCGCGGCGATTGAGGTTCTCAGGTCTTCGGCCAGGTAGCGTTCCGCCTCAACCTCCGTAATTTTCGGATGCGATCTGCCTATCCGAATAGGCAAGCATGCGTAAGCGTCCGGCAATCCCATCTTGAGATAGACCCAGTGTCGAGGCATCGTGTGCACGATGAACATCACGCACACTATGGCGAACGACACGATCGCCCAGCGCCCCAAGCGGCACTACTACTCCCCGGAACTTAAAGGCCAGATCGTGGCCGAATGCCAGGTCTCCGGCGCGTCAGTGGCCGGCGTAGCGCTTGCACACGGAATCAACGCCAACATCGTTCATCGCTGGATGCGCGAGCAAGCAGACTCCCTGTTGCCAGCGCCCCGGAATGAGTTCGTTGCGCTGAATCTGCCTCCACCAGTTGAACAGCTCCCAGCAACCGAGACCAGCTCGCCGCCCGTGTCGCGTGCGATTCGCGTTGATGTTCGGCGCAGCGCCAGCGTAGTCACCGTGAACTGGCCCCTGGAAGATGCAGCGTCATGTGCAGCGTGGCTGCGCGACTGGCTCCGATGATCCGCATTGATGCGCTGTGGCTCTCCACCGAGCCGCTGGACATGCGAGCAGGCACCGAGACGGCGCTCGCCCGGGTAGTGGCTGTCTTTGGCGCAGCGCGCCCACACCACGCCTATCTGTTCGCCAATCGACGAGCCAACCGCATGAAGGTGCTGGTGCACGACGGCATCGGTGTCTGGCTGGCGGCCCGGCGCCTGAATAGCGGCAAGTTCGTCTGGCCGCGCGATGCCGCCACCACCGCCACACTCAGCCGAACGCAGTTCGATGCGCTCGTGCTGGGCCTGCCCTGGAAGAACGTCGGCGAGGCTGGAGTCATCACTGTACTTTGAGTGCTCCGGTCGTTGGCCAGGCAATCAGCGCTTGCACCGATGCGCGAATGTGATGTTAGCCGCATCATCTTCTCCCGTGATCACCGCAGACCACCTTGACACCCTGGAGCCGCAGCAGATGCGAGCGGCCCTGCTGTCGTTGATGGGTGAGCTGGCCGAGCGAGACGGCGTGATCGCACGCCAGGGCCAAGAGGCGGTCTTCAAGCAGGCGCAGATCGACAAGCTCACGCACGAGAACGCACTGCTCAAGCGCATGAAGTTCGCCGCACAGTCGGAGCGCTTCAGCGCCGAGCAGAAGAGCCTGCTCGATGAATCGCTGGATGAGGACCTGCAGGCGGTGGCCGATGAGATCGAGCAGGCCACGCCGCCAGTGGCAGGCCGCCAAGACAAGCAAGTCCCCAAACGCGCACCCCTGCCGGCCAACCTGTCGCGGCGCGAGATCCGCCACGAGCCCGAGTCCACCACCTGCGCCTGCGGTTGCCAGATGAAGCGCATCGGCGAGGACGTGGCCGAGAAGCTGGACTACGCGCCCGGCGTGTTCACGGTGGAGCGCCACATCCGGGGCAAGTGGGCCTGTGCCCAGTGCGAGACGATTCACCAGGTGCCTGTCGATCCTCACATCATCGACAAAGGCATCCCTACCACTGGGCTACTGGCGCAAGTGCTGGTGGCCAAGTACGCCGACCACCTGCCGCTGTACCGCCAGACAGCGATCTTCGGCCGCGCCGGCCTAGCCATCCCCCGCTCCACGCTGGCGCAATGGGTGGGCTCGTGTGGCGTGCAGTTGCAGCCACTGGTTGACGCCATGAGGACAGAGCTGCTGCAGCGCCGCGTGCTGCATGCCGACGAGACGCCGGTGTCCATGCTCAAGCCGGGCAACGGCAAGGCGCACCGGGCGTACCTATGGGCCTATGCCACGGGCGCCTTCGAGAACATCAAGGCGGTCGTCTACGACTTCTGCGAATCGCGCTCGGGCGAACACGCCCGGCGCTTCCTGGGCGACTGGAGAGGCAGCCTCACCTGTGACGACTTCAGCGGCTACAAGGCCTTGATCGCAAGTGGTGTGACCGAGGTCGGCTGCCTGGCGCACGCGCGGCGCAAGTTCTTCGATTTGCACGCGGCGAACCAAAGCCAGATCGCCGAGGTCGCGCTGCAGCAGTTCGCGCGGGTCTACGAGATCGAGCGTGAGGTCAAGGAGATTGCGACCGATCAGCGCCAAACCATCCGGCAACAACAAACGAAGCCGCTGCTTGATGCCTTGCACCAGTGGATGGTGCTGCAACGCCAGAAGGTGCCGGAAGGCTCGGCAAGCGCCAAAGCGCTGGACTACAGCTTGCGGCGCTGGGAGGCTTTGACCCGGTTCGTCGATGACGGACAGCTGCCCGTGGACAACAACTGGATCGAGAACCAGATTCGGCCGATTGCCATTGGCCGCAACAACTGGCTCTTTGCGGGCAGCCTACGAGCTGGTCAGAGGGCAGCAGCCGTCATGACGCTCATCCAGTCAGCACGACTCAATGGGCATGATCCCTATGCGTATCTCAAGGACGTTTTGGCTCGCTTGCCGACGCAACGGGTTAGCCTGGTTCACGAGTTGCTACCGCATCGTTGGTTCGCACCGAGCTGAATGTCGTTATTTGAGGCTCCGCTCAGCGAACGGTTGGCCAGCTTGCCCCAGTGGCGCTGCGCAGCGATTCAAGTGCACCGCAATCGCCAACGCATACCCCTCCCGCACAGGTACTGCGGATGGCACGCAGTTGCTTGCGCAGCGCCTGCAACTCGGCGATTCGCTGCTCTACCAAGCGCATTTGATCGTCTACCAAGGCATTGACCTCGTCGCAGGACATGGCGGGGTCGTCCTGCAACTGCAGCAGAGCCCGGATATCGTCGTGCGACATGTCCAGCGAGCGGCACCGAACGATGAAGGCCAACCTGTCGACATGCTGTTGGCCATATTGCCGATAGTTGTTGGCGGCCCGCAGGGGCGCCTGCAGAAGGCCCTCTGCTTCATAAAAGCGCACCGCGGGAACGGAGCACCCTGCCAATGACGATAGTTCACCGATTTTCATATTTGCCTACCTACCGCTTGACTCTACAGCTACTTGAGGGTTTCTAATACGGGACATGAGTACATGTCAAAGCAGTAGCTGCTCGAGCAGTTGCAATTCGCAGACGGTCGACGAGGCCCCAAGCGCCATTGCTTCCGTGGAGAGCACATTTTCAGTTCCGGGAATGGACTGCCCCTCCGAGGAGAACCTCATTCGCATGGCGCTGGGTGGTCTGACCGGGGTTGGGCCGATGACCTTCGATCTGGCCCATCGGCAGCTCCGGGTGGTGCACTCGGGCGAGCCCGCCAGGATCGCCCAGAAGCTGACGCCCCTGAACTTGGGTGCGGTTCTGCTGACAAGCGAGAGGCGCACCGAAGGCGGGCAGTGGAAGACGCGTTTCTCCGTGCCGAAGATGGATTGCCCGTCGGAGGAGAATCTCATTCGGATGGCGCTGGCCGATGCGTCGGCTGTTGCGGCACTGGACTTCGATCTGAAGGACCGTGTACTCACCGTGCAGCATGGGGGAAGTACGCAAGAGCTGCTGGGCCGTCTCATCCCTCTCAACCTCGGCGCGCAAGTGTTGGACAGCGTGCAAAGCGACGAGTCTACGGCCCCAGACGCAGAGGGGAATGCCTCTGAGGCTCGGACCTTAAAGCTGCTGCTCGCTATCAACGGTGCGATGTTTGTCTTTGAGTTGATCGTTGGCCTGATCGCCCAGTCCACAGGTCTCATAGCGGACTCGCTTGACATGTTCGCCGATGCGGCGGTCTACGGACTGGCGCTCTATGCGGTGGGCCGCGCCGCCGCCTTGAAGATGAAGGCAGCGCACATCGCTGGTTGGTTGCAAGTCGTGCTTGCGCTTGGCGCGCTTTTGGAGGTCGTTCGGCGGGCAGTTGTGGGAAGTGAGCCGGCGTCCATGCTCATGATGAGTATCGGGCTGGTCGCATTGATCGCCAACGTCACCTGCCTGGTGCTGATCGCCAAGAAGCGGGATCGGGGCGCCCACATGACGGCAAGCTACATTTTTTCTGCGAATGATGTGATCGCAAACGCGGGGGTGATAGTCGCTGGTGTTTTGGTCGCTTGGACGGGCTCCTCGTACCCTGACCTCGTGATTGGCGCAGTCATTGCGCTGATAGTGCTCAGCGGTGCCCGGCGCATCCTGAACCTCCGATAGCCAATCTAGCGGCATCCCACACCGATGCCTAGCCAAGGTGGGATGGCCGGCCGCTTACAAGCATGCAACGCCGGAACCTCTTGCCAATCATCGAAGGAGAAAGCGAGGCGCAATCCGCATGAGGTGGACGCAGGCCAGGAACGAGGCAAACAGGAGGCCGCATTGGAACTCAGACTACTGCGCTATTTCGTTGCGGTCGCGGAAGAACTGCATTTCGCGCGAGCGGCCGAGCGCCTTGGCGTAGAACAATCGCCTGTGTCGCGCGCAATGCGAAATCTCGAAGCCACGCTCGGCGTGCAGTTGTTCGACCGCAGCGCGCACCAGACGCGACTGACCTGGGCCGGTCAAGTGTTCCTCGGTGAGTGCCGGCGCGTGCTGGCCACCGTGGAGCAGGCGGTGAGTGCCGCAAAGGCGGCGGCGCAGGGCTATCAGGGTTATCTGCGCATCGCCATCTGCGACAGCTTGGCGCAGCCCCACATTGCCACCTTGCTGGCGCGCAGCCGCGAGGAAGAGCCCGAACTGGAGATTCGCGTCTTCGAGCTGCCTTTCGCGCAGCAGCTCAAGGGCCTGCACAACGATCTGCTGGACATCGGTTTTGCGCTGTCGGACGCGGTGAGCGAAGGCCTTGTCGCCGAGCCCGTGTGGACCGATCCTCTGTCGGTGATCGTGCCCGTGCGCCACCCCTTGTTGGCGCACGCGGAAGTGCCATTGGATGAAGCCTTGAAGTTTCCGTTGGTACTGTGCCATCCGGACGCGGGATCGGGCTGCCACCACCAGATCCAGGCGGTGCTTCAAGGTGCGTCCAAGCCGCTCAAGCTGGTAGATCAGGTGACGAGCCTAGGCGTGATGCTGACTCTGGTCGGTGCCGGTTATGGCCTAGGTTTCGCCATTGCCTCGCAGGTGCAGACCCTGAACCGCCCCGACATAACCGTTCGCCCCTTGGCCGGCACGCCGCCCATGCTGTCCACCTACCTGCTGCGCCGCAGCGCCGAACCCTCTGAGCCCATGAAGCGGTTTCTGCAGCGCGCCCGCGAGGAGTTCCTGCCAAAGGGAGATGAACCGGCCTCGTGACGTTGAGCGCTCGGGTACATTGGCTACTGCTGGCTGTCCATGGCTCGCACTGGACTTGCTCGGAGCGCGCGTTGACCAAGCGTGGTTTTTCAGTCCATAATTATGTCCATCTCGGTTCGCCGAGTGCGGAAAACTCGTTATCAATCAACGAGTTGGGAACACGATGATGTTCCCATCGCCCGCTCCAGTCCTGCTTCCTGGCGGACGGGCATATGCCGGTCCCGCCATCCCGACGTGGAGATCTCGAGGTGCATCTGGGGGCCGGCGGCCAAGTCATCGGGCGGCTGCTTCTGGGCAGCGGCAAGCGCAGCGCGTTCAGCTACGACGAGCGGTGACTGGAGGATCCGCGCTTCTTCACCTTGTCGCCCGATCTGCTGCCGGTCCTGGGTGTCCAGCATCCTCAGCAGGTGCTTGTTCGTGCGCTGGAGGATACCGCCCCGGATGCGTGGGGTGAACGCGTGATCGGGCGTGCCCATGCGAAGTCGCGGCAGGAGGATCGCGGCACGCCCGCCCTTGGTGGAACTGGACAAGGTCCTGCAGGCGGCTCGTGCGCTGGAGACCGGCACGGAGAGCGCGCAGGATCTTCACTACCTGCTCGGCCAAGCATGGCGCGCACCGGCTGAACGTTCGCCGCGTCCTGATTCTTGCGGCATTGGAGTACCCTTTCGCCTGTCACAATGCGGTATGACGAGCATGCAGGGCGATCTTTTCGGGGACGCTGTTTCCCCGCTTCCAGTCAAGCCGGCCGAACTGCCGGCCGATGCGGCGTCTCCCGCGGACGCCCCGCCCGCCGTCCGCCGCGGCACGGGCAGGGTGCGTCCGGCGCCCGCCGGGGAGGACTGGCGCGGGCTGGCGCAGCGGCTGCCGAGGCAGTTGCGTTTCGGGGTCTCCACCTGGTCCTATCCGGGCTGGGAGGGCCTGGTCTGGGACGGGGAGTACGATCCCGGCACCTTGTCCAAGCATGGCCTGGAGGCCTACCATCGGCATCCGCTGCTGCGCACGGTGTGCGTGGACCGCACCTTCTGGCGCCCGCTGACGGCCGGCCAGTATGCCGCTTACGCGGCTCAGGCCGACGAGGATTTCCGTTTCGTCGTCAAATGTCCGGCCAGCGTCACCGATGCCCAGGTGCGCGGCGACGAGGGCAAGGCGCTCAAGTCCAATCCGGACTTTCTCGATCCGCGTCTGGTCGTCGAGCATTTCGTGCAGCCGACGCTCGCGGGCCTGGGCGCCAAACTCGGCGTGCTCGTCTTCCAGCTGAGCCCTCTGCCCTGGGGCTGGCTCGGGCGCTCGGGAGCGCTGCTGGGCGGGCTGGGCCGGATGCTGGCCGCCGTCCGGGAGGCCCTGCCGGCGGACGCCCCCGTGATCGTCGCCGTGGAAGTCCGGGATCCGGAGCTCCTGGGGCGGACGCTGGTGGACACGCTGAAGGCGCATGGCGCCACTTTCTGCCTGGGCCTGCATGGCAAGATGCCGCCGATCGAGGCGCAGCTGCCCATGTTGCGCGCGCTATGGCCGGGTCCGCTGGTCTGCCGGTGGAACCTGAATCGCATCTTCGGCCCGTATGGCTATGCCGACGCGCAGAAGAAGCACGGTCCGTTCAATGCCATTGTCAGCGAAGACCCCCACACGCGTGCCGTGCTTGCGCGCACCATCCACGGCGTCACGGGCGCGGGCCAGCCGGCCTACGTGACGGTCAGCAACGATGCCGAGGGCTGCGCGCCGCTGTCCATCCAGAAGCTCGCGCTTGCGGTCGAGGCCGAGCAGGAGGCCAGCCGCCGCGCGAAGGCGTCGCCGTAGCAGTCCGTTTCAGCCGCCTGTTTCCGTCGCCCGTTTCCGCCGCCCGTTTCAGCCGCCGCTCGGCCGCGAAGGTCCCCGCTGCTCGTCCACCAGCAGCACGATCAGCACCAGCATGGCGCAGGTGAGGAACATCACCGCCTTGGCCTGCCCGTTCCAGATGGGGGACTGCCACATGCAGAACCATTCGCCGCCGATGAGGACGAAGCCCACGAAGTAGGTCAGGAAGACCAGGGTCAGCCCGCAGGCCGCGATCGCCTTGGCGCGGATGAAGCGGTCGCGGGAGCGCCAGGCACGGAACAGGCGGATCGCGCCCAGCAGGCACAGCGCGCCCATGGTCCATTCCGCGGCGATGATCAGCCAGTAGACCGCCGTCTGCAGCCTTTCGTCGGTGATGGCGCGGTGCTTGAGCGCGTTGTCGGGGAACACCGTGTCCATGGATAGGACGTGCCGCACGAACTGCCAGTTGGCGTCGTAGTCGACGACGTTGTTGAAGGCGACGAGCAGGGCCCACAGGCCGATGGCAAGCACCATGCCGGCCTTGAGCACGCGGATCGTCGCCTGTGCGTCCAGCGGCTCGCGGTCGGGGAGCATGTGGTCGGAAGGGAGGCGATCGGGAGGCCTGCGATCGGGAGGCGTACGGCCGTGGGGATGCGTGTCGTGCGTCATGCGGGAATCCGTCCGGAATTGGGTTCGCGCCCGCGGGCCGCCGTGCGGGGCGCGTCATGGATAGCGATTCTACAGATTTCAAGGGCGGAGCCGACGCGCGCGCAGCGAGTTTGCACTGTGGCCGGCCCGTTGCCGGTTTATAGTGGCTGCGCCTTCTTCGTGATCCAACTAGGGAATGCGGTCCTCATGCCCCCGACTCCATCCGCTCCGCCGTCGCCCACCGTCCAGCTGGCCGCGCTCTTCAAATTGCGGCCGGCCGGCCGCCGCTGGCCCTTCGCCGCGCGCGCGGCCCTGTGCATGGGCGTGCCGGTGCTGGCGGGGTGGCTGGGCGGCGACGTGGCCGCGGGGCTGATGGCCACCATCGGGGCCTTCACCGCGCTCTATGGCGGCGACCGTCCCTACCTGAACCGCGCGGTCCATCTCGGCGTGGTCGCGGTCTCCTTCGCCCTGGCGGTGATGCTCGGAGTGTGGGCCGCCGAATGGCCGGCGATGATGGTGCCCGCCATCGTCCTGATCGCCGTGGCCGCCACCTTCCTGTGCAATGCGCTGCGGGTCGGGCCGCCGGGCGCCTACATGTTCGCGCTGGCCTGCGCCGCGGGCACGGGCATGCCCGTCAACCACCTGTCCGTCGTCCAGGTCGGCCTGCTGGTCTTCGCCGGCGGGGCGTTCGCCTGGGCGGCGCACATGGCGGGCGCGCTGGTCCGGCCGCGGGGGCCGGAACGGGCGGCGGTCGTCGCTGCGGCGCAGGCGGTCGCGCGGTTCGCGGAGACGGTGGGCACGCCGGCCGAGGACGGCGCCCGCCACGCGGCCGCGCTGGCGATGCACCACGCCTGGACGGTGCTGACGGCCTACCAGCCCGCGCGCCCGCGCCCGGATGGCGCGCTCAGCCGCCTGCGCGCGCTCAATCGGGAACTGCACCTGCTGTTCGCCGGCATCATGAACGCTTCCGCCGGCCTGGCGCCGGAACGCGCCGCCGGTCAGGCGCGCTCGATCGCGGCCCGCGCGCGGGAAGGCGGCGCCGGGGAGGACCGCGCGGATCCCGGCCATGTGCCGCTGGGCCATCGCGGCGTGCTGGACTCGCTGCGGGAAAACCTGCGGCCCGGGTCGCCGGCCCTGCTGGCGGCCGCCCGCATCGGCGCCGCGACGGCCATCGCCGGCCTGATCGGCGGCGCGCTGGGGATGGAGCGCGCCTACTGGACCATGGCGGCGGCCGTCCTGATCCTGCACCAGGGGCTGGGCTGGACGCGCAGCCTGCAGCGCGGCATCGAAAGAATGAGCGGCACCCTCGTCGGGCTGGTCCTGGCGGGCGGCATCCTGGCCATCCATCCCGAGGGGCCATGGCTCGTCGTGACGCTCATGCTGCTGCAGTTCGTCATCGAGGTGATGGTGATCCGCAACTATGCGCTGGCGGTGGTGTTCATCACGGCCGCGGCCCTGACGATCGCCACGGGCGGGCATCCGGTGCCGGACATCGCGCACATGCTGTGGGTACGCGGCGAGGACACCTTCATCGGCTGCGCAGCCGGGCTGGCGATCCTGGCCGCGATGACGCCTCGCTCCGTGCGGCTGCGCATCCCGCGGGAACTCGTCAACACGCTGGTGGCGCTGAAGCGCGTCCTCGCGCATGCCGCCCGGGGCGAGGTCACCACCGGCGCCGCCCGGCGGGCGCGCCGCGACCTCCAGCACCGCGCGATCGTCCTGCTGCAGGCCTACGAGTCCGGCGTCGACGCCACGCCGCGGCATCGCGCCGCCGCGGAGCGGTCCTGGCCCATGGTCATGGCCGCGCAGCGCCTCGTCTACCGCGCGCTGTCCGTGTGCTGGTCGCTGGAGAACGCCGGTGCGGACGCGCCCGGGCTGGCGCGCACGCTGTTCGGCGCGGACGGCGCGCGCGAGATCGGCCGCGCGCTGCTCATGCTGGCCACCGCGATTCGCGCGGGCACGCCGCCCGCGCCGATCGGCCCCCTGCCGGCTTGCCTGGACGGGGAAGTGCGGAACCTGCGCGATTCGCTGGTGTATGCCGGGACGGGCGCCGCGGCCCGGATCTGAGCCCGCGGCGCCGGGAGCGCCCCGCTATGGAACGGCGATGCGCACCACGCTTTCCGGCTCGCCGGCCTTCTTGCGTTCGCCGTCGTTCTTGATCGTCGCGTACAGCGTGCCGCGCGCCTCGTCCAGGGCCAGGCCGTTGGGATGGGGCGGCATGGGCAGGGTCTGCAGCAGCCGGTAGCCGTCCGTATCATAGACCGTGATCGAGCCCGCGCCCTTGTCCGGCCGGACGCCGCCGCGGTTGGTGACATAGAGGCGGTGGCGGCGGGCGTCGTGGCGCAGCGCGATGGGGACCTCGCCGGCCGGCATGTCGGCCAGGGTGCGGCCGGTGTCGGCGTCCAGCGCGAACACGCGGTGCCCGGGGCTGCGGCGGCGGTATTCGCGCTCCAGGTGGTTGTTGCGCCATTCGTCGCGGTCGATGCCCTGGTCCACGCCGAACAGGCGGTTGGTCCGCGCATCGTAGGCCAGATTGAGCAACTGGTCGGCCTGGACTTCCAGCGTCCGCGTGATCTCCAGCGTCCGCGCGTCGACGGTCATCACCTGCCCGCGCATGTTGGAGACGAAGACGCGGCCGCCGGCCTCGTCCAGCGCGATGCCCACGGCGTTGTAGCCGAAGCCGGGGACGATCTTCTCCAGTTCCAGCGTGCGCGTGTCGATGACGAACAGCACGCTGTCGAAACCCAGCCCCAGGCCGGGCGCGAACAGGCGGTCGGTGCGGCTGTCGAGCACCATTTCGCGCAGCTTGTAGGGGTAGTCCCTGGAGACGCCGAATTTCTTGAGTTGCTCCAGCAGGAAGGCCGTGCGCGGGGCCGACAGCCCGTGGGCCGCGTAGGCCTGCCTGAAATCGACCTTCTCCATGACCGGGATGCGCTTGAGGACGCGGTTGCGCCCGGTGTCCACGACGGTGATGGCGCCATTGAAGCCCTGGGTGAGGTACAGCCGGCCGCCGGCGTCGTCCAGCGCCACGCCGAAGCCCTTGCCGTCGAGCGGGATGCGCGCCTGGACGTCCAGCGTATTCGGGTCCAGCCGCAGCACCGCCGAGCGGCTCTCGTCCTTCCAGTCCGGCGCGGATACGAAGACCGCGCGCTGCCGGGGGCTGTGGGCCAGTTCGACCATGTCGGCCGCGAGGGGCCGGCGCAGGATGTCCCGCGCTTCGATGAGGGCATGCGCCGCCGGGCCGGTGCGGGCGTCGGCCAGGGTCGAGGGGGCGCCGGGCGTGCCGCAGGCGGCCAGGCCGGCCAGGGCCAGCAGGCCGAGCGTCAGCCGCAGGGAGCGAGGGGGCATGGTGGGGCGTGTTCCGTGTGCGTTCAGGGAGCGGCGGGCGGGCCCGTCAGAAGGTGATCCGGACGCCGGCGCCGAATTCGCGTGGCGGCGGCATGGAGCCCGCGATGCCGCGGACCGTGCGATCGTCGAAGAACCAGGTGGGCGAGCGGTCGTCGAAGAGGTTGTCGACGTAGGCGAAGACTTCCGTGTGCTTGTTCACCGCGTAGCTCAGGCGCGCGCCGGCCACGGTGCGGGGATCGACCTCGTAGGCGGCGATGTTCTCGTCCGTGGAGTGGTAGCCGGCGGTGTGCCGGACGTCGACGTCCAGGGTCAGGCGGGCGGTGGCCCGCCACTGCGCGCCCAGGCTCAGCGTGTAGCTCGGCGCGCGTCCGAAGCGCTTGCCTTCCAGCACGCCGCTGCCGTCGGAGAAGCGGTCGATGCGGGTGTGCAGCAGGCCCACGCCGCTCTTGAGCCGCAGCGTGTCCAGCACCTGGTAGTCCATGGCGAGTTCCAGCCCGTAGGAGCGGGCCTTTTCGGCATTGACGACGATGGCGCCGTACAGCACGCCGTTCAGGTAGTCGGGCAGCAGGCGCTGCGAATCGCGGAAATCGCTGTAGAACAGGTTGCCGGTGAGGTTCATGCGGCCGTCCAGCAGGCTGGCGCGGCCGAACAACTCGTAGTTCCACACGGTTTCCTCGTCGAAGGGCACGATGCGCGCCTGCGCGAAGCTCAGGCCGACCCCGCCGGGGTTGTAACCCTTGCTGATCAGGGCGCCCACGGTGACCTGGGGCGTCAGGTCGTAGGCCAGCGACACCTTGGGCAGCACGGCGCTGAAGGTCTGGTCGTAGGCCATCGGCGTGCGCGCGTAGGGCGTGGTGCCGTGGCGCCGGACGTGGTCGCGCTGGTAGCGCAGGCCGGTCGTCAGCCGCCAGCGCTCGGCCAGGCGGCGGTTGATCTCCGCGTAAAGACCGAGGTTGCGCTTCCCGTCGTCGAACTGCGACACGCCGCGGATGGTCAGGCGGTCGTCCGAGTCCGTCCGGTTGTAGAACAGCCCGGCCACCCCGCTCCAGTCGGAGGCCTCCGTGCCCCAGTTGAGGCGGGTCTCGTTGGAGACGTTGCGCTGCTCGATGTCGGCGCCGCCGTTGCTCGGCGGCTCGGTGATGCGCCGGACCGACAGGTCGGTGAATTCGCTGCGGTTGAACAGCCGCACGCCGCCGCCCAGCTCGTAGCTCACGTCGCCGATGATGGTGTTCGCCCGCTGGCGGAAGCTGGGCATGGAGGCGGTGCGGCTCTCGTAGTCGCCGTAGGGCGTGGAGGCGGCCTCGGACGTGGGGCGGTTGTGCTGGGTGTGCGCGAACGTCAGCTTCGCCTCCAGGCCGGGCAGGGCGTCGGGCAGCCAGAGCAGCTTCATGCGGGTGCTGAGCGAACGGAAGTTCTGGTCGCTGTCGCCCTGGGCGAAGCCGGGGTTCACGTAGTCGATGAAGGTGTCGCGCCCGGAGTAGTCGACCGTCAGCCGGGCGGCGAGCTGGTCCTCGATCAGGGGGCCCGACACCATGGCGGAGCCGCGCCGCAGGTTGCCGCTGCCGATCAGGGCCTGCGCCGCGCCCTCGGGGTGGAAGGTGGGGTCCTTCGTCTTCACGATGACGGCGCCGGCGATGCTGTTGGCGCCCTGGGTCGAGGTCTGCGGCCCGCGGAACACTTCGATGCCGTTCACGTCCCAGATCGAGGCGGCCCCGAACACCAGTTCGTAGTAGCTCAGATAGCGGCCGTCCACGTTGACGGTCGCGCGCGGGATGGTGCCGCCCAGGAACGCGCTGGCGCCGAAATTCGGGCCCTGCGTGTCCTGCCCGCGGATGACCGGTGCGCCGACGGTGTCCGGGAAGATGAGGTTGGGCGTGCCCTTGATCACGTCGGCGACGGAGGCGGCGTCGATCCTGCGCTCGATCGCCTCGGCGTCCAGCGAGGTCACCGAGGCGGCGGTGCGCTGCAGGCTGCGGTCGATGCGCTCGCCGCTGACCACGATGCTGTCGAGCGCCGGGACGCGGCCTGGGGAGGCGTCCTGGGCCCAGGCGCAGGCCATCGAGACGGACAGGAGCAGGGGCGCGCCCGCCGCGCGCCGCGCCATCGGGCGGAAGGAAAGGGACATGGTGCGGATTATGGTGAGAATGAGACTCGTTCGTCGGTGCCGCAGTATCGTCCCTTCCGGCGGGCCGGCCGGCTCCGGGCGGGAAATGTTCCGCTCCGGGACGGAAAAAATGTTTCAACGCACGCTGGAGGGCGGGCAGCCGAATTCGCGCCGGAACGCCTGGGAGAACTTGCCCGCGTGCAGGTAGCCGCAGAGCTGGGCGGTTTCCTGCACGGTGTACCGGCGCGATTCCAGCAGGTCGCGCGCGTGGCGCATGCGCAGGCTGCGCAGGTAGGCGGCGATGGTCTGGCCGGTGTGCTGGCGAAAGCGCATCTTCAGGTAGCACTCGTTGGTGCCCGCGCGCCGGGCCAGTGCCGCGATGGTCAGCGGCTGGTCCCACTCGGCGTGCAGGATGTCCAGCGCCGCGTCCAGGGTGTCCCGGTCCCGCCGGGAGGCCGGCGCCAGCCCCCGGGCGGGGCTCGACGGGTGGGCCGACAGCAGGCGCAGCAGCATGTCCAGGCTCAGGGATTCCAGCGCCAGCGCCGCCAGCAGGGAGCCGCCGGGCCGCAGCCCGAGCAGGCGCCGGCCCAGCCGGCACAGCTCGGCGCCCGTGCGCGGATCGGGCCGGAAGACGAAAAGCGCGCCTTCCCGGCCGAGCCACGGCGGCGCGAGGCCCTGCGCCTGCAGGGTGTCGAGCATGGCGCGCGGCATGTCCAGGGCGACGCCCGCCTGCGCCTGCCCGCCGGGGATGCGGTTGCGGACCGGTCCGGGGTCGGCGAGGCGGGCCACGACGCTGCCCGCCCCGACGGATGATTCGCCGCCGGCATGGGCCAGGGCGCCCGTGCCTTCGAGCAGCAGGCCCAGCCGCACGTTATCGGGAAACCGGGTCTGTTCTTCCTCGAACGCCTGCCGGAACCGGCAGCGCAGGCGCGTGATCAGCAGGCCGTTGCCGAATTCATGCATGTCCGTCCAGCCGCTGCCGGCCGGCGGCGGAATGCGGTAGCCGTGCGCCCGCGGCCCGCCGCGGGCCGGGTCGGCCGGCGGGAGGGGCGCGGGCGCGAAGCGGGACGGGCGCGCGTCGAGGTCGCGGCCGTAGGTGTCCAGCACGGAGCCCGGATCGTGGACGGGGGCGGGGCTATCCATAGGGGGATTATATGATGATATGAAATGATTCTCATTACGCATCAATCGGGCGGAATCGGGCGGGATGGGCGGATGGAACGGATGGAACGGATGGAACGGATGGAGCGGATGAGGTGGAGGAGGCGGATGAGGCGGATGAGGCGGATGAGGCGGATGAGGCGGAGGAGGCGGATGAGGCGGATGAGGCGGGCTCTGGCAGGGTCGGCCCACCGGACATCGGCTTGCCGACGTGGGCGGGACATGAGCGAACCCATCACGGACCCGTCCGATTTCCGCCGCCAGCGCGCCCGAGGCATCGTCGCCATCGCGGCCGCCTCGCCGATCGCCGCCGGGCTCTGGCTCGGCATCGGTCGCCGCATTCCTGCTGGCCGAGGCGGCCCTGTTCCGGGGCACGCAGCTGCAAGAGACTTCCGGCGGCTGACGGCGGGAAGCGCTGCCGTTGCGCCTGCGGGCATGCGCCCCGGCCCTGCGGGCATGCGGCCCGGCAGGCCCTATCCGCCGAACCCCAGCGCGATCGCCAGTCCGCCGCCGATCACGCCCAGCGCGACCACGCCCAGGACCAGGACGGCCAGTTCCGAGCGCCGGAACGAGCGGCTGACCATGGCCAGGGACGGCAGACTGACCGGCGGCAGGGTCACCAGCAGCGCGGCCGCCGGCCCCACCCCCACGCCCAGCGCCAGCAGGGCCTGGACGATGGGCACTTCGCCGGCGGTCGGGATGACGAACAGGGTGCCGACGAGCGCGGCGCCCACGATCCACAGCAGGCCGTTGTCGATGCTGAAATCCAGCACGGGAAACAGCCAGGCGCGCGCGGCGCCCAGCAGCAGCACCAGGACCAGGTATTCGGGCAGCAGCCGCAGCGCCATGCCGGCAAAGGCCCGGGCCCAGCGCCGCAGGACCTGGCCCGGCTGGAAATACGCCGGGTCGGTTTCAAAAGCCGGCGGCGCGGAATCGCCGGCCGGCGCGCAGTCCGCCCGGCTCATGCGGTTCAGCGCCCAGCCCAGGCCCAGCACCATCGCCAGCCCCAGCGCGAGGCGCAGGCCGGCCCAGTGCCATCCCAGGACGAAGCCCATGAAGACCAGGGTGGCGGGGTTGAGCATGGTGTTGCCCAGCCAGTAGGCGGCCGTGCTGCCCGGGGCGGCGCGGCAGTGGCGCAGCCCGGTGATGACGGGAGCGGCGCAGCAGGTGCACATCATGCTGGGGATGGACAGCAGGCCGCCCGTCACCACGCCGCCGGCGTCCGGCCGGCCCAGCCAGCGCTCGATCCAGCGCGGCGGCAGCAGGGTCTGGATGGCGGAGCCCAGCAGCAGCCCCAGCAGCAGGGCCTTCCAGATGGCCAGGCCGTAGGCCTTGGCGTAGTCGAGCGCGGCGTGCAGCGAGGGCGCGGGCGGGGCGTCCTGGCCGCCCGTCAGGATGGAGGTGCCGATGGAATGCGTCTGGGCGGCCGTGAAGGCGCGGTCGTAGTACGGCGCCCACTTGACGTAGAACAGGCCGGCCAGGGCGATCAGCGCCACCAGGGCGATGCTCCAGGCAGGGTGGCGGACAGGGCGGGACGGGCTCACCGCGGCCTCCGCGAAGCAGGACGGCGGACGGGCGATGCGGAAAGGCGGATCATGGGGAGGATCGGGGTGACGCGAAGCTGGAATCATAAACCATCGTTCGCCGCCGGCCCTCGTGGGTGCGCCATGGCGTCCGGCCTGGATGATGCCTGGGGGGTGCCCGGCTTGCATCTGGATCGCGTCTGGATTGCATCTGCGGTGCATCCGAGGCGCATCTGCGGTGCGTCTGAGGCGCATCTGCGGTGCATCTGAGGCGCATCTGGATCGCACCGGGATTGCGTCCGGATGGTGCATTCCCGGATCCGCTTCTACAATCGTTGAAACCGCGATCATTCGGAATCGAATCCTTTCGGACCCGAACCCCCTCGTTCCCTGGAGCCTTCCATGAGCCTGTCTCCCTTCCATCTGGCCATCCCCGTGTACGACCTGCCCGCCGCCCGCCGTTTCTACGGCGAGGTCTTCGGCCTGGAAGAAGGCCGGTCCAGCGCGCAGTGGGTGGACTTCAATTTCTACGGCCACCAGCTGGTGATCCACGAGCATCCCCGCACGGCGTCGCAGGAACACGCCCACACCAATCCGGTGGACGGGCACGACGTGCCCGTGCCGCACTTCGGCGTCGTCCTGGAATGGGACCAGTGGGAAGCCCTGGCGGAGCGCCTGAAGTCCTTCGGCACGAAGTTCGTGATCGAGCCCTACGTCCGCTTCAAGGGCCAGGTGGGCGAGCAGGCCACCATGTTCCTGCTCGATCCCTGTGGCAACGCGCTGGAATTCAAGGCGTTCAAGGATCTCGGCCAGCTGTTCGCCAAGTAGGCGCCAGGCCCCGCACGCCCGGGACGATCCCGCTCGCGTGCGGGAAGCCCGTCGGCTCCGATTCGGAGCGCGGATGCGGGGCGGGGACGCGGAGCTGGGGCTCGACAACGGGATGCGGCGCCAGGACGATCCGGTCACGCGCGCGGCGTCCACGCTTTGACGCGGGGCCGGGGTCGGTGTCAATATCCCGGCCATGCCCAGATTCCTGCACACCGCCGATTGGCAGATCGGCCGCCAGTACGGCCGTTTCGCCCCCGAGGACGCCGCCGTCCTCGCCGAGGCCCGCTACGCCGCGATCGAGCGTATCGCCGCGCTGGCGGCGCGGGAGCACGTCGACGCCGTCCTGGTGGCGGGCGACGTGTTCGACGCCCAGACGGTGTCGGACCGCACCATCCGGCGCCTGTTCAACGCGCTGGGGGGCTACCAGGGCCCCTGGATCCTGATCCCCGGCAACCACGACGCCGCCCTGGCGGAAAGCGTCTGGACGCGCGCGCAGCGGCTGGGCGCGGTGCCGCCCCATGCGCACCTGCTGCTGGAGCCGGGCGTGCGCGCGTTTCCCGAGCACGGCTTCGCGGTGCTGGCGGCGCCCCTGACCCAGCGGCAGACGCACGGCGACCTGACGGCATGGTTCGACACGGCCGAGACGGCCGAGGGCCTGGCGCGCATCGGCCTGGCGCACGGCAGCGTCCAGGGCATCCTGGCCGAGGACATCGATTCCCCCAATCCGATCGCCGCCGACCGGGCGCGGCGCGCACGGCTGGACTATCTGGCGCTGGGCGACTGGCACGGCTTCAAGCAGGTCGACGAGCGCACCGTGTACAGCGGCACGCCGGAGCCGGAACGCTTCCGCGACAACGGCTCGGGCCGCGTCGTGCGGGTGGACGTGCCGGGCCCCGGCCGGGCGCCGGCGGTGGAGCCCCTGGAGGTCGGCCAGTACCGCTGGCTGGCCTGGGACGAGACCCTGTCGGTCGCGTCCGACCTGGACCTGCTCGTCGAGCGCCTGGACGGCCTGCCGCCCGCGGCCGTGCTGGACCTGACGCTGGCCGGGGCCATCGACCTGGCGGGCGCGCGGCGCCTGGACCGGACGCTGTCCGTGGTCCAGGGGCGCTGCCGCAGCCTGCAGGTCCACCGGTCGGGCCTGCGGCTGGAGCCCACCGACGAGGACGTGGCCGCCCTGCGGGCCGACGGCTACGTGGGCGAGGTGATCGCGCAGCTGCGCCAGCGGCAGGACGCGGCGCCCGGCGAGGCGGCGGACACGGCGCGCGAGGCGCTGGCGATCCTGGCCGGGCTGCTGGGCGACGGCGGGGATGAGATGGAAGGCGGGACAGTCCCCGCGGCCCGGCCCGTGCCTGAAGAATCCGGGCGGCATGCGGGCCGCGAGGTGGAGGGAGGCCAATGAAACTGCTGCGCCTGCGGGTCGGGCAATTGCGCCGGTTCCGCGAGCCGGTGGAGATCCGTGGCCTGGAGCCCGGACTGAACCTGTTCGCCGGCCCCAACGAATCCGGCAAGAGCACGCTGGTGCGGGCGATCCGCGCGGCGTTCTTCGAGCGCTTCAAGTCCGGCAGCATGGACGACCTCCAGCCCTGGGGCGATTCCTCCGCCGCGCCCAGCGTGGAGCTGGAATTCGAGTGGCAAGGAGAACGCTGGAAACTCGGCAAGCGCTTCCTCCGGCAGAAGCGCTGCGACCTGGAGATCGGCGGGCGGCGCTTCGATGGCGAGGCCGCCGAGGAAAAGCTGGCGGAGCTGCTGGGATATCAATTCCCCGGCAAGGGCGCCAGCAAGGCCCAGCACTGGGGCGTGCCCGGGCTGCTCTGGATCGAGCAGGGCGACGGCCAGGAGCTGCGCGAGCCGGTGGCCCATGCGGGCCCCTATCTGAAATCCGCCCTGGGCGAGAGCCTGGGAGACCTCGCCAGCAGCGCGGGGGACGGGCTGATCGCCCGGGTCGAGGCCGAGCGGGCGAAGCTGCTGACGTCCACGGGACGCCCCACCGGCGAATACGCCGAGGTCCTGCGCCAGCACGAGGATGCCCGTGCGCGCCTGGAGGCGCTCGACCGGGACATCGCCGCCTACCGCCAGCAGGTGGACCGGCTGGCCGAACTGCGCCGCCTGCGCGCCGAGGACGCCGGCCGGCCCTGGGATGCCTACCGCCGCCAGGCCGCCGAGGCCCGGACGCGGCTGGCCGAGGTGCAGGGCTGGCGCCAGGTCCGGGAACGCGAGGCGCAGGCCCTGGAACACTGCGCCGCCAGGCAGGAACATGGCCGGGAACGGCAGGCGGCCTTCGCCCGCCAGCGCGAGGACCTGCAGCAGCGCGCCCGGGAGCGCGACCTGACCGGCCGGCGGGTGGCCGAGCTGCGGGAAGACCGGCCGCGGATCGAGGAAGAGGCCGCGCGGGCGCGGGAGGACTATCGGCGCGCCGAGGCCCGCGTGGCCGGGGCGCGGCGGCAGGCCCGGCGGGCCGAGCTGGCGGGCGAGCTGGACCGGCTGGCGCCCGAGCAGACGCGGTGGGCGGCCGACCTGGACCAGGCGCGGGCCGTGCAGGCGCGGCTGCAGTCCCGCCGCGAACGGCTGCGGGGCATCCAGGTGGACGAGGCGGCCTTGAAACAATTGCGGTCCCTGGACCGGACGCTGGCCGGGCTCGACGCCGCGCGCCAGTCCGCCGCCACCCGCCTGGCCTACCAGCTGCTGCCGTCGCAGCAGATCCGGATGGGGGACGAGCCCCTGGCCGGCCAGGGCGAACGGTTGCTGCTGGAGCCCGTCGAGCTGGACATCCCGGGCGTGGGCCGGCTGCGCATCCGGCCCGGTGGCGAGGACGTGGCCGACCTGGCGCGCCGCCGCCAGGAGGCGCGCGACCGGTTCGATGCGCTGCTGGCCGGCCTGGGCGTGCCGGACCTGCGGCAGGCCGAAGACCGCGCCGAGCAGGCGCGCGCCCTCGGGGAGGACATCCGCCTGGACGAGTCCCTGCTGGCCGGCCTGGCGCCCCAGGGAACCCAGGCCCTGGAAGACCGTCTGGTCCAGGTCGAACGGCGGCGCCAGGCGCTGTCCGAGGCGCTGGCGGCCTTGCCGCCGGCGCAAGCCGGGACGGCCGGCGAACCCCTTGACGAGGCCGAGGCGGAACGCGGCCTGGAATCCTCCCGGGAACGGCTGCTGGCCACGGAGCAGCGCGCGACCCGGCACGAACAGATGCTGGGCCTGGCGGAGCAGGCCGGTCGCACGGCCCAGGCCGAATGGCAGAGGCTGCAGGACGCGATCCAGGCGCCGGAACGCCAGGAGCAGGAGCGGAGCCTGGCGGCCCGGCTGGCCGAGCTGCGGGCGCAGGAGGCGACCCTGCGCCAGTCGCTGGACGCGCTGGACCAGCGGATCGACGCGGCCCGCCCGGACATCCTGGAGCAGGACGCGCAGCGTTTCTCGCGCACGGCCGACACGCTGGAGCAAGCGGCCGAGGCGCGCCGGGAGGAAGCCATCCGGGTGCAGAGCGGGCTCGAAGCCCTGGGCGCCCACGGGCTGGAGGAGCAGCGCGCCGACCTGGCCCGGGAAGCGGAATTCATCGGCCGGCGCCGCGACGAACTGAAGCGCCGGGCCGAGGCTCTGGACCTGCTGCTGGGGCTGCTGCGGGCCGGCCGCCAGGCGCTGACGCGCCGCATCCAGGCGCCGCTGCAGCGCCACCTGAACCACTACCTGCAACTGCTGTTTCCGCAGGCGCGGCTCGACGTGGACGAGGACCTGCTGCCGGAACGGCTGGTTCGCCCGGGCGCGGACGGCCCGTCCCACGAGGCGCTGGACGCCCTGAGCTTCGGCGCGCGCGAGCAGATGGGCCTGATCAGCCGCCTGGCCTATGCCGATCTGCTGCGCGAGGCGGGCCGGCCCACTCTGATCATCCTGGACGACGCCCTGGTGCACAGCGACGCCGGCCGCCTGGACGGCATGAAGCGCATCCTGTTCGACGCCGCGCAGCGCCACCAGATCCTGCTGTTCACCTGCCACCCCGAGCGCTGGCGCGACCTGGGCGCGCGGGTGGTGGAGATGGCGTCGCTGCGGGCCGCGTAGGCGCCCCGGCCGCCGCGCCGGGCGGCTGCCCGAGCGGGGAAATCCCCAGCAGGTCGCCGCCCGGGTCCTGCACCAGCTTCTCGCCCAGGTAGTCCAGGAAGGAGCGCAGGGCCGGCGACATGCCGCGCCGCGACAGATAGGCGGCGTGCACGATGCCCGAGGCCAGCGACCAGCCGGGCAGGAGGCGTTCGAGCCGCCCCTCGGCGATGTCCTCGTGGCACATGTAGTCGGGCAGCACGCCGATGCCGACGCCGCCCAGGATGACGAAGCGCAGCGTCAGCAGGTCGTCGGCGATGCAGGCGGGGCGGCAGGCGGCCTCGTGCCGCGCGCCCTGGGGGCCGAGCAGGCGCACGCGCACCTTGCCGCCCGCCGCCGACATGCCGACCGCGTCGAAGCGTTCCAGCTCGGCGGGCTGCGCCGGCCGGCCGTGGCGCCGCAGCAGCGCCGGGCTGGCGACGAGCAGGCCGTGGCTCAGGCCGAACTGCTTGATGATCGCGCTGCCGCTGTCCTCCAGGGTGGGGCGGACCCGCAGGGCGAGGTCCACGCCTTCCTCTGCCAGGTCCACGACGCGGTTGCTGACCTGCATGTCGAGACGCACCTTGGGGTGGCGCGCCAGGTAGCCGGGAATCAGGGGGCCGATGGTGGTCTGGGCCAGCGTCACGGGGCAGGACACGCGCAGGGGGCCGCGCGGCTCGGCCAGGATCCGGGCGAGTTCCGCCTGGGCCTGGTCCGCCTGGTCGCGCACGGCGACGCAGTGGCGGTGGTACTGCTCGCCGGCCGCCGTCAGGGACAGCTTGCGGGTGGTGCGGTGCAGGAGCCGCACGCCCAGCTCGGCTTCGAGCCGGGCGATCCGCCGGGACAGCCGCGAGGTCGGCAGGTCCAGCGCCCGGGCCGCGCCCGCGAAGCTGCCGTGGTCCACGACTTCGGCGAAATAGCGCATGTCGTTGAGGTCGTGCATGGTCGATTCACATCATGAATAGAACAATCTATGCCTTCCACGGAATCTTATCAATTCCCGATGCTCAATGGAAAATGACGGCCATCGCAACTTCTTCATCCGAATGGGACCTTTCATGAAACTGCTGCACATCGATTCCAGTATCACCGGCCAGAACTCCGTCACGCGCGGCCTGACGCGCACGATCGTCGAGCAGCAAAAGGCTGCGCATCCCGGCCTGGCGGTGGAATACCTGGACCTGGCCCTGCAGGCGCCCGCGCCCCTGTCGCTGGACGCGCTGGGCTTCCGGCTGCCGCCCTCGGACGAGGCGCTCAGCGATGTCCAGCGGCGCGAGAACGAGATTTCCGAGGCGCTGGTCTCCCAGCTGATCGCGGCCGACGTGGTGGTGATCGGCTCGCCGCTGTACAACTTCACCGTTCCGGCCCAGTTGAAGGCCTGGCTGGACCGCGTGGCCCAGGTGGGCCGCACCTTCAAGTACACCGAGAACGGCCCGGTGGGCCTGCTTGGCGGCAAGACCGTGATCCTGGCGCTCAGCCGCGGCGGCGTGTATTCGACCAGCGACGCCGGCAACGCCATGGAGCACCAGGAAAGCTACCTGAAGACGATCTTCGGCTTCATGGGCGTGACCGACATCCGCGTCGTGCGCGCCGAGGGCATGGACATGGGCCCCGAAAGCCGGGCGCGCGGCCTGGCGCAGGCGCAGGAAGACATCCTGGCCCTGGCCGCGTAATCCGGGCGCGCGCCCGGCCGCATCACGTCGCTGGTTCGCCTCGCCGTGCAAGAGCGCAGCCTTCGGCTTCCCGCCTCGTGCTCCGGCCGGACGCTCCGGCCGGACGCGAACCCGGGGCGGTCCTATGCCGGCAGGGGCAGCCGGCCGTCCACCAGGAACGCGTCGAGCGGGTAGGTGTGGACGGCGCGGCCGCCGACCGGCTTGAACGCGACCTCGTGGGCACTCAACTGGCACAGCCAGGGGCGCATGTCGCGGGGGGATTTCCCGGCCAGCGCCCGCGGCGTGAACAGGCCCACGCACAGGCCGTGCGCGGGGTCGCGCGCCGAGCGGTATTCAAAGGCCTCGACACCCGCCTCCCGCATGGCGGTGCCGAGCGCCTGGGCCGCCTGGTAGCGCGCGGGATCGGCCAGCGCGGCCCGGTGGGCGTCGAAGGGCGGATCCTGCAGCCGCAGGCCGCGTTCCGTGCGGTAGCCCACGGAAAACAGCGTGTGCTGGCTCTGGATGGCATCCCCCGCCGGGGGCGCGTCCATGGAGAACCAGAACACGAAGCGGTAAAAGGCGGACTCGGCCAGCGTCGCGCCGAGGTCGCGGCCGCCGTAGAGCAGGCTGGGCTCGTCGGGCCGCCCGAAGCGCGATCCCCAGGGCAGCGGCGGGTAGCGGAAGGGCGTGCGCAGCAGGTAGTGCAGGCGTTCGCCGCCGGCGGGCCAGGGCAGCTTGGCCTGGTCGAGCAGCGATTCCAGGACGGCCTGTTCTTCCAGCGTGTCCACGTAGCCCAGGGTGGCGATGTGTTCCTGGCTTTCGACCAGGCGGTGCAGCAGGCCCTGGATCGGGCCGATGTGGCGCTCGCCTTCGCAGTCCCGCCACAGCCCGCCGGCTTCGGAGCCGGCCCGCGGGCCGCCGCCGTCCTGGCGCGCGGCGGTCAAATCTTGCCCCGCATCGCGTCCACGGCGCGCAGCACCGCCACCAGCCCCTGGATCGTGGCGATCTGCTCGGCCGGCACGCCGCCGGTGATGCGGTTCGGCGACTGCATGAAGTGCCGGATCCACTGGACGTCGCCGCCCGTGAGCGCGTAGAGGGCGCGGGCCAGGCGCACCAGCAGCAGGGCCAGCTCGCCCTGCTTGGAGGCGGGATCCAGCGATTGCGCGGTCTTCATCCGGCTGACGGCGGTGCGGTGCATGCCCAGGACGTCGGCCAGCCCGGCCTGGCGCAGGCCGAGCTGCTCGGCCGCCCGCAGGACGGCCTTGGCCAGCACGGCGTCCGGTGCCGGCGCGGTGTTGGGCAGGGCGGTCATGGCGCTATCCCGTGGGTGTTCAACATGCACATATTATGGTTTATTGGTGCGTATTGCACAATGTATGGATGGCTCGGGATGGTCGTGGGAATGGCCGGAGGATGGCTGTGGAGCGGGGCGCTGGCCGCGCGGCCGTGATCACGACCGCGCGCTTGCCCGCTCAGTCGCGGAAATTCTGGAACTGCAGCGGCAGTTCC
Organism: Castellaniella defragrans; assembly: GCF_014203015.1. Classification (GTDB taxonomy): domain Bacteria; phylum Pseudomonadota; class Gammaproteobacteria; order Burkholderiales; family Burkholderiaceae_B; genus Castellaniella; species Castellaniella defragrans. The sequence continues at coordinate 127,581 of NZ_JACHIB010000003.1, forward strand.
ACGTCCGTCTTGCGCAGCAGGGCGATCACCTGCTGCAGGTCGTCGCGCTTCTTGCCGGTCACGCGCAGCTTGTCGCCGTTGATCTGGGTCTCGACCTTGAGCTTGGCCTGCTTCACGGCGGCGATGAGCTTTTTCGCCACGGCCTGCTCGATGCCCTGGCGGATGGTGATCTTCTGGCGGGCGCCGCCCAGGTTTTCCAGCGGCTCGGCCTCGTCCATGCAGCGCACGTCGATGCCGCGCGCCGACAGGCGGCCGCGCAGGATGTCGAGCATCTGCTTGAGCTGGAAGGCGCTGGGCGCCGATTGGGTGACGACATAGCCTTCCAGCTCGAAACGCGCATCCGTGCCCTTGAAGTCGAAGCGGGTGGCGAGTTCGCGGTTGGCCTGGTCGACGGCGTTGGTCAGTTCGTGCTTGTCGACTTCGGAGACGACGTCAAAGCTGGGCATGGGGCGGGCTCCTGGTGGAAGAGGGCGATATCCCGATTGTAGGGGCTGCGCCGGCGCCGCCGGAACCGGAACCGTTGGGCGCCCGGTGGCGCCCGATCAGGGGCCCGATTACTGCACTGCGCGCAGCGCGACATACAGCGCGGTGCCCGCCGCGATGCTCAGCAGGGTCTGGCGCGTGCGCCATTGCAGCAGCACCACCAGCACCACGGCGGCCAGTTCCTGCCAGGGCAGGCCGTCGTGCGCGCGCGCCTGGCCCGCGGCAGTGTCGACCAGCAGCAGGACCATGATCGACAGCGGCAGCGAGTCGCCGAGCTTGTGCACGATGGGGTGGCGGCGCAGCCAGTGGCCGGCGATGAAGGGCAGGGCGCGCAGGAGGATCGTCACGAGGGCCATCAGCGCGATGGCGGTCAGGACGTAGCCGGTGTCAGTCATGGGCGGCTCCCGGGGCGGTCGCCGGCCGGGCGGGCCGCAGGGCGGTGGCCAGCAGGCTGAGCGCGATGGCGATGGCCAGCGCCTGGGACGGCATCAGGATGCAGCCGGCGGCATAGGCGGCGGCCGCGATCCAGATCGGCACGGCATCGCGCCGGGCGCGCCATTGCTCCACGGCCAGGACGGCGAACAGGGCCGCCAGCACGAAGTCCAGTCCCGCCAGGCCGACCTGGGCCTGGGCGCCCAGCACGGCCCCCAGCGCGGTGCCGAGCACCCACCAGCCCTGGTTCAGGCCGCTGATCAGCGCCATGCGCGGCGCCCGTTCCCGGGCGGGCAGCGCCGTCAGGACGGAATAGGTCTCGTCGGTCAGGGCGAAGATGCAGTACCAGCGCCGCCAGCGGCTGGCCGGCAGGGTGTTCAGCAGGGACAGGCCGTAGAACACGTGGCGCAGGTTCAGCACCAGGGTCGCCAGGACGATGGCGCTGAGCGGCAGGCCGGCGGCCAGCATCGGCACCATCATGAACTGGGCGGCGCCGGCGTAGATCAGCAGGCTGGATGCCAGCGCGAGCCAGCCGGAGCCGCCGGCCTGGACGAACAGGAAGCCGAAGACCGCGCCCAGCGGCACGTAGCCCATGGCGACGGGAGCGGTCAGACTGGGGATGGAAAGCGGATTCGAGGCGGAGGACATGGTCGGGAAGCAGGGGGGAGGCAGCGGGGCATGCCGGACGCGCGAGCCTACAATTATAGGGTTGCGCGCGCGGCGCCTGGACAGAGGAGGGACGGGTGGACGAATCGAAGAAATCCGGTGAATCGGCGCGCCCGGCGGCGTGGTCGCCGCCCGAGCCCTCGGCATTGCGGGTCGGCTTCATCGGCGCGGGCCGGCTCGCGCGGGCGCTGTCCCTGGCCCTGCAGGCGGCCGGCGTTCCGGTCGTCCGGGTCGCCAGCCGCTCGGCCGCCAGCGCCCGGGCCCTGGCCGAATCGCTGCCGGACTGCCGGCCCGGCGATCCCGCGGACGTGGCGCGGGATTGCGACCTGGTGTTCCTCACCTCGCCCGACGCCCTGATCGCCGGGATCGCCCGCGCCGTGCCCTGGCGCCCCGGCCAGGCGGTGGCCCATTGCAGCGGCGCCACGCCCGTGGCCGCATTGCGGCCCGCCGCCGAGGCGGGCGCGCTGATCGGAGGCTTCCACCCCATGCAGGCCTTCGGCGCGGACCCCGGCGCGGCGCTCGCCAGCCTGCCGGGCTGCACCGTGGCCATCGAGGCGGAGCCGCCGCTGGACGCCCTGCTGCACGCACTGGCCCGCCGCCTGGGCTGCGTCGGCCTGAACCTGCCGCCGGGCGCGCGCGTGCGCTACCACGCCTCGGGCGGCTACGCGTCCCAGCACGTCCACGCCCTGCTGGCCGAGGCGGTGCGCCTGTGGCAGTCCTGGGGAGCGACGGAACGGCAGGCGCTGGACGCGCTGCTGCCGCTCCTGCGGGGCACGGTGGAATCCCTGGCGCGCAGCGGGGTGGCGGCCGGCATGCCGGGCCCCGTGTCGCGCGGGGACGCGGGCACGGTGCGCCTGCATCGCCAGGCGCTGCAGGCGGTCGATCCCGAGATGCGCGACCTGTACGACCGCCTGTGCCGCCGGGGCGTGGCCCTGGCGCGCCAGGCGGGGCGGCTGGACGCGGCCGCCGCCGAGGGCGTGGAGCGGGTGCTGGACGCGCCCCCCGGCCCATGAAGCCTCGATCCCTGCGGCGCGGCGTCCGCCGGGTTGAGGCTTCAGCTTCAACAAGCCCGGCGCGGCGGCGCGCGGCCGGGCGGGGCCGCCAGGGGGCAGGACGGCGGGATCAGGCGTCCGCCGGCGCGGCCGCCTGGCACACGTCCACCCAGGATGCGCCGGTCAGCCGGGCCAGGCGTTCGGGGTGGATGCGCACGGCGCTGCGGGTGGAGCCCGCCGCCGGCATGACGACGTCGAAATCGCGCAGGCTGACGTCGCAGTAGACCGGCAGCGGCCGGGCCAGGCCGAAGGGGCAGACGCCGCCCACGGGGTGGCCGGTCAGGTCGGCGACTTCTTCGGCGGGCAGCATCTTGACGCGGCCGCCGAAGGCCTGCTTGAGCTTGCGGTTGTCCAGGCGCGCGTCGCCCCGCGCCACGACCAGGACGACGGCGTCGCCCGCCCGCAGGGACAGGGTCTTGGCGATCTGACCGGGCGCCACGCCGTGGGCTTCGGCCGCCAGGGCGACCGTGGCGGTGCTCTGTTCCAGTTCGAGAATGTCCAGGTCGGGGGCGTGCTGGGCAAAGAACCGCCGGACGGATTCGATCGTCATCTAAAATTCCAGGGTTGTTCCGTTTGCCATCATAGGCATTTCAGGTGTGAAATGCTTTGAAACAATCCGGGCCCTCCGGACAGGAAAAAAGTAGGCGCATGCCCGATGTGGAACCTGGACGCCCGTACTCTGCTGATCGTCGAAGCCTTCGTGCTGTTCCTCATGGGCGGGCTGATGCTGCTGGCCGCCCTGCAGGGGCGGCGCGACCGCACGCTGCTGTGGATGTCGGGCGCCCTGCTGCTCGGCGGGACGGGCTTCGTGGTCAGCATCGCGCGCGAGCTGCCGGGCTGGCGCGAGCCGGTGATCGTGCTGTCCAACATGCTGCTGCTCTCGGGCCATGCCTGCGTCTGGGCGGCGCTGCGGGTCTACGTCGGCGGGCGCGCGCACCGGCGGGTGCTGCTGGCCGGGGCGGCGGCGTGGTTCGTGCTCTGCCAGTGGCCGGGGTTCATGGCCTCGGACGGCCTCCGGCTGCTGGTCTTTTCCCTGCTGTCGATCGTCTACCTGGTGGCGGCCGGCCGGGAAATATGGCCCGAACGGCGCCAGGACGCCGGCTCGGTGCTTCCGCTGCTGATCGTGCTGGCCATCCATGGCCTGTTCTATCTCTATCGCGTGGTGACGGTTGCGCACATACCGGGCGTGACCTGGCTGCTGTGGCCGGATTTCACCGTCACCATCCTGGAAGGCATCCTGTTCTGCGTCAGTCTGTCCTTCGGCGTCCTCATCCTGGTGCGCGCGCGGGCGGAGCGCCAGTACCGCCATGCTGCCCTGCACGACACGCTGACCCGGCTGGCCAATCGGCGCGCCCTGTTCGAGCAGGGCGCTGCGGCCCTGGCGCTGGCGCGCGAGGAAGGCCGCGACATGGCCCTGCTGATGTGCGATCTCGACTGGTTCAAGCGCATCAATGACGAGCATGGCCACGAGGCGGGCGACCGGGTGCTGGCCCTGTTCGCCGATGTCCTGCGCGCCCGCGTGCGCCAGGGCGACCTGTGCGCCCGCATCGGGGGCGAGGAATTCGTGGTGCTGGCCGCGGACCTGGGGCCTCTGAGCGCCCTGGACATGGCCGACCGGATCCGCCGCAGCCTGGCGGGGCAGGCCGCCGGGGCGCCCGGGCGCCTGAGCGTGAGCATCGGCATCGCCTGCGCATCGGCCGACGGCCATGACCTGGACCACCTGCTGGCCTGCGCCGACCGGGCGCTGTACGAGGCCAAGGCCGCGGGCCGGGATTGCGTCCGCCTGTCGTCGGACCGCCGCCGGCCCGGCCGTCCGGCCGCCATGGCGCGGGAACGGGGTGAGGACGCCGCCGGGGATGCCGCGGCCGGGGCGGGCGCCTCAGCCGCCGTAGCCGGGGGCGGCGGGGGGCGTGCGGGCCAGCATCCAGTCGATGCCTGATTCCCCGTGCGCCTGCAGCCAGTCGTTGGCCTGGCGGAAATGGCAGCAGCCGATGAAGGGGCGCGGCGGGCGCTGGGCCGACAGGGGCGAGGGGTGGTTGGCCATCAGCACTTCGACCGGGCCGGCCGGGGGCTGCATGTCCAGCAGCGCGCGCCGCGCCTGCGCGTGCGAGCCCCACAGCAGCAGGACCTTGGGGCGGGCCTCGCGCAGCACCCGCATGATGAGGGCGTCGGTGATGTGCTCCCAGCCCTTCTTGGCGTGGGACGCGGGCTGGTGGGCCTCGACGGTGAGCGAGGTGTTCAAGAGCAGCACGCCCTGGCGCGCCCAGCGCACCAGGCTGTTGCGCGGCGGCTGTTCCGGCTCGCCGTATTCCAGGGCGAGTTCCCTGAACATGTTGCGCAGGCTGGGCGGCGTCGGGCAGAAGTCCGGCACGGAGAACGCCAGGCCCTGGGCCTGGTTCGGCCCGTGGTAGGGGTCCTGGCCGACGATCACCACCTGGACCGCGTCCGGCGGGATCTCGGTCAGGGCGCGGAAGGGCCGCAGGGGGAAGATGCACGCGCCCGCGGCCAGCCGTTCGGCCAGCATCGCGTCGAGCCGGTCCAGGATGCCTTGCAGGTGCGGGGCCTCCAGTGCGGATTTCCAGGGGGGCGGCAGGGTGTCGATCTGGGCGCGCAGGGAACCGTGGAACGCGTTGAGCACTTCGGTGTCGGACGGGGGGAGCATGGCGGTCTTTTATCGGAATCGGGAGTTCGGGAAAAGGGAATGGGCGCCGGGCGCCCCGGCGGGCCGGGTGCGTCCCTGATCAGCGCGGACAGGTCCTGATCAGTGTAGCCAGACGGTCGGGCAGGCGGGGATCGTCCATCTGCGACACGTTGAAACGCATCATGGCGCCCGCCGCCTGCGCCTGGCTGAAGACGTTGCCGGGCGCCAGCATCAGGCCCTGCTGCAGGCCCGCCTGCGCCAGGCGCGCGCCGTCGATGCCGTCGGGCAGCCGGCACCACAGGAACATGCCGTCCTCGGGCTCGTGCCAAGGCCGCAGGCCCAGGGCGCCCAACAGGCGGATGGCGCGCGGCATGGCCAGGGCCAGGCGCTGGCGCAGCAGCCGCGTGTGCTGCTGCCAGGCGCCGTCGCGCAGCAGCCGGGCGATGACCGCCTGGGTCAGGCCGGCGCCGGAGAATGTCGTCGCGGTGCGCAGGTCGGCCAGCGCGTCGAGCCAGTCCTCGCGCGCGATCAGATAGCCGCAGCGCAGGCTGGCGGACAGGGTCTTGGAAAAGCTGCCGACCTGCGCGACCCGGTCGCGGCTGTCGTCGGCCGCCAGCCGGGCGGCGGGCCGGGACTCGAAGTCGCCGAAGATGTCGTCCTCGATCAGGATCAGGTCGTGGTCGTGCGCCAGCGCCCGGATGCGCCGCGCCTTGGCGGCCGACAGCCGCGCGCCCGTCGGGTTGTGCGGCCCGGCGTTGCTGAGGTAGAGGCGCGGGCGGTGTTCCCGCAGGGCGGCCTCGAAGCGGTCCATGTCCGGACCGTCGGGCGTGTGGGGCACGCCGACGATGCGGGCGCGGTGCGCGCGCAGCAGCGCCAGGAAGTTGAAATAGCAGGGGTCGTCCACCAGGACGGCATCGCCCGGCTCGATCAGGAAGCGGCACAGCAGATCCACGGCCTGGGTTCCGGAATCGGTCAGCAGGATGTGGCGGGGATCGACCGCGAGGCCGCGCGTGCCCAGGTGGCGGGCGATCTGGGTGCGCAGCGCCGGCAGGCCCAGGGCGGGGGCGTAGTCCGTCAGCGGGGCGGCGGGATCGCGCGCCACCTGGCGCAGGGCGCGGCGGATGGCGTCCCGGGGCATCCAGTCGTCGGGCAGCCAGCCGCAGCCGGGCTTCAGGGCCTGGGCGCCGAGGTCCAGCGACTGGCGCGAGACCCACAGGGGATCGATCTGGCGGTCCAGGCGCGGACCGATCTCCGCCAGCGCCAGCGGGGCCAGGGGCCCGGCGACGTAGAAGCCGGCGCCGGGGCGCGCACGGATGGCGCCTTCGGCCGCCAGCCGGTCGTAGGCCTCGACGACGGTGGACTTGGAGACGCCGTGCTGCTGCGCCATGGCCCGCAGGGAGGGCAGGCGTGCGCCGGGCGGCCATTCGCGGGCCGCGATGCGCTGGCGCACGAAGCGCATGATGCCGGCGGTGCGGCCTGGAGCAGGGGAGAGCGGGATGTCCATGGGCGGCGGCCATGCCCGGGCCGGGGGGCGCAGGATGGGCGGGGGGATCCGATCAGTACAGTTCATCGATACTGTACTGCACTGTATCTGGATTCCGTCCTGGCGGCAAGGCAAGCTGGAGTCCTCGCCCACCTCCCGTACAGAAAAAAGGAACACGGATGAACACCACCACGCGCGGCTGGATCAACGGCATGATCGGGGTCGCGATCTTCAGCGGTTCGCTGCCGGCGACGCGGCTGGCCGTCCTGGGGCTCGATCCCCTCTTCGTCACGGCGGCGCGCGCCGCCCTGGCCGGCCTGCTGGCCCTGGCCGCGCTGGCCTTCACGCGCAGCCCCCGGCCCGGGCGCGCCGACCTGCGCACCCTGCTGCTGGTGGCCTTCGGCGTGGTGCTCGGCTTTCCCCTCTTTTCCGCCCTGGCCCTGCGCACCATCACCTCGGCGCATTCCCTGGTCTTCATCGGCCTGCTGCCGCTGGCGACGGCGATCTTCGGCACCTGGCTGGGCGGCGAGCGGCCGTCCCGCGCCTTCTGGGCGTTCGCCATCCTGGGCGCGGCCTCGGTGGCCGGCTTCGCGCTCAGCCGGGACGGCTCCGGCTCGCTGGGCGCCGATGCCCTGATGATGGTCGCCATCGTCACCTGCGGCTACGGCTACGCCGAAGGCGGGCGCCTGTCGCGCCGGCTGGGCGGCTGGCAGGTCATCTGCTGGGTGCTGGTGCTGTCGCTGCCGCTCAGCCTGCCCCTGTCCGTGGTCCTGCGTCCGGCCGTGTGGACCGGCATCCCCGCTTCCGCCTGGGGCGGCCTGGCCTATGTGGCGGTCTTCAGCATGCTGGTGGGCTTTATCTTCTGGTACCGGGGGCTGGCCCTGGGCGGCATCGCCGCCGTCGGCCAGCTGCAGCTGCTGCAGCCCTTCATGGGCCTGATGCTGGCCGCCTGGCTGCTGGGCGAGCCCGTCACGCCGGTCATGCTGGCGGTCACCGCCTTCGTCGTGGCCTGCGTGGCGGGGGCGAAATACACGGCAACGGCGCCGGCGCTGGATGAGACAGGACGTGAAATAGCCCCTGCGGGCTATTTCACGCCTGACGAATCCGAGCCGCTTGCAAGCGGCGAGGTGGGGAGATGCCCCAATCCTTGACGACTCACGCCTGACGAATCCGCGCGGCCGCCTTACGCGGTGGTGTCAGCCTTCAGCGTGGCCACGAAGCGCTGCGTGCGCGGGTCCTGCGGATTGCGGAACAGCTCGGCCGACGGCCGGGCCTCGACCACCGCGCCGTCCTGCAGGAACACGGTCTGGCGCGCGATCTGCGCCGCCAGGCGCAGGTCATGGGTGGCCATCAGCATGGTCATGCCCTCGGCGGCCAGGTCGGCCAGGACGGCGACCACCTCCGCCGCCAGTCCCGGGTCCAGGGCCGACGTGGGCTCGTCGCACAGCAGCACCCGCGGCTCGGGCGCCAGCGCGCGGGCGATGGCCACGCGCTGCTGCTGGCCGCCCGACAGGCTGGACGGCCAGGCGTCGGCCTTCTCGCGCAGGCCGACCTTGTCCAGCAGCCCGAGGGCGCGTTCGCGGGCGCGCTCGCGGCTCCAGCCCTTCACCGTCACCAGGCCCTCCATCACGTTCTGCACGGCGGTCTGGTGGGGAAACAGCTGGAAGTTCTGGAACACCATGCCGGTCTGCTGGCGGATGCGCTGCACCGCCGGGCGCGGCGGGTGGCGTCCCGGCTGGAATTCCAGGGTCTCGTCGCCCAGCGTCAGCCAGCCCGCGTCCGGGACGTCCAGCAGGTTGACGCAGCGCAGCAGGGTGCTCTTGCCGCTGCCCGACGGGCCGATCAGGGCGGTCACCTGGCCCTCGGGGACGACGACGTCGACGCCGTGCAGCACCTCGTGGCCGGCGAAGGATTTGCGGATGCCGCGCAGCTCGATCATCGCTGCCCCTCGGTGAAGACGGCGTGCTGGCCGAAATGGCGTTCCAGGCGGGTCTGCGCGGCCGACAGGAAGGAGCAGAGCACCAGATAGATCAGGGCCGCCTCGACGTACAGGATCAGCGGCTCGTAGGTGACGGAGGCGATGCGCTGGGCCGCCTGGAAGATCTCCGGCACGGTGATCACGGCGGCCAGCGAGGTGTCCTTCACCAGGGCGATGAAGGAATTGGCCAGCGGCGGCACGGCCACGCGCGCCGCCTGGGGCAGCACCGTGCGCCGCAGCGCCTGCGCGCGCGTCATGCTGAGCGAATACGCGGCGTCCCATTGCCCCTTGGGGATGGCCTCGATGGCGCTGCGGATGACCTCGGCGTTGTAGGCGCCCACGTTGAGCGAAAAGCCGATCAGGGCGGCCGGCAGCGGATCCAGCACGAAGCCGACGCTGGGCAGGCCGTAGAAGATCACGAACAGCTGCACCAGCAGCGGCGTGCCGCGGATCAGCCAGACGTAGAACCGCACCAGCGCCACCAGCGGCGGCGGCCCGAACAGCCGCGCGATCGCGCTCAGAAAGGCCAGCAGCAGCCCGGCCGCGAAGGACAGGAGCGCGAGCGGCACGGTGAACCGGATCCCCCCGACCAGCAGCGGCCAGAGGGAGTCCGTCATCAGGCGCAGCCAGTCGGGCATCGGGGCTCCTGCGTGTCGTGTCGCGGGCGCGCGGGGCGGGCCTGCCTGCTTGCTTGCTTGACCGGGCCTACTTGAGCTTGGCGGACAGGTCCGCGCCGAAATAGCGTTCGGAGATCTGCTTGTAGGTGCCGTCGTCGCGCAGGCCGTCCAGCGCCTTGTCGATGGCGGCCTTCAGGGCCGGCTGGTTCTTGCGCATCAGCACGCCGGACTGGCCGAACTCGGCGCTGTCGTCGGTGGCGACGACCTTGACCTTGGCCTTGGGCTGCTGGTGCTTGAAGTCCAGGAAGGACAGCTCGTCGTTGACGGTCGCGTCCACGCGGCCCGAGGTCAGCAGGGCGATGGCGTCGTTGAAGCCTTGCACCGGCACCACTTCCGCGCCGCTGCGCTGGGCGAGCTTGCCGAAGTTGCTGGTGATGGTGTTGGCCGAGCGCTTGCCCTTCAGGTCGGAGAAGGCGTGGATCGTGTCGTTGTCCTCGCGCACGATCAGCGCCGCGGCCGAGGCGATGTAGGGCTTGGAGAAGTCGAACTTGGCCTGCCGCTCGGGACTGATGCCGACCTGGTTGATGACCACGTCGTAGCGGTTGACGTCCAGCCCGGCGATCAGGCCGTCCCATTTGCCTTCCACGAACTGCGCCTTGACGCCCAACCGCTGGGCGATGGCGCGGCCGATGTCCACGTCGAAGCCGACCAGGCGGTTGTCCTTGGCGTCGTGGTAGGAGAACGGCGCATAGGTGCCTTCGGTGCCGATGCGCAGGACGCCGGCCTTCTGGATGGCGGCGAGGTCGTCCGTGGCCGCGTGGGCGGCCGGCGCGGCGGCCAGCAGGGGGAGCAGGGAGGCGAACAGCAGGGCGGAGAGTTTTTTCTTCATGATGGCCGGAGAGGGATCCATCGATTCCATGAGCACGATGGGAATCAGTGGAGCTAGTTATATGAATGCCGCGTCTTATGGGTTTTCATTCTAATGAGATGTCCTTCAAGCCGCAAAGGTTTTCGGACTATCTGCATATCGCTCATGGAAATATGGATGTGCCCCCCTGGGCTTTCCCCATGCCTCCCATGATCCGCCCATGATCTCCGCCGATGATCCTCCCATGAGCCGCCCATGAGCCGGCCCTGCGTCCCCCGCCGGGTCCGCCCCGCGCCGGACGGCCCGGAACGCGCCCGGGGACGCCCGCCGCCGACGCGCGGCTTGACCGGCGTCAACAGGAGCGCGGGGCGCGCCGCATAGAATGCTTGCATGCGACATGCGGGCAAGCGTACACGCGGATGCGCCGTCATCCACTGGCTGCTGATCCTGGGGCTCTGGCTCCAGGTGATCGGGCCGGTATTCGCCGGCGTACCGCCGTCCGATCCCCTGCGCGGCGTGCAGATCGTGGCCTGCACGCCGGCCGGCATGGTGATCATGGACCTGGACTCCGGATCGGACGATCCGGACGGTTCGGGCACGCCGCGCATGCTGCGCACCGGCCATTGCCCGCTGTGCGCCACCCATCCCGCCCCTCCGGCGGCCGCCCTGGCCGGCACCCCCGTGCCGGCCGCGCCCTGGGTCCAGCCCGCGGCTGGGTTCGACGAAGCTCCCTGCGCCGCGCGGATCGCCGGCACCTGGGAATGGCCGCCCGCGCGCTGCCCCCCGTCTCGTTCATGCTGAAACCCTGATTTTTTGCCGCCGGGCCGCCCCAAGGCAAAACGGCCCCCTCGGGGGGCAGCAAGCCGAAGGCGTGGCGTGGTGGGGGCATTCTCTTGTTTCGGGGCCGCCCCGGCCTGCTGCATCGGCCGTGGGCGGCCCTGGATGTCTTTCAGCTTTTTCGCCTATCGAGACTCTGATGAAGAAGGAAACCTTGTGGGTGGCCGGGATCCCGGTCGCCCTGATGACGCTCGGCCTGCCGCGGGCCGCGCTGTCCCAGCCCGTGCGGGCGCTGACTCCCGTGGTCGTCACCGCGCCCGCCGCGGACGAACCCCTGGTGGTGCGGACCGATCCGAAGGCCCCGCGCCAGCCCGTCCCCGCCCATGACGGCGCGGATTTTCTCAAGAGCATCCCCGGCTTCTCCGTGATCCGCAAGGGCGGCACCGACGGCGATCCGGTGCTGCGCGGCTTTTCCGGCTCGCGCCTGGGCATCCTGCTCGACGGCCAGGAAATCTACGGCGGCTGCGGCGGACGCATGGACCCGCCCACGGCCTACGTCTATCCCGAATCCTACGACCGCGTCACCGTCCTCAAAGGGCCGCAGAGCGTGCGCTACGGCGCGGGCCAGTCGGCCGGCGTGGTGCTGTTCGAGCGCGAGGTCAAGCGCATGGAGTCGTTCGGCTGGAAGGCCGATGGCAGCCTGACCCTGGGCAGCTTCGGGCGCAACGACCAGATGGCCGACGTGCTGGTCGGCGGGCCGCAGGCGTACGTGCGCGCCGGGGGCACCCGCGCCCAGGCCGACGACTACGAGGACGGCGACGGCAACCGCGTGCATTCCGAATACCTGCGCTGGAGCAGCCACGCCGCCATCGGGCTGACGCCGGACGACAAGACGCGCATCGAGCTGTCGGCCGCGGTCAGCGACGGCCGCGCCGCCTACGCCGACCGCGGCATGGACGGCTCGAAGTTCAAGCGCGAGAACGTGTCCCTGATGTTCGAGCGCAAGCGCATGGGCGGCCTGGTCAATGAAATCGAGGGGCGGGTCTACTACAACTACGTGGACCACGTGATGGACAACTACACCCTGCGTTCGCCCAGCACGAACAAGATGGGCCAGAAGTCCTACATGGCCAGCAATCCGGACCGCCGCACCACGGGCGGGCGGCTGAGCACCACGCTGCGGCCGGCCGAATCCTGGGAAGTGGTCGTCGGAGCCGACGCCAAGCAGGACGTGCACCGCGCGCGCGGCAGCGGCATGCAGGCCTCGGCCGATGCGGCCGACGCCGCCTTCCTGGCGGCTTCGCGGGTGGAGGACATGCGCTTCGAGCAGCACGGCGTCTTCGGCGAAAGCACCTGGTTCCTCACCGAGGCGGACCGCGTGGTCGGCGGCCTGCGGGTCGACTGGATCGAGGCGCGCGACAAGCGCGCGCCCGCCAAGTCGGCCACCGCGGGGCGCGATAACGACCGCACCCTGACCAGCGGCTTCCTGCGCTACGAACGGGATTATGGCGACCACAGCACCTGGTACGCCGGGCTCGGCCATTCCGAGCGCTTCCCCGATTACTGGGAGCTGATGAAGGGCGGCGCCGACGGCGGCAACAGCGCCTTCCTGTCCACCAAGCCGGAAAAGCTCAACCAGCTGGACGTCGGCACGACCTGGCGCAGCGGCCCCTACACGCTGTCGGCCTCGGCCTTCTACAGCCGCGTGGACGACTACATCCTCATCGACTGGAACCGCAGCCTGACGCGCAACGTCGACGCCACGGTCATGGGCGGCGAGCTGGACGCCGCCTGGCAGTTCCACCCGTCCTGGCAGGGCGTGGCCAGCCTGTCCTACGTGTACGGCAAGAACCGCACCGACGGCACCGCGCTGGCGCAGCAGCCGCCGCTGGAGGCCCGCCTGGGCCTGAACTATGCCCAGGGGCCGTATTCCGCGGGCATCCTCTGGCGCCTGGTGGCCGCGCAGAACCGCTACGACGCGGGCATGGGCGGCATCGCCGGCAAGGACCTCGGCGCCACCGGCGGCTTCGGCGTGCTGTCGCTCAATGCCGGCTGGCGGCCGGCCAAGAGCGTGCTGCTGACCGCCGGCGTGGACAACGTCCTGAACAAGACCTACGCCGAGCACCTGTCGAAGTCGGGGGTGGACATCCCCGGCAGCGTGTCCTTCGTGGACACCAGGCTCAACGAGCCGGGGCGGGTCTTCTGGCTGAAGGCGCAGATCGCGCTGGATTGACCGGGAGAGGCACCATCCCCGCCTGTTGCGCGGGGTACCGGGGATGGTGCCGGTTGCGGCGGCATCGTTCGCCTGGGATGGGGCGTCGTGTGTCGATGATGTCTCGGGGTTTCTCCCGATTCAAAATTTATTTTCCGTCAAGGCTTCTGATGTTATAACTAACATGTCAGATCAAATATATGCAGAAATCTATTCTGACATGGCGACTGCCGGATCGGCAGCGTACCCTCGAGGACAAGGAGCGAGACAATGAAGCGTTTTCACAGGACTTTGTTTGGACAGGTGGTGATCGCCCTGGTGCTGGGGATCATCGTGGGCGTGGCGTGGCCGGAATTCGCAACGTCGCTCAAACCGCTGGGCGACGGCTTCATCAAGCTGATCAAGATGATCATCGCGCCGCTGGTCTTCTGCGTAGTGGTGCACGGCATCTGCGGCACCAGCGACATCCGCAAGGTGGGCCGCGTCGGGGTCAAGGCCCTGGTGTATTTCGAGGTCGTGACGACCTTCGCGCTGGCCCTGGGGATCGCGCTGGCCTACCTGTTCACGCCCGGGCACGGCATGCACGTCGATCCGGGCACGCTGGATGCCAGCGCCCTGTCCGCCTACACGTCGCGCGTGGGCGGCGCCACCGATACGGTCGGCTTCCTGATGCGTATCATTCCGACTACGCTCGTCGATGCGTTCGCCTCGGGCGACATCCTGCAGGTACTGTTGATCTCCATCCTGTTCGGCGTCGCGGTGGCCCTGCTGGGAGAACGCGGCCGTCCCGTGGTCCATCTGGTCGACTGCCTATCGCATGTGTTCTTCAAGATCATCGGTTTCATCGTCAAGCTGGCCCCGCTGGGCGTGCTGGGGGCGATCGCCTTCACGGTCGGGAAATACGGCGTGGGCACGTTGGGATCGCTGGGGCTGCTGGTAGCCCTGTTCTACGTGACCTGCGTGATCTTCGTGCTGGTCGTGCTGGGCATCATCCTGCGTCTGGCGGGTTTCAACATCCTGAAGCTGCTGCGCTACCTGAGGGAGGAACTGCTGGTGGTGCTGGGCACGGCCTCTTCCGACGCAGTCCTGCCGCAAGTCATGCGCAAGCTGGAACTCATGGGGGTACGCGGCTCGACCGTCGGTCTGGTCGTGCCGACCGGCTACTCGTTCAACCTGGACGGCTTCTCGATCTACCTGACGCTGGCCGCCGTCTTCATCGCCCAGGCGACGGACACGCCGCTGGAATTCTCTCACCTGCTGCTGATCCTGGGCGTGTCTCTCCTGACATCCAAGGGGGCCCATGGCGTGCCCGGTTCGGCCATCGTGATCCTGGCGGCCACGCTCAGCGTCATCCCCGACATTCCCGCGATCGGCCTGGTGCTGGTGCTGTCGGTGGACTGGTTCATGGGCATGGCGCGCGCGCTCACCAACATGATCGGCAATTGCGTGGGCACCGTCGTCATCGGCGCCTGGGAAGGCGACGTGGACCGTCAGCGTGCCCACGACGTGCTGGATGGCAGGATCGAGGTGGATCTGCGCGATGCCGAGGACGCGGCTTCAGCCCCAGGACAGGCGTGATGGCGCAGGACATGCTGCTGGCCGACCAGTCCTTCCTGGCCTTCCGGGACCTGCTGTTCCGGGGCGAAGTCCGGGCCGGCCAGCTGGTCTCGATCGCGGAGCTGGTGGAAAAGACCGGCTTTCCGCTGGCGCCCGTGCGCGAAGCCGTGAAGCACGCCGAATCCGCCGGCCTGGTGCGGATCCTGCCCAAACGCGGGGTGCTGGTCATCGAGCCCACGCCCGACACGATCCGGTCCTGTTTCCACCTGCGCTGCATGCTCGACCAGGAAGGCGCCCGGGTCCTGGCCGCCCGGCTGGGCGAGGCGCCGATGCAGGCCCTGCGCGAGGAGCATGCCGCCGTCAGGGACCAGGCGTTCGGCGGCATCACGCCCGAACTCCAGCAATGGGCCATGGCGGTCGACTGGAAACTGCATCTGGCGCTGGCCGGGGCGTTGGGCAACCCGCTGGCGGCGGGTGTCTACGCCAGCAACCATGACCGCATCACCGTGCTGCAGCAGTCGCGCCGGCTGCTGCCCGAGCGCATCATTCCCGCCATGGACGAGCACCTGCGGATCATCGACGCCGTGCTGGCCGGACGCGAGGAAGACGCCATGCGGGCCGTGCGCGCCCATTTGTCGGGCACCCTGCGCTGGTGGGGCATCGGGCTGTACGAAGAAGGCTGACCCCGTCCGGGCGGACCGCCCGCTGTCCGTGCCGCGATCCGGATTGGACCGGGCTGGATTGGACCGGGCTTGCCGATGGGGTGCCGGCCCGTTACATTGGTCTGCACGTTCCACGAGCAGCGTCCATGACCATCCATCCGGCCCATCTGGCGGAATCCCGCCGCGCCTTCGGCGCCGCCAGCGCGCTGCTGGTGATCCTGATCGTGGTCACGACCCTGCGCCTGCCGGCCGCTGCCAGCGACGTCAGCAATTTCCTGCCGCTGCACATGGCGCTGGAGACGCTGTCCATCGTGGTGGCCTCGCTCATCTTCGGGCTCATCTGGAGCTCGCGGCACGAAAAGCTGCCGGCCAACCTCCTGTGGGTGGCCAGCGCCTTCCTGGCGGTGGCGCTGCTGGATTTCCTGCACGTGCTCACCCTGCCGGGCATGCCGGACTTCATCGTGCCCGGCTCCACCGCGCGCAGCACCGGCTTCTGGCTCGCGGCCCGGCTGGTCGGCGCCCTGGGCCTGCTGGCCGCGGTCTGGCTGCCCTGGCGGACGCGTCCGGCCCGCATGCCCCTGAGCGGCTGGCAGCTGATCGGTCTGCTGCTGGTTTTCGGCGTGACGGTCCTGCTGTTCCGCGCCCCGGCGTGGCTGCCGGCCACCTACATTCCCGGCTGGGGCCCCACCGGCTTCACGGTGGGCGCCGAATACACGATCGTCGCGCTCAACCTGCTGGCCGCCGCCCGGCTGCTGTGGCTCATGCGCGGCCCCCGCCGCTTCAACGCCGGCGCGCTGTTCGCGGCCGCCTGCATCATGGCCCAGAGCGAATTCTTCCTGACGCGCTACATGGGCGTCATGGACGTCTACAACCTGTTCGGGCATCTCTACAAGGTGCTGGCCTATCTCTACCTGTACCGCGCCGTCTTTGTGGAAACCGTCCAGCATCCCTACGCCCTGCTGGAAGAATCCCGGCGGCGCCTGCAGGCCACCCTGGAGGCCCTGCCCGACCTGGTGGTCGAGATGGACGCGCGGGGCCGCTACCTCGCCGTGCATGCCGCCCAGGCCCTGGAAATGTCGCGGCGCGGATCCAGCCTGAAAGGCCGGCTGGTCGAGGACATCCTGCCGCCGCAGGCCGCCGGCACGGTGCTCGCGGCGCTGGCGGAGGCGGGCCGGCAGGGCGTGTCGCGCGGCCGCACCGTCAGCCTGCGGCTCGGCCGGGACCTCCGCTGGTTCGAGCTGTCCGTGGCGCGCAAGCCGGCCCGGCCGGGCGGCATCGACCGCTACGTCGTGATCGCGCGGGACGTCACGCAGCGGCACGAGAACGAACAGATGCTGCGCAAGTTTTCCCTGGCGGTGGCGCAGAGCCCGGTGTCCATCATGATCCTGGACACCGACTACCGCATCGAGTACGTCAACGAGGCCTACAGCCGCCTGAGCGGCTATACCGGCCAGGAACTGCTGGGGCGCAGCCCCACCGAACTCTGGTCGCCGCGGATGGCGGAGTCGGTCCAGCCCGCCATCCGGGCCCGGATCGCCCGGGGCGAGCCCTGGAAGGGCGAACTGGTCAGCCTCGACAAGGCCGGCCGGGAATTCACGGAATCCGTGCTCATCTACCCGGTGCGCAACGCCGACGGGAAGGTCACCAACTACCTGTCGCTCAAGGAAAACATCACCGAAAAGAAGCAGGCCGCCGCCCGCATCCAGCAGCTGTCGCACTACGACCAGCTCACCGGCCTGCCCAATCGCATGCTGCTGCACGAGCATTTCCAGTACGCCAGCCAGCAGTTCCGCGCGCTGGCCGTCCTGTGGATCGACCTGGACCGCTTCAAGGACATCAACGATTCGCTGGGCCACCGGGCGGGCGACGCGCTGCTGCAGGAAATGGCCCACCGGCTGCGCACGGCCCTGCGGGCGCAGGACATCCTCTCGCGCCTGTCGGGCGACGATTTCCTGGCCATCCTGCCCGGCGCCGGCCAGCAGGAAGCCGCCCGGGGCGCGCAGGCGCTGCTGGACGCCGTGGCGCTGCCGCTGCGGCTGGACGGCCAGGAAACCTTCGTGACGGCCTCCGTCGGCATCGCGCTGTATCCCTCCGATGCCGATCAGCTCGACATCCTGCTCAAGCACGCCGAGACCGCCATGTACCGGGTCAAGTCCGACGGGCGCAACGGCAGTTGCTTCTTCACGCCCGAGATGCAGGCCCGCTCCGCACGCCTGATCGCGCTGGGCCATGCCCTGAAGCAGGCGCAGCAGCGGGGCGAACTGCGGCTGGTCTACCAGCCGCAGCTGCGCCTGTCCGAACACCGCATCTTCGGCGCGGAAGCTCTGCTGCGCTGGGATTCCCCCCAATGGGGGGCGGTCAGCCCGGCCGAGTTCATCCCGATCGCCGAGTCGTCCGGCCTGATCCTGTCCATCGGGGACTGGGTGCTGCGCACCGCCTTGCGGCAGGTCCGGCACTGGCTGGACCGCGGCCTGCCGGATCTGGTCGTGGCGGTGAACCTCTCGGCGGTGCAGTTCGACCAGCCCGACCTGCCCGACCGGATCAGCCGGATGCTGGACGAGGCGGGCGTGCCGCCGCATTGCCTGGAGCTGGAACTGACCGAGGCGGCCGCCATGAAGACCCCGGAGACCGCCGCACAGAAGATCCAGGACCTCCACCAGCGCGGCATCCGCCTGGCGATCGACGACTTCGGCACGGGCTATTCCTCGCTCAGCTACCTCAAGCGCTTCAAGATCCACAAGCTCAAGATCGACCAGAGCTTCGTGCGCGACATTGATTCCGACGTGGACGACCAGGCGATCGCCTCGGCCATCATCCAGATGGCCCGCAGCCTGAGCATGAGCACCATCGCCGAAGGCGTGGAGACGGCCGAGCAGCTGGCCTTCCTGCGGGCCAGCGGCTGCGACGACATCCAGGGCTACCATTTCAGCCGGCCGCTGGAGCCCGACGCCTTCGAGCACTTCGTCCTGCGCGGCGTGGGGGAGTCCTAACGCCGTTCCCAGATCGTCAGTTCCGACAGCGTGTGCTGGAACTTGCGCCGCGTCTCGCGGATGACGAAGGGCACGTCCTCGGGGGCGCCCAGCAGCTGGAAATGCGGCGCCAGGTGGTCCTTCAGGCCGTCCAGCGTGGTGTAGTTCTCCGCGTCCTTCTTGAAGCCGCCCAGCCAGGCGGCGCGCGGCGTGTGTTCCTCCAGCCAGGTGTAGGGCGAGGCGATCAGCAGCAGGCCGCCCGGCACGATGCGCTCGTGGATCTGGTCCAGGAACCGCGCCGGATCGTACAGGCGGTCGATCAGGTTGGCCGCCAGGACCAGGTCGTAGTCCGTGAACTGCGGCTTCAGGTTGCAGGCGTCGCCCTGGAAGAACTCCACCCGCTCGACGGCCTCGCCCAGGCCCAGCTCGGCCAGCGTGCGGGTCTTGTAGGACACCAGCTCGCCCTCGTCGGCCAGGGTGTAGCGCAGCTGGCCCGACTGGATCAGCTGCACGCCCTGGTTGATGAAGCGGGCCGAGAAGTCCACCCCGGTGACCCGCTCGAAGGCGCGGGCCAGCTCGAAGGTGGCCCGCCCGGAGGCGCAGCCCAGGTCCAGCGCGCGGCGGCGCGGGCGTTCGCCCATGGCCTCGATGGCCCGCCGCGCCAGGGCCTGCGGGAAGCTGGGCACGCCGAAATACGAGTCGCCGTAGTGGAATTCGGCGTATTCGGACATCAGCTTGTCGGTTTCGTAGTAGGCGGCCGGGGCCTCGGCGGGCGCGTGGGACACCACGTAGCGGAAGCCCGCGTGCTGGAAGAAATGCCGCCGGAAAGCGTAGCGCGAGGCGCGCACGGCCTCGTTGCCGCAGGAGATCCAGGAACCGCCCTTGATGAGGTTGTGGCGCCCGTCGAAGGTCGGCGTCGTGAAATCGTCGTAGATCGGGTGGACGTCGAAGCCGTCGAACGGGTAGGTGGGGGTCTCGGTCCATTGCCAGACGTTGCCCACCACGTCGTACCAGTCGCCTTGGCGCCAGGTATCCACCGGGCAGGACGAAGCGCCGTGGTCCAGGTGCAGGTTGGCGGCGCAGGGCTGGTCGTCGGGGTCGCGCAGGCCGGCGGCGTCGTACAGCCGGTACCATTCGTCCTCGGTGGGCAGGCGCACCGGCTGGCCGGTCTCGGCCGCCATCCAGTTGCAGAAGGCCTTGGCCTCCAGGTAGTTGACCTCGACTGGCCAGGACCAGGGCATGGGGATTTCCTCGGTCATCAGGCGCAGGAACCAGCCCTGCGTCTTCTTGACCCAGAAGGTCGGGTGCTCCGCCTGGCTGTAGTCCAGCCACTGGCGGCCTTCCTCGGTCCAGTCGCGGTGGCTGCGGTAGCCGCCCGCCTCGACGAAGGCCAGATATTCGCGGTTGCTGACCAGGTAGCGCCCGGCCTCGAAGGACTCGACCTGGGCGACGTGGCTGCCGTATTCGTTGTCCCAGCCGTATTGCGGGTCGTCGAAGGCCTTGCCCACGCGCACCGTGCCGGCGGACACGCGCACCAGCTCGTTGGCGGGCGGCTCGCCGCCGGCGTCGGGCAGGGGCGCCCATCCGGGTGCGGAGCGCACGTATTTCAGCGCGTGCTGGCGGATCAGGACCGAGGACGTCTCCAGGTGGATGCGCTCGTGCTCGACGCCCATGACGATGGCCCACCAGGGGTTCTGCCAGCCGATGGGGGACTGCAGCGGGGCGTGGTCGATCAGGTCCAGGACCAGCGCGCGCACGCGGCCGCGGTAGGCGCGGACCTCGGCCACGGAGGGCCAGTCGTAGTGGGCGTCGTTCAGGTCGTCCCAGCTCATTTCGTCCACGCCGACGGCGAAGACCGACTCCAGCCGGTGGTCCAGGCGCCGGTCGATCAGGCGCGTGAGCATCAGCTTGTTGACGAAGAAGGTCGCGGTATGGCCGAAATAGAAGATCAGCGGATGGCGCAGGGGAATCGGTTTGACGAAATAGGCTTCGTCGCCGGCCAGGCACTGGAACAGGGACTCGTAGCGGTCGAAGGTGTCCAGGAAATAGCGCCGGATGGCGGCGCGCAGGCGGCCCGTGTCCGGCTCGGACAGGTCGGGCGTGCGCATGAAGGGCGCGGCGGAGGCGTCTACGGCGGGGGGCAGGGGCGCGGCGGTGGAGGGCATATCGGATTCCTGGCGGATGCGGTCTTGCGGCATGCGAAGTGAACTATTTAGACTACCACGGTCCCGCGGCGCGGGGCGCGGGGCGCGGGGCGCGGGGCGCAGCCTCGATCGGGGGCTTTGGCCCGCCCCTCGATCTGAGCATCGATCCGGGCATCGATCGGGACCTTGGCCGCGGCCCCGGCCGCGGCCTCAGTAGCCATGGAAGCCCTCGTCCAGGACGGCGTCGTCGGGCACGCCGGCGGCGGCCAGCAGCGCGCGGATGGTCTCCACCATGGCAGGCGTGCCGGTCACGTAGCACAGCGGCGCGTCCAGCCCCTGGAGGGCTTGCCGCAGCAGGGCGGCGTCGATCCGGCCGCGCAGCCCGTCCCAGCCGCCGTCCTCCGGGCCCGTCAGGGTGGCCAGCAGGCGCAGGCGCGGGTTGCGCCGCGCGAGTTCGCGCAGTTCGTCCAGGAAGGCGGCCTGCTCCCGGGTGCGGTTGGAATAGAGCAGCAGGAACGGCCGGTCCGAGCCCCGGTGCGCGGCGTCGCGCAGCATGCTGATGCAGGGCGTGATGCCGATGCCGCCGGCGATCAGGACCAGGGGGCGGTCCGTCGCGGCCGGCGGGGTGAGCTTGCCGTAGGGGCCGCTGAAGCGCAGCTCGGCGCCGGGCTGCAGCCGCGCCAGGGCCTGCTTGAAGGGAGTGGCGCGGACGCGGGTGGCGATGCACAGTTCGTTCTCGTGCGGGGCGCTGACCAGCGAGAAAGTGTGCCGCAGCACCGGGGCGTCCGGCGCGTCGGACGGCAGCGTCAGTGAAACGGTCTGCCCCGGCTGGAACCGGAAGTCTTCGGGCTTGCGGAAATGGACCGCGACGGTGTCGCGCGCGATGTCGTCGATGCGCAGCAATGCGCTGGGCCAGATGGCCATGGCGTTCTCCTGTGAACCGCCCCCCGCCGGCGGGTTTTGATCCATAATCTTCTCGGGAGGCCCTGCGGGGGCCGGGCACTCCTTGGATGCGGAAAAACGATCATACGTTTCACGTCTGTGTCATAGGGGAGGCTGATCTGTCGGACTGCGACGGGACCGCTGGATCGCTGCACGGCACGACGATGCCGGCGGGGGCGCATGCCCGGTGGTGGGCGCGCGCGGCCGCGGCGATCAGCCTGGCGCTGTGCCTGCTCGGCGCGGCGCGGGCCCTGGCGGCCGTACCCGAGGCGGCCTGTCCGGCGCTCGGGCTGTCCTTCGCCCGGGCGGACATCCCCTCCCTGCCGCGGCTGTGCTTCCTGCGCGACGCGGCCCACGCCCTCGGTCCGGAGGACATCCTCGGCGGCCGCGCGCCGATGGAGCGGCGCGACGCCGATCAGCTCGTCTTCCGGCAGAACCAGTCCGTCTACTGGGTCTACGCGCCCCTGCGCAACCTGGAACCCGCCGCCCGCACCTGGTTTCTCCAGCTGGACTACCCGCTGCTCGACGAAGTCGACGTCTGGGTCTACGACCTCGGGACGGACCCGGCAACGGACTTGGCGCCGGACCCGGCGGAGGACTCGGCGGAGGACCCGGCGCCCGGGGCGGCCCCGCGGCTGCTGCGCACGGCGCGCATGGGCGACGCCCGGCCCTTCGATGCGCGGCCGGTGCGCCATCGCCTGTTCCTGATGCCC
Source organism: Castellaniella defragrans (assembly GCF_014203015.1). Classification (GTDB taxonomy): domain Bacteria; phylum Pseudomonadota; class Gammaproteobacteria; order Burkholderiales; family Burkholderiaceae_B; genus Castellaniella; species Castellaniella defragrans. Next base: position 149,777 of record NZ_JACHIB010000003.1, read on the forward strand.
CTGGATTTCGGGCCGGGGCAGCGGCTCGCGGTCGTGCTGCGGGTGCGCAGCAGCGGCGCGATCAACATCCCCCTGTCGCTGCATTCGGGCGCCTCGGCCATCGGCTGGGCCCAGGACCACGGCCTGAGCCAGGGCATGTTCCTGGGCGCGCTGGCCATGCTGGCCCTGTTCAACGCCGCCCTCTACCTGCGCCTGCGGATCCGCCAGTCCCTCTACAACACCGCCTACATCCTCTGCGCCGGGCTGTTCCTCACGTCCATGTCCGGCCTGTCCTTCCAGTATCTGTGGCCGGACTGGCCCTGGCTGGCGAACCGCTCGGTGCCCCTGACCGAGACCCTGGCCATCCTCAGCCTGCTCTGGTTCACGCGCCATTTCCTGGCGATCGACGCCGGCCGCTGGCCGCGCCAGGCCCGGCTCATGCGGCTGCTGGCCTGGATCGGCGCGGGCCTGCTCGCGGCCAGCCTGCTCGTGCCCTATTCGCTCATCATCAAGATCGACACGGTCTACGCCCTGGCCTGCATGGTGGCGATGTTCGGCCTGGGCCTGCGCCACCTGCGCCAGGGCGAGCGCGCCGCGCGCTGGTACGTGCTGTCCTGGCTGGTGTTCTTCGCCGGCTACCTGGCCTACGGGCTGGCGGCCTTCGGCTACATCCCCGGCTTCATGGCCCAGGAGCGCTGGATGCAGGTCGCCCTGGGCAGCCAGATGTTCCTGCTGACCTACGCCGAGGTCATGCAGCTGCACGACCTGATGCGCCGGGCGCTGGAGATCGAGGCCAGCGCCCGCAGCTCGCTGCAGTACGAGGTCCAGTCGCGCACGGCCGACCTGCGCGCCACCATGGGGGCGCTGGAGCAGGCCAACCGGCAGCTGCGCGAACTGACCCTGCACGATCCGCTGACGGGGCTGCTCAACCGTCGCGGCCTGGACGAGGCGCTGGCGCGCTTCGCCGCGAACGAAGGCGCGGCCCCGCGCGGTACGCTGGTCATTTTCGATCTGGACCACTTCAAGCGGGTCAACGACGTCCACGGCCACGAGGCCGGCGACGCCGCGCTGCGCTGGGTGGCCGAAGTGCTGCTCAATCTGCTGCGGCGCCGTTCCGACGTGCTGGCGCGCTTCGGCGGCGAGGAATTCGTGGCGCTGCTGCCGGCCACCTCGCTGGAGGACGCGATCATCCTGGCCGCCGGCGTGCTGGAGCACGTGCGCCGCAATGCCGTCGAGCTCGATGACGGCTCCACGATCGCGCTGACCCTGAGCGCCGGCGCCGCCCACTGGCGGGAAGGCGAAACGCCGCAGTCGCTGTTCCGCCGCGCCGACGAAAACCTCTACCGCGCCAAGGCCGCCGGCCGGGACCGCCTGGTCGCGGACGGCGAATCCTGAGCCCGTTCTTCTTTGACCCTGTTTTCATCAGGGATGACCCTGACGAGAAACTTGAAATATCGCACAATGAATGTTTTTCTCAATCGCCGGAAAGGGTCCAGATGTCACGCATAGTCCTGTTTGAAAACATACACGCCAGCGCCCGGGAAGTCTTCGTCGCGGCGGGGTTCGATGATGTCGTCACGCACGCGGGAGCGCTCTCGGGCGACGCCCTGCGCGAGGCCCTCCAGGGCGCGCACGCGGTCGGCATCCGTTCCCGGACCCATCTCGACCAGGCCGTGCTGGCCGACCTGCCGGACCTGCGGGTCATCGGCTGCTTCTGCATCGGCACCAACCAGGTGGACCTGGAAACCGCCGCGCTGCGCGGGATCCCGGTGTTCAATGCGCCGTTCTCCAATACCCGCTCCGTGGCCGAGCTGGTGCTGGGCGAGGCCATCCTGCTGCTGCGCCGCATCCCCGAAAAGAACGCCCGCGTGCATGAGGGCTTCTGGGACAAGACCGCCGACGGCGCCTACGAGGCGCGCGGCAAGACGCTGGGCATCGTCGGCTACGGCAACATCGGCTCCCAGGTCGGCATCCTGGCCGAATCCTTCGGCATGCGCGTGATCTACCACGACATCGAGGCCAAACTGCCCCTGGGCAACGCCCACGCCACGTCCTCGCTGAAGAAATTCCTCGGCCAGGCCGACGTGGTCACCCTGCACGTGCCCGGCGGCAAGGACACCGCCAACCTGATGGACGCCGAGGCCATCGCCGCCATGCGCCCGGGCAGCATCCTGATCAACGCCTCGCGCGGCACGGTGGTGGACATCCCCGCGCTGCAGCGCGCGCTGAAATCCGGCCACCTGTCGGGCGCCGCCATCGACGTGTTCCCCACCGAGCCCAAGAGCCGCGACGAGGCGCTGGACAGCCCGCTGCGCGGCATGCACAACGTGATCCTCACGCCGCACATCGGCGGCAGCACCCAGGAATCCCAGGAAAACATCGGCCGCGAAGTCGCGGAAAAGCTCAAGCGCTTCATCAGCAGCGGCACGACCAAGGGCGCGGTCAATTTCCCGGAGATCTCCTACCACGAGCAGGCGGGCGCGGCGCGCATCATCCACATCCACCAGAACGTGCCGGGCGCCATGGGCGCGCTCAGCAACCTGATGGGCGAATACGGCCTGAACATCGTCAGCCAGCAGCTCCAGACGCGCGGCAAGATCGGCTACGCCATCACCGACGTCGACGGCGAGGCCACCGACCAGGTCATCGAGGGCCTGCGGCGCCACCCCATCACCATCCGCTGCGACCGGGTCTGAGCGCTCCCTTGGGGGATGAGGCTGGACGCAGGGCAGTCCCTGCGGACTGGCCTGCGCCTGACGAATCCGAGCGGCATGCAGGCCGCGAGGTGGACAGCAAGCAGTGGACAGCAAGCAGGCATAAGCCTGCGCGGCGCGGGGGCTTTCACCTCATCGGGCCATGCCACTATACTGGGGCTGCATTCCCAGGTGGCCCGCTGACGTGATCCTGCTCCACAGACTGCCCCGTGTCCGGTACGGAAAATCGGCGGCTGTTTGATTCAGATCATCACCCTTACCGCGCGTGGGGGTTTAAGGTGGAGGCCCCCGGAACCAGGAGCCCTTGCATGAGCCTCTCCACCGATGCATCCCCCAAGGCCCGCCGCGGGCGCCTGCTCACCGTCTGGACGCCCGAGGACCAGGCGTTCTGGGTAAACGAAGGCAACGCGATCGCCAACGTCAATCTCTGGATCTCGATCCCGGCCCTGTTCCTCGCCTTCGCCGTCTGGCAGATGTGGAGCGTGGTGGCGGTCAACCTGCCCAACCTGGGCTTCCGCTACACCGAAAACCAGCTCTTCTGGCTGGCGGCGCTGCCGGCCCTGTCCGGCGCCACGCTGCGCATCTTCTACTCCTTCATGGTGCCCGTGTTCGGCGGCCGGCGCTGGACGGCGCTGACCACGGCCAGCCTGCTGCTGCCCACCATCGGGGTGGGGCTGGCGGTGCAGGACCCGACCACGCCGTATTCCACCATGCTGATCCTCGCCCTGCTGTGCGGGCTGGGGGGCGGGAACTTCTCCTCGTCGATGTCCAACATCAGCTTCTTCTTCCCCAAGGAGCGCAAAGGCTCCGCCCTGGGCCTGAACGCCGGCCTGGGCAACCTGGGCGTGTCCTCGGTGCAGTTCCTCGCGCCGCTGGTCATCACCATGGGCATCCTCGGCCCCTGGGCGGGCGAGCCGCAGATGGCGAAGCTGTCGGGCGCCCACGGCGGTCCGGTCGAGATCTGGGCGCAGAACGCCGCCTTCATCTGGGTGCCGTTCATCATCATCGTGTCGATGCTGGCCTGGGTGGGCATGCACGACATCGCCGACGCCAAGGCATCCTTCCGCGACCAGGCCGTCATCTTCAAGCGCAAGCACAACTGGATCATGTGCTTCCTCTACCTGGGCACCTTCGGCTCCTTCATCGGCTTTTCCGCCGGCTTCCCGTTGCTGATCAAGTACCTCTACCCCGACATCCGCCCGCTGCAGTACGCCTGGCTGGGACCGCTGGTCGGCGCCATGGCGCGGCCCTTCGGCGGCTGGCTGTCGGACCGGATGGGCGGCGCGCGGGTCACCTTCTGGACCTTCTTCTGGATGATCCTGGGGGTGCTGGGCGTCATGGCCTCGCTGCCGGGCGGCCAGTCTCCAGGGAACTTCTTCGGCTTCCTGCTGTCCTTCCTGTTCCTCTTCTTCCTGACCGGCATCGGCAACGGCTCCACTTTCGCCATGATTCCCGTGATCTTCAACACCCTGGCGCAGCGCCGCCACGCCGGCGGCGGCCCGGACGCCCAGGCGCGGGCCGACACCGAAGGCGCCAAGGAATCCGCCGCGGTGCTGGGCTTCAGCGGCGCCATGGGGGCCTACGGCGGCTTCTTCATCCCCAAGAGCTTCGGCACGTCCTTTGAACTCACCGGCACCCCGTATGCCGCCCTGTTGTTCTTCGTCGTGTTCTATGCCGTTTCGATTGCCGTGACCTGGTGGTACTACTCGCGGCGCCGCGCGGAAATCCCGTGCTGACGCGCCGCCGCGCGCCGGTCCCAGGCAGAACCCTTTTCTAACAGGAGCGTCCATCGTGAGCCATTTCATCGACCGCCTGAAATACTTTTCCCGCCCCAAGGAATCCTTCTCCGACGGGCACGGCGCGGTGGTCCGCGAAGACCGCACCTGGGAGGACGCCTACCGCAACCGCTGGCAGCACGACAAGATCGTGCGCTCCACGCACGGGGTGAACTGCACCGGCTCCTGTTCCTGGAAAATCTACGTCAAGGGCGGCCTGGTCACGTGGGAAACGCAGCAGACCGACTATCCGCGCACCCGGCCGGACATGCCCAACCACGAGCCGCGCGGCTGTCCGCGCGGTGCCACGTTCTCGTGGTACCTGTACAGCGCCAACCGCGTCAAATACCCCATGCTGCGCGGCCGCCTGGCCCGCCTGTGGCGCGAACAGCGCAAGACGATGGGCCCGGTCCAGGCCTGGGAGGCCATCGTGTCCGATCCGGACAAGGCCGCCAGCTATAAATCCGCGCGCGGCCTGGGCGGCTTCGTCCGGTCCAACTGGGACGAGGTCAACGAGATCGTCGCGGCGGCCAACATCCACACCATCAAGCGCCACGGCCCCGACCGCATCGCCGGCTTCTCGCCGATCCCGGCCATGTCCATGGTGTCCTACGCCTCCGGCAGCCGCTACCTGTCGCTGCTGGGGGGATCGCTGCTGAGCTTCTACGACTGGTATTGCGACCTGCCCCCTTCCAGCCCGCAGACCTGGGGCGAGCAGACCGACGTCAGCGAATCGGCCGACTGGTACAACTCCACCTTCATCATGCTGTGGGGCTCGAACGTGCCCCAGACCCGCACGCCCGACGCCCACTTCATGGTCGAGGCGCGCTACCGCGGCGCCAAGGTCGTGTCCGTGTTCCCCGACTACGCCGAAGGCGCCAAGTTCGGCGACATCTGGCTGCACCCCAAGCAGGGCACCGACGCGGCCCTGGCCCTGGCGATGGGCCACGTCATCCTCAAGGAATTCCACCTCGCGGGCAAGAGCGCCTATTTCGACCGCTATTGCCGCCAGTACACCGACATGCCCTTCCTGGTGCGCCTGGTGCGCCAGGGCGACCGCTACGTGCCCGACCGCAAGCTGCGGGCGGCCGATTTCGCCGACCGCCTGGGCCAGGACAACAACCCCGAATGGAAGACCGTCGCCTGCGACCAGGACACCGGCGAGCTGATCGTGCCGCAGGGCTCCATCGGCTTCCGCTGGGGCCAGCAGGAGGGCGGGGACGCCGGCAAGTGGAACCTGGAGCTCAAGGACGCCCGGGGCCACGAAGTGCATCCGCGCCTGTCCCTGATCGACGCCTACGACGAGGTCGCGCCGGTGGCCTTCCCGTACTTCGGCGGCATCCACCACGACCACTTCCAGGGTACCGAACACGACGAGGTGCTGGTGCGCAACCTGCCCGTCAAGCGCATCCAGACGGCCGAGGGCGAGGTCCTGGTCGCCACGGTGTTCGACCTGTTCGTGGCCAACTACGGCATCGACCGGGGCCTGGGCGGCGACAACGCGGCCGCGTCCTATGACGACGACGTGCCCTACACCCCCGCCTGGCAGGAGCGCATCACCGGCGTGGACCGCGAAAAGGTCATCACCGTGGCGCGCCAGTTCGCCGACAACGCCGACAAGACCGAAGGCAAGTCCATGGTCATCCTGGGCGCCGGCCTGAACCACTGGTACCACATGGACATGTCGTACCGCGGCATCATCAACCTGGTGTCCATGTGCGGCTGCGTGGGCCAGTCCGGCGGCGGCTGGTGCCACTACGTGGGCCAGGAAAAACTGCGTCCCCAGACCGGCTGGACCATGCTGACCTTCGCGCTGGACTGGCTGCGCCCGCCGCGCCACATGAACGGCACCTCGTTCTTCTACGCGCATACCGACCAGTGGCGCTACGAAAAGCTGCAGGTGCCGGAACTGCTCTCGCCGCTGGCGGATCCCTCGAAATACCAGGGCAGCCTGATCGACATGAACGTGCGCTCCGAGCGCATGGGCTGGCTGCCCACGGCCCCGCAGCTGCAGACCAATCCGCTCGACATCGTGCGCGCGGCCCGGGCGGCCGGCCAGGATCCCAAGGATTACGCGGTCAACGGCCTGCGCGACGGCTCGCTGAAGTTCTCCTGCGAGGATCCGGACCATCCCGACAACTTCCCGCGCAACCTCTTCGTCTGGCGCTCCAACATCCTCGGATCCTCGGGCAAGGGGCACGAATATTTCCTCAAGCACCTGCTGGGCACCCAGCACGGCGTGCAGGGCAAGGACCTGGGCGAGTCGGGCGGCGTCAAGCCGCTGGAGGTCGCCTGGCACGAGGACGCGCCCCAGGGCAAGCTCGACCTGCTGGTGACGCTGGATTTCCGCATGTCCACGACCTGCCTGTATTCGGACGTGGTGCTGCCCACGGCCACCTGGTACGAAAAGAACGACCTGAACACCTCCGACATGCATCCCTTCATCCACCCGCTGTCGGCGGCCGTGGATCCGATCTGGGAATCGCGCAGCGACTGGGAAATCTACAAGAACCTGGCGAAGAAATTCTCCGAGCTGGCGGCCGGCGCCGGCCTGCCCGACGAGGACCTGGTGCTGCAGCCCCTGCAGCACGACTCCCCGGGCGAACTGAGCGACCCCTACGACGTGCGCGAATGGCGCAAGGGCGAGTGCGAGCTGATCCCCGGCAAGACGCTGCCGAACATGATGGTCGTGAACCGCGACTACAAGCGCGTCTACGAGCGCTTCACCACGCTCGGGCCGCTGGCGGAAAAGCTCGGCAACGGCGGCAAGGGCATTTCCTGGGACACCAAGGAGGAAGTCGAATTCCTCGGCAAGCTCAACGGCCGCGAGCGCGATCCCGGCGTGGGCCAGGGCCAGCCGCGCATCTTCACCGACATCGACGCCTGCGAGACCATCCTGACCCTGGCGCCGGAAACCAACGGCCACGTGGCCCTGAAGGCCTGGGAAGCCCTGTCGAAATTCACCGGCCGCGACCACTCCCACCTGGTCAAGTCCAGCGAGCATGAAAAAATCCGCTTCCGCGACATCCAGGCCCAGCCGCGCAAGATCCTGACTTCGCCCACCTGGTCGGGGATCGAGTCCGACAAGGTCAGCTACAGCGCCGGCTACACCAACGTGCACGAGCTCATCCCCTGGCGCACGCTGACCGGGCGCCAGGAGCTCTACCAGGACCACCCCTGGATGCGCGACTTCGGCGAATCGCTGTGCGTGTACCGGCCGCCGGTGGACACCAAGACCATCGCGCCCATGCTGGACAAGCGCTTCAGCAACGGCGAGCCGCACGTGGTGCTGAACTTCATCACGCCGCACCAGAAATGGGGGATCCACTCCACCTATTCGGACAACCTGATCATGCTGACGCTCTCGCGCGGCGGCCCGATCGTCTGGATGTCCGAGATCGACGCGGCCAAGGCCGGCATCGTGGACAACGACTGGATCGAGGTCTTCAACGTCAACGGGGCGCTGGTCGCGCGCGCCGTGGTCAGCCAGCGGGTGCCCGAGGGCATGACCATGATGTACCACGCGCAGGAAAAGATCGTGAACGTGCCGGGCTCCGAGGTCACCGGCAAGCGCGGCGGGATCCACAATTCCGTGACCCGCACCGTGCTCAAGCCCACGCACATGATCGGCGGCTACGCCCAGCTGTCCTATGGCTTCAACTACTACGGCACGGTCGGCTCGAACCGCGACGAGTTCGTGGTCGTCCGCAAAATGAAAAACATCGACTGGATGGACGAGACCCATGAGGTCACCGCCCAGACGCAGGCCTGAGGAGTCCGACACATGAAAATCCGCGCGCAAGTCGCCATGGTCCTGAATCTGGACAAATGCATCGGCTGCCATACCTGTTCGATCACCTGCAAGAACGTCTGGACGTCCCGCGAGGGCATGGAATATGCCTGGTTCAACAACGTCGAGACCAAGCCCGGCGTGGGCTACCCCAAGGACTGGGAAAACCAGGACCGCTGGAACGGCGGCTGGCGCCGCCGCGACAACGGCCGCATCGAGCCGCGCCAGGGCGGCAAGCTGCGCCTGCTGTCGCGCATCTTCTCGAACCCGAACCTGCCCGAGATCGACGACTACTACGAGCCCTTCACCTACGACTACGACTACCTGCAGAAGGCCCCGGAGCGCACCACGCCGCCGGTGGCGCGGCCGCGTTCCCTGATCACCGGCCAGCGCATGGAAAAGATCGAATGGGGCCCCAACTGGGAGGAAATCCTGGGCGGCGAATTCGCCAAGCGCTCGCAGGACTACAACTTCGAGGCGGTGCAGAAGGACATCTACGGGCAGTTCGAGAACACCTTCATGATGTACCTGCCGCGCCTGTGCGAGCACTGCCTGAACCCCACCTGCGTGGCCAGCTGTCCCTCGGGCTCGATCTACAAGCGCGCCGAGGACGGCATCGTCCTGATCGACCAGGACAAGTGCCGCGGCTGGCGCATGTGCGTGTCCGGCTGTCCGTACAAGAAGATCTACTACAACTGGAAGTCCGGCAAGGCGGAAAAGTGCATCTTCTGCTACCCGCGCATCGAGGCCGGCATGCCCACGGTCTGCTCCGAGACCTGCGTGGGCCGCATCCGCTACCTGGGCGTGCTGCTCTACGACGCCGACGGCATCGAGGCGGCCGCCAGCACGCTGCATGAAAAGGACCTGTACCAGGCCCAGCTGGACCTGTTCCTGGACCCCTACGATCCCGAGGTCCGCCGCCAGGCCCTGGCCGACGGCATCCCGGAAAACTGGCTGGACGCGGCCTGCAATTCCCCGGTCTACAAGATGGCCGTCGAATGGAAGATCGCCTTCCCCCTGCACCCGGAATACCGCACCCTGCCCATGGTGTGGTACGTGCCGCCGCTCTCGCCGATCCAGTCGGCCGCCAACAGCGGCCGGATCGGCTCGTTCGGCGAGATTCCCGACGTGCAGTCGCTGCGCATCCCCCTGCGCTACCTGGCCAACCTGCTGACGGCCGGCGACGAAGCTCCCATCGCCACGGCGCTGGAGCGCCTGCTGGGCATGCGCGCCTTCATGCGGGCGCGCTCGGTGGACCGCCAGGAGCGCCACGACATCCTCGACCAGGTCGGCCTGTCCCTGCACCAGGTCGAGGACATGCACCGCTACCTGGCCATCGCCAACTTCGAGGACCGCTTCGTGGTGCCGACCGCCCACCGGGAAAGCGCCGAAAATGCCTTCGAGCTGCGGGGCGGCTGCGGCTTCACCTTCGGCAACGGCTGCTCGGGCGGCACGTCCGAGGGCTCGCTGTTCGGCAAGCCGCGCAACAAGCGCAAGCCGAGCGTGGTGTTCCTCGACCCGGCCCGCACGGCCTAGGAGCGCGCATGGATACCCTCACGACTTTCCGTCCGGCGCCGGTGTATTCGGTCCTGTCCGTCCTGCTCGGCTATCCCGAGCGGGAATGGCTGGACGCCCTGCCGGAACTGTCCGCCGTCCTGCCGCCCGCCGTGCGCGCGCGGCTGGCGCCGCTGTTCGACTTCCTCGGGCAGGACGCCGACCTGATCGATCTCCAGGAGCAGTACGTCGCCACCTTCGACCGGCGCGCGGCCCATTCCCTGCACCTGTTCGAGCACGTGCACGGCGAATCCCGCGACCGCGGCCAGGCCATGGTGGACCTGCGCAACGAATACCTGAAGCACGGGCTGGAGCCGGCCACCACGGAACTGCCGGACTACGTGCCGCTGTTCCTGGAATTCCTCGGCCAGATCCCGGCCGAGGCGGCCGAGGACCTGCTGGGCGACGCCATCCACGTGCTGGCCCGGCTGGGCGACAAGCTGGCGCAAGCGGACAGCCCCTATGCCTGCCTGTTCGCCCAGCTGCGGACCATGACCGACGTGCAGCCCGAGGTCCTGCCCGATCCCCCCGAAGGCGACATGGAAGAAACCCTGATCACCTTCGGCCCCGAGGCCGACGGCACCGAACCCCTGCTCATGCGTCGCGCGGGCCGCGGCGACGGCGCGCAGCCCCTCGTGTTCCATCCGCCCCGTTCCCGTCAGGCCGGTCCGGCCGGCGGCCAGGTTTGAGGAGACTCCCATGAAAGCCACGCTCGAACTCTTTTTCTTTGGGGTGTATCCCTATATCGCGCTGACCGTGTTCTTCGTGGGCAGCCTGCTGCGCTTCGAGCGCGAGCAGTACACCTGGAAGAGCGATTCCAGCCAGCTGCTGCGCCACGGGTCGCTGCGCTGGGGCAGCAACCTGTTCCACATCGGCATCATTTCCCTGTTCTTCACCCATCTGGTGGGGCTGCTGACGCCGCCGGCCGTCTACCACGCCTTCGGCGTGACGACGCAGTTCAAGCAGATGATGGCCATCGTGGTCGGCGCGATCCTGGGGGTCGTCTGCCTCATCGGCCTGCTGCTGCTGATCCACCGCCGCTGGGCGGAAATCCGCCTGGCCCACAATTCCAACGTGTCCGACTGGGTGACGCTGCTGTGGATCCTGCTGGTGCTGGTGGTGGGCATCGCCTCGATCTTCACGTCCGTGCACCACTCGGACGGCGCGGTGATGGTCCAGCTGGGCGAATGGGCCCAGCGCATCGTCACCTTCCGCGGCGGCGCGGTCGGCGCCCTGGAAGGCGTGCCCGGCGTCTACCGCCTGCACATGGTGCTGGGCATGACGCTGTTCGTGATCTTCCCCTTCACCCGCCTGGTGCACGTGTGGTCGGGCTTCGCCTCGGTCGCCTATCTGGCGCGGGCCTGGCAGCTCGTGCGGCCGCGCTGAACCGGTCGGGGACACGAGGCATGATCACCGTCAACGACACGCTCATCACCGAGGCCGAGATCCTGGCCGAGGTCCCGCGCCACCAGCGGGAAGCCAATCCCCGCCTGGCCGCCGGCCAGGAACTGGTGCTGCGCGCGCTGTGCCGCCAGCGCGCCGCCGAACTGGACCTGTCGGCCCAGGACGACGAGACCCTGCTCGAATCCGTGCTGGCGCACGACGTGCGCACGCCCGAGGCCGACGAGGCCAGCTGCCGGCGCTACTACGAGCAGCATCCCGACGAGTTCCGCGAGGGCGACCTGGTCGAGGCCTGGCACATCCTGTTCCAGGCCACCTCCGGGCTGGACGTGCAGAAACTGCGCGCCCGGGCCAACGGCGTGCTGGCCGAGCTGCACCGCGAAGGCCTGGGCTCGTTCGCGGCCTTCGCCCGCACCTATTCCAATTGCCCCTCCGGCGCGGGCGGTGGCGCCCTGGGCGAACTGACGCGCGGCGAGATGGTGCCGGAATTCGAGCGCGCGGTCTTCGCCCTGCCGGAATACACCCTGGGCGGCGAACTGGTCGAAACCCGCTTCGGCTTCCACATCGTGCGCACCGGCCGCAAGGTCGAAGGCCGCGCCTTGCCGTTCGAGGCCGTGCGCGAACGGCTGGCGGCCTGGCTGGAGGAATCCAGCCGCCGGCGCGCCGTGCACCAGTACCTGCAGCAATTGGTCGGGGCCGCCCGCATCGAGGGCATCCCCATGCAGGGCGCGGATTCGCCGCTGGTGCAATAGCAGGATTGCCGCTGTGCGCGTGGCGGCGGGCGGTTCCCCTCCGCTCTGCTCGGCGGTCCTCCCTGTGGTCGGACTGCCCGGCCCTTTCTCGTCCGAGCGGGCGGTGCGCAAACTCGTCGCGCTGCGCGCTCCTCAGACAGTGCGCACCGACCGCCCCCGCTCTCCCTTCGGAAGCGGCCGGCGCCTCACGCGGTTGTCGGGAAACCACCCGCCGCCACGCGGCGGGGCGCGATGCGCAGCGCCGCGGGCGGGACGGCCGGGATCACGTCGGCCAGGGTATGGGCGTCCAGGTGGTCCATGAAGGCCTTCATCGCGCCCGCGACGATGGGTTTCAGGCCGCAGCAGCCGCTCAGGATGCAGTGGTTGTCGGGCCCCATGCACTCCACCAGCGCCAGGTCGTTTTCCATGTCGCGGATCAGCGCGCCCAGGCGGATCTCGCCGGGTTCGTGGGCCAGTTCCATGCCGCCGTTCTTGCCACGCACGGTGCGGATCCAGCCACGCTGGGCGAGGCGGTGCGTGATCTTCATCAGGTGCGGTTCGGAAATGCCGTAGACCTGGGCGATCTCGGCGATCGTGCACAGGCGCTCGCGGTGGCTGCCGAGGTAGATCAGCAGCCGCACCGCGTAGTCGCTCATGTTGGTCAGGCGCATGGCGCGGGCCCTGGTCAGCGCGCCTGGGCGGGCCGCGCGTCGGCCCGGGGCGGGGCGGCGACGGGCGCGGGCTTGTCCGGCCGGGGGCGGATCAGCATCGGCGCGAAGCGCCACAGGTACAGGCCCATGCACAGGACCCAGGCGCCGCCGGCCAGGTGCAGCAGGGGCTGGCTGGCGGCCGAGGGCCACAGCGCGGCCAGCCGGAAGACGACGGCGGCGATCATCAGCCAGTAGCTGGCCAGCATGCTGCCGTCCAGCGCCAGCGGACGCCCCAGGTGGCCCAGGGCCGTGCGGGTCAGCATGCCGATGATGAGGACGCAGAAGCCGGCCATGCCGATCAGGTGGACGTGCGTGGCGCTGCGCGCCAGCAGGCCGCGCAGCAGCGCCGGGTCGAGCAGGCCGCTGACCTGGACCGCCGCGGCCAGCAGGCCGATGCCGATGAAGGCGTAGCCCAGGTACAGGATCCACAGCATGGGCTTGCGCAGCACCGCCAGCGGCCGCCAGGCCAGCAGCTGGCCCAGGCTGATCAGGCCGGTCAGCGCCAGGCTGAAGGCCATGAACAGCGGCAGGAAGGCCGGCCCGCCGGCGGCGGGCGGCACGATCTGCATCAGCACGCCGGCCACCAGCGCCAGGGCGCTGAAGACCATCTGGACGTGGCCGGAGCGGGTCAGCATGGGGATCTGCAGGCCCTGGACCATGCGCATGGAAAAGAAGGGGATGACGCGCCGGGCGATCAGCAGGGCGACCACGGCCATGCCGATCAGGCCCAGGTCGAAGCGCTGCATCAGCACCACGTAGTCGCCCCGCAGGGCCGCGAGCAGGTACAGCAGGTCGGCCGCGCCGAGCGCCAGCATCAGCACCGGCAGGCCGTAGTTGCGGCGGCTGCGGCCCTTGACCATCACGCGCATCAGGCTGGCCGCGGCGGCCAGGAAGAACAGCAGTTCCGCCGCCGTGGCGATCCAGAAGCCCGTCAGGCCGCCCGCCAGGAAGCCGATCCGGGCGGCGAGCCACAGCAGGCACAGCAGCCCCAGGGGGCGGCCGGTCAGGGGATTGAAGCCGGTCCAGGTGGCGCTGGCGGTGAGCAGGAAGCCGACCGCGATGGTGATGATGAAGCCCCACAGCATTTCGTGGGCGTGCCAGTAGACTTGCGACAGGGGGCCGTCCAGCACCTGCGGGACGAAGATCCACAGGGCGATGGAGATCAGCGCCCAGGAGGCGCCGGCCAGGTACAGCGGCCGGAAGCCGAGGGCCAGGAAGGCCGTCATGGACGGCCGCGGCGTGGCGGCGGCCGGTTCCTCAATATCGAGCAGGCGGGACATGGGCGTCGAACTCCGTCACGGGTTGGTCGGGTTGGTGGCTGATCTGGTAGCCGTACCACAGGCTGCGGGCGATGCGGCGGGCGAAATCCTCGGCCTGGGCCGCGAAGGCCGGGTTGTCGAACTCGTCCAGCGTCTCGCGGAACAGATCCAGCCAGCGCACGAACATCGGGCCGTCCAGGCCCGGCAGGGCGACGTGCCGCGGCATGGGCGTGCCGCTGTAGGTGCCGGTGCGCCGCAGCAGCGACGACCAGAAGCGCACCATGCGTTCCAGGTGCTCGTCCCAGTCGTCGATGTGGGCGTCGAAGATCGGCCCCAGGACCGCATCCTGGCGGACGCGGCGGTAGAAGTGGTGGACGAGGGTGGTGATCTCGTCCTCGGTACAGACCGGATTGTCTTCCATGCGGCGGCAGGTCGGATTTCAAAGGTTCATATTATAGATATCTTCACGCGGAACCGCAAAGCTCTTTGGTGCCCTTGTTGGCGTCCCGCACGGTGCCGCCCGGCCCTTGGATGCCCGCGCGGGCGCCGTGCGGCCCCTGGAGGTTCCGCGGCATTCCGCGCTGGCGAAGACACCGTCGGGAATCCGGGAAAATCCGTGGGGTTCCGCAGGCGCCGCGAGGCCCGGCGGACCCGGCGTTCAGTTATGATCGGATACTTCTCTTTCATCTCCCCGGATTGCGCACCGCCCGGCCTTCGCCGGCGTCTCCCATCATGCCTGAACCCGTCACCCTGTCCTGCGTCATCCCCTGTCTGAACGAGCAGGCCAACCTGGGGGTGCTGCTGCCGGAATTGCTCGCCATCCTGGCGCGCCAGGACTGCGCGCCGGAGATCATCGTCGTCGACGACGGCAGCACCGACGGCACCCCGGAACTGATGCGCCACTGGACCAGCCTGCATCCGGAAATCGTCTATCTGCGCCTGTCGCGCAACTTCGGCAAGGAAGCCGCCCTGACCGCCGGGCTGGACGTGGCGCGCGGCGACGCCGTGGTCTGCCTGGATGCCGACATGCAGCATCCCCCGCACATGATCCCCGCGATGCTGGCGCGCTGGCGCGCCGGCGTGCAGATGGTCTATGCCGTGCGCGCCACGCGCAACGACGAGACCTGGTTCAAGCGCATCGGCACGCGGCTGTTCTACGCCCTGATGCGCACCTCGGACGGCCTGGGCGTGCCGCCCAACGCGGGGGATTTCCGCCTGATGGACCGGGTCGTGGTCGACGCCCTGAAGCGGCTGCCCGAACGCGACCGCTTCATGAAGGGCCTGTTCGCCTGGGTCGGTTTCCAGTCCGAGGCCATGGTCTACACGCCGCGCCAGCGGCAGCATGGCGTCAGCCGCTTCCGGCCCCTGAAGCTGCTGCGCTTCGCCGTGGACGGGCTGACGGCCTTCACCACCTGGCCGCTGCGCCTGCTCAGTCTGCTGGGGGCCTGCCTCTCGCTGCTGGCCTTCCTGTACGGCCTGTTCATCATCGTGTCCCACCTGCTCTACGGCGACGCGGTGCGCGGCTGGGCCACCCTGATCACCGTGATCCTGTTCTTCGCCGGGGTCAACCTGATGTCGCTGGGGGTGGTGGGCGAATACGTCGCCCGCATCTTCACCGAGGTCAAGGGCCGGCCCGTCTACCTGCTGCGCGAGCGCGCGGGAACGGGGCTGGACGGTGCCGGCCCTGACCGAGGCGGCTCCGGCGGGTCCGGCCCCCGGCCCGGGCTGGAAGTCCCGCCGCCGCGCTACGCGGGGACCGCCGCGGCCGATGCGGACGCCCCGCCGGCGGTTGCCGATCCGCTTTCGCCGGAAGGACGCCAGGCATGAAAGTTCCCGTCTTCGGCGCGCGGCTGGTGGACGCCGGCGAATCCCTCTGGCGGCGCCTGCAGGCCCGGCGCGCCTGGCCCTGGGTGGCGCTGTTCGCCTTCCTCTGGCTGGCGGCCACCACCTGGACGTATCCGCTGCTGCTGCCCGACGAGGGCCGCTACGTCGGCGTGGCCTGGCAGATGCTGGCCTCGGGGGATTTCCTCACGCCGCGCCTGGACGGCCTGCCCTTCTTCCACAAGCCGCCGCTGTTCTACTGGCTGACGGCGGCGTCCCTGGCGCTGTTCGGCGACAACGCCTGGGCCGGGCGGCTGTGCTCGGTGCTGGCCGCCACGGCGCTGGTGACGGTGTTCTACGTCTTCCTGCGCCGCTACGCCAGCGGCGGCGCCGCGCGCCGCACGGCCCTGATCCTGGCGGTGCAGCCCTTCCTGTTCGGCGCGGCGCACTACGCCAACCTGGACATGCTGGTGGCCGCCCTGATGAGCCTGACCGTGATGGCGGGCGCCGACGCGGTGTTCCGCCGCGAGCAGCTGCGCCCGGACGCGGCGGCGCTGGCGGCCATGTACGTGGCGGCGGCGGCCGGGTTCCTCGCCAAGGGCCTGATCGGCGTCGTGCTGCCGGGCGGGGTGCTGTTCTTCTGGCTGCTGGGCCGGCGCCGCTGGCGCGCCATGGGACGCCTGCTGTGGTGGCCGGGCATCCTGCTGTTCCTGGCGCTGACCCTGCCCTGGATGGTGGCCATGGAACTGCGCCACCCCGGCTTCTTCGACTACTACATCGTCCACCAGCATTTCCAGCGTTTCCTCGAATCCGGCTTCAACAATCCGCATCCCTTCTGGTTCTACGTGCCGGTGGTGCTGGGCCTGACGCTGCCGTGGTCGATCCAGCTGTGGCGCTGGTTCCAGCCGCGCGGGCCGATGCAGACGGCGTTCGTGCCGCCCGCCCACCGGATCGAGCAGGTCGACCGCGGGGTGTTGCGCGGCCTGATGCTGTCCTGGCTGGCCGTGGTGCTGGTGTTCTTCTCGATTCCCACCTCGAAGCTGGTCGGCTACGTGATCGCCGTGCTGCCGCCGCTGGCCTGGTTCATCCAGGAAACCTTCGAGCAGCGGGAGGAATCCACCGCCCCGGGCGCGCGCCGCAGCCTGGTGCGGCATGCCCTGGTGGCGGCCGGCCTGTGCCTGCTGGCGGTGGCGGCGCTGGTGCTGTTTCCGCAGCGCAGCACCAAGGACCTGGCCCTGGCGCTGGCCGCCGGGGCGGCGCCCGGCGACCGCCTGGTGATGCTCGACCAGTATGCCTACGACGTGCCGATGTACGCCGGCTGGCGCGGCCCGGTCGTCGCTGTCGCCCAGTGGGACGACCCCAAGGTCATGCGGGGCGACGACTGGCGCCGCGAACTGGCCGACGCCGCCGGCTTCGCGCCCGACCGGGGCGCCGACCGGCTGTGGCTGCCGCAGCGGCTGCAGGCCTACCTGTGCGATCCGGCGCATGCGACGACCTGGCTGCTGGCCTGGCTGGACGAGGCCGACCGCCATCCGCCGCTGGCGGACCGCGCGCCCGTGGCGCGAACGCGCAAGATGGGCCTGTGGCGCGTGCCCGCCGCCGAGACCGTCAATGGCTGCGGCGAAACGCCCAGTAGCGCCCCAGAATGAAGGTCATCCCGGCGATGCCCACCAGCACCAGGGCCAGCAGCACGTCGTAGCGGATCGCCGTCAGGCGCAGCAGCGCGGCGTAGGCGGCCTCGTTGACGGCGAAGCCCAGCGCCGACACCAGGAAGAACCGCGCCGCCGCGCGCCCCAGCGGCGCGCGCTGGTGGCGGAAGGTCAGATGGTAGTGGCCCGCGAAGGACACGCCGAACGCCACCAGCCAGCCGACCACGTTGGCGGCCAGCGGCGGCAGGCCGCCCAGGGACACGCAGGCCACGGCGACCGCCCAGTGGGTGGCCGCCGCCGCGCAGCCTACAATGACGAACCAGCCGATCTGGGCAGCGAGTTTCTTGAACATGGATCCGGATTCACGAGCAGCAGGGCAGCGATACCGGCGCATTGTATTGTGCGCCGACGATTTCGGGATGAACCCGGCGGTGAACGCCGGCATCCTGTCGCTGGCCGCGCGGGGCCGCCTGTCGGCCACCAGCCTGCTGGTCGACGGCCCGGCCGCGCGCCGCGACACGGCGGCCCTGCTGGCCTCGGGCCTGCAGATCGGCCTGCACCTGAACTTCACCGAATCCTTCGGCCAGCCCGGCCCCTGCCTGCCCCTGGGGGCGCTGATCCGCGCTGCCTGGCTGGGACGGCTGCCCGGCGATGCCGTGCGGGCGGGCGTGCGGCGGCAGCTGGCGCTGTTCCAGGACATCACGGGCCGCGCGCCCGACTACGTCGACGGCCATCAGCACGTGCACCAGCTGCCGGGCATCCGCGATGCGCTGCTGGAATCGCTGCCCGAGCCCCGCGACGGCCAGCCCTGGATCCGCGACGTCGGCCGGCCCCGCATGGCGGGCCTGCCGCCGCGCCTGCGCTTCAAGGCCGCCGTCATCGCCGGGCTGGGCGCGTCCGGCCTGCGGCGCCGGGCGCGCCTGCGCGGCCATGCGCTCAACCCCGGCTTTCTGGGCGTGTATGATTTCCAGGGCGGCGTCCCGGCCTACGAGGGCTGGATGCGCCGCTGGCTGGCCTCGTGCCGCGACGGCGACGTGCTGATGTGCCATCCCGCGCTCGGCGCGGACGAGACCGACGGCCTGGCGGCGCAGCGCCAGGCCGAGCACGAGGTGCTGGCGGGCCCGCTGATGGGGCGGCTGCTGGCGGAACATCACCTGACGATCGTGGGGGCGGCGCGCCGCCCCGAGGAAACCACATGAGCCTGAGCTACCAAACCCTGACCCCCGACTTTTCCGTCGCCCCCCAGCTGCAGCCCGCCGACATGCGGGCCCTGGCGGACGCGGGGTTCAAGTCCGTCATCATCAACCGCCCGGACGGCGAGGGCGGCCCCGAGCAGCCCCTGTCCGACGACGTGCTGCGGGCGGCCCGCGAGGCCGGCCTGCAGGCGCGCTACCAGCCGGTGGTCAGCGGCGCGATCACCGCCGCCGACGTGGCCGAGTTCGCCGGCCTGCTGCGGGAACTGCCCGCGCCGGTGCTGGCCTTCTGCCGCTCGGGCGCGCGCTGCACCAATCTGTTCCAGGCCGCCCGGGAATATGGGGTAGATCAAACCCAGGGCTGATCCGACTGTCATTTCAGGGGGGCAGCAGGTATGCTGATATCTCCCTTTTCACCGTTTTGGATGATCCGCCCATGTTCAAGAAAATCCTGATCCCCACGGATGGCTCCAAGCTCTCCGCCCAGGCGGCCAACAAGGGCGTCTGCTTCGCCCGCACCATCGGCGCGGAAGTCGTCGCGCTGCACGTGACGCAGCCGTTCGCCGCCACGGTGGGCTTCGACGGCATGGCCGCCGCCTACGCCATCACGGACGAAGACTACGACCGCACCGCCGCCGAGCAGGCCAAGAAATACCTCCAGGCCGTGCTCGACCGGGCCGAGACCGCCGGCGTCAAGGCCAAGTCCCTGGCGGTGTCCAACTTCAACGTCGCCGACGGCATCGTGCAGGCCGCCCAGTCCGAAGGCTGCGACCTGATCTTCATCGGCAGCCACGGCCGCAGCGGCCTGTCGCGCCTGCTGCTGGGCAGCGTCACGGTCAAGGTCCTGGGCCTGGCCAAGGTCGCCACCCTGGTCTACCGGGTGAAGGAAAACGATTGAGGCCGGTTGATGCCCGAAGCGATCTCCTCCACGAGCGGGAACGGATCCTGATGCCATGCCCCGCGTGATCCATCACCAGCCGGACCCGGCGCCGGCGGGCGGCGACGCCGCCCCCGCACCGGGCGAGGCGGTGCGCGACACCTTCGGCCGCCCCTTGCGCGACCTGCGGATTTCCGTCACGGACCGCTGCAATTTCCGCTGCACCTACTGCATGCCGCGCGAGCTGTTCGGCGCGGACCACGCCTTCCTGCCGCAGGGCGCCCTGCTCACCTTCGAGGAAATCACCCGGGTCGCCCGGATCGCCCTGCAGGGCGGGGTGCGCAAGATCCGCCTGACCGGCGGCGAGCCCCTGCTGCGCAAGCAGATCGAAACCCTGGTCGGGATGCTGGCCGGCCTGCGCACGCCGGAGGGCGCCCCGCCGGAATTGACCCTCACCACCAACGGCACGCTGCTCGCCCGCAAGGCCCGCGCGCTGGCCGATGCCGGCCTGACGCGGGTGACGGTCAGCCTCGACGCGCTGGACGACGCCCTGTTCGAGCGCATGAGCGACAGCGGCGTGCCGGTCGCCACGATCCTCGACGGCATCGAGGCCGCGGCCGCCGCCGGGCTTGCGCCCGTGAAGGTCAACATGGTCGTGCGCCGGGGCATGAACGACGGCCAGATCCTGCCGATGGCGCGCCATTTCAGGGGCACCGGCCACACGCTGCGCTTCATCGAATACATGGACGTCGGCAACACCAACGGCTGGCGCATGGACGAAGTCGTCACCGGGGCGGAAATCGTGCGGATCATCGGCGCCGAGTTCCCGCTGCGGCCGCTCCAGGCCCGCTACCGCGGCGAAGTCGCCAACCGCTGGGCCTACGCCGACGGCGCCGGCGAGATCGGCCTGATCACCAGCGTGTCCCAGCCCTTCTGCGGGGACTGTACGCGGCTGCGCCTGTCGCCCGAAGGGCGGCTGTTCACCTGCCTGTTCGCCGAGCAGGGCCACGACCTCCGCGCGCTGCTGCGCGCCGGGGCCGACGACGCGGCGCTGGCGGCACGCCTGGCCGGCGTCTGGCGCGCGCGCGACGACCGCTATTCCGAACGGCGCGGCGAGGCCCACCGCGATCACAAGATCGAGATGAGTTACATTGGTGGATGAGACAGGACACAGAAGGGTCCCTGCGGACCCTTCTGTGCCTGTCGAATCCGAGCCGCGTGCAAGCGGCGAGGTGGAGGGATGCCCCAATCCAAGACCGGTCCCTGCGGACCCTTCTGTGCCTGTCGAATCCGAGCCGCGTGCAAGCGGCGAGGTGGAGGGATGCCCCAATCCAAGACCGGTCCCTGCGGACCCGG
>NZ_JACHIB010000003.1:170679-266462 GCF_014203015.1 Castellaniella defragrans
ACCCTTCTGTGCCTGTCGAATCCGAGCCGCGTGCAAGCGGCGAGGTGGAGGGATGTCTCGATCTTGTTCGATGGTCTGATTCTCGCAGGCGGGCAATCCCGGCGCATGCGCTCGGCTGATGCGCCCGAGGCCGACAAGGGCTTGATGCCCTGGCGCGGCGAGCCCCTGGCGGCCCATGCCTGCCGCTATCTGCGCGCCCAGGGCGCGGATGCCGTGTGGATCAGCGCCAACCGTCATCCGGAAGACTACGCCGCCTACGGCACGGTCGTGCGCGACGATCCCGATCATGCGCAGTGCGGTCCCCTGGCCGGGGTGCTGGCGGGGCTGCGGCGGGCGCGCTCGCCCTGGCTGTTCGTGCTGCCGGTGGACGTGGTGCGCCAGCCCGGCGACCTGGCGGCGCGGCTGGCCGCCGCGGCGCGGCCCGACCGCCCGGCCTATGCGCGTACGTCCGATGGCCCGCATCCGCTCTGCCTGATGGCGCACCACGATCTGGCGGACGGACTGCAGGCCTTCCTGGACGCGGGCGGCCGCCAGGTCCAGGGCTGGCTGCGCTCCTGCGGCGCGGTCGCCGTGGATTTTTCCGATGCGGACGCGCTGATCAACCTGAACACGCCCGAGGACTGGGACCGCTGGTCCTGATCCGGACCCGCATCCGGCGGGGCCGCGTCGCCGGGACCGCGCCGTCGGGACCGCGCCCCGGCGTTCGCCTTGCCGTGCGTTTGACGATGGGGGCCGCCGACCCTGGCGGATCGTCAGACCAGCCAGTCGGACAGCGCCATCCAGTCCACTTCGGCGCCGGATTCCAGCCGCGCGCCCGCCGGGATGCGGGCCAGGCCGTGCGCCCAGGCCAGGCTGCCGAGCGCGCCCGAGCTTTGCTGCGTGTGCGGCGTCAGGCGGGGCAGCCCGGCGGCGCCCTGCGCGGCCTGGATGCGCAGGAAATCGTCGCGTTCGCCGCCGACGGGGCGGGACGTGTCCAGGATGCCGCGCCGGATGGGGGGCAGCACGTCCCGGCGGCCCTGCAGGCCCCGGATCAGGGGGCTGACCAGCAGCGTGAACACGGCGAAGGCCGAGACCGGGTTGCCGGGCAGGCAGACCACCGGGCGGCCGTTCAGTTCGGCCAGCGCGACCGGCTTGCCCGGCTTCATGCGCACGCGCCACAGGTCCAGCGTGCCGCCCAGGGCCTCGATGGCGGGCTTGACCAGGTCCTTTTCGCCGACCGAGGCGCCGCCCACGCTGAGCACCAGGTCGCAGGCTTCATTGAGTTCGGCCAGCGCCCGGCGGGTGGCGTCCGCGTCGTCGCGCGCGTGGCGCAGCAGCGGCGCGGCGGTGCCCATCCCGCCGCACAGGCCGGCGAGCATCGGCGCGTTGGAATTGTGGATGGCGGCCGGCGGCAGGGGCTGGCCGGGGGGGACGAGTTCGTCGCCGGTGGTCAGGATGCCGACCGTCAGGCGCGGGAAGACGGGCGCCCGGTCGTGGCCCTGGGCCGCCAGGACGGCCAGCTGCCCGGCGCCCAGGCGGGTGCCGCGGAGGAGGACCGTCTGCCCCGCCCGCATGTCCTCGCCCCGGCGGCGGATGTGCTGGCCGGGCGCGGGCGGCGCGAGGACGGCGACCCGGCCGGCGTCCTCGCGGCAGTCCTCCTGCATGACCACGGTGTCGGCGCCCGCCGGGATCACGCTGCCGGTGAACAGGCGGATGGCCTGGCCGGGCAGCAGGGGGTCGGGCGCCTGGCCGGCGAAGCAGCGCTGCTGGATGGGCAGCGTGGCGCCGGGGGCGGCCGCGTCGGCGGCGCGCAGCGCGTAGCCGTCCATGGCGCTGTTGTCGGCGGGCGGCAGGTCCAGGCCGGCGATGATGTCCTCGGCCAGCACGCGGCCGTACAGGGCGTCGAGGGGCAGGGTCTCGCGTCCGGCGGGCGCGCGTCCGCGCGCCGCCAGCCGCGCCTGGGCGGTATCGAAGTCGAGCATGATCAGGTTTCCGTGCGCGCGCGGTAGGCGCTGGCGAAATTGCAGGGGAGCTGGCGGCTGTCGAGCTGGGACAGGAGGATCTTTTCCCAGGCCAGGCGGCAGGCGCCCGTCGAGCCGGGCAGGCAGAACACCAGGGTGTCGTTGGCCATGCCGCCCAGTGCGTCGGACTGCAGCGAGGAGGCGCCGATGTCCAGCCAGGACAGGTGGCGGAACAGTTCGCCGAAGCCGGGCACGACCTGGTCCAGCAGCGGCGTGACGGCGGGAATGGCGGACTTGCCATGGGTGAAGCCCGTGCCGCCGTTGCACAGGATCACCTGGATGTCCGGATCGGCGATCCAGTCGCTGAGGACCTTGCGGATCCGGTAGCGATCGTCCGGGCACAGCGCGCGGGCCTGCAGGACGTGGCCCGCCTCGGCCAGCGCGGCGGCCAGGTAGTCGCCGGTCGTGTCCTCGGCGGCCGTGCGGCGGCTGGAAATCGTCAGCACCGCGCAGCGCAGGCTGACGGGCGGCAGGTCGGGACGGGCTTTCATGGCGTATCGGGGGGCGTGTTGCGGGGCGCGTCCGGGGATGTGCCGGAGGGCGTGTCCTGGGGCATGTCCCAGCGGGCGGTTTTTTCGGCGTCGGCGGCCTGCTGCTCGACCCAGAAGGCGCGGCCGTCGGCCAGGGTCTCGCGCTTCCAGAAGGGCGCGCGGGTCTTGAGGGCGTCGATGATGTATTCGCAGGCGCGGAAGGCCTGGCCCCGGTGGGCGGCGGCCGCGCCGACGAAGACGATGGGATCGCCCAGCGGCAGTTCGCCGACCCGGTGGACCACCACGGTGTCGAGCACGTCCCAGCGCTGTTTCGCCTGGTCGCACAGCGCCTGGATCTCGCGTTCGCACATGCCCGGGTAATGCTCCAGGAACAGGCTGCGGGAGCCGGCGTCGGGGCTGTAGTCGCGCACCATGCCGACGAAATGCACCAGCGCGCCGGCCCGGCCGGCCGCGCGGGTCTGCAGCAGCTCGGCCAGTTCGGCGACTTCAAAGCGTTCGGTCTGGATGCGGATCATGATGGATGCGGCTGGGTGGATGCGCCCGGGGCGTCGGCCTCAGCCGCCGGTGACGGGCTCGAACACGGCGACCTCGTCGCCCGGGCGGATCGTGGCGGCGCGCCCGGCGTGTTCCTGGTTGATGGCGAGCTTCAGGCGCGCCGAGGGGCCCAGCGCGGGGCAGCGCGCCGCCAGGGCGTCCAGCCAGTCGCCCGCCCGGATGGGCGCGTCCAGGGGCAGGGTCTCGCGCCGCAGGCCCATGTGTTCCGCCACCTGGGCGAAATACAGGACATCAATCGTTGTGCCAGTCGCCACTCTTGCCTCCGGTTTTGCTGAGCAGGCGGATCTGCTCGATGACGATGCCCTTGTCGGCGGCCTTGCACATGTCGTAGACCGTCAGGGCGGCGACCGAGCAGGCCGTCATGGCTTCCATTTCGACGCCGGTCTGGTGGCGGGTGCGGCTGGTGGCGCGGATGGTCAGCGTGCGGCTGGATTCGTCGGCCGAGAAATCCACCCCGACGAAGCTGAGCGGCAGGCTGTGGCACAGGGGGATGAGTTCGGCGCAGCGCTTGGCCGCCAGGATGCCGGCGATGCGGGCGGTGTTCAGGACCTCGCCCTTGGCGTTGGCCTGGGCCGACAGCAGGCTCCAGGCGTGGGCATTCAGGCGCACGCGGCCTTCGGCCACGGCGCTGCGGTCGGTCGGCGCCTTGGCGCCGACGTCGACCATGCGGACCTGGCCATTTTCATCCAGGTGGGTAAGGACGGGGGAGAGGTCTGTTTCGCTCATGGGCCTATGATAAACGAGGACGCCGCCGGGCGGCATGCGCCGCTGCTATGATGCCTGTTTGAGGACGCTGCTGCCGCACCGGCGGTGCTTCCGACCGGAATTCCGCATGGCCAAGACGATCGGCGCATTTTTTTCCCTGTATCTGGCAACCCTGATCCTGTTGCTCAGTTCGGGGCTGTTCAACACCTATCTGGGCCTGCGGCTGACCGCGCTGTCCGTGTCCGAGGTCTGGGTCGGGGCGATGATCGCCGCGTACTACCTGGGCCTGGTGCTGGGCGCCCGGGTCGGGCACCGGCTCATCATCGGCGTGGGCCACATCCGCGCCTACGCGGCCTGCGCGGCGATGGTCACCGTCACCGTGCTGGCGATGATCCTGATCGAGGGCCTGTGGCTCTGGCTGGCGCTGCGCTTCGTGGCGGGCATCGCCATGGTGAGCCTGTTCATCGCCATCGAAAGCTGGCTCAACGAGCAGACCGAGAACGCCTCGCGCGGGACCGTGTTCGGCTTCTACATGGTCGCTTCCTGTATGGGCACCGTGCTCGGCCAGCTGGCGCTGGGGCTGTTCCCGAAGCTGGATTCCGAGCCGCTGGTGTTCGTGGCGATCTGCAGCGTGCTGAGCCTCATTCCGGTGACGCTGACGCGCCGCCTGCATCCGGCGCTGCAGGTGCCGGCCCCCCTGGCCCTGCGCTACTACGTGGCGCGCGTGCCCCTGTCCCTGACGGTGCTGTTCCTGGCCGGCATGCTGACGGGCGCGTTCTACGGCCTGGCGCCCGTCTACGGGCTGCAGCACGGCATGGACAATCACCAGGTCGGGGTGTTCCTGGCGGTGTCCGTGGCGGCCGGCCTGGTGTTCCAGTGGCCGCTGGGCTGGCTCGCCGACCACATGAGCCGGGTGCGCCTGATCCGCATCGGCGCGCTGCTCCTGCTGTGCCTGGGGGTGCCGCTGTGGGGCTGGTTCGAGTTTCCCTACCCGGCCCTGGTGGCCTTCTCGGGCGTGCTGGGGGTGGTGCAGTTCACGCTCTATCCCATGGGGGCGGCCTTCGCCAACGACAACGTCGATCCGGAGCGGCGGGTGGGCCTGAGCGCCCTGCTGTACATGGTCTACGGCCTGGGGGCCTGTCTCGGGCCGCTGGCGGCGGGGGGGCTGATGCGGGTCTGGGGATCGGACGTGTACTTCGTCTTCGTGTCGGCCTGTGCCGCCCTGCTGGTGGTGTTCATCCGCGAGCGCAAGGTCAAGGGCACGCACCGCAGCGAGGACGCGCCCACCCAGTTCGTGCCCATGGCCGACACCCTGCAGAATTCCCATGTGATGGCGGTGCTGGATCCGCGCGTCGATCCGCAGCGCGACATCTCGCACGATCCGGTCATCGACGATCCGCTGGCGGCGCCGGCGACAGCGGCATCGGCGTCAACATCGGCACCGGCGGCAGCGACAGCGGCATCGGCACCAACACCGGCACCGGCTGCGGCATCGGCATCGGCGCCAACACCGGCACCGGCGGCGACGCCGTCACCGGCACCAACGGCGGAGGCGCCGGTTCCTGCATCGGCAGCGGCTCCGGCTTCCCGTCCGGTCCCGGTCCCAGCGTGCGGTCCGCTTTCGCCCCTGGCGCCGGGCCTGCCAGCCTCAGCGGGGAAACAGCAGGACGATGGCGCCTAGCGCCAGGACGATGCCCAGCACGTTCAGCAGGCTCAGGCGCTCGCGGAACACGCCCGCGCCCACCAGCGTGCCGATGGAGATCACGCCGATGTTCATGGCCGCGAACACCAGGGTGGGGTTGTCCGGGAAGGTCTGGTGCGCGCGGATGTAGAAGTAGATGTTGCCGAAGTTCAGCCCGCCCAGCAGGACGCCGGACGCCAGGCTGCGGGCGTGCCAGCGGGTGCCCCGGGCCAGCAGCCACAGGCCCATCAGCACGCCGGCCAGGACGAAGCTCAGCAGCAGGCTGCCGGCGAAGCCCGCGCCGATGCGCGCCATCTGCTTGAACAGGATGTCGATGCAGCCGTAGCCCGCCCAGACGCCCAGCAGCACCAGCCAGCCGCGCGACGCCCATCCCCGCGTCTCGTCCTCGGGCGCCGTCGCCGCGGCGCTCCCGGCTGCCGCGGCCGCGGCCCGGGGGCGCGTCAGCAGGCAGGCCAGGGCGCACAGCGCCAGGGCGATGCCGATGGCCTTGCGGCCCGACAGGACTTCGTGGAACACCAGGAAGGCGGCCAGGATCGGCAGGATCAGCGACAGGCGCTGGGCCGTGTCGCTGCGCACGATGCCCGCGCGGCGCACGGCGGCCGCCATGACCAGGAACACGCTGGGCAGCAGCACGCCGAGCAGGCCCAGGATCAGCCAGACGGCGGCCGGCTGCTCGAACAGCGTGTCCAGCGGCGGGTGCAGCAGCCACAGGCATAGCGCCACCGCCGTCGCGTAGTTCACGGCGATGGCCTGGTCGACGCGGATGCCGCCGCTGCGGGCGAGCTTCAGGAAGATCGAGACGGCGACGCTGAAGGAAATGCTGAGGATCAGGGTGTGCATGGTGGGGCGCGTCGGATGAGGGTCAGGCCGGACTGGCGGCCGCGTGGGTTTCCAGGGTTGCGGATACCGTGTCGTCGGGCATCGGCACCAGCCCCAGGCGCTCGAACAGCCGTGCGTCGGCCTGCGCCTGCGGGTTCGGCGTGGTCAGCAGCCGCTCGCCGTGGAAGATCGAGTTGGCGCCGGCCATGAAGCACAGCGCCTGGGTGCTGTCGTGCATGCTCTCGCGGCCCGCCGACAGCCGCACCACGGCGCGCGGCATGACGATGCGGGTCACCGCAATGGTGCGCACGAATTCGATGGGATCCAGGTCGGGCGCGTCGGCCAGGGGCGTGCCGGGCGCCTTCACGAGCTGGTTGACGGGCACCGATTCGGGATAGGGGTCCAGGCTGGCCAGGGCGGCGATCAGGCCGGCGCGGATCTCGCGCGATTCGCCCATGCCCACGATGCCGCCGCAGCAGACCTTAAGCCCGGCGTCGCGCACGCGCCGCAGCGTGTCCAGGCGGTCCTGGAACGTGCGGGTGCGGATGATCTCGCCGTAGTGTTCCGGCGCGGTGTCCAGGTTGTGGTTGTAGTAGTCCAGGCCGGCCGCTTTCAGGCGTTCGGCCTGGCCGTCCTTCAGCATGCCCAGGGTGACGCAGGTTTCCAGGCCCAGCGACTTGACGGCCTGCACGTGTTCGATCACCTGGTCCAGCTGGCGCTCGGTCGGCGACCGCCAGGCGGCCCCCATGCAGAAACGCTGCGCGCCCGCGTCGCGCGCCTTGCGCGCCGCGGCCAGCACCTGCTCCAGCGGCATCAGCGGCGCCGGCGCCACTTCGGTGTGGTAGCGCGAGGACTGCGGGCAGTAGGCGCAGTCCTCGGGACAGGCGCCGGTCTTGATCGACAGCAGGCTGGACTGCTGCACGGCGTTGGCCGGATGGTGCGCGCGGTGCACGGTCTGCGCCCGCAGCAGCAGGTCGTTGAAGGGCAGGGCGAACAGGTCCAGGATCGCCTGGACCGGCCAGACGGGCGCCAGGGTTTCGTGACGGACGCGGGCGTGCATGACGGATGGGCTCCGAGGGTGTCGAACAGCCCGGATCGTAGGCGTTCCGCACATCGCCCCGCAAGCGCCAACGCCGTGCAACCGGCGTGCAAATGGCCGGTAGTACAGTGATCTTGCTTCTTATTGTGCGATAGCCAGCATCGCTGGCCGGGCTTCTGGTCCGATCTTCTTCTGCTCGCGCAGGTGTAAGGATTTGTGATACAGCGCGCGGAAGCAGGGTTTCGAGGCGGACCCGAATAAAAAAATCCGGGCTCGCTTGCACGCCAAAAAAAATTCGTGCATAATCTCGTTTCTTCGTTAACGAAGACCTTGTTTGGGGGTATAGCTCAGCTGGGAGAGCGCTTGCATGGCATGCAAGAGGTCAGCGGTTCGATCCCGCTTACCTCCACCAAACTTTCGTTGTCGAATGTCCTGTCCCCTTCGTCTAGAGGCCTAGGACATCACCCTTTCACGGTGAGTACAGGGGTTCGAATCCCCTAGGGGACGCCAGGATTTTCTGGCACCGCTGCGGAGCGGTAGTTCAGTTGGTTAGAATACCGGCCTGTCACGCCGGGGGTCGCGGGTTCGAGCCCCGTCCGCTCCGCCAAAGAATTCAACGGGTTAGCTAGGTTTAGCTAACCCGTTTTTCTATTCCGAATTCCAATTTTGGAATATGTTTTGGGCTGGCGTCTCCAAATTGTCCGGCTTTCTGGCCGTGGCGAGGTCGCTGCGCAATCCAGGAGCAAGCCCCGGATCACCCGACGCACGCCCGGCGGCTTCCCTGGCGCCGCGCGGTCACAGGCGGGTGGCTCCTCTTCCCTTCTACAACCCCAAGGCCGCCTGCAGCAGGACGACCCGGGGATTCACCGGCCCCGACCTGAAAATCAGCGCCACCGCGCTGGCGGGCGGCGCGGGTGCGACCCGGATCTGCCTGACCGTGCCCGCCGGCACGATGCCGTGGCGCAACAGCGCCACGTCCGGCACGATTCCGATGCCCAGGCCCGCGGCCACCAGCTGGATGCTGGTGGTCGGGCTCGTCGCTTCGATGATGGGCACGGGGACGGGTACCCCCGCATGGGTGAAGCATTCCTCGATCAGCTTGCGGCCCATGGACCCCTCGACCGGCATCACCCAGGGCTCGCGCACCAGATCGATCCAATCGACGCGCCGTGCGCGCAGCAAAGGATGCGCACGGGCGGCGACGACGGCGAACGGCACCTCGAACAGCTTGACGTACTGGAAGGCGCCCGCGTCGGATTCCAGCAGCTGCAGCGGAAAAGTGGTGATCAGCGCGTCGAGCTCGCCCCGCTGCAGGGCCCCGATCAGCGCGGGCACGCGCTCTTCCAGCAGGTGCACGCGCAAGGGGGCGTCCTGCCGGACCAGCCGCTGGATCACGTCGGGCAGGTAGGTCTGCGCCACGAACGGGGGCGCGCCGATGCGGATCTTGATGGCGCAGCGGTCGGCGGCGCGGGCTTCGGAATGGAGGTGGGCCAGTTCCGTCAGCAGCAGCGTGGCGCCCCGCAGCACCACGGCTCCCTGCGCCGTGGGCGTGAGGCCGCGCGTCGTGCGCGAGAACAATGCGAAGCCGAAGGCGCTTTCGATTTCCGCCAGCGCCTTGCTGAGCGCCGGCTGGGTGAGATTGAGCGACTCGGCCGCCGCCCGCAGGCTGCCCCGGGCCTGTACTTCCGTCAGCAGGTTCAGGTGGCGAAAGCGCAGCCTGGCGACCAGGCGGTCGGATTCGGACGGCTTGTCCATCGCTGGGTATGAAAAAGTGTTATCGCAATATAAAAATATATCACTTTTTATATGCACCAGGATTCACTATCCTGCAGGCATGACAAGGACAAGATCAAGGAGACACCATGCACCGTCGCACCTTCTGTCTGGGCGCCCTGGGCGCCGGCCTGGCGTCCGGTTCCTTCGCGCGCGCCGCTGAAACCTATCCCGCGCGGCCCGTCCGCGTCGTCGTGCCCTATGCCGCCGGCGGCGGGCCGGACATCATGATGCGCCAGTTCGGCCCCACGCTCGGCGAAAGAATGGGCCAGCCCATCGTGGTCGAGAACAAGGTCGGCGCCGGCGGCGTGCTGGCCGCCCAGTCCGTCGCCCAGGCCGCTCCCGACGGCTATACCGTCCTGCTGGGCTCCAATTCGCACCTGATCCAGAAGATCCTGCAGCCCGCCCTGGCGTTCGATCCGGTCCGCGATTTCGTGCCGGTGACCCTCATCGCGGCGTCTCCCACGGTCCTGGTCGTGTCCGCCAAGTCGCCGTACCGCAGCGTGCAGGATCTGGCCGACGCCTTGCGGGCGCACCCGGGCAAGATGAATTACGCCTCGGGCGGCGTCGGTTCGGGGGCGCACCTGGGCGGCGCGACCTTCGTGTCGCTGCTGAAGGCCGACGCGGTGCACGTGCCTTTCAAGGGATCCGTGGAAATCCCGGTGTCGCTCGTGCGGGGCGACACGGATTTCGCCTTTGCCATCGCGGGGACCGCCATTCCGCAGGTGCGGGGCGGCCAGCTGCGCGCCCTGGCCGTCACCGGCGCCGCCCCCCTGGCGGAACTGCCGGGCGTCCCGCCGCTGCACGACGTCCTGCACAGCGACCTGGCGATCCAG
Source organism: Castellaniella defragrans (assembly GCF_014203015.1). Taxonomy (GTDB): domain Bacteria; phylum Pseudomonadota; class Gammaproteobacteria; order Burkholderiales; family Burkholderiaceae_B; genus Castellaniella; species Castellaniella defragrans. The sequence goes on from NZ_JACHIB010000003.1 coordinate 180,600, forward strand.
GAATTCTGGTTCGCCTTCTGGCTGCCCCGCAATCCGTCCCCGGACGTCGTCGGCACGCTCTATCGCGCCACCACGGCCGCGCTGCGGGACCCGGCCGTGGGGCCGATGTTCGAGGCCGCGGGCAACCGCGTGGTCCGGAGCGACGATCCGCAGGCCGCGGCCGAATTCGTGCGCAGCGAATATCGGAAGTGGGCCGACATCATCAAGCTGGCCGGCGTCACCGCCGGCTGAAACGGGAGCATTCATGGCAAAGCCCCTCGAAGGCGTGCGCGTGCTGGATCTGTCGCACGTGATCGCCGGCCCCCTGGCCTCGTTCTACCTGGCGCAGCTGGGCGCCGAAGTCATCAAGGTGGAACCGCCCCTCGCCGGCGAGGTCCTGCGATCCATGAGGGACGGCGCGGACACCGATACGCCCACCGGCTTCGCCGCCATCAATGCCGGCAAGCAATCGCTGGCGCTGGACATCAGGACGCGGGAGGGGGCGGAACTGCTGCGCGGCCTGGCCGCCGACGCCGATGTCTTCATCGAGAATTTCCGCCCGGGCGTGGTCTCCCGGTACGGGCTGGACCATGCGTCGATCCGGGCGGTCAGGCCGGACATCGTCTATTGCTCCATTTCGGGTTTCGGGCAGCGGGGAGACTGGTCGCAGCGCGGCGCCTACGACCACGTGGTGCAGGCCCTGACCGGCATGATGATGATGTCGGGGGAAGGCGACGACGCGCCGCCGATCAAGGTCGGCTTTCCCGTCGTGGACGTGGCGGTCGGCATGCTCGCCGCGCTGGCCATCGTGTCCTCGCTGCACCGCCGCTCGCGCGAGGGCGCCGGCCAGTATATCGATGCGTCCATGGTCCAGGCGTCCCTGATGCTGATGTATCCGAATGCCTGCGCCTGCCTGAGCGACGGAACGCCGACCCGGCGCGTGGGCAACCGCGGCTATACCGGCAGTCCGGCCGCGGACACCTACCGGTGCGCGGACGGCTGGCTGGCCGTCGCGGCCAATACGCCGGCGCAGTTCCGCAGGCTGGCCGGCGTCCTGGGGATCGAGGCCCTGTGCGACGATGCGCGCGCCCTCGACCTCGCCGCCTTCAATGCCCCCAACGGCTTCGTCGTGCCGAACGATCGCGGATACGTTGCGGACCGGCTGCGCCAGGCCTTCGCGGCCCACAGCGCCATGCGGCTGGAGGCGCAGCTGGCCCAGGCCGGGGTGCCCGCCGCCCGGGTGCGCAAACTGGAAGAATTCCTGCACGAGGCCGATGCTTCCGGCTGCGTGAGCCTGCCCGACCATCGCTTCCGCCAGGGCGGGCGCGAGGTCCGCACCCACGGGATCGGTTTCGTCTTCGATCAGGATGGCGGGCCCACGGCGGCGGGCGCGCCGTCGCTGGGGCAGGGCGGCAAGGCGGTGCTGCTGCGGGCGGGCCTGGACGGACGCCGCATCGCGGAACTCGAACGCGCCGGCATCCTCCGGACCGCCGCCGAGGCGCCCGAGCCCCTGGCCTCCTGATCCTTTCGACCCGACGGAGATCCCATGACACCACTTCTGCAAGACCGGGTCGCCCTCGTGACGGGCGCCGGCCGCGGCCTGGGCCGCGCGCATGCGCTCGAACTGGCGCGCCACGGCGCCCGCGTGCTGGTCAACGACCTCGGCGCCGAGACGCCCGGCTCGGCGGCGCAGGCCGTCGTGGAGGACATCCGCCAGGCCGGCGGGCAGGCCCTGGCGCATGGCGCCGACGTGACCGATCCGCGGCAGGTGCGGACGATGGTGCAGGCGGCCATCGCCCAGTGGGGCCGCATCGACATCCTGGTGAACAATGCCGGCATCCTGCGCGACAGGAGTTTCGCCAAGATGAGCCTCGACGATTTCCGGCTCGTCCTGGAGGTGCACCTGATGGGTTCGGTGCATTGCACCCATGCGGTCTGGGACATCATGCGCGCCCAGCATCACGGGCGCATCGTGATGACCACTTCCTCGTCCGGTCTCTACGGGAATTTCGGCCAGGCCAATTACGGTGCCGCCAAGATGGCGCTGGTCGGCCTGATGCAGACCCTGGCGCTGGAGGGCGAGCGCTACGGCATCCGGGTCAACTGCCTGGCGCCGACGGCGGCCACGGCGATGACGGAGGGGCTGCTCGAACCGCAGGCGCTGGATCTGCTGGCGCCCGAATGGGTGAGCCCCGCGCTGGTCGCCCTGGCGGCGGACGAGGCGCCGACCCGGACCATCCTGCTGGCGGGTGCGGGCTGCTTCGAGCAGGCGCACATCACCATGACCCGGGGCATCTGCCTGGACGGCGCCGAGCTGTCCGCGAACGCCCTGATCGAACGCCTGGACGAGGTGGCCGACCGCCGCGCCGACAGCGTCCCGGCCACCGGCTTCGAGCAGCTGCGCCATGAAATTGCCAAGGCCCAGGCCCGCCGACAGCCATGCGCCGCGCATGCGTCCGACGAAGGGCGGGCACCCGACGAAGGGCGGACGCCATGACGAACCCCCGTGGGCAGCCGGCGGCGGCCCTCCGGGCATTCGATTCCGTCCGGTCGCTGCGCGATTTCGTGGGGCGGCCGGCCATCCGGTCGGCCTCGGTGGTGATCGGCCAGGACCTCATCGACCGGTTCGCGTGCGTCACGCGCGACCGCCAGTGGATCCACGTGGATCCCGTGCGGGCGGCGGCGGAGTCGCCGTACGGCGGCACCATCGCGCACGGTTTTCTCCTGCTGTCGCTGCTGAGCTGCTGGCAGTCGAGCTGCATCGCTTTTCCCGGCGCGGCCGTGGTGCTGAACTACGGTTTCGACCGCGTCCGCTTCACGGCGCCCGTCCGCTCGGGTGCGCGGGTGTCGGCCTGCTTCGCGCTGGACCAGGTGGCCGAGCCCCGGCCCGGGGAGGCCCGCTGCGCGTGGGCCGTCACGGTGCGGGCCGAGGAGTCTCCCCGGCCGGCGGTGCATGCCGACTGGCGGATCGTGGTCCGGTACGAGGAGGCCGGGTCGGGCTGAACCGCTGCGCACGGCCCATCAATAAGAGGAGACGGAGACCATGAAAATACGGTCTGAACAGGATTTCTGGTCGGGATTGATGTTCCTGGCCGCCGGCGCCTTCTTCGCCTGGCGCGCGACGGGCTATGCCCGCGGGACGGCCGCCCACATGGGGCCGGGATATTTCCCGTTCTGGCTGGGCATCCTCCTGGCGGTCCTGGGCGCGGGCATTGCGCTGGCCGCCCTGTCGCCGCGCGCCGCCGGGAGCCGGATCGAGCGGTTCGACTGGCGCGTCGCCGGCTGGATCGTCGGCACCGTTGTCCTGTACGGCGCGGCGCTCGAACCCCTGGGCGTGTATGTGTCCATCTTTCTGCTGGTCGTCCTCGGCAGCCTGGCGGGCCGCGATTTCGACTGGAGGGTCGCGGCCGGCAACGGCGCGTTCCTGGCCGTGTTCGCGTATCTCGCCTTCATCAAGGGGCTGGGGCTGGTTTTCCCCCTGTGGCCCTTCGGCCTGGGCCGTTGAGGAACCGCGATGGAACTGTTCGACCACCTGATGCTCGGCCTGTCGGTCGCCTTCACGCCCGAGAACCTGATGTACGCCTTCCTCGGTTGCCTGCTGGGCACGCTGATCGGCGTGCTGCCCGGCATCGGGCCGGTGCCCACCATCGCCATGCTGCTGCCGGTCACCTACGTGCTGCCGCCCACCGCGGGGCTCATCATGCTCGCCGGCATCTACTACGGCGCGCAGTACGGCGGCTCGACCACCGCGGTGCTGGTGGCCCTGCCCGGGGAGACCTCTGCGGTCGTCACGGTGCTGGACGGGCACCAGATGGCCCGCAACGGGCGCGCCGGCGCCGCCCTGGCCCTCGCGGCGCTGGGCTCCTTCTTCGCCGGCTGCGTCGCCACGGTCCTGCTGGCGGCCTTCGCGCCGCCGCTGGCGGCGATCGCCTTCGAGTTCGGGCCCGCGGAATATTTTTCCCTGATGGTGCTGGGGCTGGTAGGGGCCGTGGTGCTCGCCTCCGGCTCCCTGCCCAAGGCCATCGCCATGGTCGTGCTGGGCCTGCTGCTGGGGATGGTCGGGTCCGACGTCAATTCCGGGGTGATCCGCTACGACTTCGGGCTGCCGGAACTGCAGGACGGCATCGATTTCGCCATCGTCGCCATGGGGGTGTTCGGCTTCGCCGAGATCATGACGAACCTGGAGCAGCGGGAAAACCGCATCGACATGATCGACAAGGTCGGCAGCCTGTATCCCAGCCGGCAGGAATTCAAGGAAGCCTGGCCGGCCGCGATCCGCGGCACGCTGCTGGGCTCCGCGCTGGGCATCCTGCCGGGCGGCGGCGCCGTGCTGTCCTCCTTCGCCTCCTACTCGCTCGAAAAGAAAATGTCCGCGCAGCCGGAAAGGTTCGGCAAGGGCCATCCGGCGGGCGTGGCGGGCCCGGAATCGGCCAACAACGCGGCCGCCCAGACCTCGTTCATCCCCTTGCTGACGCTCGGCATCCCGGGCAATGCGGTCATGGCGCTGATGATCGGCGCCATGACCATCCACAACATCTCGCCCGGCCCGCAGGTGATGAGCAACCACCCGCAGCTGTTCTGGGCCCTGATCGTCTCGATGTGGATCGGCAACCTGATGCTGCTGGTGCTCAATCTGCCGCTGATCGGGCTCTGGATCAAGCTGCTGAAAGTCCCTTACCGCATCCTTTTTCCCGCCATCCTGGTGTTCTGCGTCATCGGGGTGTATTCGCTCAACGGCAACGTCTTCGACATCTACCTGACGGCGTTCTTCGGCCTGGTCGGCTACGTGTGGTCCAAGCTGCGCTGCGAGGGTGCGCCCCTGCTGCTCGGGCTCGTGCTCGGCCCCATGATGGAGGAGAACTTCCGGCGCGCCCTGCTGCTGTCGCGCGGGGATTACACGACGTTCGTCAGCCGGCCCCTGACCGCCTCGCTGCTGGCCGCGGCGGTCCTGCTGGTGGTCCTCGTCGCGCTGCCGTCCATACGGAAACAGCGCGCGACGGCCTTCGTCGAAGAGGACTGAGTTCCTGACGGGCCAGGGCGCCCGCCCGCCGCGGGCCTTTTCAGGTCCGGGCGGCCCGCAGCCGCTGGGCGATGAGCTTCTCGGCTTCCACGGCGAAGAAGAGCACCAGCGCGGCGGCCAGGGTGAGCAGCCATTCTCCCGCGCTCAGCGCGGCGGAGCCGAAGATGCGGTGCATGGGGCTCCAGTGGATGTAGACGAACTGGAGGAGCACGGCGATCGCCATGGTGAGCAGCGCGTAGGGGTTGCCGAACAGGCCCTCCCGGTCGAGCACGCTGCGCCGCAGCCGCCGGCTGTTGATCAGGTAGACCACTTCGCACAGCACGATGGTGTTGACGGCCATGGTGCGCGCCACCTCGATGCCGGCGCCGCTGTCGAGCTTGTACAGGAAGAGGGCCAGCGCGCCGAGCATCATCAGCAGCGACACCAGGACCAGCCGCCACAGGAAGAATGCGGTGAACAGGGGCTCTTCGGGGGGGCGCGGCGGCCGCAGCATGATGTTGTCGTCCGGCGCGTCGAACGCCAGCGCGATGCCCAGCGTGCCCGCCGTGACCATGTTGATCCAGAGCACCTGGGCGGGGGTGAGCGGCAGGGCGAGACCGAGCAGCAGGGCCGCGATGACCACCAGGGCTTCGCCGCCGTTGGTGGGCAGCATGAACAGGATGAACTTGCGCAGGTTGTCGTACACGGCGCGCCCTTCGCGCACCGCGGCCGCGATGGTGGCGAAATTGTCGTCGGCCAGCGTCATGTCCGCCGCCTCGCGCGCGGCATCCGTGCCTTTCAGGCCCATGGCGATGCCGACGTCGGCCTGCTTCAGGGCGGGCGCGTCGTTCACGCCGTCGCCGGTCATGGCGACGATGTTGCCGTTGTCCTGCAGCGCCTGCACCAGCCGCAGCTTGTGTTCGGGACTGGCCCTGGCGAAGATGTCCACGTCGGCCACCACGAGGCGCAGCCCGGCGTCGTCCAGCAGGGAGATTTCCGGGCCCGTGACCGCCGGCCTGCCCACGCCGATGCCCAGCTGGGCGCCCACGGCGCGGGCGGTGTCGGCGTGGTCGCCGGTGATCATCTTCACCCGGATGCCCGCGGCGTGGCATTGCTTCACCGCCGCGATGGCCTCGGCGCGCGGCGGATCGATGATGCCGGCCAGCGCCAGCATGACGAAGCCGTCCTCCATGTCGGCGGGCGAGAGCGGGCCGTCCGCCGGTCCGGCGGCCTTGCGGGCCAGGGCCAGCAGGCGCAGGCCGCGCGCGGCGATGTCGTTGACCATGCGCCGCCAGTAGTCCACGTCCAATGGCTGCGGGCCTTCGCCGCCGAGCTGCCAGCGGCACATGGAGAGCACGCGCTCCGGCGCGCCCTTCACGAGGATCCAGTCCGTGCTGCCGGCGTCCTTGTGGTGCGTGGCCATGTAGCGGTTTTCCGATTCAAAGGGAATGGAGTCCAGCCGCGGCCATTCCTTCGACAGCGCGGCGAGGTCCAGGCCGCCCTTCGCGCCCAGCACCAGCAGGGCGCCTTCCGTGGGGTCGCCCACGATGTGCCAGCCGTCTTCGCGCCGTTCCAGCACGCTGTCGTTGCACAGCATGCCGGCCTGCAGGGCCGGCAGCAGATCGCCGCGGCGGGCGGCGCCGGGCCCGCCGCCGTCGGCGGCGATTTCGCCTTCGGGGGCATAGCCCACGCCCGAGGCCCGGTAGACTCCGGCGCCCGTGACGACGAGCTGCACCGTCATTTCGTTGCGCGTCAGGGTGCCGGTCTTGTCGGTGCAGATGATGGTGACCGAGCCCAGCGTTTCCACCGCGGGCAGGCGGCGGATGATGGCCTTCTGGCGCGCCATGCGCTGCACGCCCAGGGCCAGGATGATGGTCATGATGGCGGGCAGGCCCTCGGGGATGGCCGACGCCACCAGCGCCACCGTCATGACGAACATGTCGGCGACGGGATGGCCGCCCAGCAGGACGCCGAAGGCGAAGGTCAGCACCGCGATGCCGAGGATGACGCTGGCCAGGCGGGCGGAAAAGCGGTCGAGCTTGCGCATCAGCGGCGTGCCCGCGCTCTCCACGCCGCTGATCATCCGCGTGATGCGCCCGATCTCCGTCTGCAGGCCGGTGGCCGTCACGATGCCCACGCCCTGGCCGCCGACCACCAGCGTGCCGGAATAGCCCATGCCGTCGCGCTCGGCGAGTGCGGCATCCGCGGCGACCGGCGCCGTGGTTTTTTCCACCGCCAGCGATTCCCCCGTCAGAGAGGCCTGGTCCAGGCGCAGGTCGCGCGCATGGACCAGGCGCAGGTCGGCCGGCACGCGGTCGCCCGAGGCGATGACGACGCGGTCGCCGGGCACGAGGAACGCCGCGTCCATCACCCGCCGCCTGCCCTCGCGGATCACCGTGGCGTGCGGCGGGAGCATGCCGCGGATGGCCGCCAGGGCGTTCTCGGCCTTGCCCTCCTGGACGAAGCCGATCAGGACGTTGACGAGCGCGGCGGCCCACAGCACGGCGGCGTCCACCCATGCGCCCAGCAGCGCCGTGATGATGCCCGCCGCGATCATGAGGTAGAGCAGCAGGTTGTGGAACTGGCGCAGCAGCCGCAGCAGGGGATGGCGGCGCCGGGCGGCGGCCAGCTCGTTGCGGCCGTGCACCCGCAGGCGGGCCCCGGCTTCGGCTTCGGACAGGCCGCCCTCGGGCGATCCGAGCGCGCGCGCCGCGAATTCCGCGCTGCGGCCATGCCAGTCGGTGGGGGCCGCCGCGGTATCGGTCGATGCGGGATCGGCTTTAATGAAGGAGTCGTCCTGGGTCATGCGGCATGCTGCCTCTGTCAATGCTGGAACGTCGGTTCCCGGATGTCGGATCCGGAACGTTGGTGCCGCGCGGGCCTCGCGGGCATGTCCATGCGTCGAATTTCCGGGGGCACATCCCTACGTTATCAAACCCTGCCCGGCTCCGGCCCGCCTGGTGTGGGCCCCGGCTGCGCGAAATCAAAACCCCGATATCCGCCCCTGGATTCCGGTTGTTAGCGTGTTGTCCTTTCCCACGCATCCAGTACCATGCCAGAGGATGGCGTCCCGGGCCGCGCATCGGCCCGCTGCCGCCGCCGTTCATCTGACAGGGAAGGCATGAGCCCTCACACATCGCACGTGGCATGGCCGGCGGTCCGATCCTCCTTCGGACCGGGCACGGCGGCAGCCGTCTTTTTCCTGTTCATGCTGGTCTTCGTGCTGGGCAATGCCGCCGCCGTGCATTCCCTGCTGTCGCGCTACGAGAGCGCGCTCGACCAGGCCGTCACCCTGGACCGCATGCGCGCCGCCAGCCAGCAGCTGGCGGTGCGGGCGATGCGCCTGTCCGACGGCGCCCTGGTGCAGGCGGGCCAGCTCAGCCAGGAAATGGACTTCATGGATCGCGCCCTGCAGGCCCTGGACCAGGGCGGCGTCATCGACGGCCGCGAGATCCCCGCCCTGGCGCAGCCGGCCTCGCGCGATTTCCTGCCCCGCATCCGGCGCGACTGGGTCACCCTGCGCGGCCGGCTGCAGACCGTGCTGCTGGGCACCTACGTGCGCGACGAGCGCGCGGCCGAGGCGCGCGAACTGCCCCAGATCGTCCAGCGCCAGTGGGTGGCCGACGACGCCGAGACCCTGTTGGGCACGCTCGACGCCTGCGCCGACGTCCTGATGCCGCTGCTGCGCGAGGACAAGGACCGCGCCCTGCTGGCCAGCGGCGGGCTGGCGCTGCTGAACCTGATCCTGCTGCTGGGCCTGTACCTGCTGCTGCGCCGCCATCTGGTCCGGCCCCTGCGCGAACTGCGCATCGCCTGCCGGCAGCTGGTCCAGGGACACTACGACGCCCGCATCGGCTATCGGGGCAAGGGCGAGCTCGGCCAGGTGGCGCAGGATTTCAACGACGGCATCCGGCAGGTCCACGACCTGCTGGCCAAGATGCGCGAGGATCAGGCGGGCCTGCTGCGGGCCGACACCATCTTCCAGGGCCTGGCCTCGAACTCCATCGTGGGGATCTTCCTGGTCGAGAACGAGCGCTTCACCTTCGTCAGCAGCAAGATGGCCGAGATCTTCGGCTACGAGCCGCGCGAGATGGTCGACGCCATGACGCTGCTGACCATCGTGGTGCCGCGCGAGCGCTTCCTGATGGCCGAATCGATCAAGGCCAGCCAGAGCCGGCGGGACGGCACGCTGCGCTTCGAGCGCCATGGCCGCCGCAAGGACGGTTCGGAGATCGACATCGAGGTGTTCAGCTCGACCGTGCGGGTGGGCGAGCAGGTCTCGGTCATCGGCATCGTGCAGGACATCACCGAGCGCAAGCAGGCCGAGTCCTCGGCCCAGCTCGCCGCCATCGCCTACGAGAACAGCAGCGAGGCCATCGCCATCACCGATTCGGCCGGGGTGGTCATCGACGTCAATCCGGCCTATTCGCGGATGACGGGCTTCTGGCCCGACGAGATCGCCGGCGAGCTGCTGCCGCTGCTGCGGCCGGGCCGCCACAACCGCGATTTCTACGACGAGATGTGGCATGCCATCAACACCCAGGGACGCTGGGAAGGCGAATACTGGAGCCAGCGCAAGTCGGGCGAGGACTATGCCGAGCGCGTGGTCATGGACACGGCCTGGAACCACGACGGCTCGGTCAACTGCCGGGTGGCGATGCTCAGCGACGTGACGCAGAAAAAGCAGATCGAGGCGCAGATCTGGAACCAGGCGCACCACGATCCCCTGACCGGCCTGCCGAACCGCCAGTATTTCAACGAGCGCCTGCAGGCCGCCGTCCAGTCGGCGGACCAGTCGGGCCAGCCCCTGGCGCTGCTGTTCCTGGATCTGGACCTGTTCAAGGAGATCAACGATTCCATGGGGCACGCGACGGGCGACCGGCTGCTGGTCGAGGTCGCCCGGCGCCTGCAGTCCTGCGCGCCGCCCGAGACCAGCTTCGTGGCGCGCCTGGGCGGCGACGAATTCGTCGTCATCCTGAACGACACCGCGGACAAGGCGCGGATCGACGCGCTGTGCCGCGCCATCCTCGACCGCATCACCGAGCCCTACCGCCTGGGCGGCGATCCGCTGCGAATCTCGGCCAGCCTGGGGGGGGCGCTGTATCCGCAGGACGCCGAGGATGCCGAGTCCCTGATGCGCCACGTGGACATGGCGATGTACGTCGCCAAGGATTCCGGCCGGAACTGCTTCCATTACTTCGACCGGAGCATGCGCGAACGCGCGCGCATGCAGCGCGACCTGATGTACGCCCTGCCGCAGGCCATCCAGGATTCGCAGTTCTTCCTCCTGTTCCAGCCGATCCACTCCTTCCGCACGGGGCGCATCGTGCAGGCCGAAGTCCTGCTGCGCTGGCGGCATCCGGAGTTCGGCGTGATCGTCCCGGCGGACTTCATTCCCTTCGCCGAGGAGCGCCTGCTGATCCGGCCGCTGGGCGACTGGGTGTTCCGCGAATCGATCCGCCAGCTGGCCCGCTGGCGCGAGGCCCTGGCGCCGGACCTGCGCCTGACGATCAACGTCTCGCCCGGCCAGCTCGGCCTGGAGGACGCCGGGCTGGACGTCGTGTTCGGGCTGTTCGATGCGCTGGATCTGCCGCCGGACTGCCTGGTGCTGGAACTCAGCGAGCAGATGCTCATGACCGAGGATCCGCAGGCGCAGGACCGGCTGCGGCGCCTGCACGAGGCCGGACTGCGCTTCAGCGTGGGCGCGGTGTCGATCGGCATGCCGGCCCTGCTGGCGGTGAACGAACTGCCGTTCGAGACCCTCAAGCTCGAACGCGCGACGACCGAGCGCCTGCTGGACGGCGAGCACGCCCCCATGGTGAGCGAAGCCATCATCGCCCTGGCGCACCGGCTGGGCCTGCGGGTCACCGCCGAGGGCATCGTCAGCCAGGCCCAGTACGAGCTGCTGCGCGACGCGGGCTGCGACGAGGGCCAGGGCTACTGGTTCGACGAGCCGCTGGACCAGGCAGCCTTCGAGCAGCGCCTGCGCAGGCAGGCCGGCGGCTAGGGCGCGTCCGCCGGCGCCGGCGGGGATGCCGGTTCTTTGCGCCGCCGCGCCCGGACGGCCAGCAGCAGTCCTAGCAGCGTCCAGGCGAGGATCGGCGCATTGCCCCAGCGCACGTAGGGCGTCAGCCCCTCGGTGCCCTGGACCTCGGCGTCCAGGACGCCCGGGCGGCCCGGTTCGAGCGCGCCCCGCACCTGGCCGCGGGCGTCGATGACGGCGGTGGCGCCGGTGTTGGTGGCGCGCACCACGGGGCGCGCGGTTTCCAGGGCCCGCATGCGGGCGATCCACAGGTGCTGGCGCAGCGCCCAGCCGTCGCCGAACCAGGCCAGGTTGCTCAGGTTGACCAGGATGCTGGCGCCCGGCGCATCGGCGCCGTCGGGCGCGACCGTGGCGGCGATTTCCTCGCCGAAGGTGTCCTCGTAGCAGATGTCGATGGCCAGGCGCTGGCCGCCGACCGCCAGCGGCGGCTGGCGCGCCGGCCCGCGGTCGAAGTCGCCCAGTGGGATCTGCATGGCGCGCACGAACCAGTGGAAGCCGGGGGGAATGAATTCGCCGAAGGGCACCAGGTGGCGCTTGTCGTAGTGCCAGTCGCCGCCGGCCGGGGCCGATGATCCGGCCTGCGGGCGCAGGGCGATGGCGCCGTTGGTGTAGCGGTCGCCGGCCGGCGTGGCGACGTGCAGCGGCGCCCCGAGCACGAAGGTCGCGCGCATCGATTCGGCGGCGGCCCGCCATTGCCGCCAGACGGCCTCGGGCACCTGGTCCTGGAAGATCGGCAGCACGGTTTCCGGCAGGATCACCACGGCGGGGCGGTCCGGCTCGCTCTTGGGGGGCAGCGCGGCCAGGCGCTGGACGCGTTCCTGGGTGGGCCGGAAGAGCTCGGGCTGGAACTTGTCGGACTGGGGGGTGGCCGGCTGGACCAGGCGCACCATCAGGGGCTCGCCCAGCGGGCGGGCCCATTCGACGTGGCTCCAGGCGATGCCCAGCAGCCCGGCCAGCAGGGCCAGGCCCACCACGGCGGCCGCGCTGCGGTCGTAGGCGGTGTCCTTGGCGCGCGCCATCAGCGCGGCGGCGGCGGCGGAGAACGCCGCCAGCCAGGCCAGGCCGTAGACCCCGGCGAACGGCGCCCAGGCGGCGAACATGCCTTCGGCGTGCGCGTAGCCGGCGTTCAGCCAGGTGAATCCCGTGAACAGCGTGCCGCGCAGCCATTCGGCCAGCGTCCAGGCCGAGGCCCAGGCGACGGCGTTGAGGATCTGGCGCGGGGCGCGCCGTTCGGGATGGCCGTGGCCGGCGCACAGCCAGGCGGTCAGGGCGCAGGCGCCCGCCGCGTAGGCGGCCATGGCCGCCGCGAACAGCAGCAGGGCGGCGATGGCCAGCGGCAGCGGCAGGCCGCCGAATTCGTGCATGCTGGTGGTCAGCCAGTAGACGCCGATGCCGAACTGGGCCAGCCCGAACAGCCAGCCCAGGCCCGCCGCCCGGCGCGGATCGGGCGCGCCGAAGGTCAGGGCCGCCAGGACGGCCAGCGCGGCGATCTGCGCGAAGGGCAGGCTCCAGGCGGGCAGGGGGCCGGGCGCGAAGCAGAGCGCCTGCAGGGCGCCGGCCAGCAGCGCCGCCAGGCGGCCGCGTCCCGCGCGCCGCGCGTCCGGCGCACCGGGGCGCGGCGCGGGCGCGGAATCAGGCGGCATGTTCCGGAGCGGGCGGCGGCGGGTCCTGCCGCTGGATGTGCAGCCAGCGCGCCCGCTTGCCGTCGGCGCTCACGACGGTGAAGACCAGGCCGCGGCGTTCGAGGCGCTCGCCGCGCCGCGGGATGTGGCCCAGCTCGGCGGCCAGCCAGCCGTTGAGCGTGTCGGCGTCCTCGTCGGGCAGATGGGTGCCGAAGGTCTCGTTGAAGTCCTCGATCTCGGTGCTGCCCATCGCGCGCCAGCTGTTCTCGCCGGTGCGGAAGATGGTCTTTTCGCCCTCGTCGTCGAATTCGTCCTCGATGTCGCCGACGATCTGCTCCAGCACGTCTTCCATGGTCACCAGGCCGCAGATGCCGCCGTGCTCGTCGATCACGATGGCCAGGTGATTGCGGCTCACGCGGAATTCGTGCAGCAGTTCGTTCAGGCGCTTGGATTCGGGGATGAAGACGGGCGGGCGCACCAGCGCGCGGACGTCCAGGGCGTGGTCCGCCAGGGCCAGCAGCAGGTCCTTGGCGAGCAGCACGCCGACGATGTTGTCGCGGTCGCCCTCGTAGACGGGGAAGCGCGAATGGCCGGTCTCGGTGATGGCCGGCATCAGTTCCGGCAGCGGCCGGGAGATGTCGAGCAGGTCCATGCGCGCACGCGACACCATGATGTCGGCCACGGTCTTGTCCGCGACGGCGAGGGCCCCGGAGATCATGGCGTACGATTCCCCGTCGAGGACGGAGTGGTCGTGGGCGGCTTCGAGGACGGCGCGGATGTCGTCGCGGTCCGCGGGCGGGGCGGGGCGCAGCAGGGCCTTGAAGCGGGACAGAAGGGAACGTGCCGGCCGGGGAGGTCGGGGCTCCGAGTCGGAGGCGTGTGGGTCGGGCATTGTCCTGAGGACGAGTGACGGATTCTGTAGCATAACCGATAAACGGCGGCTGCCGTTCGGCGGGCGAGGCGGGGCCGATGGCGGCCCGCTGCGGACCCGTCAGCCGGGACGGCCGATGATCCGCTCGCGCTGTCCGCTTATGCCGCCCCCTTATGTCCGTCCGCTTATGTCCGTCCGTTCATGTCGCGTAGGGATCGGGGATGTCCTGGGCGGCCAGGATGCGGGTCTCCAGCGCCTCCATGCGCTCAGCCTCGTCGGCCTCGATGTGGTCGTGGCCCAGGGCGTGCAGCACGCCGTGGGTGACCAGGTGGGCGGCGTGGTGCAGCAGGGGCTTGCCCTGTTCGGCCGCCTCGCGCTCCAGCACCGACAGGCAGAGCACGATGTCGCCGCTGATCAGCCCGGAAGGGTCGGCGCCGTACTCGAAGGTCAGGACGTTGGTGGCGGCGTCGCGGCCGCGCCAGGCGGCGTTCAGGGCGCGGCCTTCCCCGGCGTCGACGATGCGCAGGGTCAGGGCCACCGGGCTGCCGGCGCGCGGGTCGGGAGGCGCCAGGGCGGCCGCCAGCGCGCGCCCCACCCAGCGCCGCAGGCGCCAGCGCGGCAGCGCCGGGGCCGGGACCGCGTACTGGACCGACAGGGTGAAATCAGGATACATGGTCGCCCGCCCGCTCGTAGGCCTCGACGATGCGGCCCACCAGCGGGTGGCGCACCACGTCGCGGCTGGTGAAGCGCGTCTGGGCGATGCCTGGCACGTCGTCGAGCACGTCCAGGGCGTGCAGCAGGCCGCTCTGGTGGCCCTTGGGCAGGTCCACCTGGGACGGGTCGCCGTTGATGACGGCCTTGCTGCCGAAGCCGATCCGCGTGAGGAACATCTTCATCTGTTCCGGCGTGGTGTTCTGCGCCTCGTCGAGGATGATGAAGGCGTGGTTCAGGGTGCGCCCGCGCATGTAGGCCAGCGGGGCGATCTCGATGGTCTGTTTCTCGAACAGGCGCTGCGTGCGCTCGAAGCCCAGCAGGTCGTACAGCGCGTCGTAGAGCGGCCGCAGGTAGGGATCGACCTTCTGGACCAGGTCGCCGGGCAGGAAGCCCAGGCGCTCGCCGGCCTCCACGGCCGGGCGCGTCAGCACCAGCCGGGACACCGATTCGCGCTCCAGGGCGTCGATGGCGCAGGCCACGGCGAGCCAGGTCTTGCCGGTGCCGGCCGGCCCGACGCCGAAAGTGACGTCGTGCTTGAGGATGGCGTTCAGGTAGTCGCGCTGGCGCGGGGTGCGCGGCCGCAGGTCGGTCTTGCGGGTGCGCAGGCTCAGGCTGGCGTCGTCCACGGGCGGCAGTTCGGGCAGATCCGGCGCGCCGCCGGAAGCCCCGCCCGCGCGGGCGCCCAGTTCCACCAGGCCGAGCTGCAGGGTGTCCAGCGACAGCGGCCCCTGGGCGGCGCGTTCGTGGAACCAGCGCAGCGCCCGGGCGGCCGGCCGCGCCTGGACGCCCCGGACGGTGAAGCGGGTGCCGCGCCGGGCGATCTCCACGCCGTAGGCCTGGGCGATCTGGCGCAGGTTCTCGTCCAGCGGGCCGCACAGACTGGCCAGGTGGTCATTGTCGGCCTCCAGCTGGAGGGCGAGCGGGCGGGCGGCCTTCGAGGGGGCTTCCGGAGCCGTTGCGGCGGCGCGGCGGGCCGGGGTCTTAGGACCGCTTCTGGTGCTGTTTTTCGTGCTCATGCCGCTCCCTGGGCGACGTGCGCCTCGGCCGAATCCGTCGTGACGATCTCGCCGCGCAGGGTGTTGGCCAGGGCTTCGGTGATGCGCACGTCCACCATCTGGCCGATCAGGCGCGGCTGGCCGGCGAAGTTGACGATGCGGTTGTTTTCCGTGCGGCCTTTCATGTCGCGGGGATCCTTTTTCGAGGGGCCTTCGACCAGCAGGCGCTGGACGCTGCCGACCATGGCGCGGCTGATGGCGGCGGCCTGCTCGTTGATCAGGGCCTGCAGGCGGTACAGCCGGCCGAGCTTTTCGGCTTCCGGCGTGTCGTCGTGCAGGTCGGCGGCCGGGGTGCCCGGGCGGCGCGAATACACGAAGGAGAAGGACTGGTCGAAGCCCACGTGGCGCACCAGGTCCAGCGTCTTCTGGAAGTCGGCCTCGGTCTCGCCGGGGAAGCCGACGATGAAGTCCGAGGACAGCGTCATGTCGGGCCGCGCGGCGCGCAGGCGGCGGATGATGGATTTGTATTCCAGCGCCGTGTAGCCGCGCTTCATGGCGGCCAGCACCCGGTCGCTGCCGGCCTGGACCGGCAGGTGCAGGAAGGGGACGAGCTTGGGCAGCCGGCCGTGCGCCTCGATCAGCCGCGCGGTCATTTCCTTGGGGTGCGAGGTGGTGTAGCGGATGCGCTCGATGCCGGGGATGTCGTGCACGTAGTCCAGCAGCATGGCGAAGTCGGCGATCTCGCCGTGCTCGCCGGCCGGGCCCCGGTAGGCGTTGACGTTCTGGCCCAGCAGGGTGACCTCGCGCACGCCCTGGTCGGCGAGGTCGGCGATTTCCACCAGCACGTCGTCGAACGGCCGCGAGACTTCCGCCCCGCGGGTGTAGGGCACGACGCAGAAGCTGCAGTACTTGCTGCAGCCTTCCATGATGGAGACGAAGGCCGCCGGCCCGTCGACACGGGCGGGGGGCATGGCGTCGAACTTCTCGATTTCCGGGAAGGAGATGTCCACCTGGGACTGGCCGGTGGCGCGGCGCCGGTCGATGAGTTCCGGCAGGCGGTGCAGGGTCTGCGGGCCGAACACCACGTCCACGTAGGGTGCGCGGCGCACGATGGCCTCGCCTTCCTGGCTGGCCACGCAGCCGCCCACGCCGATCACCAGGTCGGGGTTCAGCCGCTTCAGGTGCTGCACGCGGCCCAGGTCGGAAAAGACCTTTTCCTGGGCCTTCTCGCGCACCGAACAGGTGTTGAAGATGATGATGTCGGCGTCGTCCGGACTCTGGGTGAGCTCCACGCCCTTGGCCGCGTGCAGCACGTCGGCCATTTTCTCGGAGTCGTATTCGTTCATCTGGCAGCCGAAGGTGCGGATGAACAGTTTCTTCACGCGGCCGGGCTCGGCGGGCTGCAGCAGGGCGGCCAGGGCTTCTTCGCCGGCGGAGTCCGCGGGGGAGGGGGCGGATGCAGCGGCGGGCGCGAGGCCGGCGCGGCGCAGGGTGGTTTCTTGCATGGCGGTGCCGTGACGGGTTTACATCCCGGGGGCGGAGTGTGGAAACCCTTGATTGTACTGTGTGAAGCCGGGATGCCGGAGGCTGCCGCGTGTACAAGGGGAGCGTGATTGGATTCGGGTTCTGAATCCGCGCGCGGCGACGGGCGGTTCCGTGCCTGGTGAATCCACTGGAGCGCGTGGTGGCGGGTGGTTCCCCGACAACCGCGCGAGGCGCCGGCGGCTTCCGAAGGGAGGCCGGGGGAAGTCGGCGGGCGTGTCCGAGCCGCGCAGCAGCGAGTTCGCCCGCCGCTCGGCCGGGCGAGGAAGGGCCGGGCAGTCCGACCGCAGGGAGGACCGCCGAGCAGGGCGGAGGGGAACCGCCCGTCGCCGCGCGCGGGTTTAGAAAGCGATGCTCCATGCGGCGAGCATCCCCGCTGCATCATCCCGCATGGGTCGAGAGCCCAAAAAAACAGGGCTGGCCATCCGAAGAGGCCGGCCCTGATCCGGATGATCCGTTCAGTCGTGGAACACGTCGTCCAATGAAGGAGCGTCCACGAAATTCAAGGACCACAGCATCAGCTGCGATTCCGTGGCGTTCTGGACGCGTTGCGTCACGTCGTCAGGGATGGGCCCGAAGCGCCGTTCGATCAGGCGCAGCAGCAGGTCGGCCTGGCCTTCCAGTTTGCCTTCCAACCTGCCTTCCTGTTTCCACTGTTGCGCCCAGACGCCGGGTTTTTCGCTGATCATCATGGCCAGTTCCTCCAGAGTATTGACGGGGGGCAGGGGTTCGTCGAGGGCGGCGTTGGATTGGGCCACCAGCAGTAGCCAGGCTGTCATGCTGCGATTCAGTTCCTGGAATTCAGGGCCCTGGGTCGCCTGAACGAGAGTGTGCACCAAAGCCCGCCATTGCTCAATCTCCCGGCTGGCGCCCAGGCGGAACATCAGGGCGGCCAGGTTCGTGTCGGGCAATCCGCCGGCTTGCAACAGGGCACGTTCTTCCACCAGCAGATAACGCATCTGCAACTGATAGGGCCGCAGATCGTTGGGCATGTCGGCGATCAGGCCAGCCATGTCCGGCGAGGCCCGCCAGGGCGTGGTGCCGCTGTACAGCACGACAGGCAGTACCGGCGGCAAGGGCAGTTCGATGTGGAGGGCCCGCAATAGGGACTGATACGACAGGCCCGTGTAGACGGCGGTACGCAGCGGCATCGTCGCATCGGATTCGCTCTGATGTTCCAGCAACAGCAGAATGCACAGATAGCCTGGTGGCGATGCGTCCCCTGGCCTGCGTCGGCGGGAAATCAGCCAGGCGATGTCGCCTGATCGTTTTTTCAATCGGTCGCTGATGTAATTGGTCGGGACGGATTGCGCGCCATTCCAGTCCAGGGCATCGAACAGCGTGGCGGAGAGTGTGCAGGCCATCAGATCGCGCACCATGGCGGGGTGCTCGAACAGGCGTCGGTAGGCGGCATCGGTCTTGCCCATGATCGGTGTCCATCGGGTTGGCGATGGAAGTCATGATGCAGGGGGAGGGGCTGCTATGAAAGCGTATTTGGGTGATTTTGATCAGGTTTGTCACTGAGGAAAAATCCCCGATTTGCCGTTGCCTGTCGTGGTCAACCCCCAGTCAGGGTCCTGCAGAGTCTTGGACATGCCCTGACGGAGCGCGCGTCGGCGAGCGGTTCCCCGACAACCGCGCGAGGCGCCGGCAAGGCGGAGGGGAACCGCCCGCCGACGCGCGCGGGTCAAGAAAGCGATGCTCCATGCGGCGAGCATCCCCGCTGCGTCATCCCGCATGGATCGAGAACCCAAAAAAACAGGGCCGGCCATCCGAAGAGGCCGGCCCCGTGCGTGGCGCGGGAGAACGGGGGACGTTATCCGAGCTCGACCTCGGGCCCGTCCTTCTTGACCGGCTTGACCAGGTCCTCGCGCTTGATGCCCATCCACATCGCCAGGGCGGCGGCCACGAACACCGACGAATAGATGCCGAACCAGATCCCGATCGTCAGGGCGAGCGAGAAGTTGTGCAGCGTCGGCCCGCCGAAGAAGAACATCGACAGCACCATCATCTGCGTCGAGCCGTGCGTGATCACCGTCCGGGAGATGTTCTGCGTGATCGAGGCGTTGATGATCTCGCGCACCGAGGCCTTGCGCTGCTTGCGGAAGTTTTCGCGGATCCGGTCCATCACCACCACGGATTCGTTCACCGAGTAGCCCAGCACCGCCAGCACCCCGGCCAGCACCGACAGCGAGAATTCCCACTGGAAGAAGGCGAAGAAGCCCAGGATGATCACCACGTCGTGCAGGTTCGCCAGCGCGCACGAGGCCGCCAGCTTCCACTCGAAGCGCACGGCCAGGTACACCATGATGCCGACCACCACGAAGAGCAGCGCCATCAGGCCGTTGTGCAGCAGTTCCTGGCCGACCTGCGGCCCCACGAATTCCACGCGGCGCAACTGCACGCCGGGGTTCTGCGCCTGCAGGGCCGACAGCACGGTGCGGCTCTGGGCGGCGGTGTCTTCGTTCGGGCGCACCGGCAGGCGGATCATCACGTCCTGCGAGGTGCCGAAGTTCTGCACCTGGAAGTCGGTGTAGCCCAGGGCGTCGATGGCCGTGCGGATCTCGGACACCGGCGCGGACTGCTCGTAGTGGACCTCCATCACCGTGCCGCCGGTGAATTCGATCGACAGGTGGAATCCCCGGGTGGCGATGAAGAAGACGGCGGCCAGAAAGGTCAGCAGGCTGATGACGTTCAGGATCAGCGCATGCCGCATGAACGGGATGGTGCGATGGATGCGGAAGAATTCCATGATGTGTCCTGGGTGCGGGGTGGACGGGCTCGGGGCGCGGGCCCGTCAGTCCTGCTTGGGTTTCCAGATCTGGCCGATGGAGATCGACTTCAGCTTGCGCTGGCGGCCATACCACAGGTTGGCCAGGGCGCGCACGCCGACCACCGACGAGAACATCGAGGTCAGGATGCCGATGCAGTGCACCACGGCGAAGCCGCGCACCGGGCCGGTGCCGAAGGCCAGCAGGGCGACGCCCACGATCAGGCTGGTGAGGTTGGAGTCGAAGATCGTCGCCCAGGCGCGGTCGAAGCCCAGGTGGATGGCCTGCTGGGGCGGCAGCCCGGCGCGCAGTTCCTCGCGGATGCGCTCGTTGATCAGCACGTTGGCGTCGATCGCCATCCCCAGCGTCAGGGCGATGGCGGCGATGCCGGGCAGGGTCAGCGTGGCCTGCAGCATGGACAGCACCGCCAGCAGCAGCAGCACGTTGAAGCTCAGGCCCAGGGTGGAGAACAGACCGAACAGGTGGTAGTACAGGATGATGAAGATCGCGATGGCGGTGAAGCCGTACAGCGTCGAGTCGAAGCCCTGCTTGATGTTGGCGGCGCCCAGGCTCGGGCCGATGGTGCGTTCCTCGATGATGTGCATCGGCGCCGCCAGCGAGCCGGCGCGCAGCAGCAGGGCCACGTCGGCGGCTTCCTGCGCGGTCATGCTGCCGGAGATCTGCACCTGGCCGCCGGGGATCTCGGAGCGGATCACCGGGGCGGTGACGACTTCGCCCTTGCCGTTCTCGAACAGCACGATGGCCATGCGCTTGCCGATGTTGTCGCGCGTCACGTCGCGGAAGATGCGCGCGCCCTTGGAGTCCAGCGTCAGGTTGACGGTGGGCTGCTGGGTCTGATGGTCGCGGCCGGGCTGGGCGTCCTGCAGGTTCTCGCCCGTCAGGATCACCTGGCGGCGCAGCAGCAGGGGGCGGCCGTCGCGGTCGGTGTAGCGCACCAGGCCGAAGGGCACGCGGCCCGAGGCCAGCGCGGCCGTGGCGGTGGGCGAGTCGTCCACCATGTGGATTTCCAGGGTGGCGGTGCGGCCCAGGATGTCCTTGGCCTTGGCCACGTCCTGCACGCCCGGCAGCTGGACCACGATGCGGTCGCCGCCCTGCTGCTGGATCACGGGCTCGGCCACGCCGAGTTCGTTGATCCGGTTGTGCAGCGTCTGGATGTTCTGCTTCAGGGCGTTGTCCTGGACCTGGGTGATGGCGGCCGGGCTGAGCGTGCCGTCCACCAGCCACTGCTCGCCGGACTGCCCGGTCGTGAAGACCATTTCGGGCATCGCGCGGCGCAGCGCGTCGACGGCGGCGTCGCGGTCGGCCTGGGTGGCGAAGGTGGCGCGCACCGACTGCTGGTTGCGCTCGACGTCCTCGACCTTGAGCTTGGCGTCGCGCAGCGTGGTGCGCGCCTCGCCCGCCATGGAATCGTAGCGGCTGGTCAGGGCGCCCTGCATGTCCACCTGGAGCAGGAAGTGCACGCCGCCGCGCAGGTCCAGGCCCAGGTACATCGGGTGCGCGCCCAGGGATGAGAGCCAGTTCGGCGAGGCCGACATCAGGTTCAGGGCGATGGTGTAGTCGGGGTTCTGCGGGTCCGGGTTCAGGGCCTTTTCGAGCTGGTCCTTGGCCTTGAGCTGGGTGTCGGTGGAGTCGAAGCGCAGCCGCACCGTGCCGACCGGGCCGTTCATCTCGAAGGAGCCGGCGGTCGGCTGCAGGCCGGCCTGGTCCAGGACCTGCTCGGCCCGCGACAGGGTGTTCTGATCGACCTTGACGGCCGTCTTGGCTCCCGCGATCTGGACCGCCGGCGATTCACCGTAGAGGTTGGGCAGCGTGTAGAGCACGCCGATCAGGACGGCGGCCAGAACGATGAGGTATTTCCAGAGAGGGTAGCGGTTCATGGTCGATCGGGTGGGGCGGGTCTGGAGAGACGAGGCGCCGCGGGGGCGGCGCCCGCCGGGCGAACAGGTCCTAGAGCGACTTGATCGTGCCCTTGGGCAGCACGGCCGTGACGGCGCTGCGCTGCACGATGGTTTCCACGGCCTTGTCGCCCGACTGCGCGATTTCGACGGTCAGGTAGTTGTCGCTGACCTTGCTGATCTTGCCCAGCATGCCGCCCGTCATGATGATTTCATCCCCCTTGGCCAGGGCTTCGACCATCTTCTTGTGGTCCTTCTGGCGCTTCATCTGCGGACGGATCATCAGGAAATACAGGATGACGAACATCAGGATGATGGGCAGCATGCTCATCAGCGGGTTCGCTTCGCCGGCGGCTTGGGCCGGGATCAGGGACAGGGTGTCGACGAGGGACATGGAGGCTCCTGCGGGTCGGTGGGGTTCGATGGACGGACACGAGCCGCAGGGCATCGGGCTCATGAAGCATGAGGCCCGTGCACGAAGCTCGTGTATGAAATTAACTCTTGATTGTAGCGGGATATCCGCCGGGCCGCGTCCGGGTGCCCGTGCGCCGGGCGCCCGCACGGCAGGCGAGGCTCATTCGATGCCGCGCGCCCGGTCGCGGTGGAAGGCCGCGCGCCAGGACTCGAAGCGGTCCTCCTCGATGGCCGTGCGCATCTCCGCCATCAGGCGCAGGTAGAAATGCAGGTTGTGCAGGGTGTTCAGGCGGGCGCCGGTGATTTCCCCGGCGCGCTGCAGGTGGTGCAGGTAGGCGCGCGAGAAATGCCGGCAGGTGTGGCAGCCGCAGGCGGGGTCCAGCGGGCGGGTGTCGTCGCGGTAGCGGGCGTTGCGGATCTTCAGGTCGCCGTGGCGGGTGAACAGCCAGCCGTTGCGCGCGTTGCGGGTGGGCATGACGCAGTCGAACATGTCCACGCCCCGGCTCACGCCCTCGACCAGGTCCTCGGGCGTGCCCACGCCCATCAGGTAGCGCGGCGCCTGGGCGGGCATGCGCGGGGTCACGTGGGCCAGCACGCGCATCATGTCCTCCTTGGGCTCGCCCACCGACAGGCCGCCGATGGCGTAGCCCTCGAAGCCGATCTCCGTCAGCCCAGCCAGGGACTCGTCGCGCAGGTCCTCGTACATGCCGCCCTGGATGATGCCGAACAGGGCGTTGGGGTTGCCCAGCTCCAGGAAGGCCTGGCGCGAGCGGCGCGCCCAGCGCAGCGACATGCGCATCGAAGCGGCGGCCTCTTCGTGGGTGGCGGGGCGCTCGCCGATGCGGTAGGGCGTGCATTCGTCCAGCACCATGGCGATGTCGGAATTCAGGCTGCGCTGGATGCGCATCGATTCCTCGGGCGTGAGGAACAGGCGCGCGCCGTCGATGGGCGAGGCGAAGCGCACGCCTTCCTCGGTGATCTTGCGCATGCCGTCCAGGCTGAAGACCTGGAAGCCGCCCGAATCGGTCAGGATCGGCCGGTCCCACTGCATGAAGCCGTGCAGGCCGCCGTGGCGGTCCAGGATGTCGGTGCCGGGGCGCAGCCACAGGTGGAAGGTGTTGCCCAGCACGATCTGGGCGCCGATCTCCTCCAGCTCGTGCGGCAGCATGGCCTTGACGCTGCCGTAGGTGCCCACGGGCATGAAGATCGGCGTCTGGACGACGCCGTGGTTCAGCGTCAGGCGGCCGCGGCGGGCGGCGCCGTCGGTGTGCAGCAGGTCGAATCGGAGTCCGGTCATGGGGTCGGGGCCTGGGGCTGGTCTGCGGGGGCGAGGTCCTGGGCGGCCTCGATGAACATGGCGTCGCCGTAGCTGAAGAAGCGGTAGCGCGACCGCACGGCGTGGGCGTAGGCGCGGCGGATGGGCTCCAGGCCCGCCAGGGCGGACACCAGCATCAGCAGCGTCGATTGCGGCAGGTGGAAATTGGTGATCAGGGCATCGACGTGGGCGAAGCGGTAGCCGGGCGTGATGAACAGCCGGGTGTCGCCTTCGCAGGCGTGCTCGCCGTCGCCGTCGTGCGCGGCGGCTTCCAGGGAGCGCACGCTGGTGGTGCCCACGGCGATCACGCGGCCGCCGCGCGCGCGGGTCTCGCGGATGCGGCGCAGGGTGTCGGCCGGCACGACGTAGCGTTCGGCGTGCATGACGTGCTCGCTGATGCGCGCGACGCGCACCGGCTGGAAGGTGCCGGCGCCCACGTGCAGGGTGACGAAGGCGCGCTCCACCCCCATGGCGTCCAGGCGGTCGAGCATGGCCTGGTCGAAGTGCAGGCCGGCGGTCGGCGCGGCCACGGCGCCCGGCTTGGCGGCGTAGACGGTCTGGTAGCGCGCCTCGTCCTCGCTGCCGGCGCCGTGCGTGATGTAGGGCGGCAGCGGCACGCTGCCGTGGCGCTCCAGCAGTTCCAGCACGGGGGCGGGGAAGGCCAGCTCGAACAGTTCGTCCCGGCGCCCCAGGACCTCGGCCTCGAAGGCGCCGTCGGCCAGCGCCAGCCGCGTGCCGGGGCGGGGCGACTTGCTGGCGCGCACGTGGGCCAGCGCGCGCCGGGGCTCGGTGATGCGCTCGATCAGGACCTCGACCTGGCCGCCGCTGTCCTTGCGGCCGCGCAGCCGGGCCTTGATGACGCGGGTGTCGTTGAAGACCAGCAGGTCGCCGGCGCGCAGCAGGCCGGGCAGATCGGTGAATTGCAGGTCGTGCAGGCCGCCGGCGCCGTCCAGGCGCAGCAGCCGGCTGGCGTCGCGCCGCGCGGCGGGGTGCTGGGCGATGAGTTCGGGAGGAAGTTCGTAGTCGAACTGGGCAATGTCGAGGGAATCGGTCACGGGCAGGCCGGGCGCGGGCGAGGGCGTCCGGGGAAGGAAACGGTCGGGGGAATGGAAACGGGAGGTATTTTAGTCCGATGCGTCCGCGCGATGCGCCGCCGGTCCCGCGCGTCGGCGCGCCGGCGTCCCGTCCGGCCGGATGGCGCGCCCCGCGGGCCCTTGCCTGCGCCCGCCCGCTTTGGATTATGCTGGCGTTTTTTGGCGCCGGGCCGCCCCAAGGCAAAATGCGCGCCCTTTCCGGGGCGGCGAGCCGAGGGCGCGGCGCGGGGCGTTTCACAGCGGGTGGCGGCATGCGGTTGGCGGGACGGATGATGCGGGGATCGGGGCACTCACGGTGGCTGCGGCGCCTGGGCGCGGGGCTGGCGGCATGCCTGCTGGCGGGCGCGTCGCTGCGCGCCGGCGCGCAGGCCCTGCCGCCCGAGCTGCAGAAGGCCTGGAAGGCCACGAAACTGCCGCTGTCGGCCCTGTCGCTGGAGATCCGCGAGGCCGGCGGGCCGGTCATCGCCCGCATCCAGGCCGACGAGCCGCGCAACCCGGCCTCGGTGATGAAGACCGTGACCACCTGGACCGCGCTGTCGGCGCTGGGGCCGGACTACGTCTGGCGCACCCGCTTCCTGTCCGACCCGGGCGCCGACATCGACGACCAGGGCACCCTGTCGGGGCCGCTCTACGTCCAGGCCGCCGGCGATCCCTGGTTCCGCCAGGAAGACCTCTGGAACATGCTGCGCGAACTGCGCCTGCGGGGGGTGAAGAACCTGTCCGAGGTCGTGGTGGACCGCGGGCGCTTCGGCAACGTGGCCATCGACCCGGGCGACTTCGACGACGCCCCGGACCGCCCCTACAATGCCAGCCCCGATGCGATGATGGTCAACTTCGGCGCGACCCGGGTGGTGTTCCTGCCCGATGCCCATGCGCGCCAGTGGGTTCCCTTGCTCGATCCGCCCACGCGCGACGTGCGCGTCGAGGGCCGGCTCGAATGGCTGGACGGCGCCTGCAAGGGCTCGCCCGTGGTGGCGGCCGACGTGCGTCCCGAGGGGCCCGGTTCCGTGATCCACGTCGCCGGCAAGGCCGTCGGCGCCTGCGGCGAGTTCAGCGTGTACCGCCTGGCCGGCGATCAGGACGACCATTTCGAGGCCCTGTTCCGCCTGCTCTGGCGCGAGCTGGGCGGCACGCTGTCGCGCGGCTTCCGCGAAGGCGCCGTGCCCGCGCGCGCCAAGCCGCTGGCCTGGCACGATTCTCCCACGCTGGCCGAGGTGATCCGCCAGATCAACAAGTTCAGCAACAACGTCATGGCCCGCATGACCCTGCTGACCCTGGGCGCGGAGCTGAACGGCCCGGGCGCCACGCCCGACAGCGGCGGCCGCGCGGTCCGGCAGATCCTGAAGAACCAGGGCGTGGACACCACCGGCTGGGTGCTGGACAACGGCTCGGGCCTGTCGCGCCAGGGCCGCATCACGGCGCGCGGCCTGGCGCAGATGCTGGACGTGGCCTGGCGCTCGCCGATGATGCCCGAGTTCATCTCCTCGTTGGCGATCTCGGGGGTGGACGGCACGGTGCGCCGCCGCCTGCGCTCCGAGGACACGCGCGGCCAGGCCCACCTGAAGACCGGCACCCTGCGCGACTCGCGCGCGCTGGCCGGCTACGTGCGCGGGGACAGCGGCAAGCGCTACATCCTGGTCAGCCTGGTCAACGATCCGGGCGCGGCCGCCGTGCGGCCCTTCGATGATGCCCTCGTCGAGTGGCTGGCGGACCGCTGAGCCGCGCGCGGCTCGACACGCCCTTCGCGGCGGGGCGGGGCTCCGGCGTTGCCGGCATGCCCGCCGCGCCCGCATGCCCGCCGCACCCGCATGCCCACTGTTGACAATCTATTAGTTTATTTCTAAATTAATATGAACTAAATTAAAGAGCGCGTGAGGCGGAGCCGTGCCGGTCGAGCCCGGGACGATTCGTCTTGACCGAGGAGACAATATGACCACCGCGCATGTGGACACCTTCGCCCGCGACCATCTGCCGCCGCCCGGGCAGCAGCCCGAATTCCTGTTCGAGCTGCCCGAACTCCGGTTTCCCGAGCGCCTGAACTGCGCCACCGAGCTGCTCGACCGCCACGTCGCCGAAGGGCGCGGCGGCCGCGTCTGCATCCGCGCGCCGGGCGTGACCTGGACCTATGCGGACCTGCAGGAGCGCGCCAACCGCATCGCCCACGTGCTGGTCCGGGAGATGGGCCTGGTGCCGGGCAACCGCGTGCTGCTGCGCGCGCCCAACAATCCCATGCTGGCGGCCTGCTGGTTCGCCGTCATGAAGGCGGGCGGCATCGCGGTGGCGACGATGCCGCTGCTGCGGGCCAAGGAGCTGAAGGCCGTCCTGGAGATCGGCCAGGTCACGCACGCCCTGTGCGACGCCACCCTGGCCGAGGAAATGGATCTGGCGGCCCGGGCGTGTCCCGTGCTGCGGCAGCTGCGGTATTTCAAGCAGGACGGCCCGGACGGCCTGGAGGCCGCCATGGCGCGGATGCCGGGCGAGTTCCGCAACGTCGAGACGGCCGCCGACGACACCTGCATCCTGGGCTTCACGTCCGGGACCACGGGCGTGCCCAAGGCCACCATGCATTTCCACCGCGACGTGATGGCGATCTGCGACTGCTGGCCCAAGTACGTGCTGCGGCCGGTGGCCGACGACGTGTTCATCGGCAGCCCGCCGCTGGCCTTCACCTTCGGCCTGGGCGGCCTGCTGCTGTTTCCCCTGCGCGTGGGCGCTTCCGTGGCGCTGCTGGAAAAGGCCGGCCCGCCGCTGCTGCTCGAAGGCATCCGCGAGTTCGGCGCCACCGTGCTGTTCACCGCGCCCACCTCGTACCGGGCGCTGGCGGCCCATGGCGCCGAACTGCGGCGCACGCCGCTGCGCAAGTGCGTGTCGGCGGGCGAGGCGCTGCCGGCGGCCACGCGCGCCCTGTGGAAGGAAGCCACCGGCATCGAGCTGATCGACGGCATCGGCGCCACCGAAATGCTGCACATCTTCATCTCGCACGACGAAAGCAACGCCCGGCCCGGCGCCACCGGCAAGCCGGTGCCCGGCTACCGTGCCAGGGTGGTGGACGACGCCGGCCGGGAGGTGCCCCCCGGCACCATCGGCAAGCTCGCCGTGCAGGGCCCCACGGGCTGCCGCTACCTGGCCGATCCGCGCCAGAAGACCTACGTGCGCGACGGCTGGAACCTGACCGGCGACGCCTACCTGATGGACGCCGACGGCTACTTCTTCTACCAGGCGCGCACGGACGACATGATCGTCTCGTCGGGCTACAACATCGCCGCGCCCGAGGTCGAGGAGGCCCTGATGCAGCATCCCGCCGTGGCGGAGTGCGCCGTGATCGGCGTGCCCGACGCGGACCGCGGCCAGATCGTCAAGGCCTTCGTGGTCCTGCGGTCCGGCCAGGCGCGGGACGAGGCGATGGCCAGGGCGCTGCAGGATTTCGTGAAGGCGACGATCGCGCCCTACAAGTATCCGCGCGCCGTGCAGTTCCTGGATGCGCTGCCCCGCACCCAGACCGGCAAGCTGCAGCGTTTCCGGCTGCACGAGCAGGAGTGAGCCCCTGCGCGCTTCGAGCGGCTGCCTGGGCCGCCCGGCTTGACGTATGATGCGCCAGGAGCGCGCCGCCCCGGCCGGGGGCGGGCCTCCGTGTGCAATCAGGCGGAAACCCAGGCGGAAAATCAGGCGGACATCATGGCTGACATCGACCCGCGGCGCTTCATCCCGGAAGGCAAGGACTTCCATTACGACGAGTTCCCGTTCTACTGGCTGGTCCGCCTCCACGCCCTCTACACGCTCGAACTCGAACGGGTCCTCAAGCGCCTGAAGACCGGCATTCCCCAGCGGCGGGTCCTGATCGTCCTGCGGCAGCACGGCGTCGTCAGCATCTCCACGCTGGCCATGCACGTGGTCATCAAGCCGTCCACGCTGACGCGCATCCTGCAGCGGATGCGCGAGGCGGGGCTGATCGAGATGCGCACCAACGCCGAGGACGCGCGCGTGACCGACGTCCTGATCACCGCCGAGGGCGAGGCGCTGGCCGTCCGGATCGAGGAGGCGACCCACCGGATCTTCGTGCGCGGCTACCGCGGCCTGGATGCCGGCGAGCTGGAGCACCTGATGAAGACGCTCAGGCACATGTTCGAGAACCTATCCGAGCACTGACCCGGCGTCGGCGGCATCGGTGCCGGTGCCGGCTTCAGCATCGGCGGAGGCATCGGCATCGGCGCCCGCGCCCGGTCGCCCCGTGTGCAGATCGATGATCTGGCGCAGCGTCTTTTTCAGCTCCTCGGCGCGGGCGAGCCCGAAGGGCGCGAGCACGCGGCTTTCGTGCTCGCGCGCCAGGCCGATCAGGCGCTCGATCGTGCGCGACCCCTGGGGCGTGATGCGCACCAGGGTGATGCGCCGGTCGCTCGGGTGGGGCAGCCGTTCGACCTGGCCCTTCGACTCCATGCGGTCCAGCAGGCGGGTGACGGTGGGCTGCTTGGTGACGGTGACCTGGGCCAGCTCGCCGATGCTGATGGGATCGCCGTCGGCCAGGGAGGCCATCACGCGCCACTCGGACACCGAAAAGCCGTGCTGGCGGACCACCTCGTGGAATTCCCCCGAAATGAGCCGGCTCGCCAGCGCCAGCAGGGCGGGCAGGTAGCCGTCGACGAAGCGGGCGGGGGCGGGCGGGCTGGATTCCATGGCGTGCGGCATCTGATTCCTGAGGAGGGGACGACGGCCTCAATTCTATGCCCGTCCGGTGGCCGGAGCGCATGGGCTTAGGGTAAATCATGATAATGAATATGTTCACTCATAAACTATAATCCGACCAGAAGCCGTCCCCCGAGAGACGGCGTATCCACGATTCTGGAGCGAGACCATGGCCGAGCGATCATTCGTCGCCGAAGTCGAGAAGCTGCGATTGCCGGCGGGAGAAGTCTTCCGCGGCGAGGGCATCCTCGCCATCACCAAGGCGCTGCTGGAGTCCGGGGTGGCCTACATCGCGGGCTACCAGGGCGCGCCCATTTCGCACCTGATGGACGTCCTCGCGGATGCGCAGGACATCCTTGCCGAATACGGCATCCGCTTCGAGAACAGCGCCAGCGAGGCCACCGCCGCCGCGACGCTGTCGGCCTCGGTGAACTATCCCCTGCGCGGCGCGGTCACGTTCAAGGCCACCGTCGGCACCAACGTGGCCTCCGACGCGCTGGCGAACCTGTCCTCGGGCGGGGTCACGGGCGGCGCGCTCGTGATCGTGGGCGAGGACTATGGCGAGGGTTCCTCGATCATGCAGGAGCGCAGCCACGCCTTCGCCATGAAGTCCCAGATCTGGCTGCTGGATCCGCGCCCCAATCTCCCCTGCATCGTGCAGGCCGTCAAGGACGGCTTCGAGCTGTCCGAGGCCAGCCATACGCCGGTGATGCTGCAGGTGCGCATCCGCTCCTGCCACCTGCACGGCCAGTTCGTCGCGTCGGACAACCGGGCGCCGGCGTTCTCCGTGCGCGACGCGCTGGAAAACCCCGTGCGCGACGTCGGCCGCATCGTGCTGCCGCCGGCCAGCTTCGTCCACGAAAAAGAAAAGATCGAGGAACGCTGGCCCGCGGCCGTGCGCTTCGTCCAGGAGCGCGGGCTCAACGAGTTCTTCTCCGAGAAGGCCGCGGACGTGGGCATCGCCCTGCAGGGCGGGCTCTACAACACCGTGATCCGCGCGCTGCAGCGCCTGGGGCTGGCGGACGTGTATGGCGAGTCGCAGATCCCGCTGTACGTGATGAACGTCACCTACCCCCTGGTGGACGACGAGTTCGAGCGCTTCTGCCAGGACAAGAAGGCCCTGCTGGTGCTGGAAGAGGGGCAGCCGAACTTCATCGAGCAGAACGTCGCCTCCATCGTGCTGCAGCGGCGCCTGGACGTGCGCCTGCATGGCAAGGACGTGCTGCCGATGGCGGGCGAATACACGGCCGCCACGGTGCGCACCGGCCTGCGGGCCTTCCTGGAGCAGTACGGCTGGACCCTGCCGGGCGTGGCCGCCGAGGCCGCGCCGCCGCGGACGGCACAGGCCGCGCCCGCCGAAACCCCGGCCTCGGCCACGGCCGAAGCCGCCGGATCGGCCGTGGCCGAGGCCGTGATCCCGGCCGCCGTCCCGGCCGGGGCCGCCGGGGCGCGGGACGAGGACATCCTGCCGCCCTTGAGCGAGACCGTGTATCCGCGCCCCCCCGGGCTGTGCACCGGCTGTCCCGAGCGGCCCATTTTTTCCGCCATCCGGCTGGTCGAGCGCGAACTGGGGACGCACCACATCAGCGCCGACATCGGCTGCCAGCTGTTCTCCATCCTGCCGCCTTTCGACCTGGGCAACACCACCATGGGCTACGGCCTGGGCGGGGCGAGCGCCGCCGCCCTGAACGTCGCCCCCGGCAGTGCGCCCGCCAGCCGCCGCGCCATCTCCGTCATGGGGGATGGCGGGTTCTGGCACAACGGCCTGACCAGCGGCGTGGCCAACGCGGTGTTCAATCAGAGCGACAACCTGACCATCATCGTGGACAACAACTACACCGCCGCCACCGGCGGGCAGGACATCCTGTCCACGCACAACACCGTCAATCCCACCCGCAGCACCGGCCACGAGATCGAGGACGCCGTGCGCGGGGTGGGGGTGAAGTGGGTGCGCACGATCCGGCGCACCTACGACACCAAGGCCATGACGGCCGCCCTGCGCGAGGCGCTCACCACCCTCTCGGCCGGCCCCAAGGTGCTGATCGCCCAGAGCGAATGCATGCTCAACCGCCAGCGGCGCGAAAAGCCGCTGCGGCGCAAGGCCATCGCCGAGGGCAGGCGCGTCGTGCGCGAGCGCTTCGGCGTCGATCCCGACACCTGCACCGGCGACCATTCCTGCATCCGTCTGTCGGGCTGCCCCTCGCTCACCATCCGGGACAATCCCGACCCGCTGCGCCAGGAGCCCATCACCGCCGTGGAGGACACCTGCGTGGGATGCGGCCACTGCGGCGAGGTCGCGCACGCCGCGGTGCTGTGCCCCTCGTTCTACAAGGCCAGCATCATCGACAACCCCTCCGGCTGGGACAAATGGAAGCACCGCACGCGCGGGGCGATCATCGCCTGGTTCCAGCGCGGCCTGGCCCGCCGGCGCGACCGGCATGCCTTCTAGCGGCGGGGGACGATCCGACATGTATTCCGAACCGATCAAGATCGCGGTACTGGCCATGGGCGGCGAGGGCGGCGGCGTGCTGGCCGACTGGATCGTCGATCTGGGCGAGGAGAACGGCTGGTTCGCCCAGACCACCTCCGTGCCCGGCGTGGCGCAGCGCACCGGCGCCACCATCTATTACGTCGAGCTGTTCCCGGGCGCGGACCAGCCCGATGCCCGCGTGCCGGTGCTGGCCCAGTCGCCCATGCCGGGCGACGTGGACATCGTCCTGGCCTCCGAGCTGATGGAGGCGGGGCGGGCCGTGCAGCGCGGCTTCGTCACGCCGGACCGCACCACCCTGATCGGCTCCACGCACCGCGTCTATGCGATCGCCGAGAAATCCCACCTGGGAGACGGCCGGGTCGACAGCAACGCGCTCCAGCGGCAGATCCGCCGCGCGGCCCGGCGGCTGATCACCTTCGACATGGCCCGGACGGCCGAGCGCAACGGCAGCGTGGTCAGCGCCGTGCTGTTCGGCGCGCTCAGCGGCGCCGGAGTGCTGCCCTTCAACCGCGCCCAGTTCGAGGCCACCATCGAGCGCGGCGGCGTGGGCGTCAAGGCCAGCCTGGCGGCCTTCGCCGACGCTTTCGAGCAGGCCCGGCTGACGCAGAGCGAATCCTCGCGCCCCACTGTGCGCGCCCGGGAGGGCGGCCGGCCGGCCGCCGATGCCAAGCCCGCCCTGCCGGACCCGGCCGCGGTGGCGCCGCGCCATCCGGAGGTGGCGCGGCTGGTCGAGCATGCCCGCGGCTATCCGGCGGAGATCCAGCCCATCGTGATCGAGGGCATCCGCCGCTGCGTGGACTACCAGGACCCGGCCTACGGGCGCCTGTACCTCGACCGCCTGGATGCGCAGCGGGCGGCGCCCGGCGGCCAGGATGCCGAGATGATGCGCGAGGTGGCGCGCCACCTCGCCCTGTGGATGACCTACGAGGACACCATCCGGGTGGCCGACCTCAAGATCCGCGGCAGCCGCTTCGAGCGCGTGCGCGGCGAGGTGCGCTCCACCGACGGGCAGGTGCTGTCGATCTCCGAATACATGCACCCGCGCATCGAGGAAATCTGCGAGACCCTGCCCGCCGGCCTGGGACGCTGGCTGTCCAGGCCGCATGCCGTGCATCGCCTCGTGGCCCGCCTCACCCGCGATGGCCGCGTGGTCACCACCAGCTCGCTGGGCGGGTTCTTCCTGCTGTATGCGCTGGCGTGGTGGGGGCGCTGGCGGCGCGTCACCCTGCGCTACGCCGTCGAGACCGCGCGCATCGAGGCCTGGCTGGGGCGCCTGCGCGCGGCGGCCGCCATCGATCCCCGCCTGGCGCTGGAGGCGGCCAAATGCCAGACGCTGGTGCGCGGCTACAGCGACACGCACGAGCGCGGCCTGCGCAATTACGAGATCATCATGACGGTGCTGGACCGCCATGCGAAGGCCCTGGCGCCCGCCATCCTGCGCGAACTGCGCAACGCGGCGCTGGCCGACGAGCATGGGCGCGTCCTGCGCGACGCCCTGGCGCGCCGCGGCTTCCCGCTCGACGGGCTGTTCGCCGGGGCCGAAAGGAGCTGTCCATGATCAAGACCCTCACCGGAGGAACCTCCTGATGGCGCGCCTGGGGTATGACGACGTCGCCGTGGCCGTGCCGGTCACCGTGCCTTATCAGCGGTTCTCGAACGAAGGCGCGCACTGGTTCATCGGCCAGGCCGTGCGCGGCCTGGTCGAGCGCAGCGGCGTGGCCAAGGAACACATCGACGGCCTGTGCCTGTCCAGCTTCTCGCTGGTGCCCGATACGGCCGTGGGCGTCACCCAGCACCTGGGCCTGTCGCCGCGCTGGCTCGACCACGTGCCCACCGGCGGGGCGTCGGGCGTCATGTGCCTGCGGCGCGCCGCCCGGGCGGTCCAGGTGGGCGACGCCGACATCGTGGCCTGCGTGGCGGCCGACACCAATCACGTGGATTCGTTTCGCCAGACGCTCGGGGCGTTCAGCGATTTCTCCCGGGACGCCACCTATCCGTACGGCTCGGGCGGGCCCAACTCGGTCTTCGCCATGATCACGGCGCACTACATGCGCACGTTCGGCGCCCGGCGCGAGGACTTCGGCCGCATCGCCGTGGCGCAGCGCGAGAACGCGCTGCGCAACCCCAACGCCCTGTTCAAGAAGCCGCTGACGCTGGACCAGTACATGGCGGCGCGGCCGATCGCCGATCCCCTGCACCTGTTCGATTGCGTCATGCCCTGCGCCGGCGCCGAGGCCTTCCTGGTGATGAGGCAGCAGCGCGCCCGCGACCTGGGGCTCGACCACGTCCTGGTGCGGGCCGCCATCGAGCGCCACAACGCGTTTTCCGACGACCCGGTGATGGTGCGCGGCGGCTGGCGCCAGGACCGCGACGAGCTCTATGCGCAGGCGGGCGTCGGGCCGGACGACATCGACCTGCTGCAATCCTACGACGACTATCCCGTCATCGTGATGATGCAGTTCGAGGACCTGGGATTCTGCGAAAAGGGCGAAGGCCCGGAGTTCGTGCGGTCCCACACCCTGACGGTGGACGGCAGCTTTCCCAACAACACCGGCGGCGGCCAGCTGTCGGCCGGCCAGCCGGGCGCGGCGGGGGGATTCATGGGACTCACGGAGACGATCCGCCAGCTGACGGGCCAGGCCGGCGACCGCGCCGTCCCGGGCGCGCGGCTGGGCCTGGTGGCGGGATTCGGCATGGTGACCTACGACCGCTGCCTGTGCACCGGCGCGGTGATTCTCGGGAGCAGCCAATGACCATGCCCCTGATGCGGCCTCCGCGCAAGAACCCGGTGCTGCGCACCCGGCAGATGAACCTGCCTCCCTGGGCGCGCGGCCGCGTGGCCCTGGGCATGACGGCGGCCGCCGCCGAGGGCCGCTTCGAGCTGCAGGCCTGCGATGCCTGCGGGGCGCTGCAGTATCCGCCGCGCTCGGCCTGCCACCGGTGCCTCTCCAGCCGGCTCGTCTGGCGCGAGCAGGGCGGCGAGGGCGAGCTGCTCACGGAGACGACGCTGCATCACAGCAACGACCTGTTCTTCCGCGAGCGCCTGCCCTGGCGCCTGGGGTTCGTGCGCCTGGATGCCGGTCCCACCCTCATGGTGCACGTGCACGGCGACGTCGGCCCCGCGCCGCAGCGGGTGCGCGTGGGCGCCCGGCTCGATCGCGCCGGGCAGGCCGTCTTGATTGGATTCCCGATGGAAGGAAGTGCGAACATGGCAGACGATCCGATGCTGCGCGAAATGGGCTGCGACCCCAAGTTCCGCAAGGTGCTGGTCACCGACGGCAAGACCCCGGTGGGGCAGGCCCTCGTGCGGGCGCTGGTGGCGGCCGGGGCCGACCTGGTCTGGGTGGGCCATGCCGAGCCCTGGAAGCGGCTGGGCGGGCTGGAGGACATCGCGGCCCTGCCGCAGGTGTCGCTGGTGCCGCTGGACCTCAGCGACAACCGCAGCGTCGTCGAGCAGGCGGGCTCCATCGGCGGCAAGGTGGACATCGTGGTCAACAACGCCGAGGTGCACCGCACGCATGGCATCGCCTCGCGGCGCGGCACCGACGTCGCGCGGGCCGAGATGGACATCAATTATTTCGGCCTGCTGCGGCTCGCCCAGGCGTTCGGCCCCGCGCTCAAGGGGCGCTCGGCCGACGGCACGGCCAGCGCCACGGCATGGGTCAACCTCCTGTCGATCTACGCCCTGTCGAATTTCCCGCCGCAGGGCACCTACAGCGCCAGCAAGGCGGCGGCGCATTCGCTGGCGCAGTGCCTGCGGGCGGAGATGGCGCTGGCCGGCATCCGCGTCATGAACGTCTATCCGGGGCCGGTGGACGACGAATGGAACCAGAACGTGCCGCCCCCCAAGCTGAGCCCCGAGGCCCTGGCCGCCGCGGTCGTCAAGGCCCTGAAGGAAGGGGTCGAGGACGTGTATCCCGGCGACGTGGCGCAGGAGTGGCTGCAGCGCTGGCGCGACAATCCCAAGGTCCTGGAACGTGAACTCTCGATGAACCGTGGCGCCTGACGGCCTGGAGAAGCAAAGCATGACATCCCACACCGATCCGACGACGGGCGCCGAGGCCCTGCTGGGGTTCGCCCGGGCGCTGCTGGGCGGCGGCATCCGCGTCGTCGACCTCACCCAGACCCTGACGCCCGAATTCCCGCAGATCGCGCTGCCGCCCGAATTCGGCCAGTGCTGGCCTTTCCGCATCGAGGAAGTCTCGAAATACGACGAGCGCGGGCCGGGCTGGTACTGGAACAACTTTTCCTGCGGCGAGCATACCGGCACGCACTTCGACGCCCCCATCCACTGGATCTCCGGCCGCGACCTGCCCAACAACTCGGTGGACACCATCCCGGTGCGCCATTTCGTGGCGCCCGCCTGCGTCATCGACTGCTCGCCGCAGGTGAAGGACGACCCCGACTACCTGCTGACCATCCAGGACATCGAGACGTGGGAGGCCGCGCACGGCCGCATCCCGGCGGGCTCGTGGGTGCTGATGCGCACCGACTGGTCCAAGCGCACCGACCCGAAGGAATACCAGAATTACGACGAGACCGGCCAGCACACGCCCGGACCCAGCGCCGAGGCCGTGCGCTTCCTGATCGAGCAGCGCGACGTGCTGGGGTTCGGCTCCGAGGCGATCGGCACCGATGCCGGCCAGGGCTACCATCTGCGCCCGCCCTATCCCTGCCACTACCTCATGCATGGCGCCGGCCGCTACGGCCTGCAGTGCCTGTGCAACCTGGACCTGCTGCCCGCCAGCGGCGCGGTGCTGATCTGCCCGCCGCTGAAGATCGAGAAGGGCAGCGGCAGCCCCCTGCGGGTGCTGGCCCTGGTGGCGGACGCCTGAAGCGGGTGCCTCCCCCGATTCCCGGCATGCCGTCTTTATCGTTGATGAGTAAATTTTTTATAACTTAATACTTCGGTCCTCTCCCTTTCTGAAGGAGCCCATGATGAAGTCTCTTCGTTCCCTGCGCGCCCTGGCCGCCACCGTCTCGGCCACGGCGCTGGTCGCCGCGGTTCCCTCGGCCCGCGCGGCCGATTACAAGGTCGGATTCATCACCTCCCTGGTGGGTCCGGTCTCCTCCCTGGGCATCCCCTACCAGAAGGGCATCAAGGCGGGCCAGGCCTACCAGTCCGAGATCGACGGCAAGAAGGTCCAGCTCATCCAGCTCGACGATGCCTCCGACCCCAGCACGGCGGCGCGCAACGCCCGCAAGCTGATCGAGGAGGACAAGGTCGATGCCATCATCGGCACGGCCGGCTCGCCCGGCGCTCTGGCCATCGCCGCGGTGGCGCGCGAGTCCAGGACGCCGCTGATCTCGATCGCCCACGCCGACCTGTCGGGAGCCGAGGCCGAGTGGGTCGTGACGGTGCCGCAGCCCGCCACCCTGATGATCAGCGCCGTGGTCGATCACATGAAGCAGGCCGGCGTCCACACCCTGGGCTACATCGGCTTCTCGGACGCCTGGGGCGACCAGGTCTACGAGGCGCTGGAGAAGACCACGCCGCAGGCGGGCATCAAGGTCGTGACCAACGAGCGCTACGCGCGCGGCGACGCCTCGGTGGCCGGCCAGGTGCTGAAGATCGTCTCGCAGCGCCCCGACGCCGTGATCACGGGGAACTCGGGCACGCCCGGCGCGCTGCCCTACCTGGCGCTGGCCGACCGCGGCTACAAGGGCAAGCTCTACGGCACCCACGCCCTGATCAATCCGGCCTTCATCAACGTCGCGCGCAGTTCCGTCGAGGGCCTGCTGGCGCCCACCGGCCCGGTCATCGTGGCCGAGCAGCTGCCCGAGGACAATCCCATCCGCAAGGTGGCGATGGCCTATCGCGACGCCTACCAGAAGGCCAACGGCGCGCCGGCCGCCGACGCCTTTTCCGCCTATTCCTTCGACGCCTGGCTGATCTTCCTGGACGCGGCCAAGCGCGCCTCGGCCACCGCCGAGCCGGGCACGCCGGAATTCCGCGTGGCGCTGCACGACGCGATCAACAGCACCAAGGAGCTGGTGGGCACCCACGCGGTCTACAACTTCCGGCCGGACACGACCTACGGCACGGACGAGCGTTCCCGTGTGGTGGTCAGGCTTGAAAAGGGCCAATGGAAGCTGGTGCCCTGAGCGAGGCCGGTCCCCGAGGCGGCGGCCCGGCCGCCGCCATTCCCGGTTCCTGGAGAGAGCGATGAATTTGTTTCTGGAGACATTCCCGGCGCCGCCGCGCGTGCTGCGCTGGCTGATCCTGGCGGGCGCGG
Organism: Castellaniella defragrans; assembly: GCF_014203015.1. Taxonomy (GTDB): domain Bacteria; phylum Pseudomonadota; class Gammaproteobacteria; order Burkholderiales; family Burkholderiaceae_B; genus Castellaniella; species Castellaniella defragrans. The sequence goes on from NZ_JACHIB010000003.1 coordinate 218,282, forward strand.
CCTGCCTGTCGATGAGCGCCTCGGGGGCGGAACTCAAGGTGGGCGTGATCAGCTCCCTGTCCGGGCCGGTCTCGGCGCTGGGGATCCCCTACGAAAAGGGGATCCGCGCCGCGCATGCCCGCTTCCCCGAGGTGGCCGGTCACCGGGTGGAACTCATCGTCCTGGACGATGCCTCCGACCCGACCACGGCGGGGCGCAATGCGCGCAAGCTGGTCAACGAGGACAAGGTGGACGTGCTCATCGGCACCTCGGGCGTGCCCGGCGCGATGGCGATCGCCGCCGTCGCGCAGGAGCTGAAGACGCCGCTGATCTCGCCCACGCCCATCTCGCTGCCTGGCCGGGAACACGACTGGACGGTGGCGGCCTCGCAGCCGTTCGAGCTGATGGTGTCGGCCGTGGTCAAGCGCATGAAGGCCGAGGGCGTCAGGACCGTGGCCTTCATCGGCTTCTCCGACGCGCTGGGGGACCTGGCCTACGACTCGCTGGTCCGCAGCGCCGGCGAGCAGGGCATCGAGGTGGTGGCCAACGAGCGCTATGCGCGCGGCGACATGTCGGTGGCTGGCCAGGTGCTGAAGATCATGGCCAGGCGGCCGGACGCCGTGTTCGCCGGCAACAGCGGCACGCCCGGCGCGCTGCCGTACCTGGAGCTTGCCAACCGCCGCTATGCCGGGCGCCTCTACGGCACCCACGGCCTGATCAACGCCGATTTCGTGCGGGTGGGCGGCCGTTCGATCGAAGGCCTGGAGGTGCCCAGCGGACCGGTGCTGGTGGCCGAGCAATTGCCGGCCGGCGATCCGATCCGCGCGGTCTCGATGGCGTTCCGCGCCTCGTACCGGCAGCTTTATGGCGCGCCGCCGACGGACGCCTTCTCGGCCTACACCTACGACGCCTACCTGGTGCTGGCCGACGCCGCCGCGCGGGTCGGCGCGGACGCGGGGCCGCCGGGCACGCCGGCCTACCGGCAGGCGCTCAAGGACGCCATCGTGTCGACGCGGGAGCTGGCCGGCACGCACGGCATCTACAACTTCGGGCGCGACAGCCGCTACGGCTCGGACGAGCGCGCGGTCGTCATGGTGCGCATGGAAGGCGGGCAGTGGAAGCTGGCCGCGCAGCCCAAGCCGCCGGGCCGCTGAGCGGCGGCCCGCGGCGATGAAACGAAGGGATTTGACATCATGACATGGGATATCGCCCTCATCCTGGGCATCGACGGCCTGGCCAACGGCGCCATCTACCTGCTTGCGGGGCTGGGGCTGGTGCTGGTCTTTTCGGTCACGCGCGTCGTGTTCGTGCCGTTCGGGGACATCGCGGCCTTCTCCGCCCTGAGTCTGGCGGCCTTCGAGGCGGGCCAGGTGCCGCCGACCATCGGCCTGGTGGCTTTCCTGGCCGCGGCGGCGCTGCTGACGGAAGTCGGCAGCCTGGCGCGCAAGGGCGAGGGGCGCCGCATTCCCCGCGCGCTGCTGCTGTGGGGCGTGCTGCCCCTGCTGCCCTGCCTGATCGCCTGGGCGGCCGCGCGCTTCGGGGCGCCAGCGCCCGTCCAGGTGGTCGCGTCGGTGCTGCTGGTGGTGCCGATGGCGCCGCTGCTGGCGCGCGTGGTGTTCCAGCCCATCGCCGACGCCTCCGTGCTGGTGCTGCTGATCGTGTCGCTCGCCCTGAGCTTCCTGCTCTCGGGCCTGGGCCTGCTGTTCTTCGGTCCCGAGGGCACGCGCACGGCGCCCCTGGCGTTGGGCTCGCTGGCGCTGGGCGACGGGGTCGAGGTCGGCGGCCAGGTGATCCTCATGGTGGGCACGGCGATCGTGCTCAGCGGCCTGTTCTTCCTCGCCTTCGAGCGGACCGCGATGGGCAAGGCGCTGCGCGCCACGGCGATCAACCGCGTGGGCGCGCGGCTGGTGGGGATCCGTCCCGCCCGCACCGCCATGCTGGCCTACGGCTATTCCTCCCTGCTGGCGGGGTTCATCGGCATCCTGATCGCGCCCGTCACCACCATGTACTACGACTCGGGCTTCCTCATCGGCCTGAAGGCCTTCGTGGCCGCCATCATCGGCGGGCTGGTGAGCTATCCGGCCACGGCCCTGGGCGCCCTGGCCGTCGGCCTGTTCGAGAGCTTCGCGTCTTTCTGGAGCGGCGCGCTCAAGGACGCGATCGTGTTCAGCCTGCTGATTCCCGTGCTGATGGCGCGCTCCTACCTGGCACGCCACCACGAGGAAGAAGCCGAGGAGATCGATCAATGAAACCGTTCGCACCCAGGATCCTCGTGGCGGTGCTGATCGCCGCCCTCATCCTCGCGCCGCTGTTCGCGGGCACCTTCACCGTCTCGCTGCTCAACGAGATCGGCATCGGCGCCCTGGTCGCCCTCGGGCTGGTGCTGCTGACCGGCGTGGGCGGCGCGACCTCCTTCGGCCAGGCGGCGTTCGTCGGCATCGCCGCCTATGCCAGCGCCTGGCTGACGACCGCGCAGGGGATGTCGCCCTGGCTGGGCCTGATCTTCGCGCTGGCGCTCACGGGGCTGTCCGCTCTGGCCATCGGCATGCTGACCCTGCGCCTGGGCGGGCACTTCCTGGCCCTGTCCACCATCGCCTGGGGCCTGTCGATCTCCATGCTGTTCGGCAATCTCGATGCCCTGGGCCGGCATACCGGCCTGTCGGGCATCCCGCCCGTGACGATCGGCGGCTGGTCGCTGATGGAGCCGCAGGCCATGTACTACCTCGTCTGGACGGTGGTGGGCCTGGCGTTCCTGTTCAGCCGCAACCTGCTCGACTCCCGTCCGGGGCGCGCCATCCGCGGCCTGCGCGGCGGCGCGACGCTGCTCGCCAGCGTCGGCGCGGACGCCTACCGGCTGCGGCTGTCCCTGTTCGTCACGGCGGCGCTGCTGGCGGGCCTGGCGGGCTGGCTGTACGCGCACATGAACCGCTTCGTCAGCCCCTCGCCGTTCAGCGTGCACGCCAGCATCGAATACCTGCTGATGGCGGTGGCCGGCGGCCTGGGCAGCCTGGCCGGCGCCCTGGTGGGCTCGGGCCTGGTGCTGGCCCTCAAGAACGTCCTGCAGGACGTGCTGCCGTGGCTCACGCAGCGCTCCGGCCAGCTCGATTCCATCGTGTTCTCGGCCCTGTTCATCGCGCTGCTGCACTTCGCCCGCGGCGGCCTGATGGCCTACGTGCGCCGCTGGCGGCGGCGCCATGGCGCGGGCCGTCCGGCCGCGGCGCCCGTGGCGCCGGCCCGGCCGCTGCCCAATCGCGCCATGCCGGCCCGCGGGACGCCGATCCTGTCGGTGCAGGGCGCGGTCAAGCGCTTCGGCGGCCTGGTCGCGGTCAACGACGTCAGCTTCGAGCTGAACGCGGGCGAGATCCTGGGGCTGATCGGGCCCAACGGCGCGGGCAAGTCCACCATGTTCAACCTGCTCACCGGCACGATTCCCATGACCTCCGGGCGGGTGCGGTTCCTGGGGCGCGACGTGTCCGGCATGCTGCAGCTGGAAATCGCCCGCCTGGGCCTGGGGCGCACCTTCCAGCACGTCAAGCTGCGCCCGCACATGAGCCTGCTGGACAACGTCGCGCTGGGCGTCCATGCCAGGACACGGCCCAGCATGCTGCGCGCCGGCCTGCGCCTGGACCGCGAGGAAGAGCGCCGCATCCTGTACGAGGCGCGGCGCCAGCTCGACCGGATCGGCCTGGGCGACCGCGCCCATGAAATGGCCGGCAGCCTGCCGCTGGGCACCCAGCGCATCCTGGAGATCGCGCGCGCCCTGGCCTCCGATCCCGTCCTGCTGGTGCTGGACGAGCCGGCCGCGGGCCTGCGGCGCCAGGAAAAACTCGCCCTGGGCGACCTGCTGCGCAAGCTGCGCGAGGAAGGCATGACCATCCTGATCGTGGAGCACGACATGGATTTCGTGATGAATCTGGTGGACCGGCTGGTGGTGATGAACTTCGGCTCCAAGCTGGTGGAAGGCGTGCCGGCGGCCGTGCGCGCCGACGAGCGGGTGCAGGCCGCCTATCTCGGGGGGACGGTATGAGCGCGACGACAGGGACGCCGATGCTGGAAGTGGGGGACCTGCGGGTCGCGTACGGGCGCGTCGAGGCGGTGCGCGGGGTTTCGATCGCCCTGCAGCCGGGCCAGATCGTCTCGGTCATCGGGCCCAACGGCGCGGGCAAGACGACGCTGCTGTCGGCGGTGATGGGCCTGCTGCCCTCGCGCGGCACGCTGCGCTTCGAGGGCGAGGACCTGGCCGGCCTGGACGTCGAGTCGCGCGTGGAGCGCGGCCTGTGCCTCGTGCCCGAGACGCGCGAGCTGTTCGGCGAGCTCTCGGTGCTGGACAATCTGCGCCTGGGCGCGTATTCGCGCCGGCTGCGGCCGCAGGCCCTGCGCGGCCGCCTGGATTCGGTGTACGCGCGCTTTCCGCGGCTGGCCGAGCGGCGCTCGCAGCGGGCGGACACCTTGTCCGGCGGCGAGCGCCAGATGCTGGCGGTCGGGCGCGCGCTGATGTCGGCGCCGCGCCTGCTGATGCTCGACGAGCCCAGCCTGGGGCTCGCGCCGCTCATCGTGCGGGAGATCCTGTCCATCGTGCGCGCCTTGCGCGAGGACGGCGTGTCGATCCTGCTGGTCGAGCAGAACGCCCGCGCCGCGCTGGAGAGCTCCGATTTCGGCTACGTGCTGGAAACCGGCGAGATCGCCCTGTCGGGCGATTCCGCGGCGCTCGCCGAGGATGCGCGCGTGCGGGCCACTTATCTTGGAGGAGGCACCGATGACGATGCATGAAGGACTGCCGCCCGCACAGCGGACCGTGCCGCGGATGCTGCTGCGCCAGGCGGCGCTGTTCGCCGGGCGGCCGGCCCTGAAGCTGGGCGCGGCCCGCTGGACGCACGCGGATGCGGCGCCGATCGCGGCGCGGCGGGCAGGCGCGCTGCGCGCGGCCGGCGTGGGCCGGGGCGACCGCGTGGCGATCATGAGCGCCAACCGCGAGGAATTCCTGGAGGCCTTCCTCGGCTGCGGCTGGTCGGGCGCGGTCGCCGTGCCGGTCAACACCGCGTCCCGCGGGCCGCAGATCGAATATTTTCTGGCCAACAGCCAGGCCCGGCTGCTGGTGATCGAGGCGCAGTACCTGGACCGGCTGGCGACGGCCGACCTGGGCAAGACTTCCCTGCGGCAGATCTGGGTGCTGGACGGCGCCGGCGCGGCGGGGGCGATCGGCGAGGTGCCGGCGGCGCCGTGGCCGCCGGGCGGGCCGGCGCTGGAGGCCGAGGCGGTGGGGCCGGGCGACACCCTGGCGATCCTCTACACTTCCGGCACCACGGGACCGTCCAAGGGGGTGCTCTGCCCGCATGCGCAGTACTACTGGTGGGGCGTCAACACCCTGCGCGTCCTGGGCGTGACGCAGGACGACGTCCTGTGCACCACGCTGCCGCTGTTCCACATCAATGCCCTCAACACCTACGCGCAGGCGGCGCTGGCCGGCTGCGAGGTGGTGTTCGAGCCGAAATTCTCGGCTTCGGGCTTCTGGACTTCGATGGCCGCCTGCGGCGCGACCGTCGTATACTTGCTCGGCGCCATGGTGCCGATCCTGCTGGCGCAGCCGTCGGCGCCGGCGGAGCGGGCGCATCGCGTGCGCATCGGGCTGGGGCCGGGCGTGCCCGCCGAAGCGGGCGAGACGTTCCGCGCGCGCACCGGCGTGCAGCTGCTCGAAGGCTATGGTTCGACGGAAACGAATTTCGTGATCGGCACCGCGCCGGATTCGCCGCGGCGCGGGGTGATGGGGTGGGTCCTGCCGGGCTTCGAGGCGCGCGTGGCCGACGAGGACGACGTGGAAGTGCCGGTCGGCCAGGCCGGCGAACTGCTGGTGCGCGCGCACGAGCCCTATGCCTTCGCCTCGGGATACTTCAACATGCCCGAGAAGACGGTCGAGGCCTGGCGCAACCTCTGGTTCCATACCGGCGACCGGGTGCTGCGCGAAACCGACGGAGCGTTCCGTTTCGTCGACCGGATCAAGGACGCAATCCGCCGAAGAGGGGAAAATATCTCGTCTTTCGAGGTCGAACAAGTGCTGCTGAGTCATCCGGCCGTGGCGGCCGCCGCCGTCTATCCCGTCGGCTCCGAACTGGCCGAGGACGAGGTCATGGCCGCGCTGGTCGCGCGTCCCGGCCAGGTCCTGGACCTGCCGGAACTGGCGGTCTGGTGCGAGTCCCGGCTGCCGCATTTCGCGGTGCCGCGCTACATCGACGTGCTGGAAGACCTGCCGCGCACCGAGAACGGCAAGATCCAGAAGTACAAGTTGCGCGAACGCGGCGTCACCGCGGCCACCTGGGAACGTCCCCAGGCGCCGCGCAGGCAGCGGGCTTGAGCGCGGATGATTGTTCCAGGCCCGGGGGCGGCACGGCTCCCCCGGCGCAAGATGACGGAGCCCGACATGGCCGGCAATTCGATCGAAAGGAGGGGATGCGCGTGACCGCTCATGCCAAACATTTCCGACTGGTGCAGTCCCTGGGCGATGACCACATCGGCCTGGAGGCGCGCGCGCAGATCGACGATCACATGGAAACCAAGATCTGGCTGCGGCTGCTCGCCTGCAGCACGCAGATCGAGCACCAGATCCGCCAGCTGCTGCGCGTGCGCTTCGCCACCAGCCTGCCGCGCTTCGACTACCTGGCCCAGCTCGACCGTCACCCGGACGGCCTGCGCATGAACGTGCTGTCGCGCTACCTGATGGTGACCGGCGGCAACGTGACGGGGCTGACCGACCAGCTCGTCAAGGAAGGGCTGGTGCGCCGCATCGTCAATCCCGAGGATCGCCGCTCCTGGCGCGTGACGCTGACCGACAAGGGGCGCGCCGAGTTCGCGGTCATGGCCGCCGAGCACGAGCGCTGGCTGGTCGGGATGTTCAAGGGCCTGCCGGTGGAAAGCCGCGACGCCCTGTACGAGCACCTGGGCCATTTGCGGGTCCTGCTGGCGAACCGCCAGGCCGAGGTCGAGACCGAGGCCGCGGCGAGCCCGCCCCGGCGGCGCGGGAGCAAGACGAGCGCCTGATTCGGGATAGTCCCTATTGATGCGTTCCGTCGCATTCAATAGCATCATAACTAAATATATGATTTTGGATTGATTTAGAGCAGTAGAAACAAGCGGCAAGGAGCAGCACCGCCCCGGCACGTACGCAAGCACTTTCCGGGGTCGTTTTTCCGGACATTTAATTCAAAAATCAATTGAAATCGGAAGTAATTTCGCAGGGCGCATCCGCGGTGCGATGCGCGGTCCGGCCCGCCGGGCCGCCCTGCGAAACCGCCACCGACAGATGGAGACAAGACGATGAGCGACATTCTTTCCCTGCCCGCGGGCGTGCGCGCGCACGGCGCCGAGCTGGACCAGCTCCTGCGCGACGTCCATGAGCGCCGGCGGGAATTCGAGGCCCTGGGCTACGTGCCGCAGGACATCATCGACCGGTTCAAGGCCATGGGCGTCTACCGTTCGCTGGTTGCGCGGCGCTTCGGCGGAGACGAATGCTCGCCCGCCGAGTTCTGCCGCCTGATCGAGCGGATTTCCCAGGCGGACGGCTCGACGGGCTGGGTCGCCAGCTTCGCCATCGGCCCGATCTACCTGTCGGCCCTGCCGGTCCCCACGCTGGAGCGGCTGTACGCCGAGGGCGGCGTGGACCAGGTCTTCGCCGGCGGGATCTTCCCGCCGCAGCCGGTCCAGGCCGTCGAGGGCGGGTACAAGGTCTCCGGGCGCTGGCATTTCTCCAGCGGCAGCATGGGGGCGGACGTGGTCGGCGTGGGCATCATCCCGCCCGCCGAAGGCGGGGCCGCGCTGCCGCGCATGGCCGTCATGCGCCGCGACCAGATCCGCATCGAGCAGAACTGGGACGTCATGGGCCTGAAGGCCACCGGCAGCAACGATCTCGTGGCCGACGGCGTCGTGGTGGCGCAGGACTGGACTTTCGTGCGGGGCGGCGCCTCGTCCCTGGACACGCCGCTGTACCGCTATCCGGCGCTGGCCTTCGCGGCGCAGGTCCTGGCCGTGGTCGCGCTGGGCATCGGCCGCGCGGCGATCGACGAAGTCCTGCAGATGGCCGGCGGCCGCAAGTCCGTCACCGGGGCGCCCAACCTGGGCGAGCGCGTCTACGTGCAGCTGGAGGTCGCCCGGATCGAGGCCGAGCTGCGCGCGGCGCGCAGCTGGTTCTACGAGGCCATCGACGACATCTGGCGGGTGCTGGTGGCCGGCGGCAGGCCCGAGGACCACCTGGTCAGCATGCTGCGCCTGTCGGCCACGCATGCCGCGCGGGTCGGGGCCGACGTGGCCCGCCGCGCCCAGATGCTCAGCGGCATGACCGGCGTCTACGAGGCCAGCCCGCTGGCCCAGCAGGTGCGCGACGCCCAGATGGTGACCCAGCACGCCTTCATGGGCGACATCACCTACCAGAACGCGGGTGCCATGCGCTTCGGCCTGGCGCCCCTGCCGGGCTATCTTTGAGCGTGGCCCGTCCCGATTCCATACCAGGAGGATGACATGGAAGACAAGAAACCCCTGCGCGTGCTGTTCTGCATCGGCGTCAATCAGAATTTCATGGACGGCACCGCCGCAGACATGAAGGATGTCTGGGTGGCCTTCCTGGCCATGATGCGCGGCATCCGGGACCTGCCCGGCGTGCGCGTGCTGGGCAATCTGGACGACGACCGGATCATGGTCGGCCCGTCGGTCCAGTTTCCCTGGACCACCTACGTGCTGGCCGACGTACCCGACTTCGAGACCGTGGTCGAGGCCTGCAACCTGTTCCGCGCCACTCCGGTGGGCGACGGCACGTACAAGCTGTGGAAGTACATGCGCGTCGAAGCCCGCGTCGGGCGCGAGCTGGTCATCGATTGACGCCGGCCCCGGCGCCCCCCGCGGCGGGCGCCGGGACCCGGCCCTCTCAGGAGAGACATCATGGATCGGATCGCACTCGTGACCGGCGCCGGCCAGGGCCTGGGGCTCGCCATCGCCGGGCGCCTGCACTCGGCGGGATTCCAGGTGGCCGTCACGGACCACCGGCTGGATATGGCGCAGCGGGCGGCGGCGCAGATCGACGCCCGCGGCGAAGGCGTGCTGCCCCTGCGCCTGGACGTGACGCGCAAGGAAGACTTCGAGGCGGCGCTGGCCGCCGTCCTGCAGCGCTGGGGCGGTCTGCAGGTCCTGGTCAACAACGCCGCCATGACCAAGGCCACGCCCGTGATGGAGATCGGCCCCGAGGAATTCGACGCGGTGCTGGCCACCAACCTGCGCGGCACGCTGTTCGGCTGCCAGGTCATGGGCGCCCACATGGCCGAGGCCGGCTACGGGCGGCTGATCAACATGGGCTCGCTGGCCGGCCAGAACGGCGGCACGGCCACCGGCGCGCACTATGCCTGCTCGAAAGGCGCGATCATCACGCTCACCAAGATCTTCGCGCGCGAGCTGGGCCCGCGCGGCGTCACGGCCAACGCCATCTCGCCCGGCCCGATGGACCTGCCCTCGGTGCATGCGCTCGTCCCGCCGGAGAAGCTGGAGCAGATCGTGCAGGGCATCCCCGTGCGGCGCCTGGGCGACCCCCAGTTCGTCGCCGACCTGGTGGTGCGGCTCGCCTCGGAGGACGCCGGCTTCGTCAACGGCGCCAACTGGGACGTCAATGGCGGACTTTTCATGCGCTAGCCGCCGCGCGGCGCGGACGGATGCGGGGCGGCCCGCGCAATCGAATCCCCGAAGGAGCGGATCATGAACGTGAACGAATTTCGGATTGCGGCACCCACGCCAGAGCCGATCGCCTGGCGCTGGACGTGCGAGATGGACGATCAGGAGAGCACCATGGCAGATGCAGACGCATTCCGCAACGCGATGGCCCTGCTGGCCGGCGCGGTCAACATCATCACCACCGACGGCCCCAGCGGCCTGGCCGGCTTCACCGCGACCGCGGTGTGCAGCGTCACGGACCAGCCGCCCACGCTGCTGGTCTGCATGAACCGCTCGTCCTTCGCGCACCGGTTCTTCGAGGGCAACAACGTGCTGTGCGTCAACGTGCTGGGCGCGGCGAACAAGGAAGCGCCGGCGCTGTTCGCGGACCGCAACGTCCAGATGGAGGACCGCTTCGCCCGCGTCCAGTGGAGCCGGCTCGCCACCGGCAGCCCGCTGATCGACGGCGCCGTGGTCAGCTTCGACTGCCGCATCAAGAACACCAGCGTGGTCGGCTCGCACAGCATCTTCCTCTGCGAGGTGCAGGACATCCGGCGCGGCGAGGCGCAGGGCGGGCTGGTGTATTTCAACCGCGACTACCATCCGGTGGGCTTCGGCGAGCCGCCGGTCCCGCCGGCCAGGAAGAATTGATGCGCGGCCCGACCGAGGCGCGCTCGAGGCGCGGTCCGCCGCGCGGTGCGGCCCCGTGCGCCGGCCGGGTTCCGGATCGGCAGGACGATCGGCAGGACGATTGACAGGTATTTACTTTACAAGTAAATTAAATACAAATAAATTAAACCCGAGATACCAGGAGACATGAGATGAAGATCGTTTGCATCGGTGGCGGGCCGGCTGGTCTGTATCTGGCCCTGCTCATGAAGAAGCTGGACGCGCGGCACGAGATCGTCGTGGTCGAGCGCAACCGGCCCTACGACACGTTCGGCTGGGGGGTGGTGTTCTCCGACGCCACCATGGACAACATGCGGCAGTGGGACCGCGAGACGGCCGACGAGATCCAGGAGGCCTTCAACCACTGGGACGACATCGAACTGCGCTTCAAGGGCCGCACCATCCGCTCGGGCGGCCACGGCTTCGTGGGCATCGGCCGCAAGAAGCTGCTGAACATCCTGCAGGCGCGCTGCGAGCAACTGGGCGTGGAGCTGGTCTTCGAGACCGAGGTGGACTCCGACGAGGACTATCCGGACGCGGACCTGATCATCGCCAGCGACGGCATCTTCTCCAAGATCCGGGGCAAGTACGCCGACACCTTCCAGCCGGACATCGTCACGCGGCCGAACCGCTACATCTGGCTGGGCACGAACAAGCTCTACGACGCCTTCACCTTCGACTTCCGCAAGACCGAGCACGGCTGGTTCCAGGCGCACATCTACAAGTTCGACGAGAAGACCACCACCTTCATCGTCGAGTGCCCCGAGCACGTCTGGCTGGCGCACGGCCTGGACAAGGCCGACCAGCAGCAGTCGATCGCCTTCTGCGAAAAACTGTTCGACGAGGGCAACCTGGAAGGCGCGAAGCTGATGACCAACGCGCGCCACCTGCGCGGGGCCGCGTGGCTGAACTTCCAGCGCGTGGTGTGCGGACAGTGGTGGCTGAAGAACGCGCACGGCAGCCACGTCGTGCTGATGGGCGACGCGGTGCACACGGCGCACTTCGCCATCGGCTCGGGCACCAAGCTGGCGATCGAGGACGCCATCGAGCTCACGCGCCAGTTCCAGCTGCTGGGCGACGACGCGGCGCACATTCCCGAGGTGCTGGCCGCCTACCAGGAAGCGCGCCGCATCGAGACCCTGCGCCTGCAGAACGCGGCCTGGAACGCGATGGAATGGTTCGAGGTCTGCGGCGAGCGCTATTGCGACCAGTTCGAGCCCGAGCAGCTCATGTATTCCATGCTGACGCGCAGCCAGCGCATCAGCCATGAAAACCTGCGTCTGCGCGACAAGGAATGGCTGGAGGGCTACGAGCGCTGGTTCGCCGAGCGCGCCCGCGCGCCCGCGCCGGCCGGCCGCGCCACGCCGCCCATGTTCACCCCCTGGACGGTGCGCGGCCTGACGCTCAAGAACCGCGTCGTGGTCTCGCCCATGGCCCAGTACTCGGCGGTGGACGGCACGGTGGGCGACTATCACCTGGTGCACCTGGGCGCGCGCGCGCAGGGCGGCGCCGGCCTGGTGTTCGCCGAGATGACCTGCGTGAGCGCCGAAGGCCGCATCACCCCCGGCTGCCCCGGGCTGTACAAGCCCGAGCACACGGCGGGGTTCAAGCGCATCGCCGACTGGATCCACGAACACACCGACGCCAGGTTCGGCATCCAGATCGGCCACGCCGGCGCCAAGGCGTCCACGCGCCGGGCCTGGGACGGCATCGACCAGCCGCTGCCGGAGGGCAACTGGCCCCTGATCTCGGCCTCGCCGCAGCAGTACCTGGAAGGCGTGAGCCAGGTCTCGCGGGCCATGACGCGGGAGGACATGGACGCGGTCAAGGCGCAGTTCGTGGCCTCGGCGCGCGCCGCCGACGAGGCGGGCGCCGACTGGCTGGAGCTGCACTGCGCCCACGGCTACCTGCTGTCGTCCTTCATCTCGCCGCTGACCAATCAGCGCACGGACGAGTACGGCGGTCCGCTCGCCAACCGGCTGCGCTATCCGCTGGAGGTGTTCGAGGCGGTGCGCGCGGTCTGGCCGCAGCACAAGCCGATGTCGGTGCGCATCTCCGCGCACGACTGGGTCGAGGGCGGCATCACGCCCGCCGACGCGGTGGAAGTCGCCCGCGCCTTCAAGGCGGCCGGCGCGGACATGATCGACGTGTCCTCGGGGCAGGTGAGCAAGCGGGAAAAGCCGGTCTACGGGCGCATGTTCCAGACGCCCTTCGCCGACCGGATCCGCCAGGAGGCGGGCATTCCCACGATCGCGGTGGGCGCGATCAGCGAGGCCGACCACGTCAACAGCATCCTGGCCGCCGGCCGCGCGGACCTGTGCGCGGTGGCGCGCCCGCACCTGGCCAATCCGGCCTGGACCCTGACCGAGGCCGCCAAGATCGGCTACATCGGCGTCCAATGGCCCCGGCAGTACCGCACGGCCAAGCAGCAGATGGAAAGCAATTTCGCGCGGGAAAAGGCCGCGCAGGCGGCCGCCGTGGCGGCGAGCGCCATCCACCAGCCGGCCGCTCCGGCGGGGGGCGCCCTGCACGAGCCGGCCGTCGCGGCGGGGAGCGTCTGAATGAGCGCGGAGACGCTCGGGCGCCATGTCCTGGTCACCGGCGGCGGCCGCGGCATCGGGGCGGCCGTCGCCCTGCGGCTGGCGGCCGACGGCTGGCGCGTGACGGTGCTGGGGCGCAGCCCCGAACCGGTCCGTGCCCTGGCGGCGCGCGATCCCGGGCGCCTGCACGCCGTGACCGCCGACGTGGCCGACGCGCAGCAGGTCGCCCGCGCGCTGGCCGACGCCCAGGCGCGCTTCGGCCCGGTGCAGGCGCTGGTGAACAACGCCGGCCAGGCGGAAAGCGCGCCCTTCCTGAAGACCGGCGCCGAGCTGTGGCAGCGCATGCTGGCGGTGAACCTGACCGGGGTGATGATCTGCACGCAGGCCGTCCTGCCCGGCATGCTGGAAGCCGGCTGGGGCCGCATCGTCAACGTGGCGAGCACGGCCGGGCTGGCGGGCTACGCCTACGTGTCGGCCTATTGCGCCGCCAAGCACGGCGTGATCGGCCTGACGCGCGCGCTCGCCCTGGAACTGGCGGCCCGGGGCGTCACCGTGAATGCGGTCTGCCCCGGCTACACCGATACCGACATCGTGCGCGAGGGCATCGCGCGCGTGGTGGCGAAGACCGGCCGCGATCCGCAGGACGTGCGCGCCGAGTTCGTCAAGACCAATCCGCAGGGCCGCCTGGTGGCGCCCGAGGAAGTGGCCGATGCCGTGGCGTGGCTGTGCGGCGAGGGGGCCGGCGCGGTCACCGGACTGTCGCTTCCCGTCTGCGGCGGCGAGGTCATGTAGCCCGATGGCGCGTCCCCGCGCGCAACGACGAGGAGAATCCCCGATGAGTGACGACCATACCGATCCCCGGCTGCTGGCCGGCAATCGCCGCCCCATGGCCGGCTACCAAGCGACCCACTTCCTGTGGACGGTGGAGCAGGGCGTGGCGACGATCACGCTGAACCGCCCCGAACGCAAGAATCCGCTGACCTTCGACAGCTACGCCGAGCTGCGGGACCTGTTCCACCGCCTGAAATGGGCCGACGACGTGAAGGCCGTGGTGGTCGCCGGCGCCGGCGGCAACTTCAGCTCGGGTGGCGACGTGCACGACATCATCGGCCCGCTGGTGCGGCTCAAGGCGCCGGAACTGCTGATGTTCACCCGCATGACGGGCGAGCTGGTCAAGACCATGCGCGCCTGCCCGCAGCCCATCGTCGCGGCGGTGGACGGCGTGTGCGCCGGGGCGGGCGCCATCGTCGCCATGGCCTCGGACCTGCGCCTGGGCACCGCGCGCAGCAAGACGGCTTTCCTGTTCAACCGCGTCGGCCTGGCCGGCTGCGACATGGGCGCCTGCGCCATCCTGCCGCGCATCGTGGGCCAGGGCCGCGCGAGCGAGCTGCTCTACACCGGCCGCAGCCTGGGCGGCGAGGAAGGCGAGCGCTGGGGGTTCTTCAACCGCCTGTGCGAGCCCGAGGCCCTGCTGGCCGACGCGCAGGCGCTGGCGGCGCAGCTCACCCAGGGCCCCAGCTTCGCCAACGGGATCACCAAGACCATGCTGCACCAGGAATGGGCCATGACCATCGAGCAGGCGATCGAGGCCGAGGCCCAGGCCCAGGCGCTGTGCATGCTGACCCAGGATTTCACGCGCGCCTACGAGGCCTTCGTGGCCAGGCGGCAGCCGGTCTTCGAGGGGAACTGAGATGGCCGACCTGTCCTACCTGGAGTGGCCCTTCTTCGAGCCGCGCCACCGCGAGCTGGCCCTGGCGCTCGACGCCTGGGCGGGCGCGCACGTCCAGGCCGGCGGGCATGGGCCGGACGTGGATGACGACTGCCGCGCGCTGGTGCGCGCGCTGGGGCGTGGCGGCTGGCTGCGCCATGCCGTCGCGGGCGCGGCCCACGGCGGCGCGGGCGAAGTCATCGATACCCGGGCCGTCTGCCTGATCCGCGAGACGCTGGCCCGGCATTCGGGCCTGGCGGATTTCGCCTTCGCCATGCAGGGCCTGGGATCGGGCGCGATCTCGCTGCACGGCACGCCCGAGCAGCGCGCGCGCTACCTCGCGCCGGTGGCCGCGGGCGAGGCGATCGCCGCCTTCGCCCTGTCCGAGCCGGACGCGGGCTCGGACGTGGCGGCGATGGCCTGCGCCGCGCGTGCCGAGGGCGACCACTACGTCCTCGACGGCGAGAAGACCTGGATCTCCAACGGCGGCATCGCCGATTTCTACGTCGTCTTCGCCCGCACGGGCGAGGCGCCGGGCGCGCGCGGCATCACCGCCTTCATCGTCGATGCGGATGCGCCGGGCTTCGAGATCGCCGAGCGCATCGACGTGATCGCGCCGCACCCCCTGGC
Organism: Castellaniella defragrans; assembly: GCF_014203015.1. GTDB lineage: Bacteria > Pseudomonadota > Gammaproteobacteria > Burkholderiales > Burkholderiaceae_B > Castellaniella > Castellaniella defragrans. The sequence goes on from NZ_JACHIB010000003.1 coordinate 233,489, forward strand.
GCGGCTGCGCTTCGACGCCTGCCGCATCCCCGCGTCCCGGCGCCTGGGTGCGGCGGGCGAGGGCTTCAAGGTGGCGATGCGCACGCTGGACGTGTTCCGCACCTCGGTGGCGGCGGCGGCGCTGGGGTTCGCCCGCCGCGCGCTGGACGAGGCGCTCGCGCGGGCCACGTCGCGGCAGATGTTCGGCGGCGTGCTGGCCGACTTCCAGCTGACGCAGTCGAAGCTGGCGCAGATGGCCACGGCGATCGACAGCGCCGCCCTGCTGACCTACCGGGCGGCGTGGCAGCGCGACCGGGGCGGGCGGGTGACGCGCGAGGCGGCGATGGCGAAGATGACGGCGACGGAGAACGCCCAGCAGGTGATCGACGCCGCGGTGCAGATGTTCGGCGGCCAGGGCGTGGTCAGCGGGCAGCCGGTGGAACGGCTGTACCGCGAGATCCGCGCGCTGCGCATCTACGAGGGCGCCACCGAGGTGCAGCAGCTCATCATCGCGCGCGAACTGCTGCGCCCCGCGGATGCCCGCGCATGAACGCCGCGCCCGCCGCTTCCTCCCGCGCCGCGTGCTTCGCGCGCGACTACCCGATCCGCTTCTCGCACTGCGATCCGGCCGGCATCGTGTTCTTCCCGCAGTACCTGGTGCTGTTCAACCAGCTGGTCGAGGACTGGTTCAACGAAGGCCTGGGCATTTCCTACGCGCATCTGCTGGGGCCGCGCCGCATCGGCCTGCCCATCGTCCGCCTGGAATGCGATTTCCGCGCCATCGGCCGGATGGGCGAGACGCTGCGCTTTGCCCTGGCCGTCGAGCGGGTCGGAGGCAAGTCGCTGACGCTGGCGCTGGAAGCCAGCGGAGACGGGGTGCTGCGGGTCGCCTCGCGCCAGGTCCTGGTGTTCACGGACCTGGAGACCCATCGCGCCATCGCCTTGCCCGAGGACGTCCGCGCCGCCCTGGCGGCGGGCGCCCCGGCGGCGTAGCGCGGCTTTCGTTTCGTTGGGCTTTCGTTTCGTTGTTTCGTTGCTGACAAGGAGTTTTCCCATGCAGATCCTGCTCCCCCCCGGCTGGCCGCGGCCCAAGGGATATTCCAATGGGGTGGCCGTGCGCGGCCGCATGGTGTTCGTGGCGGGCATGATCGGCTGGGATGCGCACGGCCGCTTCCACACGGACGACATGGCCGGCCAGGTGCGCCAGGCGCTGCAGAACATCGTCGAGGTGCTGCAGGAAGGCGGCGCCCGGCCCGAACACATCGTGCGCATGACCTGGTACGTGACCGACAAGAAAGAATACGTCGCGGCCTACCCGGAGATCGGCAGGGCGTTCCGCGAGCTCATCGGCAGCTTCAACGCCGCGATGACCGCCATCGAGGTGGCCGCGCTGATCGAGGACCGCGCCAAGGTCGAGATCGAAGTCACGGCCGTGGTGCCGGATTGAGGGCAGCCATGTCCGAGCCGGTTTCGTGGCGGCGCATCGGCGCCGTGCTGCGGGTGGTCGTGGATCATCCGCCCGTCAATGCCCTCGCCGCCGCGGTGCGCCAGGGGCTGGAGGCAGCCATCGACGAGGCCGAGCGGGATGCGCAGGTCGCCGCCGTCCTGATCATGGGCGCCGGCCGCCATTTCATCGCCGGCGCCGACATCCGCGAGTTCGGCCAGGCGCCGCGGGAACCCTCCCTGAGCCGGGTCTGCACCCGCATCGAGGCCTGCGGCAAGCCGGTGGTGGCCGCGCTGCACGGCTCCGCCCTCGGCGGCGGGCTGGAGGTCGCGCTGGCGGCGCATTACCGGGCGGCGGCGCCCGACGCGAAACTGGGCCTGCCGGAGGTGCGCCTCGGACTGCTGCCCGGCGCCGGCGGCACGCAGCGCCTGCCGCGGCTGGTGGGCGCCCGCGACGCGCTGGAGCTGATGCTGGGCGGCCAGCCGCTGACGGCCGCCCAGGCCCATGCCGCGAAGCTGGTGGACCGCCTGCTGCCCGGCGCGGACCTGGAGGCCGAAGCGCTGGCCTTCGTCCGGGAACTGCTCGACCGGGGCGCGGCGCCGCGGCGCAGCCGCGATGCCGCCGGCCTGGAGGATCGCGCGGCCGCCCGCGCGGCCATCGACGCGGCGCGGGCCGCGCAGGCGCGCAAGGCGCCCCACCTGCTGTCGCCGCATCGCATCGTCGATGCCGTCGAGGCCGCCCTGGAGCGGCCGTTCGACGAGGGGCTGGCGCTGGAGCGCCGCCTGTTCCTGGAGTGCATGGCAAGCCCGCAGCGCGCCGGGCTGATCCATGCCTTCTTCGCCGAGCGCGAGACGGCCAAGGTGCCCGAGGCGGCCGCCGCCGCGCCGCGCGCCGTCCAGGCGATCGGGGTGGTGGGGGGCGGCACCATGGGCGCGGGCATCGCCGTGGCGGCCCTGCGGGCCGGCTGCCGGGTGGACATGGTCGAGCGCGACGCCGCCGGGGCCGCCCGGGGCCGGGCCCACGTCGAGGCGATCCTGGACGGCCTGGTCGCCGGCGGGCGCCTGACGGCCGCGGAGCGCGACGCCGCGCTGGCGCGGTTCGGCAGCGCGCACGATTACGCCTCGCTGCGGGACGCCGATCTGGTGATCGAGGCCGCGTTCGAGGACATGGCGGTCAAGCAGGCCGTCTTCGCGGAACTGGACCGCGTCTGCCGGCCGGGCGCCATCCTGGCGACCAATACGTCCTACCTGGACGTGGACCTCATCGCCGCCGCCACCTCGCGGCCGGCGGACGTCATCGGCCTGCACTTCTTCTCGCCCGCCCACGTGATGAAGCTGCTGGAGATCGTCGTGCCCGCGAAGGCCGCCGCCGACGTGGTGGCGAGCGCCTTCGCCCTGGCGAAGCGGCTGGGCAAGATCCCGGTGCGGGCCGGGATCTGCGACGGCTTCATCGGCAACCGCATGCTCGCCGCCTACCGCCATGCGGCCAACGTCATGATGGAGGACGGGGCCTCGCCCTATGCCATCGACGCGGCCGTGTGCGACCTGGGCTTTCCCATGGGGCCGTTCCAGGTCTACGACCTGGCGGGCGGCGACATCAACTGGGCCATGCGCAAGCGCCAGGCGGCGACGCGGGACCCCCGCGCGCGCTACGTCCAGGTCGCCGACCGCCTGTGCGAGCGCGGCTGGTTCGGCCGCAAGACGGGCCGCGGCTGGTATCGCTATGCGCCGGGCGGGCGCGCCGGCACCGAGGATCCCGAGGTGCTGGCCATCGTCGAGGCCGAACGCGCCCGCGCCGGCGTGGTCCCGCGCGCCTTCGGCGCGCAGGAGATCGTGCGCCGCATCCTCGCGGCCATGGCGAACGAGGGCGCCCGCATCGTGGACGAAGGGATCGCCCTGCGTCCGCTGGACGTCGACGTCGCGCTGCTGCACGGCTACGGCTTCCCGCGCCACCTGGGCGGGCCGATGCATCATGCCGATGCCGTGGGGCTGGCGGCGATCCTGGCCGACATCCGCGCGTACGCCGCCGACGACCCCTTGTTCTGGCGGCCGTCGCCCCTGCTCCTGCGGCTGGTCGAGCAGGGACGCGGTTTCGCCGGTTTGAACCGGCTCGAATGACCGCGATCGCTGCGATGTTAAGGGTATTCCCAGATGCGCATGGACGGTAGAGTGCCGTAGGATGGCGACTCTTCATGGAGACGGTCAGGATTCGTTCGATGATCCGGATCGGCCGGCCGGCTGGTTCACTCGGGGGAGGATATGCGGAATCTGAAGATTGGCACCAAATTGCTGCTGGGTTTCAGCCTGGCCATGTTCCTGGTCGTTCTGATCGCGGGCATCGGGGTCTGGCGCATCGTCAGCACCGAAAACACCAATGCCGAACTGCAATACCGGCAGGGCGTCCACACCCTGAGCCTGCAGTGGCTGGGCCTGACCCGGGTGAACCGCGAGCGCGACCGCGCCGTCGGGGTCATGACCGACCGGGACCAGATCGCAACCCTGAAGGGCCTGATCGGCGAGACCAGCGAGCGGATCAACCAGGTCGAGCGGCAGGTCAGGGACCTGATCCACGATCCCGCGGACGAGACCCTGTACCAGAACATCGTGGCGGCCCGGCAGGCTTTCCTGAAGGCCCGCGACACGGCCCGCGAGGCGCAGGACAAGGGCGACATCATCCGGGCCAATGCGCTGTACGCGACCGACGTCCCCCAGCTGCTGGACCGCTACGTGGAACAGATTTCCGTCTTTGCCGACCGCCAGGCCGATCAGGTCCAGCAAGTCAGCCTGGCTTCGGTGCGGGATGGCCAGGCGAGCCTGCCGATCCTGCTCCTGGCGACCCTGGTGGTCATGATCCTGATGCCGGCGTTCGCCTGGCTGATCACGCGCAGCCTGACCCGCCAGCTGGGGGGCGAGCCCAGCCATGCCGCCCTGGTGGCCGAGCGGATTTCCAAGGGGCATCTGGATGTCGACATCCAGGTCCGGGGGCAGGATAAAAGCAGCCTGCTGTATGCCATGAAGCGCATGCGGGCCAATCTGGCGCGGCTGGTGGGCGACATGCAGCTGGGATCCAGATCCATCGCCGGGGCGGTCGGGCAGATCACCGAGGGCAGCCTGGAACTGTCCTCGCGCACCGAGACGCAGGCCAGCTCGCTGGCCGAGACCGCCGCCACCATGGAAGAGCTCACCGCCACGGTGCGCCAGAATGCCGACAACGCCCAGCAGGCCAACACCCTGGCCAGCACCGCGGCCCGGACGGCCACCGAAGGCGGCGCCATCGTCGCCGAACTGGTCTCCACCATGGGCGAGATCAACACCAAGTCGCAACAGGTGGCCGACATCATCGGCGTGATCGACTCCATCGCCTTCCAGACCAACATCCTGGCGCTCAATGCCGCGGTCGAGGCCGCCCGCGCCGGCGAACAGGGCCGCGGCTTCGCCGTGGTCGCCGCCGAGGTGCGCGCGCTCGCCCAGCGCTCGGCCGGCGCCGCCAAGGAAATCAAGGGCCTGATCGACGCCTCGGTGGAATCCGCCGCCAAGGGCAACGAGCAGGCCGGGCGGGCCGGCAGCACCATGCAGGGCATCGTCGAGGGCATCAACCGCGTCACCGACATCATGGGCGAGATCAGCGCCGCCAGCCGCGAACAGGCGACCGGCATCGAGGAGATCCAGTCCGCCATCAATCAGATGGACAGCGTCACCCAGCAGAACGCCAGCCTGGTCGAGCAGTCGGCCGCGGCGGCGGCCAGCCTGCAGGCGCAGGCCGATGCCCTGTCGCAGCTGGCGTCGGCGTTCCACCTGTCGGGGCCCGTGGATGCGGAAATGGTCGAGGGCAACGACGCCTTGTCGTATTCGCGCACGCTGCTGCAGGCCCCCAAGACCGGCGGCGCGGCCTTCTATCCCTGGACCCAGGAACTGGAAGTCGGCATCGGGGTGATCGACAAGGACCACCAGAAGCTGGTCTCCCTGATCAATTCCCTGCACGAATCCATGTCGCAGGGCCACAGCAAGGAAATGGCCGGCAAGATCCTGGACGAGCTGATCTTCTATACGCAGGACCACTTCCATCGCGAAGAGCAGATGATGCGGGACGCCGGGTACACGGGCTACGAGCAGCACAAGAAAATCCACGATACCCTGGTCAAGAAAGTCGTGGAATTCCGCGAAAGCTATCGCGCGGGGCATTCCATGGTGTCGGTCGAACTGTCCAATTTCCTGCGCAACTGGCTCAGCACCCACATCATGAAGACCGACAAGGACTATGCGCCGGTGATGAAGGCCTCGCTCAGGTAAACGCCAGGCCGCCGCGGCGCGGCGGCCCGCCGGGACATGGAGGACGGCCGCCCGGCGAGTTACACTGCATGCCAACCCGTCCCTGCCGACCGAGCCGCCATGCCCATCCATGAAATCCGCCACCCCCTGATCCGCCACAAGCTGGGCCTGATGCGGCGGGCGGACCTCAGCACCAAGAATTTCCGCGAAATGGCCCAGGAAATCGGCGCCCTGCTGACCTACGAAGCCACCCAGGACCTGCCGCTGGAGCCCGCGCGCATCGCCGGCTGGGCGGGCGAGGTCGACGTCGAGAAACTGGCCGGCAAGAAGGTCACCGTGGTGCCCATCCTGCGCGCCGGCATCGGCATGCTGGACGGCGTGCTCACGCTGATCCCGGGCGCCAAGGTCAGCGCGGTGGGCATCGCGCGCAACGAGCAGACCCTGCAGGCCCAGCCCTACCTGGAAAAGCTCGTCGGCCAGCTCGACCAGCGCCTGGCGCTGATCGTCGATCCCATGCTGGCCACGGGCGGCTCCATGGTGGCCACCATCGACATGCTCAAGCAGGCCGGCGCCCGCACCGTGCGGGCCCTGGTGCTGGTGGCCGCGCCCGAGGGCATCGCCGCCGTCGAGCGCGCCCATCCGGACGTGCACATCTACACCGCGTCCATCGACGACCACCTGAACGAGCACGGCTACATCATTCCCGGCCTGGGCGACGCCGGGGACCGCATCTTCGGCACGCGCCAGAAGACGGATTGATTTCCCTGACCGGCCGCCGGACTCGATATTGATCCGTATCAGCCGGATCATGTTTTGATACATCGGGTTTTCCCGGGTAGGGTAGGATGAGGGTTCATCATTCCCTTTCACAGGAGTCGTTCATGGCCACTCGCAAGCAAATCGCCACGCAATCCGCAGGGGACGCGTTGATCGAAGACCTGAAGTCCAGCCTGGACCAGGCCGAAAACCTCCTGCGCGAAGCCGCCGAGGCCACCGGGGAAAAAGCCGCCGACCTGCGCGCCCGCGCATTGAAGGCGCTGGACCAGGGCCGCGAAGCCCTGTCCGAAACCCAGGCCAGCCTGGTGGAACAAGGCCGCAAGGTCGTGCATGACACCGACGAATACGTCCAGTCCAATCCCTGGAAGGCCGTCGGGATCGCCGGGGTGGCCGGCCTGCTGCTGGGCGCGCTGCTGTCGCGCCGCTGATCCCCATGGGACCGCTCGGCCGCGCGTTCTCCGACCTGGCCGCCCAGGCGGCGGCCCTGGCCGGAACGCGCCTCGAACTCTTCGGGCTGGAGGCCCGCGACATCGGCGACCGCCTGCTGTGCCGCCTGGCGGTGCTGCTGGCGGCGGCGGTCTTCCTGCTGCTGGCCCTGCTGGTGGCCACGCTGGCCCTGGCGCTGGTTTTCTGGCCGACCGAATACCGCTTCCTGGCCCTGGGCCTGCTGGCGCTGCTCTACGCGGTCCTGGGCGTGGGCCTGGCCGCCTGGCTGATCCATCGCCTGAAGCACGATGCCGACCCCTTCGCCGTGACGGCGGAGGTGCTGCGCGAGGATGCCCGGGCGCTGGCCGGCATCCCGGGCCACCCGGATCGCGGCGACGGGTCCGCGGGCGGCCCGCCCGCCCGGCCCGCGCGGGAAGACCCGATTCCAGGAGAAGTGCCATGAGCGCGCCGGGCCGTTTCGCGCGTTCGGGCGCGGCGCAGAGGGGATCCCCATGAGCGTGCCGTCGAACGACCTCACCCCGCGCTCCGACGCGGCGGACCGCCGCCTGCGCATCGAGCTGCTGCGCATGCGCGCCGGCTACGAACGCCTGGCCGTGCGCCGCAGCGCCTGCCGGCTGGCCGGCGAATTGCGGCCCGAATCCCTGGTGGCCCAGGCGCGCGACCGCCTGGGAGCCGCCGGGCTGGGCTGGCTGGGCGGCGGGCTCCAGATCCTGCGCCGCTATCCCGTGCTGCTGTCGGTGCTGACCTCGGTGGTGTCCAACCGCCAGCGCCGCGGCATCGCCCTGAAAACCGCCCTGATCGCCGGCCTGGTCTGGCTGGGCAAGCGCCGGCACCGCGACGCAGACGCCTGAACTTTTGCCGCCGGGACGAGCCCGGTCGTAGGCCAGTTCCCGCGGACTGGCCTATGCCTGGCGAGTCCGAGCGGGATGCAGGCCGCGAGATGGGGGAGGTGCCGCAATCCGGGACGGGCCGGGCCACACTACAACCCCAGTTTCCCCCACATCGCGTCCACGCGCGCCTTGACCTCGGGTGTCATCCGGATCGGGCGGCCCCATTCGCGCTGGGTCTCGCCCGGCCACTTGTTGGTCGCGTCCAGCCCCATCTTGCCGCCCAGTCCCGAGACGGGCGAGGCGAAGTCCAGGTAGTCGATCGGGGTGTTGTCCACCAGCAGGGTGTCGCGCACCGGGTCCATGCGCGTGGTCATGGCCCAGATGACCTCGGGCCACTGGCGGGGATCGATGTCCTCGTCCACCACCACGATGAACTTGGTGTACATGAACTGGCGCAGCACGCTCCACAGGCCGAACAGGATGCGCTTGGCGTGGCCAGGGTACTGCTTGCGGATCGACACCACGGCCAGGCGGTAGCTGCAGCCTTCGGGCGGCAGGTGGAAATCGACGATTTCCGGGAACTGGCGCTTGAGCAGGGGCACGAAGACCTCGTTCAGGGCCACGCCCAGGACGGCGGGCTCGTCGGGCGGCTTGCCGGTGTAGGTGCTGTGGTAGAGGGGGTTGCGCCGGTGGGTGATGCGCTCCACCGTGAAGACGGGGAACCAGTCCTGCTCGTTGTAGTAGCCGGTGTGGTCGCCGTAGGGGCCTTCCAGCGCCATCTCGTAGCCGGTGTCCGGCGGCGGGGCGACGCCCTCGGGCACGTCGGGGCGCCGCGCGCGCGCGTCGGAGGCCGGCAGGATGTGGCCTTCGAGGATGATTTCGGCGTGGGCCGGCACCGACAGGCCGCTGCCCAGCGCGGGCGCGAGTTCGGTGCGCGAGCCGCGCAGCAGGCCGGCGAACTGGTATTCCGACAGGCTGTCGGGAATGGGGGTGACGGCGGCCAGGGTGGTGGCGGGATCGGCGCCCAGCGCCACCGCGATGGGGAAGGGCTCGCCGGGATGGGCCAGGCCGTGGTCGCGGAAGTCCAGCGCGCCGCCGCGATGCGACAGCCAGCGCATGATGAGCTTGTTGCGGCCGATCAGCTGCTGGCGGTAGATGCCGAGGTTCTGGCGGCGCGCGCGCGGGCCGCGCGTGATGACCAGGCCCCAGGTCAGCAGCGGGGCGGCGTCGTCGGGCCAGCAGCTCTGCAGGGGCAGGGTGTTCAGGTCCACGTCGCCGGCCTCGATGACGACTTCCTGGCAGGGCGGACTGCGCATCTGCCGGGGATTCATGTCCCACAGGGCCGATTTCAGCATGGAGACTTTCGACAGGGCGTCGCGCATGCCCTGGGGCGGCGCGGGCTCGCGCAGCGAGGCCAGCAGTTCGCCGGTCTCGCGCAGGGCGGAGACGTCCTCGGCGCCCATGCCCCAGGCGACGCGCCGCGGCGTGCCGAACAGGTTGGCCAGCACCGGCGTGCCGCAGGGCTGGCCGGCGTGCAATGGATGCTCGAACAGCAGGGCGGGGCCGCCGGCCCGCAGGACCCGGTCGCTGATTTCGGTCATTTCCAGGGCGGTGGAAACGGGGTGCGCGATGCGCTTGAGCTGGCCCTGGCGTTCCAGTTGGGCGATGAAGTCCCGGAGGTCGCGGTATTTCACGGCAGTATCGTCGATCGGTTACAGTGGCGTCGTGCCCAAGATTACCATTCCCCCTGCCCGGGCGGTGTGCGGAGGTGCCCATGCGGTCCGTTCCTGAACGGCTGCGGCGCGGCGTGCTGGCCGTGCTGCGGCCCGTCGGCGAGTTCGTCCACGTCAGCGCCATCTACCTGGGGCTGGCCGTGCTCACCACGCTGGGCCTGAGCCTGGTGCTGCCGTCCATGCGCCAGCAGTCGCAGCAGCTGCACGAAGTCGTCCTGGCGATGTTCCAGGCCGACGGGCCCGGCTATGGCGCCGACGACGAGGGCGAGGTGGCGGACTGGTCGCTGCCCCCGGCGGCGCAGGCGCCGGACGAGGGCGCCGCGCCGCCCGCCGGCCCGGCCGAAGGCGCCGGCGAAGCGGCGGACGCGGGCCAGGGCGGGCAGGCCGGCCCGTCGGGACAGCCGGGGCAGGCCGGTCAGCCGGGTCAATCGGGGCAGGCGGGACAGGCGGGCCAATCCGCGCAGGCCGGCCAGGCGGGAGAGGCCGCCCAGGCGGGCGGGTCCGAGGCCGGCCGCCTGACCTTCGCCAGCGCCCTGGCCGCCAGCCTGCGCGACCAGCCCATCCAGGGCGTGACCCAGGCCCAGGCGCACGCCTTGCGCAGCTACGTGGCGCGCAAGTACCGCATCGCCAGCAGCGTGGCGGGCGCGCTGATCCGGACGGCCTTCGACGTCGGCCGCGAACAGAAGCTGGACCCGCAGCTGCTGCTGGCCGTGATCGCCATCGAGTCGCGCTACAACCCCTTCGTCGAGAGCGCCGTGGGCGCCCAGGGCCTGATGCAGATCATGAGCAGCGTGCACCGGGCCAAGCTGCGGCCCAGCGGCGGGCCGGCGGCGGCCTTCGATCCGGTGGTCAACATCCGCATCGGGGCGCAGATCCTGGCCGACTGCATCCGCCGGCGCGGCGGCCTGGAGGGCGGGCTGGCCTGTTATGTCGGCGCGACCGGCCCCGGCGACGGCGGCTACGGCACCCGGGTGCTGGCCGAACGCCGCCGCATCGCCCTGGCTTCGGGCATTCCGCCCAAGGATTGAGGGCGGCGCCGCGGCCGCCCGACCCGGGTCGGCCGCCGGGGCGCCCCGGCCCTCCCGGCCGGATCAGCGATTGCCCAGGAACGCGGCCATCCGGTCGACGGCCTCGCGCAGGCGGTCCAGGCCGGTGGCGTAGGAAAAGCGCACGGTGCGGTCCGCGTGGGCCTGGCCGAAGTCCAGGCCCGGCACCGCGGCGACGCCCGCTTCGTGCAGCAGGCGGCGGCAGAATTCGGCGCTGTCCATCCCCAGCCCGTGGACGTCGGAGAAGATGTAGAAGGCGCCGTCCGGCGGGGCGGGCACGCGCAGGCCCAGGCGCTCGAAGGCGGGCAGCAGGAAGTCGCGGCGTTCCTTGAACGACAGGCGCCGGTGCTCGTAGACCTGCATGACTTCGGGCTCGAAGCAGCTCAGCGCGGCGTGCTGCGCCAGCGCCGGGGCGCAGATCGCCAGGCTGGCGGCCAGGCGTTCGAGGGCGGGCATCATGGCCGCCGGCGCGATCAGCCAGCCCAGGCGCCAGCCCGTCATGTGGAAGTATTTCGAGAAGCTGTTGATGACCACCAGGTCGTCGTCCAGCGTCAGGCCGCTGCGCGGCGGCGCGTCGTAGTACAGGCCCAGGTAGATCTCGTCCAGGATGACGAAGCCGCCGCGCGCGCGCACCGCGGCGACCAGGGCGCGCAGGGCCTCGCGCGGCATGGAGGTGCCGGTGGGGTTGCTGGGCGAGGCGATCAGCACGCCGCGCGTGGCCGGTCCCCAGTGGGCGTCGATGTCCTCGGGTCGCAGCTGGTAGCGGTGCCCCGCCGTGGTCGGCACCAGGCGCGTGACGCCGCCGGCCGCGGTGATGAAGTTGCGGTTGGCGGGGTAGGACGGGTCGGGCATCAGGACCTCGTCGCCCGGATCGACCAGGGCCATGGCCGCCAGCAGCAGGGCGCCCGAGGCGCCCGAGGTGATCAGGACGCGGGCGGGGTCCACGGCGGCGCCGAAATGCGTGCCGTAGTAGTGGGCGATGGCCTCGCGCAGCGCCGGGATGCCGGCGGGCGCGGTGTAGCCGCTCAGGCCGGCGTCGGCCGCCCGGTTCAGGGTTTCCAGCACGCGCGCGGGGGCGGTGAAGTCGGGCTCGCCGATCCCCAGGCTGATGATGTCGCGCCCCTGGGCCGCGAGGGCCTGGGCCTGTTTCAGGACTTCCACGGCGTAGAATGGCGCCGTGCGTTCGGTTCTGTCGGCCAGTCGGACCATCGCGCAACCCTGCAATGCTGTTCGGAATGAAAGCCCGATTGTAGTCTCAGTCCGTCCGTGGTCCGCCCGTATCCATCCCTGGTTCCTGGAGTCCCGCCATGCAGTCCCCTTCGCGCCGCGCATTCCTGACCGGCCGCCGTCCGGAACGCTCCCCCTGGGAAACCTTCCTGGCGCGCCTGCGCCGCGCCGCGCAGGGCACGGTCTACGATTTCTCCACGGAGGCGGGCAGCGCCCGGCTGGTGCCGGTGCACATGCAGGACGTCTACCAGGCCCGCTCGCTGTGCGTGGAGCATGGCGTCACGCTGGCCCTGGACGGCATCCCGTCGGCGGCGCGGCTGGACGGCGGCCCCGTGCTCTGGGTCGAGCCGGGGAGCGCGATGGCGCGCTGCGAACGCCTGGGGCCGGACGATCCGCGCTGGTTCGTGCAGCCCGGCTGCCTGATCGGCGACCTGGAGCAGGCCGGGCTGCCGCAGTTCCGCGACCAGCCGCCGCACCTGACGGTGGCGGCCTGGCTGGCCGACCGGCGCAGCTGCGACTGGGACTGCGGCGACACGGCCGCCAGCGGCCTGGCGCATGCGATGGTGCTGCTGAGCGACGGCACCCAGGCCAATCTGGGCGCCTTCGGCGTGGACAACCGCAAGCCGCTGGACAATCTGCGCGTCCAGGGCATGATTCCGCGGCTGTTCGAGCTCGTCTCGGCGCCGGCCGCCGAGGCCCTGCGCGACGGCGCCCTGTGGAACGGCCGCTACCGGCTCGACGCCCTGCGGCCGGCGGCCGGCGGCACCGTCAACCTCGCCCACCTGCTGCTGGGCCATGGGGGCGAGCTGGGCTGGGTCGAATGGATGGTGTTCGACGGACGCGCCGGCCGCCTGGCCGAGCGTGCCTACGACCTGCGCTACGGGCGCCGCCCCGGCCCCGGCGAGGCCGCCGCGGAGACGGACCGGGCCGTGCGCGCCCTGTTCGACCCCGACGGCGTCTTTCCGGAACGGGGCCAGCAGTTCTAGCAGTTCCGATTTCCCCCTGGCGTTCCCTCGGTGCCCGTGCGGCTTGCGCCGATGGGCCCGGGCGTCCGCCGCATGATCCGCATGCGTCCCGCGCCATACCGCGGGCTGGCGCAAGCGGCTAGAATGGCCGGCAGCACCCCTCTTTCTATTCCATAACGTATCAAGGCTGCCTCACCATGGACGAATCCTTGCGCGCCGCGGCGCTCGAATATCACGAGCACGGCCGTCCCGGGAAAATCTCGGTCACTCCCACCAAACAGCTCTCCAATCAGCGGGATCTCGCCCTGGCCTATTCCCCGGGCGTCGCCGCCGCCTGCGAGGAGATCGTCGCCGACAGCCACAACGCCTTCCGCTACACGGGGCGCGGCAATCTGGTCGGCGTCATCACCAACGGCACGGCCGTCCTCGGCCTGGGCAACATCGGCCCCCTGGCGTCCAAGCCCGTGATGGAAGGCAAGGCCGTGCTGTTCAAGAAATTCTCCGGCCTGGACGTCTTCGACATCGAGATCAACGAACAGGACCCGGACAAGCTGGTCGACATCATCGCCGGCCTGGAGCCCACCTTCGGTGGCATCAACCTCGAAGACATCAAGGCGCCGGAATGCTTCTACGTCGAACAGAAGCTGCGCGAGCGCATGAAGATCCCGGTCTTCCACGACGACCAGCACGGCACCGCCATCTGCGTGACCGCGGCCTTCATCAACGGCCTGGAGGTCGTGGGCAAGGACGTCTCCAAGGTCAAGGTGGTGGTGTCCGGCGCGGGCGCAGCGGCCCTGGGCTGCCTGGACCTGATGATGGACATGGGCCTGCCCCTGGAGCACATCTGGGTGTCCGACATCGAGGGCGTGGTCTACGAGGGCCGCACGGTCCTGATGGACGAAAAGAAATCCCGCTTCGCGCAGAAGACCGACGCGCGCCTGCTTGACGACATCATCGGCGGCGCCGACGTGTTCCTGGGCCTGTCGGCCGGCGGCGTGCTCAAGCCCCACATGGTGCAGAAGATGGCCGAGCGCCCGCTGGTGCTGGCGCTGGCCAACCCCAATCCCGAAATCCTGCCGGCCGACGCGCTGGCGGTGCGGCCCGACGCCGTGATCGCCACCGGCCGCTCGGACTTCCCCAACCAGGTCAACAACGTGCTGTGCTTCCCGTACATCTTCCGCGGGGCGCTGGACGTGGGGGCCACCACCATCACGCGCGGCATGGAAAAGGCCGCCGTCATGGCGATCTGCAAGCTGGCCCGGGAAGAGCAGAACGACATCGTGGCGGCCGCCTACGGCCTGTACGACGTGTCCTTCGGCCCCAGCTACTTCATCCCCAAGCCCTTCGACCCGCGCCTGATCGTGCGCATCTCCCCGGCCGTGGCCAAGGCCGCCATGGACGACGGCGTGGCCACCCGGCCGCTGGCCGACCTGGAAGGCTACGCCGGCCAGCTGGAGCAGTTCGTCTACCACTCCGGCGCCTTCATGAAGCCGCTGTTCTCGGCGGCGCGCGCCATGATCCGCGAGGGCGGCAAGTCGCGCATCGTGTTCGCCGAGGGCGAGGACGAGCGCGTGCTGCGCGCCGTGCAGATCGTCGTGGACGAACGCCTGGCCAAGCCCATCCTCATCGGCCGGCCCGCCGTGCTGGCCGACCGCATCGAGAAATACGGCCTGCGCATCCGCCTCGGGGTGGACGTCGAGGTCACCAACCCCGAGCACGACGAACGCTTCCACCAGTACTGGACCACGTACTGGGAGCTGATGTGCCGCCGCGGCATCACCAAGGAAATGGCGCGCGTCGAGATGCGCCGCCGCCTGACCCTGATCGGCGCCATGATGGTGCGCCTGGGCGACGCCGACGGCATGATCTGCGGCACCGTGGGGTCCTACGGCAACCACCTGCGCTTCGTCGACGAGGTCCTGGGGCTGCAGCCCGGCGCCCGCACCTACGCGGCCATGAACATCCTGCTCCTGGAAGAACGCACCCTGGCGCTGGCGGACACGCACGTCAACGACAACCCCGACGCCGCCCAGATCGCCGAGATCACCCTGATGGCGGCCGAGGAAATGCGCCGCCTCAACATCGAGCCCAAGGTCGCGCTGCTGTCGCGTTCCAACTTCGGCACCGGCAGCTCGTCCTCCGGCGAGAAGATGCGCCAGGCCCTGGAACTGGTGCGCGAGCGCGATCCCAGGCTGGAGATCGACGGCGAGATGCACGGCGACTGCGCCCTGGATCCGGCGCTGCGCGAACGCATCCTGCCGTCCACCACGCTGCACGGCGAGGCCAACCTGCTGATCTGCCCCAGCGTGGACGCCGGCAACATCGCCTACAACCTGCTCAAGACGGCGGCGGGCGGCAACGTGGCGGTCGGGCCGTTCCTGCTGGGCGCCAACGCGCCGGTGCACATCCTGACCTCCAGCTCCACCGTGCGCCGGATCGTCAACATGACCGCGCTGACCGTGGTCGATGCCAACAAGCCGCGCCACGCCTAGCGAGGGCCTGGACCAGCGGCCCCCGGACCGTGCGCCGTCCCGCGCGATGGCCGAGGAGGCGGCCGGCGCCCCCGGCCGCGGCGCGGCCGGGCGGCCCAGGGTCGGCCTGGTCCTGACCGGCGGCGGCGCCCGCGCCGCCTACCAGGCCGGCGTGCTCTCGGGCGTGCTGGAGCTGCTGGACCCCGACCGCCGGCCGGGCTTCCGCAATCCCTTCGACATCGTCTGCGGCACCTCGGCGGGGGCGATCAACGCCGCCGCCCTGGCCTGCCGCGCCCACCAGCCGCACCGCGCCGTCGATCACCTGTGCAGCCTGTGGCAGGCGCTGCACACTCGGGACATCTACTACTCGGACGCCGCGCGGCTGATGCGCACCGGCCTGCAATGGCTGGGCATGCTGAGCCTGGGCTGGATCCGGCCGCAGCTGTCCAGCTACGCGCCGCATTCCCTGCTGGACAACGAACCCCTGTCCGGCCTGCTGTGCCGCACGCTCAACTTTTCCCGCCTGCAGACCAACCTGGATCGCGGCCACCTGAGCGCCCTGGCCATCACGGCGACGGCCTACACCACCGGCGAGCACCTCACCTTCTACCAGGCCCGCCAGAGCATCCAGCCCTGGTCGCGCACCCTGCGGCGGGCCGTGGCCTGCCCCATCGGCGTGGACCACCTGATGGCCTCCAGCGCCATCCCCTTCGTCTTCCCCGCCCGCGCCATCCTGACGGGCGGGCGCACGCTCTGGTGCGGGGACGGCTCGATGCGCCAGCTGGCTCCGATCAGTTCGGCCATCCACCTGGGGGCGGGGCGCATCTTCGTCATCGGCACCAACTACCGCGACGAGACCAGCCCCGGGATCCGCGACCTGGACCCGCCGTATCCCAATCTGGCGCAGGTCGCGGGGCACACGCTGTCGAACATTTTCCTCGACGGCGTGTCCATGGACATGGAGCGCATGGAGCGGATCAATGAGCTGCTTGCACGAATCCCCGCAAATCGTTTAAAAAGCGAGTCACTGCGACCCATCCATGCCCTCATGATCGCGCCCAGCCGGTCCCTGGACGAACTGGCGCTGGAGCATCTGGATGAATTGCCGGGCGCCGTGCGCACCCTGTTTCGCGTGCTGGGCGTTTCGCCGCGCAGGATCGAGCCGGGCGGCGGTGCGCTGGCGTCTTACTTGCTGTTTGAATCCGGCTACACTCGCAGCCTGATCGCGCTGGGCAGGGCAGACAGCCTGAGTCAGGCTGAAAAAGTCATCGCTTTTTTCAAGGAGTGGTCCGCATGAGTCCGGCCCAGATAAAGAAAATGCTCACGCAGGGCGTGGTGGATGCCCAGGCGGTGAGCGAACAGGACGCCCTGGCGGCCGCAACCGAGGCCGGTCTGGCGGCCTTCGTCGTCGATTGCGACCGGGCGCGCAACCGTTCCGCCGTGCTGCGGGCGGTGGTCAAGGCCATCGACTACCCCGAATACTTCGGCGGCAATCTGGATGCCCTGTACGACGGCCTGTGCGACACCCTGACGGACCAGAAGGAAGGCCTGTTCCTGTGGTTCCGCCACCTGCATTCCGGCGATCCCGCCCTGGCCGAGGACGCCCGGGCCATCCAGGCCGTGTGCGACGACGTGGTGGAATTCGGCCAGAACAACGAGCGCTGCTTCGCCTACGCCATCCAGCACGCCGGCGCCCACCCCGACCCCGAGCCGGGCGTCGATCCCACGCCGTATTCCGGCCGCGAGGAAGCCTGATTCCTTTCCTGTCTTGAAATGACGCGGCGCTCTTCCGGGCGCCGTTTTGCTTGTTCCGGGGAGCAGCCAGCCGCAGCCCGCGCAGCGGGGGGGCCGCCCTTTTCTACCAGTCCAGCAGGGCGGTGGCCGCCGCCGCCAGCGCGAGGCCGGCCGTCTCGGTGCGCAGCACGCGCGGCCCGAAGCGCACGCCGCGCAGGCCCCGGCGCTGCGCCAGGGCGAGTTCCTCGGGCGACCAGCCGCCCTCGGGGCCGACCATCAGCGTCAGGCCGTCCCGCACATCGGCCAGGGCCGCGCGGAAGTCCAGGCGGCCTTCCGGGTGGCAGAACAGCGCCGGCCCGTCCACCGCCTCCAGGCAGGCGGCCAGCGGCGCGGGCGGGTGGATGCGCATCAGCCGGTTGCGGCCGCATTGCTCGCTGGCGGCCCGGGCGATGGCGCGCCAGTGCTCCAGGCGCTTGTCCAGCCGGGGGCCGGCCAGGCGCAGGACGCTGCGTTCGGCGGCCGCGGGGCGCAGCTCGGCCACGCCCAGCTCGACCGCCTTTTCCACGATCCAGTCCATCTTGTCGCCCGAGGCCAGCCCCTGGATGAGGACCAGCCGCCCGCGCAGTTCGCTTTCGACGGCCTCGTGCGCGCCCAGCTCGGCCAGGGCGCGCCGGCCCTCGGCGCGCAGCGTGGCGGGGTACTGGCCGCCCCGGCCGTCGAACAGGACGATGGGGGCGCCGTCCGCGAGCCGCAGCACGCGCAGCGCGTGATGCGCCAGGGCGTCCGGCAGCTCGACGCGCCGGCCGGCGTCCAGCGGGGTTTCGCAGAAGAAACGGGGGGGCGGCATGGCGGGCGGGGCAATGACCATTGTGCGGGTGCCGTGGACTATAAACCGGATCGGGCGGGGTGGTAAAATCCCTAGCTTTGTGATTCTGTATGCGGTGAGGCCATGGCTTCGGTCGTGCGGCACTTGCCCTCCGAGACCCTATGAGTGCCTTGCCCGCCCCCGATCCGTCCATGGCCGATGCCATTCGCGTCCTGGCCATGGATGCCGTCCAACAAGCCAATTCCGGGCATCCCGGGGCGCCCATGGGCATGGCCGACATCGCGCACGTGCTCTGGACCAGGCACCTGCGCCACAACCCGGCCGATCCGGCCTGGATCGACCGCGACCGCTTCGTGCTGTCCAACGGCCACGGCTCGATGCTGCTCTACGCCCTGCTGCATCTCACCGGCTACGACCTGCCGATCGGCGAACTGCGCCGCTTCCGCCAGCTGCACTCGCGCACCCCCGGGCACCCCGAGGTCGGCATCACGCCGGGCGTCGAGACCACCACCGGCCCGCTCGGCCAGGGCCTGGCCAACGCCGTCGGCATGGCGCTCGCCGAATCGCTGCTGGCGGGCGAATTCAACCGCCCCGGGCACGAGCTGATCGGCCACGACACCTACGCCTTCGTCGGCGACGGCTGCCTGATGGAAGGCATTTCCCACGAGGCCTGCTCGCTGGCCGGCACCCTGGGCCTGTCGCGCCTGATCGTGTTCTACGACGACAACGGCATCTCCATCGACGGCGAGGTCGAGCACTGGTTCGGCGACGACACCCCGGCGCGCTTCGAGGCCTACGGCTGGAACGTCCTGCGCGGGGTCGACGGCCACGACATGAACGCGATCGACGCGGCCATCGTCCAGGCGCGCGCGCACGCCGCCGCCGGCCGGGGGCCCACCCTGATCTGCTGCCGCACCGTGATCGGCCGCGGCGCCCCGACCAAGGCCGGCACGGAAAAAGTCCATGGCGCGCCGCTGGGGGCCGACGAGATCGCCGCCGCGCGCAAGGCCATGGGCTGGAACCACCCGCCCTTCGAGATCCCGCGCGAAATCTACCGCTACTGGGACGGCCGCGCGCGCGGCGCGGACCTGCAATCCGAATGGCAGACGCGCTTCGACCGCTACGCCGAGGCCCATCCCGAACTGGCCGCCGAGCTGTGCCGCCGCATGGCGGGCGAGCTGCCGGCCGATTTCGCCGAACGCGCCCGCGCCTACGTCCTGTCCACCCAGGACAAGGCCGAATCCATCGCCTCGCGCAAGGCCTCGCAGCAGGCCATCGCCGCCTTCGCGGAAATCCTGCCGGAGCTGCTGGGCGGCTCGGCCGACCTGACCGGCTCCAACTTCACCGACTGGAAGGGCGTCGAGGCCGTGCGCCGCGCGGCCGGCGGCCCCCGGTCCGGGCGCCACATCAACTACGGCGTGCGCGAATTCGGCATGGCGGCCATCATGAACGGCATCGCCCTGCACGGCGGCTACCTGCCTTTCGGCGGCACCTTCCTCACCTTCTCCGATTATTCCCGCAACGCCCTGCGCATGGCGGCGCTGATGAAGCAGCGCGTGGTGCACGTCTTCACCCACGACTCCATCGGCCTGGGCGAGGACGGCCCCACCCACCAGTCGATCGAGCACGCGGGCAGCCTGCGCCTGATCCCCAATCTCCACGTCTGGCGGCCCTGCGACACCACCGAAACCGCGGTCGCCTGGCAGTGCGCCCTGGCGCGGCCCGCCAGCCTGGGCATGGCCGTCCACGGCGGCGGCCCCTCGGCGCTGCTGCTGTCGCGCCAGAACCTGCCCTTCGTGGCGCGCGACGCCGCCACCACCGAGGCCATCGCCCGGGGCGGCTACGTGCTGCGCGACATGGTGGGCGCGCGCGCCGTGCTGATCGCCACGGGCTCCGAGATCGAGCTCGCCCTGCAGGCCCAGGACCGCCTGGCCGCGCGCGGCGTGGCGACCCGCGTGGTGTCCATGCCCTGCACCCAGGTCTTCGACGCCCAGGACGCCGCCTGGCGCGATGCGGTGCTGCCGGCGGGCCTGCCGCGCGTGGCCGTCGAGGCCGGCGGCACGGCCACCTGGTACAAATACGTGGGCACGACGGGCGCCGTCGTGGGCATCGACACCTACGGCGAATCCGCGCCGGCGGGCGAGCTGTTCAAACATTTCGGGCTGACGGCCGACCACGTGGCCGCCGTCGTCGAGCAGATTTTGTAAAGGAGCTCCTTCATGACCATCCGCGTCGCCATCAACGGCTACGGCCGCATCGGCCGCAACATCCTGCGTGCCCACTACGAAGACGGCAAGAAGCACGACATCCAGATCGTCGCCATCAACGACCTGGGCGATCCCAAGACCAACGCCCACCTGACCCGCTACGACACGGCCCACGGCCGCTTCCCCGGCACGGTCGAGGTCGATGGCGACTCCATGGTCGTCAACGGCGACCGCATCCGCGTGCTGGCCGACCGCGACCCGGCCAGGCTGCCCTGGGGCGAGCTGGGCGTGGACGTGGTGCTGGAATGCACGGGCCTCTTCACCTCCAAGGAAAAGGCCTCGGCCCACCTGAAGGGCGGCGCGAAAAAGGTCATCATCTCCGCCCCGGGCGGCAAGGACGTCGACGCCACCATCGTCTACGGCGTCAACCACCAGGTCCTGAAGGCCTCCGACACGGTCATCTCTAACGCCTCGTGCACCACCAACTGCCTGGCGCCGCTGGTCCACCCGCTGCACCAGAAGCTGGGCATCGTCAACGGCCTGATGACCACCGTGCACGCCTACACCAACGACCAGGTGCTGACCGACGTCTACCACTCCGACCTGCGCCGCGCGCGCTCGGCCACGCACAGCATGATCCCCACCAAGACCGGCGCCGCCGCCGCCGTGGGCCTGGTGCTGCCCGAACTGAACGGCAAGCTCGACGGCTACGCGATCCGCGTGCCGACGATCAACGTGTCCATCGTCGACCTGTCCTTCGTCGCGGCGCGCGAGACCACGGCCGAGGAAGTCAACAGCATCCTCAAGGCCGCCTCCGAAGGTCCGCTCAAGGGCATCCTGGCCTACACCACCGAGCCCCTGGTGTCGGTCGACTTCAACCACGATCCGGCCTCCAGCACGGTGGACGCCTCGCTCACCAAGGTGTCCGGCTCGCTGGTGAAGGTCTCCTCCTGGTACGACAACGAGTGGGGCTTCTCCAACCGCATGCTCGACACCACCGTGGCCCTGATGGCCGCCAAGTAAGGCATCCGGCATCGTGCGGCGCGGGGCGGGGCAACCCGCCCTCGTCGTATCCGGCGCATCCGGCGGCACACCCGGCGGCGGACGCGCCGGCCGGGCAGCAGGACCGGGCGCTCCGCCCCTGAACCGACTTCCGAGGCAATCCTCCATGACCACCGTACAGACACTCTCCGGGCTGGCGCAGTCCGGCGCCCTGAAGGGCAAGCGCGTCTTCATCCGCTCCGACCTGAACGTGCCCCTGGAACAGGGCCGCATCACCGAGGACACCCGCATCCGGGCCTCGGTGCCGGCCATCCGGATGGCGCTGGAGGCGGGCGCCTCCGTGATGGTGACCTCGCACCTGGGCCGCCCCAAGGAAGGCACGGTCGGTCCGGACGACACCCTGCGGCCCGTCGCCGAGCGCCTGGCCGAGCTGCTGGGCCGGCCGGTGCGGCTGGTCGCCGACTGGGTCGGCGGCGTGGACCTGGCTCCCGGCGAGGTCGTGCTGCTGGAAAACTGCCGCTGCAATCCCGGCGAAAAGAAGAACGATCCCGAACTGGCGCGGCGCATGGCCGCGCTGTGCGACGTCTACGTCAACGACGCCTTCGGCACGGCGCACCGCGCCGAGGCCACCACCGAGGGCATCGCGCGCTACGCGCCCGTGGCCTGCGCCGGCCCGCTGCTGGAAGCCGAGCTGACGGCCCTGGGCCGGGCGCTGCAGTCCCCGCGCCGCCCGATGGTGGCCATCGTCGCCGGCTCGAAGGTCTCCACCAAGCTGTCCATCCTGCAGTCCCTGGCCGAAAAGGTCGATCAGCTGATCGTGGGCGGCGGCATCGCCAACACCTTCATGCTGGCCGCCGGCCTGCCCATCGGCAAGTCGCTCGCCGAGCCCGATCAGGTCGATCAGGCGAAGGCCGTCATGGACGCCATGCGGGCGCGCGGCGTCGAGGTCCCCATTCCCGTGGACGTGGTGGTGGCGCCGGCCTTCGCCGCCGACGCGCCGGCCACCGTGAAGGACGCGGCCGACGTCGGGCCGGACGACCTGATCCTGGACATCGGGCCGCGCACGGCCGCCGCCCTGGCCGGCCAGCTGCGCAAGGCCGGCACCATCGTCTGGAACGGCCCGGTCGGGGTGTTCGAGTTCGAGGCCTTCGCCGGCGGCACCCGGGCCATCGCCCAGGCCATCGCGGAATCCGACGGCTTTTCCATCGCCGGCGGCGGCGACACGCTGGCGGCGATCGCCAAGTTCGGCATTGCCGACCGGGTCGGCTACATCTCGACCGGCGGCGGCGCCTTCCTGGAATTCCTGGAAGGCAAGACGCTGCCCGCCGTCGCCGCGCTGCAGGCGCGGGCGGCCTGATGTCGGCCCGATGAAAAAACGGCTTGCCGTTTCCGTCCTGGCCGCGGCGCTCGGCGCCTGCGCCCAGGCGCCGCATGAATCCTTTGGACCCGCCTCCATGGCCGCCGGCCGCGCCGCGCCCGCCCTGGACGCACCCACCCTGTCCGCCTACGGCTGACGCCTGGCGGAGGCCGCCGACCGCCACGGCAAGCCCGTCGAGGCCTTGCGCGCGGGGCGGGAACGGCCGCTGCGCCTGTCGTTCTCCGGAAGATCACTGAGCGTGCAGGGGGGCTGCAACACCCGGTTCGGCGGCTATGCGCTCGAGTCCGGCGCCCTGCGGCCGGGCTGTTGCATTCAAAAAATGGATGGCATAGATTCCAATATTTAATTGGTAAATATCACGGTCGCCCGTTAAGGTGGGGCATCCGCTTCCGGATATCCCATCCCCGGCCCCCGCGCAGGGGGCCGCAACGCACGACCCGTGGAGTTTCCATGTCCAGGACCTACTATGCGCCGCACGGCGGCCATCCCCCGCAGACCGATCTGCTGACCGACCGCGCGATGTTCACCGAAGCCTACGCCGTCATTCCGAAAGGCGTGGTGCGCGACATCGTCACCAGCCACCTGCCGTTCTGGGACGACACCCGGCTGTGGGTCCTGGCGCGCCCGCTGACGGGCTTCGCCGAAACCTTCTCGCAGTACATTGTCGAGGTCGGCGCGGGCGGCGGCAGCGAGCGGCCCGAACAGGACCCGGAGGCCGAGGGCGTGCTGTTCGTCGTCGAGGGCGGGATCGAGCTGACCCTGGCCGGCGCGAAGCATGTCCTGAAGCCGGGCGGCTACGCCTTCATCCCGCCGGCCTCGGACTGGGCCCTGCGCAACCGCGGCGCCGAGGCCGCCCGCTTCCACTGGATCCGCAAGCGCTACCAGGCCGTGGACGGCGTGCCCCTTCCGGAGGCCTTCGTCACCAACGAGCAGGACGTCGAGCCCATCGCCATGCCGGGCACCGAGGGCCGCTGGGTCACCACGCGTTTCGTGGACATGGCCGACATGCGCCACGACATGCACGTGAACATCGTCACCTTCCAGCCCGGCGGCATCATCCCCTTCGCCGAGACCCACGTGATGGAGCACGGCCTGTATGTGCTGGAAGGCCAGGCGGTGTACCGGCTGAACCAGGACTGGGTCGAGGTCCAGGCCGGGGATTTCATGTGGCTGCGCGCCTTCTGCCCGCAGGCCTGCTACGCGGGCGGTCCCGGCCCCTTCCGCTACCTGCTGTACAAGGACGTCAATCGCCACGCTTCCCTGACGCTGGGGAATCTGGGCCGTTGAGCGGTGTCTCCCCACCGCGCGCCTTGCAAGGCACGCGGATTCGTCCGGCTCAGGACAGTCCGCGGTGGCCTGTCCCGTGTCTCTCCTCATCCAGCATGTCGGCCAGAGCCCGCGCCAGGGCCTGGACGGTGACGTCCGCCGCCGGGCGGTGGAAAAGGGCGATCTCGTAGTCGTCGACGGTCGGCAGGCCTTCGCGGGCTCCGAGGACGGCATGGTCCCGCGTCACGGTGCGCAGGGGCAGCAGGCTGATGCCCAGGCCGGCCGCCACCGCGTGCTGGATGCCGTTCAGGCTGGAGCAGGTATAGGCGATGCGCCAGTTCCGGCCCATGGCCTCGATGGCGCGGATGATGTCCTCCCGGTACAGGCCCCGGGGCGGAAAGGTCACCAGCGGCACCGGATCGGCCCGCAGGCACGGATGCCGCGCGCTGTCGATCCAGGCCAGGGTTTCCGGGCGGCAGGCGACGGCCGCGCGGCTGTGGCGGCGCTGCTTGACCAGGATCAGGTCCAGTTCCCCCCGGTCGTAGCTGGACACCAGGCCGGAGCACAGGCCGCTGGTGATTTCCAGCTTGACCTGGGGATGGTGCCGGCTGAAGTCCGCCAGGACCTGCGTCGCGCGGCTGGCGACGAAATCCTCCGGTACGCCCAGCCGGACGATGGCGCCGACCGCCGCGCCCGCCATCACGTCCAGGATCTGGTCGTTCAGCGCCAGCAGGTGGCGGGCGTGGCCGAGCAGCGCCTGGCCGGCGTCGGTCGGCAGGATCTCGCGGCTGCCGCGCTCCAGCAGGCGATGGCCGACCAGGTCCTCGAGCCGGCGGATCTTCTGGCTGACGGTGGACTGGGTGGAGTGCAGGCGGGCCGCGGCGGCGGTGAAGCCGCCGCAGTCCACCACGGCGACGATCGCCTTCAGCAGGTCCGGATCGAGGAGCGGCCGGTGGGGCCCGTCGGGTTTCATGCCTGGATTATCCCGCATTCGGGCACGCGCGGGCGCCGGCCTGGGAGTCAGCGCCGCAACAGCCGCAGGCCGTTGCCCACCACCAGCAGGCTGGCGCCCACGTCGGCGAACACCGCCATCCACAGGGTACCCAGGCCGGCGACCGTCAGGACCAGGAACACCGCCTTGATGCCCAGGGCGATGGCGATGTTCTGCACCAGGATCCGGTGGGTGGCGCGCGACAGCCGGATGAACCAGGGGATCTTGCGCAGATCGTCGTCCATCAGCGCGACGTCGGCGGTCTCGATGGCGGCGTCCGTGCCCATCGCGCCCATGGCGAAGCCCACGTCGGCGCGCGCCAGGGCGGGCGCGTCGTTGATGCCGTCGCCCACCATGCCCACGGCGGTACCCGGCACGGCCAGGCCGCCGACGATCCGCAGCTTGTCCTCGGGCAGCAGATCGCCTTCGGCGCGGTCGATGCCGGCCTGGGCGGCGATGGCCGCGACGGTGTGCGGGTTGTCGCCCGACAGCATGGCGGTGCGCACGCCCAGCGCGTGCAGGGCCTGGATCGCGGCCGCGCTGTCGGGCTTGATCGTGTCGGCGACGGCGTAGAGCGCCAGGGCGCGGTGCTCGTCGGCCAGCAGGACGACGGTCTTGCCCTGGCGTTCCAGGGCTTCCAGGCGGGCTTCCAGGTCGGGCGAGCACAGGCCGCGTTCGTGGATCAGCCGGTGGTTGCCCAGCAGGTGCGGGCGGCCGTCGACGAGGCCGCGGGTCCCGCGCCCGGCCAGGGCCTCGAAGGCCTCGACCGGCGCGGCGGGTCCCGCGTCCAGGCCCTGCGCCACGGCGCGGGAGACGGGATGGTCGGAACGGGCCGCCAGCGCGGCGGCCAGGGCGTGGCTGCGCGCGGGGTCGGCCGCGTCCAGGGCCAGCGCGTCGGTCAGCACCGGCCGGCCGTGCGTGACGGTGCCGGTCTTGTCCAGCGCGATCCAGCGCAGCAGCCGGCCCTGTTCCAGGTGGACGCCGCCCTTGACCAGGACGCCGTGGCGGGCCGCCGCCGCCAGGCCGCTGACGATGGACACCGGCGTCGAGATCACCAGGGCGCAGGGGCAGGCGATCACCAGCAGGACCAGCGCCTTGTAGATCCAGTCGTGCCAGCCGCCCAGGCCCAGCAGGGGCGGCAGCACGGCGATGGCCACGGCCAGCAGCACCACCAGCGGGGTGTAGACCCGGGCGAAGCGGTCCACGAAGCGCTGCGTGGGCGCGCGCGCCGACTGCGCCGATTCGATGGCCCGGATGATGCGCGCCAGGGTCGAATCGCCGGCGGCCGCCAGGGCGCGGTATTGCAGCTCGCCCGCGCCGTTGATGGTGCCGGCGTAGACCGGGTCGCCGGCCGTCTTGTCCACAGGCAGGCTTTCGCCGGTGATGGGGGACTGGTCCACGGCCGAGCGGCCGGACTCGACCCGGCCGTCCAGGGCGATGCGCTCGCCCGGCCGGACCCGCACCAGGGCGCCGGGGGACACGTCGCGCGCGGGGACGTCGCGCCACCCGCCGTCCGCCTGGCGGACCGAAGCCCGCTCGGGCGCGAGCCGCAGCAGGCCCTGCACGGCGCGGCGGGCGCGGTCCAGCGAGCGCGCCTCGATGCGCTCGGCCAGGGTGAACAGCACCATCACCATCGCCGCCTCGGCCCATTGGCCCAGGACCAGGGCGCCGGTGACGGCGATGCTCATCAGGGCGTTGATGTTCATCTGGCCGTGGCGCAGCGCGGTCCAGCCCTTGCGGTAGGTGCCCAGGCCGCAGCCGGCGATGGCGAGGACCGCCAGGACCGCCGGGACGGCCCAGGGCGCCTCGGCCCAATGGGCGGCCTCGGCCGCCAGGGCGGCGGCGCCCGAGGCCGCCAGCGGCCACCAGGGTCCGGGCGCCTCGGGCGCCATGCCGGCCGGCGCGGCGGCCTCGCCGGCCTGTTCCGGCGTGAAGCCCAGGTCGCGGATCGCCCGCAGGATGGATTCGAGCGCGTCCGGCGCATGGACGACGGTCAGGACGCGCCGCATCAGGTTGAAGTCCAGCGAGCGCACGGCGGGCAGGGCGGACAGCGCTTTGCGGATCAGCGCTTCCTCGGTGGGGCAGTCCATCTGCTGGATGCGCAGCTCGGTCCGCAGGTCCGCGCCCTGTTCGACGGAGGGCGCCAGCGGGACGGCGTCCGGCCGGCCGTGCGGGCGGGGATCGGCCGCGCCGCACCCATGGCCGCACGGGTCGGGCGCCCGGGCATGGCCGTGATCGTGACCGTGCGGGTGGCCGTGATCGGGGCCTGCGGCGGGGTGTCCGTGGGCGTCGTGACCGTGTGCGTGCGGCATGGCGGATTCCTGTGCTGCGATCTATGATGGCAGTACACACCTTGTAGCCGCTGCAAGGTCAAGCGCCCGGGACGCCCTCCTGAAAAGGTCCCCCGGCCGCCATTTCCCTCCGGAGGACCCCGCATGAAGATCGGCGAACTGGCCCGCGCCGCCCGCTGTTCCACCGAAACCGTCCGCTTCTACGAAAAGGCCGGCCTGCTGCCCGCGCCCGCCCGCAGCGAGGGCAACTACCGGCAGTACGGCCCCGCGCACCTGGAGCGCCTGCGCTTCATCCGCAACTGCCGGGGGCTGGACATGGCGCACGACGAGATCCGCGCGCTGCTGGGCATGATCGACCATCCCGCCCGCGATTGCGGCCCGATCAACCACCTGCTGGACGAGCACATCGCCCACGTCGACGTGCGCCTGCGCGAGCTGCAGGACCTGCAGCGGCAACTGGTGGAGCTGCGGGAGCAGTGCCGCGCCGAGCAGCCAGTGGATGCCTGCGGCATCGTGCAGGGACTGGCGCGCATGGAGACGGCCGACGGCCCGGCGCGAAACACGCACATCGGTTGAATGAGGCGGGCCGGCATCCGGCCAGAGCACGAGACGGGAAGCCGCAGACAGTGCTATTGCACGGCAAGGCGAACCAACGACGTGATGCGGCCGGATGCCGGCCCGCCCTAGACCGGGTCGAAGTGGGTCATGACATCCAGCACCGGCAGGTCCTCCATGACGCGGCGCCGGGCCTCGACGGCGATGGCGTGGCCCGCCTCGATCGTCAGCCGGCCGTCCATTTCGATGTCCACCTCTACCCAGACCATGTCGCCCATCTTGCGGGTGCGCAGGTCGTGGATGCCGCGCACGCCGGGCGTGCCCAGGATGCGTTCGCGGATGGCGCGCTCGGTGTCGGCGTCGGCGGCCCGGTCCACCAGGTCGTTGAAGGCCTGCCAGGAAAATTTCCAGCCCATGCGCACGATCATCAGGCCCACCACCAGGGCGGCCAGGGGATCGGCCAGCGGCAGGCCCGCCAGGTTGGCGCCCACCCCCATCGCCACCACCAGCGACGAGGCCGCGTCCGAGCGGGCGTGCCAGGCGTTGGCCACCAGCAGGGTGGAGCGCACGCGGCGCGCGACCCGCAGCAGGTAGCGGAACAGCAGTTCCTTGGAGAGCAGGGCCAGCAGGGCGACGTAGAAGGCGGCCGGATGGACGACGGGGATCAGTTCGGGCGCCTGCAGGCGCTGGAAGCTGCCCCACAGCATGCCCAGGCCGACGGCGCCCAGCAGCACGCCGATGCCCAGCGTGGCGGCCGTCTCGAAGCGCAGGTGTCCGTAGGGGTGGTCGGCGTCCGGACCCTTGGCGCTGTGCTTGTTGGCGAACAGCACCAGCCCGTCGGATACCAGGTCCGACAGGGAGTGGATGGCGTCCGCCACCAGGGCCTGGGATTGCGCGAACAGGCCGACCGCCATCTGGACGCCGGTCAGCAGGAGGTTCACCCAGACGCTGACCCAGGTGCTGCGCCGGGCGGCGGCCTGGCGGTCCGGCGTTTCGACGCGGAGGGCGGGTGGAGGAGACATGCCCGCAAGTATACGGCGGGCGGTCCCGGCGGACGCGTGCGGTACACTGAAAATCCGGTCGGCCATACAGGATCGCGGTCCGCATGCGGCTTCCTTTTCGTTCCGTCCCGGCGCGCTGCGCGCGCCTGGTGCATCGGTTTCCCTGGCATTGGCTGATCGCCGCGCTGGTCGCGGCCGACGGCTACCTGTTCCTGCGGCCGCTCTGGCAGGCCATCGGCAGCCAGGGCCTGCTGCAGACCCTGCAGATCCGCGACGGCGCCGGCGTCGCGGCCTTCCTGGATTCGGGCGGCATCGCCCAGATGTCGCGGCTGATGCTGGGCCTGGGCGTGCAGGTGATGGCGGTCGGGCTGCTGTACCGCGCCCGCATCGCCTGGACCATCACCCTGCTGCTGCTCGCGGCGGTGGGCACGGTGTCCCTGTGGCACGGCCAGGGACATTTCGGCCTGCTCGCCTATACGGCCGTGCTGGCCGGGGCGCTGATCGGCTACTGGCGCCATTTCGACCGGGCCAGCCTGACGGCGGGCAGCCTGTTCGCCGCGCTCAGCGTGCTCAGCCTGCTGGTCTACGCGGTGTTCGGCGTCCTCTACCTGGGCGAGGAATTCTCGCCGCCTGTGCGCGATCCGGTCACGGCCCTGTATTTCTCCATCGTGTCCATGTCCACGGTGGGGTATGGGGACATCGGCCCGAAGACCGACGCGGCGCGCCTGTTCACGATATCCATCATCATTCTGGGAATCACGGTCTTCGCCACGTCCATCAGCGCCGTGGCCGGACCCTTGATCGGCGGCAACATCCGCCGGCTGATGCACGGAAGGAAACCACGCACCATGCGCAAGAACCACATCATCCTGGCGGGGCTCGGCCCCCTGGCCGAGAGCCTGTACGGCGCGCTGCGCCAGCGCGGCCACGACGTCACGGTCATCGTCCCGTCGGCCGAAGGCCATCCGTATCCGGCCGACGCCGACGTGCTGGCGGGCGACGCCTCGGAAACCGGCGTCCTGCTGCAGGCCGGCGCGGCGCACGCCCGGTACGTGCTGGCCCTGCGCCAGGACGACGCGGAGAACGCCTTCATCGTCATGGCGGGCCGCGAGGCCGGCGGCCCGGACACCAAGCTGGTCGCCCTGGCGAACTCGCCCCAGCACCTGGCCAAGATCCGGCGGGTGAATCCCGACATCCTGATCTCGCCGCAGGCGCTGGGCAGCGAGATCCTGGCCCGCACCCTGAGCGGCGAATCCATCGACGAGGCGCTGATCACGCGCCTGCTGTTCGGCGAGAAGACGCCCGACCCGGCCTGACCGGGCCCCCGCTCAGCGGATGCGCATGCCCGGCTGGGCGCCTTCCCAGGGCTCCAGCACGTAGATGCCGGCGTCCACGCCCTCGTCGGCGTGGCTGGCCGCCAGCACCATGCCCTCGGACACGCCGAAGCGCATCTTGCGCGGCGCGAGGTTGGCCACCAGCACGGTCAGCTTGCCGGCCAGGTCCTCGGGCCTGTAGGCCGACTTGATGCCGGAGAACACCTGCCGCAGGCGGCCTTCGCCCACGTCCAATGACAGGCGCAGCAGCTTGTCCGAGCCCTCGACTTCCGCGCATTCGACGATGCGCGCGATGCGCAGGTCGATGCGGCCGAAGTCCTTGATGTCGATGGGATCGGCGATGGGCTCGCCGCCCGGCACGGCGGCCGGGGCCTGGGGCGGCTCGAACAGGGCGTCGAGCAGGGCCGGATCGACGCGCTGCATCAGGTGCTTGAAGGCGGCGATGCGCGCGGGCAGCTCGCCGGCGTCGGCCCAGGCGTAGGTCCTGTCGCGGCCGAACAGTTCGCGGGCGACGCGTTCGGTGAGCGCCGGCAGCACCGGCGTCAGCATCACCGACAGGGCCTGGAAGCCGGCCAGGGCGCGCGAGCAGATGTCCTGCAGCGCGGCCTTCTGTGCGGGTTCTGCCTGGGCGATGCCCTTGGCCAGCACCCAGGGCTGGGCCGCGTCGAAGGCCTGGTTGATCTTGTCGGCCTGCGCCATGATCCGGCGGATGGCGCGGCCGTATTCGCGCGCCTCGAAGTCGGCCCGCACCTGTCCGGCGCAGTCGCGCAGTTCGGCACGCAGGGCCTCGGTGTCGCCTGCATAGGCCAGGGCGCCGTCGAAATGGCGGGTGATGAAGGTGGCCGCCCGGCTGGCGATGTTGACGTACTTGCCGATCAGGTCGCTGTTGACGCGGGCGACGAAGTCGTCCGGGTTGAAGTCCAGGTCCTCGACGTGGGCGTTGAGCTTGGCGGCGATGTAGTAGCGCAGCCATTCGGCGTCCATGCCGATGTCCAGGTAGCGCAGCGGGGAAATCCCCGTGCCGCGGCTCTTGGACATCTTTTCCCCGCTGACGGTGATGAAGCCGTGCACGTGCAGCAGGTCGGGGACCTTGCGGCCGGAGAACTTCAGCATCGCGGGCCAGAACAGGGCGTGGAAATAGACGATGTCCTTGCCGATGAAGTGCACCTGCTCGGTGTCGCCGTCCGGCGCCAGCAGGGCGTCGAAGTCCAGGCCGTTCTTGCGGCAGTAGGCCTTCAGCGAGGCCAGGTAGCCGACCGGGGCGTCCAGCCAGACGTAGAAATACTTGCCCGGCGCGTCGGGGATGGGAATGCCGAAGTAGGGCTCGTCGCGGGAGATGTCCCAGTCGGCGAGGTTCGCCTCGGCGCCCTCGGCCGTGCCCAGCCATTCGCGCGTCTTGGCGAGGACTTCGGACTGCAGCCGGGCGGTACCGTCGGCGCGCGTCCCCGTGGTCCATTCCTGCAGGAAGGCCACGCAGCGCGGGTCCGACAGGCGGAAGAAGAAGTGTTCGGAACTGCGCAGCACCGGCCGCGCCTTGGTCAGGGTGGAATAGGGCTCGATCAGTTCGGTCGGGCTGTAGACGGCGCCGCAGGATTCACAGGAATCGCCGTACTGGTCCTTGGCGTGGCAGCGCGGGCATTCGCCCTTGATGTAGCGGTCGGGCAGGAACATGCCCTTGACCGGATCGTAGAACTGCTCGATCTCGCGGCTGTCGATGAAGCCGGCGGCCTTGAGCGCGCGGTAGATGTCCTGGGACAGCCCGACGTTCTCCGGCGTGTCGGTGCTGTGCCAGTGGTCGAAGCGGATGTGGAAGCCGTCCAGGTACTTCGGCCGCTCGGCGGCGTAGCGGCCCACCAGTTCCTGGGGCGTGATGCCCTCGGCCTGGGCCTTGAGCATGATGGGCGCGCCGTGGGCGTCGTCCGCCCCCACGAAATGCACGGTGTGGCCCGCCATGCGCATGGCGCGCACCCAGGTGTCGGCCTGGATGTATTCCATGATGTGGCCGATGTGGAAGGAACCGTTGGCGTAGGGCAGGGCGGTGGTGACGAAGATCGTGCGCGACATGGGGGCGGGAAGAGGGGAAAAGGCAAAGGATTGATTCTATCAGTCCGTGATGCTCGTCATGAGGTCCTGTCCCCCATGAAGATGAGTGTGACATTGATGGCGCACCTCGCCTGGCGATGCTGATGTTCTGTGTCCATACTGCTCCGGTCGATGATCCGATTGATCTTTATTCGTCAATAAACGAAAATGATTCCCTACCGGATTGAACACTACCTGACGGCGGATGGGCAGGACGATGTTTATCTGAACTGGCTTCGTCGCGTGCGTGACCTCCAGGCCAAGGTGGCGGTGATCCGGCGCGTGAACCGGATCGAGCAGGGCAACTTTGGCGACCACAAATTCTGCCGGGATGGCATCTGGGAATTGCGTGTCGATGTCGGGCCAGGCTATCGCGTGTACTACGCCTGGGCGGGACAGCGCGTCGTGCTGCTGCTTGGCGGTGGCGACAAGCGCACACAGGACACCGACATCGATCGAGCTGTAGCTTATTGGCGGGACTGGCAATGGAGAAATGACGATGAGAAGCAGAGGACATGACGAGGCGATGGCCGAGCTGTATCGCAGCGATCCGGCGCTGGCGCTGGAGGTGATCAACGGCATCCTGGAAGAGGGCGATCAGGCGGAACTGCTGACGGTGCTACGTCAGCTTGCGCAGGCGTTCGGCGGCGTGCAGGCGGTGGCGGAGCAAGCGCATCTGAATCCGACGCAGCTTTATCGGACGCTGTCCCCGAAGGGAAATCCGGCGTTGAGCAGCCTGACGGCGATTCTGAAGGCGATGGGGTTAAGGTTGGCGGTGCAGCCGGTGGATTGTCTTGAGCCTGCGCGTGGGGGGTGACCGCAGTCGGCCATAAACAGCCAGTCGACTCTCCAGGCTAGATCGTTGATAATATTTGATGCATTTTTTACCAAACATAATGAAAAGACTCGTTTGGCTTAGACGAGATTACACACAAGGATTGCAACAATGAAGGCGCTAGGCGACGGATTATCGTTCGGTCAGGAAAACTATTGTTCATTTGTCAGTGACTTGCGAGACGAAAGTAGTCGTCCCTGAAAAATTCATTTGTCCTGTTTCAGGCCGAATTTCCGGCGATCCGAGGCCACGGATTTCGATAGGGCAGGCAGCCCACCGGATCAA
>NZ_JACHIB010000004.1 GCF_014203015.1 Castellaniella defragrans
CTTTTTGGTTGTTTGGCGTGAGAACCAATAACCATAAGCCCTCGGGCAAGAATCGCCTATTCCTTTTTACCCGCCTGACGAAATTTCCGGGCTAGAGCTCCATCTGCATGCCCATCTCCACCACGCGGTTGGGCGGAATCTTGTAGAACCGGGTGCTGCGGCTGGCATTGCGCGCCATGAAGGCGAACAGATGCCGCCGCCAGCTCTGGTACCAGGGCAGGCGGCGCACCACGATCACGGTCTGGCGCGACAGGAAATACGAAGTCTGCATGGGTTCGAGGTTCAGTTCCGGCACCTCCTGCCCGATCTGCTCAACCACCTGGGGCACGTTCGGCTCCTGCTTGAAGCCCCAGCGCGCCACGGCCTGCCACGCGCCGCGGCTGACCCGCTCGATCCGCACCCGCTCGCCGAAAGGCACGTAGGGCACGTCGGCCACCTCGATCGTGAGGAACAGCGCCTGCTCGTGCAGGACCTTGTTGTGTTTCAAATTGTGCAGCAGCGCGGGCGGCACCGTGCCGACGATCATGCTCATGAACACCGCCGTGCCCGGCACGCGGGTGGGCGGATAGGCCTCCAGGGATTCCATGAAGCTGGCGAGCGGCTGCTGGTCTCCCGCCAGCGTGTCGTGCACCTGCTGGCGCCCCTGCTTCCAGGTCACCATCAGCGTCAGCAGGCCGATGCCCACCACCAGCGGCAGCCAGCCGCCCTCGTGCAGCTTGAGCGTGTTGGACGAGAACAGCAGCACGTCGATCGTCAGGAACAGCGAAATCAGCGCCAGCCAGGCCAGGCGGCGCAGGCCGCGCGCATGGCGGGGCAGCACGGCGAACGCCAGCAGCGAGGTCATCAGCATCGTGCCGGTGACGGCGAAGCCGTAGGCGTGCGCCAGGCGGTCGGAAGAGCCGAACGACAGCGTCAGGACCAGCACCGCCAGCAGCAGCAGCCAGTTCACGCGCGGCAGGTAGATCTGCCCTTCCTCGCGCGCCGAGGTGTGCTGGATCACCATGCGCGGCCAGTAGCCCAGCTGCACCGCCTGGCGCGTCATGGAAAACGCGCCCGAGATCACCGACTGCGAGGCGATCACCGTGGCCAGCGTGGCCAGCGCCACCAGCGGGATCAGGCCCCAGTCGGGCGCCAGCAGGAAGAAGGGATTGCGGATGGCCTCCGGGTCGCTCAGCAGCAGCGCGCCCTGGCCGAAATAGCACAGGACGAGCGCCGGCAGCACCAGGGAGAACCAGGCGCGACGGATGACCGGGCCGCCGAAATGCCCCATGTCGGCGTACAGCGCCTCGGCGCCGGTCAGCGCCAGGACGAGCGCGCCCAGCGCCAGGAAGGTCTCCCAGGGGGCGTCGCCGATGAAGCGCGCCGCCCAGACCGGATTGACCGCCTGGAGGACCTCGGGCTGGCCGACGATGCGCCAGGCGCCCAGGCCCCCCAGCACCAGGAACCAGCACAGCATCACCGGCCCGAAGAGCTTGCCCACCGCGCCGGTGCCGCGCGACTGGAACATGAACAGCGCCAGCAGCACGACCACCGAAATCGGCACCACCCAGGCGTCCAGCCGGTGCGAGACGATGCCGATGCCTTCGACGGCGGACAGGACGGAGATCGCGGGGGTGATCATGCTGTCGCCGTAGAACAGGCTGGCGCCAATCAGTCCCAGCAGGGCCAGGCGCCAGCGGGAAGGCCCGCTGCGGCCGCGCAGGGCGAGCTCCATCAGGGCCAGCGTGCCGCCCTCGCCGCGGTTGTCGGCGCGCAGGATGCAGGTCACGTATTTCAGCGACGCCACCAGGATCAGCATCCAGAACAGGATCGACAGCATCCCCAGGACGTGCTCGACGTCGGGGCGGCCCGCGCCCGAGAGGGCGACCTTCATCGTGTACAGCGGACTGGTGCCGATGTCCCCGTAGACGACGCCCAGGGCGCCGATCAGCAGGGCGGCCCGCGGATTGTCTTTCTGCATGCTCATACTCTGTGCTATTCGGCCCGCGTGAGGCAGGCGCCCAGCCGGGGGCCGGGGAAGACGAGGGACACCCGCGTGCCGGAAAACGCGGGCCGGCTGGCGATTTTCCACCAGGCGCCGTGCGCGCGCGCGATCTCGCGCACGATGGCCAGCCCCAGGCCCGAGCCGCCCTGGCCCGCGTCGGCGGCGCGGTAGAAGGCCTCGAAGACGCGGTCCAGGTCCTCGGCGCGGATGCCGGCGCCGTCGTCCTCGACGGAAAACGAGGGCGGATTGGCCATGACGCGCAGCACGATGCGCCGCGCGCCCAGGCCGTAGCGCAGGGCGTTGTCGATCAGGTTGCCCAGCAGTTCCTCCAGCAGCACCGGGTCGCCGTCCACCCAGACCGGGTCCTCGGGCGCCACCAGCTGCAGGTCGATGGCGCGCTCGCGCGCGCGCCCCAGCCATTCGGCGCCCGCCTGGCGCATCCATTCGCACAGGTCCAGGCGCACGAAGCTGTCCCGCGGCCGCACCGCGTGCTCGGCGCGCGCCAGCACCAGCAGCTGCTGGCCCATGCGGATCATGTGGTCGGTCACGGACTTGATGCGCCCGGCGCGCACGCGGATGTCCTCGGGCAGATCCTGGCCGAGCATGAGCTCGGACTCGACCTTGAGGCCGGCCAGGGGGGTGCGCAACTGGTGCGCCGCGTGGCCGATGAAGCGGCGCTGGGCCTGCACCGAATCGTCCAGGCGCACCAGCAGGTCGTTGAAATGCAGGACCAGCGGCGCGATCTCGCCGGGCAGGCCGGCCAGGTCGAGCGGCTGCAGGTCCTCGATGGAGCGCTGGCGGATGTCGTCGGCCAGGCGGTTGATGGAGGCCAGCTCGGAACGGATGCCGGAAATCAGGACCCAGACGAACAGCGCCACCAGCAGGCCCTGGGTCAGCATCATGGTCCAGAACAGGTCGCGCAGCAGCCAGGGCTGGGGACGGATCACGCCGGTCATGAACCAGGTGGCCAGCAGATCGATGGCCACCAGAATGAAAAAGGCCGGCAGCAGCCGGCGGACCAGGCGGCGGGCGAGCGAGTCCCGGGGCATCAGGCGCTCGACCAGACCCGGCGCCCCGCGGCCGGAAGGCGGGCCGGCGGTGGACTCAGGCGGCACGATCGACGTCGAGCAGGTAGCCGAAGCCGCGCACCGTCTGGATGCTGGTCCCGGTGCCGTCGAGCCGCTTGCGCAGGCGGTAGACGTAGACTTCGACCGCATTCTCGCTGAAATCGGCATCCCAGGCCGACAGGGAATTGACGATCTGCTGCTTGGTCACCACCCGGCCGGGCCGCGCCATCAGCATTTCCAGCACCGAGAGTTCGCGCACGGACAGGGCCAGGCGCTTGCCGTCCACCCGGATCTGGCGCCCCACGGTGTCGAAGGACAGGGAGCCGCATTCCAGGATGGTCTGGGCCTGGCCCGCGCGGCGGCGGGCGAGCGCCCGTACCCGGGCGGCGAGTTCTGGCAGCTCGAAGGGCTTGGTGACGTAGTCGTCGGCGCCGGCGTCCAGGCCGGCGACGCGGTCGTCCAGGCCGTCGCGCGCCGTGAGGATCAGCACCGGCACCTGGGATCCGCCTTCGCGCAGCCGCTGCAGGACTTCCAGGCCGCTCAGGCCGGGCAGGTTCAGGTCGAGCAGCAGCAGATCGTAGGCCTGCCCGGCGAGCGCGCCTTCGACGCGGTCGCCGGACCTCAGCCAATCGACGGCATAGCCCTGGCCGCCCAGGAATTCCTGCAGGGCGTGGCCGAGGGTGGCGTCGTCTTCGATGACCAGGACTCTCATGACGGTGATTCTAGCCTGAAGCGGTCACGCCGCGTCACCGCTGGAGGGCCTGCGTTACATAGTTGACGGTTGCTTGAACGCCGGGAACGCGCGTTCAGCCGCCGCCGGGGGCCGGCGCGGCGGCGGGCGGCGCCGCGGGAGGCTGCGCGGACGCGGCGGGAGCCGGGGCCGGCGTGGCCGGGCGGGCCGGTGCTCCGGAGGCGCCCGCGGCGGCGGCGCCTTCGGCCGCCGCGGCGGGGGCCGCCTGCCCCGGCGTGGTGACGAAGCCCAGGCGCTTCATGCCCGCCTGGCGCGCCGCCCCCATGATCCGCGCCAGCAGGCCGTAGCGGGTCTCCACGTCGGCGCGGATGCGGACTTCGGGCTGGGGATCGGCCGCCGCCTCGCTGGCGAAGCGGGCCTGCAGGTCTTCCTCGGCGATCGGCTGCTCGTTCCAGAACAGCGCTCCGGACGGATCGATGGCGAGATCGATCACCGCGGGCTTCTGCTCCATCGGCTGGGCGGTGACCTGCGGCACGTTGATGCGGATCGAGTGGCTCAGCAGCGGCGCGGTGATGATGAAGATCACCAGCAGCACCAGCATCACGTCGATCAGCGGCACCATGTTGATCTCGGACATGGTGGTGCCCGGTCCCTTGGAATCGAAGCTGCCGAACGCCATGTCAGGCTCCCCGGTGGCTGGCCAGGCTGATGGTGCGGCCGTTGCGCTCGTGGCTGCCGTCGGCCACCTGCTGGCCGGTGGTCAGGAAGGTGAACAGGTCGTGCGCGAAGGCGTCGAGCTGCGCCAGGTAGACGCGGTTGACGCGCACGAAGGCGTTGTAGCCCAGCACGGCGGGAATGGCGACCGCCAGGCCCAGACCGGTCATGATCAGGGCCTCGCCCACGGGGCCGGCGATGCGGTTGATGGTGACGCCGTCGGTCATGCTGATGCTGAGCAGGGCGTGATAGACGCCCCACACCGTGCCGAACAGGCCGACGAAGGGCGCGGTCGAGCCCACCGAGGCCAGCACCGTCAGGCCGTTTTCCAGGCGCGCGGTCTCCTCGTCGATGACCTTGCGGATGGTGCGCGTCACGAAGGCCGCCGTCGAGCCGCTTTCCTCCAGCTTGAGCGCGCCGTACTTGGTGTGGTGCTTCTGCGCGTGGATGGCGTGGCTGGCCAGGTGCGCGAAGGGCTCGTCCGCGCCGTGCGTGGAGATCTCGTTTTCCACCTGCTCCAGGGAGCTGGCGGCCCAGAATTCCGACAGGAACTTGCGCGAACGGCGGCGGATACGCAGGTGCGTCAGGCCCTTGGCCAGGATCAGGTACCAGCTCGCCAGGGACATCAGCATCAGGAAGACGAACAGGGACTTGCCCACCGCGTCGCTCTGGCCGATGAAATGCAGCACCCCCTGGCCGCCGGTTTCCATGGCGCCGGCCGCCAGCGCCGCCTGGGCGGCCGTCGCCGTCCCCGTGGCGGCCGCGGTCGCCGCCACGTCGGCGGCCGCCGACACCGCCGGCGCCGCGTGCGCGGCGGCCTGCGCGGCATCCGGCCCCGCGGCCTGGGCGAGCGTCAGCGCCGCGCTTGCGATCAGATCGAGCATCATGTTCCTGTCCTATAAGACGAAATCGAAAGGAATGTCCACCAGCGCCTTGTAGGCGATGCCGTTTTCCGTGTACGGACGGAAACGCGCCTGGCGCATGGCCTCCACCGCCGCCTCGTCGAGGCGCGCATATCCCGAGGACGTGCGCACCGAGACGTTGGCCACCTGGCCCAGCGGAGAAATCAGCACGCGCAGCACCACCCGCCCCTGCTCGCCGCGGCGCTGCGAGATGCGCGGATACACCGGGCTGGGCCGCTTGCCCAGATAGTCCACCTGGCCGATGGCGCGGGGCCGGTCGGGATCGACGGCGCGCGGCTCGCCGCGCGCCTCGGAGGCCTGGCGCGCGCCGCCCGCCGCGGCGTCCCGCGCCACGCTGACCTGCGGCGCGGGCGGCACCGGCCTGGGCTGCGGCTTCGGTTCCGGCCTGGGCCGGGGTTTCGGCTTGGGCTTGGGCTTGGGTTCCGGCTTCGGCTCCGGTTTGGGCTCGGGCGGAGGCGGCTCGGTGATGGATTCGGGTTCGGGCGTCTCGACGACCGGCTCGGGCTCGGGTTCGGGCTCCGGCTCGACCACGGGTTCGGGCTCGGGCTCGGGTTCGACCACGGGCTCGGGTTCCGGCTCGGGCGGTGTTTCCACCGGCGGGGGCTCGGCCGCGGCCACGGGTTCGGGTTCGATGGCGGGGCCCAGCTCGACGAACTGCACGTCCAGCGCCTCGGGCTGGCCCAGGGCCACCTCGACCACCGGCGCCGACAGCACCATGGCGAGCACGGCCGCATGCAGCCCCAGGGCCGTGCAGGCGGCGACGATCTTCAGCGGGGCAAGACGCGAGGTGAAACCGGAGGACATGGACCAGCGGACAGCAGGGGCGAAAGCGTGATGTTAGCAGGAATGATAACGGTTCTCAATACAAGGATGGCGGTGAGGTCATGATGCGGCGGTGCCGAGGAATGACAAGGAGGGCGACAAGGGGGCTGCCGAAGCCATCCGCCGTCCGTCCGGAAACAAAAAATCACATTTTTCTTGAAACTCGGAGCCGTCCCGGCTGGTCCCTTCGTCTGGAGACCGGATCCGGACCGGGCAGATCAACCTGAACGAAAAGCCGAACGACACCATGTCCAGACACCTCGCATTGTGGGTCGCCGCCTTGTGCGCCCTGAGCTTCCAGACCGCCGCGCCGGCCGCGGAAACCGCGCCGCCCGGCATCGACCTGTCCACCGACTACCCCGCCCTGACCCTGAAGGCCGGAGAGACCTCGACCATCGCCCTGCAGCTGCGCAACCGCGCCACCCCGCCCGAGCGGCTGGCGCTGTCGGTGGAGGGCGTGCCCGCGGGCTGGAAGGCCACCCTGCTGGGCAACGGCCGCCCCGTCGAAGCGGCCATGCCTGGCAGCGATGATACGCTGCCGCTGCAACTGCAGCTTGACATTCCGCAAGGCGGCGCGGAATCGCGCCATACCCTGACCGTGCACGCCGACGGCGCCCAGCGGCGCCTGAGCCTGCCCATCGAGGTCGCCCTGGCCGACCAGCTGCCCGCCCAGCTGTCGATCCAGCCCGAACTGCCGCAGCTGACCGGCTCGGCCCGCACCGCCTTCGACTATCAATTGACGGTGAAGAACGCCAGCGGCCACGACGTCCTGGCGAGCCTGGCGGCGCGGGCTCCGCAGTATTTCGACACGTCCTTCACCGAGGGCTACGGCACCCAGCAGATCAGCGCCGTCCCCGTGAAGGCCGGCGAATCCAAGACCGTCAAGCTGCACGTGCGCCCGCCCGCATCGGCGCAGTCGGGCGAGCATTCGATCGAAGTCGAGGCCGCCGCCGACGGCGTCCGGGCGAGCACGGTCCTGAAGCTCGACATCACCGGCCAGCCGGCGCTGGACCTGGCGGGCCGCGACGGGCTGATGAGCACCGACGCGCAGATCGGCGACACCCGCGCCATGCCGCTGGTGCTGCGCAACGGCGGCACCGCCGCCGCCCGCGACATCGCGCTGGAGGGCACGGCGCCCGAGGGCTGGAAGATCGAATTCGAGCCCGCGCGCATCGCCCTGCTGGAGCCGGGCAAGACCGCCGAAGTCCAGGCCCGCATCACGCCCTCGGCCCAGTCCCTGTCGGGCGACTACATGGTCAAGCTGCACGCGCGCTCGGCCGGCCAGTCGGCCGACGGCGACCTGCGCGTCTCGGTCACGACCTCGGCCCTGTGGGGGGTCAGCGGCGCCATCCTGATCGCCGTGGCCCTGCTCGCGCTGCTTGGCGCGGTGGCGCGCTACGGCCGCCGCTGAACGGGCCGTCCGCCATGATGCCCGCCCCGACACCCGCCATGCCATCGGCCATGTCATCCGCCCCGCCACCTGCCCTGTCATCCGCCCGCACGCCCGCCGCGGGCCCGTCCGGCCGCCCCGTCCCGGCTCCGGACGCGCCGGCCATCGACGTCCGCGGGCTGGGCAAGGACTACGGCGGCCGCGCCGTGGTCCAGACCCTGAACTTCCAGGTGCGGCCGGGCGAAGTCTTCGGCCTGCTCGGCCCCAACGGCGCCGGCAAGACCACCACGATCCTGATGCTGCTGGGCCTGACCGAGGCCACGCGCGGCCAGGTGCGCGTGCTGGGCGAGGACCCCTGGCGCAATCCGCTGGCCGTCAAGCGCCAGGTCGGCTACATGCCCGATTCGGTCGGCTTCTACGACCACCTGAGCGCGCGCGACAACCTGCGCTACACCGCCCGCCTGCTGGGCATCCCGCGGCAGGAACGGGACGGGCGGATCGCCGAGGCGCTGGAGCGCGTCGGCCTGCTGGACCGCATCGACCAGCGCGCGGGCACGTTTTCCCACGGCATGCGCCGCCGCCTGGGCCTGGCCGAGATCCTGCTCAAGCGGGCCGCCATCGCCATCCTGGACGAACCCACCTCCGGCCTGGACCCGCAGTCCACCGAGGCGTTCCTGCGCATGATCGAAGCCCTGCGCGAGGACGGCGTCACCGTGCTGCTGTCCTCGCACCTGCTGGACCAGATGCAGCGCATCTGCGACCGGGTCGCCCTGTTCAACGCCGGGCGCATCGCCCTGATGGGCCCGGTCCGGGACCTGGCCCGCCAGGTACTGGGCGGCCACAGCCACGAGGTCCACCTCCACGCCGACGGCCCCGAGCTGCGCTCCGTCCTGGCCGCGGTCCCCGGCGTGGGCGGCGTGCGCGTCCAGGGCCCGGGGCACTACGTCCTGCAGGCCGAGAGCGACGTGCGCGCCCAGGCCGCCCAGGCGGCGGTCCTGGCGGGCGCGCAGCTGCGCGACCTGGCCGTGGACACCCCCAGCCTGGACCGCATCTACCGTCAGACCTTCACCGAGGACACCCCGACATGAGCACGACCCGCATCGGCTCGCCCTGGCACGGCCTGGGCGCCGTCCTGTCCAAGGAACTCGCCGACCACCTGGGCAGCGCGCGCATGCGGCTGCTGGAATGGCTGGTCGTGCTGACCGCGGCGGCCGCCCTGTACGGCGCCATCGAAGGCATCCGCCAGACGACCGCCTCGGACCCCTTCGTGTTCCTGCGCCTGTTCACCGATGCGCGCGCGCCCCTGCCCTCCTTCGCCGCCCTGCTGGGCTTCCTGATCCCGCTGCTCGCCATCGGCCTGGGGTTCGATGCCATCAACGGCGAATACGGCCGCCGCACCCTGAGCCGCATCCTGTCGCAGCCCCTCTACCGCGACGCCCTGCTGCTGGGCAAGTTCCTCGCCGGCCTGGCCGCGCTGGCCATCAGCCTGGTCTGCCTGTGGCTGCTGGTCATGGGCGCCGGCCTGATCCTGCTGGGCGTGCCGCCCAGCGGCGAGGAAGTCGTGCGGTCCCTGGCGTTCCTGCTCGCCGCGCTGGCCTACGCCGGCGTCTGGCTGGCCGTCGCCCTGCTGTGCTCGGTGCTGTTCCGCTCGGCCTCGACCTCGGCGCTGGTCGCCCTGGGCCTGTGGCTGTTCTGCGCCCTGCTGTGGCCCATGCTGGCTCCCGCGCTGGCCCGCGCCATCGCCCCGCCCGACCTGGCGACCCTGATGGGCGGCGGACTGGACCTGCACGCCCTGGCCTGGCAGAACGGCCTGCTGCACGTCTCGCCCGCCACCCTGTTCAACGACACCGCCATCACCCTGCTGAACCCGTCCACCCGCAGCCTGGGGCCGGTGTTCCTGTCGCAGCTGCAGGGCGCCCTGCTGGGCAGCCCGCTGCCGCTGTCCGAAAGCCTGGCGATCGTCTGGCCGCAGTTCACCGGCCTGATCGCGGCGGTCGTGCTGCTGTTCACCCTGGCGTACATCGCGTTCCAGCGGCAGGAGGTGCGGGCCTGAGGAAGCCCGCGGGGGGGTGGATGATACACTCGCGGGCACCCAACCCGGAACCCGCCCGCCATGGCTCGCCCATCCCGCCCGTCCCGCCTGCAGCTTCCCGCCCTGCCCCGCTTCAAGCGCCCTCCCGAACTACTGTACGCCGTCGACGAGCGGCCCCCGGCGGCGACGCTGGCCAGCCTGGCGCTGCAGCACGTCGCCACCGCGCTGACGCTGATCGCCTACGTGCTGGCGGCCGCCAAGATCGGCCGCCTGGACGCCGCGACGACCCAGGCCATGGTCACGGCCACCATCCTGGGCATGGCGGCCTCGACCTTCCTGCAGGCCTGGGGCGGGCGGCTGGGCTCGGGCATGCTGCTGGTCCACATCCCCGATCCGCTGCTGGTCGCCCTGTCGGGCATGCTGGCCGCCCAGTACGGCCTGGGCGGCCTGGTGCTGGTCGGCCTGATCAACGGCGCGGTGGCGCTGGGCACCGGCTCGCTCATGCCGTACCTGCGCACCATCCTGCCGCCCACCGTGGCCGGCATCATCGTCTGCGTGGCCGGCCTGTCGCTCATCGAGCCGGCCCTGCGGCACGTCACCGGGCTGGCGGAAAGCGGCGGCCTGGACGGCGCCGACATCCTGATCGGCGCGGCCACCCTGGCGACGATCGTGGGCCTGTCGATCTGGGGCAGCCAGCGCGGCAAGCTGGCCGCGCTGCTGGGCGGCCTGCTCGCCGGCCTGGCCGTGTCGGCCCTCACCGGCAAGCTGCACGGCTGGGAAGCGCTCGCCAGCGCCCCGGTGTTCGGCCTGCCGCACCCGCCCATGCCCGTCTTCGACATCGACGCCGGCATCCTGGTGGCCGTCGCCGTGCTCGCGCTCATGACCCAGCTGGACGTCTTCGGCTGCGTGGTGCTGCTGCACAAGATGAACGACTCCGACTGGCGCCGCCCCGACATGCGCATGATCAGCGGCGGCATGCGCGCCTGCGGCCTGGGCAACATCGTGGGCGCCTGGCTGGGCGCCCTGCCCAACGTCGCTTCGTCGGCCAACATCGCGCTGGCGCACATCAGCCGCTCGACCTCCCGCTGGATCGGGCTGCTCACCGCCCTGCTGCTGGCCCTGATCGCCTTTCTGCCGCAGGCCTCGCTGGCGCTGACCCTGATCCCGACCGCCGTGATCGGCGCCATCGAGATCTACGCCGCCGCCTACCTGATCGTCTCGGGCATCGAGCTGATCGCCTCGCGCGCCCTGGACTCGCGCGGCATCTTCATGATCGGCCTGTCCTTCGTGCTCGGCATGGGCGTGATCCTGATGCCGGAACTCGCCGGCCGCGCCCCCGAATCGCTGCGTTTCGTGGTCGGCAACGGCATCATCATCGCCGGCCTGAGCGCCATCGCGCTGAACCTGCTGTTCCGCCTGGGGATCTCGCGCCAGGCGCAGCAATCCTTCGACGAGGCCGCCGGCGCCGCGGCCGACACGGTCATCCACGTCGCGGCCGAGCCGATCCAGCGGGTGGTGGACTTCGTCGA
This sequence comes from Castellaniella defragrans, assembly GCF_014203015.1. Taxonomy (GTDB): domain Bacteria; phylum Pseudomonadota; class Gammaproteobacteria; order Burkholderiales; family Burkholderiaceae_B; genus Castellaniella; species Castellaniella defragrans. The sequence goes on from NZ_JACHIB010000004.1 coordinate 11,153, forward strand.
GACGCAGGGGGCCACCTGGAGCGCCCGGCGCGACGTGGTGCGGCGCGCCGCCCAGGCCGCGCTGGAGGCCGCCGAAGCCATCCAGAGCGGCGGCGGACGGCGGCTGCGCGGCATCCGCGGCAGTTTCGACGAACACAATCTGGACATCGAGCTGCTGCACGACGGGCCCGAACTCGAACTGGGCGGCCACGCGGCCCATGCGCCGGCCGACCTGCTCGACATCGACGACGCCGCCTTCCAGCACGCGCTGGACCAGGCCCTGTCGGGGATCTCGGGCATCATGCTGCGCGGCCTGGCCGACCGCCTGCAGTCCGGCCGGCGCGACGGGCTGACCTACCTGCGCCTGCACTTCGACCATTGAGCCGGGGCCGCGTCCGGGACTGCGTCCGGGACCGCATTCCGGGCCGCGTCCGGGGCCGGATCGCCTCGCCGGTTCGCCTGGCCGCGCAGCGGCGCCGCCCGCGGCTTCAGGCGGACAGCAGCCCGGCCAGGGGATGGCCGGGCGCGAAGCGCAGGTCCAGCGCCTCGGCGGCGGGCACCGGCCGGCCGACCAGGTAGCCCTGGATCAGGTCGCAGCCCAGGCGCTGCAGGCGGGCCAGCTGCTCGGCGGTCTCGACCCCTTCGGCGACGATGTCCAGCTCCAGGCTGTGGCCCAGCGCGATGATCGCCGTGACGATGGACACGTTGCCGGGATTGGTCTCCAGGTCGCGGACGAACGACATGTCGATCTTCAGCCGGTGCACCCGGAGGTGCTGGAGATAGGACATAGAGGAATAGCCCGTGCCGAAGTCGTCGATCGACAGGCGCACGCCCAGGCCGCGCAGCGTCTCCAGGGTGGCGATGGCGCGGCTGCGGTCGGCCATCAGGCAGCTCTCGGTGATTTCGAGCTCCAGGCAGCCGGGCGCCAGCCCGTTTTCCCGCAGCACGGCCTGCACCGAATCGACGAAGCCCTCGCTGCCCAGCTGCAGCGCGGACAGGTTCACGGCGACGTAGCCCGGCGCCCGGCCCTCGTCGAGCCAGGCGCGCATCTGGCGGCCGACCTCGCGCAGGACCCAGTTGCCCAGCGGCACGATCAGGCCGCTTTCCTCGGCCAGGGCGATGAACGCGCCCGGCGCGATCAGGCCGCGCCCGGGATGCTGCCAGCGCACCAGCGCCTCCAGCCCCGTCACCGCGCGCTCGTACAGGTGCAGCTGCGGCTGGTAGTGCACGCGGAACTCCCCGCGCTCCAGCGCGCGGCGCATCTCGGCCTCCAGCGACAGGCGCTCCCGGGCGCGCAGCATGATCTCCGGCGAAAAGAAGCGCAGGCTGCCGCGCCCGTCCGCCTTGGCCTGGTGCAGCGTCGCGTCCACCCGGCTGAGCAGTTCGTCCGCCGTCGCGCCGTCCTCGGGATAGAGCGCCACGCCGATGCTCGCGCTCACGTAGATCGCCTGGCCGTCCAGGACGAAGGGCGCCGCCAGGGCGTCGAGCATGCCCTGGCCCGCCAGGGCCACGCCCCGCTCGCCCTGGTCGCGGTCCAGGATGACGTAGAACTCGTCGCCGCCGACCCGCGCCAGGGCGTCGCGCTCGGGCAGCAGGCCGCGCAGCCGCTGCGCCACTTCGACCAGCACCCGGTCGCCGGGCCCGTGCCCCAGGGTCTCGTTGATGGCGGCGAACTTGTCCAGGTCCAGGCACAGCAGGGCGAAGCGCATGGCGGCGTGCTGGGCCATCTGGATGGAGTGGGCCAGCAGTTCCGCGAACAGCACCCGGTTGGGCAGTCCGGTCAGCGGGTCGCGGTGCGCCAGGATGCGGTATTTTTCCTCGCTCACGCGCAGCAGGGCGGTGCGCTGCGCCACCAGGTCCTCCAGGAAGCGGCGCAGGCGCGCCAGTTCGAGATGGGCCCGCACCCGCGCGCGCACCTCCTCGATGTCGAAGGGCTTGGTCACGTAGTCGGCCGCCCCCAGGGCGAAGCCGCGCACCTTGTCGCGCGTGTCGTCGATCACGGTGACGAACATCACCGGGATGCGCTGGCCGGCCGGCGTGGACTTGATGCGCCGGCAGACTTCGTAGCCGTCCATCCCCGGCATCACCACGTCGAGCAGGACCAGATCGGGCGGCGCCGGCCCCTGCACGATCTCCAGCGCCCGGGCGCCGTCGCCGGCCACCAGGATGCGGAATTCGTCGCGCAGGGCGGCCAGCAGCTCGTGGATGTTCTCCGGCACGTCGTCCACCACCAGCAGGGCCGGCAGCGGCGCATCGGCCGCCTGCAGCGCGAAGTCGAAGGCCGCCGGCATGCGGCGGTAGCGCCTGAGTTCGAGCTGGTTCCTCACCCGGACGCGGAACAGTTCCGGATTGATGGGCTTGGTGACGTAGTCCGCCGCGCCCATCAGCAGGCCGCGCGCCGCGTCCGCCGCCTCGGCCAGGGCGGTCACGAAGACGACCGGGATGTCCGCCGTCGCCGCGTCCCGCTTCAGGGCCGCCAGCACCTCGTAGCCGTCCATGTCCGGCATCTGGATGTCGAGCAGGATCAGGTCGGGCCGCGGCTCGCGCCGCGCCAGTTCCAGGGCCTTGCGGCCGCTGGTGGCGGCGGAGATGGCGTATTCGTCGCGGAACATGCCGACCAGCGTGTGCAGGTTCACGGAGGCGTCGTCGACGATCAGCAGCCGGGGGCGCCCGCCGGCGCGGGCGGGCGATCCGGCCGCGGGAGGGTTCGGGATCACGGGGCGTCCTCCGGGGGAATGGGCAGGGATGCCAGCGGGGCCAGCGCGGCATCGAGCTCGAAGCGGTCGATGCGCGCGGCGATCTCGCGCACGGCCGGCTGCAGGGGCGTGCCGGCCGCGCCCCGGTCCAGCTCGTCGAGCAGCGGCTCGACGGCCCCCAGGTCGGTGCCGAGCGCCCGCCGCAGGCGCTCGACCAGGGCGCGCAGCGCGGCGGGCGTCGGCGGCACGGCGGGCGCCGGCGGCGGCGCCTCGTCCGCCAGCGAATCGATGTCCGCCAGCACGCCGCGCAGGAGCGTTTCGGCCGCGTCCAGCTGCGCGGCGTCGGGCACCTGGTCCTGCTTGAGCAGCGCGTCGATCTCGGACACGTGGGCGAACAGCGCGCGCGCGCCGAGATTGCCGGCCACGCCCTTCAGGGCATGGCAATGCGCCTCGGCCGCCGCCGTGTTCCCCTGCGCCAGCAGTTCCCGCAATGTCTCGATGGCGCCGCCGTACTGCGCGCGGAAGCGGCGCAGCTGCTTGCGGTAGGGCGCGGGCCGGCCGCCGATGCGGCGCACGCCGTCGGCCGCGTCGAGGTGCCCGAGGGCCAGCAGGTCCGCGGGCAGGCGCGGCGTCCCGCCCGCATGCTCGCCCCCATGCCCGGCCGGCCCGGCGGGCGTCCCGCCCGGCTCGGCGCCGGGAACCGGGAGGCCGGGGGCCTTCATCCAGCGGGAGATCGTCGCCAGCAGGTGGTCGGGGTCGATCGGCTTGGCGATGTGGTCGTTCATGCCGGCGTCCTGGCTGGCCTGCGCGTCGGAGGCCATGGCCAGCGCCGTCATGGCGATGATCGGCAGCTCGGCGAACCGCGCGCCGCCCGGCGCCTGGCCCAGGCGGCGGATGCGGCGGGCCGCCTGCAGGCCGTCCATGACCGGCATCTGGATGTCCATCAGCACGGCATCGTAGTGCTTGCGCTGGATCCGCTCGACCGCCTCCTGCCCGTTGACCGCCTCGTCCACCGCCACGCCCTCGCCGCGCAGCAGCTCCACCGCGAATTCGCGGTTGATGTCGTTGTCCTCGACCAGCAGGATCCGGGCGCCGGCCAGGCCGGCGCGCCCCGCCCGCGCCCCCGGCCCGGGCGCCCCGGCGCCCGCGTCCGGCAGCGTGCCGCGCCCCAGCACGGTCAGCATCGTGTCCAGCAGCGAGGACGGGGACACCGGCTTGATCAGGAAGCCGTCCATGCCGGCCTGGTTCGCCCGGCGCATCACGTCCTCGCTGCCGTAGGCGGTGACCATGACGATCTTCGGCTGGTGCGCGATGCAGGGATCGGCGCGGATGCGCCGGGCGGCCTCGTCGCCGTGCATGCCGGGCATGCGCCAGTCCATCAGCACCAGGTCGTACGGCTGGCCGCTGGCCTGCCGCAGCATGGTCAGGGCCTGCGCGCCATGGCTGGCGGTGCTCACGTCCACCTGGAAATACATCAGCATGTCCGAGAGGATTTCCAGCGACACCGGATTGTCGTCCACCACCAGCACGCGCCAGCCCAGCAGCCGCGGCCCGACCCGCTCCAGCAGCTGGCGCTGCCGGGTCTGGGCCTGGTGCGCCACGGCCAGCCGGGCGGTGAAGCAGACCGTCGTGCCGTGCCCCGGCTCGGAGGATTCCACCCACAGGTGCCCGCCCATCAGGTCCACCAGGCTGCGGCTGATCGTCAGGCCCAGGCCCGTCCCGCCGTAGCGGCGCGTCGTGGACTGGTCGGCCTGGGTGAATTTCTGGAACAGCGTGTGGATCCGGCCCGGCTCCATGCCGATGCCGGTGTCGCGCACGCAGGCCTGGATCCTGACGCCCTCCTCGTCCCGCTCCAGGCAATGCAGGGCCAGCTCGACCTCGCCCTGCTCGGTGAACTTGACGGCGTTGCCGCACAGGTTGAGCAGCACCTGGCCCAGGCGCAGGGGGTCGCCCACCAGCAGCGTCGGGATGGCCGGATCGTGCCGGATCAGCAGCTCGATGCCCTTGGCGTCGGCCTGCAGGCCGACGGCGTCCACCAGCCGCTCCAGCACCAGTTCCAGGTCGAACTCGACCTGCTCGAGGGCGAGCTTGCCGGCTTCGAGCTTGGAAAAATCCAGGATGTCGTTGATGATGCCCAGCAGCGACTGCGCGGCGCCCTGGGCCTTGACCAGCCGGCCGCGCACGGTGGCCGGCATGTCTTCCTTGAGCACCAGGTACAGCATCCCCAGGATGGCGTTCATCGGCGTGCGGATCTCGTGGCTCATGGTGGCCAGGAAATCGGACTTCACGCGCGTGGCGGATTCGGCAGTCTCCTTGGCCCGCTGCAATTCCCGGGTCCGCGCCGAAACGATGGATTCCAGGTCGTGGTTCAGCGCATCGAGCTCGCGCATCGAGGCCGACAGGCGCAGGCGGCTCTCGCGGAAGGCGTCCACCAGCTCGCCCAGCTCGTCGGAATACGGATAGGACAGCGGCTCGGCCGCGGTGTCGTCGGTGCCGAAGCGCCAGTTCTTCACCGCGGACACGACGGCCGCCAGCGTGTTCGACAGGCGGTAGCGGATCGTCCAGACGAACAGCAGCCACAGCACGCCGCTGAGCACCACCGAATTGAGCAGCGCCACCGCGAAGCCGTACTTGAGCCGGTCCCAGATCACCGAGGGCGCCGCATGCAGCCGCAGCACGCCGAGCAGCTGCAGCTCGCCGCCGGCCGTGGCGTGGCGCAGCGGCGTGGCGGCCGACTGCCCGTGCACGAAGAACACCGGCTCGGGCGCATCGGCGGATTCGCGCGGCCAGCCGCTGTCGGCCAGGAGGGCGCCGTCCGGCGATTCGATGCGCGCCCCCGAGACGATCGCGTTCTGCCGCGCCCCGTCGAGCGCCTCGATCATCCGGTCGCGGTCGAGCTCCCAGACGGCGTTGGTCACGGCGGGCTCGATGGTGCGGCCCAGCGAGGCCAGGTCCTCGGCGATCGCCCGGCTGATGCCGACATACTGGATGGCCAGTTGCACCACCACCATGCCGAGGGTCGCCAGGAGATACCAGGGCAGCATGAACCGCAGCAAGCGCCTGGACAAGGTCGATTGCGCCTTCACCCCGCCTCCCCCCGCCTCAACGCCACCACCATTGCGTATCGATTTCCGCCGATCCCGGCGGCAGCAGGGGATTGTCCAGCCGGATGACCCGGCGGCGGCTGCGGCCGAGGTCCGCGATCATCGCGGCGTGATGGGCCTCGAACAGCGTGCGCAGGGACCCGTCGGCCAGGGCCGCCCGCAGGCCCCGCTCGATCCGGGCGGCCAGCTGCGCGTCCTGGCGGTTCACCCAGAAATAGATGGGATACGGGAAGAACAGGGCGCGGGTCCGCTCGATGGTCAGCTGGGGATAGGCTTCCTGCCGGGCGGCGAGTTCGACCGCCGCCTCGCCGATCCCCCGGGGCAGCGCGTCGAAGCGGTGCGCGGCCAGCATGCCGAACAGGCTCTCGTAATCCGTGGAGGTCAGTACCGTGTAGCCGTTGGCGCGCATGACGGGCACGTCGGCCCACTGGCCGTTCAGGCCGAAGGTCAGGTTCTTCCTGAACGCCTCGTCGTCCATGCGCGCGATCCGTTCCTGGTCGGACGCCGCAATCAGGAAGACCCGGTAGCCGACGATCCCGCGGGAAATGTCGAACTTGACGGGCAGCATCCGGGCCTCGCGCTCGTCGTTGGTGCCCAGCGCGATGACGTCGATCGCACCGGCCTGCAGCAGGCTGACGGCCCGGTTCTGCGTCACGTCCTCGGCGAAGGGCCGCAGCCCGAACGCCACGCCCTCGTCCCGCCGGACGTGGTCCAGCGCCAGTTCGAGGACTTTCCAGCGGTATTCGTAGATGGGGCCGACGGGGAAGTAGCTGAGGGTGCGATCCGCCGCGGCCGCCGTCCCGAACGCGCACACCGCGAACATGGCCGGCAGCAGCCTGCGCATGCACATCGCCCATCGCCGGACGCGGGAACCTTTGTTCGTCACCAAGCGTCGCACCCCGATCCTCCCCTGGTTGCCGTCGGATGCGCGGGCCTGTTCCGGCCCGTCGCATCGAGGAGAAGTTCAGGATAGCACAGGGCATGTATCAAGGTATCACCGGGCGGCGGGCGGCGCGGAAGGCCGCGCCTGCCGGACCGGCGGCCCTGGCGGGACCGCGCCTGCCCCGAGCCGGGCGCCGCCCGGCGGCCGTCCCGATCCCCCGGTCAGGCGTCCCGCGTGATGGTCAGCGCGGAGAACGACTGTGAGGTCGGCATGACCTCGATCGCATTGATATTGATGCGCGGCGGCAGCGAGGCCACCCAGGCGACCGTCTCGGCGATGTCGTCCGGCCCCAGCGGATGGGCGCCGGCGTAGACCGAATCCGCCTTCTGCCGGTCGCCCCGGTAGCGGGTCAGGGAAAATTCGGTGTCGCCGCACAGCCCGGGCTGCACGTCCGTCACCCGCACCCCCGTGCCCGCGAGGTCGGCGCGCAGATTGCGGCTGAACTGCGCCACGAAGGCCTTGGTGGCGCCATAGACGTTGCCGCCCGGATAGGGATATTTGCCGGCCACCGAGCCGATGTTGACGATCAGCCCGCGCTTCCGGGCCACCATGCCCGGCAGGAAGGCGTGCGTCATCAGCGCCAGGCCGGTGACGTTGGTGTCGATCATCGTCCGCCAGTCCCGCAGGACGGCCTCCTGCGCCTTCTCGGTCCCGAGGGCGAGGCCGGCGTTGTTGACCAGCACGTCGATGTCGCGCCAGCCTTCGGGCAGGGACGCCTTCATGGCGGCGATCGCCTGCTCGTCGCGCACGTCCAGGGACACCGGCAGCAGCGCCTCGCCGTATTGTTGCCGCAGTTCCAGCAGCGGCTCCATCCGGCGCGCGGCGGCGATCACCCGGTAGCCGTCGCGCAGGAAACGTTCGCAGATCGCGCGGCCGAAGCCCGCGGAAGCCCCGGTCACCAGGGCGATCTGTTGCTGTGTGGAATCGTTCATAGGTCCTCTGAATGCTCCGCCTGCGGGCCGGTCGCCGGACCCGCCTCCAAATCTGCGATGGTACTCCTTCGCGGCCGTCCTCCGGGCATCCGGGGCATCGGGGGCATCGGGGGGGCGCGGGCATCCGGGCATCTAGGCAGCCGGGCACACTCCTTGCCCCTTCCTGCCGTCCACCCCGCAGGAGCATGCCCATGACGAAGCCCACGCCCGATACCGATCCGCTCAAGCGCGAGCCGCCCGGCGAAACGAGCAGGGTGCCCGGCACCGACGCCGGAAAAGGCGGCCGGCCCGCCGGCAGACCCGGCATCGACGTGCCGGCCAAACCGGGACGGCCCACCCCTTACCCGACGCACCCCGGCCATCCGGGCGGGCCGCCGGAACCCGTGGAACCGGGCAAGACACCGACGCTGTAGCGCGGCGGGCATGCGAATTGCTCCGGCCCGGCGCCCCGCGGCGATTGCAAGGAGATGCCATGAGCGACCACACCAACGAACCTCCCGAGCCCACCGTGCCCAAACCGGAGCCCGACGACGTGCCCCAGCCCGATGAAGACGAGGTCAAGCTGCCGCCCAAGGAAAAGCCGCCGATGAGGGTGGTCAGGCGGCCGGACTCGCGCACATAGTCCATGACGGCCTAGCCCACGGCGCTTTCACAGCCACGGGGCTTGCGGCTGCCGTGGCCCGCGGCGCTGCACTGCGATGGCCCGCGGCGCATCTCTCCTCCATGATCCGCAGCCAGAGCGGACGCCGCCGTGCCATGTCCATCCGCCTTGCTGCCTTCTTACCGGCCGCACATCGGCCGGAAGCCCGCTCACAGCTTCACCCTCAGGGTGAGCGTGACGCTGCGCGGCTCGCCGTACACGTTGCCGAAATTCGCCGGTCCGAACGCGCCTGCCGAGCCGAGGCGGGAGTAATACCTTCTGTCGAACAGATTGTTGACGTTCAGCCCCAGGGACCACGTCTTGTCGATCCGGTAGCCCGCGCGCAGGCTGGCAACGGCATATCCGCCCTGGCTGACGCGCACGCCCGGATTGCCTCCCTGGCTGTAGGTGCCACTTTGCACGTCGACGCCGCCGCCGATGTTCCAGGCGTTCCATTGCCCGGGCAGCTGGTACGAAGTCCATAGACGCAGCAAATGCTTCGGTGCGATGCTGCGGAATGGCTGTCCCTCATAGGTCGCGTCCCGCAGGTATCTGGCCGTATTGAAAGTGTAGCCCGCCGCCAATTGCCAGCCGGGCAGCACTTCCCCGGAAATCTCCGCCTCGAATCCCTGGCTGCGGACCTTGCCGTGGGCCGCATGGCAGCAGCCATCGATCACGGTGGGCGTCACCTGGACGGCGCGGTTCGTTTCCTCGATGCGGAACACGGAAAAAGCGAGATTGAGCCGGCCGCCGTAATAGGCGCCCTTGACGCCCGCCTCGTAGCTGGCGCCGGTCACGGGGGGCAGACCGCTGCCGTTCTCGTCCTTGTAGTTGCTCTGGACGCGGAAGATGTCGGCATAGCTGGCATAGACGGACCAATGGGGAGTCACGTCATAGACGATGCCGGCGTAAGGCGTGAAGCGCGCATCCTGCTCGTAATCCGAGGTCTGTGCGCCGGTCAGCCGGTTGTAGGCCTGCGTATCCCACCAGCTGACCCGCCCGCCCAACAGCAGGGTCAGGGGATCGCCCAACCTGAGCCGGGTCGCACCATACATGCCGTACTGCCGGGTCTTGCTGCGGCTGTCGCTCGTCCAGGCGGGCTCGCCCGGATCGGGGATGGACGAGGGATCGAAATCGAAGACGTCGACCGGCGTTCCGCCGAAGCCGGCCAGCCGCCCGCCTTGCGAGTCGGCCGTCCGGTCGTACCAGTTGGCGCCGAGGACGAGTTCGTGGCGGCGGCCGAAGGCCTGGAATGCGCCGCTCAGGTTCGCGTCCAGCCCCAATTGCGCATTGTCGTAGGCATTCGCACCCCCGCTGAGCATCGGCCCGGCCAGGGTGGTCCGGTCCACCGCACCCGCCACATAGGCATATTTCAGATCGCTGGTTTCGTGGTCGGAGACCGCGCTGAGCTTGAGTTCCCAGGCGGGATCGAACGTGTGCGTCAGGTCGGCGAAGACCTGCGTCGTCTCGAAGTCCCAGCGCGTCCACGGCGTGCTCAGGAACGTGCTGCGCGGCAGTTCCAGATCGCCGCCATCCCTGTAGCGCGGCACGCCCATCATCGCCGGCAGCCAATCCCGTTTCTGATACCCGCCGCCAAAGGAAACGGTCGTCTGCGGCGTCAGGTCCGCCTCGATGATCCCATACAGCGAGGTGCGCTGGCCGTTGGCGTAATCGACAGGGGATTTGCGGTCGTCGTAGGCCGCCGCCAGGCGCCCCCGCACGGAGCCGCTCTGGTTCAGCGGCGTGCTGTAGTCCAGTTCGCCATGATGGGCATCCCAGGAACCCGCGCTCAAAGAACCCGAAAACTGCCGGTCGGCGAACGGGCGCTTGCGGACCAGATTGATGACGCCGCCCGGCTGGCCGGCGCCGTTGAACAGGCCGCCCGCGCCGCGCAGCACCTCCACCCGGTCGAACATGATCATGTCGGGCTGGGACCATGACGCGCCGCCGGTCTGAATGGGCACGCCGTCGTACTGGAAATACTCGACGGGATAGCCGCGGATGTAGTACGTCGGGATGACGGCGGTGCCGCTCAGGTCCACGGTCACCCCCGTCGCCTGGCCCATGACCTGATCGAGCGTGGCGAGGTTCTGATCCTCCATGCGCTGGCGCGTGATGACCGACACCGACTGCGGCGTCTCCTTCAGCGTGGCCGGGATTTTCGAGCCCACCGTCGCGCCCGCGGCGGTGTAGGAGCCCGTTCCCTCCGTCGGCATGCCGGGGGCCTGGCCCCGGACGGTCACGGCGGGCAAAGTCGCCGCTTCGCCCCCGGCGGTGGACGCCGATTGCGCGCAGGCCTGCGTCGGCAGCCCGCACAGCATGGCCATTGCCAGCGCTGCCGGCAAGGCGCTCCGGGAGGGCAAGAGAAGGGGGCGGACGAGCGGCCGGTCCGGGATAAGCATCGGGAGCATCCTTGATTACATATTGAATGAGAATTGATCTCATCGAAGTTTAGGGATGCTGCCTCGAAAGTTCTTAAGCGAACGGCACCATTACTTTCGTTTTTTCCCGGGGAAGACGAGCTTGCGGGACGATGGGCCCGTCTTCACAGGCCAGCGCCCGGGGAACCGGATCAGTTCTTCAGCTGCTTCGGAGAGAAGCCGAAGCGCTTCCTGAACAGCACGGAGAAATGCGGAATCGCATAGCCCACGAACGCGGCGACCTCGGACACCGAATAGGTGCCGGTCGAAAGCATCTGGTAGGCCTGCTTGAGACGGTGGTCCTGGACGTACTGGAAAACGCTCATGCCGAACAACTGCTGAAATCCGGCATTCAGCTTGTTCACGTTGATCCCCGCCCGTCGGGCCAATTCATGCAGCGTGAGCGGTTCCTGGTGATGCCGAACGGCAAGCTCGCGGGCGTACCAGAGGCGTTCCGTATCCGCCCCGGTCAGCCGCCTCTTGCGGGCATCGTTTCCATCGGCCAGGCCCTCCAGGGCGACCGCGGCCAATTCCAGCCCCTTGCCCGCCAGGTAGACGTCCCGCATCGTCCCCCCGAACGGGCAGATCAGGGCCTGTATCGCAATGGCCTTGAGCGCCGGAGTCAAGGGGCGATGCAAGACGGTGATGTCTTCGCCGTACAAGCGCCTGCATCCGCTGCGGGCGATCCGATGCAGATCGAACCCGTGGCGCGCGGCGCTTCCCGCTTCGATGCCGACACGGACGAATTGCTGCAGCGTGCCCGGTTCGAGCCGATCGTAGCCCTCGTGCCGGCCGGAAGCCACCACCAGATAGGCGCCCGGCTCCGCGATCTCGAAGGGAGCCCGGCCATTGACGCGGCTGCGCAGCCGGCTGTTGAGCGACACGATGACCTGCAGGCCCTCGAACACGGGCGCGGTCACTTCCAGCGCATCTTCCAGCACGACCGATCCCGCCGACATCGTCATGTCCGCGGAAAACCGCCGTGACCATTGAGAAGGCTGCATCGTTCATCCTGAACGGAAATGCTCCGGATCCCCCGCCGATTCCACCGGGCGAAGCATGCGGGGATGCCCGACCCGGACGGTGCGGGAAATGTCCGATTTTTCCATGCGAAGGCATTATACTGGAAATAAGAATCAATCTTATTTATCGGCTACAGTTCCGCCCGGTGCGGGTGCTCCCGTGTCTCGCCCTCACGTCTGCTCCACGGCCAAGGTACTCAAACGGGTACATCAGACGGATCGTTTCAGCCCGAAACCGGCGGCTTCGACCAAATGAACACCGGCCGCGCAGACCCGCACAAAGCAAAAAACCCGCAAGACTGAGTGTCTATGCGGGTTTCGCTTTTTGATGCCGGAGGACATCGGACTGCATTGGACTTCTTGAAACCAAGAAGTGGTGCCCAGGAGAGGACTCGAACCTCCACACCTTGCGGCACATGGACCTGAACCATGCGCGTCTACCAATTCCGCCACCTGGGCACTGCATAACGTGTATGCTATTGTCTTCGCCGATCCGCTGCGTTGTTTGGCGCGTCGTTCAGCGAAGACAGAACTATACAACACAATTTTTTTGGATGCAAACAGCCTTTGAAAAAGCGAACCAACAACGACAATAACCGCGACGCTTCCAACCCGCCAGCGAACAGTCTCCCCTCTGATTTCGACCCCGACGTCCCCACCCGCGAGCAGGTGCTGGACACCCTGCGCGAGGCGGGCAAGCCCCTGTCCCTGGAAGCCCTCGCCGACGCCACCCATGCCGCGATCCCCCTGTCCACGGGCTTCATCCGCCGCATCAAGGCCATGGAACGCGACGGCCAGCTGCGCTACAACCCCCAGGGAAGGTTGCAAATCTGCAACAACACGCACTTCATCACCGGCACCGTCCAGGGACACCGGGACGGCTTCGGCTTCCTGGTCCCCGACGAAGGCGGCCAGGACCTGTTCCTGTCGCCCCACGAAATGGCGAAGGTCCTGCACGGCGACCGCGTGCGGGTAAAGGAATCCGGCGAATTCCGCGGCCGCCCCGAAGGCACCATCGTCGAGGTCGTCGAGCGGCGCACGCTGAAGCTGGTCGGCCGCTTCCTGAAGGAGCACGGCGCCTTCATCGTCGCGCCCGAGGACCAGCGCATCAAGCACGACATCCTGATCGCTCCCCAGGACACGGCGGGCGCCGAGCCCGGCCAGGTGGTCACGGTGCAGATCCTGCGCCAGCCGGCCAGCTATCTCCAGCCCCTGGGCCGCGTGATCGAGGTCCTGGGCGAGATCGACGACCCCGGCATGGAGATCGAGATCGCCGTGCGCAAGTTCGACGTGCCGGTGGAATTCTCCGACGCCACGCGCCGGCAGCTGGCCTCGATCCCCGACCACGTGCGCGCGGAGGACTGGGCCGGGCGCATCGACCTGCGCGACGTGCCCTTCATCACCATCGACGGCGAGGACGCCCGCGACTACGACGACGCGGTGTTCTGCATGCCCGCCGACCTGGGCACGGCCAAGCGCGCGCGGCCCGGCTGGCGGCTGCTGGTCGCCATCGCCGACGTCAGCCACTACGTGCGGCCCGGCACGGCGCTGGACGAGGACGCCCTGGACCGCGGCACCAGCGTGTACTTCCCGCGCCGCGTCATCCCCATGCTGCCGGAAGCCCTGTCCAACGGCATCTGCTCGCTCAATCCGGACGTCGACCGCCTGGTGATGGTGTGCGACATGATGATCCCGGCGGGCGGCGCCAAGGCGGGCACCGTCACCGCCTACCAGTTCTACGAAGCCGTCATCCATTCCCACGCCCGCACCACCTACACCGACATCTGGACGGCCCTGCAGCAGCCCGGCGGCCCGGCGGGGCAGAGCCTGGGCGATCTGCTGCCCCACGTGCAGACGGCCTACGACCTGTTCCAGGCCTTCGAGCAGGCCCGGCGCAAGCGCGGCGCCATCGACTTCGACACGATCGAGACCCGCATCGTCTGCAACCCGCTGGGCCGCATCGAGCGCATCGAGCCCTACGCGCGCAACGACGCCCACCGCCTGATCGAGGAATGCATGCTGGCGGCCAACACCTGCGCGGCGGATTTCATCGTGCGCAACAAGGCCCAGGCGCTGTTCCGCGTGCACGACGGCCCGACCCCGGAAAAGCTGGAGACGCTGCGCGCCTTCCTGCGCCAGTTGGGGCTGACCCTGGACGGCGGCGACGATCCCTCGACCGCCGACTACGCCCGCCTGATGCAGGCCAGCCGGGCGCGCCCGGACTTCGCCTCGATCCAGACGATGTGCCTGCGCTCGATGCAACAGGCCATCTACAGCCCCGAGCAGACCGGCCACTTCGGCCTGGCCTACGCGCATTACGCGCACTTCACCTCGCCCATCCGGCGCTACCCGGACCTGCTGGTGCATCGCGTGATCCGGGGCATCCTGCACCAGCGCCGCTACCAGCCGCCGGTGCTGCCCGGCCAGCCCGCCGATCCCGCCCTGCCCGCGAAGGTCCGCGAGCACGATGCCTGGGAGGCCCTGGGCGCCCTGCTGTCGGCCCGCGAACGGCGCGCCGACGAGGCCTCGCGCGACGTCGAGGCCTGGCTGAAATGCTGGTTCGTGCGCGAGCACGTGGGCGAAGTCTTCAGCGGCCGGATCAGCAGCGTCACCAGCTTCGGCGTGTTCGTCACGCTGGACACGCTCTACGTGGAAGGCCTGGTGCACATCTCCGAGCTGGGCGGCGACTACTTCCAGTACCACGAGGCCCTGAACGAACTGCGCGGCGAGCGCACCGGCCTGCGCTACCAGCTGGGCGACGCCCTTCAGGTCCAGGTGTCGCGCGTGGACCTGGAAGCCCGGCGCATCGACTTCCGCCCGGTCAAGGGCGAGGACTTCAAGTCGCTCCAGGCCGAGATCGAAGGCGAGCCGCGCTCCTCCACCTCCCGGCCGCACAAGAAGGCCGCCGGCGCCAAGCCCGCCGCCCTGCGCGGCACCACGGCGCGCCAGCGCCGCGCCGAGGCCAAGCGCGCCGCGCGCCAGGAAACGCCGCACAAGCGGCGGTCCTGATCCGGTCCGCGGCCCGGGAGGCCGGCGGCGGGCGCCGGGGACGGAGAATGCGTCCCCGGCGCCCGCCGCCCACGCAGCCCCTCCCAAGCGGGTCCTTCCCTACATGCCCTCGCGGCGAACACCTTCCCCGCAAGCACTACAATTCCGGCAAGGACTCCGCCGCCGCGCGCGGCGGGCCGCCCCGCCCACTCCCGATAGGCCTTGCCCGATGTCATCCCAACAAATCCTCGCCGGCTTCCACGCCGTGCAGGCGCGCCTGCGCCACGCCCCGGACTCCATCCGCGAGGTCTACCTGGACACCGCGCGCCAGGACGCCCGCATGCAGCGCTGCATCGAACAGCTGGAAGCCGCGAACGTGCGCTGGCACGCGGCCGACGCCCAGCGCCTGGAAGGCCTGGCGCGCGGCGTGCGCCACCAGGGCATCGTCGCCCTGGCCCGCCCCCGGCCCCTGGCCGTCTCGGCGGACGAGGTGCTGGACGCCCTGGAAGACCGCGGCGAGCCGGCCCTGCTGCTGGTGCTCGACGGCGTCACCGATCCGCACAACCTGGGCGCCTGCCTGCGCACGGCCGACGCCGCCGGGGTGCACGCCGTGATCGCGCCGAAGGACCGGGCTGTGGGCCTGAACGCCACGGTCCAGCGCGTGGCCTGCGGCGCGGCCGACACCGTGCCCTATCTGACGGTCACCAACCTGGCGCGCACCCTGCGCGCCCTGCGCGAGCGCGACATCTGGCTGGTGGGCACGGACGACGCCGCGCCGCACGGCCTGCACCAGGTCGATGCGCGCCGGCCCATGGCCTGGGTGATGGGCGCCGAAGGCGAAGGCATGCGCCGCCTGACCCGGGAGACCTGCGACGAACTGGTGTCCATCCCCATGCGGGGCTCCGTCGAAAGCCTGAACGTCAGCGTCGCCAGCGCGGTCTGCCTGTACGAGACCGTGCGCCAACGGCTGACGCCGGCCTGAGCCCGAGCCGCGCGGCCCGGGTGGCCGCAAGGCCTCCCTGCTGGCCGCCCGCCGTCCCCACGGGAGCTGTTGCCATATGACGCGGCCCCATGGCAAAAAAGCGCATAATGTCCCGGCTGGCGCGCCCGCAGGGGCCGCGCCTTTCCATTTCAATCCGACCGCACCGTCTTCCCATGTCCGATCAAGGCTTCACCACCCGGCTCGTCCACGCCGACCACCGCGCCCAGCTGGAGCACGGCGCCATCCATCAGCCCATCCATCCGTCCACCGAATACGCCTACACCGACGCGCGCGAGCTCGCCGCCGTGTTCCAGGGCAAGGCGGGCTACACCTATGCCCGCCAAGGCACGCCGACCACGGCCTCGCTGGAGGCCAAGGTCACGGACATGGAACACGCCCAGGCCACGGTGGCCTTCGCCACCGGCATGGCGGCGCTGAACGCCATCTTCTTCGCCCTGCTGCGCCAGGGAGACCACCTGATCGCCAGCAAGTACATCTTCGGCAACACCAACAGCCTGCTGATGACGCTGGAGAACTTCGGCGTGGAGCTGAGCCTGGTGGACGCGACCGATGCCGCCCAGGTCGAGGCGGCGATCCGGCCCGACACCCGCATGGTCTTCGTCGAGACCATCGCCAATCCCGGCACCCAGATCGCCGACCTGAAGGCGATCGGCGAACTGTGCCGCGCGCGCAGGCTGGTCTACGTGGTGGACAGCACCCTGTCCTCGCCCTACCTGGCCCCGGGCCGGGATTTCGGCGCCTCGCTGGTGGTCAATTCCCTGTCCAAGCACATCGGCGGGCACGGCAACGCCCTGGGCGGCGCCGTCACCCAGACCGGGCTGTACGACTGGTCCGGCTTCCCGCACATCTACGAGCAATACCGCAAGGGCGACCCGCGCGGCTGGGGCCTGCTGCAGATCAAGAAGAAAGGCCTGCGCGACATGGGCGGCACGCTGTCCTCGGACGTGGCCCACCGCATCGCGGCGGGGGCCGAGACCATGGCGCTGCGCATGGACCGCATCTGCGCCAACGCCCTGGCGCTGGCGCGCTTCCTGGAAACGCACCCGCAGGTCAGCCGGGTCCACTATCCCGGCCTGCCGAGCCACCCGCAGCACGCGCGCGCCACGCAGTGGTTCGGCGGCCGCTACGGCGGCCTGCTGGGCGTCGAGCTGCACGACCACGTGGACGTCTTCGACTGCCTGAACCGCCTGCGCGTCGCCGCCCTGGCCACGCACCTGGGGGACAACCGCACGCTGGTCCTGCCCGCCGCCCACACCATCTACTACGAAATGGGGCCGGAGCGCCGCGCCCTCATGGGCATCCCCGACGGTTTCCTGCGAATCTCGGTGGGGATCGAAGACGAAGCCGATCTGATCGGCGATTTCGCCCGGGCGCTGGACGCCGTGGGGGCCTGATTCGGGCTTGGGGGTATACCCCTACCCGATGACGGGATTTTTAACAAACGTCAGGAACCACGCGGGTTTCCAGTGATTTGTTCTTGACACTCCAGGCATTCAAAGGCTTAATACGCCTTAGCCTCCGAACCGGGGGTCCCGCCGCATTACGGCCGCGGAAACCGGATCGGCTTGGCTGCGACAGACCATCATCCATCAAACGTCTGGCGGATCGTCCGCCAGGCCACAATAAACCTCAGGGGTATTTCATCAATGAACAAGACCGAGCTGATCGAGCATATTTCCTCCAAGACCGATCTCTCCAAGGCCGACGTGGGCCGCGCCCTGGAAGCCTTCGTGGGCGCCGTGAAGACCACCCTGAAGAAGAAGGGCTCGGTCACCCTGGTGGGCTTCGGCACCTTCGCCGTGTCCGAGCGCGCCGCGCGCACCGGCCGCAATCCGCGCACCGGCGAGGAAATCAAGATCAAGAAGGCCCGCGTGCCGAAGTTCCGTCCGGGCAAGGCCCTGAAGGACGCCGTGAACGCCAAGTAATCCAGCGCCGCATCGCATGAAAGGCCGCCGCGATACGGTGGCCTTTTGCTTTTTCAAGCTACAATGCCACGCCTGCCGGAGGTCCGGCGGGCGCCACACGGCCGGGTGCTTAGCTCAGTTGGTAGAGCGGCGCCTTTACACGGCGTAGGTCGGGGGTTCGAGCCCCTCAGCACCCACCACGGCCCGGCACGCCGGCCCCGCGGCAGTCCGCCCGCTAGCGCCGGCCGCGGCTGCGCTCGAAGAAATTCATCAGCGCCCGATAGAACCGCCGCGAGCTTTCCCGGTAGCCTTCCTGCGTGAAGTGGATCAGGTCGGGTCCCACCCAGCCGCGCGCCTGCCAGTCGAGCATGGGGCAGTCCCCGTCCATCGCGGCCTCCCAATCCCAGTACAGCGTCTTTTCCTGGCGCGCCACGTCGAGCTGGACGCGCTTGACCGTCTCGTGCATCGGCACGCCGCGCTCGCCGCAAGGCAGCGCCGCAGGCTTGCCCGGATCCAGGGCGCCGGGCGCCCCCAGCAGCAGCACCGCGGCTTCGGGCAGGGCCTGGCGCACCTGGCGGATGCCCTGCGCCAGGCCGGCGGCGAGAGCCTGCGGATCGAGCTGGCCGTTGAAGGCTTCGTTGGTGCCGTAGGCGATGATGACGAGGTCCGAGCCCGACCGCCTCAACTGGTCCAGCCAGCCGGGCGACCACCGCGTCCAGATGTCCTGGCGCGAGCCGTTGACGCCGATGGGAGACACGAGCGCGCCGCTCGTGTCGGCGCGCCGCAGCCAGATCCCGCCGACTTCGGCGGCGCCCGCCGCGGGCGCCACGATCTGGAACGGCAGCCGCACCGGGACCTGCACGTAGGACCAGCCGCCGACCGGCTCGCCGCCATCCAGGGGCAGCCGCCGCCCGTCGGGATTTTCGACGAACAGGCCCGACCGGCCACCGGGGCGCACCAGCACGGTCGCCAGGTAAGGGGACTGGTCCGGGGCCCAGGAGGCCACCCGCGTGACCGCGCCGGCCTGCGCCGGCGAGGCGATGTCGCCTCCCAGCGGAAAGGCGTCGGACGCCTGGTCGAGGCTGCTGGTGAGCCGCCAGCCCTGCGATTCGAGATTGACGCGCTGATGGCCCTGCCCCGGCACGGCCATGGGCGGCAGCCAGCCCACGCCGGCATCCCCCAGGCGCTGCTGCAGGCCCACGCGCAGCCCCGCCGTGAAGGCGTCGGAAGCCGTGTGCGAATCGCCGAACTGCACGATGGCGAACGGCCGCTCGGAGCGGCCGGCCTCGACCGCCCAGAAGCGCTCGGCCAGACGGCCGGCGCGGGGATCGCCGAAATCCCGCAGCGCCTGGGCGTGCGCCGGCCGGGAGGCCGGAGAAGCGCCGGAGGCGCCGGGCGAGGCCGCCCGCGCGGGGCCAATCTGGCAGGCCGCCGCCATGAGCAGCGCCGCCATGAACGAAGGCAGCAGGCGCGCCGCCTTGATGCGTGTGATCGGGCGAATGGAAGTCTCCCCGGAGAACTTGACCGGAACGAAACGGACTGGCGGGCCGCCGCGCGGCACCCAGGCCATCGCGGCGGCACGTTCCAGCGCGTTCCAGTGTAGCCGAGTCGGCGGCGTGCGGCGGCATCCGTCTGCGCGCGGATTTACAATCCCCGCCATGAACCCCACACCGCATCCCCCGGGCTCGCAGCGCTGCGGCCTGGACGCCCTTGGCCAGTTCGACGAGATCGTCGACGTGCGCACGCCGGCCGAATACGCCGACGACCACATCCCCGGCGCCCTGAACGCACCCGTGCTCAGCAACGAGGAGCGCGTCCTGATCGGCACCATGTACGCCCAGGAATCGCCCTTCAAGGCCACGCGCCTGGGCGCCGCCCTGGTCGCGCGCCACATCGCCGAATACCTGGAGACGATCTTCGCCGACCGTCCGCGCAGCTGGCGGCCGCTGATCTACTGCTGGCGCGGCGGCAAGCGCTCGGGCGCCATGACGGCCTGGTTCAACCTGATCGGCTGGCGCGCGCGCCAGCTGGACGGCGGCTACAAGACCTGGCGCCGCCACGTGATCGACACGCTCGCCACCCGCCCGGCCGGCCTGGACTGCATCGTGCTGACCGGCCCCACCGGCTCGGGCAAGACCCGCCTGCTGCAATCGCTGGGCGCGGCCGGCGCCCAGATCCTCGACCTGGAGGGCCTGGCGCGCCATCGCGGCTCGCTGCTGGGCGCGCTGCCGGACCGGCCGCAGCCCAGCCAGCGCGGCTTCGAGTCCGCCCTGCTGCGGGCCATCGAGGCCCTGGACCCCGCCCGCCCCGTCTTCGTCGAGGCCGAAAGCCGGCGCATCGGCCAGCTGAGCCTGCCCGACACGCTGCTGCAGGCCATGCACGCCGGCCGCTGCGTGCGCGTGCGCGCGGCCCTGCAGCAGCGGGTCTCGTTCCTGCTGCAGGACTACGCCCACCTGTTCGATGCGCCCGACGACTTCGGCCGGACGCTGGAGCGGCTGATCGGCCTGCACAGCCGCCAGACGGTGCGCGACTGGCAGGCGCTGATCGCCGCGGGCCGGCGCGCCGAACTGTTCCAGGCGCTGGTGGAAACCCACTACGACCCCGCCTACCGCCGCAGCAGCGACTCCCATTACGCCGGCCTGGGCGAGGCCGCGACCTTCGACTACGACCCCACCGCCGACGACGGCCATGCCCAGGCGCGCGCCCTGATCGAACAGCTGCGCGTCCCGGCCTGAACTGCGCCCTTCCATTCCCGGATCATCCGCCTCCATGAACGCTCCCGACACCCCGACTTCCGTTCCCCGCCTGACCTCGCTGTCCCACGGCGGCGGCTGCGGCTGCAAGATCGCCCCGGACGTGCTGGCGCGCCTGATGCGCGACGCCCTGCCCGCCGGATCCTTTCCCGACCTGCTGGTGGGCACGCAGTCGTCCGACGACGCCGCCGTCTACCGCCTCAACGACGAGCAGGCGCTGATCGCCACGACCGACTTCTTCATGCCCATCGTCGACGATCCGCGCGACTTCGGCCGCATCGCCGCGACCAACGCGCTGTCGGACGTGTACGCCATGGGCGGGCGCCCCATCCTGGCGCTGGCCATCGTCGGCATGCCGATCAAGGCCCTGCCGCACGACACCATCGCCGCCATCCTGGCGGGCGGCGCCTCGGTCTGCCAGCAGGCCGGCATTCCCATCGCGGGCGGCCATTCGATCGACTCCGTCGAGCCGATCTACGGCCTGGCCGTCATCGGCCTGGCGCACCCGGACCGCATCAAGCGCAACGACCGCGCCCGCGCGGGCGACGTCCTGATCCTGAGCAAGCCGCTGGGCGTGGGCATTTTGTCGGCCGCGCTGAAGAAGGACCGGCTCGGCGCCGAGGGCTACCGCGCCATGATCGACAGCGCCACCCGGCTGAACACTCCGGGCGCGCGCCTGGCCGGGCTCGACGCCGTGCACGCCCTGACCGACGTGACCGGCTTCGGCCTGCTGGGCCACGCCCTGGAAATGTGCCGGGGCTCGGGCCTGCGCGCCGAGGTGTCCTACGCCAGGCTGCCCTGGCTCGCGCCCGCCCCCGAGTTGGCCCGGGAGGGCATCCGCACCGGCGCGTCCGAGCGCAACTGGAACGCCTGCGGCGCCGAAACCACCCTGGACGCGGGCCTGCCCGACGAGGCCCGCGCCCTGCTGACCGACCCGCAGACTTCCGGCGGCCTGCTGGTCGCCTGCGCGCCGGAAGCCGCCGACGAGGTGCTCGCCCTGCTGCGCGCCGACGGCTTCGCGCAGGCCGCGCGCATCGGCCGCCTGGAAGCCGGCCCCGCCCATATTCGAGTATCCTGATTGCCGTCCCACGCCCCGGAGTCCCCATGGCCGATCCCCTGATCATCGCCCGCAACGCCGACGTCCAGGCCGCCCTGCTGCCCCAGCTGGCCAACCGCCACGGCTGCATCACCGGCGCCACCGGCACCGGCAAGACCGTCACCCTGCAGGTCCTGGCCGAATCGTTCTCCCGCATCGGCACGCCAGTCTTCATGGCCGACGTCAAGGGCGATCTCTCGGGCATCTCGCAGGCGGGCGCCGCCTCGCCCAAGCTCGCCCGGCGCCTGGCCGACCTGGGCCTGCCCGAGCCCGCCTGGGGCGCCAGCCCGACGACGCTCTGGGACATCTTCGGCGCGCAGGGCCACCCGATCCGCGCCACGGTGTCCGACCTGGGGCCGCTGCTGCTGGCGCGCATGCTGGACCTGAACGACACTCAGGAAGGCGTGCTGAACCTGGCCTTCCGCGTCGCCGACGACGAGGGCCTGCTGATCCTGGACCTGAAAGACCTGCGCGCCATGCTGCAGCACGTGGCCGACCACGCCGCCGAATTGCGCACCCGCTACGGCCAGGTGTCCGCCGCGTCCATCGGCGCCATCCAGCGCAGCCTGCTGCGCCTGGAATCCGAGGGCGCCGACACCTTCTTCGGCGAGCCCATGCTCGACGTCTTCGACTGGATGCGCACCGACGCCCAGGGGCGCGGCATGGTCAACATCCTGGCCGCCGACCGGCTGATGCAGTCCCCGCGCCTGTACGCCGTCTTCCTGCTGTGGATGCTGGCCGACCTGTACGAACGCCTGCCGGAAGTGGGCGACCTGGACAAGCCCAAGCTGGTGTTCTTCTTCGACGAGGCCCATTTGCTGTTCAAGGACGCGCCCGCCGCCCTGCTGGAAAAGATCGAGCAGGTCGTGCGCCTGATCCGCTCCAAGGGCGTGGGCGTGTATTTCGTCAGCCAGAACCCGGCCGACATCCCCGACACCGTGCTGGGCCAGCTGGGCCACCGCGTGCAGCATGCCCTGCGCGCCTACACCCCGCGGGACCAGAAGGCCGTCAGGACCGCCGCGCAGACCATGCGGCCCAATCCCGGGCTGGACATCGAGGCCGCGATCACCGAACTGGCCGTGGGCGAGGCCCTGGTGTCCCTGCTGGACTCCAAGGGCCAGCCCACCCCCACGCAGCGCGTCTGGATGGCCGCGCCCGGCAGCCGCATCGGGCCGGCCACGGCGGCGGAACGCCAGGCCCTGCTGGGCGCCTCCATGCTGGCCGGCAAGTACGACCAGGCGTTGGACCGCGAATCCGCCTACGAGATCCTGCTGCGGCGCGCCCAGTCCGGGGAGGCCGCGCCCGCCGGGACGCGCGGCGCCGCCGCTGACGGCGCCGGCCGCGCCGAGGCGCCCGCAGGCGAGGGCAACGGCATCGCCGGCGTCCTGGGCGATTTCCTGTTCGGCTCCACCGGGCCGCGCGGCGGACGCCGCGACGGGGTGGTGCAGTCGGTCGCCAAGAGCATGGTGCGCAACGCCGCCAACCAGTTGGTGCGCGGCCTGCTGGGCTCGCTGGTCGGCGGCCGGCGGCGCTGAGGCCACGCGACCGAGCCCATGATGCAGGACAGGACGCGCATGTCGACCCGATCCCCCGCAACTGCGGCGCCGGCCACCGTGCCCGCCGCACCGGCGACCTCGTCCGCCGCCCCCGCCGCGGCGGACCTCGTGCGCTGCCGCTGGTGCACCGACGATCCCCTGTACGTGCGCTACCACGACGGCGAATGGGGCGTGCCCTCGCGCGACCCCCGGCACCTGTTCGAGATGCTGATCCTGGAAGGCTTCCAGGCGGGCCTGTCCTGGATCACCATCCTGCGCCGGCGCGAGGCCCTGCGCGCCGCGCTGCTGGACTTCGACCCCGAGGCCCTGGCGCGCACCGACGAGGCCTGGGTCCAGGACCGCATGCAGGACGCCACCCTCATCCGCAACCGGCTCAAGCTGCGCGCCGCCGGCGCCAACGCCCGCGCCTGGCTGGCCCTGCCCGACCCGGTCGGCCTGGTCTGGTCCGTGGTCGGCGGCCGGCCGGTCATCCACCACTACGCGGCCCCGGAAGACGCGCCCGTCGCCGGCCCCGAGGCCGAGGCCCTGAGCCGCCTGCTCAAGCGCCACGGCTTCACCTTCGTCGGCCCGACCATCTGCCAGTCCTACCTGCAGGCCATCGGCTGCCTGATGGACCACACCACGGACTGCCACCGCCATCGGGCGCTGGCGGGTTAGGCGGGGCGCCGGGGTCCACGAGGCCGCGCGCCCGCACATGGAGCACCGCAGCGCACCCACATGAAGCACCGCAACGCGCCCCCATGAACCACCGCAACGCGCGCATGGCACACCGCAGCACGCCCATGGAACATCGCCCCATGCTCACGGAACCCCGCGGCGCGCCCCCGGGGCCGGCCGCCTCGCCGCTGGCGCAGGCCTACCGGGCCGCGCACTACCGCATCGACACCGACCCGCCGCTCGTGCTGCGCATCGGCCAGGCGCATCCGGCGCTGCGCGCCCTCGCGCCGCACGGCGGCGTCTTCCTCACCGCCTGCAACCCGCGCAGCCGCCGCCTGCGCCCCGCCGCCAACGCCCGCCGCCTGCGCGCGCTGCGGCGGGCGGTCGCAGGGCTGGGCCACGCCTGGCTGCCGGGCCGGGGCCTGGACCCGCGGGGCCTGTGGCCCGACGAGCCCAGCCTGTGGATCCCGGGCCTGTCGCTGGACGCGGGGCTGCGGCTGGCGCGCCGCTTCGGGCAGAACGCCCTGGTCTGGTGCGGACCGGACACGGTGGCGCGGCTGGCGTGGACCGCTCGATGCGGGCCCGCCGGCACGGACGGACACGGGGCGGACGGACACGGGGCGGACTGAAACGGGCCGGCCGATGCGGACCGCCGCCCATCTGCTAAGGTAGGCGGATCGCCCGACGCCCCGGAGCCCGTCCATGTCCCGCCTGTTCACCCGCCACACCACCTTCCACGCCGTCATCGCCCTGACCCTGCTGTGCGCCCTGCTGGCCCTGTCCTTCAGCGCCGCCTGGTGGCTGCCCTGTCTGCTGTTCCTGGGCCTGAGCCTGCTGGGGATCTACGACCTGCGCCAGACCCGCCACGCCATCCGCCGCAACTACCCGGTGATCGGCAACCTGCGCTTCCTGTTTGAATACGTCCGGCCGGAGGTGCGCCAGTATTTCTTCGAGGACGACACGCTCAAGCTGCCCTTCTCGCGCGTGGACCGCTCCCTCGTGTACCAGCGCGCCAAGCAGCAGATGGACCAGCGCCCCTTCGGCACCCAGGGCGACGTCTACGGCAACGACTACGAGTGGATCAACCACGCCATGGTGCCCGCCCACGTCCCGGACAGCGACTTCCGCATCACCGTCGGCGGGCCGGATTGCAGGCAGCCCGTGAGCCTGTCGGTCTTCAACATTTCCGCGATGAGCTTCGGCGCCCTGTCGGCCAACGCCGTCATGGCCCTGAACAAGGGCGCGGCGCTCGGCCGCTTCGCCCACGACACGGGCGAAGGCGGCGTCAGCCGCTACCACCTGGAGCACGGCGGCGACCTGATCTGGAACATCGGCTCGGGCTACTTCGGCTGCCGCGACGAGAACGGCCGCTTTTCCGAGGAGCGGTTCGCCGACATGGCCCGCCGCGACAACATCCGCATGATCGAGCTCAAGCTGTCGCAGGGGGCCAAGCCCGGCCACGGCGGCATCCTGCCGGCGCCCAAGGTCACCCTGGAAATCGCCGCCGCGCGCGGCGTGCCGGTCGGCGTGGATTGCGTGTCCCCCTCCAGCCACGGCGCCTTCGGCACCCCCATCGAAATGATGCGGTTCCTCGCGCGGCTGCGCGAACTGTCGGGCGGCAAGCCGGTCGGCTTCAAGCTGTGCATCGGCCACCCCTGGGAATGGTTCGCCATCGCCAAGGCCATGCTCGCCACCGGCATCACGCCCGACTTCATCGTGGTCGACGGCGCCGAGGGCGGCACGGGCGCGGCCCCGATCGAATTCGTCGATCACGTCGGCACGCCGCTGCGCGAAGGCCTGCGCCTGGTCCACAACACGCTGGTGGGCATCGGCCTGCGCGAGCACATCCGGCTGGGCGCCTCGGGCAAGGTCATCAGCGCCTTCGACATGGCGCGCATCATGGCCCTGGGCGCGGACTGGTGCAACAGCGCCCGCGCCTACATGTTCGCCATCGGCTGCATCCAGGCCCAGACCTGCCACACCGGCCTGTGCCCCACCGGCGTCACCACGCAGGATCCCAAGCGCCAGCAGGCCCTGGTGGTGGCCGACAAATCCGTGCGCGTGGCCAACTACCACGCCAACACGCTCAAGGCCCTGGGCGAACTGCTCGGCGCGGCCGGCCTGACCCATCCCAACCAGCTGCGCCCGCACCACATCGCGCGGCGCATCGCCAACGGCGAAGTGCGCGTCCTGTCCGCCCTGTTTCCCGACCTGGAAAAGGGCGAGCTGCTGGAAGGCCGCTTCCGCAACACGATCTTTCGCACCGCCTGGCCGATGGCGCAGGCCGAATCCTTCGAGCCGCTCTACAGCCTGAGCGCGGCCCTGTCCGGCCATGCCGACACCACCGCCGCGCCGGACCGGGATCCGGCCGCGCAGCCCGGGACGGATGCCGCGGCAAACGGGGCGGAAAACGGGGCGGAAAACGCGGCGCGGAGCACGGTGCGCAACGCGGTGCGGGCCTCGGCGGCAAACGGGGCGAGTGCCGGGGCGAAAGACACGGCGTGAGGGCGCCTGCAGGCCCCGGGCGAAGCCGCCTGCGCGCCGCACGGCAGGGTTCCATGGCCCGGTGCCCAGCGGCCCCCGCCTGGATGGAAAACGAGGGAAACAGCGAAATCAGGGAATTCACCTATGGTCTGGAATTCCGGCCGATCTATACTGGAATCGCTACCCGATGGTAGTCCATCACGCCTCGAAGGCGTTGACTTTGCACCGCTCCCATGCGGTGCAGCTGCCCACAGCGGCAGCAGGGCCCCGCCAAAAGGCGGGGCCTTCGCATTCAGGGGGCCGCTTCCACCCGGTTGCGTCCGCCCTGCTTGGCCCGGTACAGGGCCTGGTCGGCGGCCTTCAGCGTCTGCTCCGCGGCGCCGCCGTCCCAGGCGGCCACCCCGGCCGACAGGGTCACGACCTCGTCGCCCAGCATCCGCGCGCGCTCCATGCCGGCCCGCAGGCGCTCCGCGATCCGCAGGGCTCCGTCCAGATCGGTCGCCGGCAGCACCACCAGGAATTCCTCGCCGCCCAGGCGGAACAGCGCATCTTCCTGGCGCGCCTGCGCCCGCATCAGATCCGCCACGCCGGCGATCACCCGGTCGCCCACGTCGTGGCCATGGCGATCGTTCACCCGCTTGAAGAAATCGATGTCCAGCACCACCATGGCGAATGGCTGCCGCCGTTCGTCCAGGGCCTTCAAGGCGGTCTCCAGCCCGCGCCGGTTGCCCAGCCTCGTCAGGGGATCCGTATTCGCGGCGCTGTAGAGCTCGCCCATCTGGGTGCGGACCCGCCCATACGCTTCCAGCAGTCCCCCGCGCAGGCGCTGCGCCTCCAGATACCAGCAGTTCACCGCGGCGATCCGCCGCAGGCCGCCTTCCTGGTCGCCATCGCGGATGATCTGCGACAGCTCGCCCAGCGGGCGCGAGATCCAGCCCGACAGCAGCCACAGCAGCGCGAGCAGGGCCAGGGCCGGCCATACCGTCAGCCCCAGCACCCGCAGCATCAGGTCGTTCAGCCCCTGCAGGGCGGCGTGCACGGGGCGCTGCACCACCACTCCCCAGTCGGCCGCCGCCACGTGGGCATATCCGGCCAGCATGTCCACGCCGCGGCTGTTGACCAGCCGCATCTGGCCGGAACGGCCCTTGCGGACGGCCTCGATCACGGGATTGCCCAGCACCACCGTGCCGATGCGCCCGGTCTCCGGGTGGTACAGGAGCCGCCCGCTCGAATCGACCACGTAGACGTAGGTGCCGTCGCGGAAATATTGCTCGCGCGCCAGGCGCTGCAGGCCGCCGTCGGCCCGCAGGTACATCGTCGCCGACAGGCGGCCCACGGGACGACCCCCGGCCTCGAACAGCGGCTGCGAGATCACGATGGCCAGATTGCCCAGCACCGTCACGAACGGCGCGCTGATGGTCGACACCCGCTCGTCCACCAGGTCGCGCCACTGCGCCGAATCCAGCTGGCGGCCCTTCAGGCCGAGCGATTCCGGCGCGGCCGCGCGGACGATGCCCCGTATGTCCACCACCGTCACGGCATTGAACCCCAGCTCCAGGCGGCGCAGCCGGTCGACCTCGGCCTGCTGCACGGCCGGCGCCATCCCCGAGCGCTCCATCTGGTCGGCCGCATAGGCGAGATTGCTCTGCGCCCGCAGCAGCAGATCGGACGTGGTCTTGGCGAGCTTGGCGGCAAAGGCCTCGTTGGCGTCCAGCGTGCTCGCCATCAGCTGCTGGCGCTGCACCTGGTAGGCCCCCGCCATCCCGCCCGCCAGCATCACCGCCGCGCTGAACACGGCCAGCGACAGGATGAGATGCCGCAAGTTGATCCCGGCCAATCTCCCGGCCCATCGTCGGATGCGCATCCGCCTGCCTCTCCCTGCGGGGTCGAGCCCGCTCCGATTTTTTCTTTAAATTTGAACTATACGCCAGCCGGGCTGGGCGCTCCCCGGCATCCTGCGGCGCCACACGCCGCCGCCGTCCCTTGAACCGGACATTTCTATTTGGGAGGCAGCCGGGGCATTTCCATCCGGCCTGGCTGTCCGGGGGGGAGCCCCCGGGGGGAGCGACTTGCGCGCCGAAAATTCACCCCCTATAATGGCGTGCTTTGGCGCATTAGCTCAGCCGGTTAGAGCGACGGAATCATAATCCGCAGGTCCCCTGTTCGAATCAGGGATGCGCCACCAGAATTCTTCCTGTTGGATCAGGGCATCAGAGCCACTCTTTGCGGTGGCTTTTTTGTTGCCTGCGGCTTGACTGTCAACCCAGTGTCAACGCAGGATCAGCACGCAGGATCAGCCGGCCACCTTCAGCGTCTGCAAGTCCAGCAGCGTGAACTGCCCACCCTCACGCCAACCGCCCGTATCGATGTAGAAGACATTGCCCAACTGCGCCATTCTGGACAGGGTGACATGCCCATGGACTACGGCGCGCACATTTCTGATGGGCTGCATGTACCGTGTGCGGTAGCGATCCGCCGACCACAGACAGGTCTCCCGATCGCCGGCGCTGAATCGTTCATGATGGATGGCCTGCCAGTCGTCATACGGGAAATCGGCATGTACGATGCCAACCACACCTTGCGGAGTGCCCACCTCCATCGCCAGCGGCAACTCGCGTAGACGCTGCGCGATGCGCTCCTGCTTGGCCTTGCTGTGCTGATCCAGCCATTGGCCGCCGTGCTTCACATGATCGACCGCAGGATACGGATCACCGACGGCCCTGCGCCAAGCCATCAAATCATGGTTGCCACAGATGGCATGAAACCAGGGTCGATCCAGCCAATCCAGCACATGCTGGGATTCCGGCCCGCGATCCACCAGATCACCCACCGAAAACAGCCGGTCGAATTCTGGCGCAAACCGGATCTCCCGCAAGGCAGTTTCCAGCTTGCTAAAGCAGCCGTGTATATCGCCCACCGCGAAGTCTCGGCCTGACTCGTTGGCGCTGAACCGTTGCACAAGGGGATTACAGAAGGTCATGCTTTTGCCGGGGGACGGTAACGCTGAATTTGTCTTGGCGACGTGATCATGGCCAGGTCGTCATGTCCTAACGCCATCTGATCGCTATAACGTACCGAGCCGATGCCTGCCATGTCAAGGACGGGCACGGAAACCGCAGCCCGGCTTGCCGGGACCGGGCGAGTACCCGGCGAAGCGAATCTGTGCCAGGGCAGGAGCAGTGAACCTTTGTCATGACAAAGGTTTTGGGGGCATCATTCCCAGCCACTGCGATTTGGTCATGACCAAATTTTGATACTAATAATAGTACTATTATTAGTATCGCTGCCTCACTGGCACGTGTACGCAGACTGGGCTGGCTGGTGGCCTATTCGAGGGGGATGGCAGCGGGAATGGACTCAAGAAGAATCCATCGCCTATGAGTGCGCTCGTGACGCTATTGGTGCTGAAATAGCGCAGATCTCTGCCAAAATTCATGATGAATTGGAGCAAGACAGACTTGATGGTGTGACTATGCAAGCGCTGAGAGCAGAGAGAAGCCGTCTGGCCCAGAAACGTGCCAAGTTGCGCGTTAAAGATCATGAGGAAATAGCCAGGATTCTGGCTATGTATGGGAATTTTCAAACAGCCTCATAGCCTCTTGGTTTGTGATTTCTGATTAAATTAGGCTTGGCTTGATGCAATTTCTAGATCGAATTATTGTTGCTTGTGCACACGGCATGGGTCGTGTTTTTTTGTTTTTGTCTACTGCGTGGGTCTATCTGATCACGCTGATTGTGCTGGTTCTGATCGGCTCAGGATTATGGTGGATAGCTTCCTGGATCTTCAGGAAACTTTGAGATCAGAATCACAAATTGCGCGAATGCCCAAGAGTGCATATGGTTGACATGTACGGCAATTTGCCGTATCCTTTTTCAAGGAGGTCTCTTACCATGCCTGCAACCATCTCTACCGCCCGTCTCGAAGCCCGAATCAGTACCGATCTGCATTCGATGCTCAAACGCGCCGCTGAGCTTCAGGGGCGCACCATGACCGACTTCGTGGTCACCGCTGTCCAGGACGCTGCACAACGCGTCATCGAACAGGCCGAGGTCATCCGTTTGTCGATGGCCGATCAGGAGTGCTTTGCACAGGCGCTGCTGTCACCACCCAAGCAAACACCTGCCTTGAAGCGCGCTTTTGCTCGCCGTAGCAAACTCCTGAGTGCTGAATGAGCAGTATGCCGTTCCAGCTTGTTTTGTTGGATAGCACGCACAATCGCGCTGCATTCAATAGTGATTCGGAACCCCTGAATCGCTACTTGCAGACGCACGCCTCGCAGGATGTTCGCCGTCGTGTCGCTGCTTGCTATGTTGCATTGGCTGATGATCAGCGTATTGCGGGCTATTACACCGTGGCTTCCTCCAGTGTCTTGCTAACTGATCTTCCCGCCAATATCGGTAAAAAACTGCCTCGCTACCCGACTGTTCCAGCGGTTCGTATGGGCCGCTTGGCCGTCGATCAAGATTTCAAAGGACAGGGGCTAGGAGGTGCGCTGCTGGCCGATGCGCTTGATCGCGCTGCCAGAGCAGAGATTGCGGCCTTTGCCATGATGGTGGATGCCAAGGACGATGCAGCCTCAGCCTTCTATCAACATCATGGCTTCATTGCTTTGCCTGATTCACCACTGACCCTGTTCCTGCCACTGGCGACTGTCCGGACTTCTCCAAAGTAGCATTTCAGTGTCAACCAAGCGTCAACCGCATAGCAAAACATAGCGTATCCATAGCGTAGCGACGGATGACTGATCTAACCACTTGATTGCAAAGACAAAGCCACACCAATGCTGCACAATCAAACTGAATCATGATCCGCAAGTCCCCTGTTCGCATCAGGGATGCGCCACCAGGGACACCAAGGGTCTGGCGATTGATCGCCAGGCCCTTTTCCATTCCTGGCCGGCTCGGTTTCTGACGGATTGCCGCGCCGTGCCCACCCGTCTTGCCCGCCCGCCTTGCCCACCCGTCTTGCCCACCCTCCCGCGGAACGCTACTCTACGCGATTGGCCGGCGCCCCGGCCGGCATCCCGTTGCCGCGCCGCGCCGGCCCCACCCACCGCATCAGAGTTCCACGAGCATGGCAGCATCACCGCAAAGCAGCATCCGGGCTGGCATCGGCTGCATTCTGGTCGGCATATTCTGCCTGACCATCAGCGACGGCCTGGCCAAGTGGCTGGGCGCCTTCTATTCCCCCCTCCAGCTCCTTTTTCTGCGCGCGCTCATCGCCCTTCCCCTGGTCGCCGCGCTGGTACTGTTCCTGAGTGGGCGCACGGCGCTGCGCACCCAGCACATCGGCGTGCATCTGCTGCGCGGCGCCCTCAACGTCGCCTCCGCTTCCTGCTTTTACCTTGGCCTGACGATGCTTCCGCTGGCCGAGAACACCGCCGTCGCGTTCTGCGCGCCGCTGTTCGTCACCGCCATTTCCGTCGCCTTCCTCGGCGAAAAGGTCTCGAAAGGCAGCTGGCTGGCGATCCTGGCCGGATTTGCCGGCGTCATGGTCATCGTCCGGCCCAGTCCGGGCAACATCCAGTGGGCCGCCCTGCTGCCGCTGGCCACCGCGCTCGGCTACGCCGTCATGATGGTCAGCGCAAAGCGCATCGGCGCCCGCGAAAGCATGTTCACGACGATGTTCCACATCGTCCTCGGCCAGCTGATATTCGCCGGACTGCCCCTGGCCCTCGTCTGGAAGCCGATCGATTGGGCGCACCTGCCCGGCTTCATCGGGATCGCCCTCTGCAGCACGGCGGGGCTGGGGCTGATCACCCAGGCGTTCCGCATCGCGCCCGCCTCGGTGGTGGCTCCGTTCGACTATTTCGGCCTGATATCGGCGGGATTGCTCGGCTGGTTTTTCTGGGATGAGCTCCCCGACGCCTGGTTCTACGTCGGCGCGCTGACGATCGCCGCCAGCGGCATCTACGTGGCCCTGTCGACCCGGCGGCGCCGCTGAGCAGGAGCGCGGCGGCCGGCATGCCGCCGGCGCCCTCCGGGCGGACGCGCCCATCCAGGGACGTGCGGGGCAGGAGCGGCCCGCATGACCCCGGCCCTCCGGGCGGACGCGCGCATCCAGGGACGTGCGTCCAGCCACGTGCATCCAGGCATGCCACGTGCTACCGTGATTCCGAATGCAGCAAAACATCCCGCTCACAGGAGGACACACATCATGAAATCGAACATCGCCCGCCTCATCGCCATGGCTGCCCTGGCCGGCACCGCCACCGTCATGATCTCGGGCTGCTCCGTCGCCCGCAAGCAGGAAACCGTCGGCCAGTACATCGACGGCTCGGCCATCACGGCCGAGGTCAAGGCCAAGCTGGCCAACGATCCCACGACCTCGGCGGCGAACATCAACGTCAAGACCATCGACGGCGGGACGGTGCAGCTCTCCGGTTTCGCCAAGTCCCAGCACGAAAAGGATCGCGCGGGCGAAGTGGCCCGCTCGGTCAAGGGCGTGACGCGCGTGCACAACGGCCTGGTCGTCAAACCGTGAGACAATGCGGGCGCCATGACCGACGCCCGCACCGCTGACGCCCCCGCCGACCTCGACGATCCGCTCGCCGCGCTGGCCCCGCCGGGGGTCCAGGCGCAGGCGGCCGACCTGGCGCGCGACGCCTTCACGCAGGCATTCCGCCATGCGGCGGCGGCGGAATCCGCCCCTGTTCCCCCGGACGCACTGCGCACGCAATGCCTGGACTGGGTGCGTGCCGGTCCGGGCGACGACGTCCGCGCCGTGCGGATGGCGCTGCTGCTGGCCGGACTGGACCAATGGGGCCTGGCATTCAGCCAGGCCTTCGGCATCCAGGCGATCCCCTCCCTGACCGCGCTGATCGGCGCCCTGCGCACCGGGCTGGACCCGGAGGAAGACGCCCGCTTCCAGCACCGGTTCGAGCAACTCGATGCCGCCGAGGCCACGGCCATCGACTTCAAGATCGCGCTGCGCCGCCAGATCCACCTGGCGCTGTGGCACGCCATGGGCGCGGGCGCCAGCCTGGAGGCGGTCGAGCCCGTGATCCGGACCCTGGGCGGCCAACTGCTGGCGCTGGAGGCGGGCATGCCGGAACTGGGCTGGCGCCTGGCGGCGGACACGCTGGCCCACATCCAGATCCGCCTGCTGGAAGACCCGGGCGCTCCGGAACTGGCCCAGTCGGGCACCCGATGCCTGTTCGCCTCGCTGCGCCAGGCCTGGCCCAAGAAACGCCATGATCGCATCATGGCGCTGGCCGGGCAGGCCGTGCTGGCCTGGCAGCGGAGCCGCCGCCCGCCGGCCGGCTGAGCACGGGACCGCAGGCGAGACGCGCGGACCGGCGCGCGGGCCGACGCGGATCGACGCGGCCTGCGGGCCGGCCGGCATGGGACAGGCCACGGTGCAGGCCACGGGAGACAAGGCGTCCACCTTCTGTTACATTTGGAACGCGGCATTCCTCTCATCCAGATTCCCGCTTCCATGTCCCTGGTTTTCCGTCTCCGCACACAATGCTGCCGGAAGCCCATTCAGGCTGCCCTGCTCGCGGCATTCGCGCTCCTGTGCTCGTTCCTGGGCCAGCTGACCCAGCCCGAGGGGGGGCTTTCGATCCTCTGGCCGGCCAATGCGCTGCTGGCCGCCCTGCTGATCCGCCATCCGGCCCTGGCCCACCCGCTGTCCTGGGCGGGCGCGCTCTGCGGCCTGGCCCTGGCAAGCATCCTGCAAGGCCTGCGCTGGCCGGCCGCCGTGGGCTACGGCATCACGGACCTCTCCGGCGCGCTCGTCGCCTGGATCATCCTGTCGTCTCCCTGGTCGCCGCCGCGCCTGCGCAGCCCCCGGGCCATCGGCCAGGTGCTGACGGCCTGCGCGGCGGCGGCCGCCACCAACGCGGCCATCGCCCTGGCGTTCACGCCCTGGCTGCGGCCCGGCGGCCAGTGGACGACGATCGCCCTGAACTGGTTCTTCGGCCAGCTGCTCAGCTACAGCGCCTTCCTGCCGCCGATCATGCTCCTGCCCCGGCGCCTGCGGCTGCGCGGCGACCGCCGCCACTCCTGGGCCTCCCTGCGCAAGCGCCTCTTCAGCGGAACCCTGCTGCTGCCCTTCGTCGCGCTGGCCGCCAGCCTGTCGCTGTGCTTCGTGCTGGGCGGGCCGGGCGCCATCGCCTTCCCCATTCCGGCCCTGATGTACTGCGCCCTGGCGTACCGCCAGATCACGACGGCCTGGCTCACCCTGGTGACCGCGCTCGCCGTGATGCTGGGCATCGCCAACGGCTGGCTGCCGCTGGGCACGAGCCAGCCGCTGGCAGGCCTCCATTTCCATGCCTGGGACATGGTGTCCCTGCGGCTGGGCGTGCTGCTGCTGGTCGCCTCGCCCCTGCTGGTATCCGGCATCCTGGCGGCCCGCAGCGATCTGATCTCGTCCCTGCACGTGGCCCTGGACCACGACGGCCTGACCCGCGCCCTGTCGCGCCAGGCCTTTCTGCGCAGCGCCGAGGAGCACCTGGGACGCACGCCGGCGCCGCCCCAGGGCAATGCCCTGCTGATGATGGACATCGACCACTTCAAGCTGCTGAACGACCGCCATGGCCACGCCGCCGGCGACCAGGTCCTGAAGGCCTTCGCGCGAACCATCCGCGGCGTCGTGCGCCCCCGCGACCTGTTCGGCCGCCTGGGCGGCGAGGAATTCTCCCTGTTCCTGCCCGACACCTCGGAGCAGGACGCGAACGACATCGCCGAACGCCTGCGCGGCCGCGTGGCCGGGCTGGAGATTTCCCTGAACGGCGGCGCGCCCCTGAAGATTTCCGTCAGCATCGGCACGGTGCACGACTCGCAGGCGCCGCTTGCCTCCCTCTCGGGGCTTTTGGCGTATGCTGATCAGGCGATGTACCAGGCCAAGCGCGGCGGCCGCAACCGGGTGCACGCGTACGGCGGCGGCGCCGCCGAGGCATCGGACGCATCGGACACGACGGAGGATCCGGCATGGCACCCACCCTTGAACAACGCGCCCAAGGCGCCCTGATCGGCGCCTACGTCGGCGACGCCCTGGCCCTGGGCCCGCATTGGTACTACGACCTGGACGCCCTGCGGCGCGACTACGGCGACTGGATCGACGGCTACACGGATCCCCGCCCCGACCGCTACCATGCGGGGCTGCGGGCCGGCCAGTCGGGCCAGGCCGGCTTCATCCTGGACCTGCTGGCGCAATCCCTGGACGCCTGCGGCGGCTACGACGAGGCGGATTTCTGCCGCCGGCTGGACGAGGATTTCTTCCCCTTGCTGGACGGCACGCCCATGAACGGGCCGGGCGGCTACACCAGCCAGTCGATCCGCGAGACCTGGCGCCTGCGGGTGGGCCAGGGCCTGCCCTGGGGCCGGGTGGCGGGCCTGGCCGACACCACCGAGGCGGCCGAGCGCATCCTGGCGCTGGCCGTGCGCTACGCCCGCCAGCCGGCCGATCTGGCGCGCCACTGCGCCGCGAACACGGCGCTGACCCAGCGCGACACGACGGTCATGGCCATGACCGTGGCCTACGGCTGCGTGCTGGGCAGCCTGGTGCGCGGCGAGCCGCTGGACGCGGCCACGTCCGACCGGCTGATGGCGCTGGTGCGCAGCGGCGCCCTGCCCTTCCACAGCGTGACCTCGGCCGGGGAGGACACCCCGCCGCCGGGGCCGGAAGCGCCGCGCACCGCCGGCCAGTTCCCTTCGCCCGACGCCCTGCTGACGGTGTCGGGCATCCTGCGCGCCGCGCGGGATCCGGACATCCGCATTGAGCCAGCCTGGAAGGCCTCGCTGGTGTACGGCATGCCCTGCGCGGTCTACCACCAGTTCCCCGCCGCCTATTACCTGGCCGGCCGCTTCCAGGACGATTTCGAGTCGGCCGTCCTGCACGCCGTCAACGGCGGCGGCCAGAACCAGGCCCGGGCGATGCTGACCGGCGCCCTGTGCGGCGCCATCGGCGGCATCCAGGCGATCCCGGCCCGCTTCATCGAACCGCTGGAGCACGGCGCGCAGCGCCTGGAACGCGCCGGCCGGCTGGCGCGCCAGGCGGCCGCGCAGGCCTGACCGGAGCGGATGCCGGGACGGCGGCCCCGGGCAAACGCCTTCTCCGGGGCAAACGCCCTCGATCCCTCAATACTGCCGGCTGCGGTCCACGACGCCGGTGACCGGCTCGCCCCGGTCCAGGGCGCGGATCTTGCCGGCGATCTGGCGCACCGTCCCGTCCATCAGGCTGGCGCCGGCGACGTGCGGCGTGACCCGGATGCGCGCGTGGGACCAGAAAGGATGGCCGGGCGGCAGGGGCTCGCGCTCGAAGACGTCCAGGGCCGCCGACCGCAGGCGCCCGCCGTCCAGGGCGGCCAGCAGGTCGGCCTCGACCAGATGCCCGCCCCGGGCGATGTTGATCACCACG
Source organism: Castellaniella defragrans (assembly GCF_014203015.1). GTDB lineage: Bacteria > Pseudomonadota > Gammaproteobacteria > Burkholderiales > Burkholderiaceae_B > Castellaniella > Castellaniella defragrans. The sequence goes on from NZ_JACHIB010000004.1 coordinate 47,693, forward strand.
GCGTCGGGCCGCAGCTGCTCGAAGGTGCGGCGGCACAGGATGCCCCGTGTGGCGTCGGTCAGCGGCAGCGCGTTCACCAGCACGCGCGTGCGCGCCAGGAACGCGGCCAGGTCCGCCTCGCCGCCGTAGGCCTCGACGCCCGGCACGGTGCGGCCGCTGCGCGACCAGACCGCCGTCGGGTATTCCAGGGCCGCGCAGGCCTGGGCGACCCGCGCGCCCATGGCGCCGGCGCCCAGGACGCCGACGGTCCAGGCATCGCGGTCGATGTCGGCCAGGGGCTGCCAGAGTCCTTCGGCCTGCTGGCGCTCGTAGCGGCCGAAGTCGCGCGATTCGCGCAGCAGATGGTAGAGCGCGTATTCCGCCATCTGCACCGCCATGCCGCCGTCTTCCAGCCGCACCAGGGGCAGATCGTCGGGCAGGCCCGGCAGGCGCAGCAGGGCGTCGACCCCGGCGCCCAGGTTGAACAGGGCGCGCAGGCGCGGCTCGCGGGCGAACAGGTCGGCCGGCGGCGCCCACACCACGGCGAAATCGGCGCGGCCTTCCGGCTCGCCGTCGCCCCACAGGCGCACCCGGGCGTCGGGCAGCGCGGTGCGCAGGGCCGCTACCCAGGCCTGCGGATCGGCTTCCAGTTGCGAGGCGAAAACGATCTCCATGCCGTCAATGCTCCAAAGCGTAGTCCAGCGCCGCGCGCACCGCTGCGGCCTGGGCCGCGTTGCATTGCTCGGGGGTGGCCCGCGGGCTGTCGGGATAGACTTCCGTCGTCGTGCGGTAGGGCGCGTCCGTGATGCCGGCGCACAGCCCCAGGGAGCGCAAGGCGTAGCGGATGACGCCCGGAGCGACCACGGGCGAGCCGATGATCTCGCCGTGCGCATCGGCCGGGGCGATGTGGGTGACTTCGGCCACCGCACGGATCACGGCGGCCTGGAATTCGGGCCGGGGAGACTCGGTATCGTCCACCAGGTAGAAGCCGTCCGGGATGCCGCCCGGTGTGAAAGGCCGGCCGTCGCGCGCCGCCAGCGCGGGCCGGAACTCGGACTCGTCGCTGTCGGTGGTTTCGTGCAGGTCGATGTGCACCCGCACCCGAGTGGCGAACGGCGCCACCAGCGCCATCAATGCCGCCGACTCCGGCGCGGGGCTGCCGGGGCGGAAGGACCGGTTCGGGTCCAGCGCCCGGGGATTCCAGCGGTGGATGCGCTCGTAGCCCCAGGGGCTGACGCAGGGGACGATCATCAGGTCCAGGCGGCCCGCGTAATCGGCCGCGTGCAGATCGGCGAAGCGCAGCGCGCCGTGCACGCCGCTGGTCTCGTAGCCGTGCACCCCGCCCGTGACCAGCGCCGCCGGCCGGTCGTCGCGCCAGCCGCGGCTGCGCAGCGCGAACAGGGGATATGCATCGGGCGCATAGTCCAATTGGCCGTACTGCACGACGTCGAAACGGTCGCGCAGGCGGTCGACGACCGTCAGGACTTCGTCGGCATAGCTGCGCCGGCGCCGCTGGCGGGCGAGCCAGGCGGCGATTTCGGCTTCCCCCCAGGGGACGCCGGGGGTGCCGATCGGGTAGAACGGGGACTGCATGAAGCGGACTCCAGGCTGAAAAACCGTCTGGGACTGTATCACAGGGGCATGCGGCGCCGGAGCCCGGGATCAGCGCACAGGCCGCCGGATGCTCAGCTCAATACAGCCACAGCCGGACGTGCAGCCAGCCCGCTTCCTGGAAGGCCTCGATGGCCTCGAACACGGGAATCGACAGGAAATACGGCAGGGCGTCGCGCACCGTGTTCCAGACGCCCTGGAGATCGACCGTGACGTGCCGCGGCGAACGCCAGGCGGACGGACGGGGCAGGAACCGGGGCACCCGCGCGCAGTAGTCCTCGAACGGCGCGCCGAAGGATGCGCGCAGCATCCGCTCCTCCTCGCCCACGATCCAGCGGAACACCGCCCAGGCCGCCAGGGCCAGGACCAGCCCTACCGTCAAGCTGCCGGTCTGCAGGCCGATGCCCAGGACGGCCAGGATGGAGAAGACGTACAGGGGATTGCGGCAGACCGAGTAAGGCCCCTCCGCCACCAGGTCGGCGCCCTTGCGCCCGCCCAGGTACAGCATGCAGGCGCAACGCCCCAGCAGCGCCAGCGCCATCAGGATCAGGCCCGCCCATTCCAGACTCTGATTGACCCAGCCAGCCTCCGGCCAGGCGGAACCGACCCAGGGCAGCGCCAGCACGGTCAGCGCCCCCAGGACGCCCAGCGCGCGGCGGCGCAGCACCTGGGCATGGGCCAGGCGTTCCCAGACGGAATCGATGTCGGCTTTGGAACGGGCGGCGGGGGTGCCGGGGGAAGCGCAGGCGGACAAAGACATGATGGCTCCTGGTCGGACAGCGCTCACCATAGCCCCGAGGGCCACGAATCCGCTACGAATTCCGCTGACCGGAAGCTGAATGGAGGTCCAGCCTGAAGGTCGTTCCGCTATCGGAGCCGCCCTGAGTCGAGTCCACGCTCAGCCGCCAGCCGCGCAGCTCGCAGACGCGCTGGGCGATGCCCAGGCCCAGCCCATGGCCGGTTTCGGATGCGTCCGCCGCGGACAGATCCGCCCGGCCGGCGCGCCACTCCCGCACCCGCGCCAGGCGTTCGGGCGCCATGCCCGGCCCATCGTCGCGCAGGACCAGGACGCCGTCCTGATCCAGACAGACCCGTAGCGTGGCCGGCGCAGCGTGCTCGATCGCGTTGCGCAGCAGGTTGCGCAGCACGATCAGCAGGGCGTCCGGGTCCAGGCACAGGCTCTCGTCCGGCGGAATGCGCGAATCCAGTGCCAGGCCGCGCGCGCGGGCCATGGGTTCCAGGGCGAACCAGGCCTGCTCCAGGGCCTGCGACAGGCCGACGCGGCGCACCCGGGCCGGATCGGCGCTGTTCAGGGCCGCCGCGCCCGCCAGGCTGCTGGCGGCGGCGTCGACCTGGACCATCATGCGCGCCAGGCGCGCTGCCAGGGACGTCCCCGGACCGGCGTCCAGCAGGGCCATTTCGCAATCGGAGCGCAGGGCGGCCAGCGGCGTGCGCAGCTCGTGACCGAGATTGGCGGCGAACTGGCGCTCGAACGCCACGGAGCGGTCGATCCGGTCCTGGATGCGGTTGAAGGCCCCGATCAATTGCAGCGCCTCGTCGCCCCCGGGCGCCTCGTCGGCGAACGCCCCGCCCTCCCAGGCCGAGAGCCGGTCCGATACGGCGCGGATCGGCGCCACCACCCGGCGCGCCAGCCGCCGGGCCAGCAGCCAGGCGCAGATCAGCGCCGACACGGCTCCGCCCGCCAGGATCCAACCGAAGGACCGGACCCGGTCCTCGTGCGCGGTGGCGTCGTAGCGAACGTAGAGGAGGCCTTGGGGGACGGTCTCGACCCAGGTGTGCCACGTCCGGCCCGCCTGCACGATTTCCCGGCCGCCCGGCCCCGCCGCGAACATCCCTTCCAGGGGAGGCGGCCGATCCGCCGGCAGCACCCAGGTCCGGACGCGCCCTCCTTCGCTCCAGCGCGGCGGCTGGATCGCCGACACGGACAGTCCCGCCCCGAGATCGTCGCGCAAGGCCGCGATCTGGCCCGACAGGACTTCGTCGACCAGGTCGTCCTCCATGCGCGCAAAAGTCCCGTAGGCCAGCAGGCTGATGACCAGCAGGAATACGGCGGCGGTGCCGGTGACGGCCCAGGTGACCCGCCGGGCCAGGGAGGACGGCTGTTTCAGCCTCATGCCGCGTCCCCGCCGCCCGCGTCGTCCGGCACCGGCGCCAAACGCCAGCCCCGGCCGGGTTCGGCCACGATGTCGGGTCCTCGCTCCGCGCGCAGGCGGCGGCGCAGCAGGCGCACCTGGTCGTGCAGGGCACGGTCGGACGGCGGTCCGTCGGGCCACAACGCCGCCGTCAGGTGGGCATGGGTTGCCAGGCCGCCCGCCGGCCGCAGCAGGGCCGCCAGCAGCAGCACCGATTTGCGCGGCAGGATCAGCGGCCGGCCGGCCAGGGTCACCGCCTGCGAATGCGGGTCGTAGCGCAGATTCCCGTGGACGAGGGGGCCGGATTCGCCGCCCTGCCCCCGCCGCGTCAGGACGCGCAGCCGCGCCGCGACCTCGGCCAGGGAGAAGGGCTTGACCAGATAGTCTTCCGCCCCGAGGTCGAAGGCCAGGAGCTTGTCCTCCAGCCGCTCGCGCGCCGTCAACACCAGCACGGGCCGCCACAGCATGGGTTCCCGCCGCATGGCGCGCAGCACGTCCAGCCCGCCCAGGCCGGGCAGGCCCAGGTCCAGCACCACGGCGTCGAAGACCGACCCGTGCAGCAGGGCCAGCGCTCCATGGCCGTCGTAGGCCACGTCCGGCGCCATACCCTGGCGCTCCAAATAGCCGTACAAATTTTCCGCCAGCGTCGGCTCGTCCTCGACGATCAGGACGCGCGCGCCGGCCGCCTCCGTCATGGCCAGCGCCTGTCCGCCCTAGCCCAGGAACTCGACCCGGCCGGTATCGAGCCGGTAGACGGCGCCGGCGAGCCGCAGCTTGCCGGCCCGCACCGCGTCGCCGAGGATGGTCGAACGCTCGGCCAGGGCGGCGACGTTGTCGCGGACGTTCTGTGCGGTGGCGGCCGCCAGCAGATCGCCTCCGCCGTCCTGGACTTTCTGCACGGCGGGCGCGATGGCCGACACCAGCGAAGGGATACGGCCGGGATACTGCGCCGATTCCGTGATGGCCTTGACCGCCGCCGCGACCGCGCCGCACTTGTCATGTCCGAGCACGAGGATCAGCGGCACGCCCAGGACCGCCACCGAATACTCCAGGCTGCCCAGCATGTCGACATTGACGAAATTGCCCGCCACCCGGGTGACGAACAGGTCTCCCCGGGCGCAATCGAAGGCGTATTCGGGCACCACACGCGAGTCCGCGCAGCCCAGCACGGCCGCGTAGGGATTCTGCCCCGCCGCCAGGGCCGGGCGCTCGTGGGCGAAATCGTGGCGCCGGGTCACCCCGGACACGTACCGCGCATTGCCCTCGGTCAGCCGCGCGAGCGCGGCATCGGGATCGAGGACGTTCTGCGGCTTGGGCGGGGACGCGGTGCGCGCCAGGGCCAGGCCGCCCGGCAGCGCGCCGCCGGCGGCGACCGCCAGGGCGGCGGCCAGCGAGGATCGTAGGAAGGAACGGCGGGAGTGCGCCGCCGCTTCCGCGCAGCATGTCGAATCACACATTCCAGTGTCTCCTGCAGGGGGTCCGGGCACGGCGCGATCCGCACGGGCATCGCGCAGCCATCATAACCAGCCCGCGCCCCGCCTGGAAAGCGGAACCCCGGCGGAATCCCGGCGTCCCGATCCACCGGCACGGCCCGTCCGTTCCGCCACGGGCCGGGAGCACGGGCCGGGAGACTACCTGCCGGCGCTGCGCCGCAGCCGTTCCAGCGAAGCCCGGTTCAGTTCCTTGGCTTCCTGTTCGGCATAGTCCCGCTCGCCGGGCTCGTAGGAACCCTCGTAGAGGCACCGGCTGCGGTTCCACTGGCATTCGCCGCCGCGGTCCGCCTGCCGGGTCGGGCCGCCGCCCCCGAAGCAGCCGGAGACCAGGGCGGCGAACAGCAGCGCGATGCTGCATCGAATCACGACTCGGCCGGGCATGTGTTCTTCTCGTGCTGGAATACGCATGTCGTTTTTATAACAGGTTCGCACAGGGGGATGCGGACATTCTCACGTTGCGCCAACAAGCCGCATGCTTTGTCACATGCCTTTTTGCGCAGGCCGGCAAAAAGGTGTATAGTTTCGTTCTTCGCAAATCATTGCGACGGGCTGTTAGCTCAGTTGGTAGAGCAGCGGACTCTTAATCCGTCGGTCGAGTGTTCGAGTCACTCACAGCCCACCAGGAATATCAAGCACTCAGATCAAGCGCTGAGGCCAGTTCTTCGGAACTGGCCTTTTTGTTTTTGGTTTCCATATAGGCGCTATGCAGGCATTTCAGGGGCTGTCGATCAACCTCGATCGCCTCCTGGACTCTGCCCCATGAACGGGCGATGGGCACTCATCGGACACGGTTGTTCCCACTTCCGGCCGATAGGTAGGGTCGTCGCATATCCAGCAGTTTCCGGCCCGCGTCCTGAACCGCGCCCCGGCGCGGGCCTTCCTGCTTCCTAGATCTGCGCCGCCAGGCGGGCCGCCAGGCCGGTGTAGCTGCGCGGCGTCATGGCCAGCAGCCGGGCCTTGGGTTCGTCGGGCAGATCCAGGCCAGCGATGAATTCCCGCAGGGCTTCTTCGGTGATGCCCTTGCCGCGCGTCAGGGCCTTCAGCTGCTCGTAGGGCTGCGGCAGGCCGTAGCGGCGCATCACCGTCTGCACGGGCTCGGCCAGGATTTCCCAGCAGGCGTCGATGTCGGCGTCGATGGCGGCGGGGTTCAGCTCCAGCTTGCCCAGACCGCGCAGGCAGGCCTCGTAGGCCACCAGGCCGTAACCCAGCGCCACGCCCAGGTTGCGCAGCACGGTGGAGTCCGTCAGGTCGCGCTGCCAGCGCGAGACCGGCAGCTTTTCCGACAGGTGGCGCAGCATCGCGTTGGCCAGGCCCAGGTTGCCCTCGGAATTCTCGAAGTCGATCGGGTTGACCTTGTGCGGCATGGTGGACGAGCCGACCTCGCCGTCCTTCAGGCGCTGCTTGAAGTAGCCCAGGGAAATGTAGCCCCAGACGTCGCGGTTCAGGTCCAGCAGGATGGTGTTGGCGCGCGCGATCGCGTCGAACAGGGCAGCCATCCAGTCGTGCGGCTCGATCTGGATGGAATAAGGATTCTGGGTCAGCCCCAGGCCGCTCAGGACCTCGCGGGAGAACGCGGGCCAGTCGATTTCCGGGTAGGCCGCCAGATGGGCGTTGTAATTGCCGGTGGCGCCGTTCATCTTGGCCAGGGGCCGCACGGCGCGGATCGCCTCCAGGGCGCGCTCCAGGCGGGCGACGACGTTGGCGAATTCCTTGCCCATGGTGCTGGGCGTGGCCGGCTGGCCGTGCGTGCGCGAGAGCAGCGGCTGGTCGGCGTGCTGGCGCGCCAGTTCGCGCAGGCGGGCGGCGACCGATTCGAGCGCCGGCACCACGCATTGCGAACGCGCGCGGCCCAGCATCAGGGCGTGGGAGGTGTTGTTGATGTCTTCCGAGGTGCAGGCGAAATGGATGAATTCCGCCGCGCGGGACAGTTCGGCGTCGTCGGCGACCCGCTCCTTGAGCCAGTATTCCACCGCCTTCACGTCGTGGTTGGTGGTGCGCTCGATGGCCTTGATGCGGGCCGCGTCGGCCTCGGAGAAATCCCGCACCAGCTGCCGCAGCCGCGCGCGCGCCGCCGCCGAGAAGGCGGGCAGTTCGGGCAGCCCGGCGTCGGACAGGCCGATCAGCCAGGCGATCTCGACTTCGACCCGGTGCGCCATGAAGCCGGCTTCGGACAGGAAGGGCCGCAGGGCGTCGGCCTTGGCCGCGTAGCGCCCATCCAGGGGCGACAGCGCATTGAGCGCGCTGAGGGAAGAATCAATATGCATCATCGACGGGAACGAGAAGGCGCGGCCGCCCGGACACGAGGCCGGGGCGCGCGGGACAGAGGAACGAACGGCGACCGGCGGGGCGCCCCGGATCCGGCGACGGGCGAGGCGCATCCCAAGCCAGGATTCTAGCACCCGCCCGTCCGCGCCTCCGGACCTGGCGGAGACCGGGCCAGGACCGGGCCGAAGACTGGGCGGATATACCACACCACACGCTTGCCGCCGGGCAAAAAAAGGACAAAACACGCCGGACACCCGGGCTCGGGGGAGTCGTCCTGCTATACTTTTCGAGCCCTGGACTATCCTGTTTCCTCATGAAATTGATCGGTTCCCTGACCAGCCCCTACGTCCGCAAGGTCCGTATCGTGCTGGCCGAGAAAAAGCTCGACTACGAGCTGGTCCTCGACGACCCCTGGGGGCCCGCGACCCACGTCACGGCGCACAACCCCCTGGGCAAGGTGCCCTGTCTGATCATGGACGAGAACGGCGCGCTGTTCGACTCGCGCGTCATCGTGGAATACCTGGATACGCTCTCGCCGGTCGGGCGGCTGATCCCACCTCCGGGGCGCGAACGCGTGGAAGTCAAGCGCTGGGAAGCCGTGGCCGACGGCGTCATGGACGCCGCCGCGGCGGCCTTCATCGAAGCCCACCGCCGCCCCGAGCCCCAGCGCAACCCCGACTGGATCGCCCGCCAGCACCAGAAGATCGGCGCCGGGCTGAACTACATGGAACAGCTCCTGGGCGAGCAGTCCTACTGCATGGGCGTCAACCTGTGCCTGGCCGACATCGCCGTGGGCGCGGCCCTGGGCTACCTGGACCTGCGCTTCCCGGAACTGGATTGGCGCGCCGACCACGCCCACCTGGCCCGCCTGACCGAAAAGCTCGACGCCCGGCCCTCCTTCGCCACGACCAGGCCGCCCGCCGCGTAGATCCCGCGCGCCGCCGCCCGAGCCCTAGACGATGATCCCGCCGCCCAGGCAGACGTCGCCGTCGTACAGCACGGCCGACTGGCCCGGCGTCACGGCCCATTGGGGCTCGTCGAAGCGCAGCGCGAAATCCCCCGCGCCCTGCCCCGCTTCCAGGACGCAGGCGGCATCGGCCTGGCGGTAGCGGGTCTTGGCGGCGTAGGCGCCGGGGGCCGGCGGCTCGCCCGCCACCCAGCTGGCGTCCTGCGCGCGCAGGCGTTCGCTGAGCAGCCAGGGGTGGTCGTGGCCCTGGACGACGTACAGGACGTTGTTCTCCAGGTCCTTGCGGGCCGCGTACCAGGCGTCGGCCGTGCCGTCCCCGCGCTGGGCGCCGCGCACTCCGCCGATGCCCAGGCCCTTGCGCTGGCCCAGGGTATGGAAGGCCAGGCCCTGGTGGCGGCCGACCTCGCGGCCCTCCGGGGTCAGCATCGGCCCCGGCTTCGTAGGCAGGTAGCGGTTCAGGAATTCGCGGAACGGCCGCTCGCCGATGAAGCAGATGCCCGTGGAATCCTTCTTGGCGGCGTTGGGCAGGCCGATCTCGCGCGCGATGCGGCGGACCTCGGTCTTGGGCAGCTCGCCCAGGGGAAACAGGGTGCGCGCGAGCTGGTCCTGGTTCAGGCGGTGCAGGAAGTAGCTCTGGTCCTTGGTGCCGTCCAGCGCCTTCAGCAGCTGGCTGCGCGGCCCCCGCGGCGTGGCGGCGCGGCGCACCCGGGCGTAGTGGCCGGTGGCGATGTAGTCGGCGCCCAGCCCCATGGCGTGGTCCAGGAAGGCCTTGAACTTGATTTCCGCGTTGCACAGCACGTCCGGATTGGGCGTGCGGCCGGCGGAATATTCGCGCAGGAACTCGGCGAACACCCGGTCCTTGTATTCGGCGGCGAAATTGACCGCCTCGATGTCCACGCCCACCACGTCGGCCACGCTGGCGGCGTCCAGCCAGTCCTGGCGCGACGAGCAGTATTCGCTGTCGTCGTCGTCCTCCCAGTTCTTCATGAACAGGCCGACCACTTCGTAGCCCTGCTGCTTGAGCAGCCAGGCCGACACCGAGGAATCCACGCCGCCCGACATGCCGATGACGACCCGGGCGCCGCGCGTGGGCTGGTCAGTCACGCGCCGGTCAGTCATGGAGGGCCTCGTCGACGGTTTCGATCCAGTGGCGCACCGGCGTGCCGGTGCCGCTCTGGAGATGGCAGATGCAGCCGATGTTGGAGGACACGATGGTGTCGGGCAGCGTGGTCTGGATCGCCTGCAGCTTGCGGTCGCGCAGCGATTTCGACAGCGCCGGCTGGGTGATCGAATAGGTGCCCGCCGAACCGCAGCACAGATGCGATTCGCCGAAGGCCTGCAGATCGAAGCCCAGGTCGGCCAGCAGCCGCTCGGTGACGGCGCGCAGGCCTTGCCAATGCTGCAGCGTGCAGGGCGGATGGAAGGCGCTGCGGCCGGGCGCGCGGCGCATCTTCGCGCGCACCTCGGCTGCCATCGGCGCGAGGAATTCGGCGATGTCCTTGACGTAGGGCATCAGGCGCGCGGCGCGCTCGGCATAGGCCGGGTCGTGCTTGAGGTGATGGGCGTAGTCCTTGATCATGCCGCCGCAGCCCGAGGCGTTGACGATCACGGCCTCGACCTCGCCGGATTCCAGCAGCGGCAGCCAGGCGTCCACGTTGGCGCGCATCTGGTCGCGGCCGGCCTCCTGGGCGTCCAGGTGGAAGTTGATGGCGCCGCAGCAGCCCGATCCGGCGGCGATGCGCGTGCCCACGCCGACCGCGTCCAGCACGCGCAGCGTGGCGGCGTCGATGGACGGCATCATGGCCGGCTGCACGCAGTTGGCCAGCATCAGCACCTGGCGCGCATGGCGGCCGGGCTCGGCCGGCAGCGGCCCGGCCGGGCGCGCCTGCGCGATCTTCGCGCGCAGCACGGCCGGCAGCGCGGGCCGCACCCAGACGCCGATCCGGTACAGGGGGCCGAACCAGGGCGAGCCCATCAGGCGGCGCAGGGCCTCGCGCACCAGGCGCTCGCGCAGCGGCCGGCGCACGCGCTCGCTGACGATCTGGCGGCCGATGTCCACCAGGGCGCCGTACTGGACGCCCGACGGACAGGTGGTCTCGCAGTTGCGACAGGTGAGGCACCTGTCCAGGTGCTGCTGGGTGACGAAGGTGGGCTCGGCGCCTTCCAGGACCTGCTTGATCTGGTAGATGCGCCCGCGCGGGCTGTCGAGCTCGTCGCCCAGGATCTGGTAGGTGGGACAGGTCGCCAGACAAAAGCCGCAATGCACGCAGCGGCGCAGGATCTCGTCGGCTTCCCGGCCGAAATCGGTATCGCGCGCCCAGTCCGCGAGTTGAGTCTGCATGGTGGGTCCTCAGAGTTCCGGATACAGCCGATGGGCGTTGAAGATCCCGGCGGGATCGAATTCCCGTTTCAGCCGCCGGTGGATCTGCAGGACGCCGTCGGCCAGGGGATGGAAGGTCGGCACGCCGGCGGGCGCGCCTTCGCGGCGGTACAGGCAGGCGGAGCCGCCCAGCGACTGGACCCGGTCGCGCAGCGCCGCGGCATCGTACGGCCCGGCCAGCCAGCGCAGGCAACCGCCCCATTCGTGCAGCACGGGCGCGAGGCCCAGCGCGGGCGCGCCGGCGGGCAGGACGATGCGCCACAGGGGCCGCTGGCGGAAGAACGGGTGCGTCTGGTCGCGCAGGCCCAGCCAGAAGGCGTCGGCGGCCTCGTCGTCCAGGGACTCGCCGCCGATGTCCTCCAGGCCCTGGCGCACGGCCGATGCGTTGCCCGACAGGCGCACCCACAGTTTCCCGCTGGCGCCCGAGGCATCGGCCATCCAGGCCGTCGCCGACACGGGCAGCGGCCGCGACCGCCAGCGCAGGCACCGTTCCAGGGCCGCGGATTCGTCCAGCGCCAGCACGCGCGTGGCCTCGCGGTGCGGCCGCGGCGCGACCTTCAGCGAGATTTCCACCAGCGCCCCCAGGACGCCCAGGGATCCGGCGAGCAGGCGCGAGACGTCGTAGCCGGCGACGTTCTTCATGACTTCGCCGCCGAAGCACAGCACGTTGCCGTCGGCGCTCAGCAGGCGCGTGCCGAGCACGAAATCCGCCAGCGAGCCGGCCACCATGCGGCGCGGGCCGGACAGGCCCGAGGCCACGCAGCCCCCCAGGGTGCCGGCGGCGCCGAAGCGCGGCGGCTCGAAGGCCAGCATCTGTTCCCGCGACGCCAGCAGCGCCTCGATTTCCGCCAGCGGCGTGCCGGCCCGCGCCGTCAGCACCAGCTCGGACGGCTCGTAGCCGACCACGCCCCGATAGGCCGACAGCTCCAGCCAGGACGCGGCGTCTTCCGACGGCAGCGGACCGCCGTAGAACAGCCGCGTGCCGCCGCCCCGGATCAGGAGCGGGCGCTGGGCCGCGCGCGCGGTCACGACCTGCTCGCAAAGTTCGGACAGTACGAATTCCATGAGGGGGATTCCTAGAACCGGGGGATGTCGGGGAAGCGGACTTCGCCCTGGTGGACGTGCATCTTGCCGTATTCCGCGCAGCGCACCAGCGTCGGGATGAGCTTGAGCGGATTGAGCAATCCGTAGGGATCGAAGGCGCGCTTGACCGCCGCGAAGGCGTCCAGTTCCTCGCGCGTGAACTGCGTGCACATCTGGTTGATCTTCTCCAGGCCCACGCCGTGTTCGCCGGTGATGGTGCCGCCCACCTGGACGCACAGTTCCAGGATGGCGGCGCCGAAGGCCTCGGCGCGCTCGACCTCGTCGGGCCGGTTGGCGTCGAACAGGATCAGGGGATGCAGGTTGCCGTCCCCGGCGTGGAACACGTTCGCGCAGCGCAGGCCGAACCGCGTCTCCATCCCGGCGATGGCCGCCAGCACCCTGCCCAGGTGGCGGCGCGGGATGGTGCCGTCCATGCAGTAGTAATCGGGCGAGATGCGCCCGGCCGCGGGAAAGGCGTTCTTGCGCCCGGCCCAGAATTTCAGGCGCTCGGCTTCGGACGCGGAGGTCTGCAGCCGGGTGGCGCCGGCCTCGCGCAGCAGCGCCTCGATGCGAGCGATTTCCTCGGCCACCTCGTCGGGCGTGCCGTCGGATTCGCACAGCAGGATGGCCTCGGCCTCCAGGTCGTAGCCGGCCTGCACGAAGGGTTCGACCATGTGCACCGAGCGCTTGTCCATCAGCTCCAGCCCGGCCGGGATGATGCCGCCCGCGATGATGCGCGTGACGCCCTCGCCCGCCTGCTCGACGCTGGGGAAGCTGGCCATGACCACCCGCGCCAGCTGCGGGCGCGGAATCAGCCGTACCGTGACCTCGGTGACCAGGCCGAGCATGCCCTCGGAGCCGATGAAGGCCTGCAGCAGGTTCAGGCCCGGGGCGTCCGGCGCCTCGCCGCCGAGCTCGACGATCTCGCCCTCGACCGTGACCATGCGCACGCGCAGCACGTTGTGCACCGTCAGGCCGTATTTCAGGCAATGCACGCCGCCGGAGTTTTCCGCCACGTTGCCGCCGATGGAACAGGCGATCTGGCTGGACGGGTCCGGCGCGTAGTACAGGCCGTGGGGCGCGGCCGCCTCGGAGATCGCCAGGTTGCGCACCCCCGGGCCGACCACGGCCACGCAGGTCGCGGGATCCAGGCGCAGGATGCGGTTGAGCTTGGCCAGGCCGATCACCACGCCCTGCGGATGCGGCGTGGCGCCGCCCGACAGCCCCGTGCCCGAGCCGCGCGGCACCACCGGCACGTTGTGTTCGTGGCAGGCCTTGAGGATGGCGATGACCTGGGCCTCGTTTTCGGGCAGCACCACGACGGGGGGCAGCTCGCGGTACAGGGCCAGCCCATCGCACTCGTAGACGCGGGTCTGGTCGGGCCGGGTGAGGATGCAGTGCGCCGGCACGTCGCGGGCGATGCGGGCGAGGAAGCCGGGAAAATCGGGCACGGTGGCGTGCCGTTCGTCCGCGGGGCTGGCGATGTCCATGGGAGTCCTTCGGCGCCTAGGCGGCCGGCGGCAGAATCTTGCCGGGGTTGAGCACGTTGCGCGGGTCCAGCGCGGCCTTCAGGGCCGCCATCACGTCCAGGGCGTCCTGGCCGTGCTCGGCGCGCATGAAGGCCTGCTTGTGCAGGCCGACGCCGTGCTCGCCGGTGCAGGTGCCCTGCATGGCGATGGCGCGCGCCACCAGGCGCTGGTTCAGGCGTTCGGATTCGGCCCATTCGTCCGGATCGTCCGGGTCGAGCAGCATCAGCACGTGGAAGTTGCCGTCGCCCACGTGGCCCACGATGGTGTAGGGAAAGCTCGCCTGGTCCAGCTCGCGCGCGGTTTCCCCCACGCATTCGGCCAGCCGGGAGATCGGCACGCACACGTCGGTGGTGCTGGAGCGGCAGCCGGGGCGCAGCTGCAGGCCGGCGAAATAGGCGTTGTGCCGCGCCGTCCACAGGCGGCTGCGGTCCTCGGGGCGGTCGGCCCACTGGAAATCCTGGCCGCCGTGCTCGCGCGCGATGGCCTGCACCGATTCGGCCTGCTCGCGCACCGAGGCCGGGCTGCCGTGGAATTCAAACAGCAGCAGCGGCGATTCGCGCAGGCTCAGGTGGCTGTAGCGGTTGGTGGCCCGCACGGCGTGGGCGTCCATGAATTCGATGCGGGCCACCGGCACGCCCATCTGGATGACCTCGATCACGCTTTGGACGGCGGCGTCCAGGTCGGGGAAATTGCAGATCGCGGCGGACACGGCCTCGGGCTGCGGATACAGGCGCACGGTGACTTCGACGATGATCCCCAGGGTGCCCTCGCTGCCCACGAACAGGCGGGTCAGGTCGTAGCCGGCCGAGGACTTGCGCGCCCGGCTGGCGGTCTCGATCACGCGGCCGTCGGCCGTGACGACCTTCAGCGACATGACGTTCTCGCGCATGGTGCCGTAGCGCACGGCGTTGGTGCCCGAGGCGCGCGTGGCCGCCATGCCGCCCAGGCTGGCGTCGGCGCCCGGGTCGATGGGGAAGAACAGGCCGGTGTCGCGCAGGGCTTCGTTGAGCTGCTTGCGGGTCACGCCCGCCTGCACCGTGGCGGTGAAGTCCTCGGCGTGCACGGCCACGATCCGGTCCATCCCGGACAGGTCCAGGCACACGCCGCCCTGGACCGCCAGCAGGTGGCCTTCCAGGGACGAGCCCGCGCCGTAGGGGATCAGGGCGATGCCGTGGTCGTGGCAATGGCGCGCCACCCAGGCGACCTCGTCCACGTCCCGGGCGTAGACCACCGCGTCGGGCGGCATGACCGGATACGGGGATTCGTCGCGACCATGGTGCTCGCGCACCGCCTGCGCCGTGGAGCAGCGCTCGCCGAAGCGCGCGGCCAGCGCGTCGAGGAAGCCATCCGGCAAGGGCCGGGCCCGCTGGGCGATGTGCAAGGTATCCATGTTCGATCCTGTCTACTCGGAAGCCGGCGGACCCGCGGGCCCGCCGGGCGGAACGTTTCAGGCGGCGCTGCCGACCGGCTCGGCCGCCGCGCCCACGGCCTGGCGGCGCGCGCGCACCGCGGCGGCCAGGCGGTCGAGCACGGCCACCGTCGTGTCCCAGTCCACGCAGCCGTCGGTGATGCTCTGACCATACACCAGGGGCTTGCCCGGCACCAGGTCCTGGCGGCCGCCCACCAGGTGGCTTTCCACCATGACGCCGAACAGGCGCATGTCGCCGGCCTCGACCTGGGTGCAGATGTCCTCGATCACCAGGGGCTGGCGGGCGTAGTCCTTGCTGCTGTTGGCGTGGCTGGCGTCCACCATGACGCGCGGGCGCATGCCGGCCTTTTCCAGGGCCGCGGCCGCCGCCTGGACGTGCTCGGCCTGGTAGTTGGGCGCCTTGCCGCCGCGCAGGATCACGTGGCAGTCCTCGTTGCCGCGCGTGGACACGATGGCGGAATGCCCGCCCTTGGTGACCGAGAGGAAGTAGTGCGGCTGCGACGAGGCCTTGAGCGCGTCGATGGCGATGCGCGTGTTGCCATCGGTGCCGTTCTTGAAGCCCACCGGGCAGGACAGCCCCGAGGCCAGCTCGCGGTGCACCTGGCTTTCCGTGGTGCGCGCCCCGATGGCGCCCCAGGACACCAGGTCGGCGATGTACTGCGGCGTGATCATGTCGAGGAACTCGGTGCCGGCCGGCAGGCCCAGGGCGTTGATGTCGATCAGCAGCTCGCGCGCGGTGCGCAGGCCCTGGTTGATGTCGAAGCTGCCATCCAGGCCCGGGTCGTTGATCAGGCCCTTCCAGCCCACCGTGGTGCGGGGCTTCTCGAAGTACACCCGCATGACGATTTCCAGGTCGGCGCCCAGCCGCTCGCGCTGCGGCGCCAGGCGGCGGGCGTATTCCATGGCCGCCTGGGTGTCGTGGATGGAACACGGCCCGACCACGACCACCAGGCGGTCGTCCGCGCCGTAGAGCACGTCGTGGATGGCGCGCCGCGCATCGTGCACCGTGCGGGAAATGTCCGCCGTGCAGGGAAATTCACGCATCACGTGGGCGGGCGGGGCCAGCTCGCGGATTTCTCGGATGCGGGTATCGTCGGTATTGTGTGACACGGTCATGCTCCATTCATGGGCCGGATGCGGGAAGGCGGCAACAAAAAAGCCGCCTGGCAGCGCCGGCGGCTTTTTCGGGAATGTGTGGTCTACCTTTTAGTACAGCGATTCCCTTCCTCCACCGGCGGCTTTGGAAACGTAAAAAAGTAGAAAAAATAAGGAATCGAGTGCATTGGTGAATCCTAGCACAGTCACCACCCCTGGAGCAAGAAAGTTGCTCCGGCGATCCCTGCAGGATTTTTCGCGCCCGAAGGATTTCCTACGCTCCCCCAGCCTTTTCCATGCGATCCGGACGTTCCGCATGAATTGATGGGTGAATCCTAGCACGCCCCCCGCCCTCCACGGCCAGAAAATTGCTCCGGCGACTCCCGAAGGATTTTCCGCGCGGGCCGGGTTTCACGCCGGGGTTCGCGCTCCGGACATTTCCAGTCAATTGATTCGTGCTGAAATCATTCTATAATGCATCATTCGCCAAGAGATCATTTCATATGCACACATCCAGGAGACCCTCTATGAAAACCGCACTGAAACCCTGGCTGCTGGCCGCGGCCGCCGCCTGCGTCCTGGGCCCCGGCGCCGCCGCGCAGGCGGCCGACCTCGACGCCCTGCGCAACGGCGGCACGCTGCGCGTGGCCATCGCCAACGAGATCCCCTACGGCTATATGGACCTGAACGGAGAAGCCAAGGGCGTGGGACCGGACGTGGCCAAGCACATCGCCAAGGCCCTGGGCATCGGCAAGATCGAATGGACCACCACGGCCTTCGGCTCGCTGATCCCCGGCCTGCAGGCCGACCGCTACGACATGGTGGCCGCCGAGATGGCCATCCTGCCGCAGCGCTGCGAGCAGGTGCTCTATTCCGAGCCGAACAGCTCCTATGGCGAGGGCCTGCTGGTCGCCAAGGGCAACCCGAAGAACCTCCACGACTATGAGAACTTCGCCGCCTCGGACCACAAGATCGCCATCATGGCCGGCGCCGACCAGCTGGAGATCCTGCAGGCGCTGAAGGTGCCCGCCAGCCGCATCGTCACCATCGCCAACAACGCCGACGCCATCTCCACGGTGACCACCGGGCGCGCGGACGGCTACGCCGCCACCAGCCTCACCGTCGGCGAACTGGCCGCCAAGAGCCGGGGCAAGGCCGAGGCCGCGCGCGACTTCAAGGACCCGGTGGTGGACGGTCAGCCCGTGCGCAGCTGGGGCGGCTTCGCCTTCTCCAAGGATTCGGGCGCGCTGCGCGACGCCGTGAACCAGGAGCTGGCGAAATTCAAGAAGACCGAGGACTGGAAGAAGATCATGAGCGGCTACGGCTTTTCCGCCGAGGACGCCTCGCAGTCCTTCGAGCGCAGCACGGCGCAGCTCTGCGCCGGGTAAGGCCGGTCCGCGCTCCGCATGGATTGGCTGTCCTACCTGAACCCCCTGATGCAGGGCGCCTGGGTCACGATCCGGCTGGCCCTGTATTCCACCCTGCTGGGGGGGCTGTTCTCCTTCCTGTTCGGCATCGGCCGCCTGTCCCGGTCCGCGCCCTGCCGCTGGGCCTCGATCGCCCTGATCGAGGTCTTCCGCGGGACCTCGCTGCTGGTGCAGCTGTTCTGGCTGTTCTTCGCCCTGCCGGTGCTGGGCCAGGCCCTGGGCGTGGACCTGCGCCTGCCGCCGGTGGTGGCGGGCACGCTGGCCCTGAGCCTGAACATCGGCGCCTACGGGGCCGAGGTGGTGCGCGGCGCCATCCAGGCCGTGCCGCGCAGCCAGCACGAGGCGGCCAAGGCGCTGGATTTCACGCCGCGCCAGATCCTCTGGCGCATCGCCATCCCGCAGGCCGTGCCGGAAATGATGCCCAGCTTCGGCAACCTGGCCGTGCAGAACCTGAAGGACACGGCCCTGGTCTCGCTCATCGGCCTGGGCGACCTGGCCTTCCAGGCCGAGCGCGTGCGCAACTTCACCCAGGACAGCATCGGGGTCTACACCCTGCTGCTGCTGATGTATTTCGGCATGGCGCTGGTGCTGGCCGGGCTGATGCGGCTGCTGGAAACCCGCGTCGGGCGCTGGCGCCCCAAGGGGATCTGAATGCTCTTCGGCATCGAATGGAACACGGCCAACGACTGGATCTTCGCCTGGTCGATCCTGCCCATCCTGCTGCGCGGCCTGGTCGTCACGATCGAGGCCACCCTGCTGGGCTTCGTCGTCGGCGCCGCGCTCGGCCTGGTGCTGGCGGCCCTGAAGAGCGTGCGCTTCCGGCTGATCGCCTGGCCGGCGCGGGTGTTCACGGAATTCCTGCGCGACACCCCGCTGCTGGTGCAGCTGTTCTTTCTCTACTACGTGCTGCCGGAATACGGGCTGGTGCTGCCCGCCTTCCTGACGGGCGCGCTGGCGCTGGGGGTGCAGTACAGCGCCTACATGTCCGAGGTCTACCGCGCCGGGCTGGAATCGATCAGCCGGGGCCAGACTGAGGCCGCGCGCGCCCTGGACATCTCGCCCCTGCGCACCTTCGCGGTCATCGTCCTGCCCCAGGCCATCCCCCGCATCATCCCGGCCCTGGGCAACTACCTGGTGTCCATCATGAAGGACGTGCCGGTGCTGTCCGTGGTGTCCATCCTGGAAATGCTCAACGTCGCGCGCATCATCGGCGACCGCAGCTTCAACTACATGGTGCCGCTGACCCTGGTGGGCGTGCTCTACCTGATCCTGACCCTGGTCGCCTCGGCCGGCGTGCGCCTGCTGGACGAACGCCTGCCCAAGCGCGGCATCCCCCTACGCTGAACCGACATGAACGACGCCTCGAATCCTTCCGTCCCGGCCGATCCCATCATCGTCATGGACCAGGTCGTCAAGCGCTTCGGCGACGCTCTGGTGCTCGACCACCTGGACTTCCAGGTGGCCAAGGGCGAGAAAGTCACCATCATCGGCCCCTCGGGCTCGGGCAAGTCCACGGTGCTGCGCATCCTGATGACGCTGGAGACCATCGACGCGGGCATGATCCACGTGGCCGGCAAGCCCCTGTGGCACGAATACCGCGACGGCCGCCCCGTGCCCGCGGGGGAAGCCCACCTGCGCGCCATGCGCAAGGAAATGGGCATGGTGTTCCAGCAGTTCAATCTGTTTCCCCACATGACGGTGCGGCGCAACGTCACCGAATCGCCCATCCACGTGCTGGGCCTGCCGAAGGACGAGGCCGAGCGGCGCGCCCACGAATACCTGGACCTGGTCGGCATGACCGAGCACGCCGACAAGTTCCCCAGCCAGCTCTCCGGCGGCCAGCAGCAGCGCGTGGCCATCGCCCGCGCGCTGGCGATGCGGCCGAACATCATGCTGTTCGACGAGCCGACCTCGGCCCTGGACCCGGAGCTGGTGGGCGAGGTGCTGACCGTGATCCGCCGCCTCTCCGAGGAGCACGACCTGACCATGCTGCTGGTCACCCACGAGATGGAATTCGCCCGCCAGATCTCGGACCGGGTGTGCTTCTTCGACCGCGGCGTGATCGTGGAGCAGGCGCCGCCCGAAGTCATGTTCGCCGAGCCGCGGGAAGAGCGCACCCGGGAGTTCCTGAAGAACTTCCTTGACGCCCGCCAGGGCGCCTGAGGGGCGGGGGTCCGCTAGGCCGCCGCCCGCAGCGGCGTCAGCGGCTCGGCCGAACGCCGCGCCGCGATGTGCTCGGGCCGGGGCTTCATGCCATGGAACGGCGCCTGCAGGCGGTTCTCCACGCTGTTGTAGACCATGAAGACGTTGCTGCGCGGCCAGGGCGAGAGATTGCCGGCCGAGCCGTGCAGCGTGTTGCAGTCGAAGAACACCACCGATCCGGCGGGCGCGATCGCCGCCTCCAGCCCGCCGCGCTCCGCCAGCAGGCGCAGGCTGACGGGATCGGGCACCCCGACTTCCTGGCGGCGCAGCGAGGTGCGGTAGTGGTCTTCCGGCGTCTCGCCGACGCAGGCCACGAACTGCCGGTGCGAGCCCGGGATCAGCATCAGCGGCCCGTTGAAGGCCGTGTTGTCCGTCAGCAGCACCGAGCAGCTCAGCGCCCGCATCGCCGGCATGCCGTCTTCCACGTGCCAGGTCTCGAAGTCCGAATGCCAGTAGAACTCCTTGCCGTCGAGCGCGGGCTTCATGTTCACCCGCGACTGGTGGATGTAGACCTCGGAGCCCAGGATCTGGCGCGCCACGTCCAGCAGGCGGGGATCGCGCGGCAGCTCGGCCAGCCGCCGCCCCAGCTCGTGCACGCGGAAGATCGAGCGCAGCGCCGTGCCGCCCGGCTCGCGGATCACCTCCTCGCCCTCGCGCACCGCCGGATCGTGCTCCAGCGCCTGGGCTTCCTCGCGCAGCGCCTGGATCTCCGCGGCGCCGAACACGCCAGGCAGGATCAGGAAGCCGTCCCGTTCGTAGGCCTGCAGCTGCCCCTCGTCGAGCGCATCGGCATAGCGGCCCTCGCCATACACCACGGGCTCGCCGCGCGCGATCAGCGCCGCGTCCCGCCCCGTCCGTGATACGTAGAAATCCTTCATCTCGTCATCGTCTCCCATGAAAGGCCCCGGTCAGGCGCCGGCGGCATCCGCCGCCAGCGGATAGACGCCGGAGGCGTCGTGGACCTCGCGGCCCGTCAGCGGCGGGTTGAACACGCAGATCACCCGCAGCGGCCGCTCGCCGCCGCGCAGCCAGTGCTCGTCGTGCCGGTCCAGGGCGTAGACCACGCCGGGGCCCAGGGCGTACCTGCGGCCGTCGGCGATGGTCTCGATCTCGCCGTCGCCCTCGATGCACCAGACGGCCTCCAGGTGATTGCGGTAGTGGATGTGCGTCTCGGTCCCCGGGAAGATCACCGTCTCGTGGAAGGAGAACCCCATGCCGTCGGCGGCCAGCAGCACCCGGCGGCTGGTCCAGTTGTCCGTGACGATTTCCTGGTCCGTCCCGATGACGTCCCTGACGTTGCGCACGATCATTGCCCGCCTCCCGCGACCTTCAGCGTGCGGGTCGGGCGGCCCGCGCCGGCCAGGACCTCGCCCACGCTGCGCTCGATGATCTGCAGCCCCTGCTGCAGCAGTTCGCGCGGGATGGTCAGGGCCGGCAGCACCTTCAGCACCTCGTCGTGCGCGCCCGAGGTCTCGATCACCACGCCCTGCTCGAAGGCCCGGCGCGCGATCCGGCCGGCCAGGCCCTCGCCCACCGGCGCGACCAGGCCCTGGATCAGCCCGCGCCCGCGCACCCCCAGGCCCGCGTCGCGGCAGCTGTGCGCGAGGTTTTCCAGCCAGTCGCGCACCAGGCGCTCCTTGGCCGCGACCTCCTCGCTCAGCGCGCCGTCGGCCCAGTAGGTCTCCAGCGCCTGGGCCGCCGTGACGAACGCCAGGTTGTTGCCGCGGAAGGTGCCGCTGTGCGCGCCGGGTTCCCAGACGTCCAGTTCGCGGCGCAGCAGCACCAGCGACATGGGCAGTCCGAAGCCCGACAGGGACTTCGACAGCGTGACGATGTCCGGCGAAATCCCCGCCGCCTCGAAGCTGAAGAAACTGCCGGTGCGCCCGCATCCCACCTGGATGTCGTCCACGATCAGCAGCATGTCGTGGCGCCGGCACAGGCGTTCGAGCTCGCGCAGCCAGCGCTGCGAGGCCACGTTCACTCCGCCCTCGCCCTGCACCGTCTCGACGATCACCGCCGCCGGATGATCCAGGCCGCTGCTGGGATCGTCCAGCATGCGTTCCAGGTAGGCCATGGTGTTCACGTCCGGGCCGAAGTAGCCGTCGTAGGGCATGAAGCTGATGTTGCCCAGGGCCACGCCGGCGGCCTTGCGGAATTTCCGGTTGGCGGTGGCCGCCAGCGAGCCGCCGGACACGCCGTGGAAGCCGTGGGTGAAGGAGATCACGTTCTGGCGGTTCTTGACCTGGCGCGCGATCTTGAGCGCCGCCTCGACCGCGTTGGTGCCCGTGGGGCCGGTGAACTGCAGCACGTAGTCCAGCCCGCGCGGTTCGAGCACCAGCCGGGCCAGCGTCTGCATGAAGTATTTCTTGGCGCTGGTGGCCATGTCCAGGCCGTGCGTCACGCCGTCGGCCTCCAGGTACGCCATCATGCGCTCGCGCAGGACCGGGTTGTTGTGCCCGTAGTTCAGGGTGCCCGCGCCGCTGAAGAAGTCGATGTAGCGGCGGCCGTCCTCGTCATACAGTTCCGAGCCGCGCGCCTTGCTGAAAATGACCGGAAACGACCGGACGTAGCCTCTGACTTCCGACTCCATCCGGTCGAAGATTTTCAAGTCCATGGGGTCCTCCTTTTCATCGTTCATGGAATCCGGTCCGCTCCGGGGACCGGCGGGGTGAGCGGGCCGATGCGCAGCAGCGGCTCGGCCTCGTGCGCGTCCGCGCCGAACAGCGCGGCGTCGAACAGGGCCGTCTCGCCCAGCGGCGCGCCCAGGCGGGCGGCCAGCCGGGAAAACAGCCTGCGGGAGGCCCGGTTTGCGGGCCCCACCGTGGTCTCGATCCAGCGTGCCGGGCGCGGCGCCCGGCGCGACAGCAGGCCCAGCAGCATGCCCAGGCCCAGTCCCCGGCCGCGCGCCCGGGGATCCACCGCCACCTGCCAGACGAACAGCGTGTCGTCCCGGCCCGGCGGGCGGTAGCCCGTCGCCATCCCCAGCAGGCCGGCCGCATCCTCGGCCAGGATGCAGGTATCGGAGAAATGCTCCGCCAGGAGCAGGTAGAGATAGACGGAATTCAGGTCCAGCGGCGGGCAGCGCGCCACCAGGTCCCGCAGGGCCGGCCCGTCCGCGCGGGCCGGCGGGCGCAGCCGCGCCCCGGTGTCCGGCGTCGGTCCCGCGGTCAAACCACCAGCCCGGATTCGGGCGCGACGCTGCCCACGGGAACGTCCAGCATGGGGGACTGCGGATCGGCCGCATGCGCCAGCCCGGTGCCGGATTCGATCAGGCCCACCACGCGCTCGAGCGACAGGGTGATGGTGGCCTGCTCCAGCTCGGGCAGCGCCTGCAGCGCCTCGGCGAGCTTCTGCTGCAGCGGCGAGGGCGTGTCGCGCGCCAGGTCGCGCCCGGCGTCGGTGGCGCTGACGAACACGATGCGGCGGTCGGCGCGGCCGCGCTCGCGCACGATCAGACCCTTGTCCTCCAGCCGGTCGAGGATGCCCACGACCGTGCTGGCGCTGACGTGGACTTCGCGGCTGATGGCCGTGGCCGTCATCGGCCCTTTCTCGATCACGGTCCGCAGGCAGACCAGCTGGGGGCCGGTGATGTGGCTGCAGGCCGACAGCTGCCGGGAATGCAGGGCCACGGCCCGGGTGATGCGGCGCAGGGCCCGCAGGATCCGCAGGTCGTAGGCCTGCTGCGCATCCGTCTGGTTGTTCATGGCGATGGAAGATCCTCAGGAAATTAATTTCTATTGAAATGATAAGGCCATGAATCATGCGGGTCAACAGGAAACGGGGAGCGGAAGCGGAAGCGGCGCTCTCCGGAACGGGAGGAAGCGCTCTCCGGAACGGGACGCTGCACGCTCCGGCACGCCGCCGGATACATCACAAGGCCATGTAAATCGATCCACTACCCATCATTTTCAAATGATATTTGCTATGAAGAATCATTCTCGTTAACATTTCGCCCATTCATGTTCCTGAATGAATGCTGAACGAACACCGACCACCGCCTGGAGACCATCTGAAGTTCATTTGAAGAGCGTCCGAGGGTCACCCGGCGATTTCCCTGGCCACCATCCGGCGATCGCCCAGCGGTCCCCCGGCGATCACCCGGCTTTTTCAACCCATCCGGCCCCGCGCCCCGACACCATGCCTCCCATTCTCCGCCCCGTTCCGCTCGCCCTCGTCCTCGCCCTGCCATCCGGGCTGCTGCCCCTGGCGGCCTCGGCGCAATCCGACGTGAAGCAGCTCGACCAGGTCGTCGTCACCGCCACCGGCTACGAGCAGGCCGTCGAGGACGCGCCCGCCTCCATCAGCGTCCTGCCGCGCGAGGAACTCGAAAAACGGTCCTACCGGGACATCACCGACGCCCTGAAGGACGTGCCCGGCGTGGTCGTCACCGGCGGGGCGAGCTCCAGCGACATCAGCATCCGCGGCATGTCCTCGGCCTACACCCTGATCCTGATCGACGGCAAGCGCCAGAACTCCCGCGAGACCCGCCCCAACAGCGACAACGCCGGCATCGAGCAGGGCTGGCTGCCGCCGCTGCAGGCGATCGAACGCATCGAGGTCATCCGCGGCCCGATGTCCTCCCTCTACGGCTCGGAGGCCATGGGCGGAGTGATCAACATCATCACGCGCAAGGTCCACAAGGAATGGACCGGCTCCGTGCGCGCCGAGGGCACCTTCCAGGAAGACCGCGATTCCGGCGACATCCATCAGGGCAGCGTCTATCTGGCGGGCCCCATCCAGGAGGACCGCCTGGGCCTGCAGTTCTACGGCCAGCAGGTCCGCCGCCAGGAGGACGAGATCCTCAACGGCTTCAACCGGCAGGACACCCGCTCCGGCACCCTCAAGCTGACCCTGACGCCCAACGCCGACCACGACCTGGTCGCGGAAGTCGGCCGCACCCTGCAGACGCGCACCGCCACGCCCGG
This sequence comes from Castellaniella defragrans, assembly GCF_014203015.1. Taxonomy (GTDB): domain Bacteria; phylum Pseudomonadota; class Gammaproteobacteria; order Burkholderiales; family Burkholderiaceae_B; genus Castellaniella; species Castellaniella defragrans. Next base: position 72,231 of record NZ_JACHIB010000004.1, read on the forward strand.
CAAGACGGTCGCGCGCGAGAACTGCGCGCGCGGCGCGTGCACGCCCAACGTCCTGTCCGAGTCCAAGTACGCGCGCGACCTCTATTCCCTGCGGCATGCCGGCCGCTGGGGCTGGGCCACCTCGAACACCTACGTCCAGCGCGACGAAACGGCCAACCCCGGCCGCGACATGTTCCTGACGAACACCGAATTCAACACCCAATGGACCCTGCCCCTGGCCAGCCACACGCTGACCGGCGGCTTCCAGTTCCTGCGCGAGGAGCTGCGGGACGGCGGCAACCAGTACGCCGCCAGCGTGAACCGCCTCGAACGCAAGCAGTGGGCCGTGTTCGCCGAGGACGAATGGTCGCTGACGGAACGCTTCGCCCTGACGGGCGGGCTGCGCATGACCCACGACGAGCACTACGGCAGCCACTGGACGCCGCGCCTGTACGGCGTCTGGCACGCGAGCGACACGCTCAGCGTCAAGGGCGGCGTGTCCACCGGTTTCAAGGCGCCCGGCCTGCGCCAGGCCGTGGCCGACTGGGGCCAGATTACCGGCGGCGGCGGCGTCCCCGCGATCATCATGGGCAACCCCGACCTGAAACCGGAAAAAAGCCTCAGCCAGGAACTGGGGGTGGTCTGGGACAACCGCAGCAACCTGAGCGCCAGCCTCACCCTGTTCAACACCGACTTCAAGGACAAGATCGCCGAAGTCCGCACCTGCACGGATCCCGCCAACCAGCCGAACTGCCACGTCCAGCCGGGCGACCAGGGCTACAAGTTCATCAGCGAGCGCATCAACGTGGACAAGGCCGTGATGCGCGGGGTGGAAGCCACCGCGACCTGGTCCGTCACCGAACGCCTGCGCCTGGCCGCGAACTACACCTATACCCACTCGAAGCAGAAGAGCGGGCCGTTCGAGGGCCAGCCGCTGAACAAGATGCCGCGCCACATGGCCAACGCGACCCTGGACTGGGACGCCACGGAACGCATCGGCCTGTGGTCGCGGGTCAACTTCCGCGGCCGCACGTCCGAATACCTGAGCCGCACCGCCATGGCCGACGGCACCCCGTCGCACACCTTCGTCGACGTCGGGCTGAACTACCGCCTGAACAAGCACACGAGCTTCGGCGTCGGGGTCTACAACGTCCTCGACAAGCGCATCGACTACGAGGACTTCGACACGGTGCTCGACGGCCGCCGCTACTGGGCGCAGATGACCGTCGGCTTCTGACGGCCCCTGCAAAAAAGGCCTCCGCAACGGACTTGCGGAGGCCTTTTTGGCCGCCTTTCCCCCGGGCCGGGCAAGCCGGCCGGGGGGACCGATGCCCCGGGGATCGGTGCCCCGGGGCATCGATGGCCCCGGGGTTCAATGCCCCGAATGCGGGTCGATCGGCTCGTCGCTGTGGAAGATCGCGGGGTCTTCCTTGCCCTTCACGGTGAGGAACCCGGCCAGGCCCTTCTCCATGCGCGACAGGGCGTGGTCCACCAGCATGTAGCGGCCCGGGTAGTCGGTCTTGAACTCCACCATCGTGGCCCCGCCCGGCGGCACCAGCGTCGTCTGCACGTCGGTCAGGGGCTTGCTGGTGAGGGAAGCCTGGTCATAGACGCGGTCGAAGACCTCGCCGATGAGGTGCAGGCTGGAGGTCAGGTTCGGCCCGCCGACGCCGAAGAAGATCCGCACCGTGTCCCCGACCTTGGATTCCATGTTGTAGATCTTGGTCAGCGAGTCCATGGCACCGTTGAACATCATGTGCTCGGGATTTTCCGCCAGCAGCTTCTCCAGCGAGAATTCCTGCAGGCCGCTGCTGCCGTGCGCCTGGGCGGTGTAGAGCTCGCCCTGCATGACGTAGAACTCGCGGTCCACCTTGGACAGGCCGCCCTCGGGCTCGACCAGGATCATGCCGTACATGCCGTTGGTGATGTGCTGGGCCACCATCGGCGTGGCGCAGTGGTAGACGAACAGGCCGGGGTGCAGCGCCTTGAAGGAGAAGGACTTGGTCTGGCCCGGCGGCACCTGGGTCACGGCGGCCCCGCCGCCCGGCCCGGTGACCGCGTGGAAGTCCACCGAGTGGATGTGGGTGCTGTCCTTGGCGTTGGACACGTTGACCGTGACGTCGTCGCCGACCCGCACCCGGATGAACGGCCCCGGCACCTTGTTGTTGAAGGTCCAGAAGCGGTAGGTGCTGTTGTCGCCCAGGCGGCCCTCGACTTCCGTGGTGAGCAGGTCCACCGTGATCTTCTGCGGCCCGCGCTTGCCCACCGGCGTGCCGACGATGGACGGATCGTGCGCGATCTGCGGCGCCTCGACCTTGGCTTCCTGGGACGGTTCGCCCACGATCAGCTTGCCGACCATGCCCGCCGCCTTGTGGCCCGGCAGCGTGCACAGGTATTCGAAGGTGCCGTTCTTGGCCGCGCGGAACACGATGGCCGTGGCCGCGTTCTTGCCCGAGATCTGGTCCGAATGCGCATGGAATTCCGGCACCGCGATGTCGTGGGTCGCGCCGTCGGCGTTGATGAGGTTGATCTGCACCACCGCCCCTTCGGGCACCTTCAGATCGGGATTGACCGCATCGGCGATCGGCCCGCGCTCGCCGATGAACACCAGCTTGCCGCCGGAGATCGACGTGCGCAGCGTGAAGATGACGTCCGGCTTGTAGGTCACCGCCTGGCTGCCGCCCGACGCATCGTCATGGTCGGCCCACGCCGTACCCGCCAGCCCCAGGCCGGCCACGCACAGCAGGAAGCCGCCCAGCAATCGCCCGAAAAGATTCATGATTTCCCCTGATTGATTGAAGACGAAATATTTTCTGCCTGGATATTGTAGGCCCGCACTTTCTCTGTCAATCTACTATACGGTAACACCCCGTCAAGCGTGGGGAAACAGGCGCGAAAAGCCGACAAATCTCAAGTTTCGCGCCCGGCCTGCCGGAAAAGGATAGTCCAGACCCCAAATGTTCCGGCAAAGAACTTATAATCCCTCACGAGATCAGGGGCCTTTCCCTGGCGCTCATTTTTTTTGGCAGGTTCTAATTTTGCTGGCTGACCCTCCCTCTTCCGGGCCGATCCGCAGGATCAACGCGCCCCGGCGCATTGCCGTGGCGCCCGAGTCGACGCGATGTTCCACCTGCATGCTGAATGCCATCTGCCTGCCGCTGGGCATGACGCGCCAGGACGTGGCCAAGATGGACGAGCTGATCAAGGAACGCTTCCGCCTGCCCAAGGGCGGCACGCTGTACCGCCAGGGCGACGTCGCCGATGCCATCTACGGCCTGCGCTCCGGCTCGATCAAGACCCAGATCGAGGACGCCAACGGCCAGGTGCAGATCACCGGCTTCCTGCTGCCCGGCGAAGTCCTGGGCCTGGACGGGCTGATGACCGACCAGCAGGTGTCCCACGCCATCGCGCTGGAAGACTCCGAGGTCTGCATCATCCGGCTGGACGAAATGGACCAGCTGGCGCCCCAGCTGCCTTCGCTGCAGCGCCAGCTGCGCCGCCTGATGAGCAAGGAGATCGGCCGCTCGCACCAGCTGCTGCTGGCGCTGGGCAGCCTGCGCTCGGAGCAGCGCCTGGCGGCCTTCCTGCTGAACCTGTCCCAGCGCCTGCAGGTGCTGGGCTATTCGCCCTACGAATTCATCCTGCGCATGAGCCGCGAGGAAATCGGCAATTTCCTGGGCCTGACGCTGGAGACCGTCAGCCGGCTGTTCTCGCGCTTCGCCCGCGAGGGCCTGATCCGGGTCCAGCAGCGCGAGGTCCACATCCTGGACATGGCCGGCCTGCAGGCCCTGTCGGGCACCGACTGCAGCTAGGCCCTTTTCGCCGCCGGGCCGCCCCAAGGCGAAAAGCGCCCCCTCGGGGGGATGAGCCTGGACGCGGGGCAGTCCCTGCGGACTGGCCTGCGCCTGGTGAATCCGAGCGGCATGCAGGCCGCGAGGTGGATGCAAGCGGCCGTAGGCTGCGCAGCGTGGGGGCTCTTTATTCCACGGGATCGCCGAATTCGTCCAGCTCCACCCCGCGCGGGGCGATGCGCAGCGTCAGCGCGCTGGACAGGGCCGCCATGATCCAGAAAATGAAGAAGCCCACGGTGTACACCGTGAGGCGGCCCGCGCGCAGGTATCCCAGGAACACGACGTCCAGGGGATCGACCAGCGCGAACACGACCGCGCTCGCGGCGCCCGCCATGAGAAAGGACGGCCAGAGTATCCACATCAGATTGCGTGCGTGCAAGGCCTGTCTCCCATACGTGAACAGTGAATTCAGCGCTGCGCCGCCGGGGCCGGGGGCGCGGCCACGACCAGGCCCTGCCGGACCCCGCCATCGATGATAGCCTGATCGCCGTAAGACTGGAACGCCAGCACGATGGTGATGACGCAGCCGACCACTGCCACGGCGGGGCCCAGGATCAGCAGCCAGGGCCAGCGATGGCGCCACCAGGGCTGGCCTTCGGACAGTCCGTCCGTCTCGCGTGTCTTCGATGTCATGGTGTTTTCCTCTCGGGACCTAGTTCGGTACATAGAAGCTGGACTGCTCGATCACCGAGGCGGCCTCGCCGGAACCGCGCTCGCCGCGGGTCTCGAACTGGATGTCGTACAGGCCGGGCTTGAGCCCGTCGGCGGGCGCGCGCAGCACCACCGGCACCAGCCGGGTGGCCGAGCCCTCGACCCGCACCCGGGTGGCGCCCTGGTCGGCGGTCTGCAGCGCCAGGCCCGGCACGCCGGTGGCGCGCAGGTCCAGTTCGATCGGGCTTTCGTCCGAATTGATGATCTGCAGCCGGTAGACGTTCTCGATCAGACCGCCGGCGACCTCGCGGCCCAGCGCGCCCCGGTCGCGGATCACGTCCACCCGCAGCGTGGTGCGCGTGGCCAGCGAGAACACGAACGCGACGGCGATGGCCCCCAGCAGGGCCGAATAGGCCAGCACGCGGGGACGCAGCATGCGGCGGCGCACCTGCGACTGGCTCAGGCGTTCCGTGATGGCGTTGCCGGAGGTGTAGCGGATCAGGCCGCGCTCGTAGCCCATCTTGTCCATCACCGTGTCGCAGGCATCGACGCAGGCGCCGCAGCCGATGCACATGTACTGCAGGCCGTCGCGGATGTCGATGCCGGTGGGACAGACCTGCACGCACAGGCTGCAGTCCACGCAGTCGCCCATGCCGGCTTCCTTGTGGTCGATCTTGCGCGAGCGCCCGCCGCGCGGCTCGCCGCGCACGTGGTCGTAGGTCACGACGAAGGTGTCGTCGTCCACCATCACGCTCTGGAAGCGCGCGTAGGGGCACATGTACTTGCACACGGCCTCGCGCATGAAGCCGGCGTTGCCCCAGGTGGCGAAGGCGTAGAACAGCATCCAGAACCACTGCCAGGGGCCGAGGTCGAAGGCCATCAGGTGCGCGCCCAGGTCGCGGATCGGCGCGAAATAGCCGATGAAGGTATAGCCCGTCCACAGGGCCAGGGCGACCCAGAGGAAATGCTTGGTGGCCTTGATGCGCAGCTTGCGCAGGTTCCAGGGCTGCTCGTCCAGGCGGATGCGCGCCAGGCGGTCGCCTTCGACCCGGGCCTCGATCCACATGAAGAGCTCGGTGTAGACCGTCTGCGGACAGGCGTAGCCGCAGAACAGCCGCCCGGCCATGGCGGTGAACAGGAACAGGGCGAAGGCCGACAGCACCAGCAGCACCGTCAGGTAGATCACGTCCTGGGGCCACAGCACCATGCCGAACAGGTAGAACTTGCGCGCCCCCAGGTCGAACAGCACCGCCTGGCGGCCGTTCCATTCGATCCAGGGCAGGCCGTAGAAGACCAGCTGGGTCAGGAACACCATCAGCACGCGGATGCGCGCGAAGTTTCCCTGGACGGAGCGCGGGTAGATCTTGGAGCGGACCTCGGCGAGCGCCTTTTCCACCTGCGGCGAGGCGCCTCCCCCCGAGCCCTTGCGGATCCTGCGCGCGGGCTGCCAGGCCGGGGCATCGCGCGGCGTCTGCGCTGCGGCCTGTTGCGGGGGTTCCTTCTGCATGATGTCCTCGGTCCCTGGATGACTGGTCTGTGTGACAGGCTCTTATGGTTGATATGAGAGGGTCGGCCGGCCCCGTCGCGGGGCCGGCCGGCGGTCTAGCGGTTGGACTGGCTCCACACCCAGGCCGTCAGCAGGCGGATCTGCTCGGGCGTGAGGTGTTCCTTCTGGGCCGGCATCTGGTTGTCGCGGCCCTTCAGGATGGTCTCGACGATGGTGGCCTCCGAGCTGCCGTACAGCCAGACGTCGTCGGTCAGGTTGGGCGCGCCCAGGGCCTGGTTGCCCTTGGCGTCGGCGCCGTGGCAGGCCACGCAGTAGGTCTCGAAGCCGCGCCGGCCGGCATTGACGCGCAGCGGGTCGTGCGCCAGCCCCGACAGCGAGCGGACGTACTGGGCGATGGCGGAGGCCTCTTCGGGCTTGATCGCCGCGCTCCAGGCCGGCATCACGCCGTGGCGGCCTTCCGTGATGGTCTGCTGGATCTGTTCCGGCGCGCCGCCGTACAGCCAGTCGCCGTCGGTCAGGTTGGGGAAGCCGCGGCCGCCCCTGGCGTCCGAGCCGTGGCACTGGGCACAGTTGTTCAGGAACAGCCGCTGGCCGATGTCCTGCGCCTGGGCGTCGCGCGCGATGTCCGGGATCGGCATGTCGCGGAAGCGCTCGTACACGGGCTGGATGCGCGCATTGAACGCTTCCTGTTCCTGCAGGACCTGCTTGCCGGCCGTGAAGCCGAGCGTGCCCTTCCAGGTGCCCAGGCCGGGATACAGCACCAGGTAGCCCAGCGCGAAGATGCACAGGCCCAGGTACATCACCGTCCACCAGCGCGGCACGGGGTTGTTCAGCTCGGTCAGGTCGCCGTCCCAGACGTGACCGGTGTTCTCGACCTGCTCGACGTTGCGCTTGAGCCAGGCGCGCTGCGAGAACAGCAGGTACACGCACCAGGCGATCCCGCCCAGGGCGATGACCGCGATGTAGTAGCTCCAGAAACTGCTGACGAAATCACTCATTTGATTCCCCGGTATTCTTGTCGTTCTGATATTCCTCGGGCAGGGCGAAGGGCAGCATCGCCGCCTGCCGGTTGGCCTCGGCGCGATGCGTCGACCAGGCCCACCACACGATGCCCAGGAACGTCGCCATCCCCAGCGCCGTCACGATCCCGTTGATGATGCCGAGCATCTCAGCGCCCTCCGTCGACCATGGACTGCTGCGCGGCGGCGCGCCCGCCCACGCCCAGGCCCTGCAGGTAGGCCACGACCGCGTCTTCCTCGGTCTTGCCCTTGAGCTGCCCGGGCGCGGCGGCGATGTCCTCGTCCGTGTAGGGCACGCCCAGGGTGCGCAGCACCTTCATGCGTTCCTGGACGTCGGCGCCCTCGACCGAGTTCTTCTGCAGCCAGGGATAGGCCGGCATGTTGGATTCCTTGACCACGTCGCGCGGATTGCGCAGGTGGATGCGGTGCCATTCGTCGGAATAGCGCTGGCCGACGCGGGCAAGATCCGGACCCGTGCGCTTGGAGCCCCACAGGAAGGGGTGGTCGTAGACCGATTCCGAGGCGATGGAATACGGGCCGTAGCGCTGGACTTCGGACTGCAGCTTGCGGATCTGCTGGGAATGGCAGCCCACGCAGCCTTCGCGGATGTAGACGTCACGGCCCACCAGCCGCAGCGCCTCGTAGGGCTTGACGCCCTCGACCGCCGTGGTGGTGGAGTGCTGGTAGAACAGCGGGATGATCTGCACCAGGCCGGAGAACGACACCACCAGGATGCTGAAGAAGATCAGCAGGCCGACGTTGCGCTCCAGCATTTCATGGGAGAAGCGTTTCTTGGTACCAGACATGGTCACAACTCCTTAGGCCGATGCCGGCACGGCGGTTTGGGGAACGGCGTGTGCGTGCGGGGTTTCCAGGGGCACCACCGGATTGACCCGGGGCTGGCCGCGCACCGTCAGCCAGGTGTTCCAGGCCATCAGGCCCATGCCCGACAGGAAGAACAGGCCGCCGATCATGCGGATGGTGTAGAACGGGTAGGTGGACTTCACGACCTCGACGAAGCTGTAGGTCAGCATGCCGTCCTCGCCCGTGGCGCGCCACATCAGGCCCTGCATCACGCCGGCGATCCACATCGCGGCGATGTACAGCACCACGCCCAGCGTCGCCAGCCAGAAGTGCAGGTTGATGTAGTCCGGGCGGGCCATGCTTTCGCGGCCGTACAGGCGCGGGATCAGGTAGTACAGCGAGCCGAAGGTGATCATCGCCACCCAGCCCAGGGCGCCGGCGTGCACGTGGCCGACCGTCCAGTCGGTGTAGTGCGACAGCGCGTTGACCGTGCGGATGGACATCATGGAGCCCTCGAAGGTCGCCATGCCGTAGAAGGACAGCGCCACCACCAGGAACTTCAGGATCGGGTCGGTGCGCAGCTTGTGCCAGGCGCCCGAGACGGTCATGATGCCGTTGATCATCCCGCCCCAGGACGGCGCGAGCAGGATCAGCGAGAACGCCATGCCCAGCGACTGGGTCCAGTCGGGCAGCGAGGTGTACAGCAGGTGGTGCGGACCGGCCCACATGTAGGTGAAGGCCAGCGCCCAGAAGTGCACGATCGACAGGCGGTAGGAATAGATCGGGCGGCCGGCCTGCTTGGGCACGAAGTAGTACATCATGCCCAGGAAGCTGGTGGTCAGGAAGAAGCCCACGGCGTTGTGGCCGTACCACCACTGCACCATGGCGTCCTGCACGCCGGCGTAGGCGGAATAGGACTTCCACAGCGACACCGGCAGTTCGAGGTTGTTGAAGATGTGCAGGAGGGCGATCGTCAGGATGTAGGACCCGAAGAACCAGTTCGCCACGTAGATGTGCCTGACGCGGCGCTTGGCGATGGTGCCGAAGAACACGATGGCGTAGGCCACCCAGACCAGCGTGATCAGGATGTCGATGGGCCATTCGAGTTCGGCGTATTCCTTGGTCGAGGTATAGCCCAGGGGCAGGGTGATCACCGCCCCGACCAGCACGGCCTGCCAGCCCCAGAAGGTGAAGGCGGCGAGCTTGTCGGAGAACAGGCGGACCTGACAGGTACGCTGCACGACGTAGTAGGACGTGGCGAACAGGGCGCTGCCGCCGAAGGCGAAGATCACCCCGTTGGTGTGCAGCGGCCGCAGCCGCCCGTAGCTGAGCCACGGCGTGTTGAAGTTCAGTTCCGGCCAGATCAGCTGCGAAGCGATCAGCACGCCGACAGCCATGCCCACCACGCCCCAGAAGATCGTGGCGATGGTGAACTGTCGGACGACGCCGTAATTGAAGGTTTCGGCCGGTGTTCCGGCTGTACCGGTCGTGCCCATAAGCGTTCCCCTCAGAACAAGGTTAATAAGTGAATTTTTGAAAAGCTGAATAATCCCCTACCCGCCTCGAAACCTCCTTGATTTAGGTCAAGGCCCCCCGGGGTGGGCGTGATCGTCATCGTCCAGGATGGCGGAGGCCGCATCCCGGGTGTCGTCGAACTGGCCGGCGAAGATCGCCCACCAGAACGCCACGCCGATTCCCAGGACGAACAGCAGGGAAATCGGCAGAAGCAGGAACAGCGCGTCCATGGCGGCCTCAGACGGGCTGGGCGGCCGCCCGCCGCCCGGCCACGCCGCCGCCGGCCGGGCGCACCAGGCGCCAGGCGTTGGCCGCGACGGCCAGGGAGGACAGCAGCATGGTGATGGCGGCCACCCAGGGCTGCACCCAGCCGACGGCCGCCAGCGGCGCCATCAGCAGATGCCAGGCGAGGGATCCATGGAGATTCTGGCGCGCGATGCGCCGCATGGCGCGATCCAGCGCGGCGGGGTCGCGCACCCCGTCCGCGCCCGCGCGCAGGCGCGCCGCATGGCGGGCGGCCAGGGCGGCCGGCACCGACATGGAGAGCGCACAGGGACAGCTTATGACCAGCAGGGCGACCGTCACGGCGAGGGCCTGGCCGGGCTGCGCGTGCCACCAGTACAGGCCGACGGCGGCGGCCAGCAGGATCTGCGCGCAGACGAACCAGAAGGCCAGGCGGTCGGCCGAGCGCAGCAGCGCGGCGTCCCGGGCCTCGGGGGACTGGCCGCTGACGGCCTGCCGGGCACAGGTCTCCAGGAAACGGGCCGTCAGCAGGAAGGCCACGAACATGGACACCGAATCGAAATAGACTTCGCCCGTGTCGCGCCAGGTGGCGGCCACGCTGGGCACGAAGGCGGCGAGGATGCCCAGCGCCACGGGCACGTCCATGCCGATGCGCCGCCGCGACAGCGAGCGCCAGGCGCCGCGCCACACTGGCCAGGCACAGTACAGGACCAGCGGGACGCAGAGCACCAGGCTGAGCCAGTTCATCAGCACGATGGCCTGCTCCAGGGACTGCTGGGCGTCGGGCGCGCGCGCGCCGTGGCGCAGGTACCCCGGGAAGGCCAGCATCATGACCTGCATCATCACCAGCCAGGCCAGCCCGGTGCGGGCGAGCATGTGCCGCCGGGCGCGGCGCATGGCATCGGACATGTTCGGCGGAGGGGTGAATAGAGAGGGGCTGCGCATGGGGTGGACTATAGCCACGAGCCGGGATGTGAACCTTGATACAGATCAAAACTTATTTTTCACCCCGGCCACGGCCCGGGACCCGCCAGGCACCCAAAAAAAACGGGAAGGCATCCGCCTTCCCGAAAGCACACCGCAGGGGAGCCCCTCGCTCCTCCTCGCGGCCCGCAGGCCGCTCGGATTCGCCTGGCGCGGACCCGTCCTCAGGAGGACTCATCCGCGCCCGGGCCCATCCCTGCCCTCTCTCAACTCGTCTCTCTGCGTTCAGGCCGCCCGGGATCAGGCCACCTGGGTTTCATGCGCCTGGTCGAACTGGGCTTCCTCGGTCGAGCCGGTCAGCGCCGTGGTGGACGACTGGCCGCCCTCGATGGTCTGGGTCACGGCGTCGAAATAGCCCACGCCCACTTCGCGCTGGTGCTTGACCGCGGTGAAGCCCTTGTCCGCCGCGGCGAATTCCTTCTGCTGCAGTTCCACGAAGGCGCTCATCTGGGTGCGGGCGTAGCCGTGGGCCAGCTCGAACATGCTGTAGTTCAGGGCGTGGAAGCCGGCCAGCGTGATGAACTGGAACTTGTAGCCCATGGCGCCCAGCTCGCGCTGGAACTTGGCCACCGTGGCGTCGTCCAGGTTCTTCTTCCAGTTGAACGAGGGCGAGCAGTTGTAGGCCAGCATCTTGCCCGGGAACTGGCGGTGGACGGCCTCGGCGAACTTGCGCGCGTATTCCAGGTTGGGCGTGGAGGTCTCGCACCAGATCAGGTCGGCGTAGGGCGCGTAGGCCAGGCCGCGGGAAATCGCCTGGTCCAGGCCGGCGCGAGTGCGGTAGAAGCCTTCCACGGTGCGCTCGCCGGTGACGAAGGGCGCGTCGTTCTCGTCGATGTTGCTGGTGAGCAGGTCGGCGGCCTCGGCGTCGGTGCGCGCCACCAGCAGGGTCGGCACGTTCAGCACGTCGGCCGCCAGGCGGGCCGACACCAGCTTGGCCACGGCCTCGCGGGTGGGCACCAGCACCTTGCCGCCCATGTGGCCGCATTTCTTCACGGAGGCCAGCTGGTCCTCGAAGTGCACGCCGGCGGCGCCCGCCTCGATCATGGACTTCATCAGCTCGAAGGCGTTCAGCACGCCGCCGAAGCCGGCTTCGGCGTCGGCCACGATCGGGGCGAAGTAATCGATGTAGCCGGCGTCGCCCGGGTTCTTGCCTTCCATCCACTGGATCTGGTCACAGCGGGTCAGCGTGTTGTTGATGCGCTTGACCACGCTGGGCACGGAGTTGGCCGGGTACAGCGACTGATCCGGGTACATTTCGCCGGCGTTGTTGGCATCGCCCGCCACCTGCCAGCCCGACAGGTAGATGGCCTTCAGGCCGGCCTTGACCTGCTGCATGGCCTGGTTGCCGGTCAGCGCGCCCAGCGCGTTGACGAAGTCCTCGGTGTGCAACAGATCCCACAGCCGTTCGGCGCCGCGGCGCGCCAGCGTGTGCTCCACCACCACCGAGCCGCGCAGCCGCACCACTTCGTCGGCGCCGTAGCCCCGCTTGATGCCTTGCCAGCGGGCGTCCTCGGCCCAGCTGCGTTGCAGATTGCGCACTTCGGTTTCGCGAGAGGTCATGATGATGCTCCTGAGAAGAAAAAATGGATCGTCGATGGGAAACAGTCTACGCCGATGATGCGCTGCACACATGACTTCTATCTTATATAAGATAGAAAATTTTTCTCTTTATAATCATATTGTTAACATTTTTATTCCATGTCATGAAATTATATTTCTGACAATGAAAAGGGGGAAAGGGCAGCGCAGCATTTCTCTTTCACATCATGAAATAAAAATGCCATCATGTGAAAAACGACCCGGGCGGCGCGGGCGGCGGCGGTAGAATGGGAGCGCCGTCCCCCCTGCGGGACACCAGACCGTCTTTTCCCCACGCCATGAACCCCGATTCCCTTTCCGCCAGCCCACTGGGACGCTCCACCCCGGGTTCGGCCCACTACGACCCGGCCCTGCTGTTTCCCATCGCCCGCGCCGACACACGCGCCGGGCTGGACCTGCCCCAGGCGACCCATGGTGCCGACATCTGGAACGCCTACGAGCTGTCCTGGCTGAACGCCAAGGGCAAGCCGGTCGTGGCGATCGGCCGCTTCACCGTCCCGATGGACAGCCCCAGCCTGATCGAATCCAAGTCGCTCAAGCTCTACCTGAACAGCTACAACGAGGAACGCTTCGAGTACGCGGACATCGTGCGCCAGCGCCTGCACACCGACCTGTCGCGCGCCTGCGGCAAACCGGTGCACGTGGAGATCCTGTCGGTGCGCCCGGCCTTCGAGCTCAGCTGCGCGCCGCTGCGCGGCACCTGCATCGACGACCAGGACCTGGATTTCGAGGCCGGCCGGACGCCGCGGCCCGACAGCCTGGTGCTGTCGGAGCCCGCCCCCTTCGTGCGCGAGGTCCTGGTGTCCGAGCTGCTGAAATCCAACTGTCCCGTGACCGGGCAGCCGGACTGGGCCAGCCTGCAGATCCGCTACGCCGGCCCGCGCATCGACCACGCCGGGCTGCTGCGCTACATCGTGTCCCTGCGCCAGCACCAGGAATTCCACGAGCTGTGCGTGGAAAAGATCTACGGGGAAATCATGCGGCGCTGCGCGCCCGAGGAACTGCTGGTCTACGCGCGCTACACCCGGCGCGGCGGGCTGGACATCAATCCCTGGCGGGCCAGCCACCAGCCCACCGACATCGGCCAGACGCGCACGCTGCGGCAGTAAAGAGGCACCGGAAGCGCGCCGGGCGCGCCGAAGGGCGCCGGGGATGGCGAGGAATGCCGGAAGCGCGGGCCGCACGCCTGGAGAGGCGGGCGGCGCGGCCCGCCCCGGGGCGGCCTAGGACCGGTCGCGGATCTCCGGCCAGGCCTTTTTCAGGTAGTAGCACATCGACCAGACCGTGAGGATGGCGGCGATCACGATCAGGACTTCGCCGACGATGTGGGTGGGCACGCCTTCCAGGGGCTGCCAGTACAGCAGGCAGGGGATGGCGACCATCTGCGCGGCGGTCTTGAACTTGCCCAGCCAGTGGACCGCTACGCTGCTGCTGGCGCCGATCTTCGCCATCCATTCGCGCAGGGCGGAAATGGTGATTTCCCGGCCGATGATCACCAGGGCGATGAGGGAATCGACGCGGTCCAGGTTCAGCAGGATCAGCAGCGCCGCGCAGACCATCAGCTTGTCGGCCACCGGGTCCAGGAACGCGCCGAAGGCCGAGGTCTGGTTCCAGCGCCGCGCCAGCCAGCCGTCGAGCCAGTCGGTGACGGCGGCCACGATGAAGGCCAGGGCGGCGGCCGTGTCGCGCCAGCCGGATCCGGTCCAGGCGTCCGGCAGGTAATACAGCCCCACGATCAGGGGGATCATGGCGATGCGCAGCCAGGTCAGGGCGATGGGGATATTGAGCGGCATGATAAGCGTAATACTACCTGAAGGAACCGCCCGCCGCCCGCACACTGGCCCGCCCCCGGCCCGCGGCACGCCCCATGCAGCCGCCAGGCCCGGCGAAATGCGCGGCGCCCCTACCGCAGCGCGTGGTAGATGCGCTCGGCCAGGGCTTCCGAGATCCCCTCGACGCTGCGCAGTTCGTCGATGCTGGCGTCGGCCACCCCGCTGAAGCCGCCGAAGCGCGCCAGCAGGTTCTGGCGCCGCTGCTTGCCCACGCCCTCGATGTCCTCCAGGCGCGAAACGTTGCGCGCCTTGGCCCGCCGGGCGCGCATGCCGGTGATGGCGAAGCGGTGGGCCTCGTCGCGGATCTGCGCCACCAGCATCAGGGCGGCCGATTCCACCCCCAGCGCCACCGGCGGGCGGCCGTCGACGAAGACCAGGGTCTCCAGGCCGACCTTGCGGTGGTCGCCCTTCTTCACCCCGACGATGCGGCTGACGTCCAGGCCCAGCTCGACGAAGACCTGGCGCGCGACCCCGACCTGGCCCTCGCCGCCGTCGATCAGCACCACGTCGGGCATCTCGGTCTCGCCGTCGGCCACCCGCGCGTAGCGCCGCGTCAGCGCCTGGCGCATGGCGGCGTAGTCGTCGCCCGGCTCGATGCCGGCGATGTTGAAGCGCCGGTACAGCGAGGTCTGCATGGCGTGGTGGCGGTACACCACGCAGGACGCCTGGGTCGCCTCGCCCGAGGTATGGCTGATGTCGAAGCACTCGATGTGCAGGGCGTCGAGCGCGGCGTCGTCCGTGTCCAGGTCCAGCTCCACGGCCAGCGCCCGGGTGCGCGCCTCGCGCGCGCTGGATTCGGACAGGCGCTGCGCCAGCGCCATCCGGGCATTGCGCTGGGCCTGCTCCAGCCAGGCGCGGCGCGCGCCCTGGGGCCGGGTCAGCACGCGGATGCGGTGGCCGTGCTGCTCGGCCAGCAGCGCCGGCAGGTCGGGGTCGGACAGGGCGTGCGAGCACACCAGCACGGGCGGGGCCGGGTTGTCGGCATAGTGCTGCGCCACGAAGGCGCTCAGCACCTCCTCGGGGGATTCGTCCTGCGCCTGGGTGGGGAACAGCGGCTTGTCGCCCAGGTGCCGCCCGGCCCGCACCATCGCCAGGTTGACGCACACGCGCCCGCCCGCGGGCTCCACCGCGATGACGTCGACGCTGTCGTCGCCCACCTGCTCCATGGTCTGCTGCTGCAGGACCTTGGCCAGCGCGCGCATCTGGTCGCGCAGCACGGCGGCCTGCTCGAAGTCCTGGCGCTCGGCGGCGGCGGTCATGCGCCGCTCGATGTCGTCCATGACCTCGCTCGCCCGGCCTTCCAGGAAGCGGATGGCGCGCTCGACGTCGGCCCGGTAGTCCTCGGGCGAGATCAGGTTGACGCAGGGCGCCGAGCAGCGGCCGATCTGGTAGAGCAGGCACGGACGCGTGCGGTGGGCGTAGACGCTGTCCTCGCAGGTGCGCAGGCGAAAGACCTTCTGCAGGATCTGGATGGTCTCGCGCACCGCCCAGGAATTGGGATAGGGGCCGAAGAAGCGGCCCGGGCCGTGGGTGCTGCCCCGGTAGTACACGATGCGCGGGATCTCGTGCGCGGTGATGTGCAGGTAGGGGTAGGACTTGTCGTCCCGGAAGAGGATGTTGTAGCGCGGCTTGAGGCGCTTGATCAGGTTGTTTTCCAGGATCAGCGCCTCGGCCTCGGTGCGCGTGACCGTGATCTCGGTGCGCGCCACGCGCGCCAGCATGTGCTCGATGCGCGGGCCGTGGCCGGACTTCTGGAAATACGAGCTGACGCGGCGCTTCAGGTCGCGCGCCTTGCCGACGTACAGGACCTCGCCCTGGGCGTCGATGTGGCGGTAGACCCCCGGCAGGTGCGGCAGATCAGATAGAAAGGTTTTCAGATCGAAGGCTTCGGGCACGGAGATACCTCGGATCGGACAGCAGCCCCGTCCAGTCGGGCGCGGGCCGGGACGGCATCAGCCGCCGGATGCGGCGCGCGGCCTGGGGGTCCGGCGACCGGCCGGCCAGGGCCGCCAGCAGCTCGTCGGCCAGGTCGGGACGGTTGCAGACCAGCACCATGTCGCAGCCGGCCGCCAGCGCGGCCAGGGCCCGGGCGCGGATGTCGCCGGCCACGCTCGCGCCTTCCATGGTGAGGTCGTCGGAGAACACCACGCCGTCGTATTCCATCCGGCCGCGCAGGATGTCGGTCACCCAGCGGCGCGAGAAGCCGGCCGGCTCGGGCGCGACCCGGGGATAGATGACGTGGGCCGGCATCACGGCCGGCAGGGCCAGGTCGCCCAGCCAGCGGTACGGCGCCGCGTCCGCCTCCAGGATGTCTTCCAGCGGCCGGTCGTCCACGGGAATCGCCAGGTGGGAATCGGCCGCCACCGCGCCGTGGCCCGGGAAGTGCTTGCCGCAGGCCGCCATGCCGGCCTGGGACAGGCCCTGGATCAGCGCGCGGGCCAGCAGGGCCACGACGGCCGGGTCCTCGTGCAGCGCCCGGTTGCCGATCACCTGGCTGACGCCGTAATCCAGGTCCAGCACCGGCGTGAAGCTGAAATCCACGCCGCAGGCGCGCAGTTCGCTCGCCAGCACGAAGCCGGTCTCGGTGGCCGCGCGCAGGGCGGCCTGGGGGTCGCGGTCGTACCACTGGCCGAAGATCCGCATCGCCGGCAGCGGGGTGAAGCCGTCCGTGCGGAAGCGCTGCACCCGGCCGCCTTCGTGGTCCACGGCGATCAGCAGGGGTTCGTCGCGCGCGCCGTGGATGGCGGCGCACAGGGCCGCGAGCTGGGCCCGGTCGGAGAAATTGCGCGCGAACAGGATCACGCCGCCGACCTGCGGGTGGCGCAGGCGCGCGCGCTCGGCCCCGCTCAGTTCGAGCCCGGCCACGTCGACCATGACGGGGCCCGGAGGCATGGCGGCGCCGCCGCCGGAATGCGTGTGCTGGTGCGGGGTCATGATGCGGTGCTTTCCTTGGGGTGGAGTCCGGCGGGCAGGGCCTCGATCACGACGAAGGCCGCCACCATGTCGGCCTCGTCGGTCATGGACACGTGCGCCCGGCCGAAACGGACGGCGTACCAGTCGGCCAGGGGGCCGGACAAGCGGATTTCGGGCGCGCCGCCGGGCCGGTTCAGGATCTGCACCCGGGACCAGGTCATGGGCATGTGGATGCCCAGCCCGATGGCCTTGGAGAAGGCTTCCTTGGCCGCGAAGCGGGTCGCCAGGTAGAGGATGCCGCGGCGCGGATCGCGCGCCCGGCGGCGTCGATGGACGAGCTGCTCGTCGGCGCCCAGGATGCGGCGCACGAAGCGGTCGCCGTGCCGCGCGTAGATGCGCTCGATGCGCTCGACCCGCAGCAGGTCGGTGCCGATGCCGGCGATGGCTGCACTGGACACGGACAGGCTCCGAAGAAACGGCGGTGGAACGCTGCGCGGGCCGCCGCGCGGGCGGCCCGGCGGGCGTCACAGCCGGATGAAATGTTCCCGGTAATGCTTGAGTTCGTCGATCGATTCCTGGATGTCGGCCAGCGCCTCGTGCTTGCTCGCCTTGACGAAGCTGCGGTAGACCTCGGGCTTCCAGCGCAGGGACAGTTCCTTGAGCGTGCTGACGTCCAGGTTGCGGTAATGGAAATAGGCTTCCAGCCGGGGCATGTATTTGACCATGAAGCGGCGGTCCTGGCCGATGGTGTTGCCGCACATCGGCGACTTGCCGGCCGGCACCAGCGGGGCCAGGAATTCCAGCAGGATGTCCTCGGCCTGCGATTCGGTCAGAGTCGAGGCCTTGACCTTGTCGATCAGGCCGCTCTTGCCGTGGGTGGACTGGTTCCATTTGTCCATGCCGTCCAGCACGGCGGCGTCCTGGTGGATCACCAGCACCGGCGCCTGCGCCACCGGGGTCAGGTCGGGCTCGGTGACGACCATGGCGATCTCCAGGATGCGTTCCTTTTCGGGATCCAGGCCGGACATTTCCATGTCCAGCCAGATCAGGCGCTGATCGTTCGCGGCCATATCCTATAATCCTCTGCTAGCAAAGAATCGATTTTCGCACATTGGCCGGACGGACATGCTGACCCTCCTGTTTCTCGCCTGCCTGGTGGGTGACCTGCTGCTGCGCTACTGGCTGGCGCGCCGGCAGATCCGTCACGTGCTGGCGCACCGCGACACGGTCCCCGCGGCCTTCGCCGACCGCGTCGGCCTGCACAGCCATCAGCGCGCCGCCGACTACACCGTGGCGCGCTGCCAGCTCGCCATGATCGAACGCATCGTCGAGGCCGCCGTGCTGCTGGGCCTGACCCTGCTGGGCGGCCTGCAAGCCCTGGACCTGGCCCTGGGCCGCCTCATCGAATCCGAGCTCTGGCGCCAGATGGCCCTGGTGGGCGTCGTACTGGCCCTGCTGGGCACCGTCGGGCTGGTCTTCTCCGCCTGGCGCACCTTCCGCCTGGAGGCCCGCTTCGGCTTCAACCGCATGACGCCCCGCCTGTTCGTCACCGACGCCCTGAAGATGCTGGCCGTCACCCTGGTGCTGGGCGCCCCGCTGCTGGCCGCCATCCTGTGGATCATGGAATCGGCCGGCACCGACTGGGCCTGGTGGGCCTGGGGCGTGTGGGTGGGCTTCAACCTGCTCGTGCTGTGGCTGTACCCGAGCTTCATCGCCCCGCTGTTCAACCGCTTCACCCCGCTGGACGACCCCGAGCTCGCCCAGCGCATCCACGCCCTGGCCAAGCGCTGCCACTTCGGCCTGTCGGGCCTGTTCGTCATGGACGGCTCGCGCCGCTCCGCCCACGGCAACGCCTATTTCACCGGCTTCGGCCGCCACCGCCGCATCGTGTTCTTCGACACCCTGCTCGCGCGCCTGAACACCGACGAGGTCGAGGCGGTCCTGGCCCACGAACTGGGCCATTTCGCCCACCGCCACATCCTGCGGCGCATCGTCATCAGCTTCGCCGCGGCCGGCGTGCTGCTGCACCTGCTGGCGTGGCTGTCCACCCAGCTCTGGTTCTACACCGGCCTGGGCGTCGTCCCGCAACTGGGCCGGCCCAACGACGGCCTGGCCCTGGTGCTGTTCATGCTGGCCCTGCCGGTGCTGACGTTCTGGTCCACGCCCATCGCCAGCCTGCTGTCGCGGCGCGACGAATTCCAGGCCGACCGCTACGCGGTGCGGCAATGCGGCGCGGCGCCGCTCTCCAGCGCGCTGGTCAAGCTCTACGACGACAACGCCGCCACGCTGACGCCGGATCCGATCCATTCGGCCTGGTACGACAGCCACCCGCCGGCCCCCGTGCGCATCGCGCACCTGCGCGATGCCTGAACCCGCCGCGCTGCAGGGCCTCGTCATCGCCGCTCATGGCCGCCACTACGACGTCGAGATCGACGGCGGCGGCCAGCGCCAATGCTACACGCGCGGCAAGAAGGCCGGTCCGGCCGTGGGCGACCGGGTGCGCGTGCGCCCCGAGGGCCGCCAGGAAGGCGTCATCCTCGACATCCTGCCGCGCCGCAACCTGTTCTACCGTTCCGACGCCCAGCGCAGCAAGCAGTTCGCCGCCAACATCGACCAGCTGCTGCTGGTGCTGGCCTCCGACCCCGGGTTCTCCGACGACCTGACCGGCCGCGCCCTGGTGGCGGCCGCCAGCGCCGGCGTGCCGGCGCTCATCGTGCTGAACAAGGCCGACCTGCCCGGCGCCGCCGCCGCCCGCGCGCGGCTGGCGACCGTCGAATCGCTGGGCACGCCGGTCATCATGCTCAGCGCCCTGGACGCGGCCCAGGTGCGCGCCCTGCTGGCCCCCCGCCTGCAGGGCCGCCTCACGCTGCTGCTGGGCCAGAGCGGCATGGGCAAGTCCACCCTGCTCAACGCGCTGGTGCCCGAGGCCCTGGCGGCGACCCAGGCGCATTCCGAGGCCCTGGGCACCGGCCGCCACACCACCACCCGCACGCAGCGCTACGCCCTGCCCGGAGGCGGCGGCCTGATCGACTCGCCCGGCTTCCAGGCCTTCGGCCTGCAGCACCTGAGCGCCCACGACATCGAGCAGGGCTTCCCGGAATTCGCCGGGCCGATCGCCGAATGCCGCTTCTACAACTGCACCCACCGCCACGAACCGGGCTGCGGCGTGCTGGCGGCCGTCGCGCGCGGCGAGGTGCGCGCCGAGCGCCACGCCCTCTACATGCGCATCCTGGCGGAAAACGAGGCGGGAAAGCGGTATTAGCGTCTGCGATTCCGGTTGAGCCCTCCCCTGGAACCGGGCCATGGGCGCAACGCCGATTCCCGCTGCGACCCTGGTCCGAGGGTCCGGGTTGTCACAAAATGGGGGCCTCGATCGTCTGGATGCCGACATGAGCGACGCGACCCTTACCTTCAATCTCCACCGGCCCCGCCTGCAGGGCATCGCCTACCGCATGCTCGGCTCCTGGGCCGAGGCCGAGGACGTCGTCCAGGACGCCTGGCTGAAATGGCACGCGGCGGACCAGGGCGCCCTGGCGAACATCGAGGCCTGGCTGGTCGCCGTCACGACCCGGCTGTCCATCGACCGGCTGCGGGCCGCCAAGGCGCGGCGGGAGCACTACGCCGGCGCCTGGCTGCCGGAGCCCGACCTGGCGGACCTGGCCGATCCCGCGCCCTCGCCGGAACAGGCGCTGGAGCGCTCGCACGACGTCTCCTACGCCCTGCTGGCGGTGCTGGAACGGCTCTCGCCCGAGGCGCGCGCGGCCTTCCTGCTGCGGGACGTGTTCGACGAGGACTACGGCGAGATCGCCCGGGTGCTGGACCGGACCGAGGCCGCCTGCCGCCAGCTGGTGCACCGCGCCCGGACCCGGCTCAAGGACGAGCGCAAGCCGGCGCCCGTGGCGCCGGAGACGCAGCGCGACCTGCTGCGGGCCTTCGCCCAGGCGGCGTCGAGCGGCGACTTCACCGCGCTCAAATCGGTGCTGGCGGCCGACGCCCAGCTGGTCGGCGACGGCGGCGGCAAGGTCGCCAGCTTCGGCGTGCCGCTGCGGGGCGGACAGCGCATCGCGCAGCTCTACCTGGCGACCTGCCTGCGCTTCCGCGGCCGGGTGCGCTGCGAAATCGCCCTCGCCGCGGGCCAATGGCGGCTGCTGCGCTTCATCGACGGCAGGCTGGAATCGGCGCAGTACCTGGAGACCGACGGCGCGCGCATCACCCGCATCCACGCGCAGCGCAACCCCGACAAGCTGGCGCGGCTCGCGCGGCTCCTGGGCTGTGAACTGAGCGTTCAAGCCTGATCCGCGCACCGGCCCAGGATACCGGGCCGGAAAAATTTTTCGGACGATGCCGTCACAACACGGCCGTGCCGTCCGTCTTGAGTGTGAACCCTTCCACTTTCCACTCGAGGTGATTCCATGTCGTACCCCCGCCTGAACTGGACGGACATCGCGCCCAGGACCTACAAAGCCATGGCCGGCGTCAACGCCACCCTCTCCGGCTCCGCCCTGGGGCCGATCCTGACGGATCTGGTCCAGACCCGCGTTTCGCAGATCAACGGCTGCGCCTTCTGCCTGGACATGCACGCGCGCGACCTGCGCAAGAACGGCGAGACCTGGCAGCGCATCAACAGCCTCCCGACCTGGCGCGAGACCGAACTCTACAGCGCCCGCGAACGGGCGGCGCTGAACTGGGCCGAGACCATGACACGCCTGGCCGACCGGCACGGCGACCGGGATGCCGACTTCGCGGCGCTCCAGGCCGAATTCAGCGACCAGGAAATCGTCGAACTCTGCTGGATGATCGCCGCGATCAACGCCTGGAACCGGATGGCCATCGGCATGCGCGCGCCCATCCCCGCGAAACCGATCGACTGAACGCGGCCCGTCCCCGCCATTTCCCGGAGGGCGCGCGCCCTCCGATCCCCATTTTCACTCAAGGAACCCTGATGAACATCGTCATTATCGGCGGCACCGGCCTCATCGGCCGCAAGCTCTCGGCGCGCCTGCGGCAGGCGGACCACCGCGTGCTGGCCGCCGCGCCCTCCTCGGGCGTGAACTCGGTGACCGGCGAAGGCCTGGACCAGGCGCTGCAAGGCGCCGAGGTCCTGATCGATGTCACCAACGCCCCCTCCTTTGAAGACGGCGCCGTGATGGCGTTCTTCCGCGCCTCCACCGGCAAGCTGCTGCGTGCAGGACGGGCAGCCGGCATCCGCCACTACGTCGCGCTGTCCGTGGTGGGCTCCGAGCGCCTGCCCGAAAGCGGCTACTTCCGTGCCAAGATCGCCCAGGAGTCTCTGATCGCGGACGGCCCGCTTCCCTACACGATCGTCCGCGCCACGCAGTTCTTTGAATTCCTGGATGCCATCGCCCAGTCCTTCACGCGGGACGGGATCATCCG
This sequence comes from Castellaniella defragrans, assembly GCF_014203015.1. Classification (GTDB taxonomy): domain Bacteria; phylum Pseudomonadota; class Gammaproteobacteria; order Burkholderiales; family Burkholderiaceae_B; genus Castellaniella; species Castellaniella defragrans. The sequence goes on from NZ_JACHIB010000004.1 coordinate 94,522, forward strand.
GGCACCCGCCGCCCTGCTGCAACCGATGGCCGCGGATGACGTCGCCGCGGCACTCGCCCGAGTTGCCGTCGAACCGCCCCTGAACGGCCTGCGCGAGGTCGCGGGCCCCGCGCCGTTCCGCCTGACCGACCTGCTGCGAAAAGCGCTCCCGGCACCGGCCGCGGCAAGGATCGTCCAGGACGACGACGCGCTGTATTTCGGCGACCGGATCGACGACACGACCCTGATGCCCGGCGCGCAGGCCAGGCTCGGAACCCTGTCCCTGGAAAACTGGTTGGCGGCCCAAGCCGTGCCGGCCCACTGATGGGAGGTTCCATGCAGACAGCCACACCCCGGATCGCGCTCATCACCGGCGGCGGAGCCGGCATCGGCCTGGCGGCGGCCAGGGCCTTCGCAGCGGCCGGCACCCGCGCCGTGATCACCGGCAGAAACGAGGCCCGCCTGGCCGCCGTCGCCCGGCAGACGCCGGGCATCGACTATATCGTCGCGGACGCGGCCAGCGCGGCGGATGCGGAACGCACCATCGCCACCACCCTCCGGCGCTGGGGACGGCTGGACGTCCTGGTCAACAACGCCGGTGCCGGAGCCCTCCTGCCGCTGGCGCAGGCCGACGCCGAACGCATCGCCGCGATCTTCGCCACCAACGTCGTCGGCCCCTCGCTGCTTGCGCGCGCCGCCCTGCCCCACCTGAAGGCGAGCGCCGGGGCCATCGTCAACGTGTCCAGCACCTTCGGCCACAAGGCCGCCGCGGGACTCTCGCACTATGCCGCCAGCAAGGCGGCCCTGGAGCACATGACGCGCTGCTGGGCGCTGGAGCTCGCGGCGGACGGCATCCGCGTCAACGCGGTCGCCGCGGGACCGACCGAAACCCGCTTCCTGCAGGAGCGCATGCAACTGACGCCCGCCCGGATCGAGGCGGTGAAGGCCGAGGAACGCGCCAGGATCCCGCTGGGTCGGCGCGGTGAACCCGAGGACATCGCACCCTGGATCGTCTCGCTGGCCGCGCCCGGGGCCGCCTGGATCACCGGCCAAGTCCTCTGCGTCGACGGCGGCCTGGACGTCACTTGAGGTCGTTGCCGCCTTGAGGATCGGCCCCGTGCGGGGCTTCCTCCTGAGGGATTTCTTCTTGCGGAACGGCGTCCTGCGGAACGGCGCTCTCAGGAACGACGCCCTGGGGTGCGACGCCCGGGGCGACGATGCCCTGCGAGGCCGCCAGGAAGTGGTAGAAATTGCGGATCAGGATCGCCGTGGCGCCCCAGATGAAATGGGACTGCCAGCGGATCGCGAAATAGCATCGACCGTGGCCCAGGGCGGATTCCATCCGGTGCAGCACGTGCCGGCCGGGGTCCATCAGGACCGCCAGAGGCACCTCGAAGACCTCGGCCACCTCGGATGCGTCGGGCCGGATGTGGAAGCCCGGCAGCAGTTCGCCGATCACCGGCGTCATTAGGAACTGGGTCGTGGTCAGCAGCGTCGGCTGCGTGCCGATGACCTGGACGAAGCGCTGATCGACGCCGATTTCCTCGCGGGTTTCACGGATGGCCGCCGCGATCGGTCCGCTGTCGGTGGACTCGATGCGTCCGCCCGGAAAACTGATCTGGCCGGCATGATGATGCAGGTGCGCGGCGCGGCGCGTGAAGAGCACGTGCAGGCCGGCCTTGCGCTGGACCAGCGGCATCAGGACCGCGGCCTGGCGCGCCCGGGCATAGGAATCCCCGCCGGGGACGAAGGCCTGGGCGAACAGGGGCTCGACCCGCCATTCGACCGGATGCTGGAACGCCTCGCGGATGGCGTCCAGCCGCAGACTTGCCGCGGGCAGGGGCGGCAAGGGCGTGCAGGGCAAGATGGGCTGGACCTGGGGATCGAACCCTGCGACTCGTTCCCTGTCCGGGGCCGGCATCCGATACGACATGAAATCCCGATGGCAAAAACAACAAGGGCACCCGAACGGGTGCCCTTGGATCGATCCGCGATGCCGCGATCAGACGGCCTTGCGAACCAGCTTTTCCTTGATGCGAGCGGCCTTGCCCGTCAGGTTGCGCAGATAATACAGTTTAGCACGGCGGACATCGCCCCGGCGCTTGACCTCGATCGAGGCGATCTGCGGGGAATACAGCTGGAAGGTCCGCTCGACGGCTTCGCCCGAGGAGATCTTGCGCACGGTGAAGGCGGAATTCAGGCCGCGGTTGCGACGGGCGATGACCACGCCTTCATAGGCCTGGGCGCGCTTGCGCGAACCTTCGACCACGTTGACGTTCACGACGACCGTGTCGCCCGGGGCGAATTCGGGGATGGTGCGGCCTTCGGTCAGGCGCGCGATTTCTTCTTTTTCGAGGGTTTCGATCAGGTTCAAGATAGGCTCCAGGGCATCATGGGCACCGGGTTTTGATCACGAATGTGAATGTATTGGGAAGACCGGGCCAGAGGATGCAAACCAGGGATTATATCAGAACCCGGCGGCCGCACAGCCATCGGAACCCATCAGAACCCGGCGGCCGCACCCAGCCACATCATGCCGGGGATCATGGCGGCCCAGGTGAGAACCATGAGGACATCGCCCGCCAGCGCCGCCAGACGGCGCCAGCCCAGCCCCAGGCCGGCACGGGGCCGATGGACCCGCACCGCCGCCCGCGCAGGCCGCCCCCGCCGGACGGGGTGCCCCGCCGGCCGGCCGCCCCACGAGCCGCCCGGCACCCAGGGCCCCTGCAGCACGCCCGGGGCATGCGGACGCAAGGCCCGCGCCGCGCCGTGCGCCGGACCGCGAGCCGTGCCGCGCCCGGTAGCGCCCGCGTGCGCGCCATTCCAGCCCCACGCCCCATTCCAAGCCATCGATCCCGCCATGTCGAACCTCCAAGGTGCGCCCGGCGTGAAAGCCGCCGGAACTGTTGTTTTATCCAGTATTCGCAGATACTGTACAAAGAAACAGTGGTGGATGCAAGAGGAGAATTTCCGGAAGGAATCCCGCATGCGTCGTTCCCGCGCCGGGCGCAGCCACGCTGGCCGATCCATCCGACAACGAGGGCGACGATGCCGTGCCGGCGGCGAAGCCGGCACGCCCCGCACCCTGCGCCCCTGGAACACAGGGCCGCTACTGCGGCAGGACCGGAAACCGCCGGCGGCGCCTGCCGGGCATCGCGGCCTGCAAGGCCCTGTTCCGCTCCCGGGACCGATCCACCAGGCTCGCCAGCTTGCTCAGCGAAAACGAAAACCCCGGCGCCGGACGGGGTCCGGCGGCCGGGGTCGGGGCGGCCCGCAGCGGGGCCGGCATGCGGGGGATCGGGTACAGGATCCGATGCGGAATCCGGTCCGGAACCTGATCGGGGAATCAGAGGTCCGGCTGCGGCGTGATGCGCAGGTAGGGGCGGATCTCGGTGTAGCCCTTGGGGAATTTTTCCTTCAGGACGGCCGGGTCCTTGATCGAGGGGGCGATGATGACGTCCTCGCCCTGCTTCCAGTTCACCGGGGTGGCGACGCTGTAGTTGTCGGTCAGCTGGAGGGAATCCAGGGCGCGCAGGATCTCGTCGAAGTTGCGGCCGGTGCTGGCCGGGTAGGTCAGGATCAGGCGGATCTTCTTGTTCGGGTCGATGACGAACACCGAGCGCACCGTGGCGGTGGTGCTGGCGTTCGGGTGGATCATGTCGTAGAGGGTCGCGACCTTGCGGTCCTCGTCGGCCAGAATCGGGTACTGGACGTCGGTCTTCTGGGTGTCGTTGATGTCCTTGATCCAGTCGATGTGCGACTGCTTGCCGTCGACCGAGACGGCGATCACCTTGGCGCCGCGCTTGGCGAATTCGCCCGACAGGATGGCGGTGTAGCCCAGCTCGGTGGTGCAGACGGGCGTGAAGTCGGCCGGATGGGAGAACAGGACACCCCAGCTGTCGCCCAGGAATTCGTGAAACTTGATCTTGCCCAGGGAGGATTCCTGTTCAAAATCGGGGGCGGTGTCGCCCAGACGCAGAGTGGCCATCAATAGCTCCTGTTTCAAGTGTCTGCCGCCCGGACGATCCGGGCGGCGAATTGGTTTAGACACTTAAGATTTTTGCAGAATATAAATAGCTATTGAAATACCGGATCGTTATGTCTATATCTGCGCCTGGCGCACATAGCGGTCCACCAGCCCGCCGTCCCGGATGGCCGACTGCAGCGCCAGCGTGCGCGGCAGCACGTGGGCGGCGTACTGCACGGCCGTGGCGATCTTGTTCGGGTGGAAGGCGTCGGTCGAGCCCTCGCCGATGGCCGCGGCCGCGGCCAGGGCGGAGCGCCCCAGCTGCCAGCCGGCGTGCGCGGTGCCGGCCAGCATCAGGCACGGCACGCTGCCGGTGAAGACGCCGCGGATGTCCTCGCGCACGTGCTCCAGCACGAAGGCCAGCGCCGATTCGTAGGCGCCGGCCGCCGTGTCCAGGCGCTCGCCGATCATGGCCAGCGCATCGGCATGCACGCCGCTGGCCGCCCGCAGGGCCGCGGCCGTCTCGCGCATCCCGGCGATCTGCCCGCGCGCCACGGCGCCGCCGTCGCGCACCAGCTTGCGGCCGATAAAGTCGTTGGCCTGGATCGCCGTGGTGCCTTCGTAGATGGGCAGGATGCGGGCGTCGCGGTAATACTGGGCGGCGCCGGTTTCCTCGATGAAGCCCATGCCGCCATGCACCTGCACGCCCAGCGAGGCGACCTCGACGGAGGATTCGGTGGAGAATCCCTTGACGATGGGCACGAAGTATTCGTAGATGGCCTTGCAGCGGGCGCGTTCCGCCTCGTCCGCCAGATGGGCCGCCTTGTCGCGGTAGCCGGCCGCCACGTAGGCGACGGCGCGCGCGCCTTCGGTCAGGCCGCGCATGGTCCCCAGCATGCGCGCCACGTCGGGATGGCGCACGATGGGCACCGGGCCGGCGGAGCCTTCCAGGGCATTGCCCTGGATGCGCTCGGCCGCATAGGCCGCCGCATGCTGCAGCGCGCGTTCGGACACCGCCACGCCCTGCAGGCCGACGGCGTAGCGCGCCGCGTTCATCATGATGAACATGTATTCCAGGCCGCGGTTCTCCTCGCCGATCAGGTAGCCGACGGCGCCGCCCTCGCCCGCCTCGCCCTGGCCCGAACCGTACAGCAGCACCGCCGTCGGGCTGCCGTGGATGCCGAGCTTGTGCTCGAGGGACGCGCACACCACGTCGTTGCGGGCGCCCAGGCTGCCGTCGTCCCGGACCAGGAACTTGGGCACGATGAACAGGGAGATGCCCTTGACGCCCTTGGGCGCGTCCGGCGTGCGCGCCAGCACCAGGTGGATGATGTTCTCCGCCATGTCGTGATCCCCATACGTGATGAAGATCTTCTGGCCGGTGATGCGGTAGCTGCCGTCGTCCTGGCGCACGGCCCGGCTCTTGAGCAGGGCCAGGTCGGAGCCGGCCTGCGGCTCGGTGAGGTTCATGGTGCCGGTCCAGCGGCCTTCCAGCAGGGGCGGGATGAAGCGGGCCTTCTGCGCGTCCGAGCCCACCATGGACAGGGCCTCGATCACGCCGTCGGTCAGCAGCGGACACAGGGAAAAGGCCAGGTTGCCGGCGTTGATGCTTTCGGTGACCGGCGCGGCGACGAGCTTGGGCAGCCCCTGGCCGCCGAGTTCGGCCTCGTGCGGCAGGCCCTGCCAGCCGCCTTGCGCGAAGGCCTGGAACGCCGCCTTGAAGCCGGGCGTGGTGCGCACGCCGTCCTCGCTCCAGCGGGCCGGCTCGGTGTCGCCCGCGCGGTTCAGCGGCGCGATCTCCTGTTCGACGAAGCGCGCGTTTTCCTCCAGCACGGCATCGACGAGGTCTTCGGAGACCTCCTCGAAGCCCGGCAGCGCCAGCACGCCGCGCAGGTCGGCCAGCTCGCGCAGAATGAAACGGATATCCTGGATGGGAACCTGGTATGTCATGGCAATTCCTGTGGTGCGCGGGGCCTAAAAAGGCCCCCCAACGCCGCGCCTTCGGCTTGTATCCACCGCGCGGCTCGCAAGCCGCTTGGATTCGCCAGGCACGGAACAGTCCACTAGGACTGTCCCGTGTCCGGGCTCATCCCCGCGAGCTTGGTCAGATCAGGCTTAGAGCGCCTGGACGAGTTCGGGCACGGCCTGGAACAGGTCGGCCACCAGGCCGTAGTCGGCCACCCCGAAGATCGGCGCCTCGGCGTCCTTGTTGATCGCCACGATCACCTTCGAGTCCTTCATCCCCGCCAGGTGCTGGATCGCCCCCGAGATCCCGACGGCCACGTACAGCTGCGGCGCCACGATCTTGCCCGTCTGGCCCACCTGCCAGTCGTTGGGCGCGTAGCCCGCGTCCACCGCCGCGCGCGACGCGCCCAGCGCCGCGCCCAGCTTGTCGGCCAGCGGATCCAGGATCTTGAAGTTCTCCGCGCTGCCCAGACCGCGCCCGCCCGAGACGACCACCTTCGCGGCGGTCAGCTCCGGCCGGTCGCTCTTGGCCAGCTCGCGGCCCACGAACGAGGACTTGCCCGCATCGCCCACCGCCTCGACCGTCTCGATCGCCGCCGCGCCGCCCTCGGCCGCCACCGCGTCGAACGCCGTCGTGCGCACCGTGATGACCTTCTTCGCGTCGCCCGACTGCACCGTCGCCAGCGCGTTGCCCGCGTAGATCGGCCGCACGAACGTGTCGGCCGACTCCACCGCCACGATGTCCGAGATCTGCGCCACGTCCAGCCTGGCCGCCACGCGCGGGGCCACGTTCTTGCCCGAGGCCGTGGCCGCGAACAGGATGTGCCCGTAGCCGCCGGCCACCGCCAGCACCTGCGCGGCCAGGTTCTCGGCCAGCCCCTCGGCCAGCGCCGCGCCGTCGGCCAGCAGCACCTTGCTCACCGAGCCCACCTGCGCGGCCTGCTCGGCCACCGCGCGCGCGCCCGAGCCCGCCACCAGCACGTGCACCTCGCCGCCGATGGCCGCAGCCGCCGCCACCACGTTGCGCGTCGCCGCCCCCAGCTGGGCGTTGTCGTGTTCAGCTATGACCAGAATGCTCATTCAAACCACCTTCGCTTCGTTCTTGAGTTTGTCCACCAGGGTCGCCACGTCGGGCACGATCACGCCGGCCGCGCGGCTGGGCGGCTCGGCCACCTTCAGCGTCTTCAGGCGCGGGGCCACGTCCACCCCCAGCGACTCGGGCGTGACCGTGTCCAGCGGCTTTTTCTTCGCCTTCATGATGTTGGGCAGCGTCACGTAGCGCGGCTCGTTCAGCCGCAGGTCGGTGGTGATCACCGCCGGCAGCGCCAGGCTGAGCGTCTCCAGGCCGCCATCGACCTCGCGCGTGACCTGGACGCGATCGCCCTGCACCTCCACGCGGCTCGCGTTGGTCGCCTGCGGCCAGTCCAGCAGCGCGGCCAGCATCTGGCCGGTCTGGTTGGCGTCGTCGTCGATCGCCTGCTTGCCCAGCACCACCAGCCCGGGCTGCTCCTTGTCCACCAGCGCCTTGAGCAGCTTGGCCACCGCCAGCGGCTGCAGCTCGGCATCGCTCTGCACCAGGATGCCCCGGTCCGCGCCGATGGCCATGGCCGTGCGCAGGGTCTCCTGGCACTGCGCCACCCCGCACGACACCGCCACGATCTCGGCGGCCGCACCCTTTTCCTTCAGCCGCACCGCTTCCTCGACCGCGATTTCGTCGAACGGGTTCATCGACATCTTGACGTTGGCGATGTCCACGCCAGTGTGATCGGATTTCACGCGTACCTTGACGTTGTAGTCAACCACGCGCTTGACCGGTACCAGGACCTTCATCGAGCATACTCCAGAATGGAAAGAAAACAGGACGGCCGCGCCCGGCGACGAATCGCACCGCGCGCGGCCCCATCAGTAACCGCCCAGCGCCCGCACATGCGCCACCGCGCTGCGCCCCAGGGCGGACAGGTCGTAACCGCCTTCGAGGAAGCTGACGATCCGCCCCTGGGCGGATTCGGCCGCGATCTCGACCAGACGTTCGGTGATCCAGGCGTAGTCCGCCTCGACCAGTTTGAGACTGCCCATGTCGTCCTCGCGGTGGGCGTCGAAGCCCGCCGACACCAGGATCAGCTCGGGCTGGAAACTGCGCAGCGCCGGCAGCCAGTATTTCGACACGAGGGTGCGGATCACGTCGCCGCCGGAATACGCATCGACCGGGATGTTGAGCATGTTCGGCCCCAGGTCTTCGTGGCGGGTATCCGGGAACAGCGGGTATTGATAGAAGCTGCACATCAGGATCCGGTCTTCCTTCAGGAAGACTTCTTCGGTGCCGTTGCCGTGGTGGACGTCGAAATCCACGATGGCGACGCGCGACAGGCCGTAGTGGTCCAGGGCGTAGCGCGCCGCGATGGCGATGTTGTTGAAGAAGCAGAAGCCCATGGCCTTTTCGGGACAGGCATGATGGCCCGGCGGACGGATGGCGCAGAAGGCGGTCTGCGCATGGCCGGCCATGATCTCGTCCAGGGCCGTCAGGCCGGCGCCGGCCGCCGCCCAGGCCGCCTGCAGGGTGTCCGGGTTCATGATCGTGTCCGGATCCACCGGGAAATAGCCGTGCGCCGGCGCGTGCTGGCGCAGATACGCCAGGTATTCCGGCGTGTGCACCCGCAGCACGTCTTCGGGCCGGGCCGGGCGCCCCGTGCGGTGAGACAGGAAATCCATCAAGCCGTTGGCGGCCAGCTGATCGGCCACCGCATCCAGGCGTTGGGGGGATTCGGGGTGCCAGGCCCCCATCTCATGCAGCCGGCAGGCCGGATGGGTAATATAGAGTGTCTCCATAAGGGCGATTATGTTCAGACCAACCCGTATTTTGCAAGTTGCCGTAGCGTCGCTTTTCATTTCGGGCTGCGCCAGCAGCCATAGCGATTCCGGACCGTCCGCCGCCGCCCTTGCGGGGACAACGAATCAAACAATTGTTTCAAACGATCGTATTAATTCTAGCAGAACACTTTCCATTGGGAAACAGGCGCCCGTGCGCGGCGATTTCCTCGGCGCCGACGGCCGCCTGCTGCCCGAAGTGCAGGCCTTCGCCCGCGAAACCGCGCAGGCGCACGCCCTGCCCCTGGACGGCGTGGAAGCCCTGCTGGCCGAGGCCCGCTACGACGCCACGGCGGCCCGCCTGATGGCGCCGCCCGCGCGCACGGGCCGCATCCGCCGCGCCTGGACCAGCTACCGCCAGCGCCACGTCGATGCGGTGCGCATCCGCGAGGGCGTCTCGTTCTGGCAGGCGCACCGGGCCGCGCTGGACCGCGCCAGCGCGCGCACCGGCGTGCCGCCCTCGATCATCGTCGCCATCATCGGCATCGAGACCGTCTACGGCCGCTACACCGGCGACCACCGTGTCCTGGACACCCTGGCCACGCTGGGATTCCGCTATCCCGACCCGAACCGGCCGGAGCGCCAGGCGATGTTCCGCGAACAGCTGGCCGACCTGATCGTGCTGGACCACCGGGGGGAACTGGATGCGCGGGTCGTGGAAGGCTCGTTCGCGGGCGCCATGGGGCTGCCCCAGTTCATGCCGGGCAGCCTGATGCGCTACGCCGCGGACGGCGACGGCGACGGCCGCGTGGACCTGGCCGGCAACACGGAAGACGCCATCGCCTCGGTGGCGGCGTTCCTGCAGGCGCACGGCTGGGTGCGGGGCGTGCCGGTCTTCGCCCCCGTGGCCCTGCCCGCCGATGCCGTGCGGCGGGCCCAGGACGGCCTGAAGCCCGAAACCGACTGGGCCGCGCTGCGGGCGGCGGGCGCCCGGGCGCTGCCGGGCGGCGGCACGGCCTGGCAGGCCCAGCCGCTGGGGGTGATCGACCTGCGCGACGAGATCCGCGGCACCCACGAGGTGCGCTGCGCCACGCCCAATTTCTTCGCCATCACCCACTACAACCGCAGCTATTTCTACGCGGCGTCGGTGGCGGATCTGGCGCACGAGATCGCCGACCGCATCGGCTACGGCGATCCGAACCGGCTCGACGGGCCGGGAGCGCGGGCGGCCGCGGGACGCCTCCCCCGCGGCTGAGGCTGCCGGCCGGGAGCCCCCGCGGCCTGGCGGCCCGTTCGTTCAGTGCCCAGGTCGTTCAGCGTCCGGTTCGTTCGGTGACCGATTCGTTCGATGACCGGCGCGTTCGGTGACCGGTTCGTTCGGTGCCCAGGTCGTCCAGTGTTCAGGTCGTCCGGTGCCCAGATCGTCCAGCGTTCAGTTGAAGACGCCGGTGGACAGGTAGCGGTCGCCGCGGTCGCAGACGATGAAGACGATGGTGGCATCGTGCGCCGTGGCGGCCACGCGCAGCGCGGCCACGGCCGCGCCGGCCGAGGAGATCCCGCCGAAGATGCCTTCCTCGGCGGCCAGGCGCCGCGCCATGGTCTCGGCCTGCTCCTGGGTGATGGGCTCGAAGGCGTCGACGCCGGCCGGATCGTAGATGCTGGGCTGGTAGGCCTCGGGCCACTTGCGGATGCCGGGAATGTGCGCGCCTTCGGCCGGCTGGGCGCCGATGATGCGCACGGCCGGATTGCGCTCGCGCAGGAACGCCCCCACCCCCATGATGGTGCCGGTCGTGCCCATGGCGCTGACGAAGTGGGTGATCCGGCCGCCGGTCTGCTCCCAGATTTCCGGGCCGGTGGTTTCGTAATGCGCGCGGGGATTGTCGGCGTTGGAGAACTGGTCCAGGACCTTGCCCTTGCCCTCGGCCTGCATCCGCAGCGCCAGATCGCGGGCGTATTCCATGCCGCCGCCCTGGGCGGGCGTGAGGATGAGCTCGGCCCCGTAGGCCGTCATGGCGGCGCAGCGTTCCTGGGAGGAGTTGTCGGGCATGATCAGGATCATGCGGTAGCCGCGCACGGCGGCGGCCATGGCCAGGGCGATGCCGGTGTTGCCGCTGGTCGCCTCGATCAGGGTGTCGCCGGGACGGATGTCGCCGCGCGATTCGGCCTGCCGGATCATGCTGAGGGCGGCGCGGTCCTTGACCGAGCCGGCGGGATTGTTGCCTTCCAGCTTGGCCAGGATCACGTTGCCGCGCGGCTCGCCGAGGTCGCCCGGCAGCCGCTGCAGGCGCACCAGAGGCGTGGAACCGATGACGTCTTCGATGGTGGGGTAGGTTTTCATGGACGAAATCATACACCCGCCCATCCGCCGCGCCGGGCTTGTCCCCAGGACCGGAATATGCTTATGAGAAGACGGCATACCGGGCGGCATGCCGCGCCTGTCCGGTGCGCACATCCCGGGCCCGGGGACGAGCGGCGCGGGCTCAGCGCCTGCCCGCCGCCGGCCGCGCCGCAGCCGCAGCCGCCGAGCCTGGCGCGCCGGGCAGGCCGGGCGAACCCGCTGCCCCGGACGAGCCCGCTGCCCCCGAAGCGCCCGCTGTCCCCGAAGCGCCCGCCGGGCCGGGCAAGCCCGATGAACCGGATGGGCCACCGGCGCCGGCCGCCCCGGCGGCGGCCCGGGCGGCGGCGCCCTGCCCCGACAGGCGCGTGCCGCCGCCGTCGATGGTCAGGCCCGCCGACTGCAGGGCCTGGGCGCGGCGCGGGCCGATGCCGCGCACGCGATCCGACAGGTCGGCGAACGACAGGTAGCGTCCGCCCCGCTCGCGTTCGTCGAGGATGACCTGGGCGGTCTTGGGGCCGATGCCGCGGATGCCGCGCAGCTGGTCCAGCGTGGCGGTGTTCAGGTCCACCGCGCCCGCCGCGCCGGCCCAGGCCAGGGCGGCGACGCCGGCCGCCGCCAGCAGGCGCGACAGGCGGTGTACGTGCGGCCGGACGGCGCGCCGGACGCCCGACCGCCCCCGGGCCGCGGCATCGGGAACGCAAGGCCCGGGGGCGCCCGCCGGCCGGGAGAGGCCCGAAAGCCCCGCAAGGCCGGCGGCCGGCGCGCCGGGGCCGGGAATGCGGATCCGCGACCCATCATCCGGGCGGGTGCGGACGGCATCGGAAGACGCGGCCGCCGGCCGGCCGGCCGTCTCGTGCAGAAAAGGATTCATGACCGACTCCTGTGGTGTGAGGGTCCGGTCATGATGCCCTGGACGGGCGGCGCATGGAGGGGGTCTTGATCCGGAATGTCCGTCCGGGAAAACACGCGCGGCGCGCGTGCGCCGGCGACGCAGGCTGCGGCAGCCGGCGGCGCGCCGCCGACCCGGCCGGCCCGCGGCGCGGGCGCCCCGCCCGGGATCAGCCGACCGTCAGCCGCCCCGATTCCAGCAGCCGGGCGACGTAGGCGTTCACCCCCGTCTGCACGTCGCTGAAGGCGCCCGTGTAGCCGGCGGCGCGCAGCCGGGCCAGGTCGGCCTGGGTGTGACTCTGGTAGCGGCCCTTCAGGTCGTCCGGGAACGGGATGTAGCGCAGCTGCCCGCCCGCCGCCAGTTCCTCCAGCGGCAGGGCGAGCTGGCCTTTGTGCACGCGCAGGCTGTTGACCACGGTCTGGGCGACGTCGTTGAAGGGCTGGGCGCGTCCGGTGCCGCAATTGAAGATGCCGGAGACTTCCGGGTGATCGAGGAAGTGCAGGTTGACCTTGACCACGTCGTCGATGAAGACGAAGTCGCGCTGCTGGCCGCCGTCCGGGTAGCCGTCCCAGCCGCCGAACAGGCGCACGTGGCCTTCGCGCGCGTACTGGTTCATGTTGTGGAAGGCCACCGACGCCATGCGGCCCTTGTGCTGCTCGCGCGGACCGTAAACGTTGAAATAGCGCAGGCCCACCACCTGGGCCGTGAGGCGGTCCATGCGCCGGCGCAGCACCTGGTCGAACAGCAGCTTGGAATAGCCGTAGACGTTCAGCGGCGCCTCGCAGGCCGGGTCCTCGACGTAGCGCGGGCCGGCCCCGTACACGGCGGCCGAGGAGGCGTACAGGAAGGGGACTTCCCGGGCCTGGCAGTACTCGAACAGTTCCAGCGTGACGCGGAAATTGTTGTCCATCATGAAGCGGCCGTCGCGCTCCGTGGTGTCGGAGCAGGCGCCCTGGTGGAACACGGCTTCGGGCCGCGGCAGCTCGCCCGCCAGCACGCGGCGGCGGAAATCGTCCTTGTGCTGGTAGTCGGCGATCTGCAGGTCGGCCAGGTTGCGGAACTTGTCGCCGTCGGTCAGGTCGTCGACCGCCAGGATGTCGGTGATGCCGCGCGCGTTCAGGCCGCGGACCAGGTTGCTGCCGATGAAGCCGGCCGCGCCGGTGACCACGATCATGATGTCAATTCCTCTGCGGTGACGATGGAGGTGCCCAGCTTGCCGACGACGATGCCGCCGGCGCGGTTGGCCCAGGTCATGGCATCGAACCAGTCCAGGCCGGCAGCCCGGGCGACGGCCAGGGTGGCGAGCACGGTGTCGCCCGCGCCGGACACGTCGAAGACTTCGTGCGCCTGGGCGTCCGCGTGCTGGCGGCCTTCGGCGGTGAACAGGGTCATGCCCTGCTCGGAGCGGGTGATCAGCAGGGCTTCCAGTTCCAGTTCCTGGCGCAGGGCCTGGGCGCGGCGCGTCAGGTCGTCCTCGGAATCCCAGCGGCCGACGGCGTCCTGCATCTCGCTGCGGTTGGGCGTGACCAGGGTGGCCCCGCGGTAGCGCGGGTAGCGGTGGCCCTTGGGATCGACCAGCACCGGGATGCCGCGCGCGCGCGCCGCGCGGATCATGGGCTCGACCCGGGACAGGGCGCCCTTGGCGTAGTCGGACAGCACCAGCAGGTCGTAGTCCGCCAGAGCCTCGGCCAGGCCCGCGTCCAGGGCGTCCAGCGCGCGCGCGCCCGGCCCCTGCTCGAAATCGACCCGCAGCAGCTGCTGCTGGCGCCCCAGCACCCGCATCTTCAGGGTGGTGTCCATGCCTTCGGCGTCCTCGACCAGGTGGTCGCGCACGCCGGCCTCGCGCGCCAGGGCGCGCACACGGTCGCCGGCCTCGTCGGTGCCGATCACGCCCAGCAGCCCCGCGCGGGCGCCCAGGGCGACGATGTTGCGGGCGACGTTGGCCGCGCCGCCCAGGCGGTCTTCCCGGCGGGCGACCCGCACCACCGGCACGGGCGCCTCGGGCGAGATGCGGTCGACTTCGCCGAACCAGTAGCGGTCCAGCATGATGTCGCCGGCGACGAGGATCCGGGCGGCGGCGGCCGCCTGGACCGGGAATACGGTGACGGACTCCGGTCCGCGGGCCGGCGCTCCGCCGCCACTATTCAGGGGAGCCTTCGGCTCCGAATGGGAACCGCCTCGCTCGGCCCCGGCGTGACCGGCGAGGCCTGCGCTCTGGCGCGTGGTCATCGAATTTCCTCCAGGCGGCGCGGCCGGTAGGTTTCCCAGGTGTTGCAGCCCGGGCATTGCCAGTAATAGCGCCGCGCCTCGAAGCCGCAGTGGCCGCAGGCGTAGCGGTCCAGGCGCTGGGTGTGCTTGTGGATCATGCTGCGCAGCAGGCCCAGGTCGGCCCCCGGCACCAGCGGCTCGCCGGGAAGGCCCCCGCCGCCCGGGGAAACGTCCGGCGCGGCCTCCGCCGTGCGCCCGGCGCGTTCGCCCCCCCCCTGGGCGAGCTCGACTTCCAGCAGGCGGTCCAGGCCCAGCAGCGAGGGATGGGCGCGCAGCGCCTGGCGGGCGAAGGCCCAGGCCGGGACGGCGCCTTCCGTGGCGCGCAGGGCGCGGAAGATGACGTTGAACAGGTCGAGCGTGGGCAGCCGCCCGTACTGCTCGCGCAGCAGCGACAGGCCCTCGGCGGCGCGTCCCAGGGCGGCGTAGCAGTCCAGCAGCGGCTGGGCCACCAGGCCGGAGAATTCGGGCGCCGTGGACAGGACGTCCTGGAGGTGCGCGCGCTGGGATTCCAGGTCGCCGCGCAGGGCCGCCCAGCGGGCGCGCAGCATGCGCACGCGGGTTTCGGAGGCGGGGGTGGAGCCGTTGCGGCGCACGGCGTTCTCGGCGGCGTCCAGGGCCTGGGCGGCGGCGTCGAAATCGGGCGTTCTGGCTTCCATCAGCGCCTGCGCCCGCTCGCAGTGGTAGTGCGCCAGCTGCGGGACGGGCTCGTCGATGCGGGCGCGCAGCTGCTGGACGGTGTCGATCGCCTTGTCCCAGTCGTGCTCGGATTCGTGGATGCGCACCAGGGCGCGCAGGGCCTCCAGATCGTGGCGGGTCTGCAGCACCGCCCGGAAGCCTTGTTCGGCGCGGTCCAGCATGCCGGCCTTGAGGAAGTCCTGGGCCAGGGCCAGCTGGGCGTTTTCACGGTCCGGCAGGGGCAGGTCGCCGCGCGAAAGCAGGCTCTGGTGCACGCGGATGGCGCGCTCGATCTCGCCCCGGCGGCGGAACAGGCTGCCCAGGGCGAAATGCAGTTCGGTGGTTTCCGGATCGAGCTTGGCGACCTCGACGAAGGCGTCGATGGCCCGGTCGGGCTGCTCGTTGAGCAGGAAATTCAGGCCCTTGAAGTAGGAATCGGGCAGCGCCCGGGTCTCCGACAGCATCTGGCGGAAGTCGAAGCGCGCCGCCAGCCAGCCCAGGCCGAACAGCACCGGGACGATGATCAGCCACCAGGGCTCGAAATCCACGGCCCGCCCCCCGGACTTACAGGGGCGCCAGCGGCGCGACGGTTTCGGGGATCACCGGGGCGGATGCGGCCTGGGGATGATCCAGGGCATCCTGGACGCGGGCGAGCTCGCGGCGCAGGCGATTGATCTCGCGGCGGCGGCGCAGCATGGACGTGGCCGCCATCAGCAGGCCGAAGGCCACGCCCAGGACGAAGGCCGCGAGCATCACGACGATCAGCGGAACCTGGCTGAGGACGTGGTCGGCGAACAGGCCGACATCCACCGGCGCCGTGTTCTTGAGGGCGAAAAGCAGCACGATGACAAAGATCACCAGCCGCAGAATCCAGACCAGGTAGCGCATGCGACAAGCTCCTCGGGGCAATCCCGCCATTGTAAACGGAAAGGGAATCGGTAATGAAAACGGGCGGGGCCTCGCAGGAGGCACCGCCCGTCGTATCGGCCGCGATGGCGCGGCCCGGCCCGCGTCACATCATGCGGGCCTGGTACAGATCGGCCACGGTGGCGGGCTCGTCGGCGTCGCCGCCGCCGGGGCCCTGGTCCACGCGTTCGCGCAGTTCCTTGCCGGGCTTGAAGTGCGGCACCAGCTTGGCCGGCACATGCACTTTTTCACCCGACTTGGGATTGCGTCCCACGCGCGGCTGGCGCCGCGAGAGGGAAAAACTGCCGAAGCCGCGGATTTCGATGCGCTGGCCCTGGGCCAGCGCATCGGCCATCGCGTCGAGGACCGTCTTGACAGCAAAGTCCATGTCGCGGGCCGCCAGTTGAGGATAGCGGCCCGCCAGCACGGCGATGAGTTCGGACTTGGTCAGGCCAGGCATCACTCGTCGCGCTGCTGGTCGAGCTTGGCCTTCAGCAGGGCGCCCAGGTTGGTGGTGCCCGAGGAGGCGCTGGCTTCGGTCATGCGCTGGATGGTTTCGGCCGTCTCGGCGTTGTCGCGGGCCTTGATCGACAGCTGGATCGAACGCGCCTTGCGGTCGATGTTGATGATCATGGCTTCGACCTGGTCGCCGGCGTGCAGGACCGTGGTGGCGTCCTCGACGCGGCCGGCGGAGATTTCCGAGGCGCGCAGGTAGCCTTCGACGTCCACGGACAGCGTCACGACGGCGCCCTTGGGTTCGACGGACTTCACGGTGCCCGACAGGACGGCGCCCTTGTCGTAGGTGGCCACGAAGTTGTTGAACGGATCGCCTTCGAGCTGCTTGACGCCCAGGGAGATGCGTTCCTTGTCGGTGTCGATGCCCAGCACCACGGCGTCGATCTCGTCGCCCTTCTTGAAGTTGCGCACGGCCTCTTCGCCGGTCTCGGACCAGGAGATGTCGGACAGGTGCACCAGGCCGTCGATGCCGCCGGGCAGGCCGACGAACACGCCGAAGTCGGTGATCGACTTGATGGCGCCGTGGACCTTGTCGCCGCGCTTGAAGTTGGAGGCGAAATCCTCCCAGGGGTTCGGGCGGCACTGCTTCATGCCCAGCGAGATGCGGCGGCGGTCTTCGTCGATTTCCAGGACCATGACTTCGACTTCTTCGCCCAGGGTCACGACCTTGCGCGGATCGACGTTCTTGTTGGTCCAGTCCATTTCGGAGACGTGCACCAGGCCTTCGATGCCGGCTTCGACTTCGACGAACGCACCGTAGTCGGTGAGGTTGGTGACCTTGCCGAACAGGCGGGTGCCTTGCGGGTAGCGGCGGCCCAGGCCGATCCAGGGATCTTCGCCCAGCTGCTTGACGCCCAGCGAGACGCGGGATTTTTCCTGGTCGAACTTGAGGACCTTGGCTTCGATTTCCTGGCCCACCTGCAGCACTTCGGAGGGGTGGCGGACACGGCGCCAGGCCATGTCGGTGATGTGCAGCAGGCCGTCGATGCCGCCCAGGTCCACGAACGCGCCGTAGTCGGTGATGTTCTTGACGATGCCCTTGACGATGGCGCCTTCGTGCAGCGTTTCGAGCAGCTTTTCGCGTTCCTCGCCCATGCTGGCTTCGAGCACGGCGCGGCGCGACAGCACGACGTTGTTGCGCTTGCGGTCGAGCTTGATGACCTTGAATTCGAGGGTCTTGCCTTCGTAGGGGGTGGTGTCCTTGACGGGACGCAGATCGACCAGCGAGCCCGGCAGGAAGGCGCGGATGCCGTTGGTCATGACCGTCAGGCCGCCCTTGACCTTGCCGGTGATGGTGCCGTTGACCAGTTCGCCGGATTCCAGGGCCTGTTCGAGCTGCAGCCAGGCCGACAGGCGCTTGGCGCGGTCGCGCGACAGGATGGTGTCGCCGTAGCCATTTTCCAGGGAATCGATGGCGACGGAGACGAAGTCCCCGCCCTGCACTTCCAGGTCGCCCTGGTCGTTCAGGAATTCTTCGAGGGGGATGTAGGCCTCGGACTTGAGGCCGGCGTTGACCACGACGAAATTGTGGTCGACGCGCACGACTTCGGCGGAGATGACCTCGCCGGAGCGCATGTTCTGATCCTTGATGCTGGCGGCAAACAGATCGGCAAAGCTTTCACCGCCCAGGGCGGCTTCGGTGGTAAGGGTGGACATGAACGATAGATCCATACGCCCCGAGGGGCAATCATGACACGCCGGACAAAACGCCCGGCGGAGTGAACAACATCCCGCCGCGGGGAAGACGCCGGAAAAAGGCGCCTTCCTCAGGCGGGCCCGCGTGCAGACCAGAGATCCAGCACTTGACGCACCACGTCATCGATCCCCTGATGGGACGAATCCACGGTGACCGCATCCGCCGCGGCAACAAGCGGCGCATGCGCCCGACCCCGGTCTCGTGCATCACGAGACCGCAGGTCTTGCAAAAGGTCGTCTAGATTAGCAGAAAAACCCTTGTCCTTCAACTGCTTATGGCGCCGTTGCGCCCGCACCTCGACGCCCGCGTCGAGAAAGATTTTCAGGGGGGCGTCGGGGAAGACCACGGTGCCCATGTCGCGCCCGTCCGCCACCAGGCCCGGCGCCCGGCGAAAGTCCTGCTGGCGCGCCAGCAGCGCCTCGCGCACCGCCGGCCAGGCGGCCACGCGCGAGGCCAGGTTGCCGACCGCTTCCTGGCGGATCAGGCGGCCGACGTCCTCGCCGCCCAGGAAGACGGTATCGGACTCGAAGCGCGCGTCCAGGTGCCGCGCCAGCCGGGCCGCCTGGGCCTCGTCGCTGCCGTCGCCGCCCTCGCGCAGCACCGCCAGGGCGGTCAGGCGGTAGAGCGCGCCGCTGTCGAGCACGTGCCAGCCCAGGGCCCGGGCCACCCGCTGGGCGATCGTGCCCTTGCCCGAGGCCGTGGGGCCGTCGATGGTGATGACCGGCGCGCTCCGCGCCGGGGCGCCGCCGGCGGGATCCGCGGCCTCCAGCAGGCGGCGGAAGTCGGTGAAATAGTCCGGATAGGTCTTGCTGACACAGCCTGGGTCCAGGATGGTCACCGGCACCGGGCCGAAGGCCGCCAGCGAGAAGCACATCGCCATGCGGTGATCGTCGTAGGTGCGGATCTCGGCGGCGCGCCAGCCGTCCGGCGGCAGGGGATGCACGGTGAGGCTGTCGGCGTCGGATTCCACGCGCGCGCCCAGGCGGACGAGTTCGGCGTGCATGGCGGCGATGCGGTCGGTTTCCTTGACGCGCCAGCTGGCGATGTTGCGCAGCCGGCAGGGGCCGTCGGCGTACAGCGCCAGCACGGCGGCGGTCATGGCGGCGTCGGGAATCAGGTTGAAGTCCCGGTCGAAGGCCTTGAGCCGCCCGCCGGCGGCCACCACGCGGCCCCGCACCGTCAGGGCGCCGGCCTCGCGTTCGACCCGCGCGCCCATGGCCTCGACCACCTCGGCGAAGGCCACGTCGCCCTGGATGCTGTCGCCGCCCACGCCTTCGATGCGGATCGGACCGCCCGCGATGGCGCCCAGCCCGAGGAAGTACGAGGCGGACGAGGCGTCGCCCTCGATGCGGTAGCGGCCCGGGCTGCGATAGCGCGCGTCGGCCGGGATGGTGAAGCGTTCCCAGCCCTCGCGCCGCACGCGCACGCCGAAGCGTTCCATCAGGTTCAGGGTGATGAGGATGTACGGCTTGGAGATCAGCGGGCCGTCCAGCTCGACGACCACGTCATGGCCGGCGCGGCGGGCCGCGATCGGCGCGGCCATCAGCAGCGCCGTGAGGAACTGGCTGGACACGGAGCCGCGCACCCGCACCGGCCGGCGCACGTCCAGGCGCCCGCGGCCGATGCGCAGCGGCGGATAGCCGTCCTGGCCCTCGTATTCGATCTCGCAGCCCAGGCCGCGCAGCGCCTCGACCAGGTCGCCGATGGGCCGTTCGTGCATGCGCGGCACGCCCGAGAGGCGGTAGTCCCCGCCCATCATCGCCAGGGCGGCGGTGAGCGGCCGGAAGGCCGTGCCCGCGTTGCCGAGGAACAGGTCGGCCTGTTTCTGCGGCCAGTCGGCGGCGCCGTCCAGGCTCAGCCGCTCCGGGCCGTCCGGGCGCAATTCCAGGCCCAGGCCCTGCAGGGCCGCGCGCATGACCCGCGTGTCGTCGGAATCGAGCAGGCCTTCCAGCCCGGTCGTGCCTTCGGCCAGCGCCGCCAGCAGCAGCGCCCGGTTGGAAATGCTCTTGGATCCCGGCAGCGTCACCGTGCCGCGCGCCCGCGCGGCCGGCGCCAGGCACAGGGAAGGTTCGCGCCCCGCGGCGCCGGTCGTGTTCATTGCATCTGGCTCCTGCCGCCCCAGAACCGGCGGGCGAGCGCCGCCTGTTCGAGCAGGGCTTCGAGCGCGGCGGGGTCGGGCTCGCCTTCGAGGGTCGCCCGCAGCAGCCGCAGCGCCTGGTCGAAGCCGTCCAGTTCGCGCAGCACCGCCGCCCGGTTGGAAAGAAAGATGTCGCGCCAGACCTCGGCGGAGCCCGCCGCGATCCGGGTGAAGTCCCGGAACCCCGTGCCGGCCAGGCTCAGGCGCGTATCGGCGTCGTCGGCCCGGACGATCTGGGCCATGTAGGCGGCCGCCAGGAAATGCGGCACGTGGCTGACGGCCGCCAGCGCCCGGTCGTGAGCCTCGGGCGTCATCAGCGCGATGCGCGCGCCGCAGGCTTCCCAGACCCGGATCAGGCGATGCTGCAGCAGGCCGGGCGTGTCCTCGAACGGGGTCAGCACGACCTTGCGGCCGTGGTACAGCATGGGATCGGCCGCCTCGGGGCCGGTCATTTCCGAGCCCGCGATGGGGTGGCCGGGGATGAACTGCGCGTGGCGCTCGCCCAGGATGTCCAGGGCCAGGCGCGCCACGTCGGCCTTGGTGCTGCCGGCGTCGGTGATCAGGGTGCCGGGCCGCAGCACGGGCGCGAGGTCCCGCAGGACCGGCGCCATGGCGCCCACCGGGGTGGCGAGGAAGATCAGGTCGGCCTCGGCCGCCGCCCGGGGCAGGTCGGCGATCTCGTCGATCAGGCCGAGGTCGCGCGCACGCTGGAGCGAGGCGGGATTGCGGCCGACGCCCAGCACCCGGCCCGCCTGCCCCACCCGGCGCAGGGCCGCCGCGAACGAGCCGCCGATCAGCCCCGTGCCGACGACGGCCAGCACCGGAACGAGTGGAACGGAACCGGGGTCGTCGTTCATGCCTGCAGCACGGCCTTCAGGGCATCGAGGAGGCGGGCGTTTTCCTCGGGCAGGCCGATGCTGACCCGCAGATGCTCGGGCAGGCCGTCGCCGGCCACGGGGCGCACGATGACGCCCCGGCGCAGGAGCTCGCCGTTGATGCGGGCGGCCTCGCCCACGCGCACCAGCACGAAATTCGCGGAGCTGGGCACGAAATCCAGTCCCAGTGCGGCGAAGCCTTCCTGGAGCTGCGTGCGGCCCGCGCGGTTCAGCGCATAGGTGCGCGCCAGGAAATCGGCGTCGTCCAGGGCGACGCGCGCGGCGAGCTGGGCGAGGACGCCGACGTTGAAGGGCTGGCGCACGCGGTTGAGCAGGTCGGTGAGCGCCGGCTGCGCCAGGGCGTAGCCCACGCGCAGCCCCGCCAGGCCGTAGGCCTTGGAGAAGGTGCGGGTGACGATGAGGTTGGGGAATTCGCGCACCCACTGCGTGCTGTCCGCGCGCTCGTCGGGATCGAGATATTCGTCGTAGGCTTCGTCCAGCAGCACGACGACGCGCTCGCCGTGCCGTTCGCGGACGGATTCCAGGAAGGCGCGCACGCGCGGGCCGGACAGATGGGTGCCGGTGGGGTTGTTCGGATTGGCGATGAACACCAGCCGCGTGTCCCCGGCGACCGCCGCCAGCATGGCGTCCAGGTCGTGGCCGTAGTCGCGCGCCGGCACCATGAGGTGGCGCGCGCCGCGGGCCTGGGTGGCGAGGCGGTAGACCACGAACGCGTGCTGCGCGTAGACGGCCGACGTGCCCTCGTCCAGCAGCGCCAGGGAGGCGAGCTCCAGCAGGTCGTTGGAGCCGTTGCCCAGCGTGAGCCAGTTCGCCGGCACCTGGTGGCGCGCCGCGAGCGCGGCCTTCAGCTCGAAGCCGTTGGGGTCCGGATAGCGGCCGTGCAGGGCGCCGGCGGCCTCGGCGAGCGCCGCGCGCACGCGGTCCGAGCAGCCCAGCGGGTTTTCGTTGGAGGCGAGCTTGATGATGCCGGCCGGGTCCAGCCCGTATTCGCGGGCGAGTTCCTCGATCGGCTTGCCGGCCTGGTAGGGAGCGATGGCGCGGACGTGGGCGGGCGCCGGGATGTCTGTCATGGATGCGACCTCATTGCCGGGGGTAGGATCCCAGCACCTTGAAGAAGGCGACCTGCTGGCGCAGTTCGGCCAGGGCCTGGGCGACGGGCTCGTCCTCCCGGTGGCCCAGCAGATCGACGTAGAAATAATATTCCCACTGCCCCGTGCGGGCGGGGCGCGACTCGAAGCGCGTCATGGACACGCCGTGCCGGGACAGCGGCGCCAGCATGTCGTAGACCGCGCCGGCGCGGTTGGGCACGGCCAGGACCAGGCTGGTCTTGTCGCGGCCGGTGGGCCCGGCGTCGCGCGGCCCGACGGCCACGAAGCGGGTCTGGTTCTGGGGATCGTCCTGGATGCCGCTGACCACGGCGCTCAGTCCCCAGGCGGCGGCGGCCGCGTCGCCGGCGATCGCCGCACAGGTGGGGTCTTCCGAAGCCATGCGCGCCGCCTGGGCATTGCTCGCCACGGGCAGGCGCTCCAGTTCGGGATGGTTGCGGCTGAGCCAGGCCTGGCACTGGGCCAGGGCCTGGGGATGCCCCAGCACCCGGGTGACGCCTTCCAGCCCGCCGGTGCGGGTGAGCAGGTTGTGGTGGATGCGGATGGTGCGCTCGCCCAGGACCTTCAGCGAGGAATTCAGCAGCAGGTCCAGGCTGCGGTTGACCGCGCCTTCCGAGGAGTTTTCCACCGGCACGATGCCGACGTCCGCCTGCCCGGCCTCGACGGCGCGGAAGACCTCGTCGAAGGACTCGCAGCGCAGGCCGGTGATGGCATGGCCGAAATGCTCGTAGGCCGCCTGTTCGGAAAACGAGCCCTGCGGCCCCAGGAAGGCGGCGGTCAGCACGCTTTCCAGGCCGCGACAGGTGGAGATGATCTGGCGCCAGATGGCGGCGACGGCCTCATCCGGGACCGGCCCGGGGTTGTCGGACTGCAGCCGCCGGATGATGAGCGCCTCGCGCTCGGGCTTGAGGATCGGTCCGGCGGCGTCGAACGCCTTCTTGACCTCGCCGACCTCCAGGGCCGCGCGCGCGCGCTGGTTGAGCAGGTCGAGGATCTGCGTGTCCAGCGCGTCGATGCGCTGGCGCAGGGGTTCCAGCCGGGACTGGAGCGTATGTTCATCCGCCATGGCGGGCCTCGAAGTCCTTGAGAAAATCGATCAGGGCCCGCACGCCTTCCATGGGCATGGCGTTGTACAGCGAGGCGCGCATGCCGCCCACGGCCTTGTGGCCCTTCAGGGCCAGCAGCCCCGCGGCCTCGGCCTCGGCCAGGAAGGCGGCGTTCAGCGACTCGTCGCGCAGGAAGAACGGCACGTTCATGCGCGAACGCCAGGCCGGCGCGATGCGGTTCTCGTACAGGTCCGAGCCGTCCAGGTAGTCGTACAGGGCGCGCGCCTTGGCTTCGCTGGCGGCATCCATCGCCGCCACCCCGCCCTGGCGCAGCAGCCACTTGAAGACCAGGCCCGCCACGTAGATGGCGTAGGTGGGCGGCGTGTTGAACATGGACTGGGCGCCGGCCACGTTGGCGTAGTCGAACACCGAGGGGCACTGCGGCAGCGCATGGCCGATCAGGTCCTTGCGCACGAAAGTCAGTGTGACCCCGGCCGGGCCGGCGTTCTTCTGCGCCCCGGCGTAGACCATGCCCAGCCGCGAGAAGTCGATGGGCCGCGACAGGATGTTGGACGACATGTCGGCCACCAGCGGCACGTCGGGCGCGCCCAGGGCGGCCATGTCGGGCATGACGGGCTGTTCGATCCCGCCGATGGTCTCGTTGGCGCACAGGTGCAGATAGGCCGCGTCGGGGCGGACCCGCCACTGGGCGTGATCGGGCAGCCAGCACCAGGGGCCGTAGCGCCGGCCGTCCACGACGGTCTCGGATTCGGCCGTGGCGGCCACCGCGATGTCGCCGTAGCGCGCGGCCTCGTTGAAGGACTTGCGCGCCCAGTGGCCGCTCAGCACGTAGTCCGCCCGGCCCAGGCCGGCGCGGCCGATCAGGTTCAGGGGCACGATGGCGTTCTGCGCCGAGGCGCCGCCCTGCATGAACAGCACCTCGAAGTCGTCCGGCACCGCCAGCAGGGCGCGCAGGTCGGCCTCGGCCTCGTCGCGGATGCGGCTGTAGTGCTTGCCGCGGTGGCTCATTTCCATGACCGAGGTGCCGCTGCCGTGCCAGTCGCACATTTCGGCGGCGGCCTGCTGCAGGACTTCGAGCGGCAGGGTGGAAGGGCCTGCGGCAAAATTCCAGGGGCGGTTCATGATTCCTGATCCTCGTCGGGTTGGGGTTCGGCCGGGCCTTCGGCCGCCGGGGCGCCGCCGCCCGGCGATTCCGGGCCCGCGCCGGCGGTCTCGGTGTCCTCGTCCTCGTCGGCGTCGCTCTCGACCACGCGGCGCACGCCCGACAGCAGGCTGTTCTCGTCCACGTTGATCAGCGTGACCCCCTGGGTGGCGCGGCCCATCTCGCGGATCTCGGAAACCCGCGTGCGCACCAGCACGCCGCCGGTGGTGATCAGCATGATCTCGTCCTCGGGCTGCACCAGCACGGCGCCGACGACCTTGCCGTTGCGCGCCGAGGTCTGGATGGCGATCATGCCCTTGGTGCCGCGCCCATGGCGCGTGTATTCGACGATGGGCGTGCGCTTGCCGTAGCCGTTCTCGGTGGCCGTCAGCACGCTCTGGGTTTCGTCTTCCGCCACCAGCAGGGCGATCACGGACTGGCCGTCCTCCAGCGACATGCCGCGCACGCCGCGCGCCGTGCGGCCCATCGGGCGCACGTCGTTCTCGTCGAAGCGCACGGCCTTGCCGGCGTCGGAGAACAGCATCACGTCGTGCTGGCCGTCGGTCAGCTCGGCGCCGATCAGGAAGTCGCCCTCGTCCAGGCCGACGGCGATGATGCCGGCCTTGCGCGGGTTGGAGAAATCCGACAGCGGGGTCTTCTTGACCGTCCCGCGCGAGGTGGCCATGAAGACGTAATGGTCGTCGCTGAAGGCCTTGACCGACAGCACCACCGTGATGGTCTCGCCATCGACCAGCGGGAACATGTTGACGATGGGCCGGCCGCGCGAGTTGCGCGAGCCCTGCGGCACTTCCCAGACCTTGAGCCAGTAGACGCGGCCCCGGTCGGAGAAGCACAGCAGGTAGTCGTGCGTGTTGGCGATGAAGAGCTGGTCGATCCAGTCGTCTTCCTTGGTGGCGGTGGCCTGCTTGCCGCGGCCGCCGCGCTTCTGCGCCCGGTATTCGGACAGCGGCTGGCTCTTGATGTAGCCGCTGCGCGACAGCGTCACCACCATGTCCATGGGGGTGATGAGGTCCTCGGTTTCGAGCTCCGTGGCGTTGTATTCGATTTCCGAGCGGCGCCGGTCGTTGCCGGCGTTGGAGAATTCGGCGCGGATCGCCTGCAGTTCGTCGCCGATGATGGCGGTGACCCGTTCCGGACGGGCCAGGATGTCCAGCAGGTCGGCGATGGTGTCCATGATCTCGCGGTATTCGCCGACGATCTTGTCCTGCTCCAGGCCGGTCAGGCGCTGCAGCCGCATGTTCAGGATTTCCTGGGCCTGGACTTCGGACAGGCGGTACTGGCCGTCGGCCTGCAGACCGTATTGCGCGTCCAGGCCTTCCGGGCGGTAGGCCGCGCGCCCGCCCGAGGCGGCGTTGGCGTCGGCGCGTTCGAGCATCTCGCGCACCAGCGACGAATCCCAGCTGCGGTCCATCAGGGCCTGGCGCGCCACCGGCGGCGTGGGCGCCGCCTTGATGATGGCGATGAAGTCGTCGATGTTGGCCAGGGCCACCGCCAGGCCTTCCAGCACGTGGCCGCGCTCGCGCGCCTTGCGCAGCTGGAAGATGGTGCGGCGGGTGACGACTTCCCTGCGGTGCTGAAGGAAGTACTGCACCATCTGCTTCAGGTTCAGCAGGCGCGGCTGGCCGTCGACCAGCGCCACCATGTTCATGCCGAAGGTTTCCTGCAGCTGGGTGTTCTTGTAGAGGTTGTTCAGGACGACCTCGGGGACCTCGCCGCGCTTGAGCTCGATGACCAGGCGCATGCCGTCCTTGTCCGATTCGTCGCGGATGTCGGAGATGCCGTCGATCTTCTTTTCGTTGACCAGCTCGGCGATGCGCTCCTGCAGGGACTTCTTGTTCACCTGATAGGGAATGGCGTCGACCACGATGGCCTGGCGGTTGCCGCGCTCCATGTCCTCGAAGTGGACCTTGGCGCGCATGATCACCCGCCCGCGCCCGGTGCGGTAGCCCTCGCGCACGCCGGCCATGCCGTAGATGATGCCGCCGGTGGGGAAATCCGGCGCGGGGATGCGTTCGATCAGCTCGTCGATGCTGCAGTCGGGGTTGCGCAGGCAGTACAGGCAGCCCTCGACGACCTCGGACAGGTTGTGCGGCGGGATGTTGGTCGCCATGCCCACCGCGATCCCGGCGCTGCCGTTGACCAGCAGGTTGGGCAGGCGCGAGGGCAGCAGCAGGGGTTCCTGTTCGCTGCCGTCGTAGTTGGGGCCGAAGTCCACGGTTTCCTGGTCGATGTCGGCCAGCAGCTCGTGGGCGATCTTCGACAGGCGGACTTCGGTGTAGCGCATGGCCGCCGCGTTGTCGCCGTCGATCGAGCCGAAGTTGCCCTGGCCGTCGACCAGCATGTAGCGCAGCGAGAAATCCTGAGCCATGCGCACGATGGTGTCGTAGACCGCGGAATCGCCATGGGGGTGATATTTACCGATCACGTCCCCGACGATGCGCGCGGATTTCTTGTAGGCCCGGTTCCAGTCGTTGTTCAGTTCGTGCATGGCGAACAGTACCCGCCGGTGCACGGGCTTGAGCCCGTCGCGCACGTCCGGCAGGGCGCGCCCCACGATCACGCTCATCGCGTAATCCAGGTAGCTGCGCCGCATTTCGTCTTCGAGCGAAATGGGCAGCGTCTCTTTGGCGAAAGAATCCATGGCGTATCCGAAAAACCTTCAGGCTTGAATGACTGGACCGAACGGAGCCCGGGCCAATCGATGATTCTATCATTCAGCCTCCCTGCTCCAGGCGGGCCGGTCCCGGCGGACCGCGCCGGCCCCCGCGGCCGGCATCCGGGCCGGTCCGCCGGTCCGGGTGTTGCTAAAAGCCGACACCCGGCCGCGTCCATCCGCGTAAAACACTCCAAGAGGGCGCGGGAAGGGATTTGTACTTAACCCGGCGGGGGAAAATGCCTTAAGATTTCGCCTAACACGCATGAAACCCAGCGCAACTTCTGAGCACTCCAACTCGACATTGCTATACTGGAAGCGTTCTTCGATATGCGGCGGGGGTTCGCTGCGGTCACTTTCAAGCATCATGCTCAAACGAGGAGAAACATGAACAAACCCTCCAAAATCGCTATTGGACTCGCCATTGCTGCCATGTCTGCCGTCGGCACCGCCTCGGCCTCCGACAACTGGACGAACGTGGACGGCCATGTCTGGAAGGACGCGAGCGGCCAGAACTGCTGGCGTGATGCTTTCTGGACGCCGGCCACCGCCGCCGAAGGCTGCGGCAAGCCCGTCGCCGAAGCGCCCGTCGTCGCCCCGACGGCCAGCAAGGTCGTCCTGAACGCCGACACCTTCTTCGACTTCGACAAGTCCACCCTGAAGCCCGAAGGCAAGCAGGTCCTGGATCAGGTCGCCCAGCAAGCCGGCTCGATCAACCTGGAAACGGTCATCGCCACCGGCCACACCGACTCCATCGGCACCGAAGCCTACAACCAGAAGCTGTCCGAACGCCGCGCCAACTCGGTCAAGCAATACCTGATCAGCAAGGGCGTGCCGGCCGACCGCATCTACGCCGAAGGCAAGGGCGAACTGCAACCCGTCGCGTCCAACAAGACCCGCGAAGGCCGCGCGCAGAACCGCCGCGTGGAAATCGAAATCGTCGGTACCCGCAAGTAATTCCGCTGGCCGCACGAAGCCGCCGCGCCCCGCGCGCGGCGGCTACAATAGGGCTCCGTTCGACGGAGCCCTATTCATTTCTGGAGCCTTCTGGAGCCTGCCCATGCACGCAGCCAACGCCGATCCGGCGGAACTCGACAAATTCAGCGCCCTCGCCTCCAGCTGGTGGGACCCCCAGGGCGAGCTGAAGACCCTGCACGACATCAATCCCCTGCGGCTGGACTGGATCCGCGCCCAGGCCGGCGCGCTGGAGGGCCAGCGGGTGCTGGACGTCGGCTGCGGCGGCGGCCTGCTGGCCGAGGCCCTGGCGGCCGAGGGCGCCCGGGTCACGGGCATCGACCTGGCCAAGCAGTCGCTGCAGATCGCGCGGCTGCACGGCCACGAATCGGGCATCCAGGTGCAGTACGAATGCGCCAGCGCGGAAGACTACGCGCAGCGGCAGGCCGGCCAGTTCGACCTCGTCACCTGCATGGAACTGCTGGAACACGTGCCCGATCCGGCCTCGGTCGTCGGCGCCTGCGCCCGGCTGGTCCGTCCGGGCGGGCTGGTGTGCTTCTCCACCCTGAACCGCAACCCGAAATCCTTCCTGCTGGCCATCGTGGCGGCGGAATACGTGATGCGCATGCTGCCCCGGGGCACGCACAGCTACGAGCACTTCATCACCCCCAGCGAACTGGCCGCCGCCGCGCGCGCGGCCGGGCTGGAGGTCGTGGCGCTGTCGGGCATGGGCTACCAGCCCCTCACCCGGCGCTACAGCCTGACGCCGGACACCGGCGTCAACTACCTGATGGCCGCGCGGCGCCCGGAATGAACGCGATGCGCCGCCTCGTCCTGTTCGATTTCGACGGCACCCTGGCCGACACGGCGCCGGACCTGGCCGCCGCGGCCAACCTCCAGCGCCACTACCGGGGCCTGCCTCCCCTGCCCTACGAGGCCCTGCGGCCGT
The DNA here is from genome assembly GCF_014203015.1 of Castellaniella defragrans. GTDB lineage: Bacteria > Pseudomonadota > Gammaproteobacteria > Burkholderiales > Burkholderiaceae_B > Castellaniella > Castellaniella defragrans. Next base: position 123,450 of record NZ_JACHIB010000004.1, read on the forward strand.
ATGCCTCGCACGGGGCGCGCGGCCTGCTGAAGGCCGCGCTGGGCCTGGACGCCGGATCGGGCGAATACGAAGCCGCCCGGCAGCGCTTCCTGCGCGACTACGCCGATGCCATGGTGGTGCGCACCCGGCTGTTTCCCGGCATCGCGGAGCTACTGGACCTGCTGGGCGGCCCGCCCTACGGCTGGGGCATCGTGACCAACAAGGTCGAATCGCTCGCCCTGCCCATCGTGCGCCATCTGGGCCTGCAGGACCGCTGCCTGGTGACGGTGGGCGGCGACACCACCCCCCACACCAAGCCGCACCCCGAGCCCTTGCTGCACGCCGCCCGCCAGGCCGGCATCGCGCCCGAGCACTGCATCTACATCGGCGACGACGAGCGCGACATCGTGGCCGGCCAGGCGGCCGGCATGGTCACCGTGGCCGCGGCCTACGGCTATTGCGCGGACGACCCGGCCCGCTGGGGTGCCGACGCCATCGCCGACGCCCCCGACGCGCTCTGGCCCCTCATCGAGCGCTGGGCCGGGGGAGGCCTGAACCGGCGGCCGTGAACAGCACGTCGGTCGAGGAATTCAGCGCCGTCTCGGCGGAATCCTGCAGCACGCCGATGATGAAGCCCACCCCGACGACCTGCATCGCCAGGTCGTTGGAAATGCCGAACAGGCTGCAGGCCACCGGAATCAGCAGCAGCGATCCTCCGGCCACGCCGGACGCCCCGCAGGCGCAGATCGCGGCCACGACGCTGAGCAGCAGCGCCGTGGGCAGGTCCACCGCCATCCCCAGGGTATGGACCGCCGCCAGCGTGAGCACCGTGATGGTGACGGCGGCCCCCGCCATGTTGATGGTGGCCCCCAGGGGGATGGACACGGAATAGGTGTCCTCCTCCAGGCCCAGCTTGCGGCACAGGGCCATGTTGACCGGGATGTTCGCCGCCGAACTGCGCGTGAAGAAAGCCGTGACGCCCGATTCGCGCAGGCAGGTGAACACCAGCGGATAGGGATTGGTCCGCAGCCGCAGGAACACGATGAGCGGGTTGACCACCAGCGCCACGAACAGCATGCAGCCCAGCAGCACCGCCAGCAGGCGGGCGTAGTCCAGCAGCGCGCCGAAGCCGGTCTCGGCCATGGTCGAGGCGACCAGGCCGAAGATCCCGACCGGCGCGGTGCGGATGACCACCTTGACGATGTACGACACGCCCGCCGACAGGTCCGCCATGACGGCCTTGGTGGAGGCGTTGGCATGGCGCAGCGCGATGCCCAGGCCGATGGCCCAGGCCAGGATGCCGATGTAGTTGGCCTCGGCCAGGGCGCGCACGGGATTGTCCACCACGCTCAGGAGCAGGTTGCGCAGCACCTCGACCACGCCGCCGGGCGGGCTGAGCGCGGCCTCGCCCAGCTGCAGGCGGAGGGTCAGGGGGAACATGAAGCTGGCCGCCACGGCGACCACCGCCGCCGCGAAGGTGCCGATCAGGTACAGGGCCAGGATCGGCCCCAGCCGCGCCTGGGCGCCCTGCTGGTGGTTGGCGATGGAGGCGGCCACCAGCACGAAGACGAGGACCGGGGCGATGGATTTCAGCGCCGTGACGAACAGGCCGCCCAGCAGGCCGGCGGCCCGGGCGGCTTCGGGCGAAAGGAGCGCCAGGATCGCGCCGGCGGCCAGGCCGATCATGATCTGCCTCACGAGGCTGCCGTTGCGCACGAACTGGAACAGGGGAAAGGATTTCAGGACGTGGGACGTCATGGGGATGATGGACTCCGGGAAGGGATTTTCCGGCGCGCGGAGGCGGGCCTGCGCGCACGGCCCCGGTCGGGCCGGCGCGCGCGGCGGACCTCCGGAACCCGCGAACGGGCGCCATTCTAGCATCGCGGCCCGGCATGGCGGCACGGCACCGCGGCCCGGCACGGCGGCCCTGCGCCGCGATCCTGCGCCGCGGCCCTGCACCGCGATCCTGCGCCGCGGCCCGGCACGGCGGCCCGGCACGGCGGCCCTGCACCGTGGTCGCGGCTGCGCCGCCCCGGCGAGCCGATACAATCGAGACTTGCCGCGCCGCACGCGCCGCGCCCGCGCGGGACGGCGGGCACACGGCATGCCCACCTCACGTTCTCCGAAGGAATTCCATGGCATCACACACGATCCGCGTCGGCGTCGCAGGCTACGGCAACCTGGGGCGCGGCGCCCTGGCGGCCCTGGCCCGCTGTCCCGACATGCGCCTGGCCGGCGTGTTCACGCGCCGCGATCCGGCCTCGTTGCGCCTGCCCGACCCCTCGACGCCGGTGTACTCCCTGGACGACGCCGCCGCGCATCGCGGCGAGATCGACGTCATGATCCTGTGCGGCGGCTCCAAGGACGACCTGCCCGTCCAGGGCCCCGCGCTGGCCGAATGGTTCACCACGGTGGACAGCTACGACACCCACGCGCGGATTCCCCAGTACTTCGAGGCGGTGGACGCCGCCGCCCGCGCGCACGGCACCCTCTCCATCATCGCGGTGGGCTGGGATCCGGGCCTGTTCTCGATCAACCGCCTGGTGGGCGAGGCCATCCTGCCGGACGGCGCCACCTACACGTTCTGGGGCAAGGGCCTGAGCCAGGGGCATTCGGACGCCATCCGGCGCGTGCCGGGCGTGCGCGCCGGCGTGCAGTACACGATCCCGGTCCCCGAGGCGGTGGCGCGCGTGCGCGCGGGCGAGCAGCCGGCGCTCTCGACCCGCGAAAAGCACCGGCGCGAATGCCACGTGGTGCTGGAGCCGGGCGCCGATCCCCGCCAGGTCGAGCAGGCCATCGTCGCCATGCCCGACTACTTCGCCGACTACGACACCACGGTGCACTTCATCGACGCGGCGACGCTGGCCCGCGAGCACGCCGGCATGCCCCACGGCGGCTTCGTGATCCGCAGCGGCCGGACGGGCGTCGCCGAGAACCAGGTGATGGAATTTTCGCTGAAACTCGACAGCAACCCGGCCTTCACGTCCAGCGTGCTGGTGGCCTACGCGCGCGCCGCCTGGCGGATGAGGTCCGCGGGGGAAACCGGCGCGCGCACCGTGTTCGACGTGGCCCCCGGCCTGCTCTCGCCCCAGTCGCCCGAGGCCCTGCGCAAGGCGCTGCTGTAGGCGGCGGCCGCCCGGCCGGCAGGCGCCTCCGCCGGCGGGAAGGCCGGCGCCCCGAGGCGCCCGGCTGCGCGCTTCCCGCGTGCTTGCCTGCGGCCGCCCCGCACACTACCATGCCAAAAACACTGTTCAGGAGTCAACAATGACGCAGCCTTCCTTCGACCGCAGGGATTTCCTGAAACTGGCCGGCGCCGCCGCGCTGCCCGGCCTGCCGGCCTGGGCGCGGGCCGCCGACGCCGTCGACGCCGCCGCCGTCGCCGAAGGCAAGGCCACGTTCTTCGCCAACATCACCGCCGTGCAGCCCATCATGGACGCCTTCCACGAGGCGACCGGCATCCAGGGCGAATACTCGCGGATCTCCAGTTCCAAGTTCATCCCCACCCTGCTGACCGAGGCCGCCGCCGGCAAGCTCACGGCCGACGTGGTGCAGGCTCCCCTGCCGATGCTGGAACTCCTGAAGGAACAGGGCATCCTGGCGCCCTACCGGTCGCCGGCCGCCCAGGGCTATCCCGACTGGGCCACCAAGGACGAGCACATCACCCTGTTCGGGGTGGAATACGTCTCCTACCTGTACAACACCCAGCACGTGCGGGCCGCCGACGCGCCCCGGCGCTACCAGGACCTGGGCGACCCGAAATGGCGCGGCCAGATCGTGATGGCCAACCCGTCCAACCACGCCTCGACGATCTCCTGGCTGGTCGGGCTCAAGGAACAGGTCTTCGCCTCGGAAGACGAATGGATGCAGTTCGTCAAGGCGCTGGCGGCCAACCAGCCCATGTTCGTGGCCTCGTTCGGCCCGACGCCAGCGCCCATCGAAAGCGGCGAGAAGCGCATCGCCATTTCCATGCCCAAGTACATCGTCACCAAGGCGCCCGCGCCGCTGGCCTGGGGGCCGCCGTCCGGCCCGCTGCTGGGCTCGGCCCGCGCCATCGCCGTCACGGCCAAGGCGCCGCACCCGGCCGCCGCGCGCGCCTTCGTGGACTACTGGCTGGGCCGCGAAGCCATGTCGCTGCTGGCCAGGGACGTGGGCGAATACGTGCTGGCCCCGGGCGTGCATCCGCCGATCCCGGGCATCGACCAGGTCCAGGTCAAGGCCGTGCGCGACCTGTCCGACCAGGAACTGCAGCGCTGGGGACGCGAGTTCGGCAAGATCTTCGGCGCCCGCTGAATTCCGCCCGCCATGGAAATCCGCATCGAAGGCCTGTGCAAGACCTACCGGTCCGAAGGCCGCACCGTCGCCGCCCTGGACCACGTGGACCTCACCATCCCGGCCAACGAGATCTTCACCCTGCTGGGGCCCAGCGGCTGCGGCAAGACGACGCTGCTGCGCTGCATCGTCGGCCTGGAGACCCCGGACGCCGGCGAGATCCGCATCGGCGACGACGTCGTCTGGTCGTCCGAGCGCCGCATCGCCGTGCCCACCGAAAAGCGCGGCCTGGGCATGGTGTTCCAGACCTACGCCATCTGGCCGCACATGTCGGTCTTCGACAACATCGCCTATCCCCTGCAGGTGCGCGGCGCGCCCCGGGCGCGGATCCGCGAGAAAGTCGCGCGGGCGCTGGAATTCGTCCAGCTGCGCGGCGTCGAGCGGCAGCCCGCCACGCGCCTGTCCGGCGGCCAGCAGCAGCGCGTGGCCCTGGCCCGCGCCCTGGTGGCCGAACCGCGCGTGATCCTGTTCGACGAGCCGCTGTCCAACCTGGACGCCAAGCTGCGCGAGGAAACCCGCAAGCTGCTGCGCCGCTTCCTCGGCGAACTCGGCATCACCGCGCTGTACGTCACCCACGACCGGGTCGAGGCCCTGGCCCTGTCGCACACCATCGCCGTGATGCAGGCCGGGCGCGTGATCGAAACCGGCACCCCGCAGCACATGTACTTCGACGCGCGCCACCGCTACGTGGCGGATTTCATCGGCCGGGCCAACCAGTTCCCCGCCATCGTCCGCAACCGGGAAAACGACTACACCCTGGCGCGCTGCGGCCTGGGCACGATCCACTGCCAGGCCCGCGACCTGCCCGAGGGTGCCGAGGCCACGCTGTGCATCCGCCCGGAATTCATCCGCGTCACGCGCAACGAGGTCGGCCCGGGCTTCAACGTGATCGAGGGCACGATCGAATCCATGGAATTCGTCGGCGAGGTCTACGAGGCCGAGATCCGCGTCAACGACGAGCGGCTGCTGGCGCGCATCGACCCGGACGTGCAGGCCGTGCCGGGCGAGCGCGTCGAGCTCCGCCTGGACCCGGCCCACTGCCTCCTGCTGAGCGCCTGAAGCCGCCATGGCCCGCTTCGCGTCCCGTTCCCAGTCGCGCCCCCTGAGCTGGACCCTGATCATCCTGGTCGGCTTCCTGACCCTGTGCCCGGTGCTGATGCTGCTGCTGGGCAGCCTGTCCCAGGGGCTGACCGCCTTCGGCCAGTTCACCCTGTCGAAATACGTCCGCGCCTACACCGATCCGTACCTGTGGGACGTGACCCTGAACACGGCGGTGTTCGTGCTCGGCTCGTCGCTGCTGGCCACGCTGCTGGCGCTGTTCCTGGCCTACCTGAACACCCGCACCGACATCCCCGCCAAGCCGCTCTTCACGGTGCTGTCCATCGTCCCGATGATGATCCCGCACCTGCTGTTCTCGGCCAGCTGGGCGCTGCTGCTGAACCCCAGCAACGGCCTGCTGAACCAGGCGCTGCAGGGGCTGTTCGGCCTGGAATCGGCGCCCTTCGACGTCTATTCGCTGTGGGGCATGACCCTGGTCGAGGGGCTGCTGAACATGCCCGTCGCCTACCTCATCATCGCCCCGGCCATGGCCGCCTTCGATCCCTCGCTGGAGGAGGCCGCGCGCGTGTCGGGGTCGGGCTGGACGCGCACCCTGCTGCGGGTCACCCTGCCGGTGCTGCGGCCCGCCATCCTGGCGGCCGTCGTCCTGGGCATCGTGCGCAGCCTGGCGTCCTACGCCGTGCCCCGCGTCCTGGGCACGCCCGGCCGCGTGGACGTGCTGGCCACCTACCTGTACGACATGATCTCCACCGGCTTCGCGCCGGACTACGGCCAGGCGGCCGCCGTCGGCATGAGCGTGCTGTCGGCCTCCATCGCCCTGATCGTGCTCTACCGCGCCCTGACGGCCGAGGGCGAAAAGTACGTCACGGTCTCGGCGCGCGGCTTCCGTCCCGGCGTGGTCGAGCTCGGCCCCCTGCGAGGCCCGCTGGGTCTGGCCGTCGGGCTGCTGTGCCTGCTGATGATCGTGCTGCCGGTGCTGGTGCTGCTGTACACGTCGCTGGTGCCCTACGTCATGCCGCCCGGCCCGCAGGCCTTCGCCGCCATGGACCTGCGCCACTGGAGCGCCGTCTTCCACGAGCCCGGCGCCCTGCTGGCGCTGCGCAACAGCCTGTTCCTGGCGGTCGTGGGCGCCACCGTGGGGGTGGCGCTGTCCCTGGGCGTGGCCTACGTCGTCGTCAAGACGCGCGGCCCGCTGGCGACGCTGCTGGAGACGCTCAGCTTCCTGTCGTTCTCCTTTCCCGGCATCGTCATCGGCATCGGCTTCATGTGGTTCTTCGTGCAGACGCCGCTGTATTCCACCCTGGCGGCGCTGCTGCTGGCCTACGTGGCGGCCTACCTGCCCTACGGGGTGCGGCCACTGGCGAGCGCCTTCGTGCAGATCCACGGCCACCTGGAGGAATCCTCGCTGGTCTGCGGGGCCGGGCGCCTGACCACCCTGCGGCGCATCGTGATCCCGCTGCTGGTCCCCGGGATCGTGTCCGCCTGGATCCTCATGGCGACCATGTTCCTGCGCGAGCTGACGGTGTCCGTGGTGCTGTCGCGCCCCGGCACGGAGGTCCTGGCCATCCAGATCCTGAGCTACGCCGACGACGGCCTCTGGGGCAAGCTGTCGGCCCTGGGCCTGTTCATGATCGTGCTGTCCACGGTGCTGGTGCTGTGCGCCCAGGCCGCGGGCCGCGCCTTCCGGCGGCGCCAGGGGCTGTAGGACGCGAGGCGGGCGCGCCCGCGCATCCGAAGCCTCCGCTGGCGGAGTCCCGCTGCCGGTCCCAGGGACGGGTTCCGGTGCCGGGTTCTAGTGCCGGGTCTCGCCATCTCCGGCCGGCCCGTCGGACGCGCCATCGTCGGCGTCGTACTCGTCGACCCGGAGGTCCGGCGCGCCCATCACCGCCTCCCAGGTGCGCTGCGGCAGGTAGCCCTGCAGGCGCGCAATGGCCTGGCGGATCAGGGCATGATGCAGTTCGTGCCCGACGCCCGAAGCCATGTCCAGGGTCGCGTCGCCGCCCAGCTCGGCCAGATGGCCGTGGACCCGGCGCGCCTGGTCCACGGGCGCGACGCGATCCGCCGCGCCATGCAGCAGGTGCAGGGTGGTCAGCATGGGCGCTGCCTGCGGCAGCGTGGCGAAGCGCGTGGAAAACAGCAGCGCCCGGCCGGCCAGCCCGGCGTCGGCGCAGGCGGCCTCCAGCGCCACGGCGGCGCCTTCGGAAAATCCCGCCAGGGCCGTCTGCTCCCCGCTCAGGCCGCGGCTGCGCTGCCAGGCCCGGACCTCGTCCGCCAGCGCGGCCCCGGCCTCGGCCACCAGGCCGACATAGGCCTCGGCATCCGGGTGCGCCCGGGCGATCCAGCGGCGCGCCGCGCCCGCGCCGAAGGGCCCGTGCGGCTGGACGATCAGCGCCTGGGGAAAGGCCTGCCGGATCGCCGCCACCAGCTCCAGCACCTGCTCCGGCGCGGCCGATTCGCCGTGCAGCACGACGAAGAGCTGCGCGGGCGCGCCCGCGGACGGTTCGATGATCAGGGGGTCGGGACGGGATTCGGACATGGGGCGCGGAGTAATCGGTTCGGATTCGTCAGGCTGGGACCATTTTACCGTTGCCGCATCCCCCCGCCTCCCGGCCTGCAGGCCGGTCGGATTCGTCAGGCACAGAGCAGTCCGCAGGGACTGCTCTTTTACAGCTGCCGCATCCCCCCCACCTCCCGGCCTGCAGGCCGGTCGGATTCGTCAGGCACAGAGCAGTCCGCAGGGACTGCCCTTTTACAGCTGTCGCATCCCTCCACCTCCCGGCCTGCAGGCCGGTCGGATTCGTCAGGCACAGAGCAGTCCGCAGGGACTGCTCTTTTACAGCTGTCGCATCCCTCCACCTCCCGGCCTGCAGGCCGGTCGGATTCGTCAGGCACAGAGCAGTCCGCAGGGACTGCTCTGTGTCCTGCCTCATCCCCCGAATCCTCCTTCGTCCAGGAACCGCTCCTCCTCCGAGGTGCTGGTGCGCCCGAGCGCGCCGTTGCGGTGCGGGAACCGGCCGAACCGCCGGATGATGTCGCGGTGTTCCACCGCCCAGTGCAGCGAAGCGGGCACCTCGCGCGCGTACAGGGCTACGGATTCCTCCTGGACGGCGAGGTCCTCGGCATGCATGAAGGGCAGGCAGACGAAGCCGCGCAAGGCGGGCTCGATCCGCTCCAGGAAGCAGAGCGAACGGCGCGCATAGGCCAGCGCCAGGCCGTCCGTGGCGTACATGTGGCCCGTGCCGCGGAAGGCGTTGCGGGGATACTGGTCCAGCAGCAGGATCAGCGCCAGGGCCGGCTCGGCATGCTCCAGCCAGTCTTCCAGTTCCCGCCGGGCGGCGGCGAAGTGGGCGGCGCGGAACCGCTCGCGGAACTCGACGTCGAAGGCGGCGTCCTTGGCGAACCACCGGGCGGGGCCTGCCTCGCGCCAGAAGGAAACGACGGCGCGCGCCGTCTCCGGCGAAGCGACGGAGATCGAGGCGGGGGCATGCGGCATGAAAGGCTCCGGGATACGAGAAACGGTCTACGGTACACCGATCCTTCTCCCTTATACAATCGCACCATCGATCACCTCGCCGAGCCCGCCATGTCCCTGTCCGCCGCCCTCGCTCCCACCGGCGCCCTGCGCGCCTCCATCAATCTGGGCAATCCCCTGCTGGCCCGGCGCGACGCCGGCACCGGCGAAGTCTCCGGGGTGTCCGTGGACCTGGCCGGGGAACTGGCGCGCGAACTCGGCGTGCCCCTGGAGCTGGCGGTGTTCGACAAGGCCGCCCAGTCGGTGGAGGCCGTCACCGGCCAGGCCGCGGACATCGGCTTCTTCGCCATCGATCCCAAGCGCGGCGAAGGCATCGCCTTCACCGCGCCCTACGTCCTTATCGAGGGCGCCTACCTGGTGCGCCAGGATTCCCCGCTGCGCGACAACGCCGAGGTCGACCGGCCCGGCCACCGCGTCGTGGTGGGCCAGGGCAGCGCCTACGACCTGTTCCTCAGCCGCCACCTGCAGCAGGCGGAAATCGTGCGCGCGGAAAATTCCCAGCGCGTGGTGGACGACTTCCTGGCCGGCGGCCAGGAAGTCGCCGCGGGCGTGCGCCAGCAGCTCCAGGCCGACGCCGACCGGGTGGGCGGCGTGCGCCTGCTGCCCGGCCGGTTCATGGTGATCGAGCAGGCCATGGGTCTGCCGAAATCGCGCCCGGCGCAGGCCGCCGCCGCGCTGGCCGACTTCGTCGAACGCTGCAAGGCGTCCGGCTTCGTGGCCCGGGCGCTGGCGCGCCACGGCATCCGGGGCGCCTCGGTCGCGCCGTAATGTCCCGCCAGGCACCGATCAGCCCGCAGGGACTGATCAGTGTCCGGACGCACCCCGCCGCCCCCGCCAGTGGCGGTACCAGCCGTAGCCGCTCAGCAGCACGACCCCGGACACCACCAGCAGCGTTCCTCCCAGGAAGCCCGCCCCCACCGGCTCGTCCAGCAGCCAGGCGCCCAGGGCCACGCCGAACAGCGGCGTGAGGAAGGAAAACACGCCCAGGCGGGACGCCAGGTACTTGCGCAGCAGCCAGAACCAGGCCAGATAGCTGAGGAATGCGACGAACACCGCCTGGAAGGCCAGGCTGGCCCAGACCATCGGCGTCATGCGGAATTCCGTCTGCCCCATCAGGAACGCGGCCGCCAGCAGGCACACGGCGCCCGCCGCCAGCTGGTACATCAGGGTCTGGCTGGCGGGCAGCGCGGCCAGCCGCGTCACCCGCACCACCACGGTGGTCGCGCCCCAGGCGGCTCCGCCCAGCAGGGCCAGCAGATCGCCCCACAGCATGGCGGCGCCCGCCGCCCGCACGCCCTCGTCGCGCCACAGGAACGCCAGCGCCACCCCGCCGAAGGCGAGCGCCACGCCCAGCCACTGCGCGGCGGCCAGGCGCTCGTCGGGCAGCTTCCAGTGCAGCCCCAGCGCCGCGAAGATCGGCGCCGTGTACAGCAGCACCACGACGTGGCTGGCCGAGGTGTGACGCAGGCTTTCGCCCACCAGCAGGAACTCCACGGCATACAGGATCCCGGCGAACAGCCCCGGGCGCCACAAGGCCAGGGCGCCGTCCAGGCGCTCGCCGCGCCAGGCCATGAACAGGCCCACCAGCATCCCGCCCACGGCGCTGCGCACGGCGATCTGGAACACCGGGGAGAAGTCGGGGGCGGTGGCCTTGAGCACGATCTGCTGCAGCGCCCAGACCAGGCACAGCACCAGCATCAGGCCGGAGGCCAGGCCATCCATGGGCCGGCGGGATTCCATAGGGGTCATCCGGTAATGGAAAACCGCCATTGTAGGTCTCCCGCCCGCCGGAACCGGATGGAACGCACGCCAGCCGCCCAGTCCACAGCGCGAGAGCGCGGGGCCCGCGCCCCCACGCGCCGCCGCGGGCGCGGGGACCGATCCCCTGCCCCGGCCGGGGCTTTCCTGGCCGCGCGGGGGGTACGGGTCTATGATGGTCTTCATCGCAGCCCCCTTCACCACAGCCTCTCTTCATCACCCTCCAGGAGCCCGCATCATGGATTCTCCGATGTATCCCCACCCCACTCCCGAACTGGCCCGGCGGCGCGCCGAACTCGCGCCCGAGGCCCTGTCCGCGTTCAAGGCCTTCAGCAAGGCCGTGTTCGCCCCCGGCGCGCTGGACGCGAAGACCAAGCAGCTGATCGCCGTGGCCGTGGCGCACGTCACCCAGTGCCCCTATTGCATCAAGGGCCACACCGAAGGCGCGTCCCGCGCGGGCGCGTCCGGCGCGGAAATCATGGAAGCCATCTGGGTGGCGGCCGAGATGCGGGCGGGCGGCGCCTACGCCCATTCCGCCCTGGCCCTGCAGACCCTGGACGAACTGGCCGAACGCAAGAAGGCCTGATGCGCGGCGTGAAACGTTTCCCGGCCTGGCCTCATCCAATCGCCACGGTATTCTTTCAGGAGTTCACGTGGACATCCAGCTCCAGCACGATCCTGCGGCCACGGACGACCTCGCGCTGATCGGGCGCGCGGCGGACGGCGACCTGGCGGCCTTCGAGGCCTTGATGCGCCGCCACAACCAGCAGCTCTACCGGGCGGCGCGCAGCATCCTGCGCGATGAATCCGAGGCCGAGGACGCCGTCCAGGAGGCCTGGTGGAAGGCCTACGGCCACCTGCGGGACTTCCGTTCGGAAGCCCGGCCCGCCACCTGGCTGACGCGCATCGCCATCAACGAGGCCCTGATGCGGCGGCGGCGAAACAAAACGCGCGAGGCGCTCATCCAATCCGCATACCAGTCTCCGCACGAACACGACCCCATGCCGACGTACGCTCCCGACACCGAGGCCCCCGCCTCCGCCGGCCCCGACCAGATGGCCTGGCGCGCCGAACTGCGGCGCCGCCTGGAGCGGCGCATCGACGAGCTGCCCGACCTCTACCGCACCGTCTTCGTGCTGCGCGCCGTGGACGACATGCCGGCCGCCGAGGTCGCGCTCGTCCTGGGGCTGCCCGAAGCCACCGTGCGCGTGCGCTTCATGCGCGCCCGCCGCCTGCTGCAGGCGGCCCTGCAGCCGGACTTCGACCCGCGCGCGGCGGGCGCCTTCTCGTTCGCGGGCCAGCGCTGCGACCGCATCGTGGCCGGCGTCCTCGCGCGGGTGCGGGCCGCGGGCGGCTGAAGGAAGCATCGCCCTCCGGGCACGGCCGCCGGGGCACGGCCAATCAGGTGGCGGGCACGATCGGGACTTCGCCAACGACGTCCCCGCACCCCGCGGTCAATCGATCCGGCCCTGCTTCAGGATGGCCGCCACGGCGGGAAAGCCCGCCGCGGCGGCCGGGGGCAGCCGCGCGTCCGTATCGGCATAGGGCGGCGCGGCATCCGCGTCCCCCACCACGATCCGGCCGACCATCCCCGCATGCTCGTGCGGCAGGCAGAAATAGTCGTAGACGCCGGGCGCCTCGAACACCACGGTGTAGGACTGCCCCGGCAGCAGATAGTCCGAATTCCACGGCTTCGCGCCCGCCGGCATGCGCAGCGGCCTGCCGTTGGCGGGATGATAGGCCGTCGAGGTATGGACGTTGCCGGCGTCGCGGTTGACCCAGCGGACGGCCTGGCCCGGCCGGATCAGCAGCCCCCGGGGACGGAACCAGACCTGCGAGCCGCTCGGCGTGCCCGACATGCCGATCTCGACCGCCTCGTCGGCTCCCGCCGGCCGCGGCAGGACCGCCGCCAGCAGCAGGCCGCCACCGGCCGCGAGCAGCAGCCGCCGGCGCGGGTCGTGCGGGAGCGCGTGGCCGTGCAGGGGCGCGTTCATTTCGCCACGCGGCTTTCCTGCGCCGCCGGCACGTTCCACAGCACGATGTGGATGTGCGGCTCTTCCACGCCGGGATGCCCCGCGTTGTACATGATGTCCACGTGATCCACCTTCGCGCCGGCCGGCACCTTCAGGTCGTTCAGGTGCATGTCGGGCTTCATCAGCGCCAGCGGGATCATGTAGGTGGTGTTCACCAGGCGGCCGTCATGGTCGTAGCCCAGGAAGGGCCCGGCCGGCAGCGTGGCGGGATCGACGAACAGCTGCCCCAGTCCGGGAATGAAGTCGGGCAGCTTCACCAGCGAACTGACCGCCTTGTAGGGGGCGGCCGGCGGCGCCTTGAGCGCCGATGCGCCGGCCGCCTGGGCCGCGGGCGCGCCCAGGCCGAGCGCCAGGGCGGCCGCGGCCGCCGTCAGGAAGGAACGTGAGGACATGAGAATCTCCCGGTATGCGCGGCGGGAATCGCCGTGTTTCGCGCCATTGGATGCGCGGTCCGGAAGATCCGTTTCGGCGGCTGCAGGGACTGGGTCGGGAGCGGCGGCAATTGCGGCGGCGGCAGCGGCTGCCGCCGGGGCGGCGGCTCAGGCGGCCTCGTCCTCGCACATCAGCTCGGGCAGGCCCCGCAGCACGGCGCGCGCGTCCAGCGAGCGCAGCGGCACGCCCGCATCCGCCGGAATGCGGCCGTCGACCTGCAGCATCTGGTAGCGCAGGCAGCAGACGCGCAGGAAGGAGGAAAAATTGCCGGTCTCGCCGCGGTGTTCCAGCAGTTCGTCGTACAGGCGCTCGATCAGCTGGGTCACCCGCATGCCGTCGCGCCGCGCGATGTCCTCCAGCACCTGCCAGAACAGGTGCTCCAGGCGCACGCTGGTCGCCACGCCATGCAGGCGCAGGGAGCGGGATTCGCTGTCGTAGGACCGGGGATTGGCCCTGATGAAGATTTCGCACATGACGCGGGCTCCGGAACGGGCACTGAATCTTGTGACTGTAGAGACGGCCGCCCGGACCGCGCAAGAGGGAAATCCCGGGGGGAAATCCCGGGAGGCGGCCTCCCGGCCTCGCCTCGAAAGGCGAGGCGTGCGCCGGACGAGGCGTGCGCCCGGGTGCGTCAATGCTGGATGCGCGTGCCCAGCACCGCCAGGAACTGGGCGATCCAGGCCGGATGCGCGGGCCAGGCCGGCGCGGTCACCAGGTTGCCGTCCGTGTGGGCCTGGTCCACCGCGATGTCGGCATAGCGGCCGCCCGCGAGGCGGACCTCGGCCGCGCAGGCCGGATAGGCGGAGCAGGTGCGGCCCTGCAGCACGCCGGCCGCCGCCAGCAGCTGCGCGCCATGGCAGATCGCCGCGATGGGCTTGGCGGCGGCGTCGAAGTGCCGCACGATGGCCAGCACGCGCTCGTCCATGCGCAGGTACTCGGGCGCGCGCCCGCCGGGGATCACCAGCGCGTCGTAGGCCGCCGCGTCCACCGCGTCGAAATCGCGGTTGACGGTGAAGCGATGCCCGGGCTTTTCGCTGTAGGTCTGGGCGCCGTCGAAGTCGTGGACGGCGGTGGCCACCCACTCGCCGGCCTTCTTCCCCGGGCACGCCGCATCGACCTCGTGGCCCACGGCCTTCAGCGCCTGGAACGGCACCATGACCTCGTAGTCCTCGACATAGTCGCCCACCAGCATCAGCAATTTCTTCGCCATCGTTCGTCTCCTGTAAAGTAGTCCCGGGCCGATGCCCGGCGCATGGATGCCGGCCGCCGAATTCCGCGTGCTCCCGCATGCGGGCTTCGCATGCGGATGTCGCCGCATGCAGTCTGCGCATTCGGACGCCGCCTCCGCCCATTGTGGCGCCCCGGGCCGGCGCCCGGGTGGTATTCCCATACCGCCGCACCCCATACCGCCGCGCGCCGGCCGCGCGGACCTTGGAAAACCCCGTTCCGGCCCCATGTATCCCTCGTTCAACTCCCGGAAGCCCCTCATGCCCACTCTGTTCGATCCGCTCCAGCTCGGCGACCTGTCGCTGCCCAACCGCATCATCATGGCGCCCCTGACCCGCTGCCGGGCCGAGCCCGGGCGCGTGCCCGGCGAACTGATGGTCGAATACTATCGCCAGCGCGCCGGCGCCGGCCTGATCATCAGCGAAGCCACCGCCGTCACGCCGATGGGCGTGGGCTATCCGGACACGCCGGGCATCTGGTCGGACGCCCAGGTCGAAGGCTGGAAGAAAGTCACCGCCGCCGTGCACGCCGCCGGCGGGCGCATCTTCCTGCAGCTCTGGCACGTGGGCCGCATCTCCGACCCGCTGTATCTCGACGGCGCCCTGCCGGTCGCGCCCAGCGCCCTCCAGCCCGCCGGCACCGTCAGCCTGGTGCGTCCGAAGAAGGCCTACGTCACGCCCCGCGCCCTGGACGCCGGCGAAATCCCCGGCATCGTCGAGGCCTACCGGAAAGGCGCGGAAAACGCGCGCGCGGCGGGCTTCGACGGCGTGGAGATCCATGCCGCCAACGGCTACCTGATCGACCAGTTCCTGCAGAGCCGCAGCAACCGGCGCACCGACGCCTACGGCGGCCCGGTCGAGAACCGCGCCCGCCTGCTGCTGGAGATCACGGACGCGATCCTGGAGGTCTGGTCGCCCGGCCGGGTCGGTGTCCACCTCGCGCCCCGGGGCGACAGCCACGACATGGGCGACGACCGCCCCGAAGAAACCTTCGGCTATGTGGCCGAGGCGCTGGGCCGGCGCGGCATCGCCTTCCTGTGCCTGCGCGAACACGAGGGCCCGGACAGCCTGGCGCCGATGATGCGCGGGAAATTCCCGGGCCGATTCATCGCCAACGAGGCCTTCGACCAGGACAAGGCGGCCGATTGGCTGGCGCGGGGCCGCGCCGACGCGGTCGCCTTCGGCCGGCTGTTCATCGCCAACCCCGACCTGCCCGTCCGTTTCGCCCAGGGAGCGCCGCTGAACGACCCCCGGCCGGAACTGTTCTACGCCTCGGGCGCCGAGGGCTACACCGACTATCCGGCGCTGGAAGGCTGCGGGACCGCCGCCTGAGGCGGCCATGAGGCAGCCCCGGCGGCGCGCCGCCGCGCGATCCTATGCCAGGCTGGCGTCGATCAGGCGCGCCGCCGCATCCGCCAGGTGCCGCGCCGGACCGTCCGCGCCGAACATCTGGCTGGACACGTAGGCGCCTTCCAGCAGGAGCTGCAGGCCGTCGCCCAGCGCCCCGGGATCGCGCGCGCCCATCTGCCGCGCCAGCTCGGCCAGGCGCGCGCGCACCTTCCGCTTGTGCGCCACCGATACCAGCCGGGCGGGGTGATCGGGCTCGGGGTATTCGACGCAGGCGTTGGTCAGGCCGCAGCCCCGGTATCCCGGCAGGCCGGTCCGTTCGGCCAGCCCGGCGAAATAGGCCAGGACCTGCGCGCGCGGGTCGCCCGGATGGGCCTCGGCCGCCGCATCGAAGCGGCGCCAGAATTCCAGCTCGTAATCCCGCAGATAGGCCGCGGCCAGATCGTCCTTCGAGGCGAAGCTGCGATAAAGGCTGGGCTTGGTCACGCCCGCCTCGGCCACGATGGCATCCACGCCCACCGCCCGGATCCCCTGATGGTAGAACAGGTCGCGCGCGCTGCTGCGGATGCGGTCGGCCGCGCGCGGCGACCCCGCCTTGGGAGCGGCGGACGCCCGGCCCTCCGGACGCGGTCCGGCCTGCACTGTCTTTTTCATGATTCCGCTCGATTCCGCCCGATTGATTCCTGATGCCTGATTCCGCTTGACGATGTTACTGACCGGTACGTATTATATCCCGTCCAGAACGTACCGGTCAGTAACATACCATGCCCTCTCCCGCGCGTCCCGCGAACTCCACCCTCGTGTCCCGCCTAGGCCAGCGCTACGCCTTCGTGGTGGTGGGCGTCATCTTCTTCTGCCTGCTGTTCTCCGCCGGGCTGCGCGCCACGCCCGGCGTGCTGCTGGATCCGCTGCACCAGGCCTTCGGCTGGAGCCGGGCGACCATCTCGCTGGCGGCCGCCCTCGGCATCTTCTTCTACGGCATGGCGGGGCCTTTCGCCGCCGCCGCCATGGACCGTTTCGGCCTGCGCCGCGTGCTGCTGGCGGCCCTGGCCGTCATGGCGGCCTCCTCGGCCGCCAGCGCCTACATGACCCAGTCCTGGCACCTCGTCGCCCTGTGGGGCGTTTTCTCGGGGATCGGCTCGGGCGCCGTCGCCACGGTGCTGGGCGCCACCATCGCCAGCCGCTGGTTTCTCCGCCATCGCGGCCTGGCCATGGGCATCCTCACCGCCAGCACCGCCACCGGCAACCTCGTCTTCCTGCCCCTGCTCGCGGCGCTCGCCTCCTCGGGCGACTGGACGCGCGCGGTCTGGGCCGTGGCCATCGCCATGGTGGCCATGGTGCCGCTGGTCTGGCGGCTGGTGCCCGACAGTCCCGCCAGCGTGGGCCTGCTGCCCTACGGCAGCGACCCCGCCGATCCGCCCGCGCCTCCCGCGCCGCGCACCGGCCTGATCGCCGCCGCCTTCGGCGCGCTCGGGCGCGCCAGCCGCACCCGCGCCTTCTGGTTCCTGTTCGCCACCTTCTGGGTCTGCGGCTTCACCACCAACGGCCTGGTGGGCACGCACCTGATCGCAATGTGCGGCGACCACGGCATCCTCCCGGTCCAGGCCGCGGGCCTGCTCGCGCTGATGGGTGTGTTCGACCTGGTCGGCACCACGGCTTCCGGCTGGCTCACCGACCGCTACGATCCGCGCAAGCTGCTCTTCGTCTACTACGGCCTGCGCGGCGTCTCGCTGATGGTGCTGCCCTACACCGATTTCTCGCTCTACAGCCTGTCCATCTTCGCCATCTTCTACGGCCTGGACTGGATCGCCACCGTGCCGCCCACCCTGCGCCTGGCCACCGACGTCTTCGGCGAGCGCGACGCCCCGGTGGTCTTCGGCTGGATCGTCGCCGGCCACCAGATCGGCGCCGCCACGGCGGCCTGGATGGGCGGCTTCATCCGCGAGGCGTCCGGCAGCTACCTGCTGGCCTTCGTGCTTTCGGGCGCCACCGGCCTCGTCGCCGCCGTGATCGCGCTGCTGATCAAGCGCCAGCGCGTGGCGATAGGGCTGGCGGCGGCTTGAGGGCGTGTCGTTCAGGCCATAGCGCATCGGACATGGCGCCGCCCCAGCGCTTATGATTCCGATACCATCATCCTGTATCGCAGAGCGGAGCGCGGCTTTTTCGTGTACGGATTCGCCAAAAGCGACCACGACAACATCGCGCCCTGCGCGAACCCCAAAAAACGAACAGGCCCTGGGAATCCAAGGGCCTGTCGTTTTGAAACTGGCGGAGAGGGTGGGATTCGAACCCACGGTACGGGGAAACCGTACGCCTGATTTCGAGTCAGGTACATTCGACCACTCTGCCACCTCTCCGGGTACGACGCATTGCGAGTCGAGTCGCGCATCATAGCATGAATCCAGACGCATCGTTCCGGGCCGGCCCGCCACGCCCACGGGCTTTGAGCCGGGTCAACGCATGCCGGCGGGCACGTCGCGCCCCGTGTCGCGCCCCGTTGCCCGCCCCCGCCTTCTGGCCTATAGTGGATTCAGGCATCAACGCAGCCGGGGGTCCGCCATGAACATCCAAGCCCTGCATTTCGTGCTCGACGTCGACGGCAACGGTTCGGTCGCCGGCTGGGAGGTCATCGATGCCCTGAAATGGGCCTTCTCCCTGCCCGGCCGCCTGATGGTCGAAGGCCTGGGAAACATCCCCTTCATCGCCGACACCTTCGGCATCCGGGCCTCGGCCGCGACTGGCTATGCCAGTTTCCACAGCCTGCTGGCCACGGTCCTGACCCTGCTGTTCTGGGTGGGCTGCCTGGTCCTGGTCACGCGCATCGGCGCCGACCGGAAAGCGCCCGATGCGGCCGCCTCCGACACGGCGGCGGCCCCGGGCACGCCCGGCATGCCGCGCTACCGCGGCCCGAAGGCCCGCAAGACCTAGGCTCGACGGAAGGCTTCCGGCGCACCGGCCGCGCAGGCCGGTCCTCAACCATGCGCCGGAACCCATCCGCCGAACGGGCGCCCCGCCCGGCCGCTCAGGCCCGGATGGCTTCCAGCCCGCCCATGTAGGGTCGCAGCACGGGCGGGATCACGATGCTGCCGTCGGCCTGCTGGTAGTTTTCCAGCACGGCCACCAGGGCGCGGCCCACGGCCAGCCCGGATCCGTTCAGCGTGTGCAGGTATTCCGGTTTGGCCTTGGGGCCTTCGGGGCGGAAACGCCCCTGCAGGCGCCGCGCCTGGAAGTCCAGGCAGTTCGACACCGACGAGATTTCCCGCCAGGTGTTCTGCGCCGGCAGCCAGACCTCCAGGTCGTAGGTCTTGGCCGAGCCGAAGCCCATGTCGCCCGCGCACAGCAGCACCACGCGATACGGCAGCCCCAGGGCCTGCAGCACGTGCTCGGCGTGGCCGACCATCTCGTCCAGGGCCTGCCAGGACTGGTCCGGATGCACGATCTGCACCATCTCGACCTTGTCGAACTGGTGCTGGCGGATCAGGCCGCGCAGGTCGCGCCCGCCGCTGCCGGCCTCGGAACGGAAGCACGGCGTGTGCGCCGTGAGACGGATCGGCAGGTCGCGCGCCTCGACGATGCGGTCGCGCACCGTGCCGGTCAGCGGGATCTCGGCGGTGGAGATCAGGTACAGGTCCTCGGCCGGGCCGTCGTCGTCCGGCGTGCTGCCCTGGCCGCCCTTGGTCACCCAGAACATGTCGTCCTTGAACTTGGGCAGCTGGCCGGTGCCGTACAGGGTGGAGCCGTTGACGATGTAGGGCGTATAGCATTCCTGGTAGCCGTGCTCGCCAGTCTGCAGGTCCAGCATGAACTGCGCCAGCGCGCGGTGCAGGCGGGCGATGGGGCCGCGCAGCATCATGAAGCGCGCGCCCACCAGCGACCGGGCCGCCTCGAAATCCAGGCCGAAGGGCTCGGCCAGGGCGACGTGGTCGCGCGGCTCGAAGCCCAGGCCGGCGGGATTGCCGTCGGCGCCGGCGGCGCCCGGCAGCCAGCGGCGCACCTCGACGTTGTCGGCCTCGGAGGCGCCGTCCGGCACGCTGTCGTCGGGCAGGTTGGGAAGAGTCATCAGCCAGGCGGACAGTTCCTGCTGCACCGCGCCCAGGTCCTGCTCCAGAGCCTTGAGCTGGTCGGGGATGGCCTGGGATTCGGCCAGCGCGGCCGAGGCGTCCTCGCCGCGCGACTTCAGCTGGCCGATCTGCTTGGCGAGCGCGTTGCGCCGCGCCTGCAATTCCTCGGTCTGGACCTGCACGGCCTTGCGGCGGGCCTCCAGGGCATGGTAGCGGTCGGTATCGAAGGCCAGGCCGCGCCGGGCGAGAGCCCGTACGACGCGATCCAGGTCCTTGCGCAGCAGATTGGTGTCGAGCATGGCGAGAGGTGACGGAGATTCGTGAAAGGGGGTATTGTATTCAATCCCGCCTCCGTCCCGGCGGGGCCGCGCCGCGCGGCGTCCGGGGCGGCGGGCATCGCCTCATCAGGAAAGGAGTCTTCCCCATGTCCAAAGTGCTGGTGCTCTACCACTCGACCTACGGTCACATCGAAACCATGGCCCAGGCCGTCGCCGAAGGCGCCCGCTCGACGGGCGCCACCGTCGACATCAAGCGCGTGCCCGAGCTGGTCCCCGAGGACGTGGCGCGCAAGTCCGGCTACAAGCTCGACCAGGCCGCGCCCGTGGCCCAGGTCCAGGACCTGGCCGACTACGACGCCATCCTGATCGGCTGCGGCACCCGCTTCGGGCGCATGTGCTCGCAGATGGCGAACTTCCTCGACCAGGCGGGCGGCCTGTGGGCCAGCGGCCAGCTGAACGGCAAGGTGGGCGCTGCCTTCACCAGCACCGCCACGCAGCACGGCGGCCAGGAAATGACACTGTTCTCCATCATCGCCAACATGCTGCATTTCGGCTTCGTGGTGGTGGGCCTGCCTTACAGCTTCCAGGGCCAGATGCGCCTGGACGAAGTCACCGGCGGGGCGCCCTACGGCGCCTCCACCATCGCCGGCGGCGACGGCTCGCGCAAGCCCTCCGCCAACGAACTGGACGGCGCGCGCTTCCAGGGCCGGCACGCGGCGGAGATCGCCAACAAGCTGTTCGGCTGAGCCCTTGGCCCTTGGCCCTCAGCGGTAGACGGGCAGGACGTCCAGCACGTCGGGCGACAGCAGGTGGAAGGCCGCCGTCACCACGCCATAGAGCCAGACGACCCGGACCAGCCTCAATCCCGGGCCGGCCCGCTCCCCGCGGGGTGGGACCGGCCGGCCGGCACCGCCGCGCAGGAACTTCCATTCCATGGCGGCGGGGATGATCACCGACCAGATGGCGGCGGCAAAGCCGGCGAAGCCGATGGCGATGATGAACCCATCCGGGAACATCACGCCCGCCAGCACCGGCGGCGCGAAGGTGACGATCGAGGTCTTGAGCCGGCCCTGCTGCGTATCGTCGAACCCGCATGCGTCGGCAATGTAGTCGAACAGCCCCAGGCCCGCGCCCAGGAACGACGTCACCACGGCGAGGAAAGCGAAGACCGACACGAAATGCCCGACCCAGGCGCCCGGAATGATCGTGTCCACGGCCGCCAGGAAGTGGCTGATGTTCCCTCCCTGGGCGTACACCTCGCGCAGCGGCTCCCGGCCCAGCACGCCGAAGCCCACCAGGATCCAGAGGGCGTAAAACGCCGCCGCGATCAGCAGCCCGTAGAGGATGCAGGCCTTGATGCGCCGCACGTCCGTGCCATAGTATTTGACCAGGCTCGGCACGCTGGCGTGGAAGCAGAACGAGGTCAGGAAATACGGCAGCGCGGCCAGGACGAACCAGGCGCTTGCCGACGCGCCCGGCCCGCCCGGCGCGGCGGGCGATGCCGGGGCCGATAGCCACAGGTTCTCGAACCGGAACGCCGGCAGCATGCCCGAGACCGCCACGGCGAAGGTCACGACCATCCCCACGACCAGGACCACCGACAAGCGGTCCACCACCCGCGTGCTCCAGAAGATGCAGAACGCCAGCGCCAGGGCGAAGCACAGGCTGACGATGCCCTGCGGCAGGGACAAACCCAGGCTGTGCTTCAAGGTGGCGCCGCCGCCGCTGGTATAGGCGTACATCAGCATGTACAGCACGAATCCGACGGACACGCCGTTGACGACGTTCCACACCGGCCCCAGCGTCCCCCGCACCAGGGTGTCGAAACTGGCCCCCGGGCCGAACCGCACATTGGCCCGCAGGATCATGTGGGCGCTGGACAGCATCAGGAAGAAGGACGCGGCCAGGACCAGCAAGGCCCAGCCGGTCCACATGCCCGCCGAAATGATGGGCAGGGCCAGCATGCCGGCGCCGATCACGGTGCCGGCCACGATCATCACGCCGCCGACCACCGACGGCGCCGCCCCGCCCGATGCGGGGCTAGCATTCTTCTTCTCCACCATGAGTCTCCATTGATTATTGATCGTGCATGATGCGCCGCCGCCCCTCCGGCGCGGCGGCGGACGCGCTCAGCCCAGCGGCTCGAAGCGGCTGGTGAAGAAGCGCAGCAGCTTGGGCTCGTAGACCATCCTCATGCCCTTGATGTCGCGCCGGCGGCGATAGAGCGCTTCGCAGGCCCGGGCCACGATGTCCAGGTGCGCATAGGTGTACACGCGGCGGGGGATCGTCAGCCGCACCAGTTCCAGCTTGGGCCGGTGATGGTCGCCCGTTTCCTGGTTGCGGCCGGCGGACACGATGCCCCGCTCCATGCTGCGCACGCCGCTTTCCAGGTAGAGCTGGGCCGCCAGCGTCTGCGCCGGGAATTCGTCCTGGGGCAGGTGGTCGAGGAATGCCCGGGCGTCCAGGAACACGGCATGCCCCCCCACGGGCCTGACGATGGGAATGCCGGCCGCGACCAGCTGGTCGGCGAGATAGCGGCACTGGCCGATCCGGTGATGGATGTAGTGATAGTCCACCGATTCCTCGATGCCCCGGGCCATCGCTTCCATGTCGCGCCCGGCCAGGCCGCCGTAGCTGGGCATGCCCTCGAACAGCACGACGAGTTCGCTCGCCCGCTGATACAGGTGATCGTCGTTCATGCACAGGAAGCCGCCGATGTTGACGAGGCAGTCCTTCTTGCCGCTCATGGTGCAGCCGTCGGCGTAGCTCATCATTTCCTTGAGGATTTCCGCGATCGTGCGCCCGGCGTATTCCGGCTCGCGCTCCTTGATGAAATAGGCATTTTCCACGCAGCGGGTGGCGTCGAACATCACCTGGATGCCATGGGCCTCGCACAGGCGCTTGACGGCGCGCAGATTGTCCATGCTGACCGGCTGCCCGCCCGCCAGATTCACCGTCACCGCCACGCAGACGTAGGGGATGCGGTCGGCGCCGACCTCGTCGATCAGGCGCTGCAGCTTCGCCAGATCGACATTGCCCTTGAACGGCACATCGATCTGCGAATCGTGAGCCTCGTCGACGATGATGTCGACGAATTTCGCGCCGTTCAGTTCCTGGTGCGCGCGCGTGGTGGTGAAGTACATATTGCCCGGCACGTACTCTCCCGGCTTGATGCACAGGCGGGACAGCAGGTTCTCGGCGCCCCGCCCCTGGTGGGTCGGCACGATATGCTTGAAGCCGTAGTAGCGGCGGACCACCTCCTGCAGGTGGATGAAGTTCCGGCTGCCGGCGTAGGCCTCGTCCCCCAGCATCATGCCCGCCCACTGGTTGTCGCTCATGGCGGTCGTGCCGCTATCGGTCAGCAAATCGATGTAGCACTGGTCCGAGCGCAGCAGGAAGGTGTTGTAGCCCGCTTCGGCGATGAACTGCGCCCGCTGCTCGCGGGTCGTGACGGCGATCGGCTCCACCACCTTGATCTTGTAGGGTTCGGCCGCGTAAATCGTATCCATCGGTATTTCCTCCTTTGAAGGGTCGGGTATCGGTAAAAAATTCAATGGCCGCCGGACGGATCCTGCGCATAGGCCGCCAGTCCGTCGGGGTCGGCGACCCGGATTCCGTGCGTCGTTTCGTCCAGGAAGCCCGCCCGCCGCAGCAGGCCGATGGCATTGCTGACGGTGACCCGGTGCAGTCCCAGCATCTCCGCGATCGCCAGGTGGGACACGGGCAGGCTGGAAGACCGATGCACCTGGTCCAGGCCGTAGAGCAGCCGGGCCACCCGCTGGGGGCCGTTCAGGAATACGGCGTCCTCCAGCTGGGACGAACCGATATAGGATTTGGCCGCGATATTGACCAGCAGCTGCCGGCTCAGGGCCGGGTATTTTTCGAGCAGCTCGCGCATGACCACCGGCTCGGGGAATTCATGGGCCTCGGCCGGCTCCATGACGCTGATCTCGTGCCGGTAAGGCTTGCCGCTCAGCAGGGCGGCCTCGCCCAGCACGCTGCCGGCTCCCATCAGCCACAGGGTGCGCAGCATGCCCTCGCGGCTGACCGCGGAGACCTTGATCAGCCCGGAACGAATCAGGAAAATGCCGTGCGCCGGATCCCCCGGCCCGCGGATGCGCGCCCCGCGCGGCCACACGACGCGGCGCCCCAGGTACAGGACCTCGTCCCAGATGGGCAGGTTGTCGAACACCAGCCAAGGCGTATCGATGGATGCCCCAGGATCCTTTATTTTTGAAACCACATCTCTCTCCACCCAACGATTGACGAATTATGTTTCCGTCATTGGATGAAGATTAGCATCTGCAACCCTTCAAATCAGTAGCATGGGCTACACGCCGCGCGCTTCCGGGCCCGGCATGCGGCGGAAGGGGCGAGCCTCGGGCTCAGGCGAGCGCTCCCGCCTGCCGGGAGTGGATCAGATCGCCCTGTTCCAGCACGAACCGGTCCACCATGGCGGCGATGAACTGCCGGATGTCGAATTCCGTGCGCAAGGGCTGGCGCCCCACCCGCTCGATCAGGTACATGACGCGGCACATCACGGGGCTGACGATCCGCCGCATCTCGAATTCCCCCGACTGCAATTCGGCCATGACCGAGCCGCGGGGCAGGATGCCCGCCGCCCCGCCGTGCGCGATGATGCCCTTCATCATGGAATTGGACGAGGCCTCGAAGGCCACGTTGAAGGGATAGCCGAGGCGGCGCGCCTGGGCCTCGATCAATTTGCGCAAGGGATCGCGGCCCTCCGCCAGGACCAGCGGATGGGAGACGGCTTCCTTCAGGGTGATCGATACCGCGCCGGCGCCGAACATCCAGGAGGACGTCCGCGGGGAGGCAACGAACACCAGTTCCTCCTGAAGCAGCTCGATGCTGCGCAGTTCGGGAAAATCGCTGACGTCGTAGGCCAGCGCCAGATCGACGTCCCCCCGCTCCACGGCGCCGGCCAGGGCATAGCTCATCTGCTCCACCAGGCTCAGGTGCACCGAGGGCAGCGTTTCCCGGGCATGCACCAGCAGGCTGCTGCCGAGCACGTTCGCAATGCTGGGCGTGACGCCGAACACCAGGCTTTCGGGCTTCACGTCCGCCAGCGCCATCACGTCCCGGCGGGCGGATTCGAGATCCTGCAGGATGGACAGCGCCTTCCGGTACAGGAGATCCCCTGCCGGGGTGGTGCGGACGCCCCGGGAATGGCGTTCCAGCAGCGTGACGCCGAGTTCCTCTTCCAGCAGGCGCATCTGCGAGCCCACGGCCGGCTGCGCCACGTACAGCTGGCGGGCTGCCCGCGTGATGCTGCCGGCCTCCACGATGCGGGTGAAATAGCGAAGCTGGCGCAGGTTGATGACGGCCTCCTGAACGAAGCATGTCAGAACATGGACACAGGGCCACGGCCGGCCCGAGGAAGGCGTGAGGCCACTATAGCACGAGCCATACAAAATTCTTTGAGCAGGGCAAGAAAAGCCGTTCTGGACGCCCGCCATGCCTGTTCTTAACATAAATCAATCTTTAAGCCCCCCAAGGACGGTTCCATGGAAATGAAGACATCGCCCGCCCCGGCCTCTCCCACGCATCCGGCGCTGCCCGCGCACCGCGAACTGTTCTACGGCGGCGCGTGGCATCCCGCCCACGGCGGCGCGCACTGGGAGTGCTTCAGCCCCACGAACGGAAGCTCTCTGGGAATCTGCGCCGACGCGTCCGACGCCGACGTCGATGCGGCCGTCCAGGCGGCGCACTGCGCCTTTCCGGCCTGGCGCGACACGCATCCCTCGGACCGCGCCGCGCGCCTGCGCCAGGCGGCCGCCAGGATCCGGCAGCACGGCGGCGATCTCGCGCTCATCGACGCCCTGGATTGCGGCAATGCCATCACGCCCATGAAGGGCGACGTGGA
Organism: Castellaniella defragrans; assembly: GCF_014203015.1. Lineage (GTDB taxonomy): Bacteria > Pseudomonadota > Gammaproteobacteria > Burkholderiales > Burkholderiaceae_B > Castellaniella > Castellaniella defragrans. The sequence continues at coordinate 149,368 of NZ_JACHIB010000004.1, forward strand.
AAATGCCGCGACGCAGCTCGAATTCTTCGCCGGGCTGGTCACCGAAGCCAAGGGAGAAACCATTCCCATGGGTCACGGGCGCCTCAACTACACGCTGCGCGAGCCCCTGGGCGTCGTCGGCCGCATCGGCGCCTTCAACCATCCCTTCATGTTCTCCGCGGCCAAGATGGCGGCCCCGCTCGCCGCCGGCAATACCGTGGTCATCAAGCCGCCCGAACAGGCGCCGCTGTCCACGCTGAGGCTGGCGGAGCTGGTGGGCGATCTGTTTCCCCCCGGGGTCTTCAACGTGGTGACCGGCCGGGGCAAGGAGGCCGGCCAGGCGCTGGTGCGGCATCCCGCCGTCGCCAAGATCGGCCTCATCGGCAGCGTCGAGGCCGGCCGCGCGGTGATGCGGACGGCCGCCGACACGCTCAAGCCGGTGCTGCTGGAGCTGGGCGGCAAGAACGCCTTGATCGGGTTCGCGGACGCGGACCTGCCGGCGCTGGCCGATGCCATCGTCCAGGGCATGAACTTCGCCTGGTGCGGGCAATCCTGCGGCTCCACCAGCCGGGTCTTCCTGCACGAATCGATCCACGACCGGATCGCGGACATGGTCCGCGAGCGGCTGGCCGCCTTCCAGCCCGGGCTGCCCCAGGACCCCGACACCACGATGGGGGCCATCGTCAGCGCCGAGCAGCACCGGCGCATCCTGGATTACATCCGGATCGGCCGGGACGAGGGCGCCACGCTGAGCTACGGCGGAACGGTTCCCGCGGACCCCGGACTCGCCCAGGGCTTCTTCATCGAACCGACCCTGTTCACCGGCGTCCAGCCGTCCATGCGCATCGCCCGCGAGGAGATCTTCGGGCCAGTGCTGTCGCTCTTTCGCTGGACGGACGCCGGCGCGATGCTGGCGGCCGTCAACGCGCCGGACTACGGCCTGACCTGCTCGCTCTGGACCCGCGACCTGGCGACGGCGCTGGAATTCTCGTCCCGCGTGCAGGCGGGCTACGTCTGGATCAACGAGGTCGGCCGCCATTTCCTGGGAGCGCCCTATGGCGGTTTCAAGCAATCCGGCAACGGGCGCGAGGAATGCTTCGACGAACTGCTCGCCTTCACGCAGACCAAGAACGTCCACGTGCGCTACTGACGCGCTCCGCCGGACCCCATCCACTCCCCCTTCACGACGACATCCGCCGATACATGACCGCCGATCCCACGCCCCGCGCCCCGTCCGTCCCCGAAGCCCTGAACCCCCGGGAACGCCCGCCCCTGCCGGCCGCCGCTTCGCCCATGTTCGGCAGCGACGCCATCGCGCAAACCCTGGCGGCCCTGGACATCCCCTACATCGCCCTGAATCCGGGCGCGAGCTTCCGGGGCCTGCACGACAGCCTGGTCAACCACCTGGGCAACCGCACGCCGCAGATGCTGCTCTGTCTGCACGAAGAACACGCCGTGGCATTGGCCCACGGCTATGCCAAAGTCACCGGCAAGGCCATGGCGGCCGCAGTGCACGCCAACGTCGGATTGATGCATGCCACGATGGCCGTCTTCAATGCCTGGTGCGACCGCATGCCGCTGCTGCTGCTGGGCGCGACCGGCCATCTGGACGCCGCCCGACGCCGGCCCTGGATCGAATGGATCCACACGGCGCGGGACCAGGGCGCGCTGGTGCGCAATTTCACCAAATGGGACGACCAGCCGGCCTCCCCCGCCGCGGCGCGCGAGTCCCTGTTCCGGGCCAAATGGCTGAGCGAATCGGCGCCCCAGGCCCCCGTGTACGTCAACCTGGACGTGGACGTGCAGGAGCAGGCCCTGCGGGAGCCCTTGCCGCCGGCGAATCCCGCCGATTTCCTGCCCGAAGCCCGCGTCGGCGCCAGCGCCCGCCAGATTGCCGCACTCGCGGCGCTCATCCGCCGGGCGCAGCGGCCCGTGCTGCTGATGGGACGCGTCTCGCGCTGCGCGCAGGCCTGGGCGCAGCGCCTGCGCCTGGCCGAAGGCATCGGGGCCCGCGTGCTCACCGACCTGAAGGTCGGCGCCGCATTCCCGACGGATCACCCGCTGCACGCGGGGGCGCCGGGCATCTATGCGGATGCGGCGGCCCTCGGCGCCCTGGAACAGGCCGACCTGATCATCAGCCTGGACTGGGTGGATCTGGCCGGCTTGCTGCGCGAGGCCTGCGCGGACGGCCGGCCCGCCGCGCGCATCGTCCAGGTTTCCGTCGACGCCGCGCTGCACCGCGGCTGGAGCATGGACTACCAGGCCCTGCCCGCGGTGGACCTCTGCATCCGCGCCGAACCCGAGCTGCTGGTGGCGGACCTGAACGAGGCCCTGGGCCTGGCCCCCCGGCCCGGCGAAGCGCACGCGCCGGTCTCGGCCCCGGCGGCCCCGGCGGCCCCGGCGGCCGCCGGACAAGCCCCCCTGCTGTCCATGGCGGAACTGGCCCACGGGCTGCGCGAGTGCCTCGCCGGCCGCGAGGTCTCGCTGACCCACCTGCCCCTGGGATGGGATGGCGCCCTGTGGCCCTTCCACCATCCCCTGGACTTCCTGGGCTCGGACGGCGGCGGCGGCGTGGGCGCCGGCCCCGGGCTGACCGTGGGCGCGGCGCTGTCCCTCCGGGGCTCGTCCCGCGTCCCGCTCGGGATCTGCGGGGACGGCGATTTCCTGATGGGGGCGACGGCGCTGTGGACGGCCGTGCACTACCGCATCCCGCTGATCTGCGTGGTGGCCAACAACCAGTCGTTCTTCAACGACGAAGTGCACCAGGAGCGCGTGGCCCGGATGCGGGGGCGCGCCGTGGACAACAAGTGGATAGGCCAGCGCATCGCCGACCCCGACGTGGACATCGCGGGCCTGGCCCGCGCGCAGGGGGCGGCGGCGTACGGCCCGGTGGCGACCCCGCGGGATCTCGCGCAGGCCTGCGCCGGCGCCCTGCGGGACTTCGACCAGGGGCGCGTGGCCGTCATCGACGCCCGCATCGCCTCGGGCTACACGCCCGCCATGACGAACGCACTGACCGAACAAGGGGCGGACTGAAGCCATGAACACTGCCAGCAGACAAGCGGACGAAGCGGCGCGCGCGCGGACGGCGCCCCCCATCCTCACGGTGGACGGCGTGAGCCGCCATTTCGACACCGCCGACGGCCGGGTGGACGCGGTCAGCGACATTTCCCTGTCGGTGAGCCATGGGGAATTCGTCTCCATCATCGGGCCCTCGGGATGCGGTAAATCCACGCTGTTCAGCATGATCGGCGGCCTGCTTCCGGCAAGCGCCGGCGCCATCCGCATCGAAGACGAGACCATCCGCGGCCCGCACCCCGCCATCGGCATGGTCTTCCAGGAGGACTCCACCTTTCCGTGGCGCACCGTGATCGACAACGTGGCCTTCCCGCTGGAACTGCAGGGCGTCGCCAGGTCCGAACGCCTGGAAAAGGCGCGGCATTTCATCGATCTGGTGGGCCTGTCGGGCTTCGAGCGCAGCTACCCGGCCCAGCTCTCCGGCGGCATGCGGCAGCGGGTCTCCATCGCCCGCACGCTGGTCTTCGAGCCCAAGCTCCTGCTGATGGACGAACCCTTTGCCGCGCTGGACGAGCAGACCCGCCTGCTGCTGGGCGACAAGGTCTCGCAGATCCAGGCCACGCTGGACCAGACCGTGCTGCTCATCACGCACAACATCGCCGAAGCCGTCCAGCTCTCGGACCGCGTGATGATCATGAGCTACCGCCCCGGCCGCAACAAGCGCATCCTGCCCATCGACCTGCCGCGCCCCAGGACGTCGGAGATGCTGAGCAGCGACGCCTTCGGCCACTACGTCGCCCGGATCTGGGCCGACCTGCGCGAAGAGGCCGGGCGCGGCATGCGGGAAACCGAAGGCGTCAGCGCACGTGGAGCCGACCATGCCTCGTCCTGATGCCACGCGGCTGCGGTTCGGCCCGGAGCTGGGCGGCCTGGCCGTGCTCGTCCTCCTGCTGGCCATCGTGGAGCTGCTCGTGCGGTCCGCCCTCCTCAACCCCTTCCTAGTGCCGCAGCCCTCGGCCGTGCTGCTCGCCTTCGGACGCATCGTCGCCGAGGAGAACGTCCTGCACCGGTTCCTCGTCACCGGCAGCGAAGCCGGGACGGCGGCCGTCCTGGTCGCCTGCATCGGCGTGCCGCTGGGCGCGCTGCTGCACCGGGCGCATCTGCTGCGTGCGGCGATCGGCTCCTGGATCGCGGCCGTGGCGGCCGCCCCCATCGTGCTGGCCTATCCGCTCTTCCTGGTGATGTTCGGGCGCAGCGCCTCCACCATCATCGTGATCAGCGTGCTCTCGGGCTTGCCGCCCGTGATCCTCATGACCACCGACAGCCTGCAGTCGGTGCGGCCCGCGCTCATCGACGTCGGCAAGAGCCTGCGCATGAACGCCTGGTCGCTGTTCTGGAAAATCATGTTCCCCGCCGCCCTGCCCGGCATCTTCTCGGGCCTGCGCATCGGTTTCATCTTCGCGCTCATCAACGTGGTGGGCGTGGAATTCCTCATCAACTTCGGCGGCCTCGGGCCGCTCATCAATGAACTGGCGGAACGCTACGACCTGCCCGGCACCTACGCGGCCATCGGCTTCGTCGTTCTGGTCAGCATCGTCGTGTTCCTGATTCTGGAGGCACTGGAAAAATGGCTACGTCCCGGCAAGCGCTGAGCCATCGGCAGGCATCCCCCCGGCGCGTCCTGATGCTGCGCATCCTCATCGCCGCCATTCTGCTGCTGATCTGGCAGGCCATGGCCATGTCGGGGCTGTTCTATCAGGACGTGGTCCTGGGGCTGCCCGACATCGCACGCGGCATGGCGCGTCTCCTGCTGGACCCCGATTTCTACCGGAATCTCTGGATCACGGTGGCCGAAATCCTGGCCGCTTCGGCGATCGGGTCGCTCACGGGCCTGGTGTGCGGCATGGTGCTGGGAGGCAGCCGCATCCTGGAGCGCGCCTTCGAGCGCTATCTGTACTATCTCGGCCCCACGCCCAAGATCATTTTCTTTCCGCTGATGATCCTGTGGTTCGGCGTGGGACCGGGGTCGAAGGTCGCGCTGGGCGCCCTCTCGTGCTTCTTCCCGGTCGCCCTGGCCGTGGCCGCCGGCATGCGCGAGATCCCCTTCATCCTGAAGTGCGTCGGCACCAGCCTGCGCGCCACGCCGCTGCAGAAGACCCTGAAGATCTACCTGCCCGCCATGCGCGGCCCGGTCATCAACGGTCTGCGCATGGGATTCGGCGTCGCCGTCATCGGCGTGCTGCTCGCGGAAACCAAATTGTCCAACCAGGGCCTGGGCTACCTGGTGATCCAGAACTACCAGCATTTCGACATGCAGGCCATGTACGCCCTGCTCATCGCCATCTTCGGACTGGCCGTGGCCGCCAACACGGCGCTCAGCCATTGGGCGGATCCGAACCACCGTTGACCCCCGCGACAACAACTCAGGAGACAGACCATGAAAACATCGCGCACCTTGCTGGGCATCCTCGCCCTCGCCTCGGCCTGCGTCTGCGCAGCGCCCGCGCAGGCCGACGACACGCTGAAACTCGCCGTCGGCCAGCGCGGCAACTGGGACACCATCGTGTCCCAGCTCGGCCAGGATGCCGGCATCTTCAAGAAGCACGGACTGGAGCTGGAAATCCTCTACACCCAGGGCGGCGGGGAAACCCTCCAGGCCGTGATTTCCAACAGCGTGGACATCGGCGTGGCCGCCGGCACCATCGGCGTCTTCTCGGCCTTCCAGAAGGGCGCGCCGATCCGCATCATCGGCGCCCAGGCCACGGGCGCCGCGGACTTCTGGTACGTGCGGGCCGATTCCCCGCTGCACAGCATCAAGGACGCGACGCCGCAGACCACCATCGCCTACTCCACCAACGGTTCCTCGACCAACAGCGTGGCGCTGGGCTTCGCCAAGGCCTACGGCCTCAAATCGAAACTCGTCGCCACCGGGAACCCCTCGGCGACCTTCACCCAGGTCATGACCAAACAGGTCGACGTGGGCTGGTCCTCGCCGCCCTTCGGCTTCGACGCGCTGGCGCAGGGCAAGATCCGCATCGTCGCCAAGGCCAACGACCTGGACGAGATCCGGCACGAATCCATCCGGACCCTGATCGGCAACGTGAACCTGCTCGAACACAAGCAGGACCAGCTCAAGCGCTTCATGGCCGCCTACCGCGAAACCATCGACTGGATGTATGCCAGCGACGACGCGCTCAAGGCCTACGCCGCGTTCAACAAGACCGACGTCGCCACCGCGCGCAAGGTGCGCGACGAATTCTTCCCCAAGAGCCTCATCGATCCGGACAAGATGGCTGGCCTGGACCTGCTGAACAAGGACGGCATCGCCTTCAAGACCATCAGCGAACCGCTCACGCCGCAGCAGTTCGACACCCTGATCCAGATCCCGCCCCGCCAATAAACCCGCCAGGAGCCCCCTGTCATGCCCAAGCTGAAACTCTCCTTCGCCATCGGAGACTACGACCGCAATCGCGCCATCATCGACGGCCGCGTTCCCATCGACGGAGTGGATCCCGTCATCATGAAACTCTCGCCGGAGGAAATCTTCTTCCGCGCGATGCGGCACGAATCCTTCGACGTCTGCGAACTGTCCCTGAGCAGTTTCTCGTTGCGCGTGGCGCGGGGCGACAGCCCGTATGTGGGCGTTCCCGTGTTCCTGTCGCGCGCCTTCCGCCATGCCTCCATCATCGTGCGCAAGGACAGCGGCATCCGGGTTCCGGCCGACCTTGCCGGCAAGCGCGTGGGGACGCCGGAATGGCAGCTCACGGCCAACGTCTGGACCCGCGCCTTCCTGCAGGACGACTTCGGCGTGCGGCCCCAGGACATCCACTGGCTGCGCGGCGGCCTGGAAGAGCCCGGGCGGGTGGAAAAGCTGAAAACGGACCTGCCGGCCGGCGTGTCCATGGAAGACATCCCCGCCGACCGGACCCTGGACCGGATGCTGGACAGCGGCGAGATCGACGCCTACATCGGCCCGCGGGCACCGCGCTGCTTCACGGCCGCCAATCCCCGCCTGCGCTGGCTGTTCGAGGACCCCACCGAGGCGGCCCTGGACTACTACCGCCGCACGAAGATCTTCCCCATCATGCACCTGCTGGGCGTGCGCCGCACGCTGGCCGAGGCGCACCCCTGGCTGCCGGTGGCGCTGCAAAAGGCATTCAACGAATCCAAGGCGCTGGCCCTGGAGGCGCTGGCGGACACGTCCGCCACCAAGGTGACGCTGCCCTTCGTCGAGGAGCAGCTCAGGCTGGCGCAGTCGCAGATGGGCACGGATTTCTGGACCTACGGAGCGCACGAGAACCGGCACGTGCTGGACCATTTCCTGCGGCATCACCACGCTCAGGGCATCTCCAGCCGGCTGGTGGACGCGGAGGAACTGTTCCACCCCGCGACGCTGGAGAGCCATCGGATCTAGGGCTTGCCGCCGGGCGTCCTTGTGCGCGCCTGCTCGTCCCAGGCGCGCAGCTGCGCCAGCTTCTCGCCGATCTTCAGCTCCAGCCCCCGGGGCGCCGGCCGGTACCAGCCCGGTTCGGGCATGCCCTCGGGCAGGTAGGTCTCCCCGGCCGCGTAGGCGTCGGGTTCGTCGTGGGCGTAGCGGTAGGCGTGGCCGTAGCCCAGTTCCTTCATCAGCTTGGTCGGGGCGTTGCGCAGGTGCACCGGCACCTCGCGGCTGCGGTCCTGCTTCACGAAGGCGCGCGCCTGGTTGTAGGCCATGTAGCCGGCGTTGCTCTTGGCGGCGACCGCCAGGTAGATCACGGCCTGGCCCAGAGCCAGCTCGCCTTCCGGCGAGCCCAGGCGCTCGTAGGTGGCGGCCGCGTCGTTGGCGATCTGGATGGCCCTGGGGTCGGCCAGGCCGATGTCCTCCCAGGCCATGCGTACGATGCGCCGCGCCAGGTAGCGCGGATCGGCGCCGCCGTCCAGCATGCGCGTCAGCCAGTACAGCGCGGCGTCCGGATGCGAGCCGCGCACCGACTTGTGCAGCGCCGAGATCTGGTCGTAGAAGTTGTCCCCGCCCTTGTCGAAGCGGCGGCCGTTGAGGGTCAGCGCGGTGCGGATGAAATCGGCGTCGATGCGCGTCGCGCCGGCCGCGCCCGCGGCGGTGGCGCATTGCTCCAGCAGGTTCAGGAAGCGGCGCGCGTCGCCGTCGGCGTAGCCCACCAGGGTGGCGACGGCGGTCTCGTCGAATTCCAGGTGCGCGAGCCCCCCGGCGCTCCGGGCCCGCTCCAGCAGCTGGCGCAGCTCGTCGTCGGACAGCGGTTCGAGCACGTAGACCTGGGCGCGCGACAGCAGGGCGGAATTGACCTCGAAGGAGGGGTTTTCCGTGGTCGCCCCGATGAAGGTCACCAGGCCCGATTCGGCATAGGGCAGCAGGGCGTCCTGCTGGGACTTGTTGAAGCGGTGGATCTCGTCCACGAACAGGATGGTGCGCCGCCCCGCCGCGCGGTGCTGGCGGGCGAGGTCGATGGCCGCGCGGATGTCCTTGACCCCGGAGAAGACCGCCGACAGGGCGATGAACTCGCAGTCGAAGGCATCGGCCATCAGGCGCGCCAGGGTCGTCTTGCCGACGCCGGGCGGGCCCCACAGGATCATGGAATGCGGCGTGCCGGACTCGAAGGCCAGGCGCAGCGGGCGGCCCGGCCCCAGCAGGTGGGTCTGGCCGACGACCTCGTCCAGGGTGCGGGGGCGCAGGGATTCGGCCAGGGGCGCGCCGGCGGCGCGGTCCTCGGCGGGACTGCCCCGCCGGCCCTTGGCGCCGGGTTTCGCGGGCGGCGCCGCGCCCCCGAAACCGGGATCGTCGCCCAGCAGATCGCCCTGGTTCGCCATCACGAGGTCCTGTTCACGCTAATCCATCTTCACCAGGTCGGCGCCCTGGGGCACCGCAAAGCGGAACTGCCCGGCGGGGATGTCGGGATTGGCCTTCAGGCCGGTGAAGACGATGCGCGAGACCTGGCCGAAGGCGTCCAGCAGTTCCAGGCGCCGGGGCAGGCCGCCGGAGAAGGCGATGTCGGCATGGACGAAGCCCGCGTCCGGCGTCCTGGGCACGGCGCGCAGCCACTGCAGGCCGTCGCGGTCGGGCCGGGTCTGGAGGTCGAAGACATCCTCCAGCGAACCCGAGCCGAACAGCAGCGCGGCCGGCGAGGCCCCCACGGCCTGGCTGGCGTTGCGCTCGGTGACCTGCGCCAGGTCCGGGTCGTACTGGTAGACGTGCCGGCCGTCGGACACGATCAGCTGTTCGTAGGGCGCGCGCACTTCCCAGCGGAACTTGCCGGGCCGCTGGAAGGCGAAGGCGCCGCTTTGCGGCTTCTGCGCGGCGCCCTTGGCGTCGGTGCGCTCCTGGCTGAACTGGCCGGTGGCCGACTGCACGCGGTCCACGAAGGACTGCAGCTGCTCGCGCGCGTCGGCCGCCGCCAGGGCCAGGCCCGGCAGGCAGGCCAGCAGCGCGGCGGCGCAGGCCGCCCGCCAGCCCCGGGCCCGCCGCGCGGGGCGGCCGGGCCGCGACGCGCCGCGGACGGACCGGAGGCCGCGCCGGGCCGGATCGCTTTGCACGGCAGACATGTTTTGCATGGCAGACATCTTCATCTCCATCCGATTCGGGAGTTCAGGCCGCCGGCCCGCATCGGCCGGGCATTCGCATCGGCCGGGCATTCAATCCTCGTCCTCGCCGGACTTGGCCGGCACCAGGATGTCGCGGTTGCCGTTGGGCTGCTGGGGGGACACCAGGCCGGCCCGCTCCATCTGTTCGAGGATGCGGGCGGAGCGGTTGTAGCCGATCCGCAGGTTGCGCTGCACGAAGGAGATCGAGGCCCGGCGGCTGCGCATCACGACCTCGACGGCCTGGTCGTACAGCGGGTCGCTTTCCGCATCGGCAAAGCCCGTGACGGAGCTAACGCCGTCGCCGGTCTCGCCCTCGCCGGTGCCTTCCAGCAGGCCCTCGACGTAGTCGGGCTCGCCTTCGGCCTTGAGGGCCTCGACCACGCGGTGGACCTCGTCGTCGTGCACGAAGGCGCCGTGGACCCGCGTGGGCACGCTGGTGCCCGGCGGCTGGTAGAGCATGTCGCCCTGCCCCAGCAGGGTTTCCGCGCCCATCTGGTCCAGGATGGTGCGCGAATCGATCTTGGACGAGACCTGGAAGGCGATGCGCGTGGGGATGTTGGCCTTGATGAGGCCGGTGATGACGTCCACGCTGGGGCGCTGGGTGGCCAGGATCAGGTGGATGCCGGCGGCGCGGGCCTTCTGCGCCAGCCGGGCGATGAGTTCCTCGACCTTCTTGCCCACCACCATCATCAGGTCGGCCAACTCGTCGATCACCACCACGATCATGGGCAGCGTGCCCAGCGGCTCGGGCGCGTCGGGCGTGAGCGAGAAGGGGTTGGGGATGGGTTCCTCGCGCTTCTGCGCCTCGCGGATCTTGGTGTTGTAGCCCGCCAGGTTGCGCACCCCCAGCTTGCTCATGAGCTTGTAGCGCTTTTCCATTTCGGCCACGCACCAGTTCAGGGCGTTGGCCGCGTGGCGCATGTCGGTGACCACGGGCGCGAGCAGGTGGGGAATGCCCTCGTAGACGGACATTTCCAGCATTTTGGGGTCGATCAGGATCAGGCGCACCTGGCTGGCGTCGGCCTTGTAGAGCAGCGACAGGATCATGGCGTTGATCCCCACCGACTTGCCCGAGCCGGTGGTGCCGGCCACCAGCAGGTGCGGCATCTTCGCCAGGTCGGCCACCACCGGGTTGCCGGCGATGTCCTTGCCCAGCGCCATCGTCAGCATGGAAGCGCTGGTGTGGTAGACCTGCGAGCCCAGGATTTCCGACAGGCGCACCGTCTGGCGCCGGGGGTTGGGCAGTTCCAGCCCCATCAGGTTCTTGCCCGGGATGGTTTCCACCACCCGGATGCGCACCAGGCTGAGCGCGCGGGCGAGGTCCTTGGCCAGGTTGACGATCTGGCTGCCCTTGACGCCGGTGGCCGGCTCGATCTCGTAGCGCGTGATGACCGGCCCCGCCTGGGCGGCCACGACGGTGACGCTGACGCCGAAATCGGACAGCTTCTTCTCGATCAGGCGCGAGGTGTATTCGATGGTTTCCGGCGAGACGGTTTCCTGGGACGGCTCCACCGGATCCAGCAGCGACAGGGCCGGCAGGCTGCCCGCCATGGCCGGATCGTCGCGCGCGGTGAACAGGGCCTGCTGCTTTTCCTGCTGGACGCGCGGGGATTTCGGCACGGTGGTGACGGTGGGCTCGATGCGCACCGGCTGCTCGTGCACCAGCTGCGTCTGGCGGGTCTCGACGATTTCCTGGCGCTCGGCCTGGGCCGTGACGCCCGCGCGGCGGTCCTGCCAGGCGTTTTTCAGGTCCCACAGGCGCCGCCAGCCGAGTTCGATGGCGTGGCCGACGCGTTCGGAGACGTTGAGCCAGGAAAAGCCGAAGAACAGGCTGGATCCCATCACGATGAAGGCCAGCAGCAGCAGGGTGCTGCCCGCCCCCCCCATCAGCCGGGCCAGGGCGCCGGCCAGCAGCTGGCCGAGCTGGCCGCCCGCGCCGGCGGGCAGCGCGGCGCCCCAGCCGCGCAGGCGCAGGGCCTCGACGCCCATGCAGCCCAGGAACAGCAGGGTATAGCCGATGCCGACTTCCCAGCGCACGCGCGGCAGCAGTTCCGGGACCCGGCTGGGCAGCACCACGCGCGACAGGCGGTAGAAGCCGGCCGCCACCCGGCGCAGCAGCAGCAGCACCCACAGCCAGGCGGAGGCGCCGCACAGGTACAGCAGCAGGTCGGCGACGTAGGCGCCGAAGGTGCCGCCCCAGTTGTGGATCGCGCCGCCATGGACGGAATGCGACCAGCCCGGATCGGTGCGGTCCCAGGTGGCCAGCACCAGGACCAGCCAGCAGGCCACCGCCGCCAGCAGCACCCAGCGGGCCTCGCGGAACAGGCCGGTCAGGCGGGTCTGCAGGGGCGAAGGGCCATTGCGCACGTTGCGGGAGGAGCGTGTGGGGGTCGCCGGAATTCTTGCCATCGCATCATTATAATTGCGGGGTCAATGTCGAACGGATTTTCAGCGATGTCCAGCGCAAAACACGCCAAACTCATGATTCTGGGGTCCGGCCCCGCGGGCTACACCGCCGCCGTCTACGCCGCGCGCGCCAACCTGGCCCCGGTCCTGATCACCGGCCTGGAGCAGGGCGGCCAGCTGATGACCACCACCGAGGTGGACAACTGGCCGGCCGACGTCGCCGGCGTCCAGGGGCCCGACCTGATGCAGCGCTTCATGGAACACGCCCAGCGCTTCAACACGGAAATGGTGTTCGACCACATCGCCGGCGTGGACCTGTCCCGGCGCCCCTTCGCGCTGACCGGCGACACGGGCACGGCCTACACCTGCGACGCCCTGATCATCGCCACCGGCGCCTCGGCCCAGTACCTGGGCCTGCCGTCCGAGCAGTCCTTCATGGGGCGCGGCGTGTCGGCCTGCGCCACCTGCGACGGCTTCTTCTACAAGAACCAGGACGTGATCGTGGTCGGCGGCGGCAACACCGCCGTCGAGGAAGCCCTGTACCTGTCCAACATCTGCCGCACCGTCACCCTGGTGCACCGCCGCGACAAGTTCCGCGCCGAACCCATCCTGGTCGACAAGCTGATGGACAAGGTCGAGCACGGCAACATGCGCCTGGCGCTGTTCCGCGAACTGGACGAAGTCCTGGGCGACGATTCCGGGGTCACCGGCGCGCGCCTGCGCGACAATCGCAGCGGCCAGACCGAGGACCTCGCCGTCACCGGCGTCTTCATCGCCATCGGCCACAAGCCCAACACGGCGATCTTCGACGGCCAGCTCGCCATGGAAAACGGCTACATCGTCACTCGCAGCGGCCTGCAGGGCCTGGCCACCATGACCTCGGTGCCCGGCGTCTTCGCCGCCGGCGACGTGCAGGACCACGTCTACCGCCAGGCCATCACCAGCGCCGGGACCGGCTGCATGGCCGCCCTGGACGCCCAGCGCTGGCTGGAGAGCGAAGGCCTCTGAATGAGGGCTTCCGGGTCGAGGGCTTCCGGGTGAAGGCGTCCAAGTCGTCGTCGCTGGCCGACCTGCGCCGCCTGCGCGCCGAGGCCTCGCCGCCCGAACCGCCCGCCGCGCCGCGCCGCGCGCAATCCGGCGCACAGCGCGGCGGCCGGGGCGCGGCGACGCACCCACGAGGCGGCGAACGAGGCGAAGGCGGCGCCGGCGCGACGCGCCCGGACGACGCAGCGGAAACCGGCGCCCCGGCGCCGGCCGAAGCGCCGCCGCTGGACCCCGCCGACCGCGCCCTGTTCCGCCAGGCCATGCGCTTCGTGCGGCCGCTGCCGGAGCGCGGCCCCCGCGCCCGGGCGGGCGGCGCGCGGCGCGACCCCGAATCCCTGCTGCAGGCGCGGCGCCAGCACGCCCAGGGTGCCTCCGCCGAATCGCGCGCGGCGCCGCCCGCCCAGCGGCAGCGGCGCAAGGCGCCGGCCTACGATCCCGAAGCCGGCGCCTTCCTGCAGGCGGGCTGCGGCCCGGACCTGCTGCGCGGCCTGCGGCGCGGCAAATGGATTCCCCAGGCCTCCCTGGACCTGCACGGCAGCACCCTGGAGCAGGCCCGCGAACGCCTGGACCGGTTCCTGGCCTCGTGCCTGGAGCACGACGTGCGCTGCGTGCGCGTCATCCACGGCAAGGGCATCGGCTCGCGCCAGGGCGAACCCGTCCTGAAGGATGCGATCCGCCAGCACCTGTGCCGCCTGGAAGCCGTCCAGGCCTGGGTCCAGTGCGGCGAGCACGAGGGCGGCGAAGGCGCGCTGCACGCCCTGCTGCGGCTGGCCGGCCCGCCGCGGGACTGAGCCGGGGCGGCCCCGGTCCGCATCCACCGTCCTTTACGCCACCCGCCCCCTTTCCCTTCAGGAGCCTCCGATGAACCCCAGCTGGATCTACCTCGGCATCGCCATCCTGGCCGAAGTCGTCGCCACCTCCGCCCTGAAGGCCTCGGACGGCTTCACGCGCCCCCTGCCCGCGGCGGTCACCGCCATCGGCTACGGGCTGGCGTTCTACCTGCTCGCCCTGGCGCTGAAGACCATCCCCGTGGGCATCGCCTACGCCGTCTGGTCCGGCGCGGGCATCGTGGCCATCGCCATCATCGGCTACTTCGTCTTCGGCCAGGCGCTGGACGCCGCCGCGCTGTTCGGCATCGGCCTGATCCTGGCCGGGGTGCTGGTGCTGAACGTGTTTTCGGGCTCAGGCGGACACTGAGGCCGGCCGCGGCAGCAGGCGCCGGTAACGCGCCGGCAAGGCGAACAGGGCGCCGTGGAATTCGGCGCTGTAGACCTGCAGGTCGCCGATCCCCCGGGCGTCCAGGCGCGCCCCGATTTCCGCGGCGGACAGGCCGGCGGGATCGAGCGTATCCGAGGCCACCGCCAGGGCCCAGTACGAGCCGTACAGGGGGATGTGCAGGCCGTAGGCGTGCACCTGCGGGAAGACCTCGCCCAGCGCGGCCGCCAGGCCGGACACCTGCCCGGGCTCGTGGAACGGGGCCCCCAGGTGCAGGACCAGGGCGCCGCCCGGCGCCAGGACGGCCCGGCAGTCCTCGAAGAACGCCTGCGTGTACAGCGGCCCGGCCGGCGTTTCGGGATCCGTCAGGTCCAGATAGACCAGGTCGAAGGTCTGGCCGCACTCGCGCACGTAGGCGGCGCCGTCCTGGATGCGGACGTCCGCCCGGGGATCGTCCAGGCTGCCCCGGTGGATGGACCCCAGGTGGTCCCGCGCCGCCGCCACCACGCCGCCGTCGAGCTCCACCAGGGTCGCGGATTCGATGCTGCGGTACTTCAGCAGTTCTTCCAGCGCGCCGCCGTCGCCGCCGCCCACGATGAGCGCCCGGCGCGGCGCGGGATGCGCCAGCGCCGCCGGATGGATGAGGGCCTCGTGGTAGAACGCCTCGTCGGCCTCCGAGGTCATCAGGCGGCCGTCCAGGCGCAGGGTCAGGCCCAGCTCGCGCGATTCGAGCACTTCCAGCCATTGCAGGCCGGTGTCGCACGCCAGCACCCGCCGGTCGAAGCGGAAGCCGTACACGCTGTGCTCGTCGAGGGCTTCCAGCAGGGGCTCGCCGGGCTGCGCCGGGCCGTCGCGCTCGCCGCGCATCAGGCGCTGGCGCTGGCAGTCCCCCGGCGCGAAGGCGGATTCGAGCGCGGCCATCAGGTGCTCCGCGCGGGCGGAATTGTCCGTCTCGAAATTGCAGACGTAGACGTCCAGCGTCACCCCGCCGCGTTCCGGCCAGGTATGGATCGCCAGGTGGGATTCGGCCAGCAGCAGCATGCCGGTGACGCCGCCGGGCTGGCCCTGGTAGTCGGGAAAGCGATGCCATTTTTCCCCGACGATGGTCAGGCCGGCATCGAGCGTCGCCTGGCGGCACAGGGCGGCCAGCGCCGCTTCGTCGGTGAGCAGGGTGGCGTCGGACTGGCAGCGATAGAGATCTGCGGTCAGGTGCAGGCCTTGCATGATGGCATCCTCCGGATCAAGGGATCGCGCGCCGTGCGCGGATGAAACGGCCCTGCGGACATCCCGGCAATCGGGGTCCGCCTCATCCGTTTTTTAAAGGGGAAATCGAAAGATGATAGACGAAGACAGCTTTTGAATCAAGAAGCCAAAAGAAGCAAAAAGAAGTAGCAAAAAGAAGAAGTAAAAAGATGCATCAAAAAACCGCCGGGGGGTCGGCTGCCCTCTGCCCGTTGCCCCTGCGCTTCGGCGACCCGTGCGGGGTCCGTGCGCGGATCCGTGGGCGGTCCGCCGATCCGGCCCCGCGGCCGATACCCGGACCCCGGAAGATTCCCCGACCCCGGAAGATTCCCCGACCCCGGAAGATTCCCGGACCCCGGAAGATTCCCGGACCTCGGAAGATTCCCGGACCCCGAGAAGATCCCTGGACCCCGGAAGATTCCCGGGCCCGGAAATGGAACGGGGCCGACGATTGTGTCATCGGCCCCGCCAGATTTCTGTTTTTTATGGGTACTGCCACAAATGAAAGCGCCATCTCCGTGGCGCCAGTGCCCAGCAGGGCTGTCTCCTCACCTGCATGGGCAGCATTATGCCGTCTGTATCTATAAATAACACCTAGGGAAGTCCCTAGCGTGCGGCGCCCAGGTCCCCTCGTGACCACCCCGTCATCAGCTTGCCATCAGTTCGCCGGCCGGCGCCGGACGGCCGAACAGGAAGCCCTGCGCATGGACGCAGCCCATGGACAGCAGCACGTCGCGCTGGGCGGTGTTTTCCACGCCCTCGGCGACCACGTCCAGGTCCAGCGAACAGGCCAGGCTGAGCACGGCCGACACGATGGCCGTGCTGCGCTGCTGCTGCGGCCCCAGCCCCAGCGGCTCGATGAAGGAGCGGTCGATCTTCAGCGTGCGCAGCGGAAAGCGGTGCACGTGGCTGAGCGAGGAATAGCCGGTGCCGAAATCATCCAGCGCGATGCGCACGCCCGCCTCGTGCAGATGGCCCAGGATCTCGGCCGCGGCATCCGGGTCCGACAGCAGGGAGCTTTCGGTCACTTCGACGCACAGCCGATGCGCCGCCACGCCGGACCGGGCCGCCAGGTCCAGCAGGCGCCGGGGGAAATTCCGGCTGTGGAAATGGCATGGCGAGATGTTGATGTTGAGGATCCTGTCCCGGCCCAGCAGCTCCGGCGCGGCCTGGCAGGCCAGGCCGTACATGTGCCAGTCGATGGTCTCGATCAGGCCGGTCTCCTCGGCCGCCGGCAGGAAGCGGTCGGGCCCCAGCATGCCGTGTTCCGGATGCCGCCAGCGGATCAGGGCCTCGTAGCCGGTGACGCCGCCGTCGGCCAGGCGCACGATGGGCTGGAAATAGGCCACGAACTGCTCTTTTTCCAGCGCGGCGCGCATCTGCTGTTCCAGGTCGAGCACGTTCATGGCCGAGGCGTGCAGGCTTTCGTCGAACAGCACGAAGCGCTGGCGGCCCGCCGCCTTGGCGCGGTACAGGGCGGTGTCGGCGTCGTGCAGCAGCTGATCGACCGTGCGGTAGGCCCGGCGGCTCATGGCGATGCCGATGCTGACCGAGACGTGCAGCTGGCGGCCGCCCACCTGGATGGCTTCGGTCATGCGGGCCTGGATGCGCTCGGCCACCAGGCAGGCCGAGAAGGGCTGCGGGCAGTCTTCGAGAAGGACGGCGAACTCGTCGCCCGAGAGCCGGCCGACGATGTCGGGCGACCGCACGCACTCGGCCATCCGCGCCGAGACGATGCGCAGGACCTCGTCGCCCACCCCGTGCCCCAGGCCGTCGTTGAACAGCTTGAAGCGGTCCACGTCCAGGTACAGCAGGGCGAAGCTGCGCGCCGGATCGCGCTTCAGGGCGCCCAGCGCGCGCTCCAGCCGCTCGCGCAGGTACAGGCGGTTGGGCAGGCCGGTGAGCGAGTCGTGCATGACCTGGTGCTTGAGCTGCTTTTGCGCCCGTTCCCGCACCACGACCTGCCGGCGCAATTCCCGCGTGCGCTCCTGCACCCGCCGCTCCAGTTCGGCGTTCAGGGTCTGCAAGGCCTCGGCCTGCTGGCGCCGCTGCAGGGTGTTGGCGATCTGGTAGGACACGAAGGTCAGCAGTTCGGCGTCCTGCTGCGTGTAGTGCAGGTCGGGCCGGTAGCTTTGCACCACGACCACGCCCATCACGCCGCGCGCGCCCATCAGCGGCGCCCCCAGCCAGGAGATGGCCGGCGTCCCGTAGGTGGCCGCGTCCACCTCGCCCTGCGCGATCAGCGCGCTGATCGCCTCCGCTTCGAGCCGCAGGGTGCGCGCATGGCGGATCGCATATTCGCTCATGCCGCGGCCCATGGGCCGGCGCAACAGCTCCGCTCCCGAACTGTCCACGTAATAGGGAAAATCCAGCCACTGGCCGTCCTCGGACACCAGCGCGATGCAGAAGCTCTCGGCGTCGAGCAGTTCGCCCACGGCCTGGTGGATGCTGCGGTAGAAAGCCTCGTTGCTGTCCTGCCCGTGGCCGAGCGCGGCGATCCGGTACAGCGTCGCCTGCAGGTGGACCGCGCGCTCGCTCTCGCGCACCTGTTCCTGCAGCCGGGCATTGGCGCGGGCCAGCTCGCGCGTGCGTTCGGCCACCCGGCGCTCCAGGGCCTCCTGGCCGAGCTTGCGCTCGACGGCGTTCAGCACGTGCTCGGCCACGAACGCCAGCACGTGCTCGTCGGACTGCGTGTATCCCCGGCCTTCCTCGTAGCTTTGCACGGCCAGGATGCCGAAGACCCGGCCGTCCCGGCACATCGGCACCGCCATGAAATCCACCGAGGGCGTGCCCACGCCGTGCCCCTGCCGCAGCCCCAGGGCGCGGACGATCTCGTTCGAGGGTCCGCGCATGGGGCGGGCCTCCCGGATCAGCCGCAGGGTGAGGGTGTCGCGCAGCTGTTCGGCGGTGAATTCCTGGTCGGGCCGATAGACCTGCCCGTCCATGACGTCGGAAAAATAGATGAACCGGACCGTCTCGCGGCGCGGATCGTGCAGGGCGATGTAGAAGTTTTCCGCGTACATCAGGCGGGAGATGATGCGGTGCAGGCCTTCCAGCAGGCTTTGCATGTCCAGCCCCGACGCCGCCATGTCGGCGATGGCGAACAATGCCCGCTGCAGGCGGTCGGAGTGTTCGAGGCGCCGCACCGACGCCTGCAGGCGCTCGATTGCCCCCGCCTCGATCATTTCCGTCGGTTCCGACGGACTCGTCCGGCGCTGTCGACTCATACGATCCCCAGTGGCTCCGCGCGATGCGTTGATCCCTGTCTGCCCGTGCCTGCAGTATACCGGTCGGCGGCAGGGTCATCATGACCGGCGAATGGCCGATATCAGTCCATCCCAATGGGCTGGGCCGGGATCCTCCGATAGGATGGGACGGCCGTTCCGCAGCCGGCTTGCCCGGGCCGGCCGGTCACCCCATAAAATCAACAGGAGACACCTCGATGCACGCCCCCGCACCCGCCACCCTCCCCCGGCCGGAGGATGAAAACCCCGGGCTGGCCGCCAACCTGGCCTACGGCTTGCAGCACGTCCTGACCATGTACGGCGGCATCATCGCCGTGCCCCTGATCATCGGCGAGGCCGCCGGCCTGCCGCCCGACGAACTGGGGCTGCTCATCACCGCCTGCCTGTTCATGGGCGGCCTGGCCACGCTGCTGCAGACCCTGGGCCTGCCGCTGTTCGGCTCCCAGCTGCCGCTGGTGCAGGGCGTCTCGTTTTCCGGCGTCGCCACCATGATCGCCATCCTGAACACCGGCGGCGGGCTGCCCGCCATCTTCGGCGCCGTCATGGCCGCCTCGCTCATCGGCCTGATCGTCACGCCGGTGTTCTCCCGCATCATCCGCTTCTTCCCGCCCCTGGTCACCGGCATCGTCATCACCACCATCGGCCTGACCCTCATGCCCGTGGCCGCCCTGTGGGCGATGGGCGGCAACAGCGCCGCGCCGGACTTCGGCAGCATGGGCCACATCGGCCTGGCCGCCGGCACGCTGGCCATCGTGCTCGTCCTGACCCGGCTGGGCAACGCGGCCGTCTCGCGCCTCTCGATCCTGATCGCCATCCTGATCGGCACCCTGGCCGCCGCGGCCAGCGGGCAGGCGGACTTCTCCCACGTGGCCCAGGGCGGCTATTTCGGCCTGCCCTCGCTGTTTCACTTCGGCTGGCCCACCTTCCAGGCGGCCGCCATCGTCTCGATGTTCATCGTCATCATCGTCACCCTGGTCGAGACCTCCGCCGACATCCTCGCCGTGGGCGACATCATCGACACCCGCATCGATTCCCGCCGCCTGGGCAACGGCCTGAGGGCGGACATGCTCTCGAGCCTGATCGCGCCGGTGTTCGGCTCGTTCACGCAAAGCGCCTTCGCCCAGAACGTGGGCCTGGTCGCCGTCACGGGCGTCAAGAGCCGCTACGTGGTCGCATTCGGCGGCCTGATCCTGATCGCGCTGGGCCTGGCGCCGGTCATGGGCCGCGTGGTCGCCTGCATCCCGCCGCCGGTGCTGGGCGGCGCCGGCATCGTCCTGTTCGGCACCGTGGCCGCCAGCGGCATCCGCACGCTGGCGCGGGTCGAGTACGAGGGCAACGCCAACCTGGTCATCGTGGCCACCGGGATCGGCGCGGGCATCATCCCCATCATCGCGCCCCGCTTCTACGACGCCTTCCCCACCTGGTTCTCGACCATCTTCCAGTCCGGCATCAGCTCCGCCGCCGTCGTGGCGATCCTCATGAACCTGGTCTTCAACCACACGGGCGCCGCCGCGCGGACCGCCCGCGCCTCCTCGCGGCCGCAGGCCCTGAGCCAGCCCACGGCGTCCGGCACGTCCGCCTGAGCGCCGCGGGCGCGGGCCGTCCCGGCGGCGGCCCGGGGCGCGCCGCGCGGCGCCCCCATCGCGGCACGCCGCTTGCTGCGGCGTGGCGGCGCCACTGACGGCGTCACCACACCAGGAGAATACGGATGGCCATGAACAAATCGCACGCGCCCGCCGCCCAGAAAGGCGTGCTCGGCATGCTGATCGACGACCACCGGGAGGCGCAGCGGCTTTTCAAGGAGTTCAAGTCCGCCAAGGATCCGGCCCGGCAGGAAGAAATCGTGCGGCACGCCTGTACCGCGCTGACCGCCCACACGAAGATCGAGGAGGAGCATTTCTATCCCTTCCTGCGCGACGCCGACGCCGATGCGTTCGGCAGCCTGCTGGACGAGGCCACGGTCGAGCACGCCAGCGCCAAGGACCTGATCGCCCAGCTGGAGGCGATGAAGCCCGCCGACGACCTGTACGAGGCCCATTTCACCGTGCTGGGGGAATACACCAACCACCACATCAAGGAGGAGGAGGACGAACTGTTCCCGAAGGTGATCGACAAGGCAATCGACCTGCGCGGGCTGGAAAAGCCCATGGAAGACACCAGGCGCGAGGCGATGTCGGCCAAGGCATCGGCCTGAAGAGCGGCACGCCGCTTGCTGCGGCGGCGCCGGACACGACCTTTCGTCATCACAGGAGTCATCATGAACCACACCCGAACGGCATCCTTCATCCTGGGTGCGGCCGCCGCCGCATTCTCCATGCTGGCGGCGGGCCAGCAGCCCGGCGGGCTCGCGCAGCAGGATCGCGCCTTCATGGAAAACGCGATCCAGGGCAGCTACGCCGAGATCGAAGCCAGCCAGCTCGCGCTGAAGAAGGACAGCAGTCCGGACGTCAGGGCCTTCGCCAACACCATGATCAGCGACCACGGAAAAATGGTGGAAGAAGCCAGGACGCTGGCCCAGCAGAAAGGCTACACGCCGCCCGACGGCCCCTCCGTCCTGCAGAAGGGCGAGGCGACGGCGCTGAAGACCCTGAGCGGCGGCGCCTTCGACGCCGCCTACGTCAACCGCATCGGCGTGGCGGCCCACGAATCGACGGTCCAGCAGTTCCAGCAGGCGGACCAGGAAGTCCAGGATCCCGACATCAAGGCCATGATCCGCAAGGCGCTGCCCAAGCTGCAGGAACACCTGCGGATGGCCCGCGCGCTGGATGCCAAGCAGGACGCCCAGTGAGGCGCGGCGCGCCATCGACGTTCAGGAGACACCCATGGACGAGACGAAACGCAGATTCGTCCAGGCCGCGCTGGCGCTGCCCGCGGTCCTGGCCCTGCCCGCCTGCGGACGAGAAGAAACCAGGTCGGCCCGAATCGCCGGGACCTTCTTCTCGCCCGCCGAATACCGCTTCATCGAAGCCGCGACCGCCCGCCTGATTCCGGGCGACGAGAACGATCCCGGCGCCATCGAGGCCGCCATCCCGCTGTTCATCGACCTGCAGCTGGCGGGCCCCTACGGCCGCGCCGACCGCTGGTACATGGAAGGCCCCTGGGCGGCGGGCACCGAGCAGCAGGGCTACCAGCTCAGGCAGACGCCCGCGGAACTGTACCGCATCGCCATCGCCGGCATCGAGGAATACTGCCGCGGGCGCTACGGCGGCCGCGTGTTCGCGGACCTGACCGCCGAACAGCAGGACGAGGTGCTGCGCGATCTGGAAGCCGGCAAGATCGAGCTCGACGGCGTTCCCGGCAAGGGCTTCTTTTCCGTGCTGTGGCAGAACACGCAGGAAGGATTCCTGTCCGACCCCATGTACGGCGGCAACCGCGGCTTCGCCGGCTGGAAGCTGATCGGATTCCCCGGCCCCCGCTACAACTACGTCGAGGAAATCACCCAATACGGCAAACCCTACCCGCTGCCGCCCGTCGGCATCCTGGGCCGGGACGGTACACGCATGCGCACCGGCGCGTAAAGGAGGCAGGATGGCAAAACGACTGAAGCCGGTGGACGTGGTGCTGGTGGGATTCGGCTGGACCGCCTCCATCATCGCCCAGGAACTGACGGACGAAGGCCTGCAGGTGCTGGCCCTGGAGCGCGGCGAGGACCGCGCCACGGTGCCGGACTTCGCCACCACCCACATCCAGGACGAACTGAAGTACGCGGTCCGCAACCACATGTTCCAGGCCCCCATCCGGGAGACCCTGAGCTTTCGCAACACCCCCGACCAGAAGGCCCTGCCCATGCGCCAGCTCGGATCCTTCCGGCCCGGCGCCGGCGTGGGGGGCGCGGGCGTGCACTGGAACGGGCAGACCTGGCGCTTCCTGCCGGACGATTTCGTCATCCGCTCCCATACCGAGGAGCGCTACGGCCCCGGCTTCATCCCCGAAGACCTCACCATCCAGGACTGGGGCATCACCTACGACGAGCTGGAGTCCTGTTACGACCGCTTTGAATACCTGTGCGGCGTCTCCGGCAAGGCGGCCAACGTGGCGGGCGAGCGCCGTCCGGAAGGCAATCCCTTTGAAGGCAACCGGTCGCGCGACTACCCGCTGCCTCCGCTGGAGCCCAGCGCCGGCTCGCTGATGTTCGACAAGGCGGCGCGCGAACTCGGCTACCACCCCTTTCCCGGGCCGGCCGCCAACGCCTCCCGGCCCTACCTGAACCCGCTGGGCGTGCAGATGGGCCAATGCACGTACTGCGGCTTCTGTGAATGGTTCGGCTGCGGCAACAATTCCAAGGCTTCGCCGCAATCGACGATCCTGCCGGTGCTGCTGAAAAAGGACAATTTCTCCTACCGCACCGGCTGCGACGTCACGCGCGTGGTGCTGGACGGCTCGGGCACCAAGGCCAAGGGCGTACTGTACCGCGACCTGGAAGGCCGCGAATTCGAGCAGCCCGCGGAGCTGGTCGTCCTGTGCGCCTTCGCGCACCACAACGTTCACCTGCTGCTGCTCTCGGGCATCGGCAAGCCCTACGATCCCGCGCGCAGCGCCGGCGTGGTCGGCCGCAACTACGCCTACCAGATCACCTCCGCCGTGGAGGTCTTCGTCGACGAGCTGATGAACCCGTACATGGGCGCCGGCGCCCTGGGCCAGGCCATCGACGACTTCAACGGCGACAATTTCGACCACGGCCCGGAAGGCTTCATCGGCGGCGGCTACATCGCGCTGTGGACCACCGGCGGACGTCCCATCCTGCAGCACCACCTGCCCAAGGACACGCCCACCTGGGGCGCCGGATGGAAGAAGGCGATGGCGGAGAACTACCTGCACAGCACCTCGGTCTCGACCCACGGCAGCGTCGTGAGCCACCGCAACGCCTACCTGGACCTGGATCCGACCTACAAGGACCTCTACGGCAACCCCATGCTGCGGCTGACCTTCGATTTCCACGCCAACGACTACCGGATGTCCGACTACCTGACCGGCAAGGCCGAAGGCATCGCCCGGACGATGAAGCCGCGCTCGATCAACGTCAAGAAGCGCAAGCCGCCCTACAGCATCATCCCGTACCAGACCACCCACAACACCGGGGGCGCCGTCATGGGCGACGACCCGCGCACCAGCGTCGTCAACCGCTACCTGCAGAGCTGGGACGTGCCCAACGTCTTCGTCGTCGGCGCCTGCAACTTTCCGCAGAACCCCGGCTACAACCCTACCGGCACGGTCGGCGCGCTCGCCTTCTGGGCGGCGGACGCGATACGCACGCGCTACCTGAAACGGCCCGGACCCCTGGTCCAGGCCTGACGCGGGAGGCATCATGCGCAAGAACCACGCCATCCTGGGCTGTCTCGCCCTGCTCTGCGCCGTCCCGGCCGCCGGCGCGGCCGACCTGCACAGCGCGGACTTCACCAACATCCAGCGCGGACGGTACCTGGCCAACGCCGGAGACTGCATTTCCTGCCACACCGCCAAGGGCGGTAAGCCCTACGCCGGCGGCTACCCGGTGGAAACGCCCTTCGGCACCCTCTACTCCAGCAACATCACGCCGGACGTCGTGACGGGCATCGGCAACTGGAGCCGCGACGACTTCTACCGCGCCATGCACGAGGGCAGGCGCAAGGACGGGCAGTACCTGTATCCGGCCTGTCCCTACCCCTGGTTCACCAAGATGACCCGGGAGGACGTCGACGACCTCAAGTCCTACCTGGACACCCTGCAGCCGGTGCGCGCCATCCCGCCGGAAAACGACCTGATCTGGCCACTGGGCTGGCGGGAGATGGTGGCGGGCTGGAACCTGCTGTTCTTCGAGCCGGGCACCTACGCCGCGGATCCGGACAAGTCCACGCTCTGGAACCGCGGCGCCTACCTGGTGCAGGGCCCGGGCCACTGCGCCGCCTGTCACACGCCGAAGAATTTCCTGGGCGGGACGGACTCCGACCGGGCATTGCAGGGCGGCGACGCCGGCGAAGGGTGGTTCGCGCCCGGCCTGACGGGCAACCACCGCGACGGCCTGGGCGGCTGGTCCGAGCGCGACATCATCGAATACCTGAAGACCGGCGCCAATCCCCACACCGCCAGCACCGGCCCGATGACCGAGGTGGTGATGAATTCCACGCGCCACCTCAGCGATTCCGACCTGCAGGCCGTCGCCGCCTATCTGAAGGACATCCCGGCCCATCGGGCGGAGAAGGGGGACGGGGACAAGGACGCCGCCACCCTCGACGAACAGGCCATGAAGCGCGGCAAGGCGCTGTACGCCGACCAGTGCATGGGCTGCCACATGGCCGACGGCAAGGGCCAGGCTCACGCCTTCCCGCCCCTGGCCGGCGCGTCCTCGGTGCAGGCGCCCAATGCGCAGACCCTGATCCAGGTGGTCCTGAGCGGCGACTACATGGCGGACCCGCCGTCCCTGCCCACGGGCCTGGCCATGCCCGCCTTCGACTGGAAGCTCGGCGACCAGGAGATCGCCGACGTGCTCACCTACGTGCGCAACAGCTGGGGCAACCGGGCTCCGGCCGTCGATGCGGACACCGTCGCGGACATGCGCGAGAGCGTGCACGAGTACGGACCGCGCTACAAGCGGCTGATCAGCCGGCCCTGAGGGGCGCCCGGACGGCCCCCGCCCGGCGGGCCAGCTTCCGCCGGGCCGGAGCCGGCCGGGTAAGCCGGCGGGTGGGCGCCTGCCGGCGCAGGCCGCGTGCGGCGCCTTCCCTGGCACGGCGGGACAGGCGCTCCATCGCCTCGTCCACGGGCCTCCATCCCGCCTTGCTCATCCGGCCGTGTTGGCTGTATAAATTCACAGTATCAGCCACGGAGCCCCCATGTACACCATCACTCTTCAAGACGCCCCCGCCGATCTTCCCGAACGCGCCCGGCAGGACGCCGAACAGCGCTTCCGCCGGACACTGGAACGCGCCCTGGGCGGGCCGGAGCACGTGCTCGCGGCCTTCCGGGCCTGGACCACGGCCGAGGACACCCCGGAAAACGAGATGGCATCGGCGGACATCGAACTGGCCAAGCGCTGGATCGCCGCGGCCGGACGGGCGCGCGGCGATGCGTTCCAGAACCTGGGAGAGACGGAGGCGTGGTTCGAGGTGCGGGCCGAGCGGTAGGCCGCCCGCTCCGCGCCGGCATCCCGCTTCTTCGGGCCGAGCAACCGCTGCCGGCGCGGCGGACCCAGGCCCGGAAGCGAACCGGACGTCGCCATCCGGCGCGCGGGTGCTGTCGGGACGAATCCCAAGAAAAGAATCACTTCCCGAGAAGGGCCGGATACGCAAAAAAGCCCGGTTCCCTAGGGAATGCCGGGCTTTCCTGGACTTCAAGGGATCGGCCTGGGGCCGATCCCGACCAGCCTGGAAGGCTGGAATCGATCACATATTGTCGATCATCACCTGGCCGAAGCCGGAGCACGACACCTGGGTCGCGCCTTCCATCAGGCGGGCGAAGTCGTAGGTGACCTTCTTCGACAGGATGGATTTTTCCATGCTGCTGATGATCAGGTCGGCGGCCTCGGTCCAGCCCATGTGGCGCAGCATCATTTCGGCGGACAGGATCTCCGAACCCGGGTTGACGTAGTCCTTGCCGGCGTATTTCGGCGCGGTGCCGTGGGTGGCTTCAAACATGGCCACGGAATCCGACAGGTTGGCGCCCGGGGCGATGCCGATCCCGCCGACCTGGGCGGCCAGGGCGTCGGAGATGTAGTCGCCGTTCAGGTTCAGCGTGGCGATGACGTCGTATTCGGCCGGGCGCAGCAGGATCTGCTGCAGGAAGGCGTCGGCGATGACGTCCTTGACCGTGATGTCGCGGCCGGTCTTGGGGTTCTTGAACTTGCACCACGGGCCGCCGTCGATCAGCTGGGCGCCGAATTCCTTCTGGGCCAGGGCGTAGCCCCAGTCGCGGAAGCCGCCTTCGGTGAACTTCATGATGTTGCCCTTGTGCACCAGGGTGACGCTCGGGCGGTCGTTGTCGATGGCGTACTGGATGGCCTTGCGCACCAGGCGTTCCGTGCCTTCGCGCGACACGGGCTTGACGCCGATGCCGGAGGTGCCGGGGAAACGGATCTTCTTGACGCCCAGCTTGTCCTGCAGGAATTCGATGAGCTGGCGGGCCTTGTCGGATTCGGCCTCGAATTCGATGCCGGCGTAGATGTCCTCGGAGTTTTCGCGGAAGATGACCATGTCGGTCTTTTCCGGCTCGCGCACGGGCGAGGGCACGCCCTTGAAGTAGCGCACCGGGCGCAGGCAGACGTACAGGTCCAGTTCCTGGCGCAGGGCCACGTTCAGCGAACGGATGCCGCCGCCCACCGGGGTGGTCAGCGGGCCCTTGATGGAGACGACGTACTCGCGCACGGCTTCCAGGGTTTCCTCGGGCAGCCAGACGTCCGGGCCGTAGATCCGGGTGGATTTCTCGCCGGCGTAGACTTCCATCCAGTGGATCTTGCGCTTGCCGCCGTAGGCCTTGGCGACCGCGGCGTCCACGACCTTCAGCATCACCGGGGTGATGTCCTGGCCCGTGCCGTCGCCCTCGATGTAGGGAACGATGGGCTCATCGGGGATGTTCAGGGAGAAATCGGCGTTGACCGTGATCTTCTGTCCGCCGGCCGGGACCTTGATGTGCTGATAGGACATGGGTGCTCCAGTGTTGCTGGGTTTGTTGTGCAAGAGAAAGGGAATCAGTCTTATATAAGAGTTTAGCGTAAACTGGCTGCCGGCAGGCGGCCTTTCCCTCCTATTCTACCGGCCGGCACCCCGGAAATACCCGAATCGGCGGGTTAAAATGGACGATCCGGCCCGTCTTTTCCACACCCTCATGTTCAATCCCTCCAAGGAACAGGTCCGCGCGTTCTTCACCGACGCCTGGCGCAAGCGCCGCGAAGGCGGGGTGCTGACGCCGCTGGAGACCATGGCCGCCGACCTGATCGAACGCCACCCCGAATACCACGCCGACCTGCAGGACCCCGACGCCGCCGAACGCGACTATACGGTCGAGGCCGGCCGCACCAACCCCTTCCTGCACCTGTCGATGCACCTGGCGATCCAGGAGCAGCTGTCGATCGACCACCCGCCCGGCATCCGGGCCGCCTGGAATGCCCTGTTGCGCAGCCACGACGAACACGAGGCGGCCCACGTCATCATGGAAGCCCTGGGCGAGGTCGTCTGGGAAGCCCAGCGGCTGGGCAAGCCGCTGGACAACGAACGCTACCTGGACCTGATCCGGCGCCACGCCACGCACGACCGCTGACAGGAAGAACGGCCCGCATCCGCCCCGGCGGCGCGCCACCCGCCCTGCCCGCCCTGCCCCGGACGAAACCCGGCCGCAACCCGGACGAAAAAGCGCTCGGGACGAAGATACAAACGTCCCGGCAAGGCGCCGCTCCCAACAAAGAAACGCCCGCCGGGCGCGCGGGCCGGGCGGGCGTTCGGCGAAAGGACGCCGCGCGCTACTTGCGCACGGCCAGCGGCGAGGGCTGGACCGACAGCCAGGCGGAAATGTTCTCGATGTCGGCGGCCGACAGTTGCGTGGCCATGGCGCCCATGATGGCGTTCTTGCGCACGTTGGCCGAGGCCGGCGCCCCCGCCTGGCCGCGCTGGTAGGAAGTCAGGGCATGGGCCAGATAGTCCGGATGCTGGCCGGCCAGGATCGGATAGTCGGGCTGCAGCGGGGTCTTGGCGTCGGCCCCGTGGCAGGAGACGCAGGTGTATTTCTCGAAGGCGGCCTTGCCGGCCTGCAGGTCGGCCGCGCGCGCGCCGGTGGCCGTCAGGCCGAGACCCAGCAGGGCAATCCACAATGTACGCATGATGGTGTCCCCCCGGATCACTTGAGACTGGAATAGTAGGCCGCGACGTCGGCCATGTCCTGCTCGGACAGGGACCGCGCGATGGCGTCCATGGTCGGGAAGGAACGCGCGCCGCTGGCGTATTCCTTCAGCGCCGCCACGATGTAGGGCGCGTTCTGACCGGCGATCATGGGGACGTGGTACAACTCCGGATAGGCCGCCTTGTAGCCCGGGATTCCATGGCAGCCGATGCACATGGAAACCTTCTGGGCGCCAGCCTGCACATTGCCCTGAACGGCGGGCGGGTCGGCCGCCAGGGCCGGGCCGGCCAGCAGACAGGACGCCGCCACCACGGCGGCCCCCAACCCACGATCAAGCATTGCTCGCGACTTCATATGGCCTCTTGTCTCTCTGATTCATATTGTGTCGGCATCGGCCAGCCTCCTGCCGGGCCGATGAGGCAAGTCGATTGTACGATAATTGCTCCGATACGGTCAGGCTTGAAACTTTCAAGCTCATAATATCCCGGTCAGCCCGCCGTCCCGGTCGGTCCACCCATCCGTTCAACTCACGTTCAACCCATCATCCCGATCAATCCGTCCTCCCGGCCATCCCCCACGTCTCCCGTCCTTCCCGCGCCTCCCTTTCCGCTTCCATGAACCGCACGCCCGCCTCCGCTCCGAACGGCCGTTTCGACGGCACCGACCGCTACGTCGCCACAGACTCCCTGAAGACCGCCGTCAATGCCGCCCTGGCGCTGCAGCGCCCGCTGCTGGTCAAGGGCGAACCCGGCACCGGCAAGACCCTGCTGGCCGAAGAAGTCGCCCGCGCCCTGGGCCGGCCCCTGCTGCAATGGCACATCAAGTCCACGACCAAGGCGCAGCAGGGCCTGTACGAATACGACGCGGTCTCGCGCCTGCGCGATTCCCAGCTGGGCGAGGCCGCCGTGCACGACATCCGCAACTACATCGTGCAGGGCGTGCTGTGGCAGGCCTTCGAGTCGGAGCAGCCCTGCGTGGTGCTGATCGACGAGATCGACAAGGCCGACATCGAATTCCCCAACGACCTGCTGCGCGAGCTGGACCGCATGGAATTCCACGTCTACGAGACGCGCCAGACCGTCCACGCGCGCCACAAGCCCCTGATCATCATCACCTCGAACAACGAGAAGGACCTGCCCGACGCGTTCCTGCGGCGCTGTTTCTTCCACTACATCGAATTTCCCGACCGCCAGACCCTGAGCGACATCGTGGCCGTCCATTTCCCGGACCTGCGCGCCGACGTGCTGGGCGCGGCCCTGGACGCGTTCTTCCGCCTGCGCGAAGTCCCGGGGCTGAAGAAGCGCCCCTCGACCTCGGAATTCCTCGACTGGCTGCACCTGCTGCTGGCCGAATCCGTGGCGCCCGACAGCCTGGCGCGGGGCGACGTGCCGCCGCTGGCCGGCGCCCTGCTGAAAAACGAACAGGACCTGAACCTGCTGCGGCGCCTGGCCACCCTGACGCAGCGCGGCGTCCGCTGACGGCCGCCGCCGGCGCGGCCGCCCGTCCGCCGCGCCGGCCGCACGCCGCGGCGCCCTTCCCGACCCCCACTTCACCGGACCGACCCATGAGCACCTCCGGCTTCAAGCAAACACCCCGTCCCGTCACCCTGGAAGGCCACGGCGTGCGCCTGGTCCCGCTGGCCCCGGAACACGCCGCCGGCCTGCGCGCCGCCGCCGCCGACGGCGCGCTCTGGAACCTGCGCGTCACCTCGGTCCCCGAGCCCGACCAGACCGAGGCCTACATCGCCCAGGCCCTGCGGGGCCGGGACGAGGGCCACATGCTGCCCTTCGCCGTCACCGACGCCGCCGGCGGCGCCCTGCTGGGCACCACGCGCTATCACGACATCGTGCCGGCGGTCGCGCGGCTGGAGATCGGCTACACCTGGTACGGCCGCTCGCATCAGCGCACCCATGTCAACACCGCCTGCAAGCTGCTGCTGCTCGAACACGCCTTCGAGTCCCTGGGTGCCGCCGTGGTGGGCTGGCGCACCGACAACTACAACCACGCCTCCCAGCGCGCCATCGAGCGCCTGGGCGCGCACCGCGACGGCGTGATCCGCCACCACGCGCCGCGCCGCGACGGCACCGTGCGCGACACCGTCATGTACAGCCTGCTGGCGGGCGAATGGCCCGAGGTCCGCGCCCACCTGCTCTACCAGCTGCGCCGCCCGCGCGCCTGAACCCACGCCCGCACGCCTGAATCCCCTTCCCGCCGAACGTCCATTCCCCTCTTCCTGGCCATGCTGACCGATTTCTTCACCCAGTTGCGCGCCGCCGGCATCCCGGTCTCCATCCGGGAATACCTGAGCCTGCTGGAGCTGCTGTGCAGCCCCGCCGCGCCCGCCAGCACGGAAGAGTTCTACCACCTGGCGCGCCTGGCGCTGGTCAAGGACGAGACCCGCTACGACCGCTACGACCGCGTCTTCGCCGCCTTCATCGGCCGCCTCCAGGCGCGCGCCGGCGGCCCCGACGTGCCGCCGGACTGGCTCGTGCAGACCTTCCGCAAGCAGCTCAGCGACGAGGAAAAGGCGGCCCTGGAAAGGCACGGCTGGGACCGGCTGATGGAGATGTTCCGCGAACGCCTGGCCGAACAGAAGGAACGCCACGCGGGCGGCAGCAAATGGATCGGCACCGGGGGCTCGTCGCCCTTCGGCCACGGCGGCTATCACCCCGAAGGCATCCGCATCGGCGGCCCCTCGGCCGGCAACCGCACCGCCGTCAAGGTCTGGGAACGGCGCGACTACCGCGACTACGACGACCAGCAGACCCTGGGCACGCGCAACTTCAAGATGGCGCTGCGGCGCCTGCGGCGCTTCGCCCGCCAGGGCGCGGCGCTGGAGCTGGACATGCCCGGCACCATCCGCGGCACCGCCGAGCAGGCCGGGATGCTGGACCTGCACTGGGTGCCCGAGCGCCACAACGCGGTCAAGGTCCTGATGCTGCTGGACGTGGGCGGCAGCATGGACGACCACGTCGCCCGCATCGAATCGCTGTTCTCCGCCGCGCGCAGCGAATTCCGCCACCTGGAAGTCTATTACTTCCACAACTGCCCCTACGAATCCGTCTGGCGCCACAACAGCCGGCGCCACGGCGAGCGCATCGAGACCTGGGACCTGCTGCGCACCTACGGCGAGGACTGGCGCCTGATCCTGGTGGGCGACGCGTCCATGAGCCCCTACGAGCTGCTGTACCCCGGCGGCTCGATCGAGCACCACAACGAGGAGGCCGGCGCCGCCTGGCTGCAGCGCATCCTGGCGCACTGGCCGCATGCCGTCTGGCTGAACCCGGAGCCGTCCGGGTCCTGGCAGTACCGCCAGTCCATCGCCCTGGTCAAGGAACTGATGCACGAGCGCATGTTCGGCATGACGATGGACGGCCTGGAGCAGGCCATGCGGCTGCTGTCGAAGTGAACCGGGGCGGGCGCAGCCCCGCCCGCGACGCGCGCCCGCCCCGATCGAAAACCCCGGTCAGAAGCCGACCTGGTCGCCGCCCTTGAGGTGCAGGATGGCGCGGGCCTCGTCGGGCGTGGCCACTTCCAGGTTCAGCGCCTCCAGGATGATGCGGATCCGGCGGACCTGCTCGGCATTGGACGAGGCCAGCCGCCCCGGCTCGATCCACAGGGAATCCTCCAGGCCGACGCGCACGTTCGCGCCCATCGCCGCCCCCATGGTGGCGAGCGGAATCTGGTTGCGCCCCGCGCCCAGGATGGACCACTGGTAGTCCTCGCCGAACAGGCGGTCGGCCGTGCGGCGCATGTGCATCAGGTCCTCGGGGTTCGGGCCGATGCCGCCCAGGATGCCGAACACCGACTGGATGAACGGGGGGCTCTGCACCAGCCCGCGATCCATGAAGTGCGCCAGGTTGTACAGGTGGCTGATGTCGTAGCACTCGAACTCGAAGCGCGTGCCGTTCTCGCCGCCCCTGCGCAGGATCGTCTCGATGTCCTGGTAGGTGTTCTTGAAGATCAGGTCGCGGCTGTTTTCCAGGTATTCGCGCTCCCAGTCGTGCTGGAATTCCTTGAACCGGTTCAGCATCGGAAACAGCCCGAAGTTCATCGAACCCATGTTCAGCGACGCGACTTCCGGCTTGAAGGCCATCGCCGGACGCATGCGGTCCTCGACCGTCATGGTCGGGCTGCCGCCGGTGGTGATGTTGATGACGGCATCGGTGGCCGCCTTGATCCGCTCCAGGAAGGGGCGGAAGTACGCCGGATCCTGGGTCGGGCGGCCGTCCTTCGGGTCGCGCGCATGCAGGTGCAGGATGGCGGCGCCCGCCTCGGCGGCGGCGATGCCCGCCTGCGCGATCTCGTCGGCCGTGACCGGCAGGTGCGGCGACATGCTGGGCGTATGGATGGCGCCGGTGACGGCGCAGGTGATGATCACTTTCTTCTTGCTGGCCATGGTGATGTGCCTCCAGGGGATGGGCCGCCGGATCGTCTCGCGGCGGCGTGGAAATCGGTGGAAAACGGTGGAAACCGATGGGAATCGGCGGAAAGCCGTTCAGGCGTCCCGCGCCGTCCGCCGCTTGTGCAGCGCGAGCTCCATCAGGCGCGCGTCGCGCCAGAGGCGCCGCGCCTCCAGCCCATCGGCCGGCAGCAGCCGGCGGCGCTGCGCTTCCAGGGTGTCGATCAGGGCTTCGGACCACGGCCCGGTGTCCGTCTGCTCGCGCGCGATGGACTCGAACAGGCCGCCGTAGCGCCGGCAGTAGTCCCGGATGCCGGCGGGCGCGTTCAGGTCGATGGTCTCGAACGGCCCCATGAAGGACCAGCGCAGGCCCAGGCCGTCCTTGACAGTCGCATCCAGGTCCTCGGCATCGACGTAGCCGCCCTCCACCAGCCGGAAGGCTTCGCGCAGCAGGGCGCCCTGCAGGCGGTTGAGGATGAAGCCCTCGATTTCCCGCCGCACCCGCACGGGCTTCTGGCCGATGCCGGCCATCAGCCGCTGCGCGTCGTCCAGCGCCTGCGGGCTGGTCCAGGGCGCGCCGCACAGTTCCACCACCGGCACCAGATAGGGAGGATTGACCGGATGCGCCACCAGGCAGCGGGCGCGCCCCGCCAGTCCGCCGGTGAACCGCGAGGCGGCGATGCTGGAGCTGGAACTGGCCAGCACGGTGCCGGGGGCGGCCAGCGCGTCCATCCGGGCGAAGATCTCCTGCTTGACCTCCAGGCGCTCGGGCAGGTTTTCCTGCACGTACGCCGCATCCGCCAGCGCCTGCTCCAGCGCCGTTTCCCGACGGATGCGGGCCATCGCCCCGGCGGCATCGTCCAGCAGGCCCTTGTCCTGCAGCAGCTCCGCCAGCTCGGCGATCAGGCGCAGGGCGCGCGCCGAGGCCTGCGGATCGCCATCCCAGAGGCCGACCTCGCAGCCGCCCCGCGCAAAGACGATCGCCCAGGCCTGCCCGATGAGCCCCGCGCCCACCACCGCCACTTTCATCATGCTGTCTCCTCGATTCATCTGGCCGCCCCGCTTCCGCGGCGGCCCGCCCGGCCGGGCGCCGGCGGCGCGAAGGCCCGCCCGGCGCGCGCGGCCGTCCCGGCTCAGACGAGCTGCTGGGTATGGCCGTCCACCACCAGCGTCTGGCCGCTGACGCCCGCCGCCGCCCCGCTGGCGGCGAACAGCGCCATGTTGGCGATGTCGCGCGCCGTGACCATGCGGCCCAGGGAAGCCTGGTTCTCATACCGGGCGGCGATCTCCTCCACCGGCCGGCCCAGGATCTTCGCCTTGGCTTCGATCACCGCCCGGATGCGGGGGCCTTCGACCGCCCCGGGCAGGATGGCGTTGACGCGGATGCCGTCCTTGCCCAGTTCGATCGCCAGCGTCTTGGTGAAGCCCACCACGGCCCATTTGGAGGCCGCGTAGGCCGACCGGCCGGCGAAGCCGAGGTGGCCGGCCGCCGACGACAGATTGAGGATGACGCCGGCCGGGGACTGGCGCAGCAGGGGGATGGCCCGCCGCGCGCACAGGAACTGCCCGGTGATGTTCACCGCGAGCGTCCGGTCCCAGTCGGCACGGCTGATCGTCTCGACCGCGCCGGTGGGGCCGGCGATGCCGGCATTGTTGACGAGCACGTCGAGCCCGCCCAGGAACGCCCGGCCGGCGTCGAACAGCGCGGCCACGCTGTCCTCGTCGGACACGTCGGCCACGACCGTGCCCGCCGCCGGCAGCTCCCGGCGCACGGCCGCCAGCGCGGCCTCGTCCACGTCGCAGAGGAAGACCCGCGCGCCCTCCGCGGCGAAGACCCGCGCCATTTCCAGCCCCAGGCCGCTGGCGCCCGCCGTGATCAGGACCTTTTTGTCCTTCATGCTGATGTTCTCGAACATGGCATTCCTTGAAAAAGAGTGGATGTCCGCCCGCCGGACGAACCCCGCTGGGGCGCCCGGCGGACGGGGAAGCGTCACCCGGCGCCGTCCGCCAGGATCAGGTCGGCGCCCTTCTCGGCCACCATCATGACGGCGGCCTGCGTGTTGCCCGACACCATGGCCGGGATCACGGAGGCGTCCACCACCCGCAGGCCCGCGATCCCATGGACGCGCAGGCGCGGATCGACGACCGCCGATGCGTCCGCGCCCATGCGGCAGGTGCCGATCGGGTGATAGATCGTCTGGCCGTTCTCCCGGGCGAACCGCAGCCACTGCGCGCGCGTCCGCGTCGCCGTGCCCGGGCTGATTTCCCGCTCCACGTAGCGCGCCATGGCCGGCTGGCCCATGATGCGGCGCGCCAGGCGCATTCCGCCGATCAGGCTTTCCTGGTCTTCCTCGGCATCCAGGAAGTTGGGCCGGATGTCCGGGCCCGAGAACGGGTCCGCGCTGCGCGCATGGATGCTGCCGGCCGAGCGCGGCCGCAGCTGGGCCACGCCCAGGGTCATGCCCGGCAGGCGGTCGAGCCTGCGCTCGGCCGCATTGGCATAGCTGGCATGCATGAAGAAGTACTGCACGTCGGGGGCGGGCAGTTCGGGCCGGCTCCTGGCGAAGCCGAACACCAGGCCGGTGCCGAGGGTCAGGATCCCGGTGCGGCGCGCGAAGTATTCGGACACCGCCAGGCCGAGGCGCCATCCCCGGGTCAGCTCATTGAGCGTGCGCGCGTCCTTCACGCGCCAGTTCATGCGCGTGCAGAAATGGTCGATGTAGTTTTCGCCCACGGCCGGCAGCGCATGGCGCGGCGGCACGCCGATCGATGCCAGCACGCGCGGGTCGCCGATGCCCGACAGCTCCAGGATCTGGGGCGACTGGACCGCGCCGGCCGCCAGGACGACCTCGGCCCGGGCCCGCACCCGCACGTCGGCGGCGCCCCGCCGGTACGTCACGCCGACGCAGCGCCGGCCGTTTTCGTCGAGATCGACGCGCAGCACGTGGGCGCCGGTGCGCACGCTCAGGTTCGGGCGGCGCCGGGCCCGGTTCAGGTAGCCGTCCACGACGCTCCAGCGCCGGCCGCGGTGCTGCAGGACCTGGTAGTAGCCGAAGCCTTCCTGGCTGGGGCCGTTGTAGTCCGGATTGAAGGGCTGGCCGGCCTGCGCGGCCGCGGCCAGCAGCGCGTCGGCGAGCGCATGCCGCTCCGCCACCTGGGTGAGGTGCATCGGTCCTTCGTGGCCGCGCGCCTCGCCGCCGCCGGCATACCGTTCCAGCTTGCGGAAATAGGGCTCGACGTCACGCCAGCCCCAGCCGTCGGCGCCCAGCGACTGCCAGCGGTCGTAGTCGGCTGGCTGGCCGCGGACGTAGATCATGCCGTTGATGAGCGTCGAGCCGCCCAGGCCCTTGCCGCGCGGCACGGCGATGACCCGGTCCAGCGTATTGGGCTCGGGCGTGGTCTCGAAGCGCCAGTTGAAGCGGGGATCGACCA
Organism: Castellaniella defragrans; assembly: GCF_014203015.1. Taxonomy (GTDB): domain Bacteria; phylum Pseudomonadota; class Gammaproteobacteria; order Burkholderiales; family Burkholderiaceae_B; genus Castellaniella; species Castellaniella defragrans. The sequence goes on from NZ_JACHIB010000004.1 coordinate 185,749, forward strand.
GCAGCCGGCTGAAGCCGGCCGGGATCGGGATCCAGAAGTCGCGGCCCTCGCCGCCGGCCTCCAGCAGCAGCACCGAGTGCCGGCCGCAGGCCGTCAGGCGGTCGGCCAGGATGCAGCCCGCGGCACCCGCCCCGACGATGACGTAGTCGAACTCCTCCTGCATGGCGGCCCGTCTCCGGTCGTCAAAGCATGAAACGGGCCATCAGCCGCACCTGCTCGTCGAGCATGTGGCGGCCGTAATGGATGGGGCAGCCCTGCTTGTGCGCCTCGGCCAGGAGCGGGGTCAGCTCGGGCTTCATGATGATCTCGGCCACGACCGTCTCCGGCCGCAGCAGCTCCGCATCCAGCGGCAGGGGATCTTCCGCCCGCATGCCCAGGGTGGTCGCATTGACGACCATGTCGCATTCCCGGGGGTCGGCCGTGCCCGCCCGGACGTCGGCGTGCGGAAAGGCCTGCCGCAGGCGCTGGACGATGGCCTGCGCCTTGGCGAGCGTCCGGTTGGCGATGACGAGCCGGGCGGCGCCGGCCTCGACCAGGGAAAAGGCGATGGCGCCCGCCGCGCCGCCCGCCCCCAGCAGCAGCAGCCGCTTGCCCGCCGGATCGTGTCCCTGCGTACGCAGGCCCTGGACGAAGCCGGCCCCGTCGAACATGTCGCCGGCCAGGCGGCCGTCGGCCTCGCGGCGCACGGTGTTGACGGAGCCCGTGGCGCGCGCCGCCGGGCCCAGTTCGTCGCACAGCGCCGCCACCTGGATCTTGTGCGGCACCGTCACGATGAAGCCGCCCAGGTTCTTCATGCGGCGAAAGCCGGCGATCACCTCCGCCAGGCCTTCGGCCGGCACGTGCACCGGCACCAGGACGGCGTCCAGGTCCTGGCTCTGGAAATAGGCGTTGAGCACCTGCGGCGTGCGCACCTGCGCGATCGGATCGGCGATGATGGCGAACAGTCTGGTGTTTCCGGTAATCATGTGTCTCCCCTGTTGATCGGGCGGCCGCTCCGGCCGCTGCGTCCCGCGGGACGCCGACAGGTTTCAGGTCATCAGCCAGCCGCCCGCCACGTCGACGACCTGGCCGGTCACGAAGGCGGCCTCGTGGGAGGTCAGGAAGGCGCACACGTCGGCGACCTCGCCGGGCGTGCCCAGCCGGCGCAGGGCGGTCTCGCGGATGACCGCCTGGTTGGCGTCATCGGCGACGGTCGCCAGCAAGGGGGTGCTGATCCGCCCCGGCGCCAGCGCGTTGACGGTGATGCCATGCGGCCCCAGTTCCTCGGCGACGTGCCGCGTGAAACCGATGAGCGCCGCCTTGGTGGCGCTGTAGTGCACCCCGACGATGCGGCTGATCGCGGCCTTGCCGGCCACCGAGGACATGGACACGATGCGGCCGAACCCGCGCCCGATCATCCCGGGCGCCAGCAGTTTCGTGAGATAGAAGGCGCTGCTGAGGTTGACGCCCACCACCCGGTCCCATTCGGCGGGGTCCATCGCCTGCACGGCCGACGGCGCGCCGTCGTGCTTGGGGGAAATCCCCGCGTTGTTGACCAGGGTATCGACCTCGCCCAGTTCGGCGCGGATCCGGTCCACGGCCTGGGCGCAGGCGGCATACCGGCCGACGTCGGCGGCGGCGAAGGCCACCGCATGCCCCTGCCGGCGCCAGGCCTGCGCCGCGGCCTGGCCGCGCGCCTCGTCCAGGTCGATCAGGCCGACGCGGGCCCCTTCGAGCAGATAGCGCTCGACTAGGGCGCTGCCGATCCCACCCAGGGCCCCCGTCACGATCACGACTCGTCCCTCATGCCGCATGGCGGTCTCCTCCGACTTCCAGGATGATCTTGCCGATATGCCGGCTGCTTTCCATCAGGCGATGCGCTTCCTGCACCTCGTCCAGCGGAAAGACGCGATGGATGACGGGCAGGCAGCGGCCCTGCGCCAGCAGGGGCCAGACGTGCGCCTCGACGTCGGCGGCGAGCGCCGTCTTCTGCGCCACCGAGCGGGCCCGCAGGGTGGAGCCGGTGATCGTCAGGCGCCGCAGCATCACCGGCATGAAGTCGAATTCCGTCCTGCTGCCCTGCAGGAAGGCGATCTGCACCAGCCGCCCTTCCAGGGCCAGGCACCGGATGTTGCGCGCGATGTAGCCGCCCCCCACCATGTCCAGGATCATGTCCACGCCGCGGCCGTCCGTCAGCGCCTCGATTTCCGCGACGAAGTCCTGCGTGCGGTAGTCGATGGCCGCCTCGGCGCCGAAGCGGCGGCAGGCGGCGGCCTTGTCCGCGTTGCCCACGGTGGTGAACACGCGCGCGCCGAACGCCCGGGCAAGCTGGATGGCCGTCAGGCCGATGCCGCTGGAGCCGCCATGGACCAGGATCGTCTCGTTGTCCCGCAGCCGGCCGCGCTGGAAGACATTGGTCCAGACCGTGAAATAGTTTTCCGGCAGGGCGCTCGCCTGGATCATGTCCAGCCCGCGGGGCACGGGCAGGCAGTGCCCCGCGTCGACCACGCAGTATTCGGCATAGCCGCCGCCGGGCGTCAGGGCGCAGACCGGATCCCCGGCCTTCCACCGCGTCACCCCCTCGCCCACCGCCGCGACGCGCCCGGAGACTTCCAGTCCCAGGTAGGGCGAGGCATCGGCCGGCGGCGGATAGGAGCCCGAACGCTGCAGGATGTCGGGCCGGTTGACGCCGGCATACTGGACCGCGATCGAGACCTGGCCGGGCGCCGGCTCGGGCACCGGGGCCTCGACCACGCGCAGCGAGGAAGCATCGCCGCCCTTGCCATGATCGATCAGTTTCATCGTCTCTCCCCCACGCTCTTTTCCGCCATCGTTCCCTCCATCCCTTGCCGGAAATCCGCCCTGAAAAATGCCCTGGACATTGTCCTGAAAACCGCCCTGGAAATTGAAGCGCTTCAAATTCACGATCGATTATGAAGCGCTTCAAATATGCAGAGCCCTATCATACGCCGCCAATACCGCTTCGTACATGGCCTCGGATTGCGTCGGATGGGCGAAGACCGTCTGCATCAATTCGGCTTCGGTGGTCTCCAGCCCCATGGCGATGCCGAAGCCCTGGATCATTTCGGTGACCTCGGCGCCCACCATGTGGGCCCCCAGCAGCTCGCCGCTGCGCGCGCACAGGACGACCTTGACGAAGCCTTCGGTATCGCCCATGGCGATCGCCTTGCCGTTGGCGAGGAAGGGGAATTTTCCGACGCGGACCTCGCGGCCGGCGGCGCGCGCCTGCGCCTCGGTCATCCCCACATGGGCCACCTGGGGGTGGCTGTAGGTGCAGGCGGGGATGCGGCCGGCTTCCAGGGCATGGGGCGCGAGGCCGGCGATGTGCTCCACGCACGCGACCGCCTCGTGCGAGGCCTTGTGGGCGAGCCAGGGCGCGCCGGCGACGTCGCCGATGGCGTACACGCCGGGCTCGTCGGTCGCGCCGTGCGGACCGGTCACGATGTGCGATTTCTCGACCCGGACCGCGGTGCGCTCCAGGCCCAGGTCCTCCACGTTGCCCTGGATGCCCGCCGCCACCAGGATGACGTCGGCTTCGTGGGTCTCGGCCCGCGCCGGCCCCTGCACGCTCACCCGCCAGGCGCCGCCGGCCCGCTTCGCCTCCAGGATGCGGCATCCCAGGGACAGTTCGATGCCCTGTCCGGACAGGGACTTCTCCATGTGGGCGGAGATGTCGGCATCCTCGGACGGCAGCACGCGGTCGGCCATTTCCACCACCCGCACCCGCACCCCCAGCGCATGGTAGAAGCTGGCGAACTCGATGCCGATCGCCCCGGCCCCGACCACCAGCATGCGGCGGGGCAGGAAGGCGGGGGTCAGCGCTTCCCGGTAATACCAGACCGATGCCGGATCGGGCTCCAGCCCGGGCAGGAGGCGGGCGCGCGCGCCGGTCGCCAGGATGACGGACCGCGCCTGCAGGGCGGCGGGCGCCTGGCCGGCCGCGACCGGCCGCAGCTCGACCCGGCCCCGGCCGGCCAGCCGGGCGGCGGCCGGGATGACTGCCACCCCGTTCTTCTTCAGCAAATGGGCGACGCCGCGCCGCAGCTGCCCGGCGACCTGGCGCGAACGGGCCACCATGGCGGCGAGATCGGGCTGCGCCGCCTCGACCCGGATGCCGTAGCGCGCCGCGTCGCGCGTCAGGCGCAGCACGTCGGCCGAGCGCAGCAGCGCCTTGGTGGGAATGCAGCCCCAGTTCAGGCAGACGCCGCCCGGCTCGGCCTTCTCGACCAGCGCGGTGCGCAGGCCGAGCTGCGCCGCGCGGATCGCGGCGACATAGCCGCCGGGGCCCGCGCCGACGACGGCGACGTCGTAATCGTGACGTTCATGTTTCATGGCGGCCTCAGATCAGGATGCCCAGGGGCGCCTCGATCAGGCGCCGGAAGATTTTCAGCCAGCGGGCGGCCAGTGCGCCGTCGATGGCGCGATGGTCCACGGACAGCGTCACCGACATCATCGAGGCCGCCGCGAGCTGGCCCTGCGCATCCACCACGGCCCGCCGCTCGGTCGCGCCCACCGCCAGGATGGCGGCCTGCGGCGGATTGATGATGGCGGCGAATTCCCGCACGCCGTGCATCCCCAGGTTGCTGACGGTGAAGCTGCCGCCCTGGTATTCCTGCGGCTGCAGGCGGCCCTCGCGGGCGCGCTGCGCCAGGCGGGCGATGTCCGCGCTGATGGCCGACAGGGACCGGCCCTCGGCCTGCCGCACGATGGGCGTGATCAGGCCGTTCTCGGTGGCCACCGCCACCGAGATGTCCACGGCGGCATGCCGCAGCAGGGCCTCGTCGGTCCAGCTCACGTTCATGTCGGGCAGCTCCGCCAGCGCCACGGCGGCCGCCTTGACGATCATGTCGTTCACGGAGATGCGCCGCGGCGCGCCCGCGTTGATGGTCTCGCGCAAGGCCAGCAGCTCGTCCATCCGGCAATCGGCGCGCAGGTAGAAGTGCGGCACCGACGTCTTGCTTTCGAGCAGGCGCCGGGCGATGGTGCGGCGCATCGCCGAATGCGGGATGCGGGTCGCCCCGGCCTCCGCCGCGGGAACGGCGGGCGCCGGCGCCGCGGCCTGTGGCGCAACGGCGGGCGCCGCGGCCGGCTGCGCGGGGACGGACGCGGCCGCCGCGGGCGCCGCGGCGGGCGGGCGCGCCAGCGCCGCCCGCACGTCGCGCTTGACGATGCGGCCATGGGGCCCGCTGCCCGGCAGTCCCCGCAGGTCCAGCCCCGCTTCGGCCGCCAGCCGGCGGGCCAGCGGGCTGGCGAAGAGGCGGCCGCCGGCCGGACCGGCGGGCGCAGAAGCGGCGGGCGCGGACGCGGGAGCCGCGGCGGCCGAAGCGATGCCGGCGGGCGCCGATGCTTCGTCCGGGACGGCGGCGGAGGCCGGAGCCCCGGCCGGTACGGCAGCCGAAGCGGCGGCCTGGGCCGTGGCCGGGTCGGCGGGCCCCGCGCCGGCCGCCTGGCTCAGCAAGGCGTCGATATCCGCGGCCTGCTCGCCCGGCGCCAGCAGCACCCCGATGGGGGCGGCCACGGCGGCCGCCTGTCCGGCCGGCACCAGGATCCGGCCCAGGACGCCCGCGGCCTCCGCGGTGAACTCGATGACCGCCTTGTCGGTCTCGATGTCCGCCAGCGCGTCGCCGACGGCGACCGGGTCGCCCTCCGCCTTGGCCCAGGACACGATGGTGGCGGACTCCATGTTGGCGGCGACTTCCGGCATGTGCAACAGAATGGCCATCTCAATTCCTCCCCTGCTTCCGATTCATTCCCATCTCCTCAGCCCTGGCCGCGCACGGGGGCGCCCTGGCCGCGCATGACGCGCTCCAGGCCTTCCACGACTTCCTCGGTGCGCGCGCAGGCGGCGCGCTCCAGCACCTTGGAGATGCTGGGCGAGGCCTCGCCCCCGGTGACGCGCTGGACGGGCTGGTCCAGCCAGTCGAAGAAGCGCCGCTGGATCTCGTCGGCCAGCCAGCCGCCGTAGGACGTGCCCTGCGCGCCCTGCTCGACGATCAGCACGTTGTTCGTCTTGCGGATGCTGGCGCCGATCGTCTCCCAATCCAGGCTGGCGCGATCCAGCCAGCGCAGATCGACGACCTCGGCATCGACGCCCGTGCGTTCGACCGCCTCCAGGGCGTGCCAGACCATCGACAGGTAGGTGAGCACCGTGACCTCGGCGCCCGCGCGGCGCACGGCCGCCTTGCCGAACGCGGTCTGGTAGTCGAAGTCGTCCACGGGCGCCGGGCCGCTGGCGGCGTAGAGGTCCACGTGCTCGATGACCAGCACCGGGTCCTCCAGCTGCAGCGCGGCATTCATGAGGCCGACGTAGTCGAACGGCGTGGACGGCGCGACGATGCGCCAGCCCGGGCTGGTGACGAAGATGCCGGCGGGATCCATCGAGTGCTGCGAGCCGTAGCCGGTGCCCATCGCGACCTTGGAGCGCAGCACCAGCGGGACGTCGATGTCGCCGCCGAACATGTGCCGCGCCTTGCCGATCTGGTTGAACACCTGGTCGGCCGCGACCCAGAGGAAATCGGGATACATGAATTCCACCACCGGCCGGAAGCGGCCGTCCATCGCCATGCCGCCGCCCAGGCCGGCGAAGGCGTTCTCGCTGATGGGCGTGCCCAGCACGCGGCTGGGGTACTTGTCCTTCAGGCCCCGCGTCGCGCCGTTGGTGCCGCCCTTCAGGCGGTGCACGTCCTCGCCCAGCACGACGATGCGCGCGTCGGCCGCCATGCGGCGGTCCATCGTCTCGGCCACGACGTCGATGAACTTGCGCTCCCGCAGCTCGCCCCGGAAGGTGGATTCCTCCTCGCAGCGCGCGCCCTGCAATTCGCGCAGGTCGCCGCGCAGGCCCACGTCGCGGAAGCCCGGATCGGGCCAGAGTTCGGGGCGGATGCGCTTCTTGCCCGCCTTGCCGGCCGGATCGGGCTCGGTCAGGGCCTCGACCGCGTCCTGCATGGCGGCCTGCATGCGCGCGCGCAGGGCGTCGACCTCCGCCGCCTCGATCAGGCGCAGCTTCTGCATGCGCGCGGCCAGCTGGTCCAGCGGGTCCCGCTTGCGCCAGGCCGCCTCCTCCTCCTTGCTGCGATAGCCGAAGGCGCTGCCCGGGAAGCCGCCATTCTGGTGCAGGAAGCGGTAGACGTCCGCCTCGATCACGGTCGGCCCCCTGCCGGCGCGCATGTGCGCCAGCGCCTGCTGCATGGCCAGGTGGACGGCGTACGCGTCCATCCCGTCCACCTTCCAGCTGGGGATGTTGAACGCCGCGCCGCGCGCCGACAGGCGGGGCTCGGCGGTCGCCTCCTCGACGTGGGTGGACACCGCGTAGCGGTTGTTCTCGATGAAGAAGCACAGGGGCAGCTTCCAGGCGGCGGCCAGGTTCATCGTCTCGAGCACCGAGCCGATGTTGACGGCGCCGTCGCCGAAGAAGGTGACCGCCACCGCATCGGTGCCCGCATGCCGGTGCGCCCAGGCCGAGCCCGCGGCCAGCGGCACGCCGCCGCCGACGATGGCATTGGTGCCCGTGACGCCGGCCTCGTCCCAGCGCAGGTGCATCGAGCCCCCGCGCCCATGGCAGAAGCCCTGCGACAGCCCCAGGATCTCGGCCAGCGTGCGCTGCAGCAGGGCCCGCACGGCGGGCGGCAGCTCGGCGCGCGGGTCCACGCCCGCGGGCATGAGGTGCGCCAGGGCCTTGGACAGGAAATGATGGTGGCCGCGATGCGAGCCGTTGACCTGGTCGGCGGAAGTCAGCAGGGCCAGGGCGCCGGCCGCGCCGCCTTCCTGGCCGATGCTGGAGTGCGCCGGGCCGTGGACCAGGCCGTCGAGCGCCAGCCCCACCACGGTTTCCTCGAACGCCCGGATCAGGTGCATGTGCGACAGCAGCGTCCCCAGCACGGCGGGATCGGCGGCCTTCCAGTCGGCCTGCGTGACGCGCAGTTCCACCCAGGGCGAGGCCGGGGCCAGTGAAATCAGTTCAGGCATGAATACTCTCCACAACAGGATCAGATGTAGCTGTAGGCGGACCAGCCGCCATCGGCCAGCGCCACGTGGCCATTGATGAAGGCGGCGTGGTCGCTCGCCAGGAACAGGCCCAGCGCGGCGATTTCCTCCGGCGTGCCCAGCCGGCCGCTGGGCGTGCGCCGCGCCAGCGCGTCCAGGTCCATGCGCCCGCGCGCCACCAGGTCGTCGACCAGGGCGGTGCGGACGTAGCCGGGCGCGATGGCGTTGACCCGCACGCCCAGGGGGCCCCATTCGATGGCCAGCGACTTGCTCAGCATGGCGACCGCCGCCTTGGTGGCGCAATAGGCCGCGCGTTCGGGGGCGGCCACCACGCCGTACATGGAAGCCATGTTCAGGATCACGCCCCCGCCGCGGGCGACCATGCGCCGGGCGGCCGCCTGGGCGCAATAGAAGACGCCGTTCAGATTGACGTCCACCGCCTTGCGCCAGGCCTCGCCCGACAGCTCCAGCGTCGGGCAGTTCATCGAGATCCCGGCATTGTTGAGCAGGACGTCCACCCGCCCCCAGGCCTGTTCGACGGCCTCGAACGCCCGCTCGACCGCCGGCTGCTCGTCGACGGCGGCGACCTGCGCCAGGATCGGCACCTGCGGCGCCGCGGCCCGCAGCCGGCCGGCGGCGGCTTCCAGCGCCGCGCCGTCGACGTCCAGCAGCGCCAGACGCGCGCCGCAGGCGGAAAACGCGTGCGCCATGGCCAGGCCGATGCCGCTGGCCGCCCCCGTGATCAGGACCACCTTGTCCCGCAGTCCCGCGAAGCCCTGGCCGCGGGCCAGGGCCTGCAGGGCCTCGATCGAGTAGGGCGCATCGGGGAAGGACGCATCCCGGGAGGAAGCATTCGTGTGGGAAGCGTTCATACGGCCAGCCAGTCCTTGAGCAATTGCGGGCGTTCGGTCAATTCCGCCGGGGTGCCGCTGAAGACGACGTGGCCGTGGCCCAGCAGGCACACGTCGGTGGAAATCCTCATGGCGATGGTGAGTTTCTGTTCCACCAGGATCACCGAGACCCCATGGCGGTGGATGTCCTGGATGGCCTCGCCCACGACCTCGACGATCTTGGGCGCCAGGCCTTCCGTGGGTTCGTCGATCATGATGAGCCGCGGATTGCCCAGCAGCGACCGGCAGATCGTGAGCATCTGCTGCTCGCCGCCCGAGAGGTTGCCGGCGAGCGTGTTGCGGCGCTCCTTCAGGCGCGGGAAATAGTCGAACATGCGCTCGACGGACCAGCGTGCGATGCCCTCGCGGGCCGCCTGCATGCCCATGATCAGGTTTTCCTCGACGCTCAGGTTGGCGAAGACCTCGCGTTCCTCGGGCACGTAGGCCATGCCCCGGCGCGCGATGGCGTAGGGCGGCAGGCCCGCCAGCTCCGCGCCGTCGAACAGCACCTGGCCGGCGCTGGGCGGCACCAGACCCATCAGCGCCTTCAGGGTGGTGGACCGCCCCGAGCCGTTGCGGCCCAGCAGGCTGAGCACCTGGCCATGTCCGACCTCGAAATCCACGCCCCGCAGGATGTGGCTCTTGCCGTAGTGCGCATGCAGGCCGCGCACGCTCAGCAGCGCCTGCGCCTGCGACTGCGACTGCATCCGCGCCTCCGACTGCATCCGCGCCTCCGACTGCATCCGCGCCTGCCCTTCGCTTCGCGCGGCGTGGCGCTCGTCCTTCATGCCCCGTTCGTCCTTCATACCGAGACCTCCGTGCCCAGATACGCTTCCTGCACCTGCCGGTTGGCGCGGATCTCGTCGGGCGTGCCCGTGGCGATGATCTGGCCGTAGACCAGCACGCTGACGCGGTCGCTCAGGGAAAACACCACATCCATGTCATGCTCCACGATCATCAGGGTGCGCCGGGCCGTCAGCTGGCGGATCAGGCCGACGGTGTAGTCGGTTTCCTCGCGCGACATGCCCGCCATCGGTTCGTCCAGCAGCACGACGCGCGGATCGGACGCCAGCGCCATGCCGATCTCCAGCGACCGCTGCTCGGAATAGGACAGCTCGCCCGCCAGGACGTCGCGCGACTTCAGCAGGCGCAGTTCCTCCAGCAGCTGCTCGGTTTCCTCGGTGATCCGCCGCACCTGGGCCACCCGGCGCCAGAAGTTGTATTGCAGGCCGTAGCGGCGCAGGATGCCGAAGCGCAGGTTCTCGAACACGCTGTGGCCCGGGAAGATGTTGGTGATCTGGAACGACCGCGCCAGCCCCATCCGGTTGATGACGCGCGGTTCGAGCCCCTGGATCTGCCGGCCGTCCAGGGTGATGGTGCCCCGGGTGGGCTGCAGCTGCCCGGAGATCAGGTGGAACAGCGTGGATTTGCCGGCGCCGTTGGGGCCGATGATGGCGTGCCGCTCTCCCTCGATCAGCGCCAGGTCCACCCCGCGGATGATCTCGGTCTCGCCGAACGATTTGTGGACGCCCGCCAGCTCCAGGACCGTGCGGGCCCCGGCGGCGGGGTTGCGGGCCGCCGCGCCGTTTCGGGCCGCGTGCCCGGCCGTGCTTCCGGCGGCATTCCCGGCCGCGTTTCCGGCGACGCTCTCCGCGGCGTTTTCGACGATGGGGACATTCATGATGCGTACTCCTCGCGCAGGGCCGCCCAGCGGCGGCCGACCCACAGCACCCAGACCACGCCCAGGGCGATCAGCAGCAGCGGCGCGAGCCAGACCAGGAACTGGCCGGGCCGCAGGTTCAGGCCGAACAGCGCCACCGCCGGCCAGGGCTGGCCCGCCACCAGCAGGGACTGATAATCCTGCGCCAGCACGACGGCGAGCATTTCCACGAGAAACACCAGGCCCGCCGCGGCCAGCAGGCAGCCGCACGCCCAGCCCGCGAACACCGCGCCCAGGCGGCCCGGGGAATGGCGGTCGCGGTGCGTGCGCCACCACCGGCCGATGCTGAACAGGCCCGCCGGCATGAACATCATCACCAGCACGAAAATCACGCCCTGGTACAGCAGCCAGGTCCGGGTCAGGTCCGAGACCGCGTAGCCGAAGAAGGTCATGACGGCCGCCCCCAGCGCCGGCCCGAAAAAGGCGCCGATGCCGCCGATGTAGGCGTTGAGCACGACCTGGGCCGACAGGTTCATGTCGAACAGCACGTAGTTCGCCGCCTCGTTGCTCATGGCCAGCAGCGCGCCCGCCAGCCCCGAGAACGCGGCCGATATCGTGAACACCATGAGGCGCAGCCTGTGGACGTCGTAGCCCAGGAAGCCCAGCCGGTGCGTATTTTCCCGCAGCCCCTCGCACAGGCGCCCGAGCGGCGTGCGCGTGAAGTAATACAGCAGGGCGATGCCCAGCGCGGCCCAGAACAGCGTCAGGTAATAGACTTCGATCGAGGAGCCGAAGGTGAGCCCCCAGGCCGGCATCCGCATGGCGGACACGCCGCCTTCCCCGCCGAATATCCCGCTCAGGTGCGGCGCCAGGGCGTGCAGCAGTTCGGCCAGCGCCAGGGTCACCATGGCGAAATACACCCCGCTGCGCTGGGTGGAGAACCAGCCCGCCGCCACGCCCAGCAGGCCGCCGCCCACGAAGCCGGCCAGCGGCAGCAGCGGCGTGGGAAATCCCGCGATCGCCTCGACCGCGTTCATGGCGTGGATGGTGGCGAAGGTGCCGATGGCGAAATAGGCGGAATGGCCGAAGGACAGCATCCCGCCCTGCCCGGCCAGCACGTTGAACGCCGTTGCGAACAGGGCCGCGATCAGCATCTGGATGCCGGCGTTCACCAGGGTCGTCGGCAGGTACGGCGGCACGAAGAGCAGCAGGGCGAGCAGCGCCAGCAGCGTCGTTGCGTGGATCGATTTCATGGTCCTACTCCCGGTTGCCCATCAGCCCGGACGGCCGGACCATCAGGACCAGCAGCATCAGGGCGAAGGGAATCGTGCCCGCCAGCGAGGACACCTTCAGCGTCAGCAGCCCGCCCACCTGGTGCGCCCAGGCGCCCAGCCCCACGACGCCCAGCGCATCGGCCAAGCTGTAGTCCACGCCCACCGCGAACGAGGTGATCAGGCCGATCAGCAGCGAGGCCACCATGGCCCCTTCCAGGGAGCCCAGCCCGCCCACCACGACCACCACGAAGACCATCACGCCCAGCTCCAGCGCCATGTTGGGATTGGTCGTGTAGAAGGCGCCCGCCACCGCGCCGGCCAGGCCGGCGAGCGCCGAGCCCACGGCGAAGACGCCCATGAACACCATGGGCACGTTGTGGCCCAGCGCCTCGGCCATGCGCGGCTTGAAGACGGCCGAGCGCACCACGATGCCGACCCGCGTGCGCGTCAGCAGCAGGTAGATCAGGGCGAACATCAGCACGGACGTGCCGCCGATCAGCAGGCGATAGAAGGGGTAGCTGGCGTCGAAGATCCGGAAGGCGGAGAAATCCAGGGAAGCCGGCACCCGGTAGTCCACCGGGTAGTTGCCGTAGAACAGCTTGACCAGCTCGGTGATGATGAAGGACACCCCGAAGGTCAGCAGCAGCTGGTGCCCGTGCCCGTAGCGGTGGACGCGGCGCAGCATGTAGCGCTCGACCAGTCCGCCGGTCACGCCGACGAGGATCGGGGACAGCACGATCGCCGGCCAGAAGCCGACGGCCTTTTCCAGGCTGTAGGCCAGGTAGGCGCCCAGCATGTAGAAGGCGGCATGGGCGAAGTTCAGCACGCCCATCATGCCGAAGATCAGTGTCAGCCCCGCCGACACCATGAACAGCAGCAATCCGTAGATCACCCCGTTCAGCAAGGAAACGGTGAAAAATTCCATGGCAATTCCAGAATGCGCACCCGCCGCGGGCGGCCGGATCGTGCGCGACGAACGCTTCGTGAAGGGCCCCGGCCTGCCGGCCGGCGCCCCGCGTCCTCAAACCAGGGCCGAACCGGCCGGGACCGGGCCACCCGGCACCGGAAGGACCGGAACCCCGCCGGCCGGGGCCGGGCCCGCCGGAGCCGGATCGCTCCGCGGAGCCGGATCGGCGACGGGCCGCCGGCTCAGGCCGGGCGCTTCATCTTGCACGTGGCTTCGACGGGGTTGACGGCCTCCTCGCCCGTGAACGTCTTCACCGCCACGAAACCCATGTCGGTCCCGTCCGCCTTGTACTTGGCGTCCTTGCCGACCTTGGCGACGACGATGGGCAGCACGACCTGGTGGTCCGCCTGGCGGATGCTCTGCTCGCCCATGGGCGTCTTGAGGTGCACCTTTTCCAGGTTCAGGGCCAGGTCCGTGACGTTCATGTCGCCGTCCTTGGCGGCGGTCCGCTTCAGCGCTTCGCCCAGCATTTCCATGCCGAACACCGTCTGCGGCTCGATGAAGGTCGGGTAGTGGCCGGTCTTGGCCTTGTACGCCTCGCCGAACTGTTCGGTCTGCGGATTGAGCCCCAGATTGAAGGCGGTGGCGATGTAATGCCCCAGCGCGGTGTCCCCCGCGTTGGCGATGTTGCCCGGCTGGTCCAGGAAGACCGTGCCGAAACGCACGTTCAGGCCGGCGTTGCGCGCGCTCTTCATCAGCAGGAGCAGGTCGTTGGACCAGTTGCCCGTGAGCACCGTCTGCGCGCCGCTGGCGCGGATCTTGGCGGTATAGGGGGCGAAATCCTGGATCTTGTTGACGTCGTGCAGCACGGATTCCACCACCGTGTAGCCGCCTTCCTGGGCGAAATCCTGGATCGCCTTCTGCATGTCCGCGCCCCAGGAATAGTTCTGGTTCATGGAGAAGACCTTGGTGCCCAGGTCGCCGGCTTCCTTCATCGCGTGCACGAGCGTCTTGACGCGGATCGGCGCGTTGGTCGTGAAGCGGAAGTGATAGAAGTGGCACTTGTCCCCGGTGAGTTCCAGGGCCTCGCCGCCCATGTTCAGGTACAGCACTTCCTTGCCCGGATTGCGCAGATTGTATTTGCGCACGTCCTCGGTGATCTGCCCGGACACGGCCGAGGACGAGCCCTGGATGATGACGCGGGCGCCGCCGGCGATGGCGGCCTTGACCTTGTCCGAGGCGCCCGCCGGACCGCCCTGGTTGTCGTATTCGGCCAGCTCGACCGGCGCGCCGTTCCAGCCGCCGCCCTGGTTGATCCCGTCCAGCCCGTACTTGACGGCGGTCCGGTACAGCAGCCCCGTCGAGGCCTGCGGACCGGACAGGGTCTCGACCAGCGCGATCTTCAGCGGCGCGGCCTGGGCCGCCCCCATCGTCAGCAGGCCGCAAACGGACAGCATCGTCGCAATTTTCGTGTATTTCACTCCAGCCACTCCTGTTCTGTGATCGGCATCCGGCCCCGGCTCTCGGAAAGCGCCGGGCGTTCTGCGGCGCCCGGCCGGATCGCCTTCGTTGATCTGATTTCCGTCAACTTGTCAGACATATTTGATCTACTTATCAGACAAGTTGTAGAATTCTAGGCAAGTGGAAAATCGCTTGTCAATGCGGCGCGGGCGAGTTGCCGGAAAAATTCCGGATTCCGGATTTTTCATCTTCATTATCAATAGCTTATCTGATACTAGGGATTACCCTAGAAGGAGACATCGATGATTTCATTCTCTGGCAAGACCGTCCTGATCACCGGCGCCGGCGGCGGCATCGGCCGCGAAGCGGCGCGCCTGATGGCGCGGGCCGGCGCCCGCGTGGCCCTGTGCGACCTGGCCGCCGGGCCGCTCGACGCGCTGGCCGCCGAGCTCGCGCCCGTGGCCGGCGGCGTCTCCACGCACGCCGCCGACATGTCGGACGCGCAGGCCTGCCAGGCGCTGGCCCGGGAGGTCGCCGCGCGCCACGGCGGCATCGACTGCCTGGTGCATTCGGCCGGCATCTACCCGGAGCAGCGCGTCCAGGACATGAGCGACGCCCAGTGGCGCAAGCTCATGAGCATCAATCTGGACGGCACCTTCTACATGTGCCGCGCCGTCATCCCCCACCTCGCCGACGGCAGCGCCATCGTCACCCTGGCGTCCCTGGCCGGCCACCGCGGCAGCTTCGGCCACGCGCACTACTCGGCCTCGAAGGGCGCCGTCAGCAGCTTCAGCAAGAGCCTGGCGCTGGAACTCGCGCCCCGCACCCGGGTCAACATCGTGGCGCCCGGCATCATCGCCACGGCGATGAGCGAGCCGCTGGTGCGCCAGAAGGGCCAGACGCTGCTGGACGCCACGCCGATGAAGCGGTTCGGGACCGCGGCCGAGGTGGCCGGCGTCATCGCGTTCCTGTGCTCCGACCTGGCGGCCTTCGTGACCGGCGAGACCGTGCACGTCAACGGCGGCCTGTACATCGTATGACCGCGGCCCATGTCATACTGAGCGGCTCAACGGCACTCCCGGCATAGGCACGCAGGACCATGGACAACGCCACTCCGCCGCTGACGACCCGCATCGTCGAATGGCTGAAGGACGAAATCGAGCAGAACCGCCTCGTCGAAGGCGGCAAGCTGCCCAGCGAAAAGCAGCTGTGCGAACAGTTCGGCGTCAGCCGGTCCGTCGTGCGCGAGGCCATCTCGCAGCTCAAGTCCGAAGGGCTGGTCAGCTCGCACCAGGGCCGGGGGGTGTTCGTCAACGCGCGCAGCGCGCGCCAGTCCTTCCGCCTGTCGGCCACCGCGCTGGACGACCGCGACGCCCTCGAACACATCATCGAGCTGCTGGTGGCGTTCGAGTCGGCCGCCGCGCGCCATGCGGCGATGCGGCACACGGCCAAGGACCTGAAATCGATCCGGCGCGCCCTGATCGGGATGGAATACGCCATCATCAACGACCAGCCCGGCGACAGCGAGGACTACGCCTTTCACCAGGCGATCTGCGACGCGACCCACAACCCCCACTTCATCGCCCTGAACGAATACCTGGAGCAGCACGTCAGGCGCCTGATCCGGCGGGCGCGCACCAACACGGTCACCCGCCATCCGGACCTGATGATGTCCGTGCAGACCGAGCACCAGGCCATCCTCAAGGCCATCCAGGCGCGCGACGGCGCCGGTGCCGCCCAGGCCGCCGAGACGCACCTGCGCAACGCCGCCCGGCGCCTGGACATCTACCTGAAGGAATGACGGCCGCGAGCACCGGCGGCCGGCCTCAGCCGCCCAGGTAGGCCCGCTTGATGTGGGGATTGTTCAGCAGCTCCGCGCCGCTGCCCTCCAGGACGATGGTGCCGTTTTCCAGCACGTAGCCGCGGTCGGCCAGCTTCAGCGTCTGGAAGACGTTCTGCTCCACCAGCAGCACCGTCATGCCGCCGGCGGTGATGCGCTCGACGATGTCGAACATCTGCTGCACCAGCAGCGGCGACAGGCCGACCGAGGGCTCGTCGAAGATCAGCAGGCGCGGGCCGGCCATCATGCCGCGCGCGATGGCGACCATCTGCTGCTCCCCGCCGGACAGCGAGCCCGCCAGCTGGGCCAGGCGCTCCTTCACGCGGGGAAAGATCTCCAGGACCTCGTCCATGCGCCGGGCGGCCTCGGCGCGGGCCGCCGGCTTGTAGGCGCCCATCAGCAGGTTGTCGCGCACGGTGAAGCCGGGAAAGAGCTGGCGCCCCTCGGGAATCATGGTGATGCCGGCCGAGACGATGTGGGACGCGGGCCGGTTGGCCAGCTGCTCGCCCTCGAACTCGACCTGGCCCCCGGTCACGGGGATGACGCCGCAGATCGCCTTCAGCGTCGTGGTCTTGCCCGCCCCGTTGGCCCCGATCAGGGTGACGACCTCGCCCGCGTCCACGTGGAAGCTGATGCGGTCGAGCACCTGCGTCTTCCCGTAGCCGGCGCACAGATTGGATACCTTAAGCATGGCGTTGCTCCCGGCCCAGGTAGGCTTCGATGACCTGGGGATTTTCGACGACCTCGCGCGGCGAGCCGCTGGTCAGGACCGCGCCCTCGCTGATCACGACGATGCGGTCGGACAGGGCCATGACCGCCTGCATCATGTGCTCGATCATCACGACGGATACCCCCGATTCGCGCACCCGGCGGATCATGGCGATGGCCCGTTCGATGTCGGTCGGGTTCAGGCCCGCCATCACCTCGTCGAGCAGCAGGATCGTCGGCCGGGAGGCCAGGGCGCGCGCGACCTCCAGCCGCTTCACGCCGCCCACCGTCAGGTTGCGCGCCTCCACGTCCAGCAGTTCGCGCAGGTCGGTCAGCTCCGCGATCTCCAGCGCCACCGCCTCGGCCTCGGCGCGGTCGGCCGTGTTCATGAAGGCGCCCAGCATGATGTTCTCCAGCACCGTCAGGCTGGTGAACGGCAGGGCCGTCTGGAAGGTGCGGCTCAGGCCCTGGCGCGCGTAGTGGTAGGGCGCGCCGCAGCTCACCCAGTGCCCGGCGCGCGACTTCAGGCGGATCGTGCCCTTGTCGGGCCGGATGAAGCCCGACAGCAGGTTGAACACGGTCGTCTTGCCCGCGCCGTTGGGGCCGATGATGCCGAGGATCTCGTTTTCGTGGAGCGTCAGCGACACGTCGTGCGTGGCCCGCAGCCCGCCGAAGTTCTTGAACAGGTGGCGCGCCTCCAGCACCGGATTTTCCTGCCGGACCCGGCCCGTCTTCGCTTGCGCCGCGCGGGGGCGCGCCGCGGGCCGGCGGCCCAGGTAGGGCAGCCGGTCCATCAGGCGGTTGACGCGGCCGCCCAGCGAGCCCACCAGCCCCTGCGGGATGGTCAGCACGACGATGACCAGGATGATCCCGTAGATCAGGCCGTGCACGCCGTTGCCGACGCCGCTGAGCCAGGCGCGCGCCAGCTCGGCGATCGGCAGGACCAGGAAGGTGCCGGCGACCGGCCCGGCCAGGGTCCCCATCCCGCCGATGAGGGAGAACATGGCGATCTGGATGGACAGCTCCAGCGAGAAGGCCGAGGCCGGATCGACGAACATCAGATAGGTGATGTGGAAGGTGCCGACGATGCTGGTCAGCATGGCCGAGATCACGGCCGCCTGGGTCTTCTTGCCGGCGGTGTTCACCCCCACCGCCTGCGCCGCGCTCTCGCGCTCGCGGATGGCCAGCAGATAATGCCCCAGCCGCGACTTCCGGATCATCCAGGACACCCAGAAGACGAACAGGAACAGCCCGAACGCGATCACCAGGTAGTTGGTCTTGTCGCGGAAGATCATCCACTTCCAGCCGATGCTCAGCGGCAGGCTGATGCCGCTGGAACCCCCCGTCCAGCTTTCCTCGTGGATGACGAGCAGGCGCACGACCTCCAGGATGGCGATGGTCGCCAGGGCGAAGAAGGGTCCTTTCAGGCGCAGGGTGGGATAGCTGATGACGACGGCCACGGCGCCCGAGATCGCCGCGCCGGCGAACAGGCCGATCCAGGGGGAGATGCCGAAATTCTGCGTCAGCAGGGTCGAGGTGTAGCCGCCGATGCCGTAGAACACCGCGTGGCCCAGGGACAGCTGGCCGGCGAAGCCGCCCACGATGTTCCAGGCGATCGACAGGGCCGAGAAGACGAACAGCAGGACGAACAGATTGGTCCAGAAGGGGGTGTTCAATGCCAGGGGCGCGAGGAACGCCAGCGCCAGCACGCCCAGGCCGACGTACGATTTTGGATGTCTGAGATCGGGAAACACGCGCGCCTCCGGGTTATTCAGTGCCCAGGCCGAACAGCCCGCTAGGACGCAGGATCAGGATCAGCAGGAAAATGCCGAAGTAGACGACCTCTTTCAGGTCCGGCGCGATGTAGAAGCCGGCCAGGGTGTCGACCACGCCGATGATGAGGGATCCCGCGACCGCGCCGTACAGGCTGCCCATGCCGCCCAGCACCACGATCACGAAGGCGGTCAGCACGAAATAGGTGCCCACCGTCGGGAAGACCGGATACTGCGGCGCCAGCAGGCCGGCGGCCACGCCCACGAAGGCCGAGCCCAGGCCGAAGGCGATGACGTACACGAACTTGACGTCCACCCCCATCAGCATGGCCGCGTAGCGCTGCTGCGCGACGGCCCGCAGGGCGCGGCCCAGGTAGGTCCGGTGCATGAACAGGTGCAGGCCGGCCGCCAGCACGATCGCCACGGCGAAGGTGGCGATCTGGCCGGTCACCAGCGAAAACGGCCCCACCGCCACGGAGCCGGTGCCCACCGAGGTATGGACGCGGAACACGTCGGCGCCGAAGATCACCAGCGCCAGGTTCAGCAGGATCGTGGAGACGCCGACCGTGGCGAAGATCTGGATTTCCTCGCCCGCGTTCAGCAGGGGCTCGATGACGACCTTCTGCGTGACGGCGCCCAGGGCGAACAGCACGAGGGCGGCGGGCACCAGCCCGACGTAGGGATGGATGCCCAGCTGCGCGGCCAGCAGGTACACCAGGTACATGCCGATCATCAGGAACTCGCCATGCGCGAAGTTCACCACGCGGACCACGCCGAAGATCAGCGTCAGGCCCAGGCTGAGGATCATGTAGGCGCCTCCCAGGAGGAGACCATTGATGATCAACTGGAAAAAAATATCCATGGCCAATCCTCTCGTGAGTGGCGCCGCCGCGGCGGGCGGGAAGGCTCGGGCCCCGGGGCTCCGGACCCCGACCCGCGGCCCCGGCCGGCGCGCCCGCCGCGGCGGCGCGGCCCGGGCCGCGCCGGACTACTTCTTGAATACGGGCTTGCCCTGGGCGAGGTTGGCGGGCTCGATCGTCACCAGCTCGCCGTTCTGCCACTGCATCACGTAGAAGTCCGAGGCCTCGTTCTGCCCGTCCTCGGCGAACTCGAAGCCCCAGCCGTTGGCGGTCTCGCCGGCCGGCTTCTTGTAGGCCAGCACCGCCGCGCGGATCTTGTCCGCGTCGAAGGACTTGGCTTCGGCCATGATGTCGAGGAAAGCCTTGGCGCCGACGTAATTGGCCAGGCTGTGGCCCGATTGCGGGGCGCCGCCGTACGCGGCCTTGTACGCCGCGAGGAACTTGTCCAGCCCCGGCGCGCCCTGCGGATTGATCGACGCCTGCGGGAAATCCAGGTCGAACACGCCGTTCATGTCGGCCCCCACGGCCTTGGCCGTGTCCATCAGGGAATAGCCGCCCCCGGCGCCGATCACCACGTCGGGATGGAAATTGGCTTCGCGGGCCTGGCGGAAATACAGGATCGTGTCGTTCTGGTACGAGGTCTGCAGCACCACGTTGGCCTTGGCGCCCTTCAGGCGCAGGATCAGGGAGGACAGGTCCACCGTCTTGGCGGAATACGGCAGATCCTCCACCACCGTGTAGCCCAGTTCGGCGGCGCGCTTCTTTTCCGTGGCCGCCACGTCCGTGCCATAGGGGCCGTCCTCGTGGATGATACCGATGCGGATGTCCTTCGCGCTCAGCCCCATGCCCGGCGCGATGAGCCGATGCAGGGCATCGACCACCGCCACGCCGTACTTGGCGGTGTTCGGATTGCTGCGGAACAGGTACTTGTAGTCCCGCGTGGTGATCTTGTGCGCCGTGGCGCCCAGCTCGAAATACGGCACGGCGGCCAGCTCGGCCACCGGCGAGGCCGCATAGGACAGGCCCGACGCGTAGCTGCCGAAGATGGCGGCCACCTTGTCGGACACCAGGGCCTTGGCCCCCGAAACCGCCTGGTTGGGATCGACCGCGTCGGCCTTGACGATCTCGATCGTGTCGCCGTTGAGGCCGCCCGCCGCGTTGCGCTCGTTGACGGCCAGCTCCAGGCCGCGGTAGCTTTCCTGCCCCAGCAGGGCCAGGCCGCCGCTGAATGGATACAGGGCCCCGATCTTCACGGTGGCCGCCGTGGCGCCGGAGGCGGCGACCGCCATGGCACTGACGGCAAGGGACAACACTGCCTGCTTGAATCTCATGTCTGCGCTCCTCGATCTCCCGGCGGGCGGGACGCGTCCCATACCGGAAATCAAACGATGTTGAACGGCTGGCTCGATGCTGGATGAGTCTCCTTGGAAAGGGACACTTTTTGAAGCGCTTCAAGTTTAGGGACATAAAAACACCAGTTAGAATGAAACTGGTGAGCGGACACAGTTGAAGCGTTTCATTTTCGTGCCTGGAAAGAGTACATAGCCGCCTCAAGGATTGTCAATGAGTAAACACCCCGAGTCACAGGGTGCGGCGCCCTTCAGCCGGCCCACGCTGGCGGACGTGGCCCGGCTGGCGGGCGTGTCCCTGGGCAGCGCATCCAGGGCCCTGTCCGTGCCCGATCAGGTCAAGCCCGCCACCCTGGAGGCCGTGCGCCATGCCGTCGCCCAGCTCGGCTACATCCGCGACGGCGCGGCGCGCGCGCTGGCCTCGCGGCGCACCCAGACCATCGCCGCCGTCTACCCCACCCTGAACAACCCCATCTTCGCCCACTCCACCCATTCGATCCAGCAGACCCTGTGGGCGCTGGGCTACCAGCTGCTGATCATCAGCCACGAATACCACATCGAGAACGAAGTGGCCCTGATCCGCACCATCGTCGAAAAAGGCGTGGACGGCATCATCATGGTCGGCACCGACCACGACGCCGGCGTCTTCGGCCTGCTGCACCAGTGCAAGCTGCCCTACGTGCTCACCTGGTCGGTGGACGGCAGCAGCTATCCGTACTGCGTCGGCATCTCGAACTTCGACGCGGCCTACCAGCTGGCGCAGCTGGCGCTGTCCCGCGGCCACGTGCGCATCGGCATCTGCGGCGGCTCGATCGCGCGCAACGAACGGGCGCGCTACCGGCGCGCCGGCATCCTGGCCGCGGTGAGCGAAGCCGGCCTCTCCATCCCCGACGAATGGATCATCGAGCACGAGTTTTCCTACGAAGGGGGCCGGCGGGCCATCCGGCAGTTCTGGGGCATGTCGCCCCGCCCCACCGTGATCCTGTTCGGCACGGACCTGCAGGCCATGGGCGCGCTGCACGAATGCCGGCGCCTGGGCATCGAGGTCCCGGGCGACATCTCCCTGGTCGGCTTCGACGGCCTCGAAGAGGCGGCCATGATGCAGCCGGCCGTGACGACGATCCGCATCCCGGACAGCGACATCGGCTCGCGCGCGGCGCGGATCATCGTCGATCTGATCGCGGGCAAGCCGGTCGAGGCGCAGCAGCCCATGCAGGCCACGCTGATCGAGGGCGGCAGCCTGGGCACCCTGGCCGCCGCGCGCCGGCGCCGCGCCGGCCGCTGAACGGTCAGTCCACGGTGGCCAGCACGTCGGCCAGCGTCTCGAAGATCCGCCCGATCTCGTCCTCGCCGATGATGAGCGGCGGCGAGATGGCGAGGGTGTCGCCGGTATAGCGGACCAGCACCCCGCGGTCGAAGCATTTGCCGAATGCTTCGGCGGCGCGGGCGCCGGGCGCGCCCTCGCGGGGGGCCAGCTCGATGCCGGCCACCAGCCCCAGGTTGCGGATGTCGATGACGTGGCGGCGGCCCTTCAGCGCGTGCGCGGCCTCCTCGAAGGGCGCCGACAGCGCGCGGGCGCGGGCGAACAGGTCCTCGTCCCGGTAGACGCCCAGGGTGGCGCGGATGGCCGCGGTCGCCAGCGGGTGGGCGGAATACGTATAGCCGTGGAAGAACTCGATGCCGCCCGCGCCCGCATCCAGGATGGCGTCGTGCACGCCGCGGCTCACCGCGACCGCCCCGGCCGGCACGGCCGCGTTGCTGATCCCCTTGGCCAGGGTGATCAGGTCGGGGGTGACGCCGAAGAACGCGCTGCCGGTGGCCGCGCCCAGGCGGCCGAAGCCGGTGATGACCTCGTCGAAGATCAGCAGGATGCCGTGCTTCTGCGTGATGGCCCGCAGCCTCTCCAGGTAGCCCCGGGGCGGCACCAGCACGCCGGTGGAGCCGGCCAGCGGCTCGACGATGACGGCCGCGATGGTCGAGGCGTCGTGCAGCGCGACGAGGCTTTCGAGGGCATCGGCGAAAGGCTCGCCGCCCCAGGCGGGCTGGCCGCGCGAAAAGGCGTTGTGTGCCAGGTCGTGGGTGTGCGGCAGGTGGTCCACCCCGGGCAGCAGCACTGCGGAAAACGCCTTGCGGTTGGGCGCGATGCCCCCCACCGAGATGCCGCCGAAGCCTACGCCGTGATAGCCGCGCTCGCGCCCGATCAGGCGGGTGCGCTGGCCCTCGCCGCGCGCCCGGTGGTAGGCCAGCGCGATCTTGAGGGCCGTGTCCACCGACTCGGAGCCCGAATTGGTGAAGAACACCCGGTCCAGGCCGTCGGGCATCAGGGCCGCGACCTCGGAAGCCGCCAGAAAGGAATCCTCGTGGCCGATCTGGAAGCTGGGCGCGTAGTCCAGGTGGGCGGCCTGCCGGCTGATCGCGTCGATGATGGGCTGGCGGCCATGCCCGGCGTTCACGCACCACAGCCCCGAGGTGCCGTCCAGCACCTGGTGGCCGTCCGCGGCGGTGTAGTACATGCCCCGGGCCGCGGCGAGCATGCGCGGATGGGCCTTGAACCGGCGGTTCGCGGTGAAGGGCATCCACAGATTGGACAAATCGGCGGAATGGGGTGCTTGGGTGTGCATGGCGGCCTCTCGATCCAGGGGGCCGGAGACCCGGACGGCGATCTCCATGCCGGGCCGGCCCATGCCGGAAGACCATACTCCGTTTCGCGCCTGCCGGAAAGCGGCGGGCCCGCTGGAAAGCGCCGCGCCCGCCCCGCGGCGCACGCCAGCGGGGCGCACGCCTGGGGGAACGGACGCCGGGGAGGCATGCGCCGGCCGGATCCGTGCATCGGCGGGCCTTCATGCGGTAATGTTACGGCTCACACCCACTCGTCCATGGATCGTCCCCGGTGCTTCCGCTGAAATCCCTGCTCCCCGCGCTGCTGGCGCTCTGCCTGCTGGCTCCGGCCGGCCTGCCCCGCCCCGCCCTCGCCGAACCGGCGGCCGCCTCCCCGGCCGCAACCGCTTCAGGCCCCGCCCTCGCCCCCGCTCCCGCAACCGCGCCCTCCCCCGCCCTGCCCGCGGGCGTGCGCCAGGTGGTCATGATCGAGGGCGTGACCGAATACCGCCTGGACAACGGCCTGCAGGTGCTGCTGGCCCCGGACGATTCGCGCGCCCAGACCACGGTGAACATGAGCTACCGCGTCGGCTCGCGCAACGAGGGCCCGGGCGAGACCGGCATGGCGCACCTGCTGGAGCACCTGCTGTTTCGCGGCAGCCCGAAGCATCCGGACGCCCTGGCGGAATTCGCGCGCCGGGGACTGGCGGCCAACGGCTCGACCACCGCCGACCTGACCAACTACTACGCGACCTTCGCCAGCGACCCGGAGACGCTGCGCTGGTACCTGTCCTGGCAAGCCGACGCGATGCTGAACGCGCGCATCGCCCGCGCCGACCTGGACGCGGAAATGCCGGTGGTGCGCAACGAAATGGAACGCGGCGAGAACAGCCCGTTCAGCATGCTGATGCAGCAGGTCGCCGCGGCCGCCTACGTCTGGCACCCTTACGGCCGCAGCGTCATCGGCGCGCGCTCCGACGTGGAGCACGTCGGCATCGAGGCGCTGCGCGCGTTCTACCACCGTTACTACCAGCCGGACAACGCCACGCTGATCGTCGCCGGGCGCTTCGACGCCGGCCAGGTGCTGCAATGGATCGCGCAGGACTTCGGCCCGGTCGCCCGGCCGGCGCGCACGCTGCCGCCCGAATACACGGTCGAACCCGTCCAGCAGGGCGCGCGCAGCGTCACCCTGCGGCGCATCGGCGGCAGCCCCATCGTCCTGGCGCAGTACCACCTGCCCGAGGCCGCCAGCGACGCCTACACGGCCCTGGCGATCGGCGCCGCCATGCTGGCCGACACCCCGGCCGGGCCGCTTTACCAGGCCCTGGTGGCCAAGGACCTGGCCAGCAGCGTGTTCGGCTTCGCCCGCGCCATGAAGCAGCCCGGCTACGCCGTGTTCGGCGCCCAGGTGCAGCCCGGCGCCGACCCGCAGGCGGCGCTGGCGGCCCTGGAACGCGGCCTGGAAGCCGACGGCGTCGGCCAGCTGGACCAGGCCGGCCTGGAGCGCATCCGCACCGCCTGGCTGAACGACTGGAAGCAGACCTTCGACCAGCCCGGCGCGCTGGCCCAGGCCCTGTCCGACGCGATCGCCCGGGGAGACTGGCGCCTGTTCTTCGTCGAGCGCCTGCGCGTGCGCGCGCTGACGCTGGACGGGATCCGCGCGCAGCTGAGCGCCTGGCTGCTGCCGAGCAACCGCACCAGCGGGCTGTACCTGCCCACGCCGCAGCCCAAGGACGCGCCCGCGCCCGCCCCGGCCGACCTCGAACCCTGGATCCGGCAGATCGAGACCGGCACCGGGCGGCCCGCCGTGGCCGCCTTCGACACCCGCCCCCCGGCCATCGACGCCGCCACCCGGCGCAGCGTGCTGGCCCTGCCCAACGGGCCGGTCGAACTGGCCCTGCTGCCCAAGGAAACCGCCGGCGGACGCGTCCATGCCGTGCTGCGCATGGGTTTCGCCGATGCCGACGCCTTGCGCGGCCAGGGCCTGGTGCCCTTCGTCACCGGCGCGATGCTGCTGCGCGGCACCGCCGACATGAGCCGCCAGCAGATCGAGGACCGCCTGAACGAGCTGGATTCCGACCTGTCCTTCGGCACCGACGGCAACGTCCTGAGCGTGTCCATGCGCAGTTCCCGCGAGCACCTGCCCGCCGTGCTGGACCTGGTCTTCCACCTGCTGCGCGCGCCCGCGTTTCCCGAGGACGAGCTGGAGCGGCTGAAGCGCAGCCTGCGCACGCAGGTGGAGGACGACGCCTCCAGCCCCGCCTTCCTGGCGCGCAACACGCTGCAGCGCCACGACCAGCCCTGGGACCCGGAGGATGTCCGCTACACCCCCACGACCGGCGAGATCCTGGCCCAGCTCGGCGAACTCGGCCGCGAACGGCTGCAGCGGTTCCACGCGCGGTTCTACGGCGCGGGCCATCTGGCGCTGGCCGTGGTGGGCGACTTCGATCCCGCAGCCGTCGAGCGGCACCTGCGCGCCGGCCTGGACGGCTGGCGCGCGGCACCGGCCTACGAACGCCTGGCGGAGCCATGGTACGCGATGAAGCCCGAGACCTTCCGCATCCCCGCCCCGGGCAAGGCCAATGCCGAATACCGCGCCGCCGTGCCCCTCAAGCTGCGCGACACCGATCCGCGCTGGCCCGCGCTGATGCTGGCCAACTATCTGCTCGGCGGTTCCGAGGATTCCCGGCTGTGGCAGGGCATCCGCGTGCGCGGCGGCCTGTCCTACGGCGTGGGCAGCGCCGTGAACGCCTCGTCCTTCGAGGACTCCGGCGCCTGGACGCTGTACGCCAGCACGGCGGCGCGCAACGCCGGGGCGCTGCAGGATGCGATCCGCACCGTCCTGGACGAGACCCTGAAGACCGGCTTCACCCAGGCCGAGGTGGACCAGGGGGTGCAGTCCCTGCTGAACTACATGGAACTGGGGCGCTCCGACGACGGCTATCTGGTCAGCCACTGGATCGGCTACCTGGAGACGGACCGCAGCTTCGCCTGGCAGCAGCACATCATCGACCGGCTGCGCGGCCTGAAGGCCGCGGAGGTCAACGCCGCGATGCGCGAGCTGCTGCGGCCGGACGCGCTCAGCATCGCCGTGGCCGCGGACCCCGATCCCAAGCCCTGAGGCCGGACTGCCCGGGCCGGCCGCGCAGCGGGCCGTGCGGCGGGCCGCGCATCGAGCCCTGCGTCGGGCAGCGCGTCGGCAAACGCCGCGGACGGCGCCTCAGGCCGGGGCGGCCAGACCGCGGCGGAAGGCCCGCGGCGAGACGCCGGCCGCGCGCGTGAAGACCCGGCTGAAATGCGCCGGATCGGCGAAGCCCAGGCCGTAGGCGATGGTGGCCACGTGCAGATGGGTGTAGGCGAGGTTGCGCCGGGCCTCGCGCATCAGCCGGGCCTCGATCAGGGCCGAGGCGGGCTCGCCGGTGGCCGCGCGCACGACGCGGCTGAGGTGGGTGGGCGTCACCGACAGCGCCCGCGCATAGTCGGCCACGCCCCAGTGCTCGCGGAAATGCCGCTCCAGCAGAGCCTCGAAGCGCGTCAGCAGGACTGGCCGGGCCGCCTCGCCGGGGGACGGCACCGCGCGCGCCGCCGCCCGCGCCACCAGGCCCAGCAGGGTGGCGCACAGGCCGCGCAGCACCAGGGCGCGCGCGGCCCGCAGGCCATTGAACTCCGCCCAGATCTGCGGCATCAGGGCGGCCACCGGCCCGTCGTCCAGGCCCACGAAGGATCGGCCCAGCACCAGGCGCACTTCGCCGGCCTCGGCCAGCAGCAGCTCCATCATCTCGTCGGCCAGCGTCACCACGTGGCCCTGGGTGTCGGGCTCGAAGCGGAAGGCATGCACGTCGCCGGGCGCCACGTTGATCAGCGACCCGGGGCCCAGCGGCAGGGACTGCCCCTCGATCTGCGCCTGGCCGGCGCCCGACTGCAGCATCAGCACCTGGTGCAGGCGGCCGTGGCGGTGCGGCGCCAGTTCCCAGTCGTGCAGCGCGGAACGCGCGGCGATCGTCTCGCAATGCACCACGTCGGGCAGCTGGCGGGATTCGCCGAACAGGCCCTGGGACTGGAGGATCTGCCGGGCGAAAGGCTGGGAGGAAGGATGAGGGGAAGGCTGGGAGGAAGGCATGTTTGAATCGTGCAAGTTTTTCGGAAATCGAGACATTGATGCCCGCTCTTCGCTCACATATTATCAAATCTCCCCGGCGTTCCGAACCACAGGAGACATCCCATGAAAACCAGCGTCTGCATCATCGGCGGAGGCCCGTCCGGCCTCATGCTTTCCCAGCTCTTGCACCTCAAGGGCATCGACACCATCGTGCTGGAGCGGCAAAGCCGCGAGTACGTGCTGGGCCGCATCCGGGCCGGCGTGCTCGAGCATGGTTTCGCCAAGTTGATGCGCGAAGCCCAGTGCGGCGAACGCATGGACCGTGAAGGCGAGATCCATGACGGCTTCATCATCGCGCACGACGGCCGGCAAAGCCGCGTGGACCTGCACAAGTACAGCGGCGGCAGCTCGGTGGTGGTCTACGGCCAGACCGAACTGACGCGCGACCTCTACGAGGCGCGCGACCGCATGAACGGCGTGGTCATCCACAACGTCGAGGACGTGCAGCTGCACGAGCTGACCGGCGCCAAGCCCCACGTGACCTACCGCCAGGGCGACGAGATCGTGCGCATCGACTGCGACTTCATCATCGGCGCCGACGGCTTCCACGGCGTGAGCCGCAAGTCCATCCCCAAGACCGTGCTCAAGGAATACGAGAAGGTCTATCCCTTCGGCTGGCTGGGCGTGCTGTCGCGCACGCCGCCGGTGTCGCCCGAACTCATCTACGCCAAGCACGAGCGCGGCTTCGCACTGTGCTCGCTGCGTTCCCAGGTGCTGAGCCGCTACTACATCCAGGTGCCGCTGAGCGAGACGGTGGAGGACTGGTCCGACGAGGCCTTCTGGGAAGAGCTGAAGCGGCGCCTGCCCGAGGCAGTGGCCACGCGCCTGGTCACCGGCCCGTCGATCGAGAAGTCCATCGCGCCGCTGCGCTCCTTCGTGGCCGAACCCATGCGCTACGGCCACCTGTTCCTGGCCGGCGACGCCGCCCACATCGTGCCGCCCACCGGCGCGCGCGGGCTCAACAGCGCCGCCTCGGACATCTACTACCTCTACCACGCCATGACGGCCCATTACCTGCAGGGCGACAGCAGCGGGCTGGACAACTACTCGGCCAAGGCCCTGGCGCGGGTGTGGAAGGCGCAGCGCTTCTCGTGGTGGATGACGATGCTGCTGCACACCTTCCCGGACAGCCCGGGCTACGACCAGAAGCTGCAGCAGACCGACCTGGACTACCTGTTCTCGTCCGAGAAGGCGCTGGGCTCGCTGGCCGAGAACTACGTCGGCCTGCCGTTCTGAGCTTAGGGTTCCCGGTGCCGGTTTCCCGGCTCCGGGTTCCTCGTTCCGGATCAGAAAAACCCCGCACCCGGCGAAAGCCGGCGTGCGGGGTGCTTACGCATGCGGCATGCCGCATGCGGATGCCGGGCCGGCGTCAGGAGAAGAAGTTCTTCACCTTGTCGGTCCAGGATTCGCTCTTGGGCGAATGGCGGTCGCCGCCGCTGTTCAGGGACGTCTCGAACTGGCGCAGCAGCGCCTTCTGTTCTTCGTTCAGGCGCACCGGGGTTTCCACCACGACGTGGCAGTACAGGTCGCCCGGATAGCTGGAGCGCACGCCCTTGATGCCCTTGCCGCGCAGGCGGAAGGTCTTGCCGGTCTGGGTGCCCTCGGGAATGGTGATTTCCCCCCGCCCCGACAGCGTCGGGACTTCCTGCACGCCGCCCAGCGCCGCCTTGGTGAAGGGGATGGTCAGCTCGCAGTGCAGGTCCTCGCCCTGGCGCTCGAAGATGCCGTGCGGCTTGATGCGGATTTCCACGTACAGGTCGCCCGGGGGGCCGCCGTTCAGGCCCGGCTCGCCGTTGCCGGTGGAGCGGATGCGCATGCCGTCGTCGATCCCGGCCGGGATCTTGACCTGCAGGGTCTTGTTCTTGCGGATGCGGCCCACGCCGTCGCAATCGCCGCAGGGATCGGGGATTTCCTTGCCGGTGCCGTGGCAGGTCGGGCAGGTCTGCTGGACGCTGAAGAAGCCCTGCTGCATGCGCACGGCGCCGCTGCCGCCGCAGGTGTGGCAGGTGCGCGGCGAGGTGCCGGGCCGGGCGCCCGAGCCGTGGCAGGTCTCGCAGGGTTCCCAGCTGGGGATGCGGATCTCGGTGTCGAAGCCGTTGGCCGCCTGCTCCAGGCTGATTTCCAGGGAATATTTCAGGTCGGCGCCGCGATAGACCTGCGGTCCGCCGCCGCCCCGGCGGCCCGCGGCGCCACCGAAGATTTCGCCGAAGATGTCGCCGAAGGCGTCGGCGAAGCCGCCCGCGCCGCCGCCCATGCCCGCGCCGGCCGCCGCGTTCGGGTCCACGCCGGCGTGGCCGAAGCGGTCGTAGGCCGAGCGCTTTTCCGCGTCGGACAGCATCTCGTAGGCTTCCTTGGCCTCCTTGAACTTGTCCTCGGCTTCCTTGCTGTCCGGATTGCGGTCCGGGTGGTACTTCATGGCCAGCTTGCGGTAGGCCTTGCGGATGTCGTCATCCGAGGCGTTCTTGGCGACCCCAAGGACTTCGTAGAAATCTCGTTTTGCCATTGGTCGATTACTTTGCTTGATGCGCTGCTATTTGAAGGACACCTGCCCGGACCGGCAGAAACCGGGACCGGGCAGGTGCGGGCGGATCGCCGCGTTCTTCCGGCGACCGCCGGGGGGCGGGCCGCAAGGGCGCGATGGCCGGCGGTCAGTCGCGCTTCACTTCCTTGAAGTCGGCATCGACCACGTCGTCTTCCGCCGCCGGCTTGGCGCCATCGGCCGCGGCCGCGCCCTCGGCCGCCTGCTTGGCCTGCATGTCGGCGTACATCTTCTCGCCGAGCTTCTGCGAAGCGGTGGCCAGGGCCTCGGTCTTGGCATCGATGGCGGCCTTGTCGTCGCCCTTGATGGCTTCTTCGAGGTCCTTGATGGCCGACTCGATGGCTTCCTTCTCGGCGGCTTCGAGCTTGTCGCCGTATTCCGTCAGGGACTTGCGCGTGGCGTGGACCAGGCCGTCGGCCTGGTTGCGCGCCTGCGCCAGTTCGGCGATGCGGTGGTCTTCCTCGGCGTTGGCCTCGGCGTCCTTCACCATGCGCTCGATCTCTTCCTCGGTCAGGCCGGAGCTGGCCTTGATCGTGATCTTGTTTTCCTTGCCGGTGCCCTTGTCCTTGGCCGACACGTGCAGGATGCCGTTGGCGTCGATGTCGAAGGTGACCTCGATCTGCGGCAGGCCGCGCGGGGCCGGCGGGATGCCTTCCAGGTTGAACTCGCCCAGGGCCTTGTTGCCCGCGGCGACTTCGCGCTCGCCCTGGTAGACCTTGATGGTCACGGCCGGCTGGTTGTCGTCGGCCGTGGAGAACACCTGCGAGAAGCGCGTCGGGATGGTGGTGTTCTTCTTGATCATCTTGGTCATGACGCCGCCCAGGGTCTCGATCCCCAGCGACAGCGGCGTCACGTCCAGCAGCAGCACGTCCTTGCGGTCGCCCGACAGCACGGAGCCCTGGATGGCGGCGCCGGCGGCGACGGCCTCGTCGGGGTTCACGTCCTTGCGCGGCTCGCGGCCGAAGAATTCCTTGACCTTTTCCTGCACCTTGGGCATGCGGGTCATGCCGCCGACCAGGATCACGTCGTCGATGTCGGAGACCTTGACGCCGGCGTCCTTGATCGCCACGCGGCAGGGCTCGATCGTGCGCTCGATCAGTTCCTCGACCAGCGCTTCCAGCTTGGAGCGGGTGATCTTCAGGTTCAGGTGCTTGGGACCGGAGGCGTCGGCCGTGATGTACGGCAGGTTGATCTCGGTCTGCTGCGTGGAGGACAGCTCGATCTTGGCCTTTTCGGCGGCTTCCTTGAGACGCTGCAGGGCGAGCACGTCCCTGGACAGATCGACGCCGGATTCCTTCTTGAATTCGGCGATGATGTACTCGATGATGCGCTGGTCGAAGTCCTCGCCGCCCAGGAAGGTGTCGCCGTTGGTCGACAGCACCTCGAACTGCTTTTCGCCGTCCACGTCCGCGATCTCGATGATGGACACGTCGAAGGTCCCGCCGCCCAGGTCATAGACGGCGATCTTGCGGTCGCCGCGCTCGGACTTGTCCAGGCCGAAGGCCAGGGCCGCCGCGGTCGGCTCGTTGATGATGCGCTTGACTTCCAGGCCGGCGATGCGCCCCGCGTCCTTGGTCGCCTGGCGCTGGCTGTCGTTGAAGTAGGCCGGCACCGTGATCACGGCCTCGGTGACTTCCTCGCCCAGGTAGTCCTCGGCGGTCTTCTTCATCTTGCGCAGGATGTCGGCCGACACCTGCGGGGGGGCGAGCTTCTTGTCCTGCGCCTCGACCCAGGCGTCGCCGTTGTCGGCCTTGAGGATCCTGTAGGGCATCAGGTCGATGTCCTTCTGCACGGCCTTTTCGTCGAACTTGCGGCCGATCAGGCGCTTGACCGCGAAGATGGTGTTCTTGGGGTTGGTGACGGCCTGGCGCTTGGCGGGGGCGCCCACCAGGATTTCGCCGTCCTGCATGTAGGCGACGATGGACGGCGTGGTGCGCGCGCCCTCGGAATTCTCGATGATCTTGACCTTGGAGCCGTCCAGCACTGCGACGCAGCTGTTGGTCGTGCCCAGGTCGATGCCGATGATCTTGCTCATGTTGGATCCTGTCGATGTTTGAATGGCTGGGCGGGCTTCATGCCCGCCGATGAATCGAATATGGGGTTGTAAATCCCCGTTTCAAGGCCGGCTGCGGGGCTCAGGCGGGGCCTGCCGACACCATGACCAGCGCCGGGCGCAGCACGCGGTCGGCGATCAGGTAGCCCTTCTGCAGCGTCTGGGCGACGGCGCCCTGGGGGTGCTCGGAGGGCACGTTGGAGATCGCCTGGTGGCGGTGCGGATCGAAGGTGTCGCCCGGCGCCGGCGCGATCTCGCGCATCTGGTTGCGCTCGAAGGCGGCGTTCAGCTGCCGCAGGGTGGCCTCGACGCCCTGGCGCCAGTCCTCGGCGGTCTGGTTTTCCTGGGCCAGCGCGGCCTCCAGGCTGTCGCGCACGGGGATCAGGCTCTCGGCGAACGATTCCGTGCCGAACTTGCGGGCCTTGGACACCTCGTCCTGGGCGCGGCGGCGGACGTTCTCGACCTCCGCATGCGCGCGCAGCAGCTGGTCGTGGTAATCGGCGACCTGCTTCTGGGCCTCGTCGAGCAGCGCGGCGAGGTCCTCGCCCGGCTGCGCGGGGGCGGGTTCGGCGGCATCGGCCGGATGCTGGCCGGTGGACTGGGGTTCGGCGCTCGGCGCGGCTTGCGGGTCCAAGTCTTCCTGGGGAGCCGACATGGTGAAATCTCCAATGCTGAAAGGGGTAACAAAAGGATAGATGAGGGCGCGGGCGCGTTCTTCAAGCCCCGGCATGGCGATGGGCGGGCCGGCCCCCGGCGCGGCGCCGCGCACCGGACGCGGCGGACGCACCGGACGCGGCGGTCCGGGGCGGCGCGGGCGGCAGCGCGCGAGCGGGCCTCACGTCCAGCCGGCCAGGTTGTCGGCGATCAGCCCGGCGAAATCGCGCGCCCAGTCCGGCTCGGCGTTCAGGCAGGGAATGTAGCGGAAGGCCCGCCCGCCCGCCGCCAGGAAGGCCTCGCGGCAGCCCATGTCGATTTCTTCCAGGGTCTCCAGGCAGTCGGCCAGGAACCCCGGGCACATCAGGTCCACCGTGCCGACGCCTTCCCTGCCCCAGGCCTCCAGCGTGGGCTGGGTGTAGGGCTGCAGCCAGGGCGCCGCCCCGAAGCGGCTCTGGAAGGTCACGTGCAGGCGCGCGCCGTCGGCGCCCAGGCGTTCGCGCAAGGCCCGCGCGGTTGCCTGGCAGTCGCGGAAATAGGGGTCGCCCTGGCGCACCGACTGCTGGGGCAGGCCGTGGAAGCTGAGCAGCAGCCGGTCGGGCCTGCCGGCCCGGTCCCAGTGCGCGCGCACCGAGCGGTGCAGCGCGTCCACATAGGCGTCGGACGTGTGGAAACGGTCCAGGAAGCGCAGCGTGGGCTGGTGGCGCAGCCGCGCCAGGTGCGCGGCCACCGCGTCCACCGCCGTGGCCGTGGTGCTGGCGGCGTACTGCGGATACATCGGCACCGCCAGGATGCGGCCGCAACCGGCCGCGCGCAGGGCGTCCAGGGCGCCGGCCAGGGCCGGCCGGCCGTAGCGCATGCCCAGTTCGACCCGCACGTCCAGGCCGCGGCCGCGCAGGGCCGCCGCCACCGCGTCGGCCAGGTCCCGGCTGTGCACCAGCAGGGGCGAGCCCCGTTCGAGCCAGATCTGGGCGTATTTCGGCGCGATGGCGGCCGGCCGGCGCGTCAGCACGAACAGGCGCAGGATGATCTGCCACAGCGCGGCGGGCAGTTCCACCACCCGGGGGTCGGACAGGAACTCGCCCAGGTAGCGGCGCACCGCCGCCGGGGTCGGCGCGTCGGGCGTGCCCAGGTTGATCAGCAGCACGCCCAGCGGCCCGCGGCCGGGGCCGGGCGCGTCCGGGTCGAGCGCCCGGGGATCGGGCGCTTCGGGGAGGAAACGGCTCATGGTCGGAAAACAGGAAGAGGCGGCATCAGGAGGCCGCCTGGCCGAGGGCGTTGGACAGCATGCGGGCGGTGATGTCGACGATGGGGATGACGCGGTCGTAGGCCATGCGGCTGGGGCCGATGACGCCCAGCGTGCCGATCACCTGGCCGTCGACCCCGTAGGGGGCGGTGATGACCGACACGTCCTCGAGCGGCACCAGGCGGGAATCGCCGCCGATGTAGATCTGCACGCCCTGCGCGCGGCTGGAGACGTCCAGCAGGTGCAGCAGGTCGGTCTTCTGCTCGAACAGCTGGAACAGGCGGCGCAGGCGGTCCATGTTGGCGGTCATTTCGGACACACCCAGCAACTTGCCCTCGCCGGAGATCACCACGGCCTCGTCGTCCGTGTCTGGCGTATCCAGGCCGGCGTCCACGGCCTGCTGCATCAGGCGGGAGATGTCGGTGCGCAGCGAGGCGAGCTCGTCGGCCAGGGCCTGGCGGACCGCGTGGAAGGACTTGCCGGAGAACTGCCGGTTGAAGAAATTGGAGGCTTCCAGCAGTTCGGCCTCGGAGTATTCGCGCGAGACGAACAGGATGCGGTTCTGCACGTCGCCGTTGGGCGTGACGATGATGAGCAGCACGCGGCGGTCCGACAGGCGGATGAATTCGATGTGGCGGAAGACCTGGGTGCGCTTGGGCGTGAGCACCACGCCGGCGAACTGGGACAGGTTCGACAGCAGCGTGGCGGCGGCGGTCACGGCGCGGCCGGGTTCGGCCGCCAGCAGGCAGTCCTCGATCCGCAGGTCGGGGCTGAGCTCGTAGGGCCGGGCGGTCAGCAGGCTGTCGACGAACATGCGGTAGCCGCGCGGCGTGGGCACGCGCCCCGCCGAGGTGTGCGGGCTGTGGATCAGCCCCAGGTCTTCCAGATCGGCCATGACGTTGCGGATCGTGGCCGGAGAGAGATCAAAGACCTTCGACAGCGTGCGCGACCCCACGGGCTGGCCGTCCGCGATGTAGCGTTCGACCAGCGCCTTCAGCAACGTCTTGGCTCGATCATCCATGTCCATTTCATCCAGCATGCGGGATGGAAACGGCCCGCCCGCATCGGCAGCCGCGCCCTCCTCCCCTATAATCGGATACGCCTATTATTCCATTAAATTCCGGGAGGCCCCCCGCCCATGCACTTCAAGACCGTCGCCCTGATCGGGCGCCACCAGGACAGCGGCATGGACGCGCCCCTGCGCCGGCTGGGCCGGGTCCTGTCCTCGGCGGGCTGCGACGTCCTGATCGAGGCCGACACGGGCCGCAACACTGGCGTGGCCGATTTCCCCCTGGCATCCTACGAAGACATCGGCGCGCGCGCCGACCTGGCCATCATCATGGGCGGCGACGGCACCATGCTGGCGGCCGCGCGCCAGCTGGCCACCTCGGGCGTGGCCATGATCGGCATCAACCACGGCCGCCTGGGCTTCATCACCGACATCCCCCTGGGCAGCGCCGACGAAGCCATCACCCGCGTCCTGAACGGCGCCTTCGTCCAGGACGAGCGCATCCTCCTCGAAGGCCGCGTGATGCGCGGCGGCGAGACCATCTTCTCCGGCCTGGCGCTGAACGACGTGATCATCAACCGCGCCGGGCGCGGCGGCATGATCGAACTGCGCGTCGAATGCAACGGCGCCTTCATGCACAGCCAGCGCGCCGACGGCCTGATCATCGCCACGCCCACGGGCTCGACGGCCTACGCCCTGTCGGCCGGCGGGCCGATCCTGCACCCCCAGGTCAACGCCCTGGTGCTGGTGCCCGTCGCCCCGCAGACCCTGTCGAACCGGCCCATCACCCTGCCCGACGACAGCGTGCTGAACATCACCATCAGCGCCCTGGGCCGGGTGGAATCCGGCGCCAGCGTGCACTTCGACATGCAGGCCCTGTCCAACTGCCAGGAAGGCGACCGCATCGACGTGCGCCGCAGCCCCCACCGCGTCCGTTTCCTGCACCCCCAGGGTTACAGCTATTTCTCCACCCTGCGCAGCAAGCTGAACTGGAACCGCATGCTGCATCCCTGGGACGAACCCGACCAATAGACCCGACGGCCACAGCCACCCCTCGCCATGCTGCGCGCGCTGCACATCCGCGACTTCGTCATCGTCGACCAGGCCGACATCGCCTTCGAGGCCGGCTTCACCGTGTTTTCCGGCGAGACCGGGGCCGGCAAGTCGATCCTGATCGACGCCCTGGCGCTGGCCCTGGGCGGCCGGGGCGACGCCGCGCTGATCCGCCAAGGCGCCCCGCGCGCCGACATCAGCGCCGTCTTCGACGCGCCCGAGGCCGCCGCCGGCTGGCTGGCCGAGCAGGCTCTGGAAGGCCCGGAACTCATCCTGCGCCGCGTCATCGACGCCCAGGGCCGCAGCAAGGCCTGGATCAACGGCGTGCCGGCCACCCTGGGCCAGCTGCGCGACCTGGGCGCCCTGCTGGTGGACATCCACGGCCAGCACGCCCACCAGAGCCTGCTGCAGCCCGCCAGCCAGCGCGAGCTGCTGGACACCCAGGGCGGGCACGCCGAGCAGGCGCGCGCCGTGCAGCAGGCCTGGACCGACTGGCGCCAGGCGCAGGCGGCGCTGGACGCCGCCCGCAGCGACGCGGCCGGCCAGGCGGCCTTGCTGGAGCGGCTGGCCGCGGACGTGGCCTGGCTGGACGAACTGGCGCCTGAGCCGGGCGAATGGCCGGAACTCTGCGCCCGCCAATCCCGCCTCGCGCACGCCCAGGCCCTGCTGGCCGGCGCCGGCCAGGCCGTCGAGGCGCTGGACGGCGAATCGGGCTCGGCGGCCCAGGCCCTGCACGCCGCGATCCATTCGCTGCAGTCCCTGGTGCGCCACGATCCCTCTCTGGAAGAACACTGTCAGGCGCTGGAATCGGCGCGCATCCTGTGCGCGGAAACCGTGTCCGGCCTGAACGCCTACGCCGACCGCCTGGAGCCAGACCCCGACGCCCTGGCGCAGGCCGACGCCCGCATGGGCCGCATGTTCGAGGCCGCCCGGCGCTTCCACGTCGAGCCCGACGCCCTGGCCGAACACCATGAAACGCTGCGCGCCCAGCTGCGCCAGGCCGAGGCCGGCCAGGACCTGGAGGCGCTGGAACGCGCCTGCCGCCAGGCCGAATCGCACTACATGGAACTGGCCCGCGCGCTGGGCGCCGCGCGGCGCGCCACGGCCGTCCAGCTCGCCGCGCAGGTCACGGCCGCCATGCAGACCCTGTCCATGGACGGCGGCGCCTTCGACGTCGCCCTGGCGGACTGCAAGCCTTCCGCGCACGGCCTGGAAACCGTCGAATTCCTCGTCGCCGGCCACGCCGGCGTCCCGCCCCGGCCGCTGGCGCGCGTGGCCTCCGGCGGCGAACTGGCGCGCATTTCCCTGGCCCTGTCGGTGATCGCCAGCCAGGCGGCGCGGGTCCCCACCCTGATCTTCGACGAAGTGGACGCCG
Organism: Castellaniella defragrans; assembly: GCF_014203015.1. Taxonomy (GTDB): domain Bacteria; phylum Pseudomonadota; class Gammaproteobacteria; order Burkholderiales; family Burkholderiaceae_B; genus Castellaniella; species Castellaniella defragrans. The sequence continues at coordinate 223,139 of NZ_JACHIB010000004.1, forward strand.
GCATCGGCGGCGCGGTGGCCGAGGTCGTCGGCCGCCTGCTGCGCGAACTGGGCGCGCGCCATCAGGTCCTGTGCGTCACCCACCTGCCCCAGGTCGCGGCCTGCGCCGCGCGGCATTTCCGCGTCAGCAAGGCCACCCGCGCCGGCCGCACGCTGTCGGCCATCCGGCCGCTGGACGCGGAATCCCGCACGGAGGAAATCGCCCGCATGCTGGGCGGACTGAAGATGACGGACGCCACGCGCACCCACGCCCGCGAGATGCTGGCGTCGGGGCAGGCGGCGCGCTAGAGGGCCGGAAAAGCTAGGAGACCGGGAAGATCAGGCCTTCTTGGCGGCCGAGCACTTCGGGCAGATGCCGTAGAGCATCATGTTGTGGCTTTCGAGGGTGAAGCCGTTTTCCTTGGCCACCCGATGCTGGCGCTTTTCGATTTCCGCGTCGGAGAATTCCACCACCCGGCCGCAGTTGGTGCAGATCAGGTGATCGTGGTGATCGCCGTCGTTGAGCTCGAACACCGCCTTGCCGCCATCGAACTGGCTGCGCAGCAGAATGCCCGCCTGCTCGAACTGGGTCAGCACGCGGTAGACGGTGGCCAGGCCGATGTCCACGTCTTCCGCGATCAATGCGCGATAGACGTCCTCGGCGCTGTGGTGGCGGGTTTCCGCCTTGCGGAATATATCGAGGATCTTCAGGCGCGGAAACGTCGCCTTCAGACCCATGGTCTTGAGTTCGATCTGGTCGTTCATGGTTCAAGTATCCCGGGGAATGCGGCAAAAGGCAAGCGGGCCGGAACCCCCCGCATCCAGCCGCGCGCATGCGCAAATCCGAATTCCCTTTATGATAGCGGTTTTAGCGGCCGCGGATGCGCGGCCATCGCATCCACCACGGGGGCTTTCGTGCACATCCGATCCAGCGCTCAATCCCACAGGCTGACCTTATGCCTGGCCGCCAGCGTCATGGCGCTGGGCCTTGCGGGCTGCGGCTCGACCAACTGGGGCTTTCCCTATCGGGCCACCATCCAGCAGGGCAACTGGATCACCACCGAGCAGGTCGCCAAGCTCGAAACCGGCATGACCCGCGACCAGGTGCGCTTCATCCTGGGCACCCCCACGCTGCAGGACATCTTCCACGCCGAGCGCTGGGACTACCCCTATTACAACCAGCCCGGCTACGGCAAGGACGAACTGCGCAAGTTCACCGTCTGGTTCGAGAACGACCAGCTGGTGCGCTGGACGGGCGACGAGCAGCCCGACCGCCAGCCCTTCCAGCGGGCCGACAGCGGCAAGGAAGCCGTCCAGTCCGCCGAGTCCGAACGCGCCGCCCGGCAGGCCGCGTCTCCGGGCGTGGATCCCGCCGCCTCCCCCAGCGGCCAGGGGGCCGGCGTCACGCCGCAGGCCACCATCGAAACCGGCGCCGGCGGCAAGAACCGCCAGGAGGGCCAGCAATAATGCGCATCGCCATCGCGGGCGCCTCGGGCCGCATGGGGCGCATGCTGATCCAGGCCGTCCTGGATTCCCCGGACCTCACCCTGGCCGTCGCGCTGGACCGCTCCGGCAGCGATGCCATCGGCCAGGACGCCGGCGCCTTCCTGGGCGTCGATACGGGCGTGCGCATCACCGGCAGCCTGGACGCCCTGGCCGGCGCCGACTGCCTGATCGACTTCACCCGGCCCGAAGGCACCCTGGCCCACCTGGACGCCTGCGTCGCGCACGGCGTCAAGTGCGTCATCGGCACCACCGGCTTCGACGCCGAAGGCAAGCAGGCCATCCGCGCCGCCGCCCAGAAGACCGCCATCGTCTTCTCCCCCAACATGAGCGTGGGCGTCAACGCCACCCTCAAGCTGCTGGACATGGCCGCCCGGCTGCTGAACAGCGGCTACGACGTCGAAGTCTTCGAGGCCCACCACCGCAACAAGGTCGACGCGCCCTCCGGCACCGCCCTGGCCATGGGCGAGGCCGTGGCGCGCGCCTGGGGCAAGCCGCTGGACGAGATCGCCGACTGGGCGCGCCACGGCGACACCGGCCCGCGCGAAACCGGCCGCATCGGCTTTTCCGTGCTGCGTGGCGGCGACATCGTCGGCGACCACACCGTGTATTTCTGCGGCACCGGCGAACGCATCGAGATCAGCCACCGCTCCAGCAGCCGCGCCACCTACGCCCAGGGCAGCCTGCGCGCCGCCCGCTACCTGGCCCGGCGCGAATTCGGCCTGTTCGACATGCAGGACGTGCTGGCGACCTGAACGCAGGGCCGTCCGGACGGCAAAGGGCCTGCGTTCGATCCGCAGGCCCTTCGTCTTTCATGCCGCGCCGGATCGGGCGGCCCGGCCGGACTCAGTCCAGGACCACGGGCTCCTGCTCCAGGCCCACGCCGAATCTTTTTCGCACGTCGGCGCGCACGGCCCGCGCCAGGGCCTGCACGTCCGCCGCCCGCGCGCCGCCATGGTTCACCAGCACCAGCGCCTGGCGCTCGTGCATGCCCACCGGCCCCAGGCGCCGCCCCTTCCAGCCCGCCTGTTCGATCAGCCAGCCCGCCGCCAGCTTGACCCGGCCGTCCGCCTGGGGATAGGTCCGCAGCGCCGGAAACTGCCGCCGGAGGCGATCCGCCTGGTCCGCATCGACCACCGGATTCTTGAAGAAGCTGCCCGCATTGGCGAGCACCGCCGGATCCGGCAGCTTGCGGCGGCGGATGTCGCACACCGCGTCGAAGACCTGGCGCGGCGTCGGCATCGTTGCCGCCGCTGCATGCGCCGGGCCGCCGGCGCCCGATGCCCCGCCCGCCCCCCGCAGCCCGGGATGGTCGCGCAGGTCCGGATAGTCCAGGCGCGGCGTCCAGGCCTTGGGCAGCGCGAAACGCACCCGCACGATCAGCCAGCGCCCCGCCCCGTCGCGCCTGAACAGGCTGTCGCGGTACGCGAAGCCGCACTCGTCCGGGCGCAGCGTGCGTTCCCCGCCCGCCCGCAGGTCCCAGGCCACCACCGAATGCAGGCGCTGGTCCAGCTCCAGCCCGTAGGCGCCGATGTTCTGCACCGGCGCCGCGCCCACCGTTCCCGGGATCAGGGCCAGGTTCTCCAGCCCCGGCCAGCCCCGCGCCAGGCAGTGCGCCACGAAGCCATGCCAGGACTCGCCCGCCGCGGCCTCGACGATCCAGTGGCCGGCGGCATCGTCCCACAGGCGGATGCCGCGCAGCGCCACCCGCAGGACACGATGGCGCGGCCGCGCCTCGATCACCAGATTGCTGCCGCCGCCCAGCACGAACAGCGGCGCATCCGTCTGCCCGCCGGCCGCCAGGGCTTCGCACAGCGCGGGAATGGCCGACTCGTCCTCCAGTACCGCCACCGGCGCGCGCGCCGGCAGGCCCAGGGTGTTGCAGGCCTGCAGATCCTGTTCGGAGAAGACGGGCGGCTGGGCGGACATGAGGATGATGGCGGTCGGATTGGAGGGGATCGAGCGGAAGGCGTAAGCATACCGCGCGGGGATGCGCCGGATGGCGGGGGAATCGAGGGAACCGGATTGGGAAACCGGCACCCACACCGGATCCACAACGGAATGGCCGCCAACCGAGCCACGCCCGAACAGATCCACACCCGAACACAACTCCACACCCGAACACAACTCCACACCCGAACACAACTCCACACCCGAATTTGACAGCCCCTGATTTCGTGCTTTATAGTTCTGCCTCTTGCTTGATTGCGTATCGGCAACAGCGCCCCCAAGGGGACTGAAGCCCAGTCTGAAAGATCGTGCGATTTGACAGACTGAAAAATACACAATACAATGCATGGCTTAGCTGGATAGCTAAGAAACGCGGGAATAGCTCAGTTGGTAGAGCGCAACCTTGCCAAGGTTGAGGTCGCGAGTTCGAGACTCGTTTCCCGCTCCAGATTTTGACCTGCAGACTTCTACTAGTGTCTACAAGTCTTTGAAAAAAGGAGCTTCGGCTCCTTTTTTCATTCCAGCGAGCGCCACGGAAATCCACCCACAGCCAGCGTTTTTGAGGCGCCAATTGGGGCACAAGAATGCGGGTGGGTCGGCTACCGGATAGTTGCTGGGGTTGAGCGAGGCCCGCGCCGAACGGGACAAGGCCCGGCTCTACGGCTCTACCCCATAAACGGGGGATGAGCATTCACTAGACACGGTTGATCACACCGTTCCAACCGCACCGGGCCAAGACCCGCATGCGGTAATTCTCAAAATTCCTGAAGCCCTACGCTCTGCGCGAGAGCATCTCCATTTTCGTGTGAAATCCTTCGGTGTGACCCAGCTGAGCTGGTACGGTCAAACTAGTACTGGCCAATACAGGCTGACCTTCAGCGACGGCCCCCGTGGCCAGCATCATATGGACGTCTGTGGCGAAGGCGATGCAATCGAAAGAAGTCACCTCGCACGTTTGGCATCGGAAAGTGGCGTGCCGGAAAAAATCGCCGGGACGGTGATCGATGGGATGCTGGAGCACGCCTCGACATTCATTCAGCGTGCTGAAAAATTCCCGATTCGACGCGCCACGCGGCAGATGATGAGCCGTGCACTCGAAAGAAGCCGCCAGCGTTTGGTGAAAGGTCGATGAGTCACTGACCAGCCGCCTGCCGCTGCCGGGCCAGGCGAACGAGGCCAGACGAACGAGGCCATCGAACGTTTCCCCGAAAATATCGACACCAGAGTGACGCTCCCTGTTGCAAGTCCTCGTTGCTTCACGCTCACACGCTTTTGCCGACGGTCTGCCCCTGCTCCTTGAGCCAGGCGTCATGCAGCCACTTTTCCGTCTTGCGGCGGCCGGGGAAGGTGATCCACACGATGTCGCGCTCGAACACCATCGGCTTTTCGTCGGCGCCGACGATGACCCAGAACCAGCGCCCATCGGCCAGGTTGCGCGCCTTGACCTTCATGCCGGTCAGCGTCACCGTTTCGGCGCGGCCGTCGCGCTGGACGCGCACGGAGAAGGCGTGCGGCGCACCGAAATCGCGTACAGCGCCGCGGCGCCCAGCAGCGCGGCCAGCAGCAGGAAGGCGTTTTCAACCGGCCAGGCAGCGGTCTGCCGCGCCAGCCACGGCCCCAGGCTGGCCCCGACGAACAGCACGAAGGTGTAGAACGCCACGGCGAGGCCGCGGAGCGGCGCTTCGGCAGCGCCGGCCACCCGCGCGATCAAGCCCGGCACGCTGATGCCGATGCCGGCGATGAACACCACGCTGGCGGCCAGCAACCCGTACAGGTGCGCACGGCCGGCCCAGGCACACAAGCCGAGGCCGGCGGTAGCAACGAGCAGCCCGATCGCCACGACGCGCCTGGCGCCCCAGCGCGGCATGACGACTGCCACGGCCAGCGGTGCGAGAAAGCCCGGCAAGGCCAGCTCGCGTGCGGCCAGGGCAGAGATGCCCCGCGTCTGCAGCGCCGGCCCGAGCCGCGCATCCAGCACGAGGTAGAACGCGACGAAGCACATCAGAAGCAACAGCGCCGGAGCATAGACGCGGCGCAGTTGCGGATCGGCCAGCAGCCGGCCGAACTGGCGGTATCCGCCCGGCAGCGGGGCATTGGAAGCGCGGGCCGGATCGGCCGGCGTGCGCCACAACCAGCAGGCGGTCAAGGCGAAGAGGGCGGCCAGCGGCAGCAGCGCCACACCCAGTCCCCAGCGTCCCGCGACCGACGCGCCATAGACCTGTCCGAGCAGTCCGGCGGACAGGAAGGCGGTGCTCAACCACGCGACGCTCCACACCCGTTGACGCGGCGTGCCGCGTTCGGCCAGGTAGGCGATGGCCACCGGCGGGAAAGCGGCGGCGGCCAGCCCCTGCACGGCGCGGCCGGCCAGCAGCAGCGGTGCCGACTTGGCGGCGGCCAGCAGCGCGGTGACGAGCGCCAGCGCCATCAATCCGCACACCATGACACGGCGGCGGCCCAGCCGATCCGACAGCGGGCCGAAGATCAGGAAACCCGAGGCATACGCCAGGCCGAAGGCGCTGATGACGCCGGCCGCCGCCGAGCCGAGTCCGTGGGTCTGCGCCAGTTGCGGCAGGATCGGCAGCGGCAGGTAAAGCAGGGACACCACGGCCAGCGCACACGCCACCAACAAGGTGCGCAGGGAAAAGGACGGCAGGTGCTGAGGTTGCATGTGCGCTCCAAATAAACAGCAAGCTACATAAATGTTTAAAAAAAGGTCAGTCCGTTCCGTCCGCAATACCAGGCAGCACGCCGGCCCTGTGGAGCTTGAGCATGAGCTGGTTGAGCATCCGGCGTTCGTCTTCGTTGAAGTGGCTCATCAGTTGGGCCACCCAGGCGTAGTGGCTGGGCAATGCCTTGCCGAGCATGTCGTCGCCGGCGGACGTGATCTTCACCAGCCGGGCGCGGGCGTCGGCCGGATCGACGTCGCGGCTGCACAGGCCCGCGCCCACCATGCGGTCGATCATCCGCGTCATGGTCTGCGACGTCACCGACACCCCATCGGCCAATGCGCCCACGCTCAAACCGTCCGGGTTGCGCTTGAGCAGCAGCAGCACGAAGAACTGGCTCTGCGACAGGCCGCAGGCGCGCGCCAGATTGGCCTCGAACGCCGACAGCATTTCCTGCGTCGCGGAGGCCCAGATCAGCCACGTCTGAAGGCCCTGCACGTCCGGATTGCCGTAGCGCGCTGCGAAGGCTTCCAGGGTGTCGTAGCTGGGCAGGTCTTTGAGTTCAAACATGGTGATGAAGTCCTCTTTCCGATAAATGTAGCAGGCTACATAAATGCGGTCAAGATCAAGGTCAAGGCAGCAGATCAACGCGGCATGACCGCCTGCTTCGGCGGCGCATTCCGCCGGGCGTGTCGCGGGCGAAGCGGCCCTCCGGCTTGCCCATCCGCCAGGGCGGCCCGGCCACCGGCGCCGTGCCGATCGTTTCGAGGCGCCCATTGAGGCACTGGAATGCGGACGAGCCAGCTGCCCATCGAGCTGCCGCGGCGCATGGCGATTGCAGCGTCACCCGGATTCCTAGACCCCCTCGGGCAGCTTCGACCGCATCGCCTTCCTGCGGTCGAAGCGCTCGCCATCGGCGACAAAAGTGCCGTCACCGATGGCGTGCAGCATGCGCGGGTCGGGTTTGCTGCGATCGACATACGCGGCCAGGCCATCGAGCACGACGATGCCGTGCGGGGCGATGATTTCGGTGACCCTGCACTCGATGTTCGCCAGGCACTGCGCGATCAGCGGAGCCTGCACGTGGCGGGCCTTGGCGGGGGTGAGGCCGAAGCGCGCGAACTTGTCGGTGTCCGCGCCCGAGCAGGTGCCGATGCCGACAACGGTGTCGAGCATATCGGCGGACGGGATGGCGATCACGCATTCGCGCGTCTTTTCCAGCGCGGTGAATGAATGGTTCCACGCACCGGTGCAGATCGCAAAGCGCGGCGTGAAGTCCATCACCATCGTCCACGAAATGGTCATGATGTTGTTCTGCCCTGCGTGGCGTGTCGTGACCAGCACGACCGGACCAGGTTCGAGCAGCGTGAAGATTTTTGCGGTGGCGAGGGGTTTCATCATGCCGGACTCCTTCATCAGTTCCTGAAATGGCCGGGCCGGCCTGCCACCCATGCAGATCCGTGACCTTGATCCGTGACCTTGCTGCCAGCCGAACCGAATTGGCGCACACTGCCGGATGGGCATCGTCTCGATCCACACGGCCCCGATCGTCCACAGAATGATCAACGAGACTGCCGGACAAGGCAATGGACCGTGCAAGGACCGCGGTTCAACCGAAAAAACATCAGCCACCCAAGGAGCATCCATGAGCGTATCAAAAGCATTCGCTTCATTCATGCAGGAGGCCCCCGCTCATGCGGAGGCCTGGATGCAGGCCGCAAAATCGCTCGATGCGGCAAGCGCGCTGGACAAGAAGACCGAAGAGCTGGCCTACATCGCCGTTCTCGCCGCCACCGGAAATACCTCCGGCATTCCATTTCACGTGCTTTCCGCCAAGTCGAACGGCGCATCGAGGCAAGAAGTGCTGAGCGCGGTTCTTCTTGGCCTGCCCGCCGCGGGTGCGGTCGTCATTGGCGCCGTCCCCGCTGCCGTGGCGGCTTACGACGGCGAAAGCCAATGATCCCGGCCTTCACGCCCTCCCTCCGGCGCGGGACGCCCGCCGCCTCGCCCGGCGCTTTTGCAGCCAGCGCACGAGCCCGGAAACGAACAGGACGGGCAAGGCCAGCCCGGACAGCAATACGAGCATCCGGCCCGGCAGGCCGAACGCCTCGCCCGAATGCAGCAGCCGCTGCCAGGCGATCAGCGTCGTGCCCGCGGTTTCCGTGCCGGCCACCGTCTGGTGCAGGATCGCGCCGCGGTACTGATCGATGACGAGACAGCGCTGATCGGCGAAGCGGCTGGCGCTGCGCGCGCCACGCGTGCAGACCATGTAGGACGCGTCCGCATCGAATGCTTCATACAGCATGTCGGCCCGTTCTTGCGGATAGGTCTCGCGGGCGATCTGCAAGGCCCGGTGCAGACCGATGGGCCTGGCGCCGGGCGCGGGCGCGTGCGACCGGATGGTGTAGCGGTCACGGGTCGCGGGCGAGACCTGCTGCACCACCCACACGAATTCGGGACGCAGATTCAGGTACACGCCGGAGAACAGCACGGCCAGCAGGACGGGCGCCAGGTAGACCCCGCTGACGTTGTGCAGGTCATAGACGAACCGGACCGTCGAGGCGTGGCGCTTGATGCTCAGCGCGGCTTTCCACCTGCCCAGGCTGGGCCACCACAGGTACAGGCCGGCCAGGATCGAGGCCATTGCCAGCAGGGCCATGACGCCGACGAACTTTTCCCCCACTCCCCATGGAACAAGCAGCTGGTAGTGCAGGCTGAACATGAAGGCGAAGAATTCGCGCGGAGCCCATTCGCCATCCACCTGCTTGAGCCGTTTGCCCATGACCCGGGCCGTGTACGGATCGACGAAGACGTCCCATCGAGCGACGGAAGGCTTGCCCGAGGCCCGTGTCGCCGGCACATCGAAGTACAGCCAGTAGGTGCCGTCGTCCGTGCGCGGATAAAAAGCGAAGGTGAACCGCGCTCCGGCCGGCATGGCGGCGGCCGCGGCCGCGACGATTTCATTCAGAGGCCTGAATGCCGGCGCGCCACCCTGATCCCGGGTCTGGAACCATGGCGCATGAAACGCGCGCTCCAGTTCCGGGTGAAAGGTGAGGACGGCGCCGCTCAGGCCCACCAGGGAGAGCCAGAGCCCGAACGCCAGCCCGGCCCACAGGTGGATGTCGAGCCAGCGCTTGCGCCACCGCCTGCGGCCCGCCGGCGAGAGCGCGGCCATCAGAGTTCGACGCGCGCCGTGAGCATCGCGCTGCGCCCCATCCCGGGGTAGACGCCATAGGCCAGCGTGCTCCAGGTGCCCAGATGATATTTCCTGTCGAAAATATTCTTCACGTTCAACTGGAAGTGCCAGCGGTCGATCGAATAGCCAATCCCGCCATCCACCAGCACATACGAACTCAGGTCGGGCGTCGAGCCGTCGTAAGAGGTCTTGATCCGCCCCACGTAGCGCACACCGCCGCCCAGCGACAGGCCGTGCCCGATGTCATGGGTCGTGTACAGGCTGGCCGTCTGCCTGGGAATCCAGGTGCGCTTCTGGCCGTTGCTGGCGGGATTGGACGGATCGTCGCTGACCTCGGGATCGAGCAGCGCCAGGCCGGCGCGGATCTGCCATGCGGATGTGATTTTGCCCGTCGCTTCCAGTTCCAGTCCCCGATGCCGCACCGATGCCGTCTTGTACAAGGTCTCGTTGTCGACCACCTTGTCGTAGACGGCGACATTCGATTGCCGCAGATCGAACACCGCGGCCGACAGCAGCAGCTTGCCGTCCGCCAGCGAACGCTTCACGCCGATTTCGTACTGGCGGCCCTTCATGGGAGGCAGGACCTGGTAGTTCTCATCGACCCGCAAGTTCGGCATGAAGGACTCGCTGTAGGAACCGTAGACGTTCAGTCCCTCGATCGGTTCGTAGACGAGGGCCGCGCGGTAGCTGAACTGGCCGCCCGGATCGAGGTTGGTTCGGGGGCCGTCATTGACCTGGTTGCGGATCCGGGGACGTGAATACGCCACGCCGCCCACGAGGGAAACGGGCTGGGCGACCTTGATCACCGCTTGCGTCGAAGCGGTCAGGTAGCTCATGACCTGGTCCTGCTCGTAGCTGCCCGCGCCGCCGGGCTCGAATCCGTTGATGGTGCGGCTGACGGCCTCGTCGCCGTCATGGATGTTCGCCGTCCCGGCGAGATAGTCCTGCGCAATGGAATATCGGTAGCGCTGATAGCGGACGTCGGCCGAGACCGAACTGCCCTCCAGCCCCAGGTCGTCGAGTCTGCGCGTGACCGACAGGTCGGTGGTGAAGTCGTACACGTTCCAGGGATCGTACTTCGCGCCCGACACGGCAAAGTCGCCATCGTCCTGCAGGTAGCCCGCGGCATACGCGTTGACACCCCGGTGATCCGTCTTCTGGAAGAGGGTCTTCAGGTCGAAGGCCCAGAGCGCGCTGGGCATCCAGGTCAGGCCGGCGCTCAGGCTCGTGGCCCGTGCGTCCGTGGCGTAGTCGCTTCCGCCGACGAAGAACGAGCGAGGCAGGTCGGGCAGGCTTCCGTCCGCATGGACCGGAATGCCGTTGTATCCGGTGGTCTTGAAGCGCTGGTGATTCAGGCGGACATAGCCGGTCAGGTCATCGCCCAGGTCGAAATCCACCCCGCCATAGAGCACGCTCTTTTTGCTGTGCACGAAATCGACCTGGCTGTCGCCCTGCTCCTGGGCAAAGACGCCGATGGCGCGGACCGTGCCGTCGCTGTTGAGCGCGGTGGTGCCCTGGCCCTCGACGCGCCAGCGCCCCCACGAGCCGCCCGACACGGACAGGTAGTCGGGGGCGTCGAAGGCATTCTTCTGGACCAGATTGACGATCCCGCCAGGGTTCTGCGCGCCAAAGGCGACCGATGCCGGCCCTTTGATGACCTCGTAGCGCGCCAGCGTCACGGAATCGGGCTCGGCGATCTGGTCGCCCACCGTCAGGCCGTCGATGGCATAGCCGGCGTTCAGGCCGCGAAGCAATACCTGGCTGCCATAGCTGGGAATGTAGCCGGAGTAATACGCGCCCGTGGTGTATTGCGCGATCTCGCCCATGGTTTCGAGGCCGGCCGCCTTGGCGAAATCGCCGGTCACCAGGCTGGCCGACTGCGGCACTTTCTCGACCGGCAGGGGAAGCCGGGTGATGCCGCTCGTATCGGGCGCGTAGAACCGATAGCCGGTGATCGTCACCGCCGACAGCTCGTTGACCGACGCCGGGGCGTCCGCGGCGTTCGCGGCGGCCTGGGCCTTGGCGTCGTGGGCTTTGGCTTCGTTGGCCTTGGCTTCGTTGGCCTTGGCGTGCTGGGCCGCATTCTGGGCTGTATCCTGAGCCACATCCTGGGCCGCATCCCGGGCCAGGGTCAGGGTGGAAAACGGCATCTGCACCGCCACGGCGATGGCCGTCAAACGCAAGGCCGGGCCGAATGTGCCGAGGATGGACGATGCCGTCCCGCCCCTCGTACGAAGAAGATTGTCCATGTGATTCTCTGCAACTGATTGCTGATCTGGAATCCTCCCCGAGGCGCGCACGCACCGGACGAAAGCCCGCATGGCCGGCCGCTGCCAGGGAGAGGGAGGGAGAAGAATGCGCATGCGGCCGCACCCGGTCATCGGCGTCAATCCGGCGGCAACACGCGCGACGACACGCGCGGCCAGCGCGGCCGTGGCGCGGAAGTACGCGCGCAAGACGGACATGAAAAAACCTCGGGAGGCGGATCGCTAAAAAATGACCGGCGCGAGCACGATCACAAACGAAAGGTCAACCGAGGTTCGAGGGGGGAGCGCGCGAGCCCAGCGGCGGTCCCTGGGCGGGCATCGGAGGCTGCGCGGGGCCGCGATGCGGCAAGACGACGGGATGGAAAGCCGCAGGGCCCACCAGCGAGGGCGACGCTTGCCCGGGCAGCACGGCCTGCGACGCGACGATGCCGAACGGGCAGCTCTGCTGATCGAAATGATCATCGGGAGACGGGTGGTCGGACTGGCCATCCCAATCCACCGACACCGTGCTGGTGCCGCCGCCGACGGTGCACAGGGTGAGGAAAAATTTGCCGTCGCGCGCGCCGGAAACATCCGGCATGTAGCCCGTTGGGATCATCGCCCGGCACAGAAACGACAAGACGGTCAGGCAAAACAGGATTTGCCAGACCCCAGTGCTTTCACGCCGGAGATCTCGTCGAAGGGCGAACATGCGTCAGAGTATATTATGGGATGCGCCGTCTGGCAGGCCAGAACACGGCCGATCGGGCGCGGTGCGGCCTCCTCGAACCGCCCGACCGAAACCCCACCTTCTGCGCGCGTCCATCGCCCTCCTGTGCCAGAATCCGCACCACCATCTCCCTGAACAGAGCGAATTGCGACAGGTACATGCGATTTGCCACGAGCAGGCACAGGTAGGCCATCAGGCAGACGACCGCGACGGCCAGCCCCAGTTGCATCATGGCGAGCCCGTCCGCCCACAGGCCGGCGGACGTCCAGCTCACGCGGGACGATTCAAGCCATATCCCGCCCGCGCGCCAGACGGCCGCCGCCAGCCCCATGAGGGGCGCCACCCACACCATGGCGGCCAATACATTCAACCCCCGGCGCAGATCCGCCGCCTGCTCGGCGGCTTCCTGCGCGATCAGGCCTTGCACCATTGCACCATGCGTGCCGCCTGCTTCACCGCATTCCGCGGCCTGCGCATCGAGCATCCTTTTCTCTGCCATGATCCGATGGGCCAGCCGCGAGAACGACCGGATCGTCGTCTGCCGATCGACGAGTTCCCGCATCTGCCGCAACGAGCCGGCCAGGGCAAGGCCGGAGAGGAACTTCCTGGCGTCGAGAATCCGGCACGTCAGGCCGGCGGCCTTGACCAGAAACAGATATGACGCCGCGAACAGCATCATCACCAGGAAGACGAACAGCATCCTGACCACGATATCGCCCTGACCGATGAGTTGCATGATGTGTCTCCCGCCCTGGCCTTCGACCCGGATGGATGCCCGCATCCGGCCGATGTGATCCAGACAGTGTGATCCGGACCGTTACTTCCGGGTCATCAGATCCGCATTCAGATCCTTTTCCGGACCGACCACCAGCAGCAACTGCGCTCCGGCCGGCCCCATCCTGGCGAAATGCACCGCATTGCCATGCGTCAGCACGAAGACGCTGCCCACGGACAGGTCCCTGAGCTTGCTCTCGTCGTACTTGTCGCCCATGGCCAGCTTCATGTCGCCCGCCAGCACCGTCACGATGGCAGCCATGCCCGCATCCATCTTGCCGTGCGGCTCCAGCTTCGCATCCGGCGGGAACCAGGCCCGCATCACGCGCACCGGCCCCTGGTCATGGGAGAGCAAGGTCAGGCCACGCGTACCCGTGTCGCTGGGCGCCGATGCAAACCCGGCCACTTCTTGCGGTCCATACAGGACGAGTTCCTGCGCAGCCGCCGGGACGGCCAGGATCGCGCACGCCGCTGCCGCCAGAGCGATGATGGGCCGCCCGACCGGCAGGCGGCCCATCATCGATCCCGATACGACCGGGCTGCGCCGCTCTTTCTTCATCCAGCACATGATGGCTCATCCTTCAAATGATAATGAGAATTATTATTGATATTATCATGTCCGGGTGATCGTGAACATGGTCAAGTACTCGATCTTTGCCTGCAACGCATTCACGGACCGGCGCATCGCCCCGATCTCCGAAAGAAACTCCGTCAAATGCTCTTCCGGCATCCGGCGATGCTCCGGCACTGTCGTGTCCCCAGCGCCACGCCGTTTTGCGAACGCCCGCATCCTGCCGATGGGCATGTTCGTCGTCCGCAAGCGCAGCAGGAGCTTCCGGCAGCCGCAGCAATGCGGCAGCCACGACCAGGCTCCGCTTCGAGCCGCACCCGAAAAACCGGATTGCGGACCCGGCTTTTCTGTCTTTTTCTCTTACAATGCCGCCAGGACGGGACGCCTTGCAGATTTCCCATCGGACAACCAGAACGTTTTTCCCGAAAAGACCGAGAAAAAATGGCACGAAATCTTCAAGCACGCCGCTGCGCCGCGAGGCACATTTCCCTGCCGCATCCCGGCGCCACGGGCGGGCCCGCCATAAGCCCCGCCACACGTTCCTTCACGAGTCCCTTCACAAACCCCTCCATGAGTCCCGCCGCGAGTCCCGCCGCGAGAAGCCCCGGCGCGGCCTGGGCCCGGCTCTTGTGCATGGGCGCCGTCGCGCTGACGATGGGCGGCTGCGCCAGCATGTCCGAGAAGGAATGCCTGAGCGCGAACTGGCAGGAACAAGGCTACCGCGACGGCCGCAACGGCCATCCGGCGTCCCGGGTGGAGGATCATCGCGAAGCCTGTGCCGGCGTCGGGGTGGTGCCCGATACCGAACAGTATCGGAAGGGCCGCGACCAAGGGGTGCTGGAATATTGCACCCCCGAGAACGCGGCGCGCGAGGGGCGCGCGGGCAGGAGCTACCGCAATGCGTGTCCGGCGCGGCTCGAAGGCACCTTCCTCACGTATCACCGGCTGGGCTACCAGGCCTACCAGGCCCAGCAGCGCCTCGATTCCCTGAATCGCCAGATGGAACAGACGCAGCGGAACCTGGACCAGGAAAAGAAGGAAGACAAGCGCCGGGAACTGCGCGAGGAACTCAGGAGCCTGGACCGCCGCCTGTACCAGGCGCGCCAGGAACTGCGCGATGCGGAGAGGCGGCTGAACTCCAAGTCCTATTAGGCAGAGCGGACGCCCGCTGGGACGGGCGGCTGCCGCGCCACCGCTCCACGCCCCCCCCTACCGCCCTTCCTGGCGGATGCGCTGCACCTCGTAGACGCGCAGCGACACCGCCGCGGCCCGCAGCAGGGGCACGTCGATCCGTTGCGCGTCCGCCCGCTCGACCAGATCGCCCAGGATCTGCTCGACCTCGACCGGACCGCCGGCCTGCCTGTCCCGGTACATGGAGGCGGTGATCGTCGAGCCGGCGTCCGTCAGCCCGGCGATCGCCTGCTCGGCCACGGCCGGCGCCAGGGGGAAGCCATGGGCCGCCGCGACGGACAGGGCCTCGTCGCACAGCGCCCGGGCGGCGCGCGCGCCGTCGGGCACCGACACGACCTGGCCGACCGAGCCGCCGAACAGGCAGCAGATCCCGGCCAGCGACGCCAGGAAAGCCCATTTGTCCCACATGGCCTGCTCGATGTTGTCCGAGAGCACCGTGGCAAAGCCCGCCCCCCGCAAGGCGGCGTCCACCGCCCGGATGCGATCGCTGATCCCGCCGCCGCGCTCGCCGTAGGCGAGGCTCTGCATCGGGGCCATCTGCACGATCCGGCCATCGTCGCGCAGTTCGGCCACCACGCGGCAGACGCCGCCCAGCACCGGTTTTTCGCCGAAGCGCGCCACCAGGCGCTCGATGTGGCGCATGCCGTTGAGCAGCGGCAGGATCATCGTATCGGGCCCCACCGCGGCGGCGAAGTCCTCCATGGCGCCGTCCAGCGCATAGGCCTTGACGCCCAGCAGGATCAGGTCGTAGGGTTGCGCGATCCGGGACGCCTCGATCCACCGCGGCCGGACGGTCAGGTCCCCGTGAGGGCTGACGAGCCGCAAGCCGTCGCGCTGCAGCTGCCCGGCCCGGCGCGCGCGCAGCAGGAAGGTCACTTCGCGGCCGGCCGCGGCCAGGCGGGCGCCGAAATAGCCGCCGACCGCGCCCGCGCCCACAATCAGAATTCTCATGGCGCTTCTCCTTTCGTCCCGAATCCGCCGCGGCCGGCAAACCGGCCGGCCCGCCCTGGATGATAATGCCGATATTTCGACTGGACGAGAAGGAACCGCGGGCCATGGACTTTGCATCGACCCTGCTGATCGCCGCCGTGGCATGGCTGGGACTGCGTGCGCACTACCAGCGCACGCGCATCGCGCTGCTGGGGCGCCACCTGGCCGGCCTGCAGCTCGAACGCCACATGGAAACCCTGACCCAGGGCTACACCCGCGCCATCCACGAGGCCTCCGAGGCGCGCCAGATCCAGGTGCTGGAAACCTTCGCCGCGGCCGAGCGCAGCGTGGCGGCACAGGTACGGACGCTGGCCGAGGCCATGCAGCAGGAAGGCGCGCAGGCCACCTGCATGAGCATGCTGCCGGTCTGCCTGCCCTATGCCGAACGGATCCTGCCGCTGCCGACGCGGGACTTCCGCGCGCTGCTGCGCATCCATGCGGCCGGCCTGCGCCACGTGGTGGACAACGGGGGCCGCTGGAGCCCGAAGGACCGCGCCTACCATCTCTCGGCGGAGCTGTATCTGCTGCAGCACAGCTGCCACTGGTATTGCAAGTCGCGCGCCGTGGCCGATGCGCGGCTGACGCTGCGGCATCAGGTCACGCATCGGCAGGCGCTGGATGCGGCGTCCGACGCGACCCGCTCGGCCTACCTGCAGTGGATGCGGGGCGCGGCCTGACGCAAGGCCGGGTGCGGGGCGCCCCTCAGCGCAGGGCGGCCACCTCGACCCGGCAGGCCCCGCAGGCCCGGATCAGTTCGGCGTCGTGGCTGGCGAACAGCACGACGCGGTCCCGTGACCAGGCCTTGAACTGCCCGGCCAGCACGGCGCGCGCCTGCGCGTCCAGCCCGTTGCTGGGGCCGTCGGCGACGACGACGGCCGGATCGCCCAAGGCGGCGGCCGTCAGGAAGACCTTGCGGCGCGTTCCCGTGGACATCTGCTCGAAGCGCTTGTCCAGATGCGGCTCCAGCCCCAGGCGGCACGCCAGGTCGAGCACGGCGTCGTCCAGGGCCGCGTGCTTTTCCGCGGCGACCTGTTCGAGCAGCCCACGCCCGGTCTGTGCGGGAAACGCCAGGCAATCGTCGGGCACATAGGCCAGCCGGGCCAGGGCCCGCTGCGGCGCGTGGGTCACCGAATGCCCGTCGATCCAGACATCCCCCGCGTCCGGCGCGATCGCGCCCGCGATGATGCCCAGCAGGCTGGACTTGCCGGTGCTGTCTTCCTCGCAGAGCGCCACGCAGCCGGGCTGGAAGGTCCGGGTCAGGCCCTGGAAGACGGGATGGTCGCCGTAGCGCTTGCCGAGATTGTCGATGCGAAGCATGGCGGAAGTGTACGCACGAACGGCGCGCACGGCCAGTCTCCCCGCGAGACATCAGGAAACAGGCGCGGGCGCTTCTGTGCGATTTTGTCAGCAGAACCTACCGCCGCGCCGCGTCCGCCGGGCCGGCGGCCGGCGTGTACAGCGCAGGCATATCGGAAGCATACCGGGGGCGCAGGCCGGCCGCGCGGGGCCGGGCGCACCCGCGACGTCCGGGATTTCGCTGTCGAACCCGCTTACATCGGGCCCCGGAATGCCTTGATAAGGTACCCATGAGTCCATTCTCACAGGAGGCGCTCATGTCCAAGACCCTACTCGCATTCCTCGCCATTCTCGCCAGCGGCAGCATCCTGGCCGCCTGCTCGTCCCCCTCCACCGTCACCACGCGCGACGGGCGGACGGACTACAGCGCCGACGCGCCGAACACCGACACGGACGACGGCTTCGTCACCTACGAGAAGGGCGGCCGCGAGGTCAAGATCAACAAGTCCGAGGTCCGGCGGATCGAGGAAGTGGATTGACCGCTGCCCGTGAATGGATCCCCGGCGGCCCTGCCCCTGGCGGAGACGCTATGGGATGAGCCCGCGCTATGGGATGAGCCGGGCCAGCCCGTTCTGCCGCTCGACGATCAGGGCCGCCAGCGCCGACAGGTAATCCATGATGGCGGGCTCGAATTCCGCGAATACCTCCATGCTCTTGGTCGAACGCACGACGCTCATGGTCTGGATCAGGCGGGGGTCCACGATCCTGCGGGCGGTCAGCCTGCCGCTCCCGAGTTCGCTGGCAACCGCGCCGTAGGGCATGACCGTCGCCGCCATTCCGCGCAGGACGATTTCGCGGATTCCGGCGATGGACCTCATCTGGTAGACGATATTCAGGGTGCGCCCCCGTTCGTGGGCCACGCGCTCCATCAGGCAGCGGCCCACGTCCCGGCGCCCTCCGAATACGAAATTGAAACCCAGGACCTCGTCGAGGGAAATGGCATCCCGCCCGTCATGCATGTCGGGATGGGTGACGAACAGGACGTCCTCCTGCACCATCGAGGTCAGCCACACGCCGGGCCGCTCGCTTGCGTCGTAGGCCAGGGCGACATCGAGTTCGCGGTTCTCGACGGCATCGACCAGCGCAAAGCTGGGATCTTCCCTCAGGGAGAACGCAAGGCGCGGAAGCAGTTTCTTCGCCGAGAGGACGGCATCGGTGCCCACGAGCAATACCAGGCTGGAAGGCATGCCGAGCGAAAAGAACCTTTCGGCGCTGCGGCCCAGGCTGGAGACGTCCTTGACGGTGACCTCGAGCAGTTCAAACAGGGAGCTGACCCTGGAATAGAGCAGCTCGCCGGCCGGGGTGACGTCCACGCCACGCGCATGGCGTATCAGCAGGGCCACGCCCAGGGCGTCCTCCAGCTGCTTGATGTTGAGGCTCAGGGCGGGCTGGGCAATGCATAAGGATTCCGCCGCATGGGTGATGCTGCCCAATTCGACCGTCTTCACGAAGCATTGCAGCTTGCGCAGCGTCAGATTATGCAGATTCATAGACCCCTCGCAGTGCCCGCGCCAGGCGGCATGCCGTCATGCCTGGAGCAGCGACCGGTGCGCCTGCTCGGCGGACCGGGCCCACAGCTGCCATGCGCGGTCCGCCTGGCCTTCGGTCGACACCGCCGACGCATGCGCCTCGGCCTCCGACAGGAAAGTCACGGCCCCCAGCCCGCTGGCCTGAAGCTGGATCCTGGCATTGATCTCGGAATACACCGCGCGGAAGACGGCCTGCTTCAGGGACCCGCCGGTCACCGTGCTGCCATGCCCGCGCATCAGCACCATGGCATGGCCGGCGAGCATATCGGCCAGATGCCTGCCCAGTGCGGGAGTGGTGACCAGCATGTCGGTGCCGTCCCCGCCCCTGTCCCGGATGTCGAACACGGGGACTCCGCAGCCGATGAAACCCGCCATATGGCACACCGCCCGGAAGGGCGTGCCTTTCACGACGCTGAAAGGCACGACGGACTGCGAATGGCTGTGGACGATGGCCTGCACCTCCGGCCTGGCCCGGTAGATTTCGCTGTGTATGAACCGTTCGAGGTACAGGCGATGGCCGGACGGCCGCAAGGGCTCCCCGTCCAGGCCGATCTCCACGAGGTCATCGGGCGTCACCAGCGCGGGCGCCATATTCCGTGCCATCAGGAACGAATCGCCCCCCGCCGATCGGACCGTGACGTGGCCGAACGCGTCCAGCACCTGCCGATCGAACAAAATGTGGTTGGCAATGGCCAGGTCCTGCTTCAACTCATCCATCGCTGAAAATCCACCCTGTCATGCATCGATGAAAATCCCGTCCCGCCTCTGGGCTGACTGGCTGATTGGCCGATTGGCCGGTCAGGCGGCCCGGGGCCGAATGGTCCTCAGATAATCCAGCGCTTCCTCCAAGGCCACCACGTCGCAGTATTTCGCCTGCAGGTCGAACAGACTCTGCCTGTGCGCGGCTTCCGACCGGTCTCCCACCGCTTCGGCGACGATGATCGGCCTGAACCCGTTCTGGACCGCATCGACCGCCGTGCCACGCACGCAGCCGCTG
Source organism: Castellaniella defragrans (assembly GCF_014203015.1). Lineage (GTDB taxonomy): Bacteria > Pseudomonadota > Gammaproteobacteria > Burkholderiales > Burkholderiaceae_B > Castellaniella > Castellaniella defragrans. The sequence goes on from NZ_JACHIB010000004.1 coordinate 242,816, forward strand.
GTGGTGCAGCCCGCGATCAGCACGGTATCGCAGCCATTGGAGACCAGACGGGACAGCAGGTCGGTGCCAAAGAAGCACGACGCGTACTTCTTCACCAGGATCGAATCCTGCGGCTGGTGATGCAGGCGCGGATCCAGTTCGACGGCCGCCGTGCCGCTGCGCAGCGTGGCGGCGCCCTTCTGCTTCAGCACCCATATACCCCCATCCCTCAAGGACGCGTCGTCATATGCGGTCGTGGTGAAGAAGACCGGCACGCCGGCCTCCCGGCAGGCATCGATCAGGCGGTTCGCGGCCTCTATTTCGGCGTCCATGTTCGACCCCAGCGGCATGTCGGGGTCGGTGAAGGCCTGGATGATGTCCACGATGACCAGGCCCGGCCGCTGGCCGAATCCGATTTTCAACCCGAAGCCGCGCTCACGAAAAAACTTTTCGTCAGCATGAGCCATTTCATTCATTTTCTTGCTCCTAGTGTTGTGTTTCATTAATTTGTTTATTTATTCAATAGTTTGAAATAAAATGGTGGACGCTTCTTTCGATGAGTGTCCACCATGAGCAAGCCG
>NZ_JACHIB010000005.1 GCF_014203015.1 Castellaniella defragrans
GTGCGCAGGCCGGTGCCCAGGCGGGCGCGCGCGCGGCCCAGGCGGAGGCCGCCGCCGCGGGCGCCGGCGCCGCACGCGCGGCCCAGCCGGCGCGCATTCCCTCGGCGCCGGAAAAGGTCGTCAGCCCCGCGCCGCACCGGCCCCGCTCCGGCGCACCGGCCGATGCGCCCGCGCCGCGCGCGGCCGCGAAGCCGGCCCTGCGCGCGCCCGGCAAGCCCGCTCCGGCCTCGGCCGGCACCGAGGAGTGGACCGAGTTCTGAGCCCGTTCCCGAGGGCCGCTCCCGTCCCTGCCGCCGCCGAGGAATGGAGCGGGTTCCGAGACGCGCGCCCTCGCGGGCGGCGGGAGGCGCCGCGGCGTGCGCGGCGGCCTTGCGGCCGGGCCGTGCTTCCGCCCGGACGTGTCAGCGGTCTTTGCCGGGCAGCATCCGCGTCAGGGTACCGTCGCGGTCGATGAAATGGTGCCAGAGGGCGCCGACGGTGTGCAGCACGACCAGACCGACCAGGATCGGTCCGGCGAAGCCGGCGTGCACCGTGTGGATGGCCTTGGCCGCCGCCTTGTCCTCGTCCAGCCAGACCGGGATGGAAAACAGGCCGAAGAAGCTCACGGACTGCTGCGCGAACTGCGACATCAGCAGGCCGGCCAGCGGCAGGGCGAGCACCAGGACGACCATGGCCCAGTGGACCGTGGATGCCAGGCGCAATTGCCAGGATTGACCGACAGGCTGCGGGCGGCCGGTGTTCAGCCGCGTCGCCACCCAGGCGATCATCAAGGCCAGGGCCGTCAGCCCGAAGCTCTTGTGGAAGAACATGAGCTGTCCCTTGACGGGATCGCCGCGCTCGTAGCCGCCGGCGGCGACCACACAGACCACCGCCGCGGCGATGATGACGAACAACGACCAGTGCAGGAATTTGAGTGAAGGGCTCCAGGTGGTGGGTGTGGCAGGCATGTGATCCCCCTTGGTCTGAGCGATGCAAGCGGATGATGGAATGGCGATTCTGTCGAATGCGGTTCTGCCGAATGGCCATTCTGACTATAGCCTGAATGGGAACGCATTTTGCACGTACAAGATACAGGATGTGATGGCCTGCCCGAAAGGGAGGGCAGGCAAGCGCGCCGGCCTCGTTCGCCTCGTGCCTCTGGACGCGGCGGCCTGGCCGGCAGAACCGGCGGAGTCGGCGCGGCACGCGCAAACACGCTACAATTCAGGGTTACTCTTTGCGGGGTCGGGCCTGCTTTTCCCCGAGAAAAGCGGGCGCATTCCGCAATCATCCCGCTTTGACTGGATCGACGACACCAATGAGCCACACTCGCACGCGCCTTGTCATGGGCAATTGGAAAATGCACGGCAGCCTCGCGGCCAATGCCGCGCTGCTCGACGGCCTGGTCGCGGGCGCTGCCCGGGCGGGCGCCGCCCAGCTGGCCGTGTGCGTGCCCTTTCCCTACCTGGCGCAGGCGCGCGACGCCCTGGCGGGCACGCAGATTTCCTGGGGCGCCCAGGACGTCAGCGTCCACACCCACGGCGCCTACACCGGCGAAGTCGCCCCGGCCATGCTGGCCGATTTCGGCTGCACCTGGGCGCTGTGCGGGCACTCGGAACGCCGCGCCCTGCACGGCGAATCCAGCGCCGTGGTGGCGGCCAAGGCCGCATCCGCACTGGCGGCGGGGCTGACCCCGGTCGTCTGCGTGGGTGAAACCCTGGACGACCGCGACGCCGATCAGGTCGAGTGCGTCATCGGCGACCAGCTCGATCCGGTCCTGGCGCTGGGCGCCGAAGCCCTGGCGCGCCTGGTCATCGCCTATGAGCCCGTCTGGGCGATCGGCACCGGCCGCACGGCCACCCCCGAACAGGCCCAGGCCGTGCATGCCTTCATCCGCGCGTCCCTGAACCAGCACGGCGCCGGGCAGACGCGCATCCTCTACGGCGGCAGCGTGAAGCCCGCCAATGCGGCGTCCCTGTTCGCCCAACCCGACATCGACGGCGCCCTGGTGGGCGGCGCCTCGCTCGTCGCCGAAGAATTCCTCGGCATCGCGGCCGCGGCCGCCTGATCCGAGAACACCCATAAGGTCCGGAGTCCTATCATCATGCAATGGCTTTCCTCGATCCTGCTGACGCTGCAGGTCATCTCCTCGCTCCTGGTCATCGTGCTGGTGCTGCTGCAGCAGGGCAAGGGCGCCGACATGGGCGCCGCCTTCGGCAGCGGCTCGGCCGGCAGCGTGTTCGGCTCCGCCGGCGCGGCCAACTTCCTGTCGCGCGCCACCAAGTGGGCGGCCATCGTGTTCTTCGTCACCACCGGCGGCCTGGCCTGGGTGGCCCACCACCCCGCCGGCTCGCCGATCGAATCGGGCATCATGCAAGGCTTCAGCGCGCCGGCCAAGGAAGCCGCTCCGGCCGGTTCCGCCGTGCCCGACGTGGGCGGCGGCAGCGCCGTCCCGTCCGTTCCCGCCGCGCCGTCCTCGGGCGCCGCGCCAGCCGCCGCCGTGCCCGCAGCGCCCGCCGCGCCGTCGGCGGGCGATGCCTCGGTGCCGTCCGTGCCGGCGGCTCCCGCCGGGAAGAAGTAAGGCGGGCATGGCATTGCGGCGGGCCGCGCGGCGGACGCGGTTGCGCGAGCCCGCAGCCGCCTGGTTCTGCCGCCGCTTCGCGGAGTCAGCCGCGCTTGCCCGAGTCCGCTGTTGTTTGAGCCTGCCGTGGCTTTGAGCCCGCCGCCGCTTGGATCTGTCGCTGTTGGATCCTGCCGGCGTTTGAGTCCGTCTTCGCGCCGGCCCGCCGGCGTCAGCCGGCCTGGCCGTCGTGCTCCGCCGCCATCCGCCGCAGGCATGCTTCCGCATCGCCGATGACGACTTCCACGCTGCAGGCGATCATCAGGTTCAGATTCAGGCCGAAGTCCTCCACCGTGCAGCCTTGCGCGTCGACGAGCCTCGATCCCTGGCGAACGCAGGGAATCTGCGCCGTCAGCGGGACCGCGACGTCGGTGTAGACCCATACCGGCGTCCCGCGCGCCACCGCGAAACCCACCTCGAACACCGTGCCCGAATCGGGCTCCGCACCCCGGAAGGGATTGAGATTGGCCATGACGAAGTCCGCACGCCGCAGAAGCTGGACGTTGGCCTCGAAGATCCATCGGGCGAGCGCCCGGCCGGCCAGCCCGGCGGGTGCCGCGTTGTCCAGCGGATAGAGTCCCTCGAATCCGTACCGGCCGCAGAGCCGCTTCAGATGCTGCCCGTGTTCGATGGCGTCCGGGCGGAAGACATCGAAGCCGGCGAGGTAGACGGAGGGGTTCGCGGGGGAGGCGTGGGTGGCATGGGTCATGGCGTCAGCCGGGTGGGCGCTTGGTCATGGGTTCGGGCGGCCGGTGAAGCGGGCGTTTCCGCGGGCGACAGGGGCGGGGCCGCCTGTTCCTGCCACCGGTGGTGGGATGTTAACGTTTCGCGGGATGTGCTGCCGGGCGCCGGCGGCTCCCTGCGGAGCCAGGCCGGCGATGCCGCCCGGCCATGGCCTCGTCTTTGTGCTAGAATGCCCGTCTTTGCCGCAGGGCAAAACGCCGTCGTGGTGGAATTGGTAGACACGCTATCTTGAGGGGGTAGTGGCGAAAGCTGTGCGAGTTCGAGTCTCGCCGACGGCACCATCGAATAGTCCAGGCTGATCCGGATCAGTCCGGGAAATCAAAGGAAACCCGCATGAACACTGGTTCTTGCGGGTTTTTTCTTGTCCGGGTGTTCCGGGTCGGGTCCCACAATCGGTACGAAGCAGTGGTTGGTGCGGTTTCTCACCCCTGGGCTATGCAGCAGGCTTCAGAGGAATGACGAGCAAGCAGGGTGATGCAGTACGGAGCCCTAGAACGGCGCTCCGCCAAAGTCGTCGACGGACGGATCCTCCGGGGCGTGCACGGCGTCCATGTCCATCATGAGCGCATCCGCGTCGGTCCCGCAGGACTTGTACATGACGACCTTCGTCCCCTTGTAGACCACCAGGCCGGTGAATTCCCAGCCCTTGCCGATGCCGCTGTACGCGACGTAGCTGTAGGGGCCGGTCGCAAACCGCACGTAGCCGGCGCCGCCGCCTGAAAACATGACGGAGCCCTTGTAGACCGTGATGCCGCGCTGTCCGGCGGCGAGCGTGATTTCCTCTTTTTCCGCCGTGCCGTAGCGGTAGGCCGGCGCCGTGCCGAGGTGGCTCAGGGAGACGGTCTTGCCGTTTTCCAGGGTGCAGCCGGCCGTGCCGCCGGCCAGCGCGGCGGAGGACAGGCAGGAGAGCGCCAGTAGGTGTGCGAGGTGTCGGGCGTGCCGTCTGAGGTTCATGGGAAGCCTGAAAGCGGGTGAGAGTTGCGGAATGGCCTTGTGCCGTCATTCAGCATACGCCATGAAGCGCGCCGTGTTCATCCGGTTCTTTCATCGGCCCGGGACGGATGCTTGGACGATCCGGCGGCCGGACACCTTCCAGGCTGGAGAAAAGCGGGACTGGAGAAAGCCGATCCCCTCAGTTCAAGCGCTTTTCGATCGTCCTGAGGGCGTGGAGCAGCACGTCGCGCAGGGTTTCCTTGGTGTCGCGGTAGCGCGGGGTCGGCAGGGTGATGGCCAGGGTGCATCGGGTGCCGCCGGGGACGGTGAACGCGATGGCCAGGGAACTGATGCCTTCGGAGTGCTCTTCGTTGTCCTCGGCGATACCCTGGGCGCGGATGCCGGCCAGTTCCTTTTCCAGCCGGGGCCAGGTGGTCATGGTTCTGGCGGTGTACTTTTCCAGGGTCAGGGTTTCGCGGGCGGCCTGGAGTTCGGCGGGGCTCAGCGCGGCGAGGATGGCCTTGCCGCTGGCCGAGCAGTGCAGGGGGAGGGTGGCGCCGACTTCGATGATGGAGGTGACGCGCTGGCGGGCGAGGATGCGGTCGACGAAGACGACGTGATCGGCTTCGGCCACGCCCAGTGCGACGGTCTCGTCGGTGTCGTCGGCCACCGCGGAGAGGATCGGGCGGATCAGTTCGGTGACGGGGAAGCGGGTGGCCGCGGCCAGGGACAGCAGCATGGGGCCGAGCCGGATGCGCCCGCCGCTGGTGCCGATGAACACGAGGGACTCGTCGGACAGCGAGTCGACGATGCGCTGTACCGTCGAGCGGGCGAGGCCGACCTGCTGCGCCAGGGCGGTGAGGGTCATGCCTTCGGAGTGCTTTTCCAGCACCCGCAGCAGCGCTGCGGCCCGGGCGATGACCTGGATTCCTTGCCTTTCGGCGTACCGGTTGACGTCGTTCATGGGGGTTTCTGGCCTGGCCGTAGGGTGTAATTTCAGTACAATTGTATTGTACTATGGTTTCTTTGGGCTGGCTGTCGTCCGGCGGGGTGCCGGATCGCGCGTGCGGGCCTGCCTGGGCGCCACGCCCGGCCGGCCGCGCAGCCAGTCCCCCAGCCGAGGGCGGTGGATGACATGAAATGCGCAGTCTATTACGGGCCGGGAGACGTGCGGCTGGAAGACCGTCCGGTTCCCGAGCCGGGGCCGGGCCAGCTGCTGGTGCGGGTCGACTACGTGGGGATCTGCGGCACCGATGTGCACAGCTACCAGCGCGCGGGCATCATCGCTCCGGTCCGGGTCTTCGGCCACGAGACGGTGGGCACGGTGGCGCGGGTGGGCGAGGGCGTCGCCGGGTTCCTGCCCGGCGAGCAGATCCTCTGCGGTCCGCCCACCCATTGCCGCGAGAACTGCCCGTCGTGCCGGCGCGGGGAGACCAACATCTGCCTCAACGGCTTTCCGCGCACGGCGGGCATCGGGGCGCTGGACGGCGGCTATGCCGAATACATGCTGGTCCACGACGTCCGGCACACGATGCTGGTTCCGGTGCCCGCCGGTGTCGATGCCCGCGAGGCGGTGCTGTTCGACGTGGTGTGCGTGGCCTTCCACGCCATCCGGAAGTCGCGCTTCAGGCTGGGCGACACCGCGGTGGTGAGCGGCGGCGGGAGCATCGGGCTGTCGGCCATCGCCCTGCTGAAGCTGGCGGGCGCAAGCCGCATCATCGCCCTGGAAGTCGCCGAGGACAAGCACGCGATCATGCGGGCCTACGGCGCCGACCAGGTAATCAATCCGGCGCAGGTCCACGACGTGGGCGCGGCGGTGCGCGACGCCATCGGCAGCGGGGTGGGCGCCGACGTGGTGTTCGAGTGCGTCGGCCGGGCCGAATCCGTCGAAACCTGCGTGATGCATTGCGTTCGGCCCGGCGGCCAGGTGATGCTGGTCGGCGCGGGCGCGGAGCCGCTGTCGCTGGTGACGGCGCGGTTCGTTCCGCGCGAGATCGATCTGCAGTGCTCCTTCGTTTACACCGAGGATGAGGTCCGCACCTATCTGGCGCTGATGGCCGCCGGCAAGGTCGATTTCAGCGCCCTGGTGACCGACGTGATCCGCCTGGAGGAGTGCGTCGAGCGGGGCCTGGAGCGCCTGTCCAGGCCGGGCAACGGGCAGATCAAGGTGCTGATCGCGCCCTCGGCTTGAAGGACCAAAGGACCAAAGGACCAAAGGCCACAGGCCCAAAGGGTGGATGGGCCGAGGACCTGGGAAGCCAGGAGGCTGAAAGTCCGATCCTTTTGAAGACACATCGGGGCGCCGGCTGCGCCCGCCTCCTTGGGGAGGCCGCGGCATCCGGCCCGCATCCGATGCGCCTCAATAAAAAACAATACATTTGTATCGTATAGCGGTATATTAACGATTATTCGGATAACGGGGGCCATTGCGAGCCCCAGACGGAGACAAACGATGATTCTTTCAGCCGGCAGCCATTCCGCCAACGCGCACGCCCCCGTGCGCACGCCCCGGGCCATTCACGCCTTCATCCTGCTCGTCGCCAGCGGCCTGTCGGTCCTGGTGACGGCGATCCTCGGCCCGAGTCTGCCCCAGATGCAGGCGCATTTCTCCGACGTGCCCAATGCCGACTACTGGGTGCCGATGACGATGACGCTGCCGCTGCTGGTCATGGCCCTGTGCAGCATCTTCGCCGGCGCGCTGGCCGACCGGATCGGGCGCAAGCCGCTGATGGTCTGGGCCACCGGCCTGTACGCGGTGGTCGGCGTGGCACCGATGGTGCTCGATTCGCTTTCGGCCATCGTCGCCAGCCGCGCGGTGATCGGCATGTGCGAGGCCATCATCATGACCATCAGCACGACGATGATCGGCGACTACTACAGCGGCCAGCGGCGGGAGAAGTTCATGTCGCTGCAGACCACGGTGGCGTCGGGCTCGGCGGTGTTCCTCAACATGCTGGGCGGCATGCTCGGCGGCATCGGCTGGCGGGCGCCCTATGCGATCTACGGGGTCGCGCTGCTGCTCATGCCGCTGATGGCCTATTACCTGTGGGACACGAAGCCGGGCCGCCCGGCCGGCGATGCCGCCGCGCCGGTCCAGGACGAGCCGGGGATCCGCTTCCGCCCGCTGCTGCTGCTCGGGATCTGCGCCATCGCCTTCCTCGCGGGCCTGGTGTTCCTGATGGTGCCGATCCATGGCGCCTACCTGATGGGGGCCATCGGCGTGGAGTCCACCGGCGCGATCGGGATCGCAATGGCGTTCAACAGCGTCGGGGTGGTGGCGGGGACGCTGGTCTTCGGCTGGATCGTCGCGCCGCGCCTGCGGGTGCCCGCGCAGCTGGCCCTCGCCGCCGCGATCGCCGCCGCCGGCTTCCTGATGATGGCCTCGGCCGGCGATTACCGGGCGCTGACGGCCGGGGTGATGGTCAACGGCTTCGGCGCCGGCCTGCTGCTGCCGACCATGGTGACCTGGAACATGCGCGAGCTGCCGTTCTCCCATCGCGGCTTCGGCAATGGCGCGTTCATCTCGTGCCTGATGTTCGGCATGTTCGTCAATCCGGTCCTGGTGGTCTACCTTTCCCACCACGCCGGCGGCCGGGCCGGGGTGATCGGGCTGATCGGCATGGCCATGGGCGGGCTGGCGCTGGTGGCGCTGCTCGTCGGCTGCCTGCGCCGCCGGCGCGTCGCCGGGCATGCCGCCTGAGGGCGGACGAAGGAATCGGGATCGCGGCGCCGCCATGCGGCCCGGCCCGCCGGACGGAGGGCCGGCGGGCCGGGCGGTGTGATATCTGCCGGGCCGGGCCGTGGGATGCGGCCCGATGCGGCTACTTGATGTAGCGATAGGCGGCGTCCCGCCCCCGGCCGTCGACGGAGAGGTCGGCGTAAGGGTTGCGGCGGGTATCGGTGACGACCTTGTACAGCGTGTAGAGCTGGGGCAGGAAATTTCCCCAGTTGCCGATTTCCTGGGCGCAGTGGGCGGCCCAGATGCGGCCGTCCTCGGCGGTTTCCTTGCGCCGGGTGCCGATGCCCGAGGATTTGCCGACGACGCCGGCATCGGTCTTCTGCCACTGGTGGATGCGGTAGCCCATGGGGTCCGGCTTGATCAGGCATTCCTCGCCCAGGCCCAGGCCGGCGACGATCACGACGTGCTCGTAGACGAGGTAGTCGCGCACCTCCGCGGGCACGTCCTCCAGCCGCTCGAAGCGGATGTAGAGGTTCTGGCGGCGGCCGTCGTCCCAGGTCTGGGGCGCGATGTGGATCGAGCCGATGGGATTGCCGTGGCGCGGGGCGATGGCCCATTCGAGCGGCTCGTGCTGCTCCGGGTGCCACAGGATGAAGCCTTTCTCCATGTTGCTCCAGAACCAGTCGATCATGCGCGCGGTGACGCCTTCGTGCTCCCAGTCGATGTGGGTGCCCATGGCGTCCTGGCTGACGGTGTATTTCATGGTGTGTCCTTGGCGAGTGTTTGCGGGGGGATGTTCCAGCCGCGCAGCCCCTGGCGGAAGATGGCGGCTTCGAGGCTGTCCGGATCGTGGATGGCGGCCGGCGGGCTGCTTTTGTCGCCCAGCGTGTAGTCGTAGATCACCCGTTCCGTGGTGACCATCGAGAAGGTGCCGCCGGCATCGACGAAATCGGCTTCGCTGGCGCGGATCGCCTCGTGGATGCGCGGGTCGCGGCGCATCTGCGCGAGGTCGTCGAGCGAGTCGAACCAGAATTCCTCGACGCCGTCGTAGGCGTTGACGCTGCCGTGGGCGAAGATGCTGCCCGCGAAGAAGCCGCGGTCGAAATCGTGCTGGGTGTTCAGCACGTACTTGCGCACCAGCCCGCCGCCGGTGGCGGCGAGCACGGCGGGGGCGTGCCGCTCCTTCCAGTGGCGGTTGAATGCGTCGATGGACATCCCCGGCTTGCGCTTGAGGAAATGGATCAGCTTGACGCCGCCCGCCTCGAAGCCCTCGTCCTGGTGGACGACCGTGCCTTCGGCCAGCATGAGGACGAATTCCTTGTCGCCGAACACGTGCGGCTGCATGCGCTGGACGTAATCCTGGGCATGGGTGGAACCGAGCATGCTGTCGATGCTGTCCAGCCAGTGATCGGCCATGTTGTCCCATTCCATCGGAGACAGCGGGTGGATCAGCATGTCGTCGGTGATCCCTGAAATCGAATAATGCTGGACGTAGCGCTTGAATGTCTTGCCTACGACGGATGGGGTCGTGATCATCAGGGCGACGTGGATGATGCCCCATTCGTAGAAATAGCGCTCCTGCGTGTCCTCCCGCTTGCGGCGGGCGGCGATGATGAACTTGATCATGAAGAGTCTCCTGGTTCGTGTTGTGAGTGGGGTCGGCGCGCCATGGCGGCGGGGCTGCAGGCGGGAGGCTACAGACTACAGGTAGCCGCGCGAGTCGCGCCAGAATTCGTCGGTCGGGCGTTCGAGCAGGAACGAGCTGACGAAGTCCTTGCCCGGCTGCAGCAGAGTTCGACCAGGCGGTCCCAGGCATGCAGGATGCTTTCGGGCGCGGGCCTGCCGCTCCGGGGCCATTCGCCGGGCAGGGAGAGCGGCTCGCGGATCGCCCGGTGACTGAAGAAGCGGAACAGTCCCGGCTGGCGCATGATTTCCGGCGCATGGTCCCGGTAGTACCAGCGTTCCATGGCGGCGACGTGGTCGATGGGGATGTCGTGGAGGACGACGCTCTTGAGCATGGGGATCGTTCCGGACGGAATGGGCCGCGCCCCCCCGCCGCGCCCCGGGAAGGGTGCGCGGCGAGGGGGCGTCCGAGGCTCAGCGCACGCCTTCGCCGGACATGGCTTCGGGGGTGAAGACCGTGTCGTCGTAGCGCGGCATGATCTTGTACTGCTCGCGGGCGTCGTTCAGGATCGAGTCGTAGTACCAGGCCCCGGACAGCAGGTCGTAGAAGCCGAACACCATCGGCGGCGCGGTGGCGGGGAGGTCGGGCATCACGATCGGCATCGAGAAGCCCATCTGCCAGAGCTGGTCGTTGGCGTCCCAGTGGTCCGCCAGCACGGCGACCCAGGTGTCCTCGTCCACGTAGTAGCGGCGCTTGGGCGACTGGTGGCGGAAGCCCTGCGCGACGGTGGCTTCGATGACCCAGACGCGGTGCTTTTCCCAGCGCACGTCGTCCGGGTTGAGGTGGTGCGGCAGCAGCACGTCCTTGTACGAGCGCTGCAGCGCGCGGTTGGTGTTGTACGGGATGATCATTTCCTTCTTGCCGAGGATCTTCCAGTCGAAGCGGTCCAGGCGGCCGTTGAAGACGCCGGTCTGGTCGAACATCGAGACCCCCGCGCTGGCCGGCGTCGGCGTGTCGCAGCAGGCGTTGGGCAGCTTGCGCACGCGGCGCTGGCCGGTCAGGTAGACCCAGGTCTGGCTGTTGTCCGGGTTGATCGATTCCCGCCCCACGATCGCCTCGCCCGCGCGGATCGGGGGGCCGTAGTTCATCATGCGGATCATCCAGAACACTCCCTTGAACGATTCCGGCGAGCCGTCCTCGAAGTAGTAGGGCAGCTGGAAGTCGCTGGACGAGAACACCGTCGGGACGTGCTTGCCGTCGCCGGTGCCCTGCATGCCGCGGACATCGACGTGGAAGGACGTGCCGCGCCAGTGCAGCAGGTGGTTCCACATGACCTCGGTGCCCGTCTTGGGGATGGGGAAGGGGATGCCGCCGTAGGCGCCTTCGAGGGTGTTGCCGGTGATATGGGCGCGCGTCGCGTTCTTGAAGGTGTTGTCGTAGACCCATTGCGGCGCGGCCGCGGTGCGGTGGGTCGGATACACGTCCACGCGGTAGGTTTCGGGATACTTGCGGATCAGCGCCTTGACGCCTTCGGTGAGCTGGTCGGCGTACTGGTCGACGTTCTGCGCGTTGATCGACAGCAGCGGCTTTTCGCCCGCGAAGGGATCGGGGCGCCGGCCGCCGTTCTTGAAGTCCGGCTGCGGCGTGGTGTAGCCGCCGGTCCAGGCGGGGATCGAGCCGTCCTGGTTGCCGGCCTTTTCGGCGCCGAAGGGCGTGAGCTCGGTTTTCAGCTTGGCCGCCTCCTCGGGGGAGACCGCCGCCGTCGCCGGCGCGCCGATGAGGGTCGTCCCGAGCACGGCAGCCGCTGCAAGTGCCAGTTTGAAGTTCATGCGTGACTCCTGATATCAGAACGTATGTGAAATCGATGCCGAGATGTAGTCGCGGTCGGCGTAGTACTGGCCCCAGTTCATGATGCCGTTCGTGGTCTCGGTGGCGGCCCTGCCGAAATAGTGGGTGTAGTTCAGCGAGCCCTTCCAGGAGCCCAGGTAGACGCCGGCCACGCCGATCGAGATGTCGCCGGTGCGGTGGCCGCCCAGCGCGTTGCCGATGGCGCTGGACTTGCCGATGGAGGCGCCGATGTTGATGGGGATCGAGATGTCCAGCCCGTCGAGGACCTGGCGGTACTTGGGCTCGTAGATGAAGCGGATGGCGAAGGCGTCGCGGCTGGCGTTCTCGTCGTAGTGGCCGCGGGTGACCGACAGGGTGCGGTTCCAGGCGATTTCGCCCACGAAGTCGGCTTCCCGGGCGACGAAAGAAGGGCCGAGCGAGGCCAGCCAGGAAATGTTCCAGTGGGCGGTGTCGCCGACCGGGTAGGGGCCGTTGACCGATGCGCCGTTGGCGTAGAACACCGGGACGCGGTTGGCCAGGGTGACGTTCTTGCGGATCGAGAATTCCGTGGCGAGGTTCACGTTGCCGAAGGTCCGGGTCGCGCTGATGCCGTAGGCCTTGGCGCCGGTGTGGTAATCCAGCCAGTACTGGCCGGTGGCGAAGTCGCCGGTGGGCGTGGGGAATTTCTCGTTGTAGCGCAGGGCGTAGAAGCCGAAGTCGGTCTCGATGCTGTTGACGCGGTAGCGCACCTGGATGCCGCCCTGACCGGAGTTGCCCGGCTGGGTGTCGTCGCTGCGCCGCAGGCCGCCGGGCCCGTAGAAGATCTCGCCGCCGTCGTCCAGGAGGTCGCCGGTCGAGAAGTAGCTGCCGGAGGCGGGCAGGCGGGCTTTGCGCCATTCGAGCTGGTAATAGGCGCCGACCATCAGTTCCGGGGTGATCTGGATGTTGCCCGAGATCTGGTTGACCGGCATGAGGATTTCCTTGGTCTGCGAGCCGGGGACCGAGGCCGCCTTGACCGCGTCGACCGGCGCCATGACGCCGGCGAGCGAGTTCGGCGCGAGGAACAGGCTTTCGCCGTAGATCACCGTGTGCTTGCCCAGGCGGAAGTTGGCCTTGGCGGAGCCGAGGTCGAACTTGCCGAAGACGAAGGCGTCCAGCAGCTCGACGTGCTGTCCCATGAGGTTGCGGGTGCCGGAGGTGTAGCGGTCGTAGTCCGCGGACGTGTGGTTGACCGTGCCGGGCGAGTCGTTGTCGTTGCTGCCGTGGTACAGGGTGTCGTACCAGGCGGCGCCGCTGACACGCGCGCCCCAGCCGCGCTTGGAGATGTCCAGCTCGCTGAACACGTCGAGCCGGTTCGACACGAGGCCCTTCCTGAAGTTGCGGTCGCCGTCGTCCTGGTCGGGATCGACCAGCAGGCGGGAGTCCGGATTCTCCAGGCGGTTCATCAGGCTGTACTTGACCGTCGTGTCCCACAGCACCCGCAGCTCCGGGTCGTCGGTCTCGATCTGGAAGGCGCCGGCCAGCGGCGGGATCGCCAGCCCGATCAGGGCCGCGGCGGCGGCCCAGCGGGCGGGATGCGGTGAGAGGCGCCGCGCGGCGCCCGGTCGTTTCCTGCGGGGGGTGTTCTCCATGGGTTTCCTCCTTTTTGACTGGCGGATGCATGCGTGCGCATGCATTTCTGACGAATCCGGCCGCCGGTCGCTGCGGGCTCGCTGGTCGTATGCCAGCTTGGGCCGGAAAGTATTTCGTCCGCAAAAGTACCGCAATGCGGTTGATGTGAATCGTATCGCGGTACATTTCGGGATGTCAACCGAATTTTCGGGGAAGGGAAATGGGGATTTCCCGGCCACTGGAACGGAGTGTTTCGCTTGACAAAATTTCTGAAATGCCCAAAATACGATACTGCTGTACCGTTCTACGGGTTAACAATGCTGCGCCGGGCGGCGCCGGATGTCCGGCGGACGCGCCCGGCCGACCACACAGAGTTCAGGAGGTTTGAAGATGGTCATGATCCGAGGCATCAATTTCCAGGGGAATCTCGACAACGACATGGGGCTGGAGTTCTACGACCTCAGCCACCCCTGGGGGCTCGGCCAGCCGTGCTGGCCCTACTTCGAGGACGTCAAGATCGAGCGGCTGCACACCATGGCGAAATCCGGCGTGCTGACCCAGCGCATCACCACCGTCATGCATTCGGGCACCCACATCGATGCGCCGGCCCACGTGGTGGAAGGCACGCCGTTCATGGACGAGGTGCCGCTGCCGCACTTCTTCGGCACCGGGGTGGTGGTGTCGATCCCGAAGGGCAAGTGGGAGGTGATCACGGGCGACGACCTGGAAAAGGCGACGCCGGAGATCCGCGAGGGCGACATCGTCGTCGTCAACACCGGCTGGCATCACCACTACGGCGACAACCGCATGTACTACGCCTACTCGCCGGGCTTCTACAAGGATGCGGGCGAGTGGTTCGCCGACAAGAAGGTGAAGATGATCGGCACCGACACCCAGGCGCTGGACCATCCGCTGGGCACGGCGATCGGCCCGCACGGTCCGGGCTGGCCCCACGGCCTGCTGCCCGACGTCAACCGCGAATACGAGCGCGAGACCGGGCGCAAGGTGATCGAGGACTTCCCGGAATGGGAGCCCTGCCACCAGGCGATCCTCAAGCACGGCATCTGCGGCATCGAGAACATCGGCGGCGAACTCGACAAGGTGACCGGCAAGCGCGTGACCTTCGCGGCCTTCCCGTGGCGCTGGACCCAGGGCGACGGCTGCATCGTGCGGCTGGTCGCGATCCTCGATCCGAGCGGCAAGTACCGCTTCGAGACCGGCAACTGAGACCGGCGGCCGCTCATGAAGATCAAGCGTTTCGCCGAGGCGAAGCCCTACGCGGCCCCCAATCACTACGACATGCGGGGGCTGCGTCTGCAGGGATTCGAGGAGGGAGGGCCGCAGCGGTTCTGGGTCGGCCTGTCCCATTTCCTCCCCGGAGGAGGGGCGGGGCCGGATGCCTCCCCGCTCGAGAAGATCTATGTGGTCGTGGCCGGCGAGATCACCGTGCGCTGCGCCGGGGACGAGGCGGTGCTCGGCGCGCTCGACAGCTGCCACATCGGGCCGGGCGAGCCGCGGGAAATCAGGAACGAAGGCAACGCCGTCGCTTCCATGCTGGTGATCATGCCCTATCCGGAGAAGACATCATGAAAGACTTCGTCAGCAACCCCATGAGCCTGTTCGACATCCGCGGCCAGGTCGCGGTCGTGACCGGGGCGTCCGGGGCCTTCGGCTCGCTGGCCGCGCGGGTGCTGGCCGGCGCCGGCGTCCGCCTGGTGCTGGCCGCCGGCAGGGCGCAAGAGCTGGAGGCCGTGGCGCAGGCCTGCCGGGAGGCGGGGGCGGAGGTCGAGACCGTGGCGCGCCGCCCCTCCACCGAGGCGGATTGCGAGGCCATCCTGGAAGCCGCCGACCGCCGCTTCGGCGGCGCCGACATCCTGGTCGTCGCCTCCGGCCTGAATGACGTGGCGCCGATCGGCGACATGTCGCTCGAACGGTTCGAGCGCGTCATGAGCGGCAACGTCACCAGCACCTGGCTGCTCTGCCGCGCCTTCGGCCGGCGCGCGCTGGCGCGCGGGCGCGGCGGCAAGGTCGTGCTGGTGTCGTCGGCGCGGGGCAAGCTGGGGCATCCCGCGGGGTACACCGCGTATTGCGCCTCCAAGTCCGCGGTGGACGGCATGACCCGGGCGCTGGGCTGCGAATGGGGAAAGAGCGGCATCACCGTCAATGCGATCGCGCCGACGGTGTTCCGCTCGTCCCTGACCGCCTGGATGTTCGAGGACACCGAGAAGGGCCGCGCGACCCGCGAGGGCATGCTGGCGAGGATCCCCAAGGGTCGCCTGGGCGAACCCGAGGACCTGGCGGGGCCGTTGCTGTTCCTGGCTTCGCGGGCCTCGGATTTCCACACCGGGCACATCCTCTACGCCGACGGCGGCTACACGGCGGGCTGAACGATGAGCGCAACCAAGCCCCGCATCGCCGTCATCGGCGCCGGCCTCATGGGCCACGGCATCGCGCAGGTCTTCGCCCGCGCGGGCCACTTCGTGCACGTCCACGACGCCCAGGCGGCCGCCCTCGACAGCCTGCGCAGCCGGATCGCCGGCAATCTGCGCCGGCTGGGCCTGGACACCGGTCCGGAGGAGCGGGTGAGCGGCCACGCCGACCTGGGCGAGGCCGTGGCGCAGGCCGATTTCGTCTTCGAGGCGGCGCCGGAGAAGCCGGCGCTCAAGCAGGCGATCTTCCGCGAACTCGTCCGCCTCGCCCCGGCGGGCGCGGTGCTCGCCTCCAACACCTCGGTCATCCCGATCGGCGAGATCGCCGGGGACGTCGAGGACGGCGGCCGGATCCTGGGCACGCACTGGTGGAACCCGCCCTTCCTGGTGCCGCTGGTCGAGGTGGTCGGCACGGCGCGCACCGACCCGCGGGCGATCGAGCGGACGATGGCGCTGCTGCGGGCGGCCGGCAAGACGCCGGTGCACGTGAAGAAGGACGTGGCCGGTTTCGTCGGCAACCGCCTGCAGCACGCGCTCTGGCGCGAGGCGGTCGCCATCGTGGCCGAAGGCATCGCCGACGCCGAGACCGTCGATACCGTGGTCAAGCAGAGTTTCGGCCGCCGGCTGGCGGTGCTCGGCCCGCTCGAGAACGCCGATCTGGTCGGCACCGACCTGACGCTCGACATCCACCAGGTCGTGCTGCCGCACCTGAACCGCGAGCCGGGCCCTTCGCCCTATCTGCGCGAGCTGGTGGCGAGCGGCCGCCTGGGCATGAAGACCGGCGAGGGCTTCCGCCGCTGGACGGCGCAGGAGGCCGACGCGCTGCGCGGCCGCGTCTACGACCACCTGAAGGATTTCAAGGAGCCGGGCTGACGGCGCGCGCGATTCCGCCGCGGCATTCCGCGGCAGGCTGGGCCGGCGGCGACGCCGCAGCCCGGCCGCGGCGGCGATTCACAGGAGAGGACACATGCATTCCATCCAGCAGGCGCGGGCCTTCTCCCGCACGCGCAGGACGCTGCTCAAGGCCGCGGCGGGTCTCGCCGCCGCGCCGGCCGTGCTGCGCGCCACGCGCGCCTACGCCCGCGAGCCGGTGCTCCGGGTCGGCCACGTCAGCCCGCGCACCGGCCCGCTCGCGGGTTTCGCCGAGGCCGACGACTACATCCTCCAGGGCGTCGCGGCCGCGTTCGCCGGAGGCGTGCGGAACAACGGCAGGTCCTGGAAGATCGAAATCGTCTCCAAGGACAGCCAGTCCAATCCGAACCGGGCCGCGGCGGTGGCCGCCGACCTGATCCTCACGGACGAGGTCGATCTCATCGTCGCCGCCTCGACTCCGGATACGGTCAACCCGGTGGCCGACCAGGCGGAGGCCAACGGCACGCCCTGCATCACCACCGACTGTCCCTGGCAGCCGTATTTCTTCGGCCGCAACGGCAGGCCCGGCGAGGGTTTCGAGAGCACCTACCACTTCTTCTGGGGCCTGGAGGACGTCATCGCGGCCTTCCTGGCGCTCTGGGACGACCCGCGGGTCGCGCGCAAGGTCGGCGGCCTGTTTCCCAACGACGCCGACGGCAACGCCTGGGGCGACCCGGTGCGCGGCCTGCCCGGGGCGCTGGCGGCGGCCGGCTTCGCGCTCACCGACCCAGGCCGCTACCAGCCGATGAGCGACGATTTCAGTGCGCAGATCGCCGCCTTCAAGGCGGCCGGCGTGGAGATCGTCACCGGCAACATGATCCCGCCGGACTTCGCCACGTTCTGGAGCCAGGCCGGCCAGCAGGGCCTGAAGCCCAGGATCGTCACCATCGGCAAGGCGCTGCTGTTTCCCTCGGCCGTCCGGGCGCTCGGCGAACGCGGCGTCGGCCTGTCCTCGGAAATCTGGTGGTCGCCCGACCATCCCTTCGATTCCAGCCTGACCGGCGAGAGTTCGCGCGCCCTGGCGCAGGGCTACACCCGCGCGACCGGGCGCCCCTGGACCCAGCCGATCGGCTTCAAGCACGCGCTGTTCGAGGTGGTGGCCGACGTGGTGCGGCGCGCCGCCGACCCGGAGGATCCCGCCGCCCTCGTCGAGGCGATCCGCGGCACCGCGATGACCACCCTCGTCGGCCCCGTCGACTGGTCCTCCGGCCCCGTCAGGAACGTCTCCAAGACGCCCCTGGTCGCCGGCCAGTGGCAGAAGCGCGGCGATCGGGTCGAACTGGTGATCACCGCCAACCGGACGGCGCCGGAAATCCCCGTCGGCGGCGAGCTGCGGCTGCTCGCCTGATCCCCCGGCCCGTCCGGCAGGCGGGCCTCTTTCCGAACCGGAGGCATGACGTGACGATGCTCGAAATGGACGGCGTGAGCAAGCACTACGGGCGGCTGCGGGTGGCCGGCGACGTGTCGCTCGCCGTGCAGGCCGGCGAGGCGCTCGGCATCATCGGGCCGAACGGCGCCGGCAAGACCACGATCTTCAACCTGATCGCCGGCACGGTCGCGCCGGACTCGGGGCGGATCCTGTTCGACGGCGAGGATGTCTCGGCGCTGCCGGCGCGGGCGCGCTGCCACCGGGGCATCGCGCGCTCCTTCCAGATCCCGCACCCCTTCGCCGGCATGAGCACCTACGAGAACGTGCTGGTGGGCGCGGCCTTCGGCCGCCGGCGCACGGAGCGCGACAGCGCCGCAAAGGCGGTCGAGGTGCTCGAACTCACCGGCCTGCGGCGCAAGGCCAACGTGCTGGCCGGCCAGCTGACGCTGCTCGAACGCAAGCGCCTGGAAATGGCCCGCGCCCTGGCGAGCGAGCCCAGGCTGCTGCTGCTCGACGAGATCGCCGGCGGCCTGACCGAGCCGGAATGCCGGGAGCTGGTGGCGGCCATCGCGGAAGTCCGCCGGGCGGGCGTCGCCATTCTCTGGATCGAGCACGTCGTGCATGCCCTGCTCGCCGTGGTTGATCGCATCGCCGTCATCGACGCCGGCCGCAAGATCGCCGAAGGCGAACCGCACGCGGTCATGGCGAGCAGGGCGGTGGCCGAGATCTACATGGGCGCGGAGGCGGCGCATGGCTGAGCCGCTCCTCGCCCTCCGCGGCCTGCGGGCCGGCTACGGCGATTTCCAGGCGCTGTTCGGCATCGACCTCGATCTCCACGAGGGCGAGGTCCTGGCGCTGATCGGCGCGAACGGCGCCGGCAAATCGACGCTGATCCGCGCGATCATGGGCCTGGTGCCCGTGCGGCGCGAGATGATCCGCCTGCGCGGCGAGGCGATCGGCGGCCTGCGCCCGGACCGCATCGCGGGGCGCGGCATCGCGCTGGTGCCGGAAGGCCGGCGGCTGTTCCGCTCCCTGAGCGTCGAGGAGAACCTGCTGATCGGCGGCGAGTGCGGCCGGCCCGGCCCCTGGACGCTCGACGCGGTCTACGGCCTGTTCCCGGCGCTGCGGGAACGGCGCAGGGCGCCCGGCACGGCGCTGTCGGGCGGCCAGCAGCAGATGGCGGCGATCGGCCGCGCGCTGATGGCCAATCCCGGGATCATCCTGTTCGACGAGATCTCGCTGGGCCTGGCGCCGGTGGTCGTCAAGGACATCTACGCGGCCCTGCCGGCCATCATCGGCACGGGCGTCTCGGCGATCCTGGTCGAGCAGGACGTGGGCCGGGCGCTCTCGGCCGCCGGGCGCTTCGCCTGCCTGCAGGAAGGCCGGATCTCGCTGGCCGGCGAGCCTCGCAGCTTCTCGCGCGCGGACATCACCGCGGCGTACTTCGGAGCCTGACCATGGACTGGATCAACGCGCTCGTGCAAGGCGTCATGCTCGGCGGGCTTTACGTGCTGTTTGCCGCCGGCCTGTCGCTGATCTTCGGCGTCATGCGCCTGGTCAACATCGCCCATGGCGACCTGATCGTGCTGGCCGCCTACGTGGCGCTGGGGGTGGTCGAGCTCACCGGCCTGCATCCGCTGCTCTCGGCCGTGCTGGTCGTGCCGCTGATGGCGGCGATCGGCTATGGGCTGCAGCGCTGCCTGCTCAATCCGGTCCTCGGCAAGGACCTGCTGTCGCCGCTGCTGGTCACTTTCGGCCTCTCGGTGATCATCCAGAACGGGCTGCTGGCCGCCTTCACCGCCGACAGCCGGCGCCTGGCCGCCGGTCCGATCGAAACCGCGAGCCTCGCCCTCCTGCCGGGCCTGCGGGTCGGCGTGCTGCCGCTGCTGATGTTCTGCGTCTCGGTCGCGCTGATCTTCTGCCTCGAATGGATCTTCTTCCGCACCCGGCTCGGCCGCGCCTTCCGCGCCACCTCCGACGATGCGGAAATGGCCCAGGCGATGGCGCTCGACCGCGACCACGTGTTCGGCATGGCGATGGCGCTCTCGACCGCCGTGGTGGCGATCGCCGGCGTCTTTCTCGCCATCCGCACGAATTTCGATCCGGCCTCCGGCCCGGCGCGGCTGATCTTCGGCTTCGAGGCGGTGATCATCGGCGGGCTGGGCAGCCTCTGGGGGACGCTGGCTGGCGGCATCGTGCTCGGCGTCGCCCAGACGATGGGCGCCCTGATCTCGCCGGGCTGGCAGATCCTGGCCGGCCACCTGGTGTTCTTCGCGGTGCTGGCGTTCAGGCCCCGCGGCCTGTTTCCGAGGATGGACTGAGCCATGGCCGCCCGCTTCCGGATCCGCCGCTCCACGCCGTCGAGCCGCTTCGGCCTGGCGCTGTTCGCCGTGCTGCTCGCTGTGCTTCTGGCCGCGCCCTGGTGGGCCGGCCGCGCGCCCATGCGCCTGCTCGGCGAGGCCTATGCCTTCCTGGCGCTGGCCTGCCTGTGGAACCTGCTGGCCGGCTACGCCGGGCTGGTCTCGGTCGGCCAGCAGGCCTGGGTGGGCTTCGGCGGCTACCTGCTGTTCACCCTGGCCATGTTCCTCGGCATCCATCCGCTGGCGGCGGTGCCGCTGGCCGGTGTCGCCGCGGCGCTCCTGGCGGTGCCGCTCGCGCCGCTGCTGTTCCGCCTGCAGGGCGCCTATTTCGCCATCGGCACCTGGGTCCTGGCCGAGGTCTTCCGCCTGTCCTTCGCGCAGGTGTCGGCGCTCGGCGGCGGCTCGGGCTCGAGCCTGCCCATGTCCGTGGTCGCGCAGATCGCCCGGGACCGCGCCGTGCGGGACGCGGCGATCTACTGGACCGGCCTGGCGCTGGCCGTCGGCACGCTGCTCTTCGTGGTGCTGCTGCTGCGCTCGAAGACCGGGCTCGCGCTGACGGCGCTGCGCGACAGCGAGATCGCCTCCGACAGCCTCGGCGTCGACGGCGCCCGCATCCGGCTCGGCGTCTATGTCGCCGTCTCGGGCCTGACGGCCATGGCGGGCGCCTTCATCTTCCTGCAGAAGCTGCGCATCTCGCCGGACGCCGCCTTCAGCGTCAACGACTGGACGGCCTACGTCATCTTCATCGCGGTGATCGGCGGCATCGGCACGATCGAAGGCCCGATCGTCGGCACGATCCTGTTCTTCCTGCTGCGCGAGACGCTGGCCGATCTCGGCACCACCTATCTCCTCGTCCTCGGTGCGGTCGCCATCGGCGTGATGCTGAAGGCGCCCAGGGGCGTCTGGGGAATCTTCACCCGGAAAACCGGCATCACGCTCGTGCCGATCCAGCGCCACGTCGTCTACCGCGACGACGAGGTTTGAAAACCCCAAAGGAAACCGAAATGGCAGATCTCTCCAAGAAAGTCATCATCACCTGCGCGGTGACCGGCGCCATCCACACGCCGACCCTGTCGCCGGCCCTGCCGTACACGCCGGCCGACATCGCGCGCCAGGCGATCGACGCGGCCGAGGCCGGCGCCGCCATCCTGCACCTGCATGCGCGCGACCCCGCGACGGGCGCGCCGACCGGCGATCCCGAGGTCTTCGCGCAGTTCCTGCCGGCGATCCACGAGGCCACCGACGCGGTGATCAACCTGACCACCGGCGGCAGCCCGGAGATGACGGTCGAGCAGCGCCTCGCCGCGGCGCTGCGCTTCAGGCCGGAAATGTGCTCCCTGAACATGGGGTCCATGAACTTTTCCTTCCATGGCATGGGCGCGCGGATCGAGGACTGGAAGTTTCCCTGGGAAAAGCAGTACATCCTCGACAGCGAGGCCTTCATCTTCAGGAACACCTTCCGCGACGTGGCGCGCGTCTACGAGCTGATGTCCGATTACGGCACCCGCTACGAGCACGAATGCTACGACATCGGCCACCTCTACAACCTGGCCTATTTCGTCGATCGCGGCCTGGTCCGGCCGCCTTTCTTCATCCAGGGCGTGTTCGGCATCCTGGGCGGCATCGGCGCCGATCCGGACAACGTGATGTTCATGCGGCGCACGGCGGACCGGCTCTTCGGCGGCGACTATGTCTGGTCCGTCCTGGCCGCCGGCCGCCACCAGATGCCGCTGATCACGCAGGCGGCCATGCTGGGCGGCAACGTGCGGGTGGGACTGGAGGATTCCCTGTTCATCCGGCGGGGCGAGCTGGCCGCCAGCAACGCCCAGCAGGTCGGGAAGATCCGGCGGATCGTCGAGGAACTGGGCATGGAGGTCGCCACGCCCGCCGAGGCGCGCATCATCCTGGCCCTGAAGGGCAAGGACGGGACCGCGCTCTCTTGATTTTTCACCCGCGCTTCTCCATAATGAAAATTACGGTACAAATGTACCGTATTATGGATATAATGCGGCAGACAAGCGCAACGCATCCGTGCGGCGCAACAGTGCAAGGCAGCGATGCGCCGCATCGGTGCCTTGCACGAGAACAGGAAGAGACAACGATGGGCATCGCAATGCTGGGCGCCGCGCCGCGGCTCGGATTCTGTGCGCTCCTGGGGCTGTGCTGGGCCGTGCCGGCGTGGCCGGCGGGGGCGGTCGCCGCGCCCGAATCCCGTCCCGCCCTGGTCGCGCAACACCCCGAGAAGGCCTGGCTGCAGGCCGTCGTCCGGGCGGGCAGCCGCCTGGTCGCGGTCGGCGAGCGCGGGCTGATCCTCTATTCGGACGATGCCGGGGTCCACTGGACGCAGGCGCGGGTGCCGGTGTCCGTCACCCTGACGGCAGTGTCCTTCGTCGATGAGCGGCAGGGCTGGGCGGTGGGCCATTACGGGACGGTGCTCCACAGCGACGACGGCGGGCAGACCTGGCGGCGCCAGCTCGACGGCGTCGCCGCCGCCCGCATCGAACTGGCCGCGGCCGAACGCGAGGCCGCCGGGAACCCGGCCGGCGGTCTGGCCGCTGAGCATCCGGCCGATGGATCCCCGGCCGCCGGCCCCCTCGCCGCGGAACGCCGCGCCGGGGCCGCAGCCGCGGAAAAACGCCTGGCCGCGGCCCGGCGGCTGGTCCAGGACGGGCCGGACAAGCCGTTCTTCGACCTGCATTTCTTCGACGCGGCGAACGGCATCATCGTCGGCGCCTACAACCTGGCTTTTCGCACCCATGACGGTGGGCGCACCTGGGAGTCGCTGATGGGGGGGATCGCCAATCCGGGAGCGAACCACCTGTACGCGATCCGCGGCACGCGCGACAGGCTCTACGTCGTGGGCGAACAGGGGCTGGTCTTCCGCTCGGACGACGGTGGCCGCTCCTTCGGCCGGCTGGCCACGCCCTACCAGGGCAGCTATTTTTCCGCCGCGGTGCTGCCTTCCGGCGACCTGGTCGTCGCCGGGCTGCGCGGCAACGCCTGGCGCCTGAGCGGCCCGGGGGACCACTGGACGCAGATCGAGCTGCCTGCGCCGGTCTCGGTGACGGCGCTCGCCGTCGATGGCCGGCGCCTGTATTTCGCCAACCAGGCCGGCCAGGTGTACGCGAGCGACGCGGACGCCGCAGCCCCCAGGGCGCTGCAGCTGCCGCCGATGCCCATGCTCACGGGGCTCCTGCCGCTGGCCGACGGCACGCTGGTCGCCACGGGCCTGCAGGGCGTCGCCCGCCTCGCGCCGGCGGCCGCGGTCCCGGCGGCCCCGGCGGCTTCCGCGGCGCACGCCGGCCGGGCGGATTGACCGCCGCCGGCGTCCCGCCCCCGAGCCCGCCGCAGCGCCTGCCGTAGATCCCGCCAAGGATCCCGCCAAAAAGCCAGCCCCAGCGCCCGCCACAGAGCCAGCCCCAGCGCCCGTCACAGACACAAGACAAGGACACTCATGAATCCCGCCTCCGCTTCCACCCCGCCGGTCATCCGCGACCTGGCGGACTTCGACCGGCAGTCCGGCTCGCTCGTCGAGCGGCTGCTGTTCAACCACCGCCTGGCCGTGATCCTGGTCTGCGCGCTCGTCACCCTGCTGCTGGGCTTCCAGGCCCTGGGCCTGCACCTGAACACGAGCTTCGAGAAGACCATCCCGGCCAACCATCCCTACATCGCCAACTACATGCAGCATCGCAGCGACCTCAAGGGGCTGGGCAATGCGGTGCGGATCGCGGTCGAGAACCGGACGGGGACCATCTACGACGCGGCCTACCTGGAGACGGTGCGCAAGATCAGCGACGAGGTCTTCCTCGTGCCCGGCGTGGACCGCGCGTTCATGAAATCGCTGTGGACCCCCAGCACCCGCTGGGTCGGCGTGACCGAGGAAGGGCTCGAAGGCGGCCCGGTCATTCCCGACGGCTACGACGGTTCGTCGAAGAGCCTCGCCCAACTGGAGGCGAACGTCGCGCGCTCGGGCGAGATCGGCCAGATCGTCGCGCTCGACGCCCGCTCCAGCACCCTCTACGTGCCCCTGCTGAGCAAGGATGCCCAGGGCCGGCCGGTGGACTACGCCGATTTCTCCCGCGCGCTGGAGGACATCCGCGCCCGGCACCAGAACGACCGCATCGCCATCCACATCACCGGCTTCGCCAAGATCGTGGGCGACCTGATCGACGGCCTGAAGGAAGTCCTGGCCTTCTTCGTGGTCGCGGTGCTGATCGCCGCGGCGATGGTCTTCTGGTTCACCCGCTGCGTGCGCAGCACGGCCCTGGTGGTGCTGGTGTCGATGATCGCCGTGACCTGGCAGCTGGGCCTGCTGCCGCTCCTGGGTTTCGATCTCGACCCCTATTCGATGCTGGTCCCCTTCCTCGTCTTCGCCATCGGCATGAGCCACGGCGCGCAGAAGATGAACGGGGTGATGCAGGACATCGGCCGCGGCACGCACCGGCTGGTGGCCGCCCGCTACACCTTCCGGCGCCTGTTCCTGGCCGGGCTGACCGCGCTGCTGGCCGATGCGGTGGGCTTCGCGGTGCTGCTGCTGATCGACATCCAGGTCATCCGCGAGCTCGCCATCGCGGCCAGCCTGGGCGTGGCCGCGCTGATCTTCACCAACCTGATCCTGCTGCCGATCCTGCTGTCCTACACCGGCGTGAGCCCGAAGGCGGCGCTGCGCAGCCTGCGCGAGGAGACCGCCTGCAACGGGCCGCAGGCCAGCCGGCATCCGGTCTGGCGCTTCCTCGATCTCTTCACCTCGCGCAAATGGGGCAACGCCGCCGTGGGCGCCGCGCTGCTGCTCGCCGGGGTGGGCTTCTTCTACAGCCAGCAGCTCAAGATCGGCGACCTCGACCCGGGCGCGCCCGAGCTCAGGCCCGGCTCGCGCTACAACCAGGACGTGGTCTTCATGAACCGCGCCTACGGCGCCAGCAGCGACGTCTTCGCCGTCCTCGTCAAGACGGCCGGGGGCGGCGTGGGCTGCACCCGCTACGACACGCTGATGCGCGTCGATGCCCTGGAATGGCAGCTGCGCCAGCTCGACGGGGTCGATTCGACGAACTCGCTGGCCCTGATGAACCGCCGCGTCCTGGTGGGGCTCAACGAGGGCAATCCCAAATGGTATGAGCTGATCCGCAATCAGGACATGCTCAATTTCATCACGGCCCAGGCGCCGCGCGGCCTGTACAACGAATCCTGCGACCTGCTGACGATCTTCGCCTACCTGCGCGACCACAAGGCCGACACCCTCACCAGCGTGGTCGACCGGGTGCAGCAGTTCGCCGCGGCCAACGACACCGCCGACGCCCGCTTCCTGCTCGCCGCCGGCTCCGCCGGCATCGAGGCGGCCACCAACATCGCCGTCAAGCAGGCCTGGCGCGAGATGCTGTTCCTGGTCTACGGCGCCGTGATCGTCCTCAGCTTCATCACCTTCCGTTCGTGGCGCGGCGTGCTGGTCGCGGTCCTGCCGCTGATGCTGACTTCTGTCCTGGCCGAGGCGCTGATGGTCGTCCTCGGGATGGGTGTCAAGGTCGCCACGCTGCCGGTGATCGCGCTCGGGGTGGGGATCGGCGTGGACTACGCGCTCTACATCCTGTCGGTCATGCTGAACCACCTGCGCGCCGGCCTCAGCCTGTCGGAGGCGTATTACCGCGCGCTGCGCTTCACCGGCAAGGTCGTGATGCTGACCGGCGTCACGCTGGCGGTCGGGGTGGCCACCTGGACGTTTTCGAGCATCAAGTTCCAGGCCGACATGGGGATCCTGCTGGCCTTCATGTTCCTCTGGAACATGCTGGGCGCGATGGTCCTGCTGCCCGCCCTGGCGCGGCTGTGGCTCACGCCCGCGTACTTTGCCCGGCGGGGGGCGAAGCGCGGCTCCTCGGGCAAGCGCCTGCTGGCCGCCGCGCCGCCGCTGTAGATTGCAGGCTTGGGGTTCGGGGCCCGGGTCCCGGTCGGGGATCCCGGACCGGCGTCCCCCGCCGGGTGGCCTCCGGCCCTCGTTCCGCCACGGGGGGCCGACCGGCAGGGTCGGCCGCCGCGCGGAGGGCCTGCGCCTCAGAGCTTGGCGATCAGCGTGCTGCAGTGCCGGGTGAGGGCGGCGATGAGTTCCTGCTCGCGGACGGCGAAGCGCTGGGTCGGCACCGGAATCGAGATGGCGGCGATTTCGTCGCCGCGGCAGCGGAAGGCCATGGCGACGGCGCAGATGCCCTCGGAGTTCTCCTCGCGGTCGAAGGCGATGCCCGTGGCGCGGATCCCGGCCAGTTCCCGTTCGAGCGCATCCCAGGTGGTGAGCGTGTTCGGCGTGTGCCGCCCCAGGCTGATGCGCTTTTTCAGCCGGGCGAGTTCCTGCGGGCTCAGCAGCGCCAGCATGGACTTGCCGTTGGCGGCGGAATGCAGCGGGAAAGAGGCACCGACCGCCGAGACGGCGACCAGGCGGTGACTGCCGGCGATCTGGTCGATGAACACCGCCTTGTCCTGGTCCAGGAGCGACAGATCGACGGTTTCGCCGGTTTCCTTGGCCAGGGCTTCGAGCGTCCCGCGGGCGACGTCGGCGATGTCGAAGCGCGTGGCGGCGGCCAGGGAGAGCAGGGCGGGGCCGAGGCGCACGCCCATCGTCGGCGAGGAGGCGATCAGCAGGTTTTCCTGGTCCAGCGCATCGACGATGCGCTGGACCGTGGACCGCGGCAGCCCGACCAGCTTGCCGATTTCGCCCAGCGACAGCCCTTCGGGGTGGCGCTGCAGGATCCGCAGGATCGCGGCGGCGCGGGAAATGACCTGGATGCCGCCTTTGTCCGGGGGATTCGGCTGGAGGGGGGCTTGGGTGCCGCTTCGGGGCATGCGGATTCTCCTGGATGCCAGTATGGGGATCAGTGGAAACCCGAAATTATCCCACGGTGTCCGCGGCAAGGGTAGCGAGGCGCCGGCCGCCGCTCCGCCCGAGCGGAGGTTCAGCACTTCATGATCTTGACCGTCTGGAGAGAGGTGTATTCCGCCAGCCCGTGCAGGCCGAATTCGACGCCGATCCCGGATTGCTTGACGCCGCCGAAGGGTGCATCGGGCTGGATGGCGCCGTGCTCGTTGACCCAGGCCGTGCCGCATTCCAGGCGCCGGGCGAGCGTGCTCGCCAGGGCGATGTCGTTCGACCAGATCGAGCCGCCCAGGCCGTTGGGGTTGTCGTTGGCGAGCGCGATCGCCTCGTCGATGTCGCGGTACCGGATGACCGGCAGGATCGGCCCGAACTGCTCCTCGTCGACCAGGGGCGTGCCGTTGCTCAGGTCGGCGACGATGGTGGGCTGGAAGAAATAGCCGGGCCCGGCGATCGGCCCGCCGCCCGCGAGCAGGCGGGCGCCCCGGGCGCGGGCGTCGTCGGCGAGCGCCTGGACGATGCGGCGCTGTTCCTCGTTCTGCAGCGGCCCGAGCTCGGTGCCCTCGCACATGCCGTCGCCGACCACCACCGCCCGGGCCTGCGCGGCCAGGGCGTTGCAGAGCGCCTCGTAGAGGCTCTCGTGCACGTAGAGGCGCTTGAGGCAGGCGCAGGTCTGGCCGTTGTTGTGGAAGGCGGCCTTGAAGATCTTCCGTGCGACGGCCGCGGGGTCCACGTCGGGCAGCACGATGCCGGCGTCGTTGCCGCCGAGCTCCAGGGTCAGCCGCTTCAGGTTGCCCGCGGCGGCGCCCATGATCCGTTTGCCGGTGGGCGTGGAGCCGGTGAAGACGATCTTGTCGATGCCGGGATGGCCGGCGATCGCCGAGCCGATGCCGCTGCCGTGGGTGCCGGTGACGACGTTCAGCACCCCGGGCGGCAGGATGCCGTTGGCCAGCGCGACGAAGCGGGCGGTGGCGACGGGCGTCGCCTCGGCCGGCTTCAGGACCACGGTGTTGCCCGCGCGCAGGGCCGGGATGACGTGCCAGATCGCGATCATCAGCGGCCAGTTCCAGGGCGTGATCGAGCCGACCACGCCCAGCGGCTTGCGGTGCACCTCGACGCGCGCCTCGGCGTCGTCCTGGATGACTTCCACCGGCAGGGACAGGCCGCCGGTGACGCGCGTCCAGGCGATCGCGCCGCCGACCTCCATCTGCGAGCCGATGCCGTCCAGCCCGATCAGGGGCTTGCCGCTTTCGCGGGTGAGCAGTTCCATCAGCTCGGCCATGTGGGTTTCGAGCAGGTCGGCGAGCTGGCCGATCAGCGCCTGGCGCCGCTCGTCCGGCGTCCGGCTCCAGGCCGGGAACGCGGCCCGCGCGGCCTCGACCGCGGCATCGACGTGGCTCGCGTCGCCGGCGGCGACCCGGGCGAAGGGCGCGCCGGTGGCCGGGTTGACGACCTCGAAGGTGGCGGCGCCGGGCACGGCGCGGCCGTTGATGATCATGTCGTAGGTATGCACTGGCGTCTCCGTGAGGAAAGAGCGGGCGGAAAGAGCGGGGGCCCTGGCAGGCCCAGGCGCCGGAAGGGGGGTGTGCGCATCTGCCGGACGGGGCGCTAGGCGCCGGGGGCGGGCATGAGGAATTCCCAGGGCGGCGTCTCCCGGTCCTTGTCGATCGGCACCTCGATCAGGGCCGGGGCGTCGGCGGCGAAGGCGCGTTCGAGGGCCTGCGCCAGCTGGGCCGGGGTCTGGACGCGCTGGCCGGCGATGCCGAAGCTCTCGGCCAGCTTGACGAAATCCGGATTGCTCAGCTCGGAGCCGATCGTGCGCCCCTCGAACAGCCGCTGCTGGTCGCGGTAGACGTTGCCGTAGGCGCCGTTGTTGAAGACCACGACGACCAGGTTGATGCGGTACTGCGCCGCGGTGATCAGGTCCTGGAGCCCGAACAGGAAGCCGCCGTCGCCGGTGATCGAGACGACGCACTTGTCGGGGTTGCCCACCTTGACGCCCAGCGCCGTGGGAAAGCCGTAGCCCAGCGTACCCTGGTGGCCGGCGGTGACGTAGGTGCGCGGCTGGTAGACCGGAAAGCCGTAGAACGAGGTGAAGCCGGCCTGGCAGATTTCCTCGACGAAGAAGCCGTCGCGCGGCAGCGCCTGGCGGATCGCAGCCAGGTACTGGACGTGCGGCGTGATCTTCTGGATGTCGGCGTGGGTGCGCGCCTTGAGCGCCAGGAATTCCTCGGTCCGGGAGGCGCGGGCGCCCTCGTGGCGGCGGATTTCCTCAAGCAGTCCGCGGCTGGCGCGGGCGGCGTCGCCGACGATGCCGACCGCCGGCTTGAGGCGCACCATCTGTACCGGATCGATGTCGATGTTGATCAGCCGGCGCTGCTTGCCCAGGTCCGGCCAGCGGAACCACATCATCTCCAGGCGCGAGCCGATGCCGATGACCACGTCGGTCTCGGCCCAGCGCCTGAAGCCCGACGCGCAGGTGAAGCCGAGCGGGTGCTCGTCGCTGACGATGCCGCGCCCGCCGCGCCAGCTGACCACCGGCGCCTGCAGCTGCTCGGCGAGCGCCAGGACTTCAGGGGCGGCGTGCTGGGCGCCGCTGCCCACCATGATGAGGGGATTGCGCGCCTCCTTGAGCAGCGCCGCGGCGCGGGCGATCGAATCGGGATCGATCTCGATCTGCGGATAGACGGCGGGCGGCTCGATCGGCGTCACCGGCGCGGCGGCGGTAAAGAGTTCCCAGGGCATTTCCACCACCACCGGCCGCGGCCGGCCGCTCTGCAGCTGGCGGAAGGCGTCGTGCATGACCTCGGGAACCTGGCTGGTGTGCTCGATGCGGGCCGCCCACTTGGTGAGCGTGCGCAGGGTGGCGAGCTGGTCCGGCAGTTCGTGCAGGTGGCCCTTGCCGCTGCCGATGTAGTCCGACGGCACCTGCCCGGTGATGCCCAGCACGGGGGCGCTGACCCCGTAGGCGGTGCACAGCGCCGCGGTGGTGTTCAGGATGCCCGGGCCGGGCACCACGGAAAAGGCGCCGATGCGGCCCGTGGACTTGGCATAGCCCATGGCCATGTAGGCGGTGGTCTGCTCGTGGCGCGGGGTGACGACCCGGATGCGTTTCCCGTTGCGCTGGAGCGCGTCGAACAGGCCGTAGGTCTGGACGCCGGGGATGCCGAACAGCGTGTCGATGCCGTTGCGGACCAGCGACTGGACGATGGCCTCGCCGCCGGTCATTTTCTTGCCTTGACTCATTTGGATTGACTCCGGATTCAGAAAACGGTCCCGCCGTCCACGAAGATATTCTGCCCGGTAATGAATCCGGCATCCTCCGAGGTGAGGAAGGCGAGCGTGCCGCAGAGGTCCTCGGGGACTTCCGTGCGCTTGATCAGCTGGCGCTGCACGACGGCCTCGAACAGGGCCGCGGGCAGTTCCTTTTCCGAGGACGGGGTCTTCGTCAGGCCGGGGGAGATCGCGTTGACGGTGATTCCCTTGGGGCCGAGCTCCGCGGCGAGCCCCCGGACCAGGCCGACGCCACCCATCTTGGTGGCGATGTACGAGCAGAAGCCCGGCATCGGATTGCCGATGGTGCTGGAGGCGATCTGGACGATGCGGCCGTAGCCGCGGCCGGCCATGTCCGCGCCCAGGATGCGCGCGAGGATCAGCGGGGCTTCGAGGTTGATGGCCAGGAAGCGGCGGAAGGCGTCGCGGTCGATCCGTTCGAGCGGCAGCAGGGGCATGTAGGCGGCGTTGTTGACGAGGATGTCACAGCGCCCGAAGCGGGCGAGGACGCCGGCCGCCAGCCGCTCGACGGCCTCGCCGTCGGCGAGGTCGCAGGGCTCGAAATGGACGTCGCGCCCGGTCGCCCGGATCGCCGCGACCAGGTCGTCGGTGGGCGCCCGGTCGGTGATGGCGATGTGGCAGCCCTCGCGGGCCAGGCGCAGGGCGAAGGGGACGCCCAGCCCGCCGGCGGCGCCGGTGACGAGGGCGACCCGGTCTTGATGGCTTCGACTCAAGAAATTCTCCTGGAAATGGGTGTGGCGCCGGTGCGCCGGGCGGGCGCCGGCGCTAGTGCGGGATGCCCAGCGAGCGGCGGCGGCCCTGGACGTCGGTGTGGACGAAATCGAGGTAGGCGACCCGGATGTCGGCGAAGCGGCCGTCGCGGATGCGGTACATGATGACCCCCGTGTAGTCGAAGGCCTCTCCTCGGACGACCGGCCCGAAGAGCGAATCCGGGTCGTCCTTCAGGGCCTCGAAACGGGCGTGCAGCTCGACCGCCAGCGTGTCCCCGTCGCAGACCACGCGCCGGGGGTCCAGGGTTTCCTTCATGCCCGACCAGATCCGGGCGTAGTGCGCCTTCATGGCCTCGATGCCGGTGTACTTCAGGGTGCCGTTCTGGACCGCCACGTCGGGCGTCAGGTAGTCCTCGAAGGCGCTCGGGTCCTGGGCGTTGAAGCGGCGGATGTAGTCGGCGAAGCGTTCGTGGTTCATGACTTGTTTCCTTTGCGAAAGGGCAGCGAGGCGAGGAAGGAGAGCTGCCTGAGGCCCAGCAGCTTCAGGCCGGCGCGGGCCGAGTCGGCGTCGAGGCGGGCTTCCAGCGGCATCGTGCCGAAGCTCTTGCCCTTGATGACGAGCTCGTTGCCCTCGCGCTTCAGCGACTCGACGTGCATCAGCTCCTCGTCGGCCGCGCCGCGCAGGATCAGGCCCTTCTTGCGGACGGCGGCGACGTTGGCCGGCGTGCCCAGGTCCTGCCGGCTGCCGGCGCTCACGCTGGAGAAATCCATGCCCAGCTGCTCGAACATCCTGATCGCGGTGGCGCGCCCGGCGCCGTAGACGCCGCCGCCCGGATGCTGGAAGGGGCCGGCGAGATAGAGGCGGTCGACGCCGGGCACCGTGAACTGGCCCAGGTCCGGGGTCGGGCGGTGGCCGGCGCTCTGGTAGAAGTAGGGCGCGACGCCGTGCAGGTCGCCGCGCATCATGCTGTTCGGGCTGGAGCGCTCGTGGTCCGCCGGGGTGACGATGGTGCGCGCCAGGATGTTGTCGCTGGTCAGGTTGGAGACGAACTTGCGGTAGTGCTCCATCGAGAGATCGCCGATCTCTTCCTTGACGTCGTCCCAGTGCCGGCCGGCCCAGCGCTTGTCCTTGATGGCGTAGGGCGCGAAGGTGATGCCGTGGAACAGCCCCGTCCCGGGCGGGACCCGGGTCTTGTCGCTGATGCTCTCGTCGCCGCCGGCGCACAGGCGGCGCTCGGTGATCAGGCCGCGCTTGAGGTCGTCGAAGTCGGCCATCATCTCGTCGAGCCGGTCGGTGGCCATGAGCTCCAGCATGGGCGCGTAGCCGACTTCCTCGCCGGCGTAGAACCTGGCGTTTTCCTTGAGGGCGTAGTGGCTGACCATGATGGAGAACGGCGCGAGCGTGGCCTGCTCGGCGCGCCGCATGACGGGCTCGGGCACGTCGTCGACGAATTTGCGGATCACGTGGGGGTGGATGGCGCCGATGACCGCGTCCCGCGCCATGATGCGCTCGCCGTCGCTCAGCTGCACGCCGATGGCGCGGCCGTCGCGGGTGAGGATCTTGGCGACCTCGGCGTCGCAGCGGACTTCGCCGCCGTGCGCCGTGAGGCAGCGGACCAGGGATTCGGTCAGCTTGCCGCTGCCGCCGATGGGCTGCGATACGCCGTAGGTATGGATGATGCCGGGCATCAGCAGCACGCCCATGCCGGTGCCCAGTTCGTTCGGGCACTGCAGGTTTTCGCTCACCAGGCGCAGCAGGTGGATCTTGATCCGGTCGCTTTCGTAGCGCTGGTTCACCAGGTCGAGGCAGTCGCGGTTCATGAAATCCAGCATCAGCCGGCCTTCGTCGCTGCGGTCGAGCATCGCCACCAGCTCGCCGAGCGGGGGCGGCGGCGCGTACAGGCCCGGCATGAACATCTGCAGCACCTGCTGGCTGACCTTGACGAAGCTGCGGTAGGTGTCCGCGTCCTTCTGGGAGATGCGCGCGAAGCCCTCGCAGGTCTTGTCGAGATCCTTGTAGGTGAAGAGGGCCGTCTGGTCCGGGAAGACCGTGGCGTGGGGAACCGGCGAGTAGTGGTATTCCAGGCCGTGCTGGCTCATCAGTTCCAGCTCGTCCTGGCGCAGCATCGGATTGCCCTGGATCATGATGTGCACGCTGCTGTGCTCGTCGTGCCAGTAGCCCGGGATGTTCAACTGCCGGGTGCTCACTCCGCCGCCGGGATAGGACTTGCGTTCCAGGACCAGCACCTTCTTGCCGGCCTTGGCGAGATAGGCCGCCGCGGTCAGGCCGTTGTGGCCGGCGCCCATGGCGACGATGTCGTATTCACTGCTCATGCCTTCCTGTCTCCCGTATGTGCGGCGGCGCGCCTGTCCTGGTGGCCGAGCCGTATTGTTGAGCGGTACGCTTGTATCGTATTATGGGAGTTATTTTGGGCTTGTCAAGCGGATGACGGTCTGACGGCCGTCGGCGGGCGTCAGCGATTGGCGGCCGGTCGGCGGATTCGCCGGCGGGCGGCAGGAGTCGTCGGGGGGCGTCAGCGGCCGTTGGCGGCGTCCTTCAGCATGCGGCGCAGCCAGGCCAGGCCCGCGTCCTGGTCGCGGTACTTGAGCCACACGGCCGCCTCGGCCAGGGGCGGGATGTCGATCGGCGGGGCCACGCATTTCAGCGGCAGGTGCCGCACGTACAGGTCGGCCAGCCGCTTGTGGATCGTGGCGATCCGCGTGGTGCCCACCACGGCGAAGGGCACGGCGGTGAACGCGGCCAGCACCACCTCGGCTTTGCGCGCATGGCCGATGGTGCGGAAGAACCATTCGTCGTAGGCGGGAACACGGCCGGTGACGCCGAAATTGACGCTGACGTGGCCCAGTTCGAGGTACTGGTCCAGGCTCAGGGTGTCGCCGACGAGCGGATTGTCCTGCCAGGCGATGCAGGTGTGGGTGTCCTCGAACAGGACTTCGGACGGATGGCCCTCGTGGGTGTACTGCGTGGGCAGGATCAGGAGGTCGATGTCTCCCTTCTGCAGCGCGTCCCAGGGGCTTTCCGTGTGGGTCAGGCATTCGATCGTGATGCCGGGCGCTTCCCGCTGGAGGCGCGGCAATGCCGGATTGATCAGCACCGAGACGACGTAGTCGGACACCAGCAGCTTGAAGTGCCGCGTCGACGTGGCGGGATCGAAGGCCTGCTGTGCGGTCACGACGGTGGCTTCCACTTTCAGCAGGATTTCCCGCACCGGCAGGACGAGCCCCTCGGCCAGGGGGGTGGGCGTCATCCGCCGCCCGACCGGCACCAGCAGGTCGTCCTGAAAATAGTCCCGCAGGCGCGCCAGCGCGCTGCTCATGGTGGATTGGCTCAGGTGCAGGCGCTCGCCCGCGCGGGTCACGTTTTTCTCTTCGAGAAGCACGTTCAGGGCCACCAGCAGATTCAAGTCCAGGCGATTGAAGTGCATTGCATGCTCGTGTGGCGGTGCCGGCCGGCCGGTGCGGCGGGGGCGCGGCGCCCCGTGGATGGAATCCGTGACGGTCTCATCGATGAAATCGATGAGAGTCATCAGGAATATGCGTTTCTGCGGTTCCCGGCGTGCCGCTAGCATGAAAAAACAGGAATTCGCCATGCAAGGCACGCAATCCGGATCTGGACGCGGGCCTGAAATTCCGGGAGGAAACGCAGTGGAATCATCGTACATCGAGCGCAGGATCGCCAGACTGGAAAGTTTCCGCGACATATGCAATCTGCAGGGGCGCTACAACCACTACATGCAGACGGGGCAGCTGGCGGAAAAAATTCCCGAGCTGTTTGCCTTGTCGCGGCCGGACGTGAAGGCGGAAATGTGCGACAGCGGCCTCTGGGAAGGGGCGGAAGGGGTCATGCGGCTCTTCGGCCACATGGGCGCCAAGTATTCCATGAGGGGCGCCTTGATGGTGCACATGCTCCTCACGCCGGTGGTCGAAATCAGCGAGGACGGGCAGACCGCCCGCGGCATGTGGAATTCGCTCGGCACGAATACGTATGTGAAGGATGACGGCACGCTCGACGCGATGTGGCAGCTGGGGAAATACGACCTGACATTCTGCCGGGAGGAGGGCATGTGGAAATACCTCGAATTCCGGTGGTACGTCATTTTCCGCAGCCCCTATGGCGCGGGATGGGTCGAGCGCCCCCTGGTGGAGGGCCTGCACCAGGAGGGCTTTCCGCCGGTCAGCCCCCTCCATGCGCCTTACGACCCCGGCAAAGCGGTCAACCGCTTTCTTCCCTTTCCGCCGGAACCCCGCGCCTGAACCGGCCCGGCGTTCGCCGCGGCCCGGAACGGCTCGCTTGAAACAGATGGCTTGCAACGGACCGCTCGAAACGGCTCGCCCGACACAGCTCGCCCGAAGCCGACCGCTTGAAACGGATCGATCAACACGAATTCAAAGGAGGGCAGACATGCCAATCAAACTACTGGCGGCTTCGCGCCGCCGGCCCGGCCTGACCCGGGCGGAATATCAACGCTACCTGGAGTTCTATCACGGCAGCATCGCGCGCAGGGAGCGCATGAAAATCGCGTCCTATGTGCAGAATCACGTCATCGACGGCGCGTTCGGCGTGCTTCAGGACGAGACGCACCGGCAGGTGGCCGAGCGCGATGCCGTGGTCGAGCTGTATTTCGACAATTTCCCGGACATGATCGCGACGCTGGAGCCGGAAACGCCCTCGGCCGCCTCGCAGGACGGGAAGTTCTTCGCCGACGAGCGCACCAACATCATCGTCATGGCCGAGGAGGAAGAAATCCCCGTTCCGCAGCCGTGCCCGTCCTTCAATCCGGGCCTGGGCATCGTGAGCGGCGTGGGCGCGCTCAAGGTGCTGCACTACGTCATGCGCGACGAGGAGGTCTACCCCGAGGACTACCACCATCACTGGCGCCGGGCGCACGAGGCGGCGCTGGAGCAGGCGCCCTATGCGCGCGCCATGCTGCGCCGCTGTGTCGTCAACCGGCGCTGCCGGATGAACGACAACGATGGCGCGGCCCGGAAGCATTTCAAGATGGTGGATCCGCCCGTCTACGACATGGTGGCGGCGCACTGGTTCGACACGATGGAGCACGCCGGCGCGTTCCGCCAGTACGTCGAGGCATTGCAATCGTTCCCGACGCGCTTCGCCGACTGGTCCAGGTCCTTTTACCTGTACACCCGGGAAGTGCCGATCGTGCGCGACACGCCGTTCTGACCCCGGATAAACGAATACCCCGAAGACGAGGAGATTTTCCCATGCTGCCGACGACCCCCGAACATTCCGCCCAGAAAAACTTCAAGGAATGGCAGGCTTCCACCCGACCCAAGTCCATGCGGCCCGCCCTGACGCCGGAAGAGGAAGCCCGGCCGTTTTCCAGCTACTACCACGAAAGCATTCCCCGCCCGGAGCCGGTCAACATGGCGATGATGGAGTCGCCCTGCGATCCCGCCAAGGCGATCCTGCCGCACCAGATGAACGAGCTGCTCGACCCGGGCCATCTGGATGTGGAGATCGGCTGGTGCATCCTGCCGAACGGCGCGGGATTCATCGCCAACCGGATGGTGTATCCGGACGCCACGGCGGACATGATCGACTGGTGGTTCGCCTGGCATCCGCTGGAAGACCTGCGCTACCGCATCTGGTATCCCCCGCAGCACGCCGGGATCATGGTCAGCCCGATGGGCCGCCGGCGCCTGCTGGATCCGTCGATTCCCATGGCCGAGAAGAACTGGGGCGTGACCCACCACGTCACGGAGAACTGCAACAACGGCATGGACAACGTCGATATCCAGTTCATGTCGCCGAAGGATTTCGGCTTCGACATGGACCGCTGGAAGCAGCCGTACGTTTCCGCCTTCGCCGGCGGCGCCGGATGGGCGGTGTCCGTCGACAAGACGGACGAATCGATCACGGCCCCGGCCTTGATGTGCCATATTTTCCGCGATACGCCCGAGGGCCTGGAACACCGCACCCGCTTCTGGATGGGGTATCGATTCTCGGCGGGCAGGCCGGAATTGTCGCTGCCTCCCGGCGTCCAGGTGCCGGTCAAGGCCGTGCAGGGCCTGGCGCGCCATAACGTCATGGAGTTCACGCGCTTCAAGCATTTCCTGCCGCGCATCTACGCAGAATTCGGCGGCCGGATGGAGGTCTGAGCGCGGGCGGCATGCATTCCGCCGCCGCGCCGGAGGCGCCGCGGCGCTTTAGTCCGGCCGGTCCGGACGGTCCGGACGGCCGGCGCGGGC
Source organism: Castellaniella defragrans (assembly GCF_014203015.1). GTDB lineage: Bacteria > Pseudomonadota > Gammaproteobacteria > Burkholderiales > Burkholderiaceae_B > Castellaniella > Castellaniella defragrans. The sequence goes on from NZ_JACHIB010000005.1 coordinate 37,176, forward strand.
GCCGGCGCTGTCGCGCGCCTGCCGCAGCAGCGCCAGCAGGTCCGCCTGCATGGACGGCGGACAGTCCCGCAGCAGCTCGGTGGCCACGCGCTCCTGGAGCGTGCGCAGCTGCGCGAAAAGCCGTTCGCCCTGCGCGCTCAGGCGCAGGCAGCGCACGCGCCTGTCGCTTTCGCTGGCGCTGCGGATCAGCCAGCCGCGTTCCTCCAGGTGGGCCAGGAGCCGCGCCATCTGGGCCTTGTCGGCGTGGCTGCGCTCCACCAGGCCCTTCTGCGTCAGGCCGGGCTGGCGGCCCATGCGCAGCAGGATGCGCATCTCGTTGAAGGTGAGTTCGGGGTGCACGGCTTCCATGGCCTTGCGCATGCGCGCGCGGAACAGGTGCAGCAGTTCGTGCAGGCTGTCGAAGACCTCGATGGGCAGGGAAGGGTTCATGGCGACCGGTTAATTGTTGACTATATCAACTTATTGGCACAATAATAGTGGACTTTAACAACCAATAGGGAACCATGTCCACAGACGAAAAAACAGCCGGAAAAACAGACGAACAAGCGGTCATGCGGCGCGTGCGCCATCCTTTCCGGGCGCGCCACGTGCAGGTGCTCGCGCGCGAGTCCCTCAGCCCCGGCTTCGTCCGCCTGACGCTGGGCGGACCGGAACTGCATGATTTCACGAGCGCCGGCTTCGACGATCACGTCAAGCTCATCCTGCCGCAGGCGGGACTGGACAAGCCGCGCCTGCCCGTCCTGGTCGACGGCCGGCCGCACGTCGAAGGCCCGCGCCCCGTGATGCGGGACTATACGCCGCTGCGCTTCGACCCCGCCAGCCGTACGCTGCTGATGGATTTCGCCCTCCATGGCACGGGGCCGGCGGCCGAATGGGCGCGCAGCGCCCCGATCGGCCAATGGGCGGGCCTGGCGGGCCCGCGCGGCAGCCTGCTGCTGCCCGAGGATCTGCAATGGCACTGGCTGCTGGGCGACGAGACGGCCATGCCCGCGATCGAGCGCCGCCTGGCGGAGCTGCCGGCGGGGACGCGCGCCGTGGTGCGGGTGCAATTGAGCGACCCCGCCGACCGGCGCGCCTGGCGCAGCGCCGCGGCGCTGGACCTGCAGTGGGTGGAGTCGCTGGCCGATGCGGCCGACGCGCTGGAGATTCCGCCCGGCCCCGGCTTTATCTGGGCCGCCGGCGAGCACCGCGTCATGGCGCTGCTGCGCAAGCGGCTGCTCGCCCGGCCGGGCGCCGATCCGCGCCGCATGCGGATCGCCTCGTACTGGAAGCAGGGCGAGGCGGGGCACCACGAGGAACTCGGCGCCGGCGGCTGAGGCTGCGCCGGGAGGGGGCGGCCCGCTCGTGATCGGGCGCTGTCCGCCGGGGCTCGCGCCGCCGCGCGAGCGGGGCAGGCCGATGCCGGCCGGATCGATGCGCAGGCGCGCTGAAGCCGCGTTCCCGTGCGCTATAGTTGCGCTTTGGCGTGGATCACCGACCCGCATGGCGGGCCCCCCCGGAAGCGCGACAGCCTATGTTCATCGAGCTCGTCAAAGGAGTTTCCCTGCTGCTGGCGCTGTGCTTCCTGCACGGCGTGAACGTCCGGCTGTGGCGTTCGCGGCCGCTGGCGGGGCAGGTGTTCTCGGGCCTGATCTTCGGCGGCATCTGCGTGGTCGGCATGCTGACGCCGCTGGCGCTGGAGCGCGGCGTCATCTTCGATGCGCGCTCGGTGGTGCTCAGCATGGCGGGCCTGTTCGGCGGCCCGCTGGTGGCCGGGGTGGCGGCGGCGATGGCGGCCGTGGCGCGGCTGTCGCTGGCGGGCGAGGGCGCCCTGGTCGGCCTGCTGGTGATCCTGCTGTGCGCCGTCTCGGGCCTGCTCTACCGCCGTGCGCGGACGCTCGGATGGCTGGACGTGGATCCGGTCTCGCTGGCGTGCTTCGGGCTGCTGACGCATGCGGCGGTGCTGGGCCTGTTCCAGTTCCTGCCCGCCGATGTGGCGCGGCATTTCAATGCGATGGTCGCCCAGCCGTTCCTGCTCACGTTCACGTCCGCCACGGTGGTGCTGGGCCTGCTGCTGCGGGACATGGACGACCGGCTGGCCACCGAGCGCGTCCTGGCGGACACGGCGGCCCGGCTGCGAGAATCGGAACTGCGCTTCCGTTCGGTGCTGCTCAACATCCCTTCGATCGCGGTGCAGGGCTATCGCGCGGACGGCACCACGACCTACTGGAACCGGGCGGCGGAGCGGCTCTACGGCTATACGGCGCAAGAGGCCATGGGCCGCAGCCTGCCCAGCCTGATCGCCCCGGCTTCCCTGCGCGAGCGGATGCGCGAGGACATCGCCCGCATGTTCGCCACCGGCGAGGTCGCCGCGGCGCGCGAGACGCGGCTGCGGCGCAAGGACGGCTCGCCGGTGGACGTGTTCTCCAGCCATGCCTTCGTCGATGCGCCCGGCCAGCCGCCGGAGATGTTCTCGTTCGACGTGGACATCTCGGGCCGCAAGGCCGCCGAGGAGGAGGCGCGCCACCTGGCCTCCTACGACGCGCTCACCCAGCTGCCCAACCGCCGGCTGCTGGCCGACCGGCTGCAGCGCGTCCTGACCGAGGGCGCCCGTTCGGGCCTGATCACGGCGGTGTTTTTCCTCGACCTGGACGATTTCAAGACCCTGAACGACACCCAGGGGCACGAGGTGGGCGACGAGCTGCTGCGGCAGGTGGCGCGCCGCCTGCGCGAGAGCGTGCGCGAACGGGACACCGTCGCCCGCCTGAGCGGGGACGCCTTCGTGGTGGTGGCGCCGGGCCTGAGCGACAGCGCGCCGGAGGCGGCCCGCCAGGCGCGCGCGCTGGGCGAGCTGATGCGGGCCCGCCTGCGCGAGCCGTGCGACCTGGCGGGGCAGGAATACCACTGCACCGCCAGCATCGGCGTGGCGCTGCTGGACTGCGCCTCGGAGTCGGTGGACGAGGCGCTCAAGCGGGCGGACATGGCGATGTACCGCGCCAAGGACGCCGGGCGCGACACCCTGTGCTTCTTCGATCCGGACATGCAGCAGGCCGTGACCCGCCGCGCGGCGCTGGAGACCGAGCTGCGCAACGGCCTGCGCCAGGGCCAGTTCCTGCTGCTCTACCAGCCGCAGGTGGACGGCGAGGGGCGCGTGACCGGCGCCGAGGCGCTGGTGCGCTGGCGCCATCCGGTGCACGGCATGGTGCCGCCGGCCGAATTCATCCCCCTGGCCGAGGAGTCCGGGCTGATCCTGCCGCTGGGCCACTGGGTCATGGACACGGCGCTGCGCCAGCAGGCCCGCTGGCGGACGGACCCGGCGTTCGGCCGCCTGGACCTGGCGATCAACGTCAGTCCGCGCCAGTTCCGCCAGGAAAACTTCGTGACGCAGGTCCTCGCGCTGCTGCGCGAGACCGGTGCCGATCCCGCGCGGATCAAGCTCGAACTCACCGAGAGCCTGCTGCTGCACAGCGTGGACAGCGCCATCGAGACCATGCGCGCGCTGCGGGCGCACGGCCTGGGCTTCTCTCTGGACGATTTCGGCACGGGCTACTCCTCGCTGAACTACCTCAAGCGCCTGCCGCTGTCGCAGATCAAGATCGACCAGAGCTTCGTGCGCGGGGTGCTGCTGGACCCCAGCGACGCGGCCATCGCGCGCTCCATCATCGCGCTGGCCGACAGCCTGGGCCTGGGCGTGATCGCCGAGGGCGTGGAAACCGAGGCGCACCGCCGCTTCCTGCTCGGGCACGGCTGCCCGGCCTTCCAGGGATACCTGTTCGGCCGCCCGATGGCGCTGGAGGCGTTCGAGCAGCACGTCCGCGCGGCGCGGCCGGACCGCTGAGCGCGTCCGGACGGGCGGTTGCCCTCTGCGTCCCACGCTCCGCGGCGCGGCGCCCGGAAGCGGCGTCCGGCAGCGGCGTCCGGAAGCGGCCCAGTCCTCAGTAATGGACCCTGCGCAGCTCCACCGCGGGAATCTTCAGCTGCCCCCGGTACTTCGTGACGGTGCGGCGCGCCACCCGGATGCCGTGGCGCGCCAGCTGCTGGGTCAGGTCCACGTCCGACAGCGGCTGCGCCGGGTCCTCGGCGTCGATCAGCTCCTGGATCAGCGCGCGCACCGCGCCGGCCGAGCAGGAGCCGGCGCCCTCGGTGCCCAGTTCGCGGGAAAAGAAATGGCGGAATTCGTACAGGCCGCGCGGCGTGAGCATGTACTTGCCGGCCGTGGCGCGCGAGACGGTGGACTCGTGGATGTCCAGGTCCTCGGCGATCTCGTGCAGCATGAGCGGGCGCAGGGCCACGTCGCCGTAGTCGAAGAAGCGCCGCTGGCGCAGCACGATCGCCTCGGCCACGCGCAGGATGGTGGCGTAGCGCTGCTCCACGTTGCGGATCAGCCAGCGGGCTTCCTGCAGCTCGCGCTGCAGCGGCTCGCGGCTGTCGCAGCGCGCCCGCTGGAACCAGTCCGCGTACTGCCGGTGCAGGCGCGCCCTGGGGATGGCGGCTTCGTTCAGGCGCACGCGCCAGCGCGCGCCGACCTTGTCGATCACCACGTCGGGGATGGGGTAGGCGATCGGGCTGTCGTCGTAGCGCAGGCCCGGCTTGGGGTCGAGCGTGCGGATCAGTTCGCAGGCCTGCCTCAGCGTAGCGTCGTCCGCCTCCAGTTCCCGCCGCAGTCCGGCCCAGTCGTTGCGCGCGAGCCGCGGCAGGTGCCCGTCCACGATGGCCAGCGCCAGCCGGTGCGCCGGATCGCCGGCGTCCTCCCGCGCCCGCAGCTGCAGCATCAGGCATTCGCGCAGGTCGCGCGCGCCGATGCCCGGCGCGTGCAGCTGCTGCACCAGACCCAGGGCCATGCGCCACTCGGCTTCCTCGGCGGGCGGATCGAAGGCGCCGTCCTCCGACAGCGAATCCAGGGGCTGGCGCAGGTAGCCGTCCGGATCCAGGGAGTCGATCAGGTAGCTCGCCAGCATGCGGTCGCGCTCCGACAGCGGCAGCGTGCCCAGCGCCCCGAGCAGGCGGTCGCGCAGGGACCGGCGGGTGGGCTTGTGCGCGAAGGGATCCATGTCGCCCTGCGCGGCCGGCTGCGGATAGTCGCCGGGGTAGGGCGCGTCGGGCGCGTCCGGGGCGGGCGGCGCCGGCTCGTCCAGCGTGTCGGCGGGCCCGGCGGGCAGCAGTTCTCCGCCGGCGGCGGGCGCCGTGGACAGGGCGATGTCGGCGCAGGCGGCGACGGGATCGGACTCTTCCTCGGCTTCTTCCAGGAAGGGATTGGTCTCCAGGGCATGCCGGACGGCCTGCTGGAATTCCAGGGTCGACATCTGCAGGAACTTCACGGATTGCTGCAGACGGGGAGCGAGCGCCATGCCATGGCGCAGCTGTAGTTCCGGACCGGCGTAGCTCAACGTTTCCTCCATTCATCGAAGTGGCGACATTCATTGAAGTCGCAAGGAACGACTTCATTTCAAGCAATATCCATGCCAAGTGGGCGGCCGGCGGCCCTCCGAGAGGACGCGCGCGCGAGGCGCCGGACGAACGCCGCGCGGGCGCCGATGCCCGGGTACAGAAATTGCGCATCGTCGGTAGTTTTTACGTGGCGCGGAGGTGCCGGCATGGAGAAGGAAGACGATGCGGCGTTTGCCCGGCGCGAGGTGTTGCGCATCATCGGCGGCGTGCTGTGGGAGCAGCGCTGGCGCACCGGGCTCGCCCTGGTCCTGCTGGTGGCGGCCAAGCTCTTCATGGTGGCCGTGCCGATCGCGCTGAAGCGGATCGTGGACGTGCTCGGCGCGCCGGCCGGGCTGGTGCTGCCGGTCTTCCTGCTGCTGGGCTACGTGCTGCTGCGCTTTGCCGGCAGCCTGGGCACGGAGATCCGCGACGTGGTGTTTTCCCCGGTGGCCCAGCGGGCGGTGGTGATCTTCACGCTGCGGGTCTTCCGCCATCTGCAGTCCCTGGGCGCGCGCTTCCACGGGACGCGGCAGACCGGCAGCATGGCGCGCGACCTGGACCGGGGGACGGCGGGCGTCTCCTTCCTCGTGGGCACCGCGCTGTTCACGCTGCTGCCGACGGTGGTGGAAATCGTGTCGGTGGTGGGCATCCTGGTGTTCGGCTACGATCTGGCGTTCGCCGGCGTGGTGGCCGCGACCTTCGTGCTGTACGGCGTCCATACCTCGGTGCAGATCGGCCGGCGCATCCCCTTGCAGCGCCACCTCAACGACCTCGACTCCCAGGCGGGCGGCAAGGTGGTCGACAGCCTGCTGAACTACGAGGCGGTCAAGCTCAACGGGACCGAGGCGGGCGAATCGGACCGGCTCGAAGGCGTGCTGCGCCAGCGGATGGAAGCGGCGGTGCTCAACCAGAATTCGCTGTCGCTACTGCACGTCGGGCAGGCGGGCATCATCGCCGTGGGGTTGGGCGCCGTCATGCTGCTGGCGGGGCAGCAGGTGGTCGGCGGGCGGATGACGGTGGGCGACCTGGTGCTGATCAACGCGTACATGATCCAGATCTGCCTGCCGCTGAACATGCTGGGACTGATCGTGCGCCAGTCGCGCGAGGCCTTCATCGCGGCCGAGCGGGTCTGCGCCCTGCTGCGCCTGCCGCCCGAGCCCGGCGCGGAGCCCGGCCTGCCGGCGCTGGCCCAGGGGCCGGGAGAGGTGGCGTTCGAGAACGTGTCGTTCGGCTACGAGCCGGGCAGGCGCATCCTGCACGACGTGGACCTGCGCATCCCGGCCGGCAGCACCCTGGCGGTGGTGGGGGGCAGCGGCTCGGGCAAGTCCACCCTGGCGCGGCTGCTGCTGCGCTTCTACGATCCGGACGAAGGCCGGGTGCTGGTGGACGGCCAGGACGTGCGCGCGGTGGGCATCGCCAGCCTGCGCCGCCGGCTCGGCATCGTGCCGCAGGACACGCAGCTGTTCAACGACACCATCGCCTACAACATCGGCTACAGCCGCCCGGGCGCCACGCGCGAGGAGATCCGCCAGGCCGCCGCGGCGGCCCGCATCCACGACTTCATCGAAGGCCTGCCCGCCGGCTACGACACGCCGGTGGGCGAACGGGGGCTGAAGCTGTCCGGCGGCGAGCGCCAGCGCATCGCCATCGCCCGGGCCCTGCTCAAGCGGCCCTCCATCATGATCTTCGACGAGGCGACCTCGGCGCTGGACACGCGCACCGAGCGGGCGATCCAGCAGGAGCTCGACCGCATCGCGCGCGACCACACCACGCTGATCATCGCCCACCGGCTGTCCACCATCGTCGATGCGGACCGCATCGTGGTGCTGGACCGGGGCCGGGTGGCGGAATCCGGCACGCACGAGGAACTGCTCGCGCGCGGCGCCGTGTATGCGCAGATGTGGCAGTTGCAGCGCCAGCTGAGCGCGCTGGAGACGGCGGGCGGACAGTCCGAGCGCCTGCCCGTGAATCTCGTCGCCCTGGTGGCCGGCGTGCTGGACGCCTCGCGCGACCTGCTGCGCGGCCGCGGGGTCAATCTCTATACCCTGATCGGCGCCGAGGCGGCCCGCATCACGGGCGACCCCGGCGCCCTGCAGCGCCTGATCCTGGACCTGCACCTGCGCGCCCTGGCCTTCACGCCGCCGGGCGGCCGCATGGCGCTGAAGCTCGCCCGCGACGGCCCGGCGACGCGCCTGTCCATCACCGACGGCCGCGCCTCGCCGGACGGGGCCATCGTCCAGGCGCCGCTCGACGATCCGGCCCTGGCGCGCGCCGCGGCGCTGGACCCGGCCGCGCTGGCGGCCGACATCCAGCGGCAGGGCGGGCATTTCTCCGAGACGCGCGAGGCGGATGGAGCGATGACCGCGTCGGTGGAATTTCCGCTGCGGCCCCTGGCCGATCCCGATCCGGCCGCGGCCGCGCCGGCGGAGCCGGCGTCGGCGGAACTGTCCGGATTGACCGACCTGTCGGGGCTGACCGTCATGCTGGTCGATGACCACGACGAGGCGCGCGACATGCTTTCGGCCGTGCTGCGCGACGGCGGCGCGCGCACCGAGGTGCATTCGAGCGGCCGCGAGGCGCTGGATGCGCTGCTGGGCCGGGCGTTTCCGCAGTGGCCCGACGTGCTGGTCTGCGACATCTCCTTGGGAGACATGGACGGCGATGAGGTGGTCGCGCGGGTGCGGGCGCGCGAATCCGAGGCGCGCGTCGCCCTGTCCGGCCAGCTGCCGGCCATCGCCGTGTCCGGCCATGCGTCGCCGGAATACCGCCTGCGCGCGCTGATGGCGGGCTTCCAGATGCATCTGAGCAAGCCCGTGGACGCGCGCGAGCTGCTGGCCAGCGTGGCGACGCTGGCGCGCTCGCGCCGGCCGGCGAAGGAAATCCCGGCCGGGAGCCCGTGAGGCTGGGTACGGCCGGCCGGGTTTTCGCGCCGCGTCCCGCCCGGTCCGGCAGGTTCTGCCCGGCTTGGTCCAGTTCGGCCAGGTTCCGTCCGGTCCCGCCTGCGCGCCGGTCGCGGCACGGTACTTGCTCAGGCAGGGATGCGGCGCTGCCTTTCGTGGTGCCACTCAAATCAGGAGAGTCGATATGCAACGGGATGATCAATATCGGGACCGGTGGACGCAGGAAGGTGGCCAGAGGTACGGCGGGCAGCGCGAGGACTATAGCGGCCCGCGCGAAGGCTTCGGCGACGACTACGGCCAGCGGCGTTCGCAGCGCGATGCGTGGGGCGACGAGGGCCGCGGCGGCCGCTCCGACCTGCAGTCGCGGGGCGACCACTGGGAGCAGGACGATTATTCGCGTGATCGCGGCCCGTCCCATCACCGGCGCGGGCAGTACGGCTACGGCCAGTCCAACCCGCAGGGGGCGCAGTACGAGCAGGGCGGCCGCTACCCCGGCACGCGGCCGTACGGCGACCGGCAATGGCTGGGTCGGGACGAGGAATACGGCCAGGGACGCCGCGGCCGCTCGGGCGGCGGCTGGGACCTGGAAGGCGGCCAGAGCTACGGCATGAGCAGCGAAGACCGCATGCCCTACGACTACGGCCGGCGCGAGCAGGGGCGCGGCCAGCAGGGCGGCGAATACGGCGGCTATGGCCGCGGCGGCGGTGAATACGGTGGTTATGGCCGGAGCGGCGAATACGGCGGCTACGGCCGCGGCGGCGAGCATGGCGGCTATGGCGGGCAGGGCGGCTACGGCGGCGGCCGCGGCCGGTACGGTCAGGGAAGCCAGGGAAGCGAGTACGGCGACTACGGCCAGAGCAGCTATGGGCAGGGCGGCGAATTCGGCGGCTACGGCCAGTCCCGCGGTTCCGGCCGGGGCGGCGAGTACGGCGGCTACGGCGGTTCCGGCCAGGGCGGGATGCATCGGCATTCCGGACACCAGCAGCGCATGGACCCCAAGGGCTACACGCGTTCCGACGAGCGCGTGCGCGAGCACGTTTGCGAGCATCTGAGCGAAAGCGGCCTGGACGTGCGCGACGTGGAAGTCAACGTCAAGGACGGCCAGGTCACGCTGCAGGGCCACGTGCCCGACCGGCATACCAAGCATGCCGTCGAGGACTGCGCCGATCAATGCGTCGGGGTCAAGGACGTGGAGAACCGGCTCAAGGTGAGCGCGGACGAGGGCCGGGGACGCTCGGGCGGCACGGGATCTTCCGGCGGCTCGGCTGCGTCGGGCGGTTCGGGTTCGTCCAGCGGCGCGGGATCTTCCGGCGGTTCGGGGACTTCCGCCGGCGCCGGCTCGGGCCGCCAGGCGCCGGGCCAGCATACTTGATGAATCGAGGAGGACATCCATGGTGCAGACGACACAACAGGCGGCCGGCGCGCGCATCGTCGGCGGCCCCAAGGCCGACTTCAAGGGACCGGGTCCCGAGCTGATGGCGGCCGATACGCTGCAAGGCAACGAAGTCTACAACCCGCAGGGCGAAACGCTCGGTTCCATCGAGGACATCATGCTGGACGTGCCCCATGGCCGGATCGCCTATGCCGTGCTGTCGCGCGGCGGCGTGCTGGGCATCGGCGACAAGCTGTATGCCATTCCGTGGCACGCGCTGGTGCTGGACACCGACCGCAAGTGCTTCGTGCTGGACGTCAGCGCCGAGCGCCTGAGCCAGGCTGACGGCTTCGACAAGGACGACTGGCCGTCCATGGCCGACGAGGCCTGGGCCCGGCGGGTCCATGACTTCTACGACCAGCCGCCGTACTGGTAGGCGCGGCCGGTGGCAGGCGCGGCCGGCACTCTCCCCGGCCTCGTCCCGCCCCCGCGGCCGCGCAGAGCGGCCGCGGGGGCGGTCGCCGCCCGGCTTTTCTTCCGACCGGTTTTTCTTCCGGCAGATTTCCCATCCGGCAGATTTCCCATCCGGCCGACTTTCCATCCGACCGACTTTCCATCCGACCGACTTTCCATCCGACCGACTATCCATCCGACCGACTATCCATCAGGAGTTCTTTGCATGCAGGATGATTCCATTCCCCTGGCCGACCGCGTCGTGCTCGTGACGGGCGCCGGCAGCGGCCTGGGCGCGGCCCTGTGCGCGCGGCTGGGCGCGGCGCAGGCGCACGTCGCCGCGCTGGACCTCAACGAGCGCCGCGTCCGCGAAGTGGCCGAGGACCTGTGCGCCGACGGCGCCGACGTCCGGCCCTTCGTCGCCGACGTGGGCGCGGCCGCCGAGGTGCGCCGCGCCCTGGACCAGGTGCTGGAGCGGCATGGCCGGCTGGACGCCGTCATCAACTGCGCCGCCATCGACGTGACCGCGCCCATCGATCAGATCGACGAGGATACCTGGGAACGGGTGCTGCGCACCAACCTGACGGGGCCCTTCGTGGTGTCCCGGCAGGCGTGCCGGTCGCTGCGGGCGGGCGGCCACATCGTCAACGTCGCCTCGACGGCGGCGCGCCGCGCCTGGCCGAACGCCTGCGCCTATCACGCCAGCAAATGGGGCCTGATGGGGCTGACGCAGGCCCTGCACGCGGAACTGCGCCCGACCGGGATCAAGGTCAGCGCCGTCATCGCCGGCGGCATGCGCACGCCCTTCCTGCTGGAACGCTTTCCCGACATCGACGTGAGCACGCTGCAGGACCCGGACAGGGTGGCCCGGGCGATCTGCTGCGTGCTGACCCAGCCGGACGACAGCGTCATTCCGGAAATCATGGTGCTGCCCATGAAGGAGACGTCCTGGCCCTGAAGGCGGCCGGGACGCGGACGAGGAAGGGACATGCGGACGAGGGAACGAGGCGGAAACGGGAGGCAATGAACATGTACACCCTGGGCATCAATGCGGCATTCCACGATTGCTCGGCCGCGCTCGTGTGCGACGGCCGGGTCGTGGCGGCCGCCGAGGAAGAGCGCTTCACGGGCATCAAGCACGGCAAGCGGCCGGTGCCGTTCACGGCGTGGCAGCTGCCGTTCCATGCGATCGATTACTGCCTGCGCGAAGCCGGCATCGTGCTGGGCGACGTGCACCGCATCGCCTACGCCTTCGATCCGGCCCTGCTGGACCAGGGTTCGGTCACCCCGGAGGGCGACATCCGCCTGCCGCTGGAGCCCTCGCTGCGCGGCGCGCCCCGGGACGGCCATTCGCCGTGGGACCCGCTCTTCCTGTGCTACGTGCTCAACGCGCCGCGGCAGCTGGCCGCCGCCGCGCCGCTGCACCTGGCCGCGCGGTTCCAGGGCACCACCGTGGAAGCCATCCAGGAACGCTGGGTCTTCCTGGACCACCACCTGTGCCACGAGGCCAGCGCCTACCTGGCCTCGCCGTTCCAGTCTCCCGCCGTGCTGACGATGGACGGGCGCGGCGAGGGCGTCACCACCAGCTACGGGCACTTTTCCGCGGGCGAGTACACCCGCCTCAAGCAGATCTCGATGCCGCATTCGCTGGGCCTGCTGTACGAGGAAGCGACGCGCTACCTGGGCTTTCTGCACGCCAGCGACGAGTACAAGGTGATGGCCCTGGCCTCGTACGGCCGGCCGGCGTTCCGCTCGGTGTTCCGCGACATCCTGCGCCTGGACGACAACGGCGGATTCTCGCTCCAGCCGGCCCGGCTGGCCGAGCGCCTGGGGCCGCCGCGCCGGCGCGGCGAGCCGCTGGAGCAGCGCCACATGGACATCGCCAGTTCGCTGCAGTCCGTGCTCGAGGAAACCGTCCTGCACATGGCGCAATGGCTGTGGCGGCGGACGGGCGCGGCGGAGCTGTGCATGGCCGGCGGCGTGGCGCTGAACTGCGTGATGAACTCGCGCGTGGCGCGCGACGGTCCCTTCGAGCGGGTCTGGGTGCAGCCCGCCGCCGGCGATGCGGGGACCGCCCTGGGCGCGGCGCTGTACGTCGACTACCAGGTGCGTGCGGACGGCCGCCGCTGGGTCATGGAAGACGCCTATCTGGGCCCGGCCTACGGCGACGAGGAGATCCGCCGCACGCTGGAGCGGGCCCACCTGCAATACCGCCGCGAGGACGACATCGCCTCCGCCGCCGCGCGCCTGCTGGCGCAGAACAAGGTGGTGGCCTGGTTCCAGGGACGCATGGAATTCGGTCCGCGCGCGCTGGGCAGCCGCTCGATCCTGGCCTCGCCGCTCGATCCGCAGATGCAGTCGCGCCTCAACGGCCTGAAGGACCGCGAGGACTTCCGGCCGGTCGCGCCCGTCGTGATCGAGGAGCGGGCGCATGAATGGTTCGATGCGATGGGCCGCGCCGAGCTGCGTTCGCCGTTCATGCTGTTCGTCTACGACGTCCTGCCGCAATGCGCCGGCCGCATTCCCGCGGTGCGCCACATCGACGGCACCGCCCGCGTGCAGACCGTGCGGCGCGAGCAGAATCCGCGCTATTACGACGTGCTGCGCGCGTTCGAGGCGCGCTGCGGAGTGCCGGTGCTGGTCAACACCTCCTTCAATACGCGCGGCAGGCCGGTGGTCTGCACGCCCCGGGATGCGCTGGAGGCGTTCTATACCTCGCCCCTGGACGCCCTGGCGATCGGCAGCTTCCTCGTGGAGAAGCCGCAATGAGCCCGGGCCCGCCGGACGTCCCGCGGCCGCATGCGGCGCGCCGGCCCGCGCCGCAGCCCGAGGCGCCGCACGTGGTCCGCCGCGACCTGCCCGAGGGCGGCATCCTGGTCATTTCCCCCCATTTCGACGACGCGGTGCTGGGGTGCGGCGCCTTCCTGGCCGGCCGGCCGGGCAGCATCGTCATGACGGTGTGCGCCGGCCTGCCGCCGGAGGACATGCCGCTGCCCGACTGGGACCGCCGCTGCGGCTTTCCCAGCGCCCGCGCCGCCGTGCTGGCGCGCATCGAGGAAAACCGGCACGCCATGGCGCAGCTGCGCGCGGACGAGATCCGGCTGGACCTGCTCGACAGCCAGTACGGGGGATGCTGCGACGGGCTGGGGCCGCGCCTGGCGCGGGAACTGGCGCGGATCCGCCCGCGGCTGGTGCTGCTGCCGCTGGGCCTGTTCCACGACGATCACGTGCGGGTCAGCGACGCCGCCCTGATGGCCTGGCGCGTCCTGGGCGACCGCCCCCTGTGGGTAGCCTACGAGGACGCGCTCTATCGCCGCCGTTCGGGTCTGGTGCAGCAGCGGCTGGCCGCCCTGCGCGCCCGGGGGATCCGCGCCACGCCCTGGCTGACCGTGCCGGCCGACCTGCCCGTCAAGCGCCGCGCCGTGGCGGCCTACGCCAGCCAGCTCGGCCCCCTCGGCCTGACGCCCGGGCGGGGCGACGACGCGCTGCCGGAGCATTACTGGCGGCTCAGCCTCGAAGGGCAGGCCGATGGCTGAGCGCGCGCCGTCCAGGCTGAGCCTGGTCGTCCTGACCCACAACCGCCGCGACGAGGTGCTGCGCACCCTCGGCCGCCTGGGGGCGGCCGCCCCCGAGGTGCCGCTGGTGGTGGTGGACAACGCCAGCACCGACGACACGGTGCGCGAGATCCGGCGGCGCTTTCCGCGCGCCCATCTGGTCTGCGCGCCCGCCAACCTGGGGGCGGCGGGCCGCAACCTGGGCGTGCGCGCGGTGTCGAGCGAATACGTGGCCTTCTGCGACGACGACGTGTGCTGGCTGCCCGGCGCCCTGGCGCGCGCCCAGGACCTGCTGGACCGCCATCCGGACGTCGCCGTGCTGAGCGCGCGCGTCCTGGTGGGGGCGTCAGGGGCCGTCGACCCGGCCTGCACGCTGATGGCCGCCAGTCCGCTGGACGGAGAGCCGGATGTCGGCCCGGCCCTGGTCGGGTTTCTGGCGGGAGCCTGCGTCTTTCGTACATCGGCCTTCCGCCAGGCGGGGGGCTACTGGCCGGCCCTGTTCATCGGCTGCGAGGAATCGCTGCTGGCGCTCGACCTGCTGGAGCGGGGCTGGCGCATCCTGTATGCCCCCCAGATCGAGGCGCGGCACTGGCCCTCGGCCCGCCGCGACGCCCCCGGCCGCCGCCGGCTGCTGGCGCGCAATGCCCTGCTGGTGGCGTGGATGCGCCTGCCGTGGAGCGCCGTGCTGAGCGGCGCCTGGAACGTCCTGGCGGGGCTGCCGGACTGGCGCGCGCGCTGGCTCGCGCTGCGCGACGCCGTCCGGCATGGCCGCGCCACGGGGGCGTGCCGCCGGCCGGTCGGCCCCGGCGTGGCCCGTCGGCTGGCCCGGGTCAGGCTGGCGCAGCGCCGCCCGGCCCCGGTCAGTCGCCCGCCGTCCCGGTGACCGGCAGCACGATGCCGGTGATGTAGCTCGAGCAGCTCGGCGCCGCCAGGAAGACGTAGGCGGGCGACAGCTCCTCGGGCTGGGCCGGGCGCCCGTACTGGGTCTTGCGGCCGAAGTCCGCGACCTTGCCGGCGGGGCTGTCGGCCGGGTTCAGGGGCGTCCAGACCGGGCCGGGCGCCACCGCGTTCACGCGGATGCCGCGCTCGACCAGATTGGCCGCCAGCGAGCGCGTGAAGGCGTGGATGGCGCCCTTGGTGGCCGAATAGTCCAGCAGCCGGGGACTGCCGCGCAAGGCGGTCACGGAACCCGTGTTGATGATGCAGCCGCCTTCGGGCAGGTGGCGCAGGGCGGCGCGGGCCATGCGGAAATAGCCGCCGATGTTGGTGTCGATGGTCTCGCGGATGCGCTCGTCGGTCAGTCCGTCCAGCGAGTCGGCGTGCTCCTGGAAGGCGGCGTTGTTCACCAGGATGTCCAGGCGGCCGAATTCCTCGAAGGTTTTCGCCACCGCCTCCTCGCAGAAGCGGGTGTCGCGGACGTCGCCGCTGATCGTCAGGCAGCGCGCGCCTTCGGCCAGCACGGCCCGGCGGGTGTGGTCCGCGTCCTCGTGCTCGTTCAGGTAGACCACCGCGACGTCGGCGCCTTCGCGCGCGTACAGGACGGCGACCGCCCGGCCGATGCCCGAATCTCCGCCGGTGATGAGGGCCGTCCGGCCTTCCAGCTTGCCGCTGCCGCGATAGTCCGGCGCATCGTAGCGAGGCGCCGGATTCAGGCGCGATTCGTCGCCGGGCTTCTCCTGGTGCTGGGCCGGCAGCGGCGGCTCGGGTTCCGCGTGTGTGCCGGGCTGGGCGGGGGCGCGCGGGTTCGAGCCGCCCCGCGCCTGCTTGCGCGCGTCGCGTTCGTCCTGTTCGCGTTGCAGTGTCCGCTGGCGCTGGGCCGCGGCGTCGGCATCCTTGCCGGAAGTGGGGTCGCTCATGCCGGATCTCCTTGTGATGAGGCGCGCTCGCGGGTGCGCGCATGAGCCGGCGTTCCAGCAAGGCCCGTGCCGGAAGGAGGGCCTCGCGGGGCTCCCCCGCCCGCGCTGCGCAGGGGGCTGCGCAGGAGGCTTCGCATGGGGCTTCGCATGTGTTTACACATTGGTTCACATTGCAACAGCCCGGGGAATCGAACGCGCGCATGATGCCGCAAACCCGGCCGTTCACCAGGGGGGGAAATCGAGGGTCCGTTCCGACAGCCGACGCCTCGCAGAGAGGAGACGCCATGCTGACGCGGTCCCATTCGCGGGGCAAGCCGTGGTCCGACACCTGGGCGCGGCTGGAAGACGAAAGCATCATGCTGCAGCGCATTGCCGCCGGGCAGTCCCTGGCGGACGTGCTGGCCTACATGCTGAGCACGGTCGAGGCGCAGTCCAGCGTACCCTTGTGGACCTCCATCCATCTCCTCGACGAGGCAGGCTGGCTGCGCCTGGGCGCCGCGCCGCGCCTGCCGGCCGAGTGCCGGGCCGCGCTCGACAGCGTTCCCGTGGGGCCGCATGCCGCGGGCTGGGGCCTGGCCGCCTGCAGCGGGGAACCCGTCTACGTCGAAGACATCGCGGCGCACCCGGACTGGGCGGCGTGGCGCGATCCCCTGCTCGCCTTCGGCCTGCGCGCCTGCTGGGCCTCGCCGATCCGGCACGTGGGCGGACGCCTGCTGGGGGTGTTCTCCAATTACTATCGCCAGCCCCGCCTGCCGACGGAGCACGATGTCGAGGCCATCGCCCTGGTCGCGCGGACCGCGGCGCTGGCGATCGAGCGCCAGCGCACCGAGCAGGCGCTGCGGGAAGGCGCCCGCCGCTGGCGCAGCATGTTCGAGGGCATGCGGGAAGGATTTTTCATGGCCGAGGCGGTGCGCGACGAGGCGGGCGCGTGCCGGGAACTGCGCTTGCTGGAGGCCAATCCCGCCTTCGAGCTGCAATGCGGCCTTCCCCCCGGCACCTGCGTGGGCCGGACCTTGAGGGAGGTGCTGCGGCGCGCTCCGGCGGGACTGCTGGACCGGTTCACGGAAGTCCTCGCCTCCGGCGAGCATGCGCAGATCGAATACTGCGTGGAGGGACCGATACCGGCCTGGTACGAAGTGCATTTGCGGCGGGAGGGCACGGACCGCGTGATGGCGATGCAGCTGGACGTGTCGGCGCGCAAGCGGGCCGAGAAGAATCTGCTGGAAGAGCAGCGGCGCAAGAATTTCCAGCTGACGCTGGGCGACCGGCTGCGGCACATCGAGCTGCCCGCGCGCATCGAATCGACGGTGTGCGAGGCACTGGGCCGGCATTTCGAGCTGAGCGAAGTCTGCCTGCTGAGCCCGGAGCCCCACGAGGACGGCATCCGCGTGCTGGCGAGCTGGTCGCCCAGCGGCGTGCCGGCGCCCCTGTCGCGCGCGGTCCGGCTGGCGCTGCGCAAGGCCATCCTGCGCGAGCGCAGCGTGTTCCTGTCCCGCGTGGCGGACGTGGAGGAGAACGGCCTGGTCGTGCCGCTGGGCCGCTGGGGCCGGCCCGGCCAGGGCCTGGTGCTGCGTTCGGCGCAGACCTTCCGGCCGCAGCTGGCGGACCTGACCTGCATCGAGGAAGTCGCCGAACGCCTGTGCGACGCGACCGAGCGCGCGGCGCATCCGCTGCAATTGCAGGAGCGCGTCGAGCAGACCATCGCCGAGCGCGACCGCATCTGGCGCCTGTCGCCGGAAATCCTGGCCATCATGGACGAGGCCGGCTGCTTCCTGAACGTCAGCCCCGCCGTGCGCGCGATCCTGGGCTGGACGCCGGAGCAGTTCCTGGCGCGCGGCTTCCTGACCCTGCTGCATCCGGACGACCGCCGCATGACGCGCCTGTTCCTGGCCCAGGCCGCCCAGAGCGGGAGTTCCGGCCTGCGCCCGCTGGAGAACCGCCTGCGCAGGCGCGACGGCGGCTACAGCTGCATCACCTGGACGGCCTCCTTCGCCCAGGGGCTGCTGTACCTGGCGGGCCGGGACGACACGCAGGCGAAAGCCCAGGCCGAGGCGCTGAGCGAGGCCGAGACCGCCCTGCGCCAGGCGCAGAAGCTGGAGGCGGTCGGCCGCCTGACGGGCGGCATCGCGCACGATTTCAACAACATCCTGCAGGGCATCTCCGGCGCCCTGTACCTGGTCGAGCGCCACCTGCGCCGCGGCGACGTGGCCGCCATCCCGCGCTACGTCGGCATGGCGACCGACGCCTGCGAGCGCGCGGGCCAGCTGACCCAGCGCCTGCTGGCCTTCTCGCGGCCGCAGCCGGTCAATCCCCGCGTCTGCGACGTCGCCGGCGCCTTGCGGTCCATGCTGGAACTGTTCCGCCGCTACACCGGGGAGCGCGTCGTCCTGGACATGGAGTTCGACGAGGGGCTGTGGCCCGTGCGCTGCGACGTCAGCCAGTTCGAGAACGTGGTGCTCAACCTGGTCATCAATGCCTGCGACGCCATGCCGGAAGGCGGCGGCATCACGCTGCGCGTACGCAACGTCCGGCTCGACGGGCTGCGCCTGCGCCGCTTCCCCCGGCTGCTGTCGGGCGAGTTCGTCGAGGTGGCCGTGGCCGACACCGGCGGCGGCATGACGCCGGAAGTCCTGGCGCGCACCTTCGAGCCCTTCTTCACGACCAAGCCGGTGGGCGCGGGCACCGGCCTGGGCCTGTCCACCTGCTACCGTTTCGCGCAGCAGGCGGGCGGCGCGGTGGACATCGAGAGCACGGTCGGCGAGGGCACGGTGGTGCGCATCTGGCTGCCGCGCCATTCCGAGGACCGCAGCGGAGAGCCGGCGCCGGCGGCTGCGCCCGCGGCCGTGTCCGAACCCGCGGCGGACGAGCGGCAGGTGCCGCCGCAGGCGGTCGTGCTGCTGGTGGAGGACAACGAGTCCGTCCGCGAGATGATGACCGAGGCGATCGCCGGGCTGGGGGCGACCGTGCTGTGCGCCGCCGACGGGGTCGAGGGCGTGCGCGTCCTGGAGCGGGCCGGGCGGGTGGACCTGCTGATCACCGACGTGGGGCTGCCCGGCATGGACGGCCGCGCGCTCGCGGAGCGCGCGCGCGAGGGCCGCCCCGGCCTGCCGGTGCTCTTCATGACCGGACACCTCGAAGCGGCGTCGAAGGACGCGGCGGGAGCGGCTCCGGGCATGGAATTGATCGTCAAGCCGTTCACCCTGGACGTGCTGGCGGCCCGCGTGCGCGCTATGCTGCTCGCGGGGGCGGACGGCGCCGGCGGGGAGCCGCCGGCGCCGTGACGGGAATCCCGCGCCGGCCGCCGGCGCGGGGAAGGGCGGCGCGGGAAAAGACGCCGCGCATCCGCACACAATCTTTTTCCAGACTGCGTGCAAATGCTAACAAACGAAAATGTTCGCACGGAATCGCCGACAGTCCAGGCCGGATGAGGCATAGTAGATGTCCTCCCCGCAGCTTATGTTTGGCACCTGGGCCGATCGATAACGAAACCGGGAGTAACGGCCACTCGGGTGTCCAATCTCTTCTTGATCAGGACATGCCATGCCACATCTGCTCATTCTCGATGACGATGATCTGGTGCGCGAGATGCTTGTCGAGCTGGGCCGCGAGTGCGGCTACACCGTCGCTCAGGCAGCGTGCGTGAAGGACGCCTTGATCCAGCTGGACATGCGTCCCCCCGATCTGGTGCTGGCCGATCTGTGCGTGCCCGGGGGCGACGGGATGGAGGTGTGCCGCAACGCGGCGGCCGTCGGCAGCGAAGTGGTGATCATCACCGGCCACGGCAACATGGACAACGCGGTGCAGGCGCTGCGCCTGGGGGTCAGCGACTATCTCGTCAAGCCGGTCTGCATGGACCGGCTGCGCACCCTGATGAGCCGCGTGGCGGGCACCCGCGGCAAGCCGCCCCGGCCCCGCGCGTCGGGCGAGCAGGGGCATTTCGGCTGCATGTTCGGCGAATCCGAGGCCATGCAGGATGTCTATCGGCAGATTTCGCGCGTCGCCCCCAGCGCCATGACCGTGTTCGTGGTGGGCGAGAGCGGCACGGGCAAGGAGCTGGTGGCGCAGGCCATCCACCAGAGCAGTCCGCGGGGCGGCAAGCCCTTCGTGGCGGTCAATTGCGGCGCCATCGCGCCCAGTCTGATCGAGAACGAGATGTTCGGCCACGAGCGCGGCAGCTACACCGGGGCCGACCGGCAGCACAAGGGCTATTTCGAGCGCGCCGACGGCGGCACGCTGTTCCTCGACGAGATCACCGAGATGTCCTTCGACCTGCAGGTCAAGCTGCTGCGGGTACTGGAGACCGGCCGCTTCATGCGCGTGGGCACGCACCAGGAGATCGCCTGCGACGTGCGGGTGGTGGCGGCGACCAACCGTTCGCCCGAGGAGGCGGTGCGCGAGGGCAAGCTGCGCGAAGACCTGTATTACCGGCTGGCGGTGTTTCCGCTGGTCCTGCCGCCGCTGCGCCAGCGGGGGGACGACGTCATCCTGCTGGCCAACCGCTTCCTGGACGAGCTCAACGCCGATGGCGGGACGAACAACCGGTTCAGCGACGCGGCGATCGAGCGGCTGCGGCGGCACGACTGGCCGGGCAATGTCCGCGAACTGCGCAATGCGGTGCGCCGCTCCTACATCATGGCCGAGGGCGACGAACTCGACGCGCTGCTGGTGCCGTCGGCGATGCGGGAGGACGACGAGGAAGAGGCCGCCGGCAGCGTCACCCTGCGGGTGGGCGAGACCCTGGCCGAGGCGGACCGGCGCCTGATCCTGGCGACGCTGTCGTGCTGCGGCGGCGTCAAGAAGCAGACCGCCGCGATCCTGGGCGTCAGCCCCAAGACGCTCTACAACCGCCTCGAAGCCTATGCGGCGGCAGGCTACGAGGTGCCGGACCTGCACGGCGATACCAGCTGCGCGGAGACCTGATCCGCGGGGAGGCCCGGGCGCGGCCTCCGCCTCCGCCTTCGCGGCCGGGGATCCCCGGGCCTAGGGTGCGGAAGCCCCGGCCGCCCTGACGCACAGCGCCACCGGCCAGCGCCGCAGCAGCGCGGCGAGCGGCAGACGGCCGTCGGACCCGGCCTCCGCGGCGCCTGCGCCCAGGACGTCCTTCCAGCCGCCGGCGCCCGCGGGCGGCAGCACCAGGGCCGTGCCCTCCCAGTAGCGGCAGGCCTCGGCCGCCTCGCCCCGGGCGTAGCCCGCCAGCGGCAGGGCGCACAGGCGCGGCGCCACGACGAGCGCCCAGTCCTCCCCCCCGCCGCGCAGGAAGGCCACCACGTGCCGCGCCCGCGGCCCTTCGGCGGCCACGGGGACGTAGCCCGAACCGGCGCAGAACAGCCGGGGATGGGTGGCGCGCAGGGCCAGCGCGGTCTGGATCAGGTATTGCTTGACGCGGCCGCCGCGCCAGTCGGCCGGCGTCGGCGCGTGGGGCGGCGGACCGGCCAGCAGCCGATCCAGCCGGCGATGATCGACCGGGCGGCGGTTGTCCGGATCGACCAGGCTTTCGTCCCAGGTTTCCGTGCCCTGGTAGAGGTCGGGGATGCCGGGCGCCGTGTTGCGCAGCAGGGCCTGCGCCAGGCCGTTGATCCATCCGGGCGCCGCGAGCGGGGCCGCGAAGGCGGCCAGGGTCTTGAGCGGCCGCGGGTCTTCCGCGTCCGGGTCGAGGGCGTCCAGACAGGCCTGCGCGTCGGCTTCGTAGGCGGCATCGGGATCGGTCCACGAGCTGCGCAGCCCGGCCTCGCGCAGCGCCTTGCGCTGCCATTGCGCCACGCGCGCCAGCCAGGCGCGCACGGCTCGGGGATCCAGGCGCGTCGCGTCGGCCGGCCAGGCCGAGGGCCAGGATCCGACCAGGGTCTGCAACAGCATGTACCGGTCCGTGGGGACGAGCCGGTTGCGGGGCGGCAGCTCCAGCCAGCGCAGGGCGAAGCGCGTCCAGGGGCCGGGCATTTCCGTCAGCGCCGCCAGGCGCGCGCGGACGTCCTCGCCGCGCTTGTGGTCGTGCGTGGCGGTGGCCAGCATCGCCAGGGGCCAGTCCCGCGCCCGGCGCAGGTTGCGCCGATGGAACGCCGCTCCGTCCAGCGAGAAGCGCCGCGGCGAGGCGCCCACTTCGTTGCGCGAGAGCAGCGGTCCGTAGCGGTAGAAGAGCGTGTCCTCCAGCGACTTGGCGGCCAGCGGCGGCGTCAGCTGCTGCAGGCGCCGCAGGGCGGGCAGGACCCGCGGGGACGGAGGGGCCAGCCACGCCAGCCACAAGTCCAGCAGGCCGGCGTCTTCCGCCGGCAGCCGGGTCCGGGCGACGCGGCCCGCCTCGGCCCATGCCGCGCGGTCGGCCTCCGAGGGGCCGCCGTCCTCGGCGTAGCTGCGATAGACCGGAAAGCCGGCCAGCCAGGTGCGCAGCAGGCGCCGCCAGGCGTCCGTCCCCCAGCGGCGCGCGCGCGGGTCGTGCCGGGCCGCCGCCGCCCAGGCCTGGACGAGGGCGCGGAATTCGCCGGCCATCTGCCGGTCGAGCAGGGAGGCGCGGATGGCGCGCAGCTGGCGGGCGTGGCGGTGCGGCGATCCGCCGCAGGCGCGCCAGAACGCGAGCAGGGGGCGGCGCGCCGCCGGCGCGTGCAGCAGCGCCCCGGCATCGTCCATGAAGTCGTAGCCGGTGGTGCCTTCGATCGGCCAGCGGCGGTCCGGCGTCTCGCCGGGGGCGAGGATCTTTTCCACGACCAGATAGGGATTGCGGTCGGGCGCGGCGGCCTGCAGCGCCGCGCGCAGCCGGCGCAGGTACGCGCCCGGCTCGGCCAGCCCGTCGATGTGGTCGATGCGCAGGCCGTCGAGCAGGCCCTCGCCGTACAGGTCCAGGATCAGCGCGTGGGTGGCCTGGAACACCGCGGGGTCTTCGACGCGCACGCCCACCAGTTCGCTGACCAGGAAGAAGCGCCGCCAGTTGAGCCGGCAGGCGGCGGCGCGCCACCAGGCCAGCCGGTAGTGCTGCCGTTCGAGCAGCGCGTGCAGGCGGGCGCGGCCGGCGTCGCTGGCCGGATCGAAATCCCGCGGATCGGCGTCCCCGTCGCCGCGCGCCAGGGGCAGCGCCTGCCCGCCCGCGAGCACGGCGGCGGCGCCGTGCCCGCGCACCAGCCGGATGTCGCCCGCCGCCAGCGCGTCGCCGTAGGACCGGGGCAGCAGGGGTAGCAGGATGCGCCCCTCGCCGGCGGTCCAGTCGATGTCGAAGACCCGTGCGTGCGCGCTGGCCGCGCCGTGCTGCAGGACGTCGCGCCACCAGGGGTTGCGGGCATCGGCGGCCATGTGGTTGGGCACGATGTCGGCGATCAGGCCCATGCGCCGCGCGGCCGCATCCCCGGCCAGGCGGCGCAGCCCCGCCCGCCCGCCCAGCGCCTCGTCGACGCGGGTGGGGTCGATGACGTCGTAGCCGTGCGTCGAGCCGGGCCGGGCGCGCGTGAGGGGCGAGAGGTAGAGGTGGCTCACGCCCAGGGCCGCGTAATGGTCCAGCACGGCGCGGGCATCGTCGAAGGTGAAGTCCGCATGCAGTTGCAGGCGGGCCGTGGCGCGCGGGATCATGCCGCCCTCATGCCGCGGACTCCAGGAAGCACAGCAGACAGTCGGGCGCCAGTTCGCCCAGCCGGAACCGCAGCAGCGCCTCGCAGTCGGTCTCGAAGCGCAGGGCGCCGCCGTCCGGCGCGGCGGCGCGCAGGTCCTGCGGGAGGGGGCAGGCCGCGGATCCCAGGTTGGCGTAGAGCGTCAGGCGGGAGCCGTCGCCCAGGCGCCAGGCCGCCCGCACCGCGGCCGGCCCGAGCGCCTGCGCGCCCAGCGAGCGGGCGCCGCGCAGGCGCGGCGCCAGGCAGCGCGCCCGCAGGTCCAGCAGCCGGGCGTAGTAGCCCATCCACTCGCGTCCCGCGTCGTTGCAGGGCTCGGGCCGGCTGGCGGCGAAGGTGGCCTCGGCGTTCGGGTCCGGCAGTTCGGATCGGGGCGCTGCGTCGTCCATGAGGACCTCGGAGGCTTCCCTGCGGCCGCGCCGCACGGCCTCCGCCAGCGCGGGATCGGCATGGCTGGTGAAATAGAGGAAGGGCGTGCGCGAGCCGCATTCCTCGCCCATGAACAGCAGCGGCACCGCGGGGGAGAGCAGCTGCAGGGCGATGGCGGCGCGCAGGCGCGCGGTGCTCGGGCACAGCGCCGTCAGCCGTTCGCCGCGCGCCCGGTTGCCGATCTGGTCGTGGTTCTGCAGGAACGACACGAAGGCCGTGGGCGGCAGGTGCGCGCTGGGCGTGCCGCGCGGCGCGCCTCCCCGGTGGGCCGAGGGCTGGCCGCCCTGGTAGTGCCAGCCTTCGGCCAGGCAGCGCGCCAGGATGGCGGCGGGCTCCTGGCCGTAGTCGCCGTAGTAGCCCTGCCGCTCGCCGGTCAGCAGATGGTGCAGGACGTGGTGCAGATCGTCGTTCCATTGCGCGTCGTAGCCGGCTTCCAGCAGGCCGGCGCGATTGGCGTCGTCCTCGACCACGAGGTGCACGCGGCGGCCCGGCAGCCGCTCGCGCAGCCGGCGCGGCAGGGCGCGCAGCCAGTCCTCGTCGAAGATGGCGTGCACGGCGTCCAGGCGCAGGCCGTCGATGCGGAATTCGTCCAGCCAGCGGTGGGCGCAGTCCTCGAAGAACCGCCGCACGGCGGGCTGGCCGAAGTCGATCGCGGCGCCCCAGGGCGTCGTGACATCGGTGCGGAAGAACGAGGGCGCGTAGCGGGGCAGGTAGTTGCCGTCCGGGCCGAAGTGGTTGCAGACGAGATCCAGCATGACGCCGATGTCCAGGTTGTGGGCGCAATCAACGAAGCGCTTGAGGTCCTCGGGCGAGCCGTAGCTGCGGTCGGGCGCGTAGGGCAGCACGCCGTCGTAGCCCCAGTTGCGCGCGCCGGGGAAGTCGGCGATGGGCATCAGTTCGATCAGGTTGACGCCCAGGGCCACCAGGTCCGGCAGGCGCCGGCACAGGCCCGCGTAGCCGCCGCACAGGCCGGCGTGCACTTCCTGGATGACCGACTCCTCCCAGGGGCGCGGCCGCCAGTCCGGGTGGCGCCAGGGGTAGGGCGCCGGATCGGCCACGATGCTGGGATCGCGGATGTCGCCGTCCTGCAGCCGGGAGGCCGGATCGGGCATCGCCGTGCCGTCGGCCAGGCGGTAGCGGTAGCGCGTGCCCGGCGGGCAGCCGGCGACCCGGATCTCGACGTAGCCCTCGGCATCGGGGACGGCGGGCAGCGGCGGCCGGCCCTCCACTTCCAGGGTCATCCCGGCCGGCGCCTGCGGCGCCCAGAGGCGGAACAGCGTCGCGCCGTCCGGCTGGGCGAATGCGCCCCAGGGCCGCGCCGCGGCGGTGGCGCCGTGCGGGGCGGCGTCCATGCGCAGGGCGGCGCTCATGAGGCCGGCCGCGCAAGAGGATCCCGCCGCAGCCGGACGGTGCGTTCCATCGGCGTCAGGACGATGCCGCGCGCTTCCAGCGCCTTCAGGATGCCCAGGTTGATCGCCTGCTGGATGTCCATGTACTGGTTGTAGTCGGCGCTCAGGACGTAGTAGACCGCTTCCAGTTCCAGGGCCCAGTCGCCCAGGCGGGCGATGTGCGCCCGGTCGTGGCGGGTATCGGGCTGCGCCATGATCTGCGCCTGGACGTCGCCGGGCAGCGCGGCCAGCGTGTCGGCCGGCACGCCGTAGGGCAGGTGCAGCGTGAAGACCACGCGGCGCTGCTCCATCCGCTTGTAGTTCTGGATCGTCTGCTTGAGCAGTTCCGTGTTGGAACAGACGATCTGCTCGCCGCCCAGGCTGCGGATGCGGGTGGTCTTCAGGCCGATGTGCTCGATGCTGCCCGCCACCGAGCCGAACACGATGAAATCGCCCGGCTCGAAGGGCTTGTCCAGGCCGATGGCGATCGAGGCGAACAGGTCGCTCAGGATGGTCTGCACCGCCAGGGCGACCGCCACGCCGCCGATGCCCAGGCTGGCCACCAGCGTGGTGATGTTGACCCCGAGATTGTCCAGCACCGCGAGCATCGCCACGATCCAGATGACGGTGCGCAGCAGGTAGGACAGCAGCAGGGTGGTGACGGGGCTGGCCCGCGTGCCGGCCTTGGCGATGGACAGGAACGACAGGCAGGCGGCATCCAGCCAGAGCGCCGCCTGGACGGCCACCAGGGCGAACCAGACGTGCGCGTCCACCCAGCGCCACCAGGGCAGGAGGGCGCCGGTGGCGTGCGCGGCGATCAGCAGCGCGAGCAGCGCGAGAATCAGGCGGTTGCTGCGCGCCAGGATCGCCAGCAGCGACCTGAAATAGGCGCGGTGGGGCGTTTCGGCGTGGGCGCGCCGCTGCAGCGCGTTGAGCAGGGTCGCCAGGCCGAGGTAGATCAGGGCGGCCAGGATCAGGGCGCCGAACCAGGCGCCCCAGATGTCGCCGTAGCGGGCGGAAAGCTCGGCCAGGACCATGTCAGCGGCCTTTCGCCGCGGCGCCGGCGCCGTGCGCGCGCAGCACGCTGATGTTGCCGTCGGCCTCGATGTAGGCCCGCCGCACCAGGGCCAGGCGGTCGATGCCCTGCAGCCGCAGTTCGCTCATCAGCTCTTCCTCGGTGATGGCCTCGCGGCGCAGGTTGCGGCGCATGAGGGTGCCGTCGCGCACCAGGCAGATGTGGTCGATGGCCAGCGCCCGCGACAGGGCGGGGATGCTGTAGACCGCGCGGTCGATGAGCACGGTCCAGCCGACGATGGTGGCGACCAGCAGCATGCCGTCGATCACGGAGACGTAGTCCCCCGCCATGCCGTTCTGCGCGGCGTCGGCGATCAGCACCAGCACCAGCATGTCGGCCACGCCCAGCGAGCCGATGTCGCGCCGCCCGGCGATCCGCAGCAGGACGAAGATGAACCAGTACATCAGGCTGCCCCGGATCACGGTTTCCAGCGGCGGGACCGAGAAGGCGAACATTTCCGACCAGTCGGGGCTTGTGAGCAGGTGCATGGCGCGTCCTTCGGGCGAACGGGGATGCCCGGGGCGGAGCAAGCGCCGTGCCCGCGCGGCCGGCATCGTTCCGGCCGGCGCCGTGGGCCGCGGCGGCTCAGGCGCCGCCCTTCACCCACAGCGCGTGATAGCGGGGGATGCGCGCGATGGCGTAGTTCGCCGCGAGGCTGCGCACTTCGTTGCGCGTGCCGGGAAAGCGGCAGGTCTCGACGAAGATCCGCGGGGTGGGGCTGCCCGCTTCGCCGCGCAGCAGCCAGGCGTAGCATTGCGTGCCGGCCGGCACGCCGGCGCCGCCGCCGTCGGCCACGCCGGTGTTGGCCACGATCACCCCGGCCCGCGCGCGCTCGGCGGCCCCCATCGCCATGGCGCGGGCCACGGCTGTGCTGGTCAGGTTGTGCCGCTGCAGCACCTCGGGCGCGACGCCCAGGCAATGGAGCTTGGCCTGCGGCGAATACACCACGAACGCGCACTCCAGCAATTGCCCGGCGCCCGGCACTTCCGCGAGCAGCGAGGCGATGAGGCCCGCCGTGCAGGACTCGGCGGTGGCCAGGGTCAGGCGCTGCAGGCCCATGTAGCGGGCGACGTCCTCGACCCGGCTCATGGGCGTTCTCCGCCGGGGACGGGCGCGCCGGCCAGGCGGGCTCCCGTGACCATCTCGGTGATCCAGTTCACCAGCAGCGCGGTGTAGGCCCGCTGCGCCTTCTTGTCGGTCAGGGCATGGTCGGCGCCGTCGACGATCCGGTGGGTCAGGGAATGGGCGCGGCGGAAGGCCGAGCGGTAGCTCATGATGGTGGAGTGGGGGATGAAGTCGTCGCGTTCCGATTCGACGATCAGCACGTCGCCCGGGAAGCTGGCGCAGGCGGTCAGCGCGCGGTTGCCCTCCGGGGCCACGTGGCTGCTGCGGTAGGTGCGCAGCACGTCGCGGTTGAGCTGGTCCTTGGGCATGAACCATTCATCGTCGCGGTACAGGGCCGGTACGTGCAGCCCCAGCCAGCGCACCTTGCGCAGGCCGGTCAGGATGGCGGCCAGGTAGGCGCCGTAGCTGCTGCCGACGACGGCGATCTCGCCGCTGTCGAGCGCCGGATGCGCAGCGAGGGTGTCGTAGGCCGCCATCACGTCGCGCAGATTGTCCTCGCGGGAGACCTGGGAGCGCCGCGTCTCGGTGGCGGCATGTCCGCGCAGGTCGAAGGTCAGGCAGATGCAGCCCAGGGCGGCGATGCCGCGCGCCCGATTCAGGTCGAAGTCCTGATGGCCGCCCCAGCCGTGGATGAAGAGTACGCCCGGCACCTTGCTGCGGGGCGTCAGGAACGTGCCCTCGATGGCGTCCTCGGCCACCTGGATCCGTACCGTGTCGCTTTGAGCCATGCATTCCTCCATTCCGGCGCCCGCGGCGCCCGGGCGCCGCCCGGGGAGGCGGCGGCGCGCCTGGGCGAGCAAGCGACATGCCCGGTTCTGCGCGGGTACGCGCGGGTCCGGGCGCGGGTTCAGGGGGTTCAGGGATTCGGGCGGGTTCGTGTCCGCGCGTCCGGGGGCGGCGGGCGGCTGCCGGTTGCCCGGGTACGCGGCTTGCTCCTGCCGCCGGCGTCTCACCACAGCAGGAACGCACAGGAACGTCATGATGCAGTCTCTCATCGATCGCGCCGCGCGCGAGGCCGGCCCGGCGCCGCATCCCCGGCTCGCGCCGCTGTATTCCTCCGCCTCGCGGCTGGCGCCCGCGCTGAACCGCTTGCGCATGGTCCTGCCGCAGGACCTGCACGAGCGCCTGACCGAGCGCATGCGGCGGCTCGACGGCGCGCACTGGAGCGCGCGCTTCTGGCGCGGCGATGCCAGCCTGTGGAGCGGCGGGGACGAGGCCGGATGGCTGGGCTGGACCGACCCGGCGCGGCTGGCGGCGGTGGCGCACCGCTCGCTAGGCCTGTGCGCGCGCCTGCGCAGCCGGGGGCGCACCGATGCCGTGCTGCTGGGCATGGGCGGCGCCAGCCTGGGCGCCCAGGTGCTGGCCAGCGTCCTCGCCCCGGCGCAGGGCGGGCTGCGCCTGCACGTCCTGGATTCGACCAATCCGGAGCAGGTGCGCTCGCTGCAGGCGCGGGTGCCGGTCGCGCATTGCCTGTACCTCGTCGCCAGCAAGTCCGGCGGGACGCTGGAGTCCACCTTGCTGGCGCAGCACTTCGAGGATCACGTGGCCCGGGTCGAAGGGCGGCAGCGGGTCGGACAGCGCTTCTGCGCCATCACCGATCCCGGCACCCCGCTGCACGCGCGCGCGGAGGCCGGCGGCTATGCCGCCGTGTTCCTCGGCGATCCGCGCATCGGCGGACGCTATTCGGTCCTGTCGCCTTTCGGCATGGTGCCGCTGGCGCTCATGGGCCACGATCCCATCGCCTTCCTGCGCGAAGCGGGCACCATGCGCGACTTCTGCGGCCCGCGCGCGCACGGCCACGCCAACGTCGGCCTGCGCCTGGGCGCCCTGCTGGGCGAGGCGGCCCTGATGGGGCGCGACAAGATCACGTTCTGGGCCGACGAGGAACTGGCGCCGCTGGCCGAGTGGCTGGAGCAGCTGCTGGCGGAGTCCACCGGCAAGCAGGGGCGGGGCCTGGTGCCGGTGTGCGGCGAGCCCCCCGGCCCGCCCTGCCGGTACGGCTCCGACCGCCTCTTCGTCGTGCTGCAGGGGCCGGGATCGCCGGCGCGGGGAGACGAGCGGACCCGCCTGGGCCGGGAACTGGCGCGCGCGGGCCATCCGGTGGTCCACGTGCGCATCGCAACGCCCTATGCGCTCGCGCAGGAGTTCTATCGCTGGCAGTACGCCACCGCGGTGGCCGGCCACGTGCTCGGCGTCAATCCCTTCGACCAGCCCGACGTCGAGGCCTCCAAGCAGCGCACCCGCGGCCTGCTGGCGCGGGGAGCGGAGCCTGCGGACCGGCCCGCCGGGCAGCGCTGGGGCAGTCTGCTGCTGGATGTGGGCGCAAGCGAAGCCGGTGCGGGTGGGGCTGGCGCGGACGATGTCCGTGCGAGCGAGCCCGCCGTGGGCGATGTGGGCGCGACCGATGGCGGTGCGACCGATGGCGGTGCGGGCGATGTCGGCACCCGTGATGCCGCCGCACGCGATGCCGGCGCGCGCGGCGCCGCGGACTCGCCGGCCGGTCCCGAGCAGGCGCTGGCGCGGTGGCTGCGCCGCGGCCCGGGCGGCTACCATGCCTTGCTGTTCTACCTGCCGCGCACCGCCGGGACGCAGGCGTGGCTGTCCCGCTGGCAGCAGAAGCTGCGCGATGCCGGCGGCGGGGCGGTGACGGCGGCCTTCGGCCCCCGCTACCTGCATTCCTGCGGCCAGCTCCACAAGGGCGGGCCGGCGTGCGGCGCCTATCTGTTCGTGCGCATGGCGGCGCGGGCCGACGGCACGGACGGCGCGTCCGAGCCGCTGGCCGCCTGCCACGCGGCGCAGGCCGAGGCGGATCTGCGCGAACTGCGGGCGCGCGGCCGGGCGTGCGTTTCCGTGCGGTTCGGCGCAAGCCTGGAACAGGGTCTGCAGGACCTCTCGCGCCTGCTGGAAGGCGCCCTCGCGCAGGCGGCCGGCCTGGGCGGCCCGGATGGTCCCGACCGGCCGGACCGGCCGGGAAGCACCGCGCGGGCGGCCCCGGCTTCCCTTCCCCGGGAAGCGCGCGGCCGCGCGGAGGCCGGCGCCCTCGCGTGAACCGTCGGCGGGACGTTCACCGGCCGGGAACGTCCACAGGCGGAAACGTTCACCGGCCGGAAACGTTCACAGGCCGGAAACGTTCACAGGCCGGCAAGGCACACGGATGTTCATAGGCCGGCCACACGCACGGATCACAGATCGAACTCGGCGACCAGCGGCACGTGGTCCGAGAGGCGCGCCCAGATGCGCGAGGCGCGCGCCCCCGGCGAGGAGCGGCGCACGCCGCGCACATAGATGCGGTCCAGGCGCAGCAGCGGCCAGAAGGCGGGGAAGCTGCGCGCCGGGCGGCCGAAATGCCGGGTATGGACTTCCTGCAGTCCACAGTCCGCCAGCAGGGCGTTGGCGCGCAGGCGCCAGTCGTTGAAATCCCCGGCCACCAGCAGCGGCTCCCCGGCCGGGATCTGACGGGTGACCAGTTCGCACAGGCGTTGCAGTTGCTGAAGCCGGTGGCTTTCGCGCAACCCCAGATGGACGCAGACGGCGTGCAGCGGCCGGGGCATCTGGGGCGGCTGCAGCACGCAATGCAGCAGGCCGCGCGGTTCGGGACCGGCGATGCTGATGTCGTGGTTGACGGCCGAGACGATCGGGTAGCGGGACAGGACCGCGTTGCCGTGATGGCCCGCGGGATAGACCGCGTTGCGTCCGTAGGCATATTCGGGCCACACGGTGTCCGCCAGGTACTCGTACTGCGA
Organism: Castellaniella defragrans; assembly: GCF_014203015.1. Lineage (GTDB taxonomy): Bacteria > Pseudomonadota > Gammaproteobacteria > Burkholderiales > Burkholderiaceae_B > Castellaniella > Castellaniella defragrans. The sequence continues at coordinate 68,063 of NZ_JACHIB010000005.1, forward strand.
CAGCGTGGGCCAGTCGGGCCGGCTGCTGGCATGGCCCGAGTGGGCGCCGATCACCTCCTGCAGGAAGACGATGTCGGGCGCGGCCTGGAGCAGCGCCGCGCGCAGGTCCTGCAGGATGAAGCGGCGGTTGAAGCTCGAAAATCCCTTGTGGGCGTTGACCGTGAGCAGCATCATGGGCGGCCCGTCGTTCCTCTCCCGGCGCCGGAGTGCGCCGCCGCGCCGCCGTTTTCGTCGTTCCCGCCGATTTCGCCGTTCCCGTCGTTTCCGCCGTTTTCGCTCGCTTTCATGGCTTTCCTCGATTCATGTTTCTCCTCGACGCATGGCTTTCCCCGATTCATGGCGCCCCCCGATGGCGGCGCGCCCACCGCGGGCCTTGCGCCTGGCGCCCCTGCGCAGCAAGTACTTTGCCCGGCCCGCGCGGCCGGCCCGGGCATGGGGCTTGCTTGAGCCTGGATGCAGCCAATACCGGCGCGTTACACAGGAGATCCACATGAAGAAAACCCTTGCCCTCAGCCTTTGCGCTGCCCTGCCGCTGGTGATGTCCGCGGCCTATGGCCAGACGTCCCCTTCGTCTCCGGCCTCCCCTTCGTCGCCCCCATCCACCACCGCCCCCGGCGGCTCCAGCGGGGCGAGCAGCAGTTCCGGCTCCGGCGCGGCCAGCGGCGGCACCGACAGCAGCAGCGGCAACACGTTCGGCACGACCGGCGGCACGTCCGGCACGCCTTCCGGCACCACCCGCAATGGCGGGAGCATGGACGCGGGCCCGGGCACCACGGGGCCGGCCGGCGCCGGCGCCTCGGGCGCCAATTCCCCCGCGGCGCAGGAGATCAGCGGCAAGAGCGTCAAGAGCGACATGATCGGCGAAACGGTCTACAACGAGAACGATGAAAAGGTCGGCAGCGTCAAGGACGTCGTCCTGGACAACGGCGGCAAGGTGACCGACGTGGTGATCGGCGCGGGCGGTTTCCTGGGCATGGGCGAGCACGACGTGGCGGTGCCCTTCAACAAGGTCATGCGCTCCGACGACAAGCTGATCCTGCAGGGCTACACCAAGGATCAGCTCAAGGCGCTGCCCCGCGCGAAGATCGTCCAGTAGGCCGGCAGGCCGGCAAACCCGGAAGGGGCGGGCGGCGCGCGGCGCCTCCGTTTCCTTCCGACCCGAGCAGGAGAACACCATGCAAGCAGCCCATCAGGACCCCCGCGGCAAACCGGTCTCGCCCGATTCGCCCCAGCGGCGGCAGCACGAGAAAAAGACGGTGGAGGAAAGGGAAGAAGCGCTCGACGACGCGCTCGACGACACCTTTCCGGCGAGCGACCCCGTCTCCACCACGCCCCAGCCCCCCGCCAAGCCGGGGAAATGAGGCGGGCGCCCGCGGGCGCCCGCCAGTCAATCCAGCAGGTCGCGCATGTCGTCGGCGTGTTCCTGCTCCTGGGCCAGGATGCGGGTCAGCAGCAGGGTGGTCGTGGGATCGACGTCGCCGATCTTCTCGATCATCTGGCGGTAGGATTCCACCGCGACCCGTTCGGCGACCAGGTTGGCGCGGATCATGTCGCGGATGTCCAGGGATTCGTCGTATTCCGCGTGGCTGCGCTGCGCCAGCGTGGCCGGATCGAAGTCCGGCGTGCCGTTCAGCTGCACGATGCGCTCGGCGATCTGGTCGGCGTGCTCCTGCTCTTCGCGCGCATGTTCCAGGAATTCGGCCTTGATGGACATGTTGGCCAGGCCGGTGGCCGTGTGGTAGTGGCGCTTGTAGCGCAGCACGCACAGCAGTTCGGTGGCCAGGGCGCTGTCGAGCAGCGCCAGGATTTCCTCGCGGTGGCCGGCGTAATCGGACGTGACCGCCCCTTCCTCCAGGTTGCGCGCCACCGCGCGGATGGCGGCGACGTCGATGGGGGTTTCCAGCGCGTTCGGGCGACAGGGCGGCGCCTGCCTGATTTCATCGTTCATAGGGTTCCTCCGGTAAGTCGTGTCCGCCGGCACCGCAACTGGCGTGCCTGGCCCGGAGCTCCACGGCGAGGTAGCCGGGCAGGGCGACGCACAGCGGCACCCATTGATAGAGGACGCGGTACATCAGGACCGCGCCCAGCACTTCGTGGGCGCCCAGCTGTCCGCTGAGGGCATCGACGAACACCACTTCGGTGACGCCCAGGCCGCCTGGAACGTGGGCCACCAGGGCGGCGACGCTGCTGAGCAGCGTGATGCCCAGCACGTCCGGATAGGAGACCTGCCGCTCCAGCAGCAGGTAGAGGATCAGGGCCACGATGTTCCAGGACACCACGGCCAGGCCGCTCTGGGCGAGCGCCATCCAGACCGAGGGGAACGCCAGGGGATGCCCCCGGAACGTCCAGCGGCGCCGCGCGGCGGTGGCGCAGAGGAACATGTAGGCGCAGGCCACCAGCAGCAGGACCGCGCCGGCGGCCCGGGTGGCTTCGGGGCGGATGCCCCATGCGGCGAGCGTGCGCGGCACCGCGCCGAAGAAGAAGATCCCGCCCATCCAGCAGTAGCCCAGCCAGTTGGTCACCGAGCCGAACAGCACCACGCCGGCGGTGGCCGCGTGGCGCAGGCCCAGCGTCCGGTACAGCCGCAGGCGCACGCCCACGCTGCCCAGCAGCACCCCGAAGTTCACGTTGAAGGCGTAGCTGGCCGCCGCGATGGCGAGCGTCTTCCAGATCGTCTGCGCGTGGTTGAGGAAGCGCCGCGCCAGGTAGTCGATGCCGGAATAGGCCGCATAGCCCGAGAGCGCCAGCGCGCCGGCCGCCCACAGGGTCGGACCGGATATGCCGCGCGCGGCCAGGAAGACTTCGTGCCAGTCGATCCCGCGCCCCAGCTTGACCAGCAGCACGACCACGACGATGCTGACGGCCAGCGTCAGGATGCGCGCGATGCGGGGCCACCAGGCCAGCAGGCGCCGCCAGAGGGAGGCGACCGGGGGCGTCATGGATCGGTCCGGCCGTCGGTGCCGCCGGCGTCCGGGCCGGGGTGTGGCGTGCGATGTGGCGCAGGGCCCGGCGTGGCGCCCGGTGCAGGATCGGGCACGGGGTCAGGCGCGGGATCAGGCACGGGGTCAGGCGCGGGATCAGGCACGGGATCAGGCGCGGCCACCGACTCCAGCCGCGGCCGGTGGGCGGGCAGGCTGCCGGACCAGGCGGGAAAGCGCCGCAGCACGTGGAACACCACCACCGCCGTCCACAGGCGGCGCAGTCCGCCGTGCGGCCGCCGGACGATCGCGGCCGGCTGGCAGTCCTGCGCCAGCAGGGTCTCCAGCGCCTCGCGCAGCGTCGCCGTGAATTCGGCATCCTGGACGAAGACGTTGGCCTCCAGGTTCAGGGCCAGGCTGAAGGGATCGAGATTGCTGGAGCCGACGGTGGACCAGGCCTCGTCCGCGCAGGCCACCTTGCCGTGCAGGGGGCGCTTGCAGTATTCGTAGATGTCCACGCCGGCGTCGTTCAGGTACTGGTACAGCAGGCGCGCCGCCCAGCGGGCGATCCGCATGTCCGGCTGTCCCTGCAGGATGAGCCGGACCCGCACGCCGCGGCGCGCCGCCCGCACGATGTCGCGCAGCAGGCGGTAGCCCGGGAAGAAGTACGCGTTGGCGATGATGATGTCGCTGCGCGCCAGGCGGATGCCGGCGCGGTAGGTCCGCTCGATGTCGTTGCGATGGCGGCCGTTGTCGCGCACCACCAGGCGCGCGTTGGCGCCCTCCGCGACGCCGTGCCGGTCCGGGAGCGCGTGCGCCGGCCTGCGCCGGCCGGTCCTGCCCGGCTCGCGCAGGGCATTGCGGGCGAATTCCCGGATGTCGGCCGCCAGCGGCCCGCGGACCTCCAGGGCGTAGTCCTGCTTGGCCAGCGGGCCGTGGCTCGACAGGTGGTCGGCGGAAAAATTGATGCCGCCGATCAGGGCGACCCGGCCGTCGGCCACGAGGATCTTCCGGTGCATGCGGCGGAAGATGTTGGTGCGCACGCCCAGCAGGCGGGGCCGCGGGTCGAAGATGTGGAAGCGCACGCCTTCCTCGGTGAGCCCCGCGATGAATTCCGGCGACAGGCCCTCGGAGCCGTAGCCGTCGACCGTCACGTCCACGGAGACGCCGCGGCGCGCCGCCGCCATCAGCGCCTGCCGCAGCTCCCGTCCCACCGGATCGTCGAACAGGATGAACGTCTCCAGCAGGATCTCCGAGCGCGCTTCCTCGATCACCCGCCATGCGCGCGGGAAATACTGCTCCCCGTTGACGAGCAGGGTGAGGGCGTTGCGGCCGTCGGCCGGACCGTCAGCCGTCATGGGCGCAGATTCCGGCGTATTTGACCATCGGGCCTTCCCGCTCGTCCTCGCCGCGGTAGACCAGCTGCGCGGACAGCGGGGGCGCCTCGGCCTCGCCGTACCGTTCGAGGGTGTAGGCGCGCACCGTGCGCAGCGCCGGATCCCGCTGGAAGGCCTCCAGGGCGCAGATCTCCGCCATGCTGGCCCCGCCCGCGCGCCAGGACTGCTCCAGCACGCCGACGCGCACCGCCCCCGAGCCGTCGAGGCCGCGCGCGACGTCGTAGTTGCGCCGGGAGGCGATCAGCCCGGGATAGCAGTCGGCGGCCGCCTGGTCGTAGGCCGCCGCCAGCGCCACGGCCCGGTGCTCGTCTTCCTCCAGGCCGCCGGCCAGCAGCGCGGCCAGCGTGCCGCGCACGAAACGCAGATCCGAGCCGCCGTAGGCGGGCTCGCCCGCGTGGTCCCGCGTCAGGGTCTGCTCGCCCACGTAGCTGGCGACCAGGGGCCCCACGCGCACCTGGCCGACGCTGTAGGTGCGGATGTCGGCCAGGTTTTCCTCCAGGACCACGCCGTGCCGGACCAGATCGGCGCCGCTGCATTCCAGCAGCGCGGCCTGCGCCGCGGCCTCGCTCTCCAGCACGCGCTGGCCCCGGCCGCCCTTGCCCTGGGCGGGCTTGAGGCGCACGGGGCCCGTCTCCAGCAGGAGACGGGCGGCGCGGACGGCTTCCGCCCGGGAAAATGCCGTGTAGCCGCGCAGGACCGCGTCCCGCACCCGCGCACCGAAATGGAGCGACCATCCCTGCGGCCGCAGGGCGTGCGCGTCGACCAGGGCATGGGTGATCGCCTTGCTGGCCACGAACCCGTACGGCACCCGCCCGCCGAAGAAATCCTGCTCGCCCCGGATGCCGGCCAGCCTGGAGTCGCTCTGGCATTCGCGTTCGGTGAGGGTCTCCGCCGGCACGCAGTAGGGCTGGACCGCGTGCGGCAGCCGCTGGAATTCGGCCTCCGTCAGGAACGGACAGTCGAGCAGCCGGGCGATGCGGCGCGCCAGTTCGTCCTGGGACGCCGTTTCGTGCGCCGAAGCGTCCGGGCGGCGGGGATGCGCGAGCACGATGCGCGCGGCGTCCGGCGCGTCCCGCCGCGGGATGGCTTCACTGCCCATGTCGTTCTCCGAAACGCGATGAGCCCGGCAAAAGCAAGCGCCATGCCCGCGCGCAGGGGTGCGCACCGGGCTGCCGGGAGGCGCCGGGCACGCGAATTGCTCCTTCGCGGTATCGACGACAAGGGAGGGCTCCCGTGATCCTGAACATTCTGGCGGTCTCCGCCGAGGCATTTCCCCTGGCCAAGACGGGCGGACTGGGCGACGCCGTGAGCGGCCTGTGCCGGGCCCTGCATCGCCCCGGCCACACCCACGTCACCCTGATGCTGCCGGCCTATCCCGCCGCGCTGGAGCAGGCCGGGCCGCTGCACGAATGCGCCCGGCTGGAGGGCCTGGCGGGCGGGACGGCCACGCTGCTGGCCGGGACCGTGCCCTCGCTCGGCCTGCCGGTGCTGCTGCTGCGCAACGACGCGCTGTACCGCCGCGACGGCCTGTACGCGGATGCCGAAGGCAACGAATATCCCGACAACGCGGTGCGCTTCGCGGCGCTGGCGCAGGCGGCCGCCCGGGTGGCGTGGGGCATTCCCGGCGTGCAGCGGCCGGACATCGTGCATGCCCATGACTGGCACGCCGCGCTGGTGCCGCTGTATCTGCGGCAGATGCGGGCGGACGAGCCCAAGACCCTGCTGACGCTGCACAACATCGCCTTCCAGGGCGTCTTCCCCCTGGACCTCGCGCCGGCCCTGGGAATCCGGCAGAGTTTCTGCACCAGCGACTGCGCCGAATTCTGGGGACGGCTCAATTTCCTGAAGGCCGGCATCCGCCATGCGGACCTGATCAGCGTCGTCAGCCGCACCTATGCCCGCGAGATCCTGACGCCCGCGTTCGGCTGCGGGCTGGAAGGCGTGCTGGCCGACCGCGCCGGCGACTCCATCTCCATCCCCAACGGAATCGACGTGTCGGTCTGGAATCCGCAGGCCGACGAGTACCTGCCGGGCCTGGGCTTCAGCATCGGCCGGATGGAGAACAAGGCGGTCTGCAAGCGCCGGCTGCAGGAGCGCTTCGGCCTGACGCCGGATCCCGCCGCCGCCGTCATGGCGCTGGGCAGCCGCGTCACCCGGCAGAAGATGGCCGACGTGGCGGCGCAGGCGCTGCCCGGCGCGCTGGAGGCCCACCCGGAGCTGCAGGTATGCATCCTCGGGCGGGGCGAAAAGCCCCTGGAGGCGGCGCTGCAGGATCTCGGCCGGCGCTATCCCGGGCGCTGCGCCGTGCACGTCGGCTTCCAGGAGCCCGAGGCGCATCTGCTGCACGCGGGCGCCGACATCCTGCTGCACGGCAGCCGCTTCGAGCCCTTCGGCCTCACGCCGCTGTATGCCATGCGCTATGGCACCATCCCCATCGGCTCGCGCGTGGGCGGCATGGCCGACACGATCCGGGACCCGGGCGCCCCCCGGGGCCTGGAATCGATGCGCCAGGCGACCGGCGTATTGTTCGACGGCGATTCCGCCGCCGACATGGCGGCGGCCATCGACCGGGCCCTGGCGCTCCGGCGCCATCCGGACATCTGGCAGGCCATGCAGCGCAACGCCATGCGCACCGATTTCAGCTGGTCGCGGGCGGCGCCGCTGTACCTGCGCGCGTATCGCGCCCTGTGCCCCCGGCGGCCGGCCGGCGTGCCGGCGGCCCGCGTCCCGGCCGTGGGTCCCAAGGAGGAAAGCCGTGGCCGGCGCGCCGGCCTGCTGGGGTATGCCGATCCCGCCTGGACCCGGCCCTGATCGGCGGGCCGCGGGCGAGGGCGGACGGGACGGACGGCGCCGCCCCGGAAGCCGCGGGACGGGGAGCGTGGAGGAGGCGTGGAACGTGCGTCCCGGGGCCGCGGGCCCCGGCCTCCGTGCCGGGCCTCGGGCATGGCGCTTGCCTGTCGGGGGCTCCCTGGACCACTTTCAGCGAAGGAGCCTCCGATGGCGAAATGCGATACCTGCGGCAATGAATACGACAAGGCCTTCACCCTGACCCGCGAAGGCAGGACCTACACCTTCGACAGCTTTGAATGCGCGATCGCCGGCGCCGCGCCGCACTGCGACCACTGCGACACGCCGGTCATCGGCCACGGCGTGGAAAAGGACGGACAGATCTTCTGCTGCGCGCGCTGCGCCGAGCAGGAGCGGGTCACCGGCCTGCGCGACCGCGCCGGGTAGGACGCGGGAGCAAGGCCGCGGGCCGGTCCGCCGGTCCGCGCGGCCCCGCTACACGGCGTTCTGCAGCGCGTCGGTGAGCGGCTGGGAGATGGACGCGGGACGCTGGCCGATCTCCAGATGCCGCAGGCCGTGCCGCTCCAGCAGCGCGGCGTCGTAGAGCTGCCGGCAATCGAAGACGGTGGCGAGATTCAGCTTTTCCGCCACCTGGGCGAAGTCCGCCTCGCGGAATTCCTCCCACTCCGTCATCACGACCAGCACGTCCGCATCCTCGCAGGCGAGATAGGGGTCGGGGCACAGCTCGAACATGGAATCCGGGATCAGCGCCTCGGCGGACCGTCCCGCCACGGGATCGTAGGCGCGCACCCGCGCGCCGGCCTCCAGCAGGCTGCGCGCCAGCGCGAGGCTGGGTGCCTCCCGCAGATCGTCGGTGCCGGCCTTGAAGGCCAGCCCCCACAGGGCGACGCAGCGGCCCTTGAAATCGTAGGCCAGGCAGGCCAGCAGCGTGTCGAGCAGGCGCTCGCACTGGCCGGTGTTGACCGTCTCCACGCTGTGCAGCATGTAGGCGGGCTCGCCGTGATCCTGCGCCATGGCGATCAGCGCGCGCAGGTCCTTGGGCAGGCAGGAGCCGCCGTAGCCGGCCCCCGGCCGCAGGTAGTGCGGTCCGATGCGCGGGTCGGTCTTCAGCACCTTGCAGACGGCATGCATGTCCACGCCGAGCGGCCCGGCGATGCAGGCCAGCTCGTTGACCATCGAGATCCGGGCCGCCAGGGCGGCGTTGCAGGCGTACTTGGCGTATTCCGCGCTGCGCACGTCCATGGTCAGGGTGCGGCTGCCGTCCGGGTCGAAGGGCGCGTACAGCCTGCGCAGCAGGCGGCAGGCGGCCGGATCGTCGCAGCCGATGACGATCCGGCCCGGATGCAGAAAGTCTTCCACGGCGCGTCCCTCGGCCAGGAATTCTGGATTCGAGGCGACGGTGAAGCGGGGCCGCGGGACGACGGCCGACTGCGCTTCCAGCGACTCCGTCTCCAGGAGGGTGCGGATCCGCTCGCAGGTCCCCACCGGCACCGTGGATTTCACCACCACCAGCGTGCCATGGGTCAGGGTCCGGGCCAGCAGCGCCGCGCAGTCCAGCAGGTCGGTCAGGGCCGCGCGGCCGTCCGGTCCCGTCGGCGTGCCCACCGCGAGGAAGATCGCCTCGGCCCGCTCCAGGCTCAGGTCGGGCTCCAGGGTCGATTGGAACGCCAGCCTGCCGCTCGCGCGGCCGGCCGCGATGAGCGCTTCCAGGCCCGGTTCGTGAAAGGGCACCCTGCCTTGCCGCAGCATCTCGATCTTGCGCAGGTCCTTGTCCAGGCAGGTCACGTCGATTCCCGCCTGGGCGAAGCACGCGCCCGTGACCAGTCCGACATAGCCGGTTCCGATTATTGCAATGTTCATCAGGCCTCCCGCTGGGTGAATGAGGGCGGCGCCGTCGCGGCGTCCCAGGGCGGGAAGCAATCCGCGTGCCCGGACGGTGCCGCGGCAACGCCCCGGAAGCGGGCGACGGAGGCGCGGCAGCGCGGCGGAATGGCGGCGCGGCGGCCCGGCGGAGAAGCAGACCGGAGCAGCGGCGCGGCACGGAAATTGCTGTGCCCCGCCGTACGCCCATGTCGCCGGGCGCGGTCGGCCGCCAGGCCCCCGCGCCCAGGCCATGGCACCGCAATCACCGGAGAACACTCATGCAAAGAATTGCGATCGTGAGCGAGCATGCATCGCCGCTGGCGCCGGCGGGCGGCGTGGACAGCGGGGGTCAGAACATCTACGTGGCCAACGTCGCCCGCCAGCTGGCGGCCCGCGGCTGCCGCGTGGACGTCTACACCCGGCTGGACAGCCCGTCCCAGCCGCCGGTCATCGACTGGGGCGAGAACGTCCGCGTCATCCACGTGCCCGCGGGTCCCGCCCGCTACCTGCCCAAGGAGGAGCTGCTGCCGCTGATGGGAGCGTTCGGCCGCTTCCTGGAGGACTGCTTCGAGGTGGCCGAAGAGCCCTACGATCTCATTCACGCCAATTTCTTCATGTCGGCCATGGCGTCCATGCCCGTCGCGCGCCGGTTCGGCATCCCGCTGGCCGTGACGTTCCACGCGCTCGGGCGGGTGCGTCGCCGCCACCAGGCGCGGGCGGACCGGTTTCCCGACAGCCGCTTCGCCATCGAGGAGGAAATCGTGCGCCGCGCCGACTGCCTCATCGCCGAATGCCCGCAGGACCGGCGCGACCTCATCGAACTGTACGGCGCGGACCCCGCGCGGATCAGCATGGTGCCCTGCGGCTTCGACGGCGAGGAGATGGCGCCCATGGACCGGCGCGAGGCGCGCCGGCTGGTCGGCTGGCCGGACGACGCCTTCTACCTGCTGCAGCTGGGCCGCATGGTGCCGCGCAAGGGAATCGACAACGTCATCCGGGCGCTGGCCCGGCTGCGCTTCCGCCATCACGTCGATGCGCGCCTGTGCGTCGTCGGCGGAAACATCGCCCGGCCGACGGACCAGGACGTGCCCGAACTGCTGCGGCTGCGGGAGATCGCGCGCGAGGAGGGCGTGCCGGACCGCGTGGAGTTCACCGGCCGGCGCGGCCGCACCCAGCTGCGGCGCTACTACTGCGCGGCCGACGTGTTCGTCTCCACGCCCTGGTACGAGCCCTTCGGCATCACGCCCGTCGAGGCCATGGCCTGCGCCACGCCGGTGGTGGGCGCGGACACCGGCGGGATCCGCTACAGCGTGGCCGACGGCGAGACCGGCTTCCTGGTGCCGCCCCGGGACCCGGACCGCCTGGCCGAGAAGCTGGCCGTCCTGGCCCGCGATCCGGAACTGGCCCGCCGCATGGGGCAGGCGGGCGTGCGCCGCGCCAACCGGCTGTTCACCTGGCGCGAGGTGGGCGAGGAGCTGGCCGAGGTCTTCGAGGTGCTGATCCGGCGGCGTCCGCGGCTCTCGGGTCCGCGCGTGCCGCTGTCCTACGACCTGCCCCTGGCGCGCGCCGCGCGGGAAGCGGCCGAAACCACCAAGGATTGAGCGGCGATGAACGTGGACCATCTGGACAGGCGCGGTGCCGGTGCGGCGTCCGGGCGGCCGCAGGGCGCGGGCGGGACCGCGCGCCCGCCGGTGCGCGGCCCGGCCGTGTTCCTCGACAAGGACGGCACGGTGCTGCAGGACGTGCCGTACAACGCCGATCCCGGGCGCATGCGGTTCGAGCCGGGGGCGCGGGCGGGGCTGGCCCGGCTGGCCCGGCTCGGGATGCCGCTGATCGTCATCAGCAACCAGCCCGGGATCGGGCTGGGGAAGATCGCGCCGCAGGACCTGGTGGCGGTGCGCAACCGGCTCTCCGACATGTTCCGCGAGGCGGGCGCCGCGCTGGCGGGCTTCTACTACTGTCCGCACCATCCGCGCGCGACCGTGGCCCGCTACGCCTGCCTGTGCGCCTGCCGCAAGCCGGCGCCGGGGCTGCTGCGGCTCGCCGCCGCGTGCCATGACGTGGACCTGCGCCAGTCCTGGTTCGTCGGCGACATCCTGGACGACGTGGAGGCGGGCCGGCGGGCCGGATGCCGCACCATCCTGCTGGACAACGGCCACGAGACCGAGTGGCTGGCCGGCGCCTGGCGCATTCCCGAGCGCATCGAGCCCGACCTGGACGCGGCCAGCCGCTGGATCAGCGTCCAGTGCCCGCGCACCGGATCCGGAGGCACGGCATGAGCGCGCGGCGCCGGGAGGGCGCCCCGGGCGCGCGGTCCGATGCGGCACGCCCCGCCGATCCCTGGCGCGACGCGCGCGCCATTCTCTGCGTGCGCCTGGACAATCTGGGCGACGTGCTGATGACCACCCCGGCCCTGCGGGCGCTGCGCCGCTCGGCGCGGGGCCGGCGCATCACGCTGCTGGCCTCGCGCGCGGGCGCCGCGCTGGCGCCCTACGTGCCGGAAGTCGATGAAGTCGTGGCCTACGATGCGCCGTGGGTCAAGAACGCCGCCGACGATCCCGCCGGGGACCGGCGCATGATCGAGGCGCTGCGGCAGCGGAACTTTGATGCGGCGGTCATCTTCACCGTCTACAGCCAGAGCCCGCTGCCGGCGGCGATGATGTGCCGCCTGGCGGGCATCCCGCGGGTGCTGGCGCATGCGCACGAGAACCCGTACCGGCTGCTGAGCCACTGGGTGCGGGATCCCGAGCCCGGCCAGTACGTGCGCCACGAAGTCCAGCGCCAGCTGGACCTGGTGGCGACGGTCGGCGCGGCGTGCACGGACACGCGCCTGTCCTTCGCCACCCAGGACGCCGACCGGCGCTCGCTGGGCGCGATCCTGGCGGCGTACGGACTGGGCGGCGGCCAGGGCTGGATCGTGGCGCATTGCGGCGCCAGCGCGCCCTCGCGGCGCTACAACCCGGCCTTGTACGCCCGCGCCATTTCCCTGCTGCACGGCTGCGGCCTGAAGATCCTGCTGACGGGCGGCCCCGGCGAGCGCGCCCTGACCGCCGGCATCCTGGCGCAATGCACGGTGCGCTCGCACGTCATCGACCTGGCCGGGCGGCTCACCCTGGGCGAGCTGGCGTGCCTGATCGAGGATGCCCGCCTGCTGATCTCCAACAACACCGGACCGGCCCACATCGCCGCCGCCGTGGGGACGCCGCTGGTCGATCTGTATGCCCTGACCAATCCCCAGCACCAGCCGTGGCAGGTGCCCCACCGGCTGCTGTATCACGACGTGCCCTGCAGGAACTGCTACAGCAGCGTCTGCCGCGAGGGCACCCATGCCTGCCTGGAGGGCGTCGATCCGCGCAGGGTCGTGGCCGCCGCCCATGAACTGCTCGCGTGGCGGGCCGGCGTATCGCCCCGGCCGCTGGTCGCCTGAGCGCAACGAGGAGGATCCATGTCCGCAGCAACCCCGCACTCCACGCTCCCGGACGTATCGGTCGTGGTGCCGACCTACCGGCGCCCCGGCATGCTGGCGCGGTGCCTCGCCGCGCTGCTCGCCCAGACGCTGCCGGGCGGGCGCTACGAGATCATCGTCTGTGACGACGCGCCGGATCCGGCCGTGCGCGCCCTGCTGGAGCAGCTCGCGCCGGAAGGCGCCGGCCGGCCGGCGCTGCGCTACCTGCCGGTGACCGCCACCCAGGGGCCGGCGGGGGCGCGCAATCGGGGCTGGCGCGCGGCGCGCGCGCCGGTCGTCGCCTTCACCGACGACGACACCGTGCCGGATGCGCGCTGGCTGGAGGCGGGCCTGGCCGCCATGACGCCGGACGTCGATGCCGTGACGGGGCGCGTCGTCATGCCCGTGCCCGATCCGCCCACGGACTACGAACGGGACGCCGGGCGGCTGGCGCAGGCCGAGTTCGTCACCGCCAACTGCTTCGTGCGGCGCACAGTGCTGGAGCGGCTGGGCGGCTTCGACGAGCGCTACAGCCAGGCCTGGCGGGAGGACTCCGACCTGCATTTTTCCCTGCTGGAGGGCGGTTGCCGCATCGAGCGGGCGCCGGACGCCGTGGTGGTGCATCCGCTGCGGCCCGTGCGCTTCGCCGCGGGCCTGTCCATGCAGCGCAAGGTCATGTTCGATGCGCTGCTGTACCGCAAGCACCGCCTGCACTACCGCCAGCGCATCCGCCGGCGGCCGCCCTGGTTCTATCTGCTGGTCACCGCCGTGGCGCTGGCCGCCCCGGTCTGCCTGCTGGCGGGCTGGTTCGCCGCCGCCGCGGCGGCGGCCGCGGCGTGGCTGGCGCTGACGCTGGGCTTTTTCCTGCGCCGCCTGCGGGGCACGGCGCTGAGCGTGCGCAACGTCGCCGACCTGGCGCTGACCTCCGCGCTGATCCCGCTGCTGTCCATTTTCTGGCGGCTGGTGGGCGCATGGCGCTTCGGCCGGGTGGCGCCATGAGCGATCCCGTTGGCGCCATGAGCGATCCCGCGACCTTCTGGGCCGCCGGGCCGAGCCGCATCGCGGTCTTCCGGGCCTTGAACCTGGGCGACTTCCTCTGCGCCGTGCCAGCCCTGCGCATGCTGCGCCGCGCCGCGCCCGCCGCCCGCATCACCTTCATCGGCCTGGCGAGCGTGCGCTCCTGCCTGCCGCGCTTTCGCCGCTACATCGACGAGTTCGTCGAATTTCCCGGCGACCCGGCGTTTCCGGAGCAGCCCCCGCGCCTGGACGAACTGCCCGGCTTCTATCGCGCCATGCGGGAGCGGCGCTTCGATCTGGCGCTGCAGCTGCATGGCAGCGGCGCCCGCTCCAACGCCATCGTCCAGGCGCTGGGCGCCCGCCGGTGGGCGGGTTTCGTGCCGGACCGGTCCGCGCAGGCGCCCTGGGCGATGGCGTGGCCCGACACGCGGCCGGAAATCGTCCGCTACCTGCTGCTGCTGCGCCACCTGGGCGTGCCCGGTCCCGACGACCCCGGCATGGAGTTCCCGCTGGAGACCGCCGACCACGAACGGGCCGACGAACTGGCGCGGCGCCTGCGCATGGACCTGCGGCGCATGGTCTTCATGCATCCGGGCGCGCGGCTCGCGTCCCGCCGCTGGCTGCCGGAGCGCTACGCGGCGGTCGGCCGGCGCCTGGCGCGGGAAGGCTGGCGGATCGGCGTCACGGGCAGCGCGGGGGAGCGCGCGCTGACGTCTTCCCTGGCCGCGTCGATCGGCGCGGCGGCGCTCGACCTGGGCGGCCGCACGGACCTGGGCACGCTGGCCAGCCTGCTGCAGCGCGGCCGCCTGCTGATCTGCAACGACACGGGCGTCTCGCACGTCGCGGCGGCGGTGCGCGCGCCCAGCGTGGTGATCGCCTCCGGCAGCGACGTGGCCCGCTGGGCTCCCCTGGATACGCGCCTGCATCCCGTCCTGCATGCGGACGTGCCGTGCCGGCCCTGCGCCCACGATCACTGTCCCGTGCCCGGCCATCCCTGCGCCGCGCGGGTCGGCGCCGAGGAGGTCCTGCGCCTGGCGCGCGGCCTGCTGGCCGGGGGAGAGCGGCCATGAGCCGCAAGGAAGGCGCGCCCGGCGGGTCGCCGGACGGCGGGCGGGAGCGCGGCGGCGGCCGCCGCCTGCGCATCCTGACGTGGCACGTGCACGGCAATTATCTCCATGCCCTCACCCAGCTGCCGCACGACTTCGTCATTCCCGTGCTGCCCGGCGACCCGCCGGGCTACGCGACGCCCGGGCCGCGCATTCCGTGGGGCCCCAACGTGCATCCCGTGCCGGCCCGGGAGGTGTGCCGCGAGGCGCTGGACTGCGTCATCTACCAGTCGCGCGCCGCCTTCGAGCGCGACCGCCTGCTGCTGCTCACGCCCGAGCAGCGGGCGCTGCCCTGCGCGTACATCGAACACAATCCGCCCGAGCCGCATCCGACCGGCACGGTGCACTGGTTCCGCCACGAACGGGGCGTGCTGGTGCACGTGACGCCGCACAACGCGCTGATGTGGGATTGCGCGGACGTGCGCACGCAGGTCATCGAACACGGCCTCGTGGCGCCGCCGCGGCCGCTCTACACGGGCGAGCGGCCGCGCGGCATCGTGGTCGTCAATCACCTGGGACGGCGCGGCCGGCGGGTGGGGGCCGACCTCTACCAATGGGCCGCGCGGCAGGTGCCGCTGGACCTCATCGGCATGGGCTCCGAGGAACTGGTGGGCGGGCAGGGCGAGGTCCCCAACATGGAGGTGGCGGCGTACATGGCGGAATACCGCTTCTTCTTCAGCCCCATCCGCTACGCCAGCCTGGGGCTGTCGCTCGTCGAGGCGATGATGGCCGGCCTGCCGATCGTCGGCGTCGCCGCCACCGAGCTGCCCTGCGTGATCGCCAACGGCGTCAACGGCTGGGTGGACAGCCGGCCGCAGCGCCTGGTCGCCTGCATGCGGCAGCTGATCGACGAGCCCGCACTGGCGCGGCGCTGGGGGCAGGCCGCCCGCGAGACCGCCCTGCGGCGCTTCTCCATCGAGCGCTACATCGGCGACTGGAACGAACTGCTGGCCGGCCTGGTCGGCGGACAGGAGCAGGAATAAGGCCATGGAAGGACAGGACAAGAACTTTCGGTCCATGCTGCGCGCCCCGGTGCTGGTGGCGGGCGGGGCCGGCTTTCTGGGGGCGCATCTGTGCCGGCGCCTCCTGGACATGGGATGCGTGGTGATCTGCCTCGACAATCTGGACACGGGTTCGCGCGACGCGGTCGAGGCGCTGCGGGCGTATCCGCGGTTTTCCTGGATCCATCACGACGTCGTCGATCCCATTCCCATCGACGGGCCGCTGAGCCGGATCTACAACCTGGCCTGCCCGGCCTCGCCGCGGCATTATCAGGCCGATCCGCCGCATACCCTGCTGACCTGCGTGGACGGCGCGCGCAATCTGCTGGAACTCGCCCGCCGCACCGGCGCCCGCATCCTCCAGGCCTCGACCAGCGAGGTCTACGGCGATCCGCTGGAGCATCCGCAGCACGAGTCCTACCGCGGCAACGTGAACATCGTCGGCCTGCGCTCGTGCTACGACGAGGGCAAGCGCTGCGCCGAGACGCTGTTCTCCGACTACGGCGCGCGCTACGGCGTGCGCACCAAGATCGCCCGCATCTTCAACACCTACGGCCCGGGCATGGCGCTGGACGACGGCCGGCTGGTCTCCAACCTCATCGTCCAGGCCCTGAAGGGCTATGCCATGACCCTCTATGGCGACGGCAGCCAGACGCGGTCCCTGTGCTACGTGGACGACCTGATCGAGGGCCTGATCCGCCTGATGGAAAGCCCGCCGTCCTTCCGCGGGCCCGTGAACCTGGGCAATCCCAGCGAGATCACGGTGCTGGACGTGGCCGGCGCCATCCGCGCCCTGACCGGGACGTCCGCGCCGCTGGTGCGCCTGTCCCTGCCGCCCGACGATCCCAGGCGGCGCTGCCCCGACATCGTGCTCGCGCAGCGCCACCTGGGCTGGCGGCCCGCCACCGGCCTGCAGGACGGCCTGCGCAGGACGATCGCCGATTTCGCCCTGCGGGTCGAGGTCGAGGTCCCCTGAGCCGCCCCCCGGGCGGGCGCGGCGCGGCGATCAGGCGCGCATCGTCTTGAGCGCCGTCGCCCAGCGCAGCAGTTCGTCCAGCAGCGCGGTGGCCGAGGCGTCGATCAGCTCGTTGGAGGCGAATTCGCCGTTTTCCTGGAGGTGCTTGGACACCATGGGAATGGCGACGCCTTCCATCATGGGCATCATCTTCAGGGTGGTGACCTGCGGCTTGGCCGACTGGGTGGCGCGCAGGCCGCCCGAAACCCCGCCGTAGCCGACGAAGCCGCAGGGCTTGTAGTTCCATTCCTTGTAGACGTAGTCCAGCGCGTTCACCAGGGAAGGCGGCGCGCTGTAGTTGTATTCGGGCGTGACGAAGACGTAGGCGTCGGCGCGGGCCACGCTGGCGCTCCAGCGCTTGGTGTGGTCGTGCGCGTATTGCTGCATGCGGGGATGCACCGGCTCGTCGTAGAGCGGCAGATTGAAATCGGCCAGGTCCACCAGTTCGGTGTCGAACTGGCCGTGGCTGCGGGCGAATTCGTGGAACCAGCGCGCGACGGCGGGGCCCACGCGGCCCGGACGGGTGCTGCAGATGATGACTTGGAGCTTGAGCGGCATCGAATGTTTCCTTGCTTGGGAGTGGGCCGTCCGCGCGCCGGAGGGGGTCCGGGCGGCGCGGACGGATGCTAGCCCGCGCCCTCGGGGAGCGGGATGAATTCGCGGTCGTCGCCCACCGGCAGCTTCATGCGCTGGGCGCGCCAGTCCTCGCGGGCCTGTTCGATCCGTTCCCGCGAGGAGGAGACGAAATTCCAGTGGATGAACCGTTCGCCCACCGGCTCGCCGCCCAGCAGCATCACGGTGGCCGGGCCACGCGCCTGGATCTGCGCGGCGCGCCCCGGCGCCAGGACCTGCATCCGGCCTTCGGCCAGCGGGTGGCCGTCGAGCTCGACGGCGCCCCGGGCGACGTAGACCGCCCGCTCGGCATGCTCCGTGCCCAGGGCGCGGCGCGCGCCGTCGGCCATGTCCCAGTGCAGGTAGAACAGCGGCGAATGCGTCCGGACGCGGGCGGCGGCGCCGTCGATGGCGCCGGCGATCAGGCGGCCGGCGACGCCGTCCTCGTGGAATTCGGGCAGCTCGCCCGCACCCTGGTGGTGATGGAATTCGGGCGCGGTTTCCTCGTGCTCGCGCGGCAGGGCGACCCAGGCCTGGATGCCGTGCAGGGTGGCGCCGTGGGCGCGGGCGTATTCCAGCCGTTCGCTGTGGGTGATGCCGCTGCCGGCGGTCATCCAGTTGACCTCGCCGGGGCGGATTTCCTGCTGCGAGCCCAGGCTGTCGCGGTGGGTGATGGCGCCGTTGTACAGGTAGGTGACGGTGGAGAGGCCGATGTGCGGGTGCGGCCGGACGTCCAGTTCGCGCGGCGCGCCGCGCGCCACCTCCAGCGGGCCCAGGTGGTCGAAGAAGATGAAGGGGCCGACCATGCGGCGCTTGCGGTGGGGCAGCACGCGGCCGACGACGAAACCTCCGCCCAGGTCGTGCATGCGGCGGTCGATCAGCAGGGTGGCGTCCATGGCGTTCCTCGCGCGGGCCGGTGGGGGCGGCCCCGCGATCACGATACTACAGCTCTTTGCGCTACATGTGGCCGGGTAGCCAGGTGGCCAGCGCGGGGAAATACCACAGGATCACCAGCAGCAGGGCCATCAGGCCGAAGTAGGGCGCGCAGACCTTCGCCAGGTAGGTGATTTCCTTGCCGGTCATGCTCTGCAGCACGAACAGGTTGAAGCCCACCGGCGGTGTGATCTGGGCGGTTTCCACGGTGATGACCAGGAAGATGCCGAACCAGATCGGATCGATGCCGGCCGCCTGGATGATGGGCAGCACCACGCCCATGGTCAGGACGATGGTGGAAATGCCGTCCAGGAAGCAGCCCAGCACGATGTAGAACAGGGCGAGCGCGACGATCAGCATGCCGGGCGACAGGTGCAGGCCGCCGACGAATTCCGCCAGCTGGCGGGGCAGGCCGATGTAGCCCATGGACAGGGTCATGAAGGCCGCGCCCGCCAGGATCAGGGCGATCATGCAGTACAGGCGCGTGGCCCCCAGCAGGGAATCGCGGAACGATTTCCAGGTCAGGGTCTTCTGCCAGGCCGACAGCAGGAAGGCGCCGATGACGCCGATGGCCGCCGACTCGGTGGCCGTGGCCACGCCGCTGTAGATGCTGGCGACCACGCCCAGGATCAGCAGGACCACCGGGATCAGCTGGCGCGATTCGCGCAGCTTGCCCATCAGCGGCAGGTGTCCTTCGGCCGAGTCCGGCACGCGCTCGGGGTGCAGCAGCGCCCAGCCGGCGATCCAGCCGCTGAACAGCAGGGCGAGCAGCAGTCCGGGGACGACGCCGGCGATGAAGAGCTTGGCGATCGAGGTTTCCGCAGCCACGCCGTAGACGATCAGGATGATGGACGGCGGAATCAGCAGGCCCAGCGTGGCGGGGCCGCCCAGCGAGCCGATGATCTGCGCGTCGGGGTAGCCGCGCCGGCGCAGTTCGGGCAGGTTCATGCGGCCCACCGTGACGCAGGTGGCGGCCGAGGAGCCGCACACCGAGGCGAAGATCGTGCAGCCCAGCACGTTGGTGTGCAGCAGGCGCCCGGGCAGGCGGTTGACCCAGGGCGCCAGGCCGCGGAACAGGTTCTCGGACAGGTTGGTGCGGTAGAGGATCTCGCCCATCCAGATGAACAGCGGCAGCGCGGTCAGTGTCCAGCTGCTGGAGCTGCCCCAGATGGTCATGGCCATGGCGTCGCCCGCGGCGCGGCTGGAAAAGAATTCCATGCCGAACCAGGCGACGCCGGCCAGGGTGAGGCCGACCCACACGCCGCCGCCCAGCAGCGCGAAGAGGACGACGATCAGGGCGATGCTGGCCGAGATCTCATTCATGGTGGGGTTCCTCCGAGGCGGGGGGCGCGCGCCTGCCCAGCAGCTCCAGGCAGAACTCGTCCAGGAAGGCGATGAAGAAGACCAGGGTGCCCACGGCCATGGGGATCTGGGGGATCCACATCGGCGTGGCGTCGATGCCGGTGGAGATGTCCTGGAAGGACCAGGACTGCCAGACCAGGCGCGCGGAATACAGGGCCAGGAAGCCCGACAGCGCCACGGCGACGAGCAGCGCCGCGAGTTCGAGCCCGCGGCGCGCCTTGCCGTGCAGCATGCCCAGGATCAGGGTGACGCGGATGTGCTCGCCGTGCTTCAGCGTGCTGGCCAGGGCGAGGAAGCCGGCGCCGGCCATGGCGTAGCCGGCGTAGGCGTCGGCCCCGCCGACCGGGAAGCCCAGCAGGCGGCCCAGGATCATCAGGGTCACCATCAGCAGCACGCCGATCATGCCCAGGCCCGCCAGCCAGCCGCTGGCGGTGTAGAGTCCATCGAGAAATCGACGCATGATGCGTTCCTAGCGGTCGGAGGGCCGCGCGCCGTCCGGCGCGCGGCGGCGGCCGGGGGCCGCCCTTGGATCGGTCAGCGGCTGGCGCGGTAGGCGTCCAGGATCTGCTTGCCCTCGTCGCCCGCCTTGGCGGTCCATTCCTGGATGACGGTGTCTCCGACCTTGGCCAGGTCGGCCTTCAACTGGGCGGAGGGCTCGACGATTTCCATGCCGCCGGCCTTCAGCTTGGCGATGGAGTCGGCATCGACCTTGCGCGAGGCTTCCCAGCCGCGCTGCTCGGCGGCCGCGGCGGCCTTCAGCAGCGCGTCGCGCGCGGCGGGGGACAGGGCTTCGACGGCCTTCTTGTTGGCGACCACGGCGTTCTTCGGGATCCAGGCCTGGACGTTGGTGAAGTACTTCATGTTTTCGTAGAGCTTGTTGTCTGCGCCGGTGGCGCTGGAGGTGATCAGCCCTTCGATGACGCCGGTGGCCAGCGCCTGGGACAGCTCGGCTTCCTGGATGGTGACGGGCTGGGCGCCGACCAGTTCGCCGATGCGGGCGGTGGTGGGGCTGTAGACGCGCCATTTCAGGCCCTTCAGGTCGGCGCCGGAATGGATGGGCTTGTTGCTGTAGATGCTTTGCGGGGGCCAGGCCACGGCGTACAGCAGCACCATGCCCTGCTGGTCCAGCTTCTTTTGCAGGGCGGGCTTCTGCGCCTGGTAGAGCTTCCAGGCCTCGTCGTAGTTGCCGGCCAGGAAGGGCAGGCCGTCCACGCCGAAGGGCTGCCATTCGTTCTGGAAGCTGACCATGAAGAATTCGCCCGCCTGGGCCTGGCCGCCCTGCACGGCGCGCTTGATTTCCGGCATCTTGAACAGGGACGCGCCGGCGTGGACGGTGATCTTCAGCTCGCCCTGGGTGGCGGCGTCCACGTCCTTGGCGAACTGGGCGAGGTTCTGCGAATGGAAGTTGAAGGCCGGATAGGCCGAGGCCAGGTCCCACTGCGTGGCGGCACGGGCCTGGACGGTGAGGCCCAGGCCGGCGACCAGGGCGGTGGCGAAGAAAGTGCGACGCTTCATGGGGGGCTCCTGGAGAAGGATCGGGTGGGCATCGCCGCACGGCCGCGCGTGGGCCCCGGCGATGGCTGACGATAAAGATAGACCATCCCTCTCCCCGCGTCGATCAGGGTTATCAACAATAAGAATGATCTTGTAGCGGATGTAGTCTTTGATCGTTGAGTTTATTATTTGTATTGTTCAACGATAATTCAGGGACATCGATCGTTCAAGGAGATGGCCGACGTGGGTTGACGGCATGGAACGCGGCGGGGCGCGGCCGGGGCACCGGCAAGGCGGGGGGGTGTTCAGCCGAGGCTGGACGGTTGAGCCGACGCGGGACGGTTCAGGCGGTGCGGGATGGTTCAGGCGGTGCGGGCGGAATTCAATCGACGCGGGCGGAATAGACCGACAGCACCATGCGCTCGGACTGGATCAGGTAGTTCTCCAGGTCCCGGGCCGCCGTCGCCGTGTCGCCCTGCTCGAACAGTTCCAGCAGGCGGGCATTCAGATCGACGAAGGGCGCATGCAGATATTCGGGATCGTCCAGCAGGCCGAAGGCCAGCCGCAGTTCGGCCGAGATGTCGGCGAACATCGCCGACAGGCGCGCGCTGTCGGCCAGCGCCACGATGCCGGCGTGAAACAGCATGTTGGCCGAGCCCACCTCCAGCCAGTCGCCGGCGTCGCGCATGCGGCGCGCGTGCGCCATGGCCTGTTCCATGCGCTTGTGGGCGGGATGGCGCGGCCAGGCCTGCGCCAGCGCCTGGCATTCGATCAGCCGGCGCACGCGGTAGATGTCGATGATGTCGGCGATCGAGGGCACCACCACCGAGACGCCCCGGTTCGGTTCGTGGCGCAGCAGCCCTTCCTTGGACAGGATGCGGAAGGCCTCGCGCAGGGTGTTGCGCGAGACTTCCAGCTGTTCGCTCAGGCCGGCCTCGGACAGCCGCTGTCCCGCCCGCAGCTGGCCGTGGATGAGCTGCTGGCGGATGGTCTCCGCGACCGTGTCGGTCAGGCTCGGCGCGGCGCCGGGACTGGGATAATGGCGGGGATTCATGGCTGTCCTGGGAATCGGGCGGATGTGGGTGGAATCGTGGAACGGAATGTTTTGGAGGCCTGTTTTTGCCGGATCGTTCAACGATCCGGCCTGTGTCTTGCAATGATAAGGAACGCTCATGGACTTGAACAGCGATCTCGGTGAAAGCTACGGCGCCTGGCGCATGGGCGACGACGCCGCCATGCTGGACATCGTCACCAGCGCCAACGTGGCTTGCGGCTTTCATGCCGGCGACCCGGCCGGCATCCTGGACACCCTGCGCGCGGCCGCGGCGCGCGGCGTGGCGATCGGCGCGCACGTGGCCTATCCCGATCTGGCCGGCTTCGGCCGGCGCAACATGGACCCGACCAGCCGCGAGCTGGCGGCCGACGTCATCTACCAGATCGGCGCCCTGCAGGGCCTGGCCGCCGCCGCCGGCACCCGCGTGAGCTACGTCAAGCCGCATGGCGCCCTGTACAACACCATCGCGCACGACGCGCGCCAGGCGGAGGACGTCATCGCCGCCCTGCTGGCGCTGGACCCGGACCTGATCCTGATGGGCCTGGCCGGCTCGCCGCTGCTGGCGCGGGCGCGGGCGCGCGGCCTGCGGGTGGTGGCCGAGGCCTTCGCCGACCGGGCCTACACGCCCGAGGGGGCGCTGGTGTCGCGCCGCGAGCCGGGCGCCGTGCTGCACGATCCCGCCCAGGTCGCCGACCGCATGCTGGACCTGGTGCGCACCGGCGAGATCACCGCCATCGACGGCAGCCGCGTGCGCCTGCAGGCCGACTCCATCTGCGTGCACGGCGACAGCCCGGGGGCCGTGGCCCTGGCGCGCGCGGTGCGCCAGCGGCTGGAAGCGGCCGGCGTCGCCCTGGCGCCGTTCGCGGGCGCGCGGGTCGAAGACGGGCAGGCCAAAGGCGCGCAGGCCAAAGGCGCGCGGACCCCGGACACGCGAGCCACATGAGCGCGCCGGGCGGCTTTTCGGCCCGCGCCCCGGCGCGCGGCGCGAAGCGGGGGGCCCGGTGACGGCGCTGCGCTGCCTGCCGGCCGGCGACGGCGCGGTGCTGGCGGAACTCGGCTCGCTCGCCGAGACCCTGGCGCTGTTCCAGGCGCTGGGCGCACGGCCCGCCGGCGTGGAGGATGTGATCCCCGCGGCCCGCACCCTGCTGGTGCCGTTCGACCCGGCCGTCCTGTCCGCGCGCGCGGTGGCCGCCTGGCTGCGGCGCGCCGCCTCCGCCGTGGCGGCGGGCTCCGCGGGCGGCCTGGTGACAGCGGGTGGCGTGTCCGGTTCGCCAGGTGCGGGCCTGGCGAAGGGCCCGTCCGGCTTGCCGCATGCCGGTCCGGCAGCGGGCGGCGACCCG
The DNA here is from genome assembly GCF_014203015.1 of Castellaniella defragrans. Classification (GTDB taxonomy): domain Bacteria; phylum Pseudomonadota; class Gammaproteobacteria; order Burkholderiales; family Burkholderiaceae_B; genus Castellaniella; species Castellaniella defragrans. Next base: position 91,428 of record NZ_JACHIB010000005.1, read on the forward strand.
TCCGGCCCATCGGCTGGGGGCCTGGCGGCGGGCGCCGGGCGCCGGGTGGAGATTCCCGTGCGTTATGCGGGCGAGGACCTGGAAGAGGTCGCCGGTCTGCTCGGCCTGACGCGCGCCGAGCTGATCGAGCGCCACACCGGCACCGACTACCTGGCGGCCTTCGCCGGCTTCGCGCCGGGCTTCGTCTATCTGGCGGGCGGCGATCCCTGTTTCCACGGCGTGCCCCGGCGCGCCGCGCCGCGCGTGCGCGTGCCGGCGGGGTCGGTGGCCGTGGCCGGGGATTTCAGCGCCGTCTATCCGTCCGACAGCCCCGGCGGCTGGCAACTGCTGGGCGCGACGCCCTGGCGCATGTGGGACATGGACCGGGCCGAGCCGGCCCTGGTGCAGCCGGGGTTCCGGGTGCGTTTCCGCGACCTGGACGCGCCGGGGGCCGTGTGGAGCCTGCCGGCTTCGTCGGGTTCGGCGGGTGCGGCGGCCTTGGCGGCCTTGGCGGGTTCGGCGGCCGCGGCGGCCGCGGCGGCGCCGGCGCCGTCGCGCGAGGCGGCCGATGCGCCCGGGCCCTCGACGCTCCCCGGCCTGTCCAAGTCCTCCGGTCTCGTCGATTCCTCCGATCCTTCCGCCGCCTCTGCCCCCGTATCGGCCCTCGCAGCCGCATCTGCGGCCGCGGCCGAGCCGGCGGCGGCCTGCGAGGTGCTGGACGCGGGCCTGCAGACCCTGGTCCAGGACGAGGGCCGGCCCGGCCTGACGCGCCTGGGCGTCTCCCGCTCCGGCGCGCTCGATCGCGGGGCCATGCGCCGGGCCAACCGGCTGGTGGACAATCCGCCCGGTCTGCCGGTGCTGGAACACGCGCTGGGCGGGCTGCGGCTGGTCTGCCGCGGGCGGGCCGTGGTGGCGGTGACCGGCGCCACAGCCCCCGTGGTGGCGACCTCGGCCTCGGGCATGCGCCTGCCCGCCGCGGCCGGCCACCCCATCGAACTGCGCGAGGGCGACGAGCTGCGGATCGGCCGCGTCCGCGCCGGCGTGCGCTGCTATGTGGCCGTGCGCGGCGGCTGGGCGGTGCGGCCCGTCCTCGGCAGCTGCGCCACCGACATCCTGGCCGGCCTGGGGCCCGCGCCCCTGAGGCGGGGCGACCGGATCCCGATCGGCCGCCTTGTCCCGAACCGTGGCGGCGCCCTCGACGCTCCCGGTGGCGATGCCGGCGACGCCGCCGACGCCCCCGAGGCCTCCGGTGCCGCCGCCGCTCCCCATGCTCCCCATGCCCCCGATGCCCCCGAGGCCCCCGAGGCCCCCGAGGCCGCCCCCCCGCGCGCCGGGGAGCGGGTGTTCCTCGACGTGATCCCCGGCCCGCGCGACGACTGGTTCGAGGCCGGCGCCCTGCACCGGCTGCTGTCGCAGGACTGGATCGTGACGCCGCAGTCCAACCGGGTGGGCATGCGGCTGGCGGGCGCCGAGCCCCTGGTCCGCAGCCGCGCGGGCGAGCTGCCCAGCGAGGGGACGGTCGCCGGCGCCCTGCAGGTGCCGCCCAGCGGGCAGCCCGTCCTGTTCCTGGCCGATCATCCGCTGACCGGCGGCTATCCGGTCATCGCCGTGGTGCCGGTCGGGCAGCTGGACCGGCTGGCGCAGGTGCCGGTCGGCGCGGTGCTGCGCTTCCGGCGCGCGCCGCGCCCGCTGTAGGCCGTCCGGCCGCTGGCCGCCGGGCGCGGATCCCGGGCTGCGGAGCATGGGCCCGGGCTGCGGACCGGGGAAGGAGGTTCCGGGCTGCCGGATTCCAGTCGGCCGGTCTCCGCCGTCCGGCCGCGTTCCGCCCGGATGCTTGGGTATTAGTCCGGATTGTTCAGTGCTGAATCCATTCATTATCATGGAATCGGGGGCGTGAACAGGAAGGGCGATGGTCATCAGGCAGGTTTCTCGTCGGCGATTCCTCCAGACCGGGCTGTGCGGGCTGGCGGCGGGGGCCGGCCTGGGCCTGCCGCTGGTGCGGGAATCCTCCCCCGCCTGGGCGCTGACCCGCATCCGTCCGCCCGGCGCCCTCGACGCCCGCGATTTCGACGCGGCCTGCATCCGCTGCGGGCTCTGTGTCGAGGCCTGCCCGTACGATACCCTGCGCCTGCTGGAATCCGACGGCTCGGCGCAGGGCGGCACGCCCTATTTCGTCGCGCGCGAAGTGCCCTGCGAGATGTGCGCCGACATCCCCTGCCTGCGGGCCTGTCCCACCGGGGCGCTCGACCCGGGGCTGGAGCGCATCGAGGACGCCGCCATGGGCGTGGCCGTGCTCAGCCATCCCGAATTCTGCAACAGCTATGTCGGCAATTCCTTCTGCGACAGCTGCGTGCGCGCCTGTCCGCTGCAGGGCCTGGCCATTTCGCTGGCGGTGGGCCCCACGCCCATGGGGGGCCTGTTCACGCCCACGGTCGATCCCGACGTCTGTACCGGCTGCGGCAAGTGCGAGCACGATTGCATCGCTCCTTCCGCCGCCATCCGCGTCGCGCCCCGCCATGCTTGAAAAGAAGAAATTCCTGCTGTTGCGGCGCGTCTGCCAGGGGCTGATCCTGGCCGCTTTCGCGCTCGGTTCCTGGCTGGGCGTGCCGCTCGCCAGCGGCACCCTGGCCAGCAGCGTCTGGTTCGGGACCGTGCCGCTGTCCGATCCCTTCGTGCTGCTGCAAAGCCTGGCGGCCGGCCATCCGCTCGCCGGCGGCGCCCTCTGGGGCGGCTTCGCCGTGCTGGCGTTCTACGCCCTGGTGGGCGGCCGCGCCTTCTGCGGCTGGGTCTGCCCCGTCAATCTGGTGACCGACGCTGCCCAGGGACTGCGCCGCGCCCTGGGCTGGCGCAAGGCCCGCATGCTGCGGATCGACAAGCGGCTGCGCTACGCGGTGCTGGCGCTCGCCCTGCTGGGCAGCGCCGCGGGCGGCGTGGTGCTCTGGGAGGCGGTCAATCCCATCAACCTGATCATGCGCGCGCTGGTCTTCGGTCTGTGGCTGGGCGGGCTCACGGCGGCGCTCGGCATCTTCCTGTTCGATTTCCTCGCGCTGTCCAACGGCTGGTGCGGGCACGTCTGTCCGGTCGGGGTCTTCTACGGCGCCGTGGGCCGCCATGCCGTGGTGCGGGTGGCGGCCGTGCGGCGCGATGCCTGCAACGATTGCGGCGACTGCTTCGCCTATTGCCCCGAGCCGCAGGTGATCAGCCCGGCGCTGCGGGCGATCGACGGCCATGGCGTGGGGATCGACGCGATCGACTGCCTGCGCTGCGGCCGCTGCATCGACGTCTGCGAGCAGCGGGTGTTCGAGTTCTCGGTCGCCGGACGGGCCGCGGCGCGGTTTCCTGCGGATTCCGGATAGCCGCCGCGGCCGGCGGATAATGCCAGGGCCTTGTTCAGGGTTTTTCTTGATGGAGCTCAAGAATCCGGGGCCGCTATAAGTTTCACATGCCGGGGACCGAACATGCCACCCTCATCCATCCGCGACGGTCAGCGATCCACCTCCATCGAGCGCCTGCTGCAGGACCCCGAGCGCCTGCTGTTCGCCTCCGCCGACGTGGACGAAACCCGCCTGCGGGTGAGCGGCGTGATGAAGTCCCACCGCCTGGGCCTGCTCCGCGCCGGCGAGACCCTCGACGCGCGCATGCATCATGCGGGTTTCGGCGAGGTCTCGCTCAGCCGCCTGCGCTATGGCGCCACGGTGTCCATCGATCCGGATCCGCTGGAGGACTTCTACCTGGTGCAGATGCCGGTCGCGGGCTGCGCGCATATCCAGAGCAACGGCCGGAACATCGATTCCGACGCCGCCCTGGCTTCCGTGCTGAATCCCGACGAGGCGGTCCGCATGCGCTGGCTGGCCGGAAACGACCAGCTGATGCTGCGGCTGTCGCAGTCGCTGGTCGAGCGCACGCTGGTGGGCCTGCTGGGCCACCCGCTCGCGGAGCCCCTGCGTTTCGAGCCGGGCTTTCGCTGGCGCGAGAGCGCCGCCTGGCGCTGCCTGCTGGCCTACCTGGCCGACTGCGCGGTGCAGTGCCCCGACCTCGGGCGGCACCCGCTGGTGCTGTCCAACCTCGAACAGCTGGCGGCGTCGGTGCTGCTGTCCTCGCAGCGGCACAATTATTCCGCCACGGCGCCGGCGCGCCGCAGCACCGTGCTGCCGCGCCACGTGCGGCGGGTGCAGGACTACCTGCAGGCCCACGTCCACGAGCCGGTGAGCGTCGAGCGGCTGGCGCAGGTGGCGGGGATCAGCGTGCGCAGCCTGTATGCCGGTTTCCGCGACTTCCTCGGCGTCAGTCCCATGGGCTATCTGCACGCGCTGCGGCTCGAACGCGTGCGCGCCGAGCTGCTCGGCGGCGATGCGGGCAACGTGACCGGCGTGGCGCTGCGCTGGGGCTTTTCCCACATGGGGCGCTTCAGCAGCGAGTACAAGCGGCGCTACGGCGAGACCCCCAGCCAGACCCTGCGCCGCCGCGGCTGAGGCGCGCTGGCGCCGGCGGCATCGGAGGCGGCGGGTTTGGGGGCGGTGGGTTCGGCAGGGCCGGGCGCGGCGGCCCGCCCGGCCCCAAGGCGCGCCGGCTCAGCGGGGCTGGATCATCCCGGCCACCAGGTATCCGGAGCCGGCCCCCAGGCCCGGTCCCGGATGGGTGCTGGCGCCGATGTGGTACACGTTCGCCACCGGTGTGCGGTGGCCCCGCGCGCCCTGGCCGCCGGCGAAGGGCCGCAGCCAGAAGAACTGGTCGGGCGCGCAGCTGCCCGAATAGGGGTCGCCGCCCACCAGATTGCAGTTCAGCGCCTCCAGGTCGGCGGGCGAATAGGCCCGGCGGCCGACGATGCGGGCGCGCAGGTCCGGCATGACCTGTTCCAGCCGCGCCTGGACCCGGTCGGCGTAGGCCTCGCGGACCGCCTCGTTCCAGCGGCCGTCGGCCGGGATGGCGATGCGGCCGGCGGCGTCGCCCTTCAGGCGGGTGGGCAGCTCCTGCATCTGGATCCAGAGGATCCAGCCGCCCGGCGGCGCGCGGCTGGCGTCCACCGCCACCGGCTGGCCGATGCCCAGCGTGGGCCGGGCCGGCAGCCAGCCGTTGCTGGCCTCCGTGACCGACAGGCAGACCTGCTCCAGGCTTTCGGTGAGGTGCACCAGGGGCACCCGCAGCAGTTCCGGATCGCGCCAGGCCGGCGGCGCGTCCAGGGCGAAATGGACCTGCATGTCGCCCCGGCCGTAGCGGTAGGCCTCGGCGCGCTCGCGCACGAGCCCGGGCATGTGCGGCAGGAGCCTGCCGTAGAGCTGCTGCGGCGTCACGCTGCACACGACCGCCCGGCCGGCGGCGAAGCGCCGGCCGTCGGCCAGCCGCACGCCCGTGGCGCGCCGGCGCCGCCCCTGCCCGGCGAGTTCGACCTCCTCGACCTGCGCATCGGTCAGGACCTGGCCGCCGCGGGCTTCGATGAGGCCGACGAGCGCTTCCACCAGCCGCGATCCGCCGCCCTTCACCACGGGCATGCCGGAGCCGACCACGGCCGCCAGCGTGAGCTTGCCGATCAGGGCCGACGTGGCGTCGTCGGGACCCAGGCCCGAGTGCAGCGTCCAGGGCGCCATCAGGGCGCGCGTCTCGTCCGCCGCGAGGCTGCGCTCGGACCAGTGGCGGAAGCTCTCCAGCGCGCCGGCGGCGTAGGCCGCCAGGCCGTCCACGCCCCGCTTGCGCCATTCGGAAAACAGCAGCCGCAGCACGCCGCGCCCGTAGAGGTTCTGGCCCAGCAGGCCGAACGTCAGCGCGGCATCCTCGCCGAACAGGCGGGCGGCGGCCGCCGCCAGCGCCTGGCCGTCGCCCGGGGCCAGGGCGTCGAGGCGCCGCGCGGCGTCGGCCAGGTCCTGGCGCAGGGCGATGGAACGACCGTCCGGGTGCACCCATCCGGTGGCGTAGTCGCAGGAGACGAATTCCAGGCCGAGGGCCTCCAGCGCCGGCCGCAGTTCGGCATGGCCCGGGCTGCCGACGAACAGCGGATACCAGGACGACATGATTTCGTGCCGGTAGCCGGGAAACAGCTCTTCGGTGCGGATGCAGCCGCCCGGGCGGCCGTTGCGCTCGAGCACCAGGACCCGCAGGCCGCGCGTCGCCAGCAGGGCGGCCGACACCAGCGAGTTGATGCCGCTGCCGACGAAAATGGCCTGCGGATCGGCGGTGTATTTCATGGGCTCACTCCACCAGGGCCAGGACGCGCAGGGGGCTGCCCGAGCCGCCTTCGATCTTCAGCGGCGCCGCCAGGATGAGGGCGCCCCGGGGCGGCAGCTGGTCGAGGTTCTTCAGGCACTGCAGGCCGTAGCGGTTGGCGCCGTGCATGAGCGTGTGGCAGGGGTAGGGCACGGGCCAGGCGTACGACTGGCCCGCGTCGGTGTTGATGGTCTCGACGCCGAAGCCGTGCACCTGGCGCTCGTGGATCATCCATTCGACCGCCGCCTGGGTCGGGCCGGGGGTATGGGCGCCGTCTTCGCGCATGCCGAGGAAGACGTCCGGCCGGTCGGCGCGCAATGACCAGTCGGTGCGGAACAGCACCCAGGCGCCTTGCGGGATGCGGCCGTGGCGCCGCTCCCACGCTTCCAGGAATTCCACCGTGAGCAGCCAGTCGTCGTCGCGGGCCACTTCGGCGCTGGCGTCGACGACCACCGCGGGGGCGATGAAGCGCTCGACCGGGATGGTGTCCACGCCGTTGCCGGGATGGTCGCGCCCGGTGATCCAGTGGGCCGGGGCGTCGAAATGCGTGCCGGTGTGTTCGCCGCAGGAGAAGTTGTTCCAGTACCAGGCCGGCCCGGCCTCGTCGTAGCACGAGATGCGCTCGATCTTGAAGGGCTGGACCTGGCCGAACTGCGGCGGCAGCTGCAGCGCGGGAAACGAGGGACTCAGGGTCTGGGTCAGGTCGATGACGCGGATGCCGCCGTCGGCCAGGCGGGCGGCGAGTCGGGGCAGCAGGGTCTGGGTGTCGGTCGTCATGGGAAGGCGCCTCCTTCGGGAGAGAGAGATTCAGGCCGGGGCCAGGGCGGCGTAGCGGCCCGCATGGAAAACCAGCGGCGTGCCGCCGCACTGCCGGGTGCCGACGATGCGGCCGATGAGCAGCAGATGGTCGCCCGCGTCGCAGCAGCGGTCGTGCGCGCACACCAGCGCCGTCAGCGCGCCGTCGATGAGGGGCACGCCCTCGGGCGTGTCGTGGGTCGCCACCCCCTCGAACTTGTCGCGGACGGAGGGATCGGCGAAGCGCCGCGCGAGCGCCTGCTGGTCCCGGGCCAGCACGTGGATGGCGAAGTGCCGGCTGTCGCGGAAGATGCCGAGGCTGGGGGAGTGGTTGCCCAGGCTCCAGAGTACCAGCGGCGGGTCGAGCGACAGCGAGGCGAAGGAATTGATGGTGAGTCCCACGCGCCGCCCGCCGGAGGCGCGGGTCGTGACGATGGCGACTCCCGTGGGGTAGCTGCCCAGCAGGGTCCGCAGGGCGCGCGGGTCGAGGTCGCCCGGGGCCTGCGGGGGCGGCGGGCAGGCGCTCCCGTCGAAGCGGGGCGCGGCGGCGGTCGGATACGGCATGAGGACTCCTGGTGAAAGAGGCCCCGAGCGCCCTCGGGGCCGGACGGGATCAGAGCGGCATGATGAGCTTGAGCCAGAACTTGTCGCCGCCGAAGCGGTTCTTGACCAAGGTCTCGTGCTGCCACTGGGCGATGAACTGCATGCCGTTCTTGGCGGCGTAGTTCACGCTGGGGCCGAAGGCGAGCACCCGGCCCTTGCGTCCGTCGGACCACGGCCCCAGGGCCGAGGACACGGTCTCGCCGTCGAGCGTGTCGTCGGTGGTCTGCTGCACGTAGTAGCCCGAGACGCCCACGCCCCAGGGCCCGAAGTGCTTGCCCAGCAGGAAGTCCATGTGGAACTCGTCGCCCGAGCGGTAGTCCATCTTGGGCCCGCCCTGGAACGGGCTGAACGAGGTGTTGGTGCTCTTGAAGTTGTACATGAACTTGGCCGAGGCCTCCCAGCCCTGCTCATTGAGGTACGTGACCGCGAACAGCGGCTCGAAGCTCCAGTAGTTCGCGCCGATGCTGCGCCGCGGCTCGCCCGAGTGGTATTCGCCCAGCGGCACGTAGACGTCGAGCGCCGCGGCCCAGTGCCAGTTGCCGCGGTGCCAGGACAGGATGAAGGGGCTGACGGTGACGTCGCCCAGGCTGGCCTCGGTGTCCGAGCCCCCGCCCATGCGGATGCGCTGGTGCACCAGGGGCGCGATGACGTGCCAGCCCCAGTTGCCGCCCAGGATCTGGTGGGGGGTGACGTGGACGTAGCGCAGGGCGTCGAACCAGGCGTCCACGCTGGCGCCTGGGACCTTGTCGCCGTTGCCGTCGCGCAGCTTGCCGGAGTAGTAGCCGGCGTAGTTGATGAAGTAGCCGCCCGGCGGGGGCACGGCGCCCGCCATCCAGTTCTCGGCGCCGTTGGGGTACTGGTCGCCGCCTTCCTTGGCCTGGGCCAGGCCGCACAGGCCCAGCGCCAGCGCCAGCGCCAGCGCGGCGGCGAGCTGCTTGGTGTTCATGGGATGTCTCCTTTCGTTGTCCGTTTTTCCGCTCCGCTTCCCGGCGGGGGCGGCGTGTTCAGCTCGCCAGCGGCACGGCCTGGTGCTCCCGGATCAGGCGCTCGGTGGCCTCCATGTCGGTCCAGGCGGGGAAGTAGGCGGGCGGATGGTTGAAGCCATTGGCCAGGAAGCTGGCCAGCGCGGGCGATTCGTTGGCCGCGCCCAGCAGCCTGAGGGCCTGCGGCGGCGGCGGAGTGAGCAGCGAGTTGGTCCAGGCCACCACCCAGCGGGCGTAATCCCAGAATTTCTCGAAGGTCTGCTCCATCCATTCCCGGGTGTAGGGCCGGTCGCCGTGCGCCAGGATGGCGTCCAGGTAGATCCGGGCCGCCTTGGTGGCGTTGTTCGAGCCCTGGCCGGTGATGGGGTCGTTGACGCAGACGGCGTCGCCCATGCCGAACACCATGCGGCCCGACGGCAGGGTGAGCACTGGCTTGCGGATCGTGGGCGCGAAGGACCCCGCCAGGATGCCCTTGTCGTCGGTGAGTTCCGCCCGGCCCGCGCGCGCGCCTTCCCAGGGCAGGAAGGTGTCGAGGAAGCGCTTCGAGGCGGCCAGGTGCTCCTGCGGCGTGCGCACGTCGCGCCAGATGTCCAGCGGGCCGCCGGGCACGCCCTCGAACACCATGATGTCGCAGGGGCCGCTCAGGGTGTAGGCGGGGAAGACGAAGTATTCGCCGACGCCGGGGATCAGGTTGAACGAGACGCGCGAGTAGTCGGGCGTGGGCTCCAGGCCGTGGACCTGGGTCAGGGCCAGGGCGCGCTGGGGCTTGTCGAAGGGGGAGCGCGCGGCGTCGCGCTCGAACAGGCGCACGACCTCGCCCTTGCCGGCCGACAGGATGACCAGGTCGTGCTCCTGCGCCAGGGTTTCGAGCTCGGGCACGCCGACGTTCTGGATCAGGACCCGGGCGCCCCGGGCCTCGATCTTCTCCAGCCAGGCGGGCATCTTTACCCGCTGGTCGACGGATTGGGCGGGCCGGTGCAGGCGCGCGCTCCAGTCGATGGCCTTGCGGCCCGGCTGTTCGGGATGGGGCACCGCGTAGCCGATGCCTTCGACCGGCGGACACACGTCGTCCCAGTCGTTGATGCCCAGGTCCCGCTCGATCTGCAGGGCGGGGTCGAAGATGCATTGGCTCGACAGGATCGTGCCCTTGCGGATGTCGTCGGGCGAGCGGTTGGTGACGAGGGTGATGTCGTAGCCTGCGGCCAGCAGGCCGAAAGCCAGCGGCAGGCCGGACTGGCCCGCCCCCACGATTGCGATGCGCGGCATGGTGGTGCTCCTTGGGTGAAAAGTCATTGCGCCAGGCGCGGAATGGCCGGGCTGGCCTGCTCGGGCCCCATGGCCGAGTAGCCGCCGTCCACGGCGTAATCGGCGCCGGTCACGAAGGAGGCGTGGTCCGACAGCAGGAAGGCGACGACGTCGCCCACCTCCCGCGGATTGCCCACGCGCCCCAGCAGGTGGAAGTCCCGCGCCACGCGGTCGGTCTTGGCGCGGTCGCCGCCGGTGAGCTCGTCCATCACGCGCGACCAGGTCCAGCCGGGGGACACGGAATTGACGCGGATGCCGTCGGCGGCGAAGTCCATGGCCATGTTGCGCGTCGCCTGCACCAGCGCCGCCTTGGAGACGGGATAGAGCCAGCGCCCGGTCTGCGCCACCTTGGAGGAAATGCTGGTGAAATTGACGATGGCCCCGCCCTGGGCCCGCACGAGGTGCGGGCGGACGGCGCGCGCGGCCATCACGGCGCTCACCAGATTGACGTCCAGCGCCTTGAGCCAGTCGGCCCGGCCCGACTGCGGGCCGTCGTCGAGGTAGGTGGCCGCCAGGTTGACCAGGCCGTCCAGGCGCCCGAAGTGCGCCGCGGCGGCCGCGATGGCCTCTTCCAGCTGCCGGTCGTCGGTGATGTCCGCCGTCCAGAAGCGGATGCCCTGGGGATCGGCGTCCTCCAGCCGCCTGCCGCCCGCCGCGTCGATGTCCAGCACGGCCACCCGGGCGCCGTAGCCGCGCAATGCCTGCACCACGCCCGCGCCGATCAACGTGGCGCCGCCGGTGACGATCACCGCCTTGCCTGCCAGTCCTTTCATGCTGCCTCCTTGGATTCCATGTCCTGATCCTGATCCGGGGGGGAACTTCGGGGCGAAGATCCGTTCCCGCGGATTTGCTTTAGTTATGAATTGAATAGTGATGAATAATTCATGCCGCGCATATCTCGATCCTGCGGCGGCTATCCGGGAATTGCGGCTTGTTGAGGGAGGGGGCGGATTAAAGATCGTGGCCGTGCCGCCGTAGAGCCGGAGACGGGGCCGCCGGCGCCGCTGCGCCTGCCGGGACCCGCGGCCGGGATCACGCCATGAAACTCCTCGATTCGCTCGCTTCCGCCTTGCCGCCGGCGACCGGCCCCGCGTCCGCCGGCGGCGGTAGGGCGGCCGCCGGAAATGCCGCCGGGAGTGCCGCCGCGGATGCGTCGGCCTCGGCCTGGGCGTCGATTTCCGAGCTGGGGCGGGCGCTGTCCCGGGCCGCCTCCGCGGCGTCCCCGGGCACCTCGGGTGCCTCGGGTGCCTCGGGCCGCTACCAGGACATCGACGACAGCGACCTGCCCGACGCGGTCAAGCACCTGCTGCGGATGATCCGCGACCTGCGGGAAAGGCTGGCCGAATTGATGCGCGAACTGCAGGCGGTCCAGGCCGACCAGGGCATGGATCCCGAGGTCCGGCGCGCCCGCCTGCTGCGCATCCAGGCGCAGATGAGCGCGCTGAACGGCGCGCTGATGATGGCCACCCGCAAGCTCGCCGGGCTGATGCGCGAGATGGCCCTGGACCAGGCGCAGCAGATGGCCGCCGCCCAGTTGGCGCTGAAGTAGCGCGCCACCCCCGCCCTCAGGCGGGTGGCGCGGCCAGCACGGTGCACACCGCGTCGGTCAGCCGCCGCAATTCCTCCGGCGGCATCACGAAGGCGGGCGTCAGGTAGACGACGCTGCCCAGGGGCCGGATCCATGCGCCCGCATCGAGAAAGGCCCGGCACAGGGCGGCGCGGTCGGGCGCGCGGTCCAGCTCGACCGCGCCGATGGCGCCCTGGACGCGGACGTCGCGCACGTGGGGCAGGGCCTTGCAGGGCGCCAGGCCGTCGCGCAGCGCCCGCTCGATGCCGCGCACCTGCGCCAGCCGGGGCTCCGTCTCGAACAGGTCCAGCGAGGCCAGCGCGGCGGCGCAGGCGAGCGCGTTGCCCATGTAGGTCGGCCCGTGCATCAGCGCGTGCGCGGGGTCGTCGGACCAGAAGCCCTCGAAGACGCGCCGGCTGGCCACGGTTGCGGCCAGCGGCAGGGTGCCGCCCGTGAGCGCCTTGGACAGCGTGACGATGTCCGGCCGCACGCTCGCCTGCTCGAAGGCGAACATCGTCCCGGTGCGCCCGAAGCCGGTGAAGATCTCGTCGAAGATCAGCAGGATGCCGTGGCGGTCGGCCATCTCGCGCAGCCGCGCGAGCACGGCGGGTGCGTGCATCCGCATCCCGCCCGCGCCCTGCACCAGCGGCTCGACCAGGAGGGCCGCCACGTGATCGGCATGGCCGCGCAGCCAGGCGTCGAGGGCCTCGGCGCGCGCGTCGTCGGTGGGAAGTTCATGCAGGTCCTGCCGCGGCACGGCGCCGTCGAAAGCGGCGTGCATGCCCACCCCGGGATCGCAGACCGCCATGGTGCCGAAGGTGTCGCCATGGTAGCCGCCGCGGAACGCGACGATGCGCCGCCGCTGCGGTTCGCCCTGGTTGAACCAGTACTGCATGGCCATCTTCAGCGCCACTTCGACCGAGACGGAGCCCGATTCCGTGAAGAAGACGCGCTCCAGGCCCGGCCCGAGCAGGCCGCACAGGCGCCGGGCCAGCGTCAGCGCGGGTTCGTGCGCGAGCCCGCCGAACATGACGTGGGGCAGGCTGTCGAGCTGAGCCCGGACGGCCTGGGCGATGTGGGGATGGTTGTAGCCGTGGCAGGCGGTCCACCACGAGGCGATGCCGTCGATCAGGATGCGGCCGTCGGCCAGTTCGATATGGGTGCCTTGCGTGCGGACCACCGGCATCGGCGCGGCGGCGGTCTTCATCTGGGTGTAGGGCAGCCAGATGTGGCGATGGCCGTCGGCCAGCCAGGCGGGAAGGGCGGTTTTCATGATTTGTTTCAATTGGAGGGGCGCCGGAGACGGCGGCGGGTTGGTGGGCGGATGCGGCCTGTTCGGCGCGAATGGGCGGGAAAATCGTTCAACTCCGTCTTGTCGTCATCTCCTGTCTAAATGTGACGAAAACAGGTTTATTTCATTCATCTTGCTATTATCGCTTCCCAATGGATTTTTCACCCGGAGGGAGGGCGGCATGGCGGTGGACCTGTTCGACCCGGTTTTCGAGCATCATCTGCGCGAGGCGCAGCGGCGGGGCCTGCGCCGCAGCGTGCGCGTGTTCGAGCCTGCGGCGCCGGGGCGCAGCAGGCTCGGCGGCCGCGAGCTCCTGAATTTCTGCAGCAACGATTACCTCGGGCTGTCCCTGCATCCGGCGCTCGTCGCCCGGGCGTGCGGCCACGCCCGGCGCCACGGGGCGGGCGCGACCGCCTCGCGGCTGGTCTGCGGCACCGGGCCGGCCTGCGCCGCGACCGAGGACAGGATCGCGCGCGCCAAGGGCACGCAGGCCGCGCTGCTGTTTTCCTCGGGATGGCAGGCGAATGCGGCGATCCTGCCGGCGCTGGTACGGGGGCTGGGCGCCGATGCGCAGGTCTACGTCGACCGGCTGGCCCACGCCAGCCTGCACCAGGGCTGCCGGGCGGCGGGCATCCGGCAGATCCGCTTCCGCCACAACGACCTGGATCACCTCGATGCCCTGCTGCGCGCGCGGGCCGGGCGGCCGGGACGGCGCGTGATCGTGACCGAAAGCGTGTTCAGCATGGAGGGCGACCGTTGCGACGTGGCGGCGCTGGCCGGCCTGGCGGAGCGGCACGGGGCGTTCCTCTACCTGGACGAGGCCCACGCCACGGGCGTGCTGGGGCCGGACGGCATGGGCCTGTCGGGCCTGGCCGGGGGGCGGGTCGATCTCGCCATGGGGACGTTCAGCAAGGCGATGGGGAGCTTCGGCGCCTACGCCGCCGGCTCCCGGGCGCTGTGCGACTACCTGGCCAACGCCTGTTCCGGCTTCGTCTACACGACCGCCCTGCCGCCGGCCGTGCTGGGCGCCATCGAGGCCGCGCTGGACCTCGTGCCCGGGATGCGCGCCGAGCGCGAGGCGCTGGCCGGCAAGGCCGACGCGCTGCGCGGCGCGTTGCGGTCCATGGGGCTGGACACGGGCGCGTCGAGCACGCAGATCGTGCCCGTCCTGGTCGGCGACGAGCGCCGGGCGCTGGCCTTGAGCGAGGCGCTGGAGACGCGCGGCGTGCTGGTGACCGCCATCCGCCCGCCCACCGTGCCGCGCGGCACCAGCCGCCTGCGCATCGCGCTCAGCGCGGCGCACACGCGCGCGGACATCGGCCGCTTGACCGATGCGCTGTCGGGCGCGCTGGAGGCTGTCGCATGAATGCCGCGGACCGTCCCGGGCGCGCACCGCCCACGCTCGTGTTCGCGCATGGCTGGGGGTTCGACGCCGGCTTCTGGGACGCGCTGCGGATCCGGCTGCGGGCCTGGCCGCAGCGGGTCCTGGAGCGGGGCTACTTTTCCGGCCCGGTGGCGGACGACGCGCTGCCGGAAGGCCCGCTGGTGGTGATCGGCCACTCGTTCGGCTGCATGCGCCTGCTGGCGCGGCTGGCGCCGTCGCGCCGCCGGCCGTGCGCCTGGATCGGCATCAACGCCTTCGCCCGCTTCAGTGCGGGCGACGACTTCCGCCATGGCGCGGCGCCGCGCCTGCTGCAGCGCATGGCGGACCGGCTGGAGGCCGCGCCGGCGGCCGTGGTGGACGAGTTCCGGCGGCGCTGCGGCGCGGCCCCAGCGGGCGCGGCGCCGCATCCGCGGGTGCTGGCCGGCGACCTGCGGGCCCTGCGGGAACTCGACCTGCGTGCCCATGTGCGCGGCCTCGCCGCGCCGCTGCTGGTGCTGGCGGGCACGGCGGACCCCGTGGTGCCGGCGCCGATGGCCGCGGACGCCTTTCCCGGCCGCGCCATCGGCTGGATGCCGGGCGGGGGGCATCTGCTGCCCTTGCAGGCCCCCGACTGGTGCGCCGCGCGCATCGCCGGCTTCCTGGCGCATCATGGGCTGGCATCGGCATCGGCATCGGCATCGGCATCGGCATCGGCACCGGCACCGGCACCGGCATCGGCATCGGCAGCGCGGGAGGGGACCTGGGCTGGCCGTCCGGCGGGCGGGGAGGGCGGTGAAGCGCCGTGCGTCCGCCCCGGCGGCGTGGCGGCGCGCTTCGGCGCGGCGGCGGCCCATTACGACCGCCATGCCGGCGTGCAGCGCGAGGTCGCGGCCCGGCTGGCGGCGCGGATCGCCCGGCTCGACCTGCCGGCGCGGCCCCGCATCCTCGAGATCGGTTGCGGCACGGGGCTGCTCACCGGCATGGTGGACGCGCATTTCCCCGAGGCGGACTGGACGATCACGGACCTGTCCCCCGCCATGCTGGCGCAGGCCCGCAGCCGCCTGCGCCCGGGGCGGGCGAGCCGCTATCAGGTCATGGACGGGGAACATCCGGCGCTGGCGGACGGACCCGGGCGCTTCGACCTGATCTGTTCCAGCATGGCCCTGCAGTGGTTCGGCGACCCCGCGCGCGGGCTGGCGCGGTTGGCGGCCCTGCTGGCGCCGGCCGGGCACCTGGCCGTCGCCCTGCCGACGCGCGGGACGTTCGCCGAGTGGCGCCGGGCGCACGAGGTCCTGGGGCTGCGCCCGGCCATGATGCGCTTTCCCGCCGCCGGGGCGCTGCGCCCCCGCCGCCCGGACGTCGCGGCGCGGATCGACGTGGAGCGCATCGTCGACGAGTGCGGCAGCGCCCGGGCGTTCCTGCGCGGCCTGAAGGGCATCGGCGCGACCGCGCCCCGGCCCGACGGCCGGCCGCTGCCCGTGCCGCTGCTGCGCCGCGTGTGCGCCGAGTTCGACCGCGCCGGCGCACGCTGCTCCTACCGGATCGCGTTCAGCCTGTGGCGCAGGGACGAGGCCGGTGCGCACGGGGAGGCCTCGCCGTGAGGCCGCGTGCAGCCGGATCCGGCGCCGGGCCGTGCCCGGGCGCGTTCGTGACGGGCACGGACACCGACGTGGGCAAGACGCTGGTGGCGGCGATCCTGGTCAAGGCCTGGAGCGGCGACTACTGGAAGCCGTACCAGACCGGCGTCGCGGCCACCCGCGGCGACACCGAGACCGTGGCGGCCCTGCTCGGTCCGGGCGGCGGCCACGTGCTGCACGCCCCCGCCTGCGTGCTGGCGGCGCCGCTGGCCCCGTGGGCGGCGGCGCGGGCGGAGGGCGTGACACTCGACGTATCCGGCCTGCGTCCTCCCCGGACGGCCGTCCCGCTGGTCGTGGAAGGCGCGGGCGGGCTGTACGTGCCGGTGGACGCCCATTGCATGATGATCGATCTGGCCGCCCGCCTGGGCCTGCCCGTGGTGCTGGTGGCGCGCAGCACGCTGGGCACGATCAACCACACGCTGCTGAGCCTGCGGGCCTTGCGCGCGCGCGGCCTGCCCGTGCTGGGCGTGGTGATGAACGGCCCGCCCTCGCCCGGCAACCGCGAGGCGCTGGAACGTTTCGGGCGGGTGCGCATCATCGCGGAGATTCCGCCGCTGGCCCGGGTCGATGCGGCCGCGGTCGCCCGCGTGGCCGCGGGCATCCCCGCGCTGGACACCCTGATGCGGGACGTGCGGCGGTCCCGGCGGCGGCGTGCGGGGTTCCCGCCGGCCTAGGATGCCGCGACGGCGCGCGCGGCGCCGTTGCGGCGCCATTCGACGAGGCCGATCGTGATGCCGCTGGCGCAGACGACGGCGATGCCCAGCCAGGACACCGGATCGGGGAACTGTTCCCAGATGAGCCAGCCCAGCGCGGCGGCGCTGACGATCTGGAAGTAGATGAAGGGCGCCAGCAGCGAGGCGGGCGCCTGCCGGTACGCCTGGATCTGCAGGAAATGCCCCAGGCAGCCCCAGAATCCCGTGCTCAGCAGCACCAGCCACTGCGCCGGGGAGAGCCGCGCGGACAGCGCCGCGAGATCCTGCCAGTAGAGGGGCAGGGCCAGCGCCATGACGGCGCTGCCCACGGCGCCGCTCCAGATCAGCGTCGTGTAGGAATCGTCCACCGCCACCCGGCGCGACGCGATGTACTGCGACGCCAGCGCGCAGGCCGTCAGCAGGCCGAAGAGCGTGCCGGCCGGGTCCAGCCCCGCGCCCGGCCGCACCACCACCAGCACCCCCAGGAGGCCCACGCCCGCCGCCACCCAGCGCGACAGGAAGGGCGGCTCCTTGAGCGCCCAGGGCGCGATCGCCAGCACGATCAGGGGCGCGAGGAAATTGATCGCGGTCGCCTGGCCCAGTGGCAGGTAATGCAGGGTGGTGAAGAACAGCAGGGTGGCGGCCAGCATGGACAGGCCGCGCGCCACTTGCGCGCGCGGGCGGCTGCAGCGCAGGGCCCGCCATCCGCGGGCCGGGACGACCACCATCATGGCCAGCGCCATGTGCACCCCGTAGCGCACCAGGCACACCACGAACAGCGCGACGCCGGCGTCGGGGCCCATCAGGTACTTGCCGCTGGCGTCCAGCCCCGACAGCGCCCACATGGACACGACCAGAAGCAGGACGCCCGCCAGGGTGCGGCGGGCGGGGGTTCCAGTGGGGGTGGGGGGCAAGGGTCGTCTCCGGCGGGGCGTTCAGCCTCGCTACTATAGGCCATTCCCCGGCAATCCCGGGCATTCCCGGGTCGCCCGGACCGAAGTCCCCTGGAACGAAACTTGCTGCCCGGCTGCGCCCCTCGGTCGGCGAGGAGGGAGGCCCCCATGGACGCAGTCCTGCTTGCGCGCATCCAGTTCGGATTCACGATTTCGTTCCACATCATCTTTCCGGCGATCACGATCGGACTGGCCAGCTACCTGGCGGTGCTGGAGGCCTTGTGGCTGGCCACGGGCAGGCCGGTCTACATGACGCTGTACCGCTTCTGGCTGCGGCCCTTCGCCGTCGCGTTCGCGATGGGCGTGGTGTCGGGCATCGTCCTGGCCTACCAGTTCGGCACCCACTGGAGCGGATTCTCGCGCTTCGCGGGCGCCATCACCGGCCCCTTGCTCACCTACGAGGTCCTGACCGCCTTCTTCCTGGAGGCGGGCTTCCTGGGCGTGATGCTGTTCGGGCTCAAGCGGGTCGGCCCGGGGCTGCATTTCGTGTCGACCTGCGTGGTCGCGCTCGGCACGCTGATCTCGGCCACGTGGATCCTCGCCTCCAACAGCTGGATGCAGACGCCGCAGGGCCACGAGATCGTGCGGGGCGTGGCGGTTCCGGTCGACTGGCTGCGGGTGATCTTCAATCCGTCCTTTCCGTTTCGCCTGAGCCACATGGTGGTCGCCGCGTTCGTCGCCACGGCGCTCATCGTGGGCGGCACCGGCGCGTGGCACCTGCTCCGGGGCCGCAGCAACGCGCCGGTGCGGACGATGCTGTCGATGGCGATGTGGATGCTGCTCGGCGCGGCGCCGGCGCAGGCCGTGATCGGCGATTTCCACGGCCTCAACACGCTCGCGTACCAGCCCGCGAAGCTGGCGGCGATGGAGGGACACTGGGAAAAGGCGTTGCCGGGCGAAGGCGTGCCGCTGATCCTGTTCGGCTGGCCCGACATGGGCGCCGAGGAGACGCGCTACGCCGTCGAGGTGCCCCGGCTCGGCAGCCTGATCCTGACGCACAGCTGGGACGGGCAGGTCCCCGCGCTGAAGGATTTCCCCGCGGCCGACCGGCCCGATTCGACGGTCGTGTTCTGGACGTTCCGCGCCATGGTCGGCCTGGGCCTGTTGATGATCGCGCTGGCCTTCTGGGGCGCGTGGCTGCGCCGGGGCGGGCGCCTGTACCTGAACCGGCGCTTTCTGCGGTTCGCCGTGGCCATGTCGCCCGCGGGCCTCGCGGCCATCCTGGCCGGCTGGAACACCACCGAGATCGGCCGCCAGCCCTGGGTCGTGTACGGGCTGCTGCGCACCAGCGAGGCCGCGTCGCCGCATCCGGCCGGGCAGGTCGCGTTCACCCTGGCCCTGTTCGTGCTGGTGTACGTCGCGGTGTTCGGCGCCGGCACGACGTACGGCATGCACCTGCTCGCGCAGGACCCGCTGGATTCGGCGCCCGAACCCGACGGCGGCGCGGGCCAGGCCAGCCAGCCGATGCGGCCGCTCTCGGCCGCGCAGGAGCGAGACGACCATGGGCATTGATCTTCCCCTCATCTGGGCCATCATCATCCTCTTCGCGGTGATGATGTATATCGTGATGGACGGCTTCGACCTGGGCATCGGCCTGCTGTTTCCCTTCGTCCGGGACCGCGGCGACCGCGACGTCATGGTCAATACCGTGGCGCCGGTGTGGGACGGCAACGAAACCTGGCTCGTCCTGGGCGGCGCCGGCCTGCTGGCCGCCTTTCCGCTGGCCTATTCCATCGTGCTGCAAGCC
This sequence comes from Castellaniella defragrans, assembly GCF_014203015.1. Lineage (GTDB taxonomy): Bacteria > Pseudomonadota > Gammaproteobacteria > Burkholderiales > Burkholderiaceae_B > Castellaniella > Castellaniella defragrans. The sequence continues at coordinate 110,541 of NZ_JACHIB010000005.1, forward strand.
CTGAGCGTGCCCATCGTGCTGATGCTCGTGGGCCTCGTGTTCCGCGGCGTGGCCTTCGAGTTCCGCTTCAAGGCGCCGCCGGCGGCCCGGGGGCGCTGGGATCTCGCCTTCTGGGGCGGATCGGTCGTCGCGGCCTTTTTCCAGGGCATCGTCCTGGGCTCCTTCGTGGACGGTTTCGCCGCGCCCGGCACGCGCTCCGGCGCCGGCCTGCCGTGGCTCGCGCCGTTTCCGGTGTTCACGGGACTGGGGCTGATCGTCGGCTACGGCCTGCTCGGCGTGACGTGGCTGACGATGAAGACCGAGGGCGGGCTGCGGGCGCGCTGCGTGCGGATCGCCGGGCCGCTGGCCTGGGCCTTCCTCGGCGTCATCGTCATCGTCAGCGTGTGGACGCCGCTGGCCCATCCCCGGATCGCGGAGCGCTGGTTCTCCTATCCCAACCTGCTCTGGTTCGCGCCCGTGCCGCTGCTGGTGGGCGTGGCGCTGTGGCAGCTGCGGGCCGCGCTCCGGCGCGATTCCGGCGCCGCGCCGTTCCTGTGGACCCTGCTGCTGGTGTTCCTGGGCTACAGCGGCCTGGGCATCAGCCTGTGGCCCTACGTGGTGCCGCCCATCCTGACCATCCGGGAGGCGGCCGGGCCGCCGCAGAGCCTGGGCTTCACCCTGGTGGGCGCGCTGCTCGTCATCCCCATGATCCTGACGTACACCGGCTGGTCGTACTGGGTGTTCCGCGGCAAGGTGCGCGCCGGGGAGGGCTACCATTGAAATCGGACGCGCGGAAATCGAACGCGCCGGGCCCCTGGCTGCGCCGGCTGGCGTGGCTGCTGGCGCTGTGGGCCGGCGGCCTCGCCGCGTTCGCCGCGGCGGCCTGGCTGCTGCGCACGCTGGTGCGCGGGATCATGCCGCCATAATGGACAAGGGCTTACGACGTTTCCATCGTAAGCCCTTGATTTGTATGGCGCGGCTGGCAGGATTCGAACCCACGACCCCTTGGTTCGTAGCCAAGTACTCTATCCAACTGAGCTACAGCCGCTAAAGAAGCGAAATTATAACGTGCTTTTCAAGGCTTGTCATGCCGCTTCTTGCTGCGCTTTTCAGCGCATCTTTCAACGCGCTTTTCAGCGCATTTTCCAATCACCCCAGGCGGATCAGCGTGCCGGCATCCGGCGCCATCAGCCATGCCTGGACTGGAAAGCGCGAAATCATACCACGGATCGCGTCGGCGGGCATCTGGGCAAAGGCGGTGGACAGCGCGTCGGCGGTCGTCGCGTCGGCGGCGCGCACGGTGACGCTGCGCCAGCGCGGCGTCGCCGCGCCCGTGTGCGGGTCGAACAGGTGCGTGTAGCGTCCGGCGGGATCCAGCGGCGTGCCGTAGCCGCCCGAGGTGGCCAGCGCCAGGTCGCCCAGGTCGATGGTCTCCAGGACGCGGGAGGGTTCCCGGGGGTCGGCGATCCCGGCGCGCCAGGGGCGGTCCGGCGCGGGCGCGCCCAGGCCGCGGGCCTCGCCCAGGTCGATCATGGCGTGTTCCAGGCCGTTGGCCCGCAGTAGTTCGGTCACCCGGTCGGTGATGTAGCCCTGCGCGATGCCGTTCAGGGTCAGCGCCATGCCCGGGCGTTCCAGCACGATGGCGTCTTCCTCGAGGCGGATGGCGCGGTAGTCCACTTTGGCCAGCGCGGCGCGCAGTTCGGCGGGGTCCGGCGGCAGCGGCCGGCCGGCGAGCACGCGCGCGGCGTACAGGTCCCACAGCACCTGCACGCTGGGGTCGAAGAGCCCGCCGGTGCGTTCGCCGAAGGCGACGGCCTGCGACAGCAGGCGGCTCAGGTCCGGGGGCGGCGCGTCCAGGCGGCCGGCGCGGTTCAGGCGCGCCAGCGCGCTGTCCTCGCGGTACAGGCTGAAGACCTGTTCCAGGCGGTGGACTTCGGCGACGGCCATGCGCACCAGCCGTTCGGCGTGGGCGCGGTCGGGATGCAGCAGCTGCAGCTGCGCGTCGGCGCCCAGCGCGACGCCGTTCCAGACGACCGGCTCGGGCAGGGCGGCGGGATCGCGCAGGGCGGCGCGCAGGGGCCCCGGTCCGACCAGCGCGGCGCTGGCCGCCAGGATGCCGAGGAACCGCCGGCGGCGGGGAAGAAGAGGCGTGTTCATGAGGGGGCTCCGACGGGCTCCCGGCCCGTGGTGAGGGGAGAGAGTTCGGGGGCGCGCAGGACGTAGTCCTCCGGCATGTCCTTGAAGCCGACGATGCGGCCGCCGTAGCGCTCGGCGTAGGCGCGGGCGTCCTCCAGCCGGGCGAAGGGCAGGGCGTCGGGCGCGCCCATGCCGCCGACCGCGTTGCTTTCGATCAGGTAGTGGGCGGTGCGGGCGTCGATCCAGGCGTCGGCCGGCGGATTGCCGTCCGGGCCCGCGCGGCCCATGTCCTGCACGTAGAGGGCGAGGATGGCCTTGGGCTCCTCGGGCAGGATGGTGTAGGCGAAGAGCTCGCGGATGGTGGAGAACCAGACCGGGACGTCCCGGTCGCGCAGGAGGATCTGGCCCTTGGGGCCGATGTGTTCGTAGAGGTTCATGCCGCAATAGTGGCCCACGGCGTCGTCGGTCATGGCCACGGGTGAGGGAGGAAGGGAGGAGGTGACGCCGCCGTCGCCGCAGCCGGCCAGGGCGGCGGCCAGCAGGGCCGCGCCGAGCAGGCGCGCCGCGCGCGTCTTCATGGCGCTTCCCGGAAGCCGGGAATGGTCCGGCGCGTTCATAGCGACCTCCGGTTGAAGACCAGCGCCGCCAGGCCGAGGGGGACGGCGATCCAGAGGATCTGGGCGAGCAGCAGCACGCCGGTGGACAGCGAGGCCTGGTCGCTCAGGCCGGCCATGCCGGCGAACATGGCGATGTTCTCGTGGCCGGTCAGGTTCAGCAGGCGGTAGACGTCGGTCGGGTTGAACAGCAGGATGCCGTTGAGCAGCGGGGCCGTGATGATGCGGCCCTGGTCGGCCACCAGCACGCCCAGCAGCACCATGTCGTAGATCACCACCAGGAACAGCCAGACGCCGATGGCGACGCCGGCGGCCGTGGCGCGCTCCTGCACCAGGGCGCTGATCAGGTAGCCCAGCGACAGGAAGCTCGCGCCCAGCAGGATGCTGGCGGCGATCAGCAGGGCGAAGGGCGTCCAGGCCTCCAGGTCCAGCCCGCCATGCACCAGTTGCAGCGCCAGCCCGGCGATGCCGTAGCCCGCCACCGTGGCCAGCGCCAGGATGGCCAGGTGGCCGAGGAACTTGCCCGCCATGACCTGGCGCCGCGCGATGGGGTAGCTGAGCAGCAGGGCCATGGTGCCGCGGTCGATCTCGCCCACGATGGCGTCGTAGGACAGCAGCATGGCGATCAGCGGGATCAGGAAGATCGACAGGCTCGACAGGCTGACGACCGTGACGGTCAGGGGATCGACCTTGACGGTGCCGGTCGGCGCGCTGCCCAGGAAGCCCAGCGACAGGGCCAGCATGGCCAGCAGCGCGGTGATGGCCAGCACCCAGCGGTTGCGCAGGCCGTCGCGGATTTCCTTGCGGATCAGGATCAGGGTCGGATTCATGCGTCCTCCCGGCGCAGGAACTGCGCGTACATTTCGTCGAGGCCGGGGTGTTCCAGCTCGATGTCGCGGATGTCGGGCATGGCCTGGGCGTCGCGCAGCCGGCGCAGCTTGTCGGCCTCGGAGCAGGTCAGTTCGATGCGGCCGGCGCCGAGGCGCCGCCAGCCTTCGGGGACCTGGATGGGGTCCGTGTCCAGCGTCAGGCGGATGCGCACCGGCAGGTCGGCCTCGCGGCGCAGGTCGCCCAGGGTGCCGTCGGCGATCTTCTGGCCCTTGCACATGACGATGACGCGGTCGGCCAGGCCTTCGAGCTCGGCCAGGGCGTGGGTGGACAGCAGGATGGCGGCGCCGGCGTCGCGCAGTTCGCGGACGATGTCGTAGAACAGCAGCCGGGAGGCCGGATCCAGGCCGGTGGTGGGCTCGTCGAGCAGCAGCACCCGGGGCGAGCCGAGCAGCGCCTGGGCCAGGGCCAGGCGCTGGCGCATGCCCTTGGAATAGCCGCCCACCCGCCGCCGCGCGGCTTCGGCGATGCCCACGCGCGAGAGCAGGGCGGCGTTGCCGGCGGTGGACAGGCCCTTCAGGTGGGCGTAGAAGGCCAGCGTCTCGGTGCCCGTCAGCGAGGGGTGCAGGGCCACGGTTTCCGGCAGGTAGCCGATGTGGCGGCGGGCGCGGGCGGCGGCCGGCGTGCCGGCGATCTCGCCCAGCACGCGCACCGAGCCGGCCTCGGGGCGGATCAGGCCCAGGATCAGCTTGATCAGGGTGCTCTTGCCGGCGCCGTTGTGGCCGGCCAGGATCACGCATTCGCCCGGTTCGATGAACAGGCTGACGTTGTCCACGGCCCGCATCGCGGCGTAGCGTTTGGTGACGGATCGCAGTTCGATCGGGGGCGCTGTGACGGTCATTGCAGGGCCTCGAATTTTTTCAGGGTCGGCGTGGCCGGGATCGCCATGAGGGGGGCGCTGTCGATCACGCCGCCGGGCAGGATCGCGGGAAACTGGGACTGGGCCCAGCGGACGATGGTGACGGCCGGGCTGTTGAGCAGCAGCCGCGCGTTGGGCGCGCGCCAGACGACCTGGTCGATCAGGCCGTTGGGGCGGTAGGCGGTGTCGGCGATGCCGTCGCCGTCCAGGTCGAAGGCGGACAGGTCGGACCAGTAGTTGCCGCGTCCGGCCTGCGACCATTCCAGGTAGCGGGTGCCGACGTATTTCACCTGGTTCTGGTTGCCGACGAAGGCGTTGCCGTGGATGCGGTTGCCCTCGGAGCCCGTGTAGTGGACGCCGATGCCGCAGTCCTGGAAGTGGTTGTCGGCCAGCTCGTTCAGGTTGGCGTTGTAGACGAACACGCACTTCTCGGCCCGCACGATGACGTTGCCGTCGATGACGGAGTCGTCCGTGGCGTTGAGCATCAGGCCCTGGTGCGCGCTGTCGACGGCGATGTTGTCGCGCACGACCAGGCGGCGCGAGAACATGATGGCGTAGCCGATCTCGTTGCCGCGCGACACGTTGTCGCTGACCTCGCTGTCGTTGGTGTACATGTAGTGCACCGCGTAGCGCAGCTTGTGGAAGACGTTGCGGCTGAAGACGTTCTCGCGGCTGTTGTTGGAGAAGATGCCGTCGCGGCCTTCGGAGATGTCGTTGTCCAGCACCTTGGAGCCGGGGGCGTTCCAGACGGTCACGCCGTTGCCGCGCTCGTTCACGCGCAGCCCGGTGTTGCCGACGATGCGGTTGCGTTCCACCAGGGCGTCGCGCGCGCCCCACAGGTAGACGCCGACGGAATTGTCGATGATGTCGTTGTCCGCGACGTGGGCGCGGGTGGCGGTCTTGTCCAGGAAGATGCCCGCGTCCATGTCGGGCAGGCTCAGGCCCGAATGGCGGACGGTCAGGTGGCGCAGGACGACGTCCTCGGCCTGGACCCAGAGGGTGCGGCCGGTGCGTTCGCCCAGGATGCGGGCGCTGCGGTCGGCCGGCCCCTGGATCGTCAAGGGCTTGTCGATGACGAGGTTGCCGGGGTAGTCGCCCGGCGCCAGGTTCAGGATGTCGCCCGGCGCCGCCGCCGCGACGGCGGCCCGCAGGTCGGAACCCGCGGGCACGTCGATCACGGCGGCCGCCACCGTCCCGGGCATGGCGCACAGGACCGCCAGGGCGGCCAGGGCCGCCCGCAGGCCGGAGACGGTGAAGGAACGCATGGACATCAGGCCTTCTTCGGCTTGACGTACATCTGGCCGGACATTTCCATGTGCAGCGCGTGGCAGAACCACTGGCAGTAGTACCAGTGCACGCCGGGGCGCGAGGCCGTGAAGGTGACCGAGGAGGTCGCCTGCGGGCCGACTTCCATGGCGATGCCGTAGCCGCCCAGCGTGAAGCCGTGGGTCAGGTCCTCGATGCGCTCCATGTTGGTGACCACCACCGTGACTTCGTCGCCTTCGTTGACCTCGAAGTTCGACAGGCTGAACACCGGAGCGACCGCCGTCATGTAGACGCGCACCTTGTTGCCGTCGCGGATGACGTTCGCGGCGGATTCCAGGGTGACGCCATCCTTGGCGGCCATCTGGCGGGCCTCTTCCCACATCGGGTCGTTGCGGTCCCAGATGTGCTTGGGGCGCACCTTGGAGCGGTGCACCAGCAGCATGTCGTGCGGCTCGGCGAAGCTGGGGCCGTCGTGCACCAGCTTCATCTCGTCGCCGGAGATGTCGATCAGCTGGTCGTTTTCCGGCTTCAGGGGGCCGACGTTGAGGAAGCGGTCCTTGGAGAACTTGTTCAGCGACACCAGCCACTTGCCGTCGGCTTCCTTGGTCTCGCCCATCGTGGTGTGGTTGTGGCCGGGCTGGTAGTGCACGTCCAGCTTCTGGACGATGGGATCGACCTTCTCGCCCTGGTAGGCGCGCTTGGCCTTCTCGATGTTCCACTTGCACATCTGGCTGTCGATGAACAGCGTGGTGTAGGCGTTGCCGCGGCCGTCGAAGGCCGTGTGCAGGGGGCCCAGGCCCAGTTGCGGCTCGGCCACGACCACGTCGCGCTCCTTGATCTTGCCGTCGAACAGGTCGTCGAGCTTGCGCACGTCGATCACCGTGACGGTGGGCGAGAGCTTGCCGTTGAACACCACGTGGATGCCGTCGGGCGCGGCGTTGCAGCCGTGCGGCGAGTTGGGCACCGGGATGTAGCGCGTGTACTTGGAACCCTTGCGGCCGTCGATGACGGGCACGCCGTTCATTTCCTTGTAGTCGCCGTTCTTGACGGCTTCCTCGATGCGCTTGATGTTGAACACCACCGCCCAGTCCTGCTCGTTGGCCGACATCTCGGTGACGTTCAGGCCCTTTTCCGAGTTGTAGCACGTGGCGAAGGAATACTTGCCCTGGTAGTCGGCGTCGCCGTTGTCCAGGTTGCCGTCCACCAGCACCTGCCAGGCCACCTTCATGGTCTCGCCGTCCACGGCGGTGTAGATGGCCCAGAAGTTCTTCTTCGGGTCGTCCATCACGGAGCCGTCGTTGGGCAGCGGCACGATGTGCTCGCCGTTGCAGAAGACGTAGCCGGTCTTCGGATAGCGCTGCGGGCGCAGGCCGTGGATGCCGTCGGCGTTGGGGATCTCGACGATCTTGTCGGTCTTCATCACGTCGCAGCGGATGCGGGCCACGCGGGTGTTGGCCTTGTCGTTGATGTAGATGTAGCGGCCGTCGTAGGTGTTGTCCGTGAAGGACATGTGCGGGTGGTGCGCGTCGCCGTTGGGCAGCACCGGCATGTGGTTTTCCTCGAGGAACTTGCGCGTCTCGGGCGTCAGGCTTTCGTTGAGGATCTTGCGGCTTTCGTTGGTGCGGCCCCAGCCCGTGGCGCTGCACATGTTGAAGACCGGGATGCGCATCAGTTCGCGCATGGACGGCAGGCCCAGGATGCGCACTTCGCCCGACTGGCCGCCGGAATTGAAGGCGTAGTATTCGTCCAGCTCGCCGGGGGCGACCTCGACGCTCTGGTGGCCCTTCTTCTTGTCGTCCTTGGCATTGGCCGTCAGGTGGGTCGCGCCGACGGCGGCGGCCCCCGTCAGTGCGGCAGTGCCGAGGAATCCCCGCCGGCTCAGGCCGGGTTTGTCGCTGGTGTGGTCGGACATGATGTACTCCCTAGGGTTGCAGGCATAGCGTTCCGGCGGGATCGCCGGGGGTGGGCGCTATGGGTTCGACGAAATGGGTTGCGGCTCGGCGGACGGATCGCGTGGACGCACGGTCGGCTTGCGGCTGGCGACGACCTCGCCGGGGATGCCGGCGTCGGGCGGCGGCGCCTTGTGGCGCTTGAGCTTGGCGTTCTTCTGGATCAGGTGCGGGCAGCGCTTCTCGTTGTGGTAGAGCTGCTGGCAGTTCAGGCACTGGATGCATTCGTTCGGGTTGATGTCGCCTTCCGGATTGATGGCCTGCACCGGGCAGTCCACGGCGCACAGCTGGCAGGGGTTGCCGCAGGTCTTGTAGCGGCGCAGCCAGTCGAAGATGCGCAGCCGCGCGGGGATGGCCAGGGCCGCGCCCAGCGGGCACAGGTAGCGGCAGTAGAAGCGCTCGATGAACAGCCCGGCCAGCAGCAGCACGGCGGCGAAGATCACGAACGGCCAGTCGCGCACGAACTTGAGGATGATCGCGGTCTTGAAGGGCTCGACCTCGGCGAATTTTTCCGCCGTGCCCAGCTCGTACAGCGAGATGCCGAACAGGATCAGGAAGATCAGGTATTTCAGGCCGGCCAGGCGGGTGTTCAGGCCGTGCGGCACCTTGATCTGCGGCACGTGCAGCTTTTTGGCGACCTGGTTGGTCAGTTCCTGCAGGGCGCCGAAGGGGCACAGCCAGCCGCAGAACGCGCCGCGGTTCCAGAAGATCAGGGACATCGCCGTGGCGATCCACAGGATGAACACGATCGGGTCCATCAGGAAGTATTCCCAGCTGAAGTCCGTGCGCAGCGACGTGGTGAAGGTGAGCACGTTCACCACCGAGAGCTGCGCCTGGGCGTACCAGCCGATCCAGAACAGCGTGAAGATCAGGAACACCGTGCGGAAGCGCTTGTAGAAGACCTCGTGCTTGACGATCTGGTTCTGGAAGAAGAACACCGCGATCAGGGTCAGCAGCGCGATCGAGACGATGGCGATCTGCACGGTCTTGGCGAGCCAGATCTGCTTCCACAGCGCCGGGGCGGCTTCTTCCGCGCCCGCGCCCTCGTCCTGCTGCGCGTCCGGGGCGGCCGGCCCCGCGGCCGCGCCACCGGCTGCGCTCGCGGCCGCGCCGCCATCCGCCGCCGCGGCCTGCGCGGCCGGGGCCTCGACCTGGGTGTAGACCTTGGGCAGGTCGTAGTTCAGCACGAAGGCCGTGAAGGCCTTTTCCTTCACGCTGACCACGCGCTGCACGGTGAGCTGCAGGCGCCACGGCTCGACCGGGTCGAAGGCGGCGTCGGTGGGGACGGTGAACAGCGCCACTTCGCGGAAGCCGGGGGCGCCCGCCGCCATCAGGTCGGCGAGCCGCTGGTGGTCCAGGTCGGTGAAGCGGAAGCTGTTTTCTTCCTGGATGATCTCGATGCGGTCGAACACGCCGCCGCGCACGTAGCCCGAGCCCTTGAAGGAATAGCCGTTGCCGGCGATCAGGATGGCCTGCTGGCCGGGCGCGAGGCGGTCGCGCAGATAGCCGTACTCGGCCTCGCCCAGCAGGCTGCGGCCGATGGCCGGCGCGCTGACCAGGGCGGCGTACAGGTCGATGAAGGTGTCCTCGGGGTCGCCGGGCTCCGGGTGCTCGATGGCGCCCTGGCGGCCGGTCTCCTCGAAGGCCTTGTTGACGTCGGCCACGGTCAGGCGCAGGTGCCCGACGGCGCCGGACTGCAGCAGGGCGTCCCAGGATTGCGTGCCGGTCTGCGCCATGTCGAGGACGCGGTGCTCGGCGGCGGCGACCTGGGCCGGGCCTTCCCGGCCGATGCCGTAGTGCCGGGCCACGGCCAGCACCGAGCGGGTCAGGCTGTCGCCGATGACCATCAGGGTGACGGTGGCGCCGCTGATGATGTCCACGGGCGGCGGGGCGCCCGGGCGCGGGGGCTCCTTGACGTAGTTCTTGCCGACGTAGCCGTCGATGAAGGCCTGGACCTTGGATTCCGGGATGCCGATCAGCACGATGGGCTCGTGGTGCTCGACCAGCCTGGCGCCGACGATCTCGCCGTCCTGCGACAGGCCCACGAGGACGTCGATGGGCTTGCTGGAATAGCCCCGGGTGTTGACGATGTCGGTGGTCAGGTAGACGTAGCCGAGCATCTTGTCGCCCGCGTAGGCGCGGGCCACGGCGGGCTTGCCCTCCGGCGGCCCGATGCGGTCCGCGCCGGGAAAGATGTCGGCGGGCCGCATGTTCTTCAGGAAGGCGCCCAGCCGGGGACCGGCGCCCAGGGGCGTGCCGCTCTGGCCGAACTTGTAGGCCTGCTGCGCGCCGCCCGCCTGGGGGGTGGAGGCCGCCCCGGCCGGCGGGGCGATCAGACAGGCCCACAGCAGGAGCAGGGAGGCGATCCAGAGCAGGCTGGCGAAGCGGGACTGTCGGGGGAGGGCGAAGCGGCGCATGAAGGGGGACGGGATGGGTGGCTGAGGAATGTCACCATCCTAGCCGTGCGGGTTAACCCTGGTCTTGCGCCGGATCAAGGAAATCTTAAACGCGGCTGAATATGCGGCCCCGCGGGCCTTGCGCCGCCGTTCAGGCGGCGGTCGGGCCGGTTTTCTTCGGCGCGCGGCTGACGGCCGGATGGCCCGGCACGAAGAAGCGCAGCGGCTTGGCCGCCCATTCGCCCGCGTAGTCCACGCCGATGCGCGGGCCGGCGGCGATCTCGGCGGGCGGCGGGGCGTCGTCCCGCGCGAGCCACAGCGTGTCGCCGCACAGGTCGATGCCGTAGTGGTCGCGGGTGACGCCCATGGCGCGGCACAGCCGGCCGGGGCCACTGGTGGAGGCGTCCAGCCCCAGGACGGGCGCCAGGGCCCGCAGCAGCACGGCCGTGCCGCTGCCTTCGGGGCCGGTGACCACGTTCATGCAGTGGTGCATGCCGTAGATCAGGTAGACGTAGGCGTGGCCCGGCGGCCCGAACATGGCCCGGGTGCGCGCCGTGCGGCCGCGCGCGGTGTGGGCCGCCAGGTCGCCGGGGCCGAGGTAGGCTTCCACTTCGACGATGCGGCCGATCCGCGGACCGGCCGGCGTGGCGTGCACCAGCAGGCGCCCCAGCAGGTCGCGGGCGACGGTTTCGACGGGGCGGTCGTAGAAGGCGCGGTCGAGCCGCCGGCAGTCGCCCTGGAGCGGATCCGCCGGCGTGACGAGCCTGGACAGCGGGGCGGTTGCGGCCATCAGCTGCGGCCCGCCGCGGCCCACAGCCGGTCCAGCAGCGGGGCCTGTTCGGTGTGCGGCAGGAACGAGGCCTTCAGGCTGTTGGCGGCCAGGGTGACGAGCTCGTCGCGCGCCAGGTCCAGGGCTTCGGCGCTGGCGATGTAGTTGTCCAGCAGGTAGCCGCCGAAATAGGCCGGGTCGTCGGAATTGAGGGTCACGATGGCGCCCGCCCGCAGCAGCTTGGCGAGGTTGTGGTCGCGCAGGTCGCGCACCACGCCCAGCTTCAGGTTCGACAGCGGGCAGACCGTCAGGGGCACGCGGCGCCGGACCAGCTCCTGCACCAGTGCGGGATCCTCGCTGCTGCGCACGCCGTGGTCGATGCGGGCGACCTTGAGCGTGTCCAGCGCGCCGCGCACGTAGTCGGGCGGGCCTTCCTCGCCCGCGTGGGCCACCAGGCGAAAGCCCAGCGCCGCGCAGCGGGCGTAGACCCGGGCGAATTTTTCCGGCGGGTTGCCGCGTTCGGACGAGTCCAGGCCGATGCCGATCCACAGGTCGCCATAGGCTTCGCGCAGCGGCAGGGCGGCCTCCAGCGTGGCGAAGGCCTCGTCCTCGGACAGGTGGCGCAGGAAGCTGAGCAGCAGGTAGCCGCTGATGCCCAGGCCGCCGCGGGCCTCGCGCAGGGCGCGCGCCAGGCCGGCGAACACGGTCTCCAGCGCGACGCCGCGCGCGGTGTGGGTCTGCGGGTCGAACATCAGTTCCGCGTGGACGACCCCGTCGGCCTGGGCGCGGCGCAGGTAGGCCATGGCCAGTTCGTAGAAATCCCGCTCGGTGACGAGCACGCCGGCGCCGGCGTAGTACACGTCGAGGAAGGACTGCAGGTCGGTGAAGCGGTAGGCATCGCGCACGGCCTGGACGTCGGCGTAGGGCAGGGCGATGCCGTTGCGGCGGGCCAGCTCGAACATCAGTTCCGGTTCGAGCGTGCCTTCGATGTGCAGGTGCAGTTCGGCCTTGGGCAGGGCGCGCAGCCAGTCGCGCCATTCGTGATCGGGAGAGGCGGCCATCGGGATTCCAGTCGTGCTAGGCAGGCCTCCATTATAGGCGGGGGGCCACCTCGCGGCTTGCAAGGCGCTCGGATTCGATCGGCATGAAATGATCCGCAGGGATCATTTCATGTAAGCCGCCCAGGCGAGCGTTAGCCAGGACAGGATCATCAGCAGCCCGCCCACCGGCGTGATGGCGCCCAGGGCGCGCGCGCCCGTCAGCACCATCGCGTACAGGCTGCCGCTGAAGACGATCAGGCCGGCCAGCATCAGGCCGCCCGCCCAGGCGGCCGGGGCGGGCGCCAGGCGCGGCGCCAGGGCCGCCACCAGCAGCAGCCCGGCGCCGTGGATCAGCTGGTAGTGGGCGGCCGTGCGCCAGACCTCCAGCAGTTCGGGGGCGACCAGGCGTTTCAGCCCGTGCGCACCGAAGGCGCCGGCCGCCACGCCCAGCGCCAGGACCAGGGCGCCGCACAGGATCAGGAAACGGGGAGTCACGTCGGGTCTCCGGGATGAAGGACGGATCGATTGTATCCGCGCGACCTGTCCGCCGCAGGGAATCGCGGGTAGACTGGGGTCGAGCGCGTCGGGGACGTGCGCGCGGCCGGAGGACACGAACATGGATCGCGAAGACATGGCGCAGTCGGCGCCCGGGGCCGACAACCAGGTGCCGGACCTGCCCGATTGCAATCTGTATCTCACCGACGAGGCCCTGGTCGCGGGCGTGCGCCGCGAAGGCGCCGGCGGCCGCGAGGCCGAGCTGGAAACCTGGGGCGCCCGGCTGGGGCGCGCCGACCTGGCGCGGCTGGCGACCGAGGTCAACCGCCAGGGGCCGGCGCTGCGGGCCTACGACCGCCGGGGCGTGCGCATCGACGTGGTGGATTTTCATCCCGGCTGGACCGAATTCCTGTCGCTGGCCTTCGCCCAGGGCATGCACGGAGCCGCCTGGACCGAGCCGGGGCCGGGCGCCCACGTCGCCCGCGCGGCGCACTACCTGATGCACGGCCAGGTCGAGGCCGGTTCCCTGTGCCCGGTGACCATGACCAGCGCCGCGATTCCGCTGCTGGCGCGCGAATCCTGGTTCGCCACGGTCCGGCCGCTGCTCGCCAGCCGCGAATACGACGCGCACGACCGCCCGCTGGCGCAGAAGCGCGCGATGATGATCGGCATGGGCATGACCGAGCGCCAGGGCGGCTCGGACCTGCGCGCCAACCTCAGCCGCGCCGAGCCGCAGGGCGGGGGCTGGTTCCGCCTGACGGGCCACAAGTGGTTCTTCTCCTCGCCCATGTCGGATGCACACCTGGTGCTGGCGCGCGACGGCGACGGCCATTCCTGCTTCTACATGCCCCGCTGGCTGGACGGCGGCCGCCGCAATCCGGTGCGCATCCTGCGCCTCAAGGACAAGCTGGGCAACCGCTCCAACGCCAGCGCCGAGGTCGAGTTCGAGGACGCGCTGGCGCGCCGGATCGGCGAGCCGGGCCGGGGCATCGCCACCCTGGTGGAAATGGCTTCCTACACCCGCCTGGACTGCGTGCTGGGCAGCGCGGCGCTGATGCGCCAGGCGCTGGTCCAGGGTATCCACCATGCCCGCCATCGGCGCGCCTTCGGCCGCCTGCTGATCGACCAGCCGCTGATGCGGCAGGTGCTGGCGGACCTGGTCCTGGAAAGCGAGGCCGCCACCGCCCTGGCGCTGCGCCTGGCGGGCGCCTTCGACCGCGCCGACCAGCCGGCCGAACAGGCGCTGCGCCGCCTGCTGACGCCGGCGGCGAAGTTCTGGGTCTGCAAGCGCGCCATCGACGTCACGGCCGAATGCATGGAGGTCTGGGGCGGCAACGGCTACGTCGAGGACGGCCCCATGGCGCGCCTGTACCGCGAGGCCCCGGTCAATTCCATCTGGGAAGGCTCGGGCAACGTCATGTGCCTGGACGTGCTGCGCGCCGCCCGCCAGGAGCCCCAGCTTGCCGCCCAGACGGTGGACGGGCTGGCGCGCGCCCATGCGGGCGAGCCGGCCCTGCGGGCCGCGGCCGACCGCCTGCTGGCGGCCCTGGCGCTCGGCGCCGAGGAGCAGCAGGCGATGGGCCGGATGATCGCCCGCGATCTGGTGCTGCTGGTCCAGGCCGACCTGCTGCTGCGCCATGCGCCGGAGGCGCTGTCGCGGGCCTTCGTGGACAGCCGCCTGGGCGCGCCCGGCGGCGATGCGTTCGGCGTGCGGCCGGTGGCGCTGGCCACGGACGCCCTGCTGCGGCGGGCCTGGCCGGAGTGACGGGCGGCCCCATTACAATGGCCGGCAGCGGCCGCGCGTCCCGCGGAGGCCTCTCCTCGATCCGTCCTCGATCCGTCCTCGCTCCCCCATGCCGATCTGCCGTTTTTTCTTCTCGCGCCGCGCCCGGCCCGGCCGCGCGGCTCCGCCGGGCGTCTGCGCCCGTGCCGCCCCGCCGGCGCTGCTGGCCGCCGTGCTGTTCCTGGCCGTGCCAGCCCCGGCGGCGCAGGCGGGCGAGCCTTATGCCCTGTCCGGCCGGGTCGTGGACGTGTCCGACGGCGACACCCTGACGCTGCTGGCGGGCCGCACGCGCCATCGGGTGCGGCTGGCCAGCATCGACGCCCCCGAAACCGGCCATGGCCGCCGGCGGCCCGGCCAGCCGTTCGGCCAGGCCGCCCGCAAGGCCCTGGCCGAGCTGGTGGCCGGCCGCACGCTCACGCTGCATTGCTTCGAGCAGGACCGCTACGAGCGCGACGTCTGCGACGTGCCGCTGGCCGACGGCCGCACCGCCAACCGCGCCATGGTCGAGGCCGGCCTGGCCTGGGCCAACCGGCAGGGCGGCGGCAAGTACCTTCGCGACGAGGCCATCGCGGATCTGGAACGCCGGGCGCGCGAGCGGCGCCTGGGCCTGTGGCGCCAGGCCGGAGCCGTCGCCCCCTGGGACTGGCGCTGGCAATGCTGGGACGCCCTTGAAAACGGCCGCCCCACCTCCATCTGCTGACCATGGCACTCAAAGTATTCGACCTCTCGTGCGAGCATGACCATGTCTTTGAAGGCTGGTTCTCGTCCCAGGACAGCTACCAGGACCAGTTGGCCCGGGGGCTGGTGCGCTGTCCCGTCTGTCACAGCGGCCAGATCACGCGCCGGGTCTCGGCGCCGCATCTGAACGTCAGCCACCTGCGCGCAGAGCCGGCCCCGCGCGCCGAATCCGCGCCCCAGGCGCGGGCGGCGGTCGCGGCGCCGTCCGGCGACCAGATGGCCCGCCTGCAGGCCGAAGTCCTGCGCCAGATCCGCCGCATCGTGCGCCAGACCGACGACGTCGGCGCCCGCTTCGCCGACGAGGCCCGCCGCATGCACAGCGGCGAGATCGAGGAACGCCCCATCCGCGGCACGGCCTCGGCCGAGGAATGCCGCGAGCTGGTCGAGGAAGGCATTTCCATCATGCCGATCCCCGACATCCTGGACGACGACCGCCTGCAGTAGGCGCGGGCGATGGCGGGGCCGTCAGGCCCACGCGCGCATCAGTTCCGCGAAACGCTGCCCGGCCCAGCGCGCCGCCGCGCCCAGTTCCCGCCCTTGCGGCCAGATCATGCGGATCGAGAACAGGGGCAGGGCCAGCGACGGGCAGCAAACCTGGCGCAAAGGCTTGGGATAGCCGTCGTACGCGGCGACGTTGATCGGCAGGGTGGCCCAGCCGAGATCGTCGGCGACCATCTCCGCGATGGTATAGAAGCTGTCCGAACGCCAGACCTTCGGGCTGTAGATGATTTCCTCGACATCCTCGGCGCGCATCACGAGCTGGCGGTAGCGGGCCAGGTCCTCGCGCCTGACGGCCGGTTTTTCCGCCAGGGGATGGCCGCTGGCCACGAAGATTCCCTGGGCGAGCGTCCCGATGCGGCGTTGATCGAAGCCGTCCCGCAGCGGTCCCCGGTCGAACTGGAACGCGGCGTCGGCGCGCGCCTGGCCGACATAGTCCGCCACTTCGGTGGCGGTGCCGTTGAGCAGCGTCAGTTCCAGGTCGGGAAAGCGGCCGGAGAGCTCGCGCAGCAGGGCGCGGATCGCCGTATAGGGCAAGGCCTCGTCCAGGGCCAGCGCCAGCCTGGGTTCGTCGCCCGCGGCCAGCGATCGGGCGCGCTGGTCCAGCGCCTGCGCCTGCCGCAGCACTTCGCGGGCTTCCAGCAGCAGTACCCGGCCCGCATCGGACAAGGTGGCCCGATGCTTCGCGCGATCGAAAAGCGCCACGCCCAGATCGGCTTCCAGCAGGCCGATGGCCGTGCTCACGGCCGATTGCGCCTTGCCCAGCCGGCGGGCCGCGGCGCTGATGGAGCCGTGTTCCACGGTGGCGACGAACTGGCGCAATTGCTCGAGATTCCATTGCATGCCAGGATGCTATCAAATAAATAGATGGATTCAAACTTTTTGAATCCAGAATGCAGGTGGAAAATAAGGGTATCGACTTGGCTCGATCCTGAAAACCCTTTTCTGAAAGAAGGCCACCATGACATTGCGCCCTTGGCCGTACCTGCTGGCGGCCGTCGCGGTCGAAGTATCCGGCGTGACGCTCATGAAGCGCGTGGCCGATTCCGGCGCCCTTGCCCCGTTCCTGTTCATGTATGCCCTGATCGGGCTGTCGTTCTATTTCCTGGCGCTGGCCGTCAGGCGCCTGCCCATCGCCCTGGCCTATGCCGCCTGGGAAACGCTCGGCCTCGCCTGCGTCACCTTCATCGGCCTGCGCTATTTCGGCGAAGACCTGGGTCCGGCCAAGGCGCTCGGCCTGGCGGCGCTGCTCGTCGGCGTCGTCCTGGTCAGCATCGGCGCGCCCGAGGCGCAGGGGGAATGACGCCATGCGCAACGCCGAGCTCGTGCATTACGCCTTCATGGCCGCCGCCATCGTCCTGGAGGTCGCCGCCAACGTCTTCGTCAAATATTCCGACGGCTTTCGCCGGCGCACCGCCGGCGCCTTGGGGATCTTCTGCATCCTGGCCTCGTTCACCTCGCTGTCCCAGGCGGTCAGGGGCATCGACCTGTCCGTCGCCTATGCGCTGTGGGGCGGCATGGGCATCGTGCTGACCGCGTTCGCCGGCCGGGCGCTGTTCCGGCAGCGGCTCGGCCGCGTCGGCTGGCTGGGAGTCTGCGCCATCGTATCGGGCGTCCTGCTGCTCGAGCTGTCGTAGCAGGGGAACCGGACGGCATGAAAAAACCGGGCCTGAGCCCGGTTTTTTCATGCGCGCTGCGCGGGGATCACATCACCCGGCTGCGGTATTCGTTGGTGCGGGTGTCGATCTCGATCTTGTCGCCGATGTTGCAGAACAGCGGCACGGACAGTTCGTAGCCGGTGTTGATCTTGGCGGGCTTGAGGACCTTGCCGGACGTGTCGCCCTTGACGGCGGGTTCGGTGTAGGTGATCTCGCGCACGATGATGGTGGGCAGTTCCACCGAGATCGCGCGGCCGTCGTAGAACACGACTTCGACCGTCATGCCTTCTTCGAGGTAGTTCAGCGCGTCGCCCATGCTGTCGGCTTCGACTTCGTGCTGGTTGTATTCCTCGTCCATGAAGACGTACATCGGATCGGCGAAGTAGGAATAGGTGCATTCCTTGTGCTCGAGCACGACCTGCTCGAATTTTTCGTCGGCCTTGTAGACGGATTCGCTGGCGCTGCCGGTGAGCAGGTTCTTGAACTTGAGCTTGACGACGGCGGCGTTGCGGCCGGACTTGTTGTATTCGGCCTTCTGGACGACGAGGGGATCGCTGCCGACCATGACGACGTTGCCAACGCGCAGTTCCTGTGCGATTTTCATGGGGAAAACTCCGGGGATGTGTGCCCCGTGCCAAAACGCATTCCGAGGCAATGCTGAAAAAGTTAACTGTACATTCTAGCGCGTTTGGTGACGCCGCAGGCAAAAATCCAGCAAATCTTGACCCAGATCGGGTTGTCCAGCCAGTTCGGCGCACCAGGCGCGGCTGCGCGCCCGCCAGCGGGTCCAGGCCGGCTCGCGCAGGGCGGCCGGCAGCGTTTCGGCCACGGCCCGGTCGTCCGGCCGGTTCCAGGCGCGGATCAGCGCGGCGGCGGGGGCGGGCCAGCGGGTGCGGGCGAGCCAGGCCTCCAGCTTGTCGAGGTGGGCGTCCTGCGCCTGGCGGTAGATCTGCCACACCAGGGGCGCGCCGGCCCAGGTCGCCCGGACCAGGGAATCCTCGCCGCGCACGAAATTCAGGTCGCAGCACCACAGCAGTTCGTCGAAGCGGGACTGCGGCACGAAGGGGACGGGCACGACGCGCAGGCCGCCCTGGCCGCGCAGCGCGGCCGGCGGCGCGCCGCCGGGGACCAGCAGCCAGACGGGCCGGTCCAGGTCCGCCAGCGCCGCGCCCAGGCCGGCCAGCGGCGCATCGGGATAGCAGAACAGCAGCACGCACAGGGCATCGGCGGGCGGCGCCGCCGCCAGCCCGGTCAGGGCCCGCAGGCGCGGGCCGCGGTCGCGCGCCTGCTCCGCGTCGCGCCGCGCCAGCAGGCCCGGTTCGCGCAGCAGCCCGCCGGTGGCCGGCGTGAAGCCGGGAAAGAAAAAGAATTTCGGCACGCCGTTGGCCTGCGGCGAAGGCAGGCCGTGGCAGCCTTCCACCCAGGATTCGGCGCTGAGGTATTCCAGGTTGATCCAGAGGCAGTCCCGCCCGGCCATGGCGGCCTCGTAGGCGGGCGGCAGGGCGCAGGCGAAGGCCTCGACCACCACGCCGCCGCGCGGCGGCGCGGCGTGTTCCGCATGGCTCCAGGGGCCGATCCGCACGCCGTCCAGGACCTGTTCGTCCGCCTGCGCGTCCAGGGCCGGCAGCAGCCGCGCCAGGACCTCGGGCCGGTCGATCCACAGGCGCACGGACTGGCCCAGCGCCGCCAGCCGCCGCGCGAGGCGCCAGCACACGCCCGCGTCGCCGTAGTTGTCGACGACGCGGCAGAACAGGTCGAAAGACAGGAGGCTCATGGCGTCAGGCGGGGCGCGCCGCGGCGATGACGGCGGCCGTCACGCGGATCCGTGGCGCCGAGGGCGGGCCGGGTTCAGGGGTTCCCTAGTGGAACTGGACGGGCTCCGGATCGATTTCCTCCGGCAGCTCGGGGTGCTGCATGTCGCCCAGCATGTTGGGGAAGTACGGCGTGCCGCAGTCCTCGCAGAACTCCATGGGCTGCAGGCCGGGCAGGCGGCGGATGTCCTGGATGCCGCATTCGCGCAGCAGGGCGGCGATCGTGTCCCAGGTGTCCACCTGGCCCTCGGCGTCGGGCTCGGGCTGGGATTCCTCGCGGCTGAGCGCGGGCCAGACGCAGCCGTAGATCACGTCGTTGCTCTGGCGGGTGCAGAAGCCGATGCGGTATTCCTCGACGGACTGCTCGCCGCAGGCGACCAGCGCGGCGCGCAGGTCCGTGCCCGGGATGCGGGCGGCGGTCTGCAGCCAGGTGGCGGCTGCCTTCAGCGTCAGGGGGCGGATGCCCTGGTCGGCCTGGCGGGTGCTGGTGTAGTAGGCCTCCGGGCGCAGGTATTCGAGCTGGCAGCCGGTGAAGACGGGCTCCAGGATGCGCGCGCAGCCCTCGGCCCAGCGCCGGGTGACGGCTTCCTGGTCGGGGGCTTCGGCGGGCAGGGGGGATTGCCACTGGAACACGGCGCCGCCGCGCGGCACCACCACCGCGCCGACCAGGAAGAACACATCGGCGAGCAGGTCTTCCGGGGCCTCGGCGTCGCGCAGCGCGGGGCCGTCGCGGCGCAGTCCCAGGGCGCGCTGCGCCAGCGCCTGGGTCCAGCCGCGGGTTTCCTGGAAGGACTGCGGCAGGCGGTCGAAGCGGACCAGCGACGGCAGCAGGGCGACGCGGGCCTCGGGCCCCAGCACGGTTTCGGCCAGCAGGGTTTCGAGCGCCTGCGACTGGGCCGCGTCCAGCCGGCCGGGGGGCAGCCGGTAGCGGGACCAGGCCAGGACCGGCGCCGAGATCAGCAGCGTGTCGCAGTCCTGGCCGTCGGGCCCGGGCATCAGCGATTCGGAACGGGCTTCGGCCAGTTCGACCAGGATTTCATAGGCGGCCGAACGCTGCTCCAGCAGGACGTCCAGGGCGGATTCCACGGCGCGGCCGTGGCGCGCGCCCAGGGCCTTGTCCAGGGCTTCGCCCAGACGGCCTTCCCAGTAGACGTCTTCCAGGTGGCTGCCGGAGCGCGACAGCGCCTCGGCCAGGGAAATCAGGGTTTGCGACGTGCGCGACAGGGACGAGGAACGGGAACGAGGGGGCATGGTGGATCGGTAAACAGAGCAGACCCTAGTGTACCTGCACTGAAATGAAAAAAACCCGGGACCGAGGCCCCGGGTTCGTGCGTGCGATGCCTGCAATGCGCGGATCAGGCCTCGACCGTGCTGGCCACCGCCGTGAAGTCCTCGATCTGGTCGAAGTTCATGTAGCGGTAGATGGTTTCGCTGTCCTTGGCCAGCAGACCCATGGCCTCGAGGTATTCCTCGCGGGTGGGGATGCGGCCCAGGCCGGAGCAGATCGCCGCCATTTCGGCCGAGCCCAGGAACACGTTGGAGTTCTTGCCCAGGCGGTTGGGGAAGTTGCGCGTGCTGGTGGAGAACACCGTGGCGCCTTCGCGCACCTGGGCCTGGTTGCCCATGCACAGCGAGCAGCCCGGCATTTCCATGCGCGCGCCGGCCGTGCCGAAGGTGCCGTAGTGGCCTTCCTTGGTCAGCTCGCCGGCGTCCATCTTGGTGGGCGGGGCGACCCAGAGCTTGGAGGGCAGGTCGCGCTTGCCCTTGAGCAGCGTGGCGGCGGCGCGGAAATGGCCGATGTTGGTCATGCAGCTGCCGATGAAGACCTCGTCGATGGCCGTGCCGGCCACGTCGGACAGCGTCTTGACGTCGTCCGGGTCGTTCGGGCAGGCCACGATGGGTTCCTTGATGTCGGCCAGGTCGATGTCGATCACCGCCGCGTATTCGGCGTCGGCGTCGGGCTCGACCAGCTGCGGGTTGGCCAGCCAGGCTTCCATGTTCTTGATGCGGCGCGCCAGCGTGCGGGCGTCCTGGTAGCCGTTGGCGATCATCCACTTGAGCAGCGTGATGTTGCTGTTCAGGTATTCGATGATCGGCTCCTTGTTCAGGCGCACGGTGCAGGCGGCGGCGGAGCGCTCGGCCGAGGCGTCGGACAGCTCGAAGGCCTGTTCGATCTTCAGGTCGGGCAGCCCTTCGATTTCGAGGATGCGGCCGGAGAAGATGTTCTTCTTGCCCTTCTTTTCGACCGTCAGCAGGCCCTGCTTGATCGCGTACAGCGGGATCGCGTTGACCAGGTCGCGCAGCGTGACGCCGGGCTGCATTTCGCCCTTGAAGCGCACCAGCACGGATTCGGGCATGTCCAGCGGCATCACGCCGGTGGCCGCGGCGAAGGCGACCAGGCCGGAGCCGGCCGGGAAGCTGATGCCGATGGGGAAGCGGGTGTGCGAGTCGCCGCCGGTGCCGACCGTGTCGGGCAGCAGCATGCGGTTCAGCCAGGAGTGGATGATGCCGTCGCCCGGGCGCAGCGCCACGCCGCCGCGCGTGCTGATGAAGGCGGGCAGTTCGTGGTGGGTCTTGACGTCCACGGGCTTGGGATAGGCGGCGGTGTGGCAGAAGGACTGCATCACCAGGTCGGCCGAGAAGCCCACGCAGGCGAGATCCTTCAGTTCGTCGCGGGTCATGGGGCCGGTGGTGTCCTGGCTGCCGACCGAGGTCATGCGCGGCTCGCAGTAGGTGCCGGGGCGCACGCCCTGGCCTTCGGGCAGGCCGCAGGCGCGGCCGACCAGCTTCTGCGCCAGGGAATAGCCCTTGCCGCTGTCGGCCGGGGCCTCGGGCAGGCGGAACAGGGTCGTGGGCGGCAGGCCCAGCGCGGCGCGGGCCTTGGCCGTCAGGCCGCGGCCGATGATCAGCGGAATGCGGCCGCCGGCGCGCACTTCGTCCAGCAGCACGTCGGACTTCAACTGGAATTCGGAGATCACCTGGCCGTTCTTCAGGGCCTTGCCTTCGTAGGGGCGCAGTTCGATGACGTCGCCCATGTTCATGGCGGACACGTCCAGCTCGATGGGCAGCGCGCCGGAGTCTTCCATGGTGTTGTAGAAGATCGGGGCGATCTTGCCCCCCAGACAGACGCCGCCGAAGCGCTTGTTGGGCACGAAGGGGATGTCCTCGCCGGTATGCCAGATGACGGAGTTGGTGGCCGACTTGCGCGAGGAGCCGGTGCCGACCACATCGCCGACGTAGGCGACCAGGTGGCCCTTGGCCTTGAGCTCGTTCAGCAGCTTGATCGGGCCGACCTGGCCGGGGGCGTCGGGCACGATGCCGTCGCGCGGGTTCTTCAGCATGGCCAGCGCGTGCAGCGGGATGTCGGGGCGGCTCCAGGCGTCGGGGGCGGGCGACAGGTCGTCGGTGTTGGTCTCGCCGGTGACCTTGAACACGGTCAGGGTCATGCTCTGCGGGACTTCGGGACGGCTGGTGAACCATTCGGCGTCGGCCCAGCTCTGCAGCACGGCCTGGGCGTGGACGTTGCCGGCCTTGGCCTTTTCCTCGATGTCGTGGAAGGCGTCGAAGACCAGCAGGGTCTTCTTCAGGCCCTCGGCGGCGACCGGCGCCAGGTCGGCGTGGTCCAGCAGCTCGATCAGGGCGCTGATGTTGAAGCCGCCCAGCATGGTGCCCAGCAGCTCGGTGGCGCGGCGGGCGTCGATCAGGGGGCAGGACTCCTTGCCCAGCGCGACGGCGGCCAGGTAGGACGCCTTGACCTGGGCGGCATCGTCCACACCGGCGGGGACGCGGTGCGTGAACAGGTCCAGCAGGAATTCGGCTTCGCCGGCGGGCGGGTTTTTCAGCAGTTCGATCAGGTCGGCCGTCTGCTTGGCCGTCAGGGGAAGCGGCGGGATGCCGATCGCCTCGCGGGCGGCGGCTTCGGTGCGGTAGGAGTCCAGCATGGAGTGATGCCCCAGGAGAGAGGGTTGGAGAACGGCGCTATTTTACCGGCAAGCCCGGCCATCAGGCAATAGTCTTATATAAGATATAAGACCAAAGACCCGAGCGTCCGTTCTCCGTGTCTCCGGATTCCATGCGGGCCGGGCGGCGCCCGGCCCCGGGGAGCGTCGGCAGGTCGCTCAGAAGCGGTAGCCGACCCCGATGGTGGCGACCCAGGGATTGATCTTGGTCTTGCCGATGTCCGCGCCGTTCAGGTGGACGGTGGAGCGGATGTCGATGTAGCGCAGGTCGGCGTTCAGGAACCAGCGGTCGTTGAGCTTGTAGTCCACGCCGACCTGGGCGGCGACGCCCCAGGAATCGTCCAGGCTGAGGTCGTTGCCGGACAGCGCGCCGCTGGTCTTGGTGTCGAAGAAGGTCGTGTAGTTCAGGCCCACGCCCACGTAGGGCTGGAAGGTGGCGTCCGGCAGGAAGTGCCATTGCAGGCTGAGGGTGGGCGGCAGGTGCTGGGTCGAGCCGATCTTGCCCATGCCGTCGGCGTTGATGGTGTGCTTGAAGGGGTAGGCGCCCAGCAGTTCGATGCCGATGTTGCGCGTGGCCATGTAGGTCAGGCTGAAGCTGGGACGGGTGCTGCCGTCGATGTCCAGATTGACGGTGCCGCCGGCGACGGTGCCGTTGTCGGACTTGGGCTCGACGTGCGTGACGCCGACCTTCAGCAGGATGTCGCCCGCTTCGTGGGCCAGAACGGGGCCGGCGGCGATCGAGCCGGCTGCCAGTGCGCAGGCGAGGGCGGTGTGGCGAAGGCGGAATGCCATGAGGGATCTCCCTAGGTATGGTGTGGTTATGGGAGATCGTATTGTGTCGAAAGGCGGATTCCGGAGACTTAATCAGAATCAAGGAAACCGCATTTCTCACTGCTTTATTAGCGTTTCCGCCGTCCGCCCGCTTCCGCGCGGGCGGGCCGGCCCCGCACGCCGCGGCGCGCGGGGCCGACGCCCGGGCCGCTCAGGCGGCGAGATCCTGGTATTCCGGATGCCGCCGCATGTACGCCGCCACGTAGGAGCACAGCGGGCGCACCTTCCAGCCGCGCGCGCGGGCGGTCTCCAGCCCGCAGCGCACCAGGTCGGCGGCGATGCCGCGCCCGCCCACGGCGGCCGGCACCCCCGTGTGCGTGAACGACGCGACCGCGCCGTCGAGCGTGTAGTCCAGCACGCAGGCGTGGCCTTCCTCCGTCCATTCAAAACGGCGGGCGGCCTCGTCGTGGCGGATGGCCCGGGCAGGGCCGGGATGGGCGTCAGATGACATACAGATCCACGTATTCGTGCACCGGCATGGCTTCCAGCGTCGCCTGGTCCAGCGAGGCGTCCAGGATGCGCTGCTGCTGGCGGGCCGGGAACTGGCGCGCCAGGTTCCTGCGGAACTTGGCTTCCAGCAGCGGGATGCCGTCCTTGCGGCGGCGCTTGTGGCCGATCGGGTATTCGCAGACGATCTCGTCGAGCTTGGTGCCGTCGGTGAATTCGACCGTCAGCGCGTTGGCGATGGAGCGCTTGTCCGGGTCGTGGTAGTCGGCGGTGAAGGCCGGGTCTTCCACGCAGACCATCTTGTCGCGCAGCGCGTCGATGCGCGGGTCGGCGGCCACGCCGTCCTCGTAGTCGGCGGCGGTCAGGCGGCCGAACAGGATGGGCACGGCCACCATGTACTGGATGCAATGGTCGCGGTCGGCGGGGTTGTTCAGCGGACCCTTTTTGTCGATGATGCGGATGCAGGCCTCGTGCGTGCGGATCGTGATCTTCCTGATGTCGGCGTCGGTCTTGCCCAGGGACTTGAGCTTGTCGTGGATCTGCATGGCGCATTCCACCGCGGTCTGCGAGTGGAATTCGGCCGGGAAGGAGATCTTGAACAGCACGTTCTCCATCACGTAGCTGCCGTAGGGGCGCTGGAACTTGAAGGGCTGGCCCTTGAACAGCACGTCGTAGAAGCCCCACACCGGCGCGGTCAGCACCGAGGGATAGCCCATTTCGCCGGTGCGGGCCATCAGGGCCAGGCGCACGGCGCGGCTGGTGGCGTCGCCCGCCGCCCAGGACTTGCGGCTGCCGGTGTTGGGCGCGTGGCGGTAGGTGCGCAGGCTCTGGCCGTCCACCCAGGCCAGCGACACGGCGTTGATGGTTTCCTCGCGCGACAGGCCGAGCATCTGCGAGACCACGGCGGTGGAGGCGACCTTCACCAGCACCACGTGGTCCAGGCCGACCTTGTTGAAGGAGTTCTCCAGCGCGATGCAACCCTGGATCTCGTGCGCCTTGATCATGCCTTCGAGCACCGTGCGCATGGTCAGCGGCTGCTTGCCGGCGGCCACGGCGTTGCGCGACAGCCAGTCGGCCACGGCCAGGATGCCGCCGAGGTTGTCGGACGGGTGGCCCCATTCGGCGGCCAGCCAGGTGTCGTTGAAGTCCAGCCAGCGGATCATGCAGCCGATGTTGAAGGCGGCCTGGACCGGGTCCAGCTGGAACTGCGTGCCGGGGACCTTGGCGCCGTGGGGCACGATGGTGCCCGGCACGATCGGGCCCATGAGCTTGCGGCAGGCCGGGTATTCCAGGGCCTCGAGGCCGCAGCCCAGGGTGTCGATCAGGCAGTTGCGGGCGGTCTCCAGCGCCAGTGCGCTGTCGATCTTGTAGTCGAGGACGTAGTCGACGATGTCCACCAGCACCTGGTCGGGCTGGGGACGGACGTTGGAAATGGGAGCGGACATGGATGTTCCTGAAGAGAAGTGCGGTTTACTTGCGCTTGGCCAGGGGGACGAACTTGCGGTCTTCCGGGCCGACGTAGTTGGCCGTCGGGCGGATGATCTTGTTGTCGATGCGCTGCTCGATGATGTGCGCCGACCAGCCGGCCGTGCGGGCGATCACGAACAGGGGGGTGAACATGGCGGTGGGTACGCCCATCATGTGGTAGGACACGGCCGAGAACCAGTCCAGGTTGGGGAACATCTTCTTGGCGTCCCACATCACGGATTCCAGGCGCTCGGCGATGTCGAACATCTTCGTCGAGCCGGCGGACTTGGACAGGCGCTTGGCGACGGCCTTGATGACCTGGTTGCGCGGGTCGGACACGGTGTAGACCGGGTGGCCGAAGCCGATCACGACTTCCTTGGCCTCGACGCGGCGGCGGATGTCGGCCTCGGCCTCGTCGGGGGTGTCGTAGCGTTTCTGGATCTCGAAGGCGACCTCGTTGGCGCCGCCGTGCTTGGGGCCGCGCAGCGCGCCGATGGCGCCGGTGATGGCCGAGTACATGTCCGAGCCCGTGCCGGCGATCACGCGGCCGGTGAAGGTGGAGGCGTTGAATTCGTGTTCCGCATACAGGATCAGCGAGGTGTGCATCGCGCGGACCCATTCGTCGGACGGCGTCTCGCCGTGCAGCAGGTGCAGGAAATGGCCGCCGATGCTGTCGTCGTCGGTCTCGACGTCGATCTGCCGGCCGTTGTGGCTGTAGTGGTACCAGTAGAGCAGCGCCGAGCCCAGGCTG
This sequence comes from Castellaniella defragrans, assembly GCF_014203015.1. Lineage (GTDB taxonomy): Bacteria > Pseudomonadota > Gammaproteobacteria > Burkholderiales > Burkholderiaceae_B > Castellaniella > Castellaniella defragrans. Next base: position 136,875 of record NZ_JACHIB010000005.1, read on the forward strand.
GCCATCAGGCGGTCGGCGATGTCGCGCGCGTCGGGCAGGTTGTGGTCGTCCTTTTCGGGCAGCACGCAGCCCAGCACCGAGGCGGCCGTGCGCATGACGTCCATGGGGTGGCTCGCGGCGGGCAGGGCCTCCAGGGCGATCTGCACCTGCACCGGCAGGCCGCGCAGGCGGCGCAGCTTTTCCTTGTAGGCCTTGAGCTCGGCCGGGGTCGGCAGCTTGCCGTGGATCAGCAGGTGGGCGACTTCCTCGAATTCGCAGGTGTCGGCGATGTCCAGGATGTCGTAGCCGCGGTAGTGCAGGTCGTTGCCGCTGCGGCCCACCGTGCACAGCGCGGTGTTGCCGGCGACGATGCCCGACAGGGCCACGGATTTCTTGGGCTTGGGGCCGGCGGGCGCGGCGGCGGGCGCGTCCGCCTGGACGGCGGGCACCTGGGGCGCGGCGGCCTTGCGGGCGGGGGTTTTCCGGGCTGCGGGGGTGTTCTTGGTCGCCATCGGGAGTCTCCTTGAGCGGGTGTGACGAAATTCGGTTCGGGGTCGGGTCCGGGTCAGGACGCCTTGTTCTTGCCCTGCTGGAACAGGGCGTCGAGCTGCTCTTCGTAGCGGTGGTAGCCGATCCGGTCGTAGAGCTCCTCGCGCGTCTGCATCAGGTCGAGCACCTGGTGCTGGTGGCCGTCGCGGCGGATGGCCTGGTAGACGGCCTCGGCGGCCTTGTTCATGGCGCGGAAGGCCGACAGGGGGTAGAGCACGATGCCCACGCCCGCGCTCCTGAGCTCGTCGACCGTGAACAGCGGCGTCTTGCCGAATTCGGTGATGTTGGCCAGCAGGGGGACGCCCAGGCTGTCGGAGAACCTGCGGTAGGTGTCCAGGTCGTAGGACGCCTCCGCGAAGATCGCGTCGGCGCCGGCCTCGACGCAGGCGTGCGCGCGCTCCAGGGCCGCGTCCACGCCGCTGACGGCGATCGCGTCGGTGCGCGCGATGACGTAGAAATCGGTGTCGGTGCGGGCATCGACGGCGGCCTTGACGCGGTCGGCCATTTCCTCGGTGCTGACGATTTCCTTGCCGGGCCGGTGGCCGCAGCGCTTGGCGCCGACCTGGTCCTCGATGTGGCAGCCGGCGGCGCCGGACTTGATCAGGGACTTGACGGTGCGGGCGATGTTGAAGGCCGAGGGCCCGAAGCCGGTGTCGATGTCCACCAGCAGCGGCAGGTCGCAGACGTCGGTGATGCGGCGCACGTCGGTCAGGACGTCGTCGAGCGTGTTGATGCCGAGGTCGGGCAGGCCGAGCGAGCCGGCGGCCACGCCGCCGCCCGACACGTAGATGGCGCGGTAGCCGGCGCGCTGGGCCAGCAGGGCGTGATTGGCGTTGATGGTCCCCACGATCTGCAGGGGGGATTCTTCGGTCAGCGCCTGGCGCAGCAGGGCGCCGGGGGAGGCGGGACGGGTCATGATGGACGCTCCGGTGGGCCGCCGGCGCCCGGCGTGCCCGGATTCGCGGCAGCATGCGCCCCGGACGCGGGGCGCGGTACCAGTCGATGGCAGGGGCATTCTGGCCACGGCGGGCCGGGCTGTCTGTCATCGGCCGGACATTCGGCGGCGGGCGCGGCGGCCTCGCGGCCGCGTACCCGCCGCCGGGGGGCTTACTTCAGCAGTTCGGCGATGCCGTCGCGCTCTTCGAGCAGTTCGTTCAGGGTGAAGTCCATGCGCTCGCGCGAGAAGGCGTCGATCTCCAGGCCGGCGACGCGGGTGTATTCGCCATTGGCCGTGGTGACCGGCACGCCGTAGATGATGCCTTCGGGGATGCCGTAGGAGCCGTCGGAGGGCACGCCCATGGTGACCCACTTGCCGTTGGAGCCCAGCACCCAGTCGCGGATGTGGTCGATGGCGGCGTTGGCGGCCGAGGCGGCCGAGGACAGGCCGCGCGCGGCGATGATGGCCGCGCCGCGCTTGCCCACGGTGGGGATGAAGGTGTCGCGGATCCAGGCGTCGTCGTTGACCAGGGCCTGGACGGACTGGCCGCCGATGGTGGCGAAGCGCGTGTCCGGGTACATGGTGGGCGAGTGGTTGCCCCACACGATGAGCTTCTCGATGTCGGCCACGGCCTTGCCGGTCTTCGTGGCGATCTGCGACAGCGCGCGGTTGTGGTCCAGGCGCAGCATGGCGGTGAAGTTCCTGGCCGGCAGGTCCGGGGCGGACTTCATGGCGATGTAGGCATTGGTGTTGGCCGGGTTGCCGACCACCAGCACCTTGACGTCGCGGCTGGCGACTTCGTTCAGGGCCTTGCCCTGGGCGGTGAAGATCTGCGCGTTGACGTGCAGCAGGTCCTTGCGCTCCATGCCGGGGCCGCGCGGACGGGCGCCGACCAGCAGGGCGACGTCCGCGTCCTTGAAGGCGGTGCGCGGGTCGCTGTGGGCGCTCATGCCGGCCAGCAGGGGGAAGGCGCAGTCTTCCAGCTCCATCATCACGCCCTGCAGGGCCTTCTGGGCCTTTTCGTCGGGGATCTCGAGCAGCTGCAGGATGACGGGCTGGTCCTTGCCGAGCATTTCGCCCGAGGCGATGCGGAACAGCAGGGCATAGCCGATCTGGCCGGCGGCGCCGGTGACCGCGACGCGCATGGCGGGTTTGGACATGGTGATTCTCCGATAGGGTGAGAGGATATCCGGTGGTATGCGAAATCGCCGAAAAGAGTAGTGTATTTCATCGGCCAGCGTCAAGGGTCTTATATCTTATATAAGACAGAAGAGTATTAGACATCCGGCCCCGGAAGTGCGAAAATGCGTTGTTTCATCCCGTAGCACGGCCGCCCCGCAGCACCCCTGACCGACATGTCCGATTCCCCCCCGATCGATCGCCCGCAGACGCCGAGCCGCGCGCCCCACAGCGCCGCGTTCAGTCCTCTGTACCAGCAGATCAAGGGTCTGATCCTGCAGGGCCTGGACCGGGGCGAATGGAAGCCGGGCGAATCCATCCCCAGCGAACTCGAACTGGCGGCCCGCTTCCAGGTCAGCCAGGGCACCGTGCGCAAGGCCATCGACGAACTGGCCGCCGAAAACCTGCTCATCCGCCGCCAGGGCAAGGGCACCTTCGTGGCCACGCACAACGAGGCCAAGGTGCGCTACCGCTTTCTGCGCCTGGCGCCCGACGACGGCCGCACCGGCGTGTCCAGCAGCCAGATCCTCGACTGCCGCCGCGCCAAGGCCTCGGCCGAGATCGCCGCCGCCCTGGACCTACGCGCCGGCGACGCGGTCGTGAACATGCGCCGCGTGCTGTCCTTCGACGACGTGCCCACCATCCTCGACGACATCTGGCTGCCGGGCAGCATCTTCAAGGGCCTGACCCTGGAATCGCTGCTGCGCTACCGCGGCCCCGTGTACGCCCTGTTTGAAACGGAATTCGGCGTCAGCATGGTGCGCGCCGAGGAAAAGCTCCGCGCCGTGGCCGCGACCGACGTCCAGGCCGAACTGCTGCGGATCCCGCCCGGCAGCCCGCTGCTGCAGGTTGAGCGCATCGCCTACACCTACGGCGACCGCCCCATGGAATTGCGCCGCGGCCATTACGTCACGGAGCGGTACCATTACCGGAACAGTTTGAATTGACCCGCGGATCGGCGAAAATGCCGGTTGAGTCCAGAATTCCTTCCATTTTCCAACTACGAGGCCATCATGTCTGAATCAGCCACAAAGCCGCGCCCGCAGTTCCGTAACCTGGGGTTGACCGACCTCATGAGTTACCGGCTGCCCCCGGCTGCCAAAGCGTCCATCATGCACCGGATCAGCGGCGCGCTGCTGTTCCTGGCGCTGCCGCTGGTGATCGTGCCGCTGTTCGCGCAAAGCGTGCAGTCGCCCGAGACCTTCGCCGCCATGAAGGAATGGGTGGCGAGCCCGGCCTGTAAGATCGTGCTGCTGGTGCTGATGTGGGGCTACTTCCACCATTTCTGCGCCGGGATCCGCTACCTGACGCTGGACCTGCACGTCGGCAATGCGCGCGAGCCCTCGCAGCGCTCCGGCGCCCTGGTGATCGGCGTGGCCCTGGCCCTGACCGTGATCTTCGGTCTGAAACTCTTTGGAGCATGGTAATGGCTCAAGAACGCATCGGTCGCAAGCGCCTGGTCGTGGGCGCGCACTATGGCACGCGCGATTTCATCGTCCAGCGCGCCACCGCCGTCATCATGGCGGTCTACACCCTGGTCCTGGTCCTGTACGCCGTCCTGGTCCCCAGCCTGGATTTCGAGTCCTGGCGCGCCTTCTTCGCCTTCACCGTCGGCACGCTGCCGGTCGGGCAGCTGCTCGCCACGCTGGCCTTCCTGTCGCTCGCCTGGCACGCCTGGGTCGGCGTGCGCGACATCTGGATGGATTACGCCCATTCCGACGGCCTGCGCCTGTTTCTGCAGGTCCTGACCATCCTCTGGCTGGTGGCCGCGGTGGTCTTCTTCGGTCAAATTCTCTGGAGTCTATAACGTGGCCGCTGTCAAAAAATCCCTTCCGCGCCGCCAGTTCGATGTGGTGGTCGTCGGTGCCGGCGGCGCCGGCCTGCGTTGTTCGCTGCAGCTGGCCCAGGCCGGCCTGTCCGTGGCCGTGCTCACCAAGGTCTTCCCCACGCGCTCGCACACCGTGGCCGCCCAGGGCGGCGTCAGCGCCTCGCTGGGCAACATGAGCGAAGACCACTGGCAATGGCACATGTACGACACCGTCAAGGGCTCCGACTGGCTCGGCGACCAGGACGCGATCGAATTCATGGTCCGCGAAGCGCCCAACGCCGTGTACGAGCTCGAACACTTCGGCATGCCCTTCGACCGCAACCCGGACGGCACCATCTATCAGCGCCCGTTCGGCGGCCACACCTCGCACTTCGGCGAAAAGCCCGTCCAGCGCGCCTGTGCCGCGGCCGACCGCACCGGCCACGCGATGCTGCACACGCTCTACCAGCGCAACGTCGCCGCCCGCACGCAGTTCTTCGTCGAATGGATGGCGCTCGACCTGCTGCGCAACAACGACGGCGACGTGCTGGGCGTGACCGCGATGGAAATGGAAACCGGCGAGATCTACGTCCTGGAAGCCAAGCACACCGTGCTGGCCACCGGCGGCGCCGGCCGGATCTGGGCCGCCACCACCAACGCCTTCATCAACACCGGCGACGGCCTGGGCATGGCCGCGCGCGCGGGCATCCCGCTGCAGGACATGGAGTTCTGGCAGTTCCACCCCACCGGCGTGGCCGGCGCGGGCGTGCTGATCACCGAGGGCGTGCGCGGCGAAGGCGGCTTCCTGCTGAACAAGGACGGCGAGCGCTTCATGGAACGCTACGCGCCCCAGCTCAAGGACCTGGCTCCGCGCGACTTCGTGTCGCGCTCGATGGACCAGGAAATCAAGGAAGGCCGCGGCTGCGGCGACGGCAGCTACGTGCTGCTCAAGCTCGACCACCTGGGCGCGGAAACCATCACCAAGCGCCTGCCCTCGATCCGCGAGATCGCCATCAAGTTCGCCAACATCGACCCGATCAAGGACCCGATCCCGGTCGTGCCGACGATCCACTACCAGATGGGCGGCATCCCGGCCAACTACCACGGCCAGGTCGTCACGCGCGTCAACGGCCAGGAAAAGATCGTCAACGGCCTGTACGCGATCGGCGAATGCGCGGCCACCTCGGTCCACGGCGCCAACCGCCTGGGCACCAATTCCCTGCTGGACCTGATCGTGTTCGGCCGCTCGGCGGGCAACTTCATCGTCTCCCAGCACCCGGAACGCGAGCACAGCCACAAGGTGCTGCCGGACACCGACATCGACGCTTCCCTGGACCGCGTCAACCGCCTGGAATCCCGCACCTCGGGCGAGAAGGCGCAGGACGTGGCCAACAAGATCCGCGTGGCCATGCAGGCCCATTGCGGCGTGTTCCGCAAGCTCGACCTGCTCAAGGAAGGCGCGGAAGTCATCGCCGGCCTGGTGCCGGAAGTGCAGGACATCTATTTCTCGGACAAGTCCAAGGTCTTCAACACCGCCCGCATCGAGGCCCTGGAAGTGGCCAACATGATCGAGGTCGCCCGCGCCACCACCAAGTCGGCGGCCAACCGGCTGGAATCGCGCGGCGCCCATGCGCTCGAGGAATACCCGGAACGCGACGACGTGAACTGGCTCAAGCACACCCTGTGGTTCGCCGAAGACGACCGCCTCGAATACACCCCGGTGCGCATGCAGCCCCTGACCATGGAAAGCATCCCGCCCAAGCCGCGCACCTTCTAATCTGGACATCGTCATGAGTGAAAAACGCATCGTGAAATTCGAGATCTACCGCTACGATCCGGACAAGGACGAGCGGCCGTACATGCAGAAGTTCGAGGTCGAGCTGCAGCCGACCGACAAGATGCTGCTGGACGCGATCCTGCGCATCAAGAACGAGCTCGACGACAGCCTGGCCCTGCGCCGGTCCTGCCGCGAGGGCGTGTGCGGGTCCGACGCCATGAACATCAACGGCAGGAACGGCCTGGCCTGCACGACCAACCTGCTGACGCTGAAGGAACCCATCGTCCTCAAGCCGCTGCCCGGCCTGCCCGTGGTGCGCGACCTGATCGTGGACATGACCTTCTTCTTCGACCAGTACCATTCGATCAAGCCCTACCTCATCAACGACACGCCGCCCCCCGAAAAGGAACGCCTGCAGTCGCCCGAGGAACGCGAGGAACTGAACGGCCTGTACGAGTGCATCCTGTGCGGCTGCTGCTCGACCGCCTGTCCGTCCTTCTGGTGGAATCCGGACAAGTTCGTCGGCCCGGCCGGCCTGCTGCAGGCCTACCGCTTCATCGCCGATTCGCGCGACGAGGCCACCGGCGAGCGCCTGGACAACCTGGAAGATCCCTATCGCCTGTTCCGCTGCCACACGATCATGAACTGCACGGACGTCTGCCCCAAGGGGCTGAACCCGTCGGCCGCGATCGGCAAGATCAAGGAAATGCTCGTGCGCCGCACGGTCTAGGAACGGTCATGTCTGGCGACCTGTCCGTCCTGGACCGCGCCCGCCTGCGCTGGCGGGCGCGCCGCGGCCTGCTCGAGAACGATCTCATCATCACGCGCTTCCTGGACGCCCACGAAGCGCGGCTGACCGAGACCGACGTCCGGGCACTGACGCGGCTTTTTGAAATGGGCGACAACGAATTGCTCGATGTGCTGCTGGGACGCGTGGACCTGTCCGGCTCCTACGACGACCCCGACATCCGCCGGCTCGTCGAGCAGATGAAAGCGATGTAATACTTAAAGGAAGATTCACATGCAGCTATCCGATAAAAAAGCCACGCTATCGTTCTCCGACGGCAGCCCCTCGGTCGAATTCCCCGTCTACCAGGGCACGGTCGGCCCGGATGTGATCGACATCCGCAAGCTGTACGGCCAGACCGGGATGTTCACCTACGACCCCGGCTTCATGGCGACGGCTTCCTGCGAATCCGCCATCACCTACATCGACGGCGACAAGGGCCAGCTGCTGTACCGCGGCTACCCGATCGACCAGTTGGCGACGAGCTGCGACTTCCTGTCGGTGGCCTACCTGATCATGAACGGCGAGCTGCCGACGGCCGACCAGAAGAAGGAATTCGACGACATCGTCACGCACCACACCCTGGTGCACGAGCAGATGCACACCTTCCTGCAGGGCTTCCGCCGCGACGCGCACCCCATGGCGGTGCTGACGGGCCTGGTGGGCGCGCTGTCGGCCTTCTACCACGACTCCACCGACATCACCAACCCGCACCACCGCGAGGTCTCCGCGATCCGCCTGATCGCCAAGATGCCGACCCTGGTCGCCATGGCGTACAAGCACTCGCTGGGCCAGCCCATCATCTACCCGAAGAACGACCTGTCCTACACGGGCAACTTCCTGCGCATGATGTTCGCCACGCCCTGCGACGACTACCAGGTCAACGACGTGGTCGAACGCGCGCTGGACCGCATCTTCATCCTGCACGCCGACCACGAGCAGAACGCCTCCACCTCCACCGTGCGCCTGTGCGGCTCCTCGGGCACCAACCCGTTCGCCGCCATCGCGGCCGGCGTGGCCTGCCTGTGGGGTCCGGCGCACGGCGGCGCCAACGAGGCCTGCCTGAACATGCTGGAAAGCATCCAGGCCCAGGGCGGCGTGGCCAAGGTCGGCGAGTTCATGGAAAAGGTCAAGGACAAGAACTCCGGCGTGCGCCTGATGGGCTTCGGCCACCGGGTCTACAAGAACTACGACCCGCGCGCCAAGCTGATGCAGGAAACCTGCCGCGAAGTCCTGGATTCCCTGGGCCTGCACAACGACCCGCTGTTCAAGCTGGCCATGGAACTGGAACGCATCGCCCTGGAAGACCCGTACTTCGTGGAACGCAAGCTCTACCCGAACGTGGACTTCTATTCGGGCATCGTGCAGCGCGCCATCGGCATCCCCACCTCGCTGTTCACGGCGATCTTCGCCCTGGCCCGCACGGTGGGCTGGATCGCCCAGTGGAACGAGATGCTGTCCGATCCCAACTACAAGATCGGCCGTCCGCGCCAGCTGTACACCGGCGCCGCGGTGCGCGACGTGAAGTAATCCTTCCGTTTCCCTTCCGTTTCGCCGCAGCAATGAAAACGGGCCGCAAGGCCCGTTTTTCCTGTCCGGCCCCGCCGCGCGGGCGGCCCGGCGGAGATCTTCCGAACTTCCGGACGGACGACTTCCCGGCCCGGACGACTTCCCGGCCCGGACGGCCGGGGCCTTCGATCAGACGGTCTCGCCCGCCTCCTGCTGGGCGTCCACCACGGCCAGGGCCGTCATGTTGACGATCCGGCGCACCGTGGAGCTGGTGGTCAGGATGTGCACCGGGCGCGCGGCGCCCAGCAGCACCGGGCCCATGGCCACGCCGTGGCTGCCGGTCATCTTCAGCATGTTGTAGGTGATGTTGCCGGCATCCAGATTGGGCGTGATCAGCAGGTTGGCCGGCCCCTTCAGGGTGGTGTCGGGATAGGCCTTGACGCGGATGGTCTCGGACAGGGCCGAGTCCGCGTGCATCTCGCCGTCGACTTCCAGCTCGGGCGCGCGCTGCGCGATCAGGCGCCGGGCCTCGGCCATCTTGCGCGACGAGGCCGTGGGGCGGCTGCCGAAGTTGGAGTGCGAGAGCAGGGCGATCTTGGGCACGATGCCGAAGCGGCGGACTTCCTCGGCGGCCAGGATGGTCATGTCGGCGATCTGCTCGGCGGTGGGGTCCTCGTTGACGTGCGTGTCGCAGATGAACAGGGTCTGGGTCGGCAGCATCAGCACGTTCATGGCCGCGTAGGTGCGGGCCGTGGGCTTGAGGCCGATGATTTCCTCGACGTATTTCAGCTGGTTGTCGAAGCGGCTGGCCACCCCGCAGAGCATGGCGTCGGCGTCGCCGCGCTGCAGCAGCATCACCCCGATCAGCGAGTTGTGCTTGCGCACCATGGCCTTGGCGATGTCGGGCGTGACGCCGTCGCGCCCGCGCAGCTTGTAGTAGGCGCTCCAGGTCTCGTTGAAGCGCGAGTCGTCCTCGGGGTTGACGATCTCGACGTTCTCGCCGGGCACCAGGCGCAGGCCGAACTTCTGGATGCGCATGTCGATCACGGCCGGGCGGCCGATCAGGATCGGGAAGGCGATCTTCTCGTCCAGCGCCGTCTGGGCGGCGCGCAGCACGCGCTCGTCCTCGCCGTCGGCGTAGATCACGCGCTTGGGCGCGGACTTGGCCTGGCGGAACAGCGGGCGCATCAGCTGGCCGGAGTGGTAGACGATGCTCATCAGGGACTGGCGGTAGGCGTCCATGTCCTCGATGGGGCGGCGCGCCACGCCGGAGGCCGCCGCCGCCTCGGCGATGGCCGGCGCGATCTGCACGATCAGGCGCGGGTCGAAGGGCTTGGGAATGATGTATTCCGGGCCGAAGGACAGGTCCTGGTCGGCGTAGGCGCCGGCGACCTCGGCGCTGCTCTCGGCCTGGGCCAGATCGGCGATGGCCTTGACGCAGGCGAGCTTCATCTCCTCGTTGATGACGGTGGCGCCGCAGTCCATCGCGCCGCGGAAGATGAAGGGGAAGCACAGCACGTTGTTGACCTGGTTCGGGTAGTCCGAACGGCCGGTGGCGATGATGCAGTCGGGACGGGCGGCCTTGGCGTCCTCGGGGCGGATCTCGGGATCGGGGTTGGCCAGGGCCAGGATCAGCGGGCGGTCGGCCATGGTGCGCACCATGTCCTGGGTCAGCACGCCGGGGGCCGAGCAGCCGAGGAACACGTCGGCGCCCTTGCAGACGTCGGCCAGGGTGCGGGCGTCGGTCTTCTGGGCGTAGCGGGCCTTGTTGGGCTCCATCTGCTCGTCGCGGCCTTCCCAGATCACGCCGCGCGAATCGACCACGTAGACGTTTTCCTGCGAGACGCCGAGCTTGACCATCAGGTCCAGGCAGGCGATGGCGGCCGCGCCCGCGCCCGAGCACACCAGCTTGATGCGGCCGATGTCCTTGCCCACGACCTTCAGGCCGTTCAGGACGGCGGCCGAGGAGATGATGGCGGTGCCGTGCTGGTCGTCGTGGAAGACGGGGATCTTCATGCGCTCGCGCAGCTTCTTTTCGATGTAGAAGCATTCCGGCGCCTTGATGTCCTCGAGGTTGACCCCGCCCAGGGTGGGCTCCAGCGCGGCGATGATGTCCACCAGCTTGTCCGGGTCGCGCTCGTTCAGCTCGATGTCGAAGACGTCGATGCCGGCGAATTTCTTGAACAGGCAGCCCTTGCCCTCCATCACGGGCTTGGCCGCCAGCGGGCCGATGTTGCCCAGGCCGAGCACGGCGGTGCCGTTGGTGACCACGCCCACCAGGTTGGCGCGCGAGGTGTATTTCGCCGCGGCCGCCTCGCCCTCGGCGTGGATGGCCATGCTGGCCGCCGCCACGCCGGGGGAATAGGCCAGGCTCAGGTCGTCCTGGTTGGCCAGCGGCTTGGTCGGGACCACGGAGATCTTCCCGGGCGTGGGGTAGGCGTGGTAGTCGAGCGCCATCTTGGCGCGGTCGTTCTTCAGGTCCATGGGTGCCTGTGCTCCTGCGAGGTTTTTATATCGTTCGTGTCGGTGAGGGAATGATTCGCCCGCATCGGATTTTCGCCGCCGGGCCGCCGGAGTGTTTGTTAATCCCAACGCCAGCCGGGCGAAAAGCGGCCTGGAACGGGCGTTTTCGGCCGACCAGTTTAAACCCGTGTCGTGGGGCGGGTATACTCTGGCCTTAATACGGCTTATGCAAGGCGTCGTACCACTGCCTTCTGCCCCTGCTATCCGCCCATCGGTCTGGCCGAGTCGCGGAAGGTTTTTCAATCTGCATCGTTCGGGTGAAGCACCCGTCAGGTGAAGCGCACAATGTCCACGGAACAAGAACTCCAGTCCAATTCCTATTTGTTCGGCGCCAATGCGCCCTACGTAGAAGACCTCTACGAAGCCTATCTAGACAACCCGGGTTCCGTTCCGGACCAGTGGCGTTCCTACTTCGATCAGCTGCAGCACCAGCCCGCCGCCGATGGCCGCGAAGCCACCCGCGACCAGGCCCACGCCCCGATCGTCGCCTCCTTCGCCCAGCGCGCCCGCGAGAACGCCTTCCAGATCCGCCCCGCGCAGGCCTCCGACCAGTCCCTGGCCATCGCCAGCAAGCAGGTCTACGTCCAGTCGATCATCGCCGCCTACCGCTCGCTGGGCTCGCGCATCGCCCAGCTCGACCCCCTGAAGCGCCGCGACCGTCCGGAAATCCCGGAACTGGATCCCGCCTTCTACGGCCTGTCCGAGGCCGACCTCGACCAGATTTATTCGGCCACGAACACGTATTTCACCAAGGCCGACACGATGACCATGCGGGACATCCTCAAGGCCCTGCGTGACACGTACTGCCGCAACGTCGGCGCCGAATTCATGCACATCTCCGATCCGGCGGTCAAGCGCTGGATCCAGGAGCGCCTGGAATCCACGCTGGGCGTGCCCGAGCTCTCCGTCGACGAAAAGCGCAACATCCTGCGCCAGGTGACCGAGGCCGAAGGCCTGGAACGCTTCCTGCACACCAAGTACGTCGGCCAGAAGCGCTTCTCCCTGGAAGGCGGCGAGAGCTTCATCGCCTCGATGGACGAGGTCGTGAACCACGCCGGCGAGAACGGCGTCCAGGAAATCGTCGTGGGCATGGCCCACCGCGGCCGCCTGAACATGCTGGTCAACATCATGGGCAAGATGCCCGGCGACCTGTTCGCCGAATTCGAGGGCAAGCACGCCCAGTCCCTGAGCGACGGCGACGTCAAGTACCACAACGGCTTCTCCAGCGACCTGTCCACGCGCGGCGGCCCGGTCCACCTGTCGCTGGCCTTCAACCCCTCGCACCTGGAAATCGTCAACCCGGTGGTCGAAGGCAGCGTGCGCGCCCGCCAGGACCGCCGCGGCGACGCGGCCGGCGACCAGGTCCTGCCGGTGCTGGTGCACGGCGACGCGGCCTTCGCCGGCCAGGGCGTGGTGATGGAAACCCTGAACCTGGCCCAGACGCGCGGCTACGGCACGGGCGGCACGCTGCACATCGTCATCAACAACCAGATCGGCTTCACGACCTCGGACCCGCGCGACACGCGCTCCACGCTGTACTGCACGGACGTGGTCAAGATGATCGAGGCCCCCGTCTTCCACGTCAACGGCGACGATCCCGAGGCCGTGGTCTTCGTCACCCGCCTGGCCCTGGACTACCGCCAGCAGTTCAAGCACGACGTGGTCGTGGACATCGTCTGCTTCCGCAAGCTGGGCCACAACGAGCAGGACACGCCGTCCCTGACCCAGCCGCTGATGTACAAGAGCATCGGCACGCACCCCGGCACGCGCAAGCTCTACGCCGACCGCCTGGTGGCGCAGGGCGTGCTGGCCGAGGACGAGCCCGACCAGATGGTCAAGGACTACCGCCAGCTCATGGAAGACGGCCAGCGCACGGTCGAGCCGGTGCTGACCGACTACAAGAACAAGTATTCCACCGACTGGTCGCCGTTCCTGGGCGCCAAATGGACGGACCACGCCGACACCGGCGTGCCCCTGGCCGAACTGACCCGCATCGGCGAACGGCTCACCCAGGTGCCGGACGGCTTCACCGTGCATCCGCTGGTCAAGAAGCTGCTGGCCGACCGCCTGGCCATGGCGCGCGGCGAGCATCCCGTGGACTGGGGCATGGGCGAGCACCTGGCCTTCGCCACCCTGGTGGCCAACGGCTACGCCATCCGCATCACCGGCCAGGATTCCGGCCGCGGCACCTTCACCCACCGCCACGCCGTGCTGCACGACCAGAAGCGCGAGCGCTGGGACGACGGCACCTACGTGCCGCTGCAGAACGTCTCCGAGAACCAGGCGCCGTTCACGGTGATCGACTCCGTGCTGTCCGAAGCCGCGGTGCTGGGCTTTGAATACGGCTACGCCACCGCCGAGCCCAACGTGCTGACCATCTGGGAAGCCCAGTTCGGCGACTTCGCCAACGGCGCCCAGGTCGTGATCGACCAGTTCATCACCTCCGGCGAGGCCAAGTGGGGCCGCCAGTGCGGCCTGGTGCTGATGCTGCCGCACGGCTACGAAGGCCAGGGTCCCGAGCACTCCTCGGCGCGCATCGAGCGCTTCCTGCAGCTGTGCGCGGACAACAACATCCAGGCCGTGCAGCCGACCACCGGCGCGCAGATCTTCCACGTGCTGCGCCGCCAGATGATCCGGCCCTTCCGCAAGCCGCTGGTCCTCTTCACGCCCAAGTCGCTGCTGCGCAACAAGAACGCCACCTCGCCCCTGGAGGACCTGGCCACCGGCACCTTCCAGCCCGTGATCGGCGAGACCGACGCGGAGATCGTGCCGGCCGACGTGAAGCGCGTGCAGGTGTGCTCCGGCAAGGTCTACTACGACCTGGTCCACGCGCGGGCCGAACAGGGCCGCAAGGACGTGGCCATCCTGCGCATCGAGCAGCTCTATCCCTTCGCCCACAAGTCCTTCCAGGCCGAACTGCAGAAATATCCCAACGCCAAGGAGCTGGTCTGGGTCCAGGACGAGCCGCAGAACCAGGGGCCGTGGTTCTACGTGCAGCACCACCTGTACGAGAACATGAGCGACGGCCAGAAGCTCGGCTACGCCGGCCGCCCGGCCTCGGCCTCGCCCGCCGTGGGTTACCTGGCCAAGCACCAGGAGCAGCAGCGCGCCCTGATCGAGCAGGCCTTTTCGCCCAAGCTCAAGAGCTTCTCGCTGATCAAGTAATCCGACCTCCTTCAAATACAGACAAAACGGAAGAATCATCATGGCCATTACCGAAGTCCTCGTCCCGCAGCTTTCCGAATCGGTGTCGGAAGCCACCCTGCTCAACTGGAAGAAGCAGCCCGGCGAAGCCGTGCAGGCCGACGAGATCCTGATCGAGGTCGAAACCGACAAGGTCGTGCTGGAAGTCCCGGCGCCGGCCTCGGGCGTGCTCTCCGAGATCGTCAAGGGCGATGGCAGCACCGTCACCTCGGGCGAAGTCCTGGCCCGCATCGACACCGACGCCAAGGCGGCGGCCGCTCCGGCCGCCGCGGCGCCCGCGCCCGCTCCGGCCGCGTCCGCCGAGGCCGCCAAGCCGGCGGCCAAGTCCGCCGTGGCCTCGCCCGCCGCCGGCAAGATCCTGTCCGAAAAAGGCATCGATCCCGCCACCGTCGAGGGCACGGGCCGCGCCGGCCGCGTGACCAAGGCCGACGCGCTGAACGCCGCGCCCCAGGCGCCGCAGGCCCCGTCGGCGCCCGCCACGCCGGCCGCCCCGGTGCCGGTCGGCCTGGACGGCCGTCCCGAGCAGCGCGTGCCCATGAGCCGCCTGCGCGCCCGCGTGGCCGAGCGCCTGATCCAGTCGCAATCCGAGAACGCCATCCTGACGACCTTCAACGAGGTCAACATGCAGGCCATCATGGACCTGCGCAAGAAGTACAAGGACTTCTTTGAAAAGGAACACGGCGTCAAGCTCGGCTTCACCTCCTTCTTCGTCAAGGCGGCCGTCGCGGCGCTCAAGCGCTACCCGGTCGTCAACGCCTCGGTGGACGGCAAGGACATCATCTACCACGGCTACTTCGACATCGGCGTGGCGGTCGGCAGCCCGCGCGGCCTGGTGGTGCCCATCCTGCGCAACGCCGACCAGCTCTCGCTGGCCGACATCGAAAAGCAGATCGCCGACTTCGGCCGGCGCGCGCAGGACGGCAAGCTCACGCTCGACGAACTGACCGGCGGCACCTTCTCCATTTCCAATGGCGGCGTGTTCGGCTCGATGCTGTCCACCCCGATCATCAATCCGCCGCAGTCCGCCATCCTGGGCATCCACGCCACCAAGGACCGCCCGGTGGTGGAAAACGGCCAGATCGTGATCCGTCCGATGAACTACCTGGCCCTGTCCTACGACCACCGCATCATCGACGGCCGCGAGGCCGTGCTGGCCCTGGTGGCCATGAAGGACGCGCTGGAAGATCCGCAGCGCCTGCTGCTGGGCGTCTGATTCCGGACAGTGCTTCGCTTCGCGCGCCCGTCCGGGGCGCGCCCGGCGGGCATGCGCCTGAGCCGTGCCCGCCGGATCCCCCGATGCAGGGGATCCCCAACCCATTCGAGAATTCATCATGGCAAAACAATTCGATGTGATCGTGATCGGCGCCGGCCCCGGCGGCTATATCGCCGCCATCCGCGCCGCCCAGCTGGGCCTGGCCGTGGCCTGCGTGGACGCCTGGACCAGCCCGGCCGGCAAGCCCGCGCCCGGCGGCACCTGCACCAACGTCGGCTGCATCCCGTCCAAGGCCCTGCTGCAGTCGTCCGAGCACTACGAGCAGCTCAACCACCACTTCGCCGAGCACGGCATCACGGCCAAGGGCGTCAGCCTGGACCTGGCCAAGCTGATCGGCCGCAAGGACACGGTGGTCAGGCAGAACAACGAAGGCATCCTGTTCCTCTTCAAGAAGAACAAGGTGTCGTTCTTCCACGGCACCGGCTCGCTGGCCGCC
This sequence comes from Castellaniella defragrans, assembly GCF_014203015.1. Lineage (GTDB taxonomy): Bacteria > Pseudomonadota > Gammaproteobacteria > Burkholderiales > Burkholderiaceae_B > Castellaniella > Castellaniella defragrans. Next base: position 152,835 of record NZ_JACHIB010000005.1, read on the forward strand.
AAGACCGACTTCGGCTGGTCGGTGAAGGTCTCCGGCAAGACCGACGAAGACCTCGAAGGCCGCCACGTGATCGTCGCCACCGGCTCCAGCGCGCGCGCGCTGCCGGGCGTGCCCTTCGACGAGGAACTGATCCTGTCGAACGACGGCGCGCTGCGGATCCCCGCCGTGCCCAAGAAGCTCGGCATCGTCGGCGCGGGCGTCATCGGCCTGGAAATGGGCAGCGTCTGGCGCCGCCTGGGCGCCGAGGTCACCATCCTGGAAGCCCTGCCCGAGTTCCTCGGCGCGGTGGACCGCGACGTCGCCAAGGAAGCCCAGAAGGCGCTGACCAAGCAGGGCCTGGACATCCAGACCGGCGTGCGCATCGGCGAGGTCAAGACCTCCGCCAAGGGCGTCAGCGTGCAGTACACGGACGCGGCCGGCGCCGAGCAGAAGCTGTCGGTCAACCACCTGATCGTGTCCATCGGCCGCGTGCCCAACACCGCCGGCCTGGGCGCCGATGTGGTGGGCCTGAAGCTCGACGAGCGCGGCTTCGTGGTCGTGGACGAGGACTGCCGCAGCAACCTGGCCAACGTCTGGGCGGTGGGCGACGTGGTGCGCGGCCCGATGCTGGCGCACAAGGCCGAGGAAGAGGGCGTGGCGGTGGCCGAGCGCATCGCCGGCCAGCACGGGCACGTCAATTTCGACACCATTCCCTGGGTCATCTACACCTCGCCCGAGGTCGCCTGGGTCGGCAAGACCGAGCAGGCGCTGAAGGCCGAGGGCCGCGACTACAAGGCGGGCAGCTTCCCCTTCATGGCCAACGGCCGTGCCCGCGCGCTGGGCGACACCACCGGCTTCGTCAAGATCCTGGCCGACGCCAAGACCGACGAGGTCCTGGGGGTGCACATCGTCGGCCCGATGGCCTCCGAACTCATCGCCGAAGCCGTGACCATCATGGAGTTCCGCGGCGCCGCCGAGGACATCGCGCGCATCTGCCATGCGCACCCGACCCTGTCCGAAGCCGTCAAGGAAGCCGCCCTGGCCGTCGACAAGCGCACGCTGAACCTGTAAGCCGCTGACGATGGATGTCAGCGCGTATTACGCGCAGGCCCTGCGCGAGCGGGGCTTCGTCGCCGACGAGGCCCAGCGCGCGGCGGTCGCGCGCCTGCAGCGGTACTATGACGACTGGATCGAGTTCAAGCGCCAGCGCTCCAACGGCCTGAAAAAGCTGTTCCTGCGCCCGGCCGTGCCCCGCGGGGTCTACCTGTGGGGCGGCGTCGGGCGCGGCAAGAGCTTCCTGATGGACGCGTTCTACCTGACCGTGCCCGTCAAGCGCAAGGTGCGCCTGCATTTCCACGAGTTCATGCGCGGGGTGCACCGCGAGATCCGCGCCGTCAGCGGCGAGGCCGATCCGCTGGACCACGTGGCGCGCAGGATCGCCGCGCGCTACCGCCTGATCTGCTTCGACGAGTTCCACGTGTCGGACGTGGCCGACGCCATGATCCTGTACCGGCTGCTGCTGCGCCTGTTCGAGCATGGCACCTCCTTCGTCATGACCTCGAACTACGAGCCCTCCACGCTCTACCCGGACGGCCTGCACCGCGACCGCATCCTGCCGGCCATCGCCCTGATCCAGGAAAAGATGGACGTGCTGAACGTGGACGCGGGCGTGGACTACCGGCGCCGCACCCTGGCGCAGCTGCGCACCTACATCACGCCCATCGTGGCCGCGACGCACGACGAACTGCGCTCGGCCTTCGAGCGCCTGGCCGACACCGCCGGGCAGAAGCCCGTCCTGACCATCGAGAACCGCGAGATCCGCGCGGTGGCGCTGGCCGGCACCGTGGTCTGGTTCGACTTCATGGCGCTGTGCGGCACGCCGCGCTCGCAGAACGACTACCTGGAGCTGGCCGACCGCTTCCAGACCGTGATCGTGTCCGACGTGCCGCGCATGAGCCCGCGCCAGGCCTCCGAGGCGCGCCGCTTCACCTGGCTGGTGGACGTGCTGTACGACCACAAGGTCAAGCTGATCCTGTCGGCCCAGTGCCCGGCCGATGAGCTATATACTCAAGGCCCGATGGCGAACGAGTTTTCCCGCACCGTGTCGCGCCTGATGGAGATGCAGTCGCGCGAATACCTGGCCGAGACGCGCCGGGCCTCGGTCGTCCTGTAGGGGCGCGGCGCGCCCCGCCGTCGGCAATGTCTGGCAATTCCCCTGGAAACCCCATGAGCACACCCGTCACCCGCGTCCTGACCGGCATCACCCCCTCGGGCACCCCCCACCTGGGCAATTACGCCGGCGCCATCCGCCCGGCGATCCAGGCGAGCGCCCAGCCGGGCGTGGACGCCTTCTTCTTCCTGGCCGACTATCACGCGCTGATCAAGTGCGACGACCCGGCGCGCATCGCGCGCTCGCGGCTGGAGATCGCCGCGACCTGGATCGCCGCGGGCCTGGACACCGAGCGCACGACCTTCTACCGCCAGTCGGACGTCCCGGAAATCCCGGAACTGTGCTGGATGCTGAACTGCGTCACGGCCAAGGGCCTGATGAACCGTGCGCACGCCTACAAGGCCTCGGTGGACGCCAACGTCGCCAAGGGCGTCGAGCCTGACGACGGCGTCACCATGGGGCTGTTTTCCTATCCGGTGCTGATGGCCGCCGACATCCTGATGTTCAACGCCCACCGCGTGCCGGTGGGGCGCGACCAGATCCAGCACCTGGAGATGGCGCGCGACATCGCCCAGCGCTTCAACCACCTGTACGGCGGCGGCGAGGACCTGTTCGTGCTGCCGGAAGTCCAGATCGACGAGGCCGTCGCCACGCTGCCGGGCCTGGACGGGCGCAAGATGTCCAAGAGCTACGACAACACCATCCCCCTGTTCGAGGGCGGCGCCAAGGCGCTGAAAGCGGCCGTGGCGCGGATCGTCACCGATTCGCGCCTGCCCGGCGAGCCCAAGGACGCCGAGGGCTCGCACCTGTACACGCTGTACCAGGCCTTCGCCACGCCGGCGCAGGCGGCGGACTTCCGCGCCGCCCTGGAAGGCGGGCTGGGCTGGGGCGAGGCCAAGCAGGCGCTGTGCGAGCGGATCGAGGCCCAGATCGGGCCGATGCGCGCGCGCTACGCGGAGCTGATGGCCCATCCGCAGCGGATCGAGGACATCCTGCAGGCCGGCGCGGCCAAGGCGCGGCGCATCGCCACCCCCATGATGGCCCGCCTGCGCGAGGCCGTGGGCCTGCGCATGGTCGCCGGCGCGGCCGCGCCGCACGCGGCGTCCGGGGCCGCCGGCGCGGCGCGCGCGGGACGCGCGCGGATCGTGTCGTTCCGGGACGAGGACGGCCGGTTCCGCCAGCGCCTGTTCGGCGCCGACGGCGCCGAGCTGCTGCTGTCCGAGCCCTTCGGCGACCCCAAGGTGCTGAACAGCCTGGGCCGCTCCTTCGCCGAGCGCGACCTGTCGGGCCTGGCGCCCGGGGTCGACGGCCACGTCGAGCTGGAGGCCGACGGCCTGCGCTGGGCGCGCGTGCCGGCCGACCGCCTGGCGGCGGTCCTGGAGGCCCTGGCGCAGGTCTGACAGCCCGGGTCCGACAGCCCGGGTCTGACAGGGCAAGCGGTCCGCCGCGCGCCGCCGGCGCGGCGCGTGTGGCGTCCGGGCCGTCCGGCCGTTCAGCCGCCCGGTCCTCCAGCCATTCAGCCGCCCGGTCCTTCAGCCGTTCAGCCGCACGGTCTTGGCCTCGACGCGGCCGCGCAGCCATTCGAGGGCCAGCAGCAGGGCGGTGGAGAACAGGATCAGGATGGTGGCCACGGCGGCGATGACGGGGCTGATGTTCTCGCGGATGCCGGTGAACATCTGGCGCGGCAGGGTGGTCTGCTCGGGGCCGGCCAGGAACAGGGTGATGACGATCTCGTCGAAGGCGGTGGCGAAGGCGAACAGGGCGCCTGCGATCACGCCCGGGGCGATGATGGGCAGGGTCACGCGCAAGAAGGTCTGGACGGGGCCGGCGCCCAGGCTGTAGCTGGCGCGCAGCAGGTTGGGGTCGAAGCCCTGCAGCGTGGCCGAGACGGTGGTGACCACGAAGGGCGCGCCGATGGCGGCCAGCGCCAGGATCAGGCCGCTGTAGCTGTTGACCAGGCCGTAGGGGGCGAAGAACAGGTAGATGCCCAGGCCGGTGACCACCAGCGGCACGATCATGGGCGAGATGAGCACGGCCATGAGCAGCCCCTTGCCGCGGAACTGCGCCCGGTGCAGGCCGGCGGCGGCCAGCGTGCCCAGGACGGTGGCCAGCAGGGTGGCGGCGGGGGCGACGATGAAGCTGTTGGCCGTGGCGCGGGCCCACTCGTCGGAGTGGAACAGGGTCTGGTACCAGCGCAGCGAGAACGACTCGATGGGGTAGAGCAGCAGCGAGCTCTGGTTGAACGACAGCGGCACGATCACCAGGATGGGCAGCAGCAGGAACAGCAGGATCAGCGCGCACAGGATGCGCAGGGCGTAATGCCAGGCACGCTCGGTGGCGGACAGGTAGGGCGGGAAATCGGTCTTGAACATGGTCGTGTCCTTTGCGGGGCCTGCCTGGGTCAGTTCAGGGCCAGTTCCTTGCCGGAGATGCGGCGGTACAGGGTGTAGAGCAGGAGGGTGGCGGCCAGCAGGATCAGGCCCAGGGCGCTGGCCATGCCCCAGTTGATGGTCTGGTTGGTGAAGTAGGCGACGTAGTAGCTGATCATCTGGTCGCCGGCGCCGCCCAGCAGGGCGGGGGTGATGTAGTAGCCGATGGCGATGATGAACACCAGCAGCGAGCCGGCGGCCACGCCGGGGTAGGTCTGGGGCACGTAGACGCGCCAGAAGGCGGCGAAGGGGTGGCTGCCCAGGGAGACGGCGGCGCGCTGGTAGGTGGGGGGCACGGACTGCATGACGCTGTACAGGGGCAGGACCATGAAGGGCAGCAGGATGTGGACCATGGCGATGTAGACGCCCAGGCGGTTGAACAGCAGCGGCAGGGGCTCGGCGATCAGGCCCAGGCTGCCCAGGGCGCTGTTGATCAGGCCTTCGCGCTGCAGCAGCACGACCCAGGCGGCGATGCGCACCAGCACCGAGGTCCAGAAGGGGATGAGGATGCAGATGAGCACCAGGTTGGCCTGGCGCTTGGGCAGGCGGGTGATCCAGTAGGCCAGGGGATAGCCCAGGACGAGGGTGACGAGGGTGACCACCAGGCTGATGACGAAGGTGCGCGAGAAGATTTCCTGGAAGGCGGAGGTGTCGGGGGGCGCGGCCACGATGCGGCCGTCGGCGTCGAGCTTGAGGTCCAGGGAGGCGAGCAGGTAGTAGGGCGTCCAGGCGCGGTCGTTGCTGGCGATGACGGCCCAGTAGGCGGGATCGGCCCAGCGCTTGTCCAGGGTGGTGAGTTGCGCGCGGGCGTCGGCCGCGTCGGCCGCGTCGAGCGGCATGCGCCGCAGGGTCTTGAAGATCAGCGAGCGGTAGCCGGAGATCTCGTAGTTCAGGCGCCGGGCGAGTTCGCCGGCGGCGGGGGAGTTCTTGGCGTGGGCCAGGTCCTGGGCGAGGGCGGCGAAGGCGGCGTCCGGCGGCTGGGAGCGCCCGTCCCAGCGGGTCAGCGCCTGCAGGGTGTGGGGCAGGGTGTCGATGACTTCGGGGTTGTCGGCGGCGCGGGTGAGCAGGGCGGCGATGGGGATGACGAAGATCGCCAGCAGGAACAGGGCCAGCGGCCCGACCAGCAGCAGGGCGCGCCAGGTGCGGCGCCGCTGCGCGGCTTGCATGGCGCGCCGGATGGCGCCGGGATCGTCGAGGGTCGTGTCCATGGCGGAATTCCTGTAGAGTCCGTCCGCACCGGTCGCGGAGACGGCGTGGATTCGCGCGAATTCGTGTGGATCCGTGCGAACGGGCCCGGGTGGTCGGAAGGGGCCGGCGCGCGGCCGGCCCCGCGTCGGATCAGCGTGCGGCCCAGGCGGTGAAGCGCTGCTCGAGCTCTTCGCCGTGGTCGGTCCAGAACTCCAGGTCGTTGAACAGGGCGTTGCGCGCATTGGCCGGGGAATTGGGCACGTTGGCCAGGATCTCCGGCTTGAGCATGCCGATGGCTTCCTTGCTGATCGGGCCGTAGGCGATGTGCTGGGAATAGGCCGCCTGCGCCTTGGGCGAGCTGGCATAGCGGATGAACTCGATCGCCTGGTCCTTGTTGGGCGAGCCGGCGGGGATCACCCAGTAGTCGAAGTCGTAGACGCTCTGGTTCCAGACGACCTTCAGCGGCCGGCCTTCGCGCTGCGCGGCGTCGATGCGGCCGTTGTAGGCGGCGGACATGACGACGTCGCCGGCGCTCAGCATCTGCGGCGGCTGGGCGCCCGCCTCCCACCACTGCACGTAGGGCTTGATCTCGTCGAGCTTCTTGAAGGCGCGGTCCACGCCTTCGGGCGTGGCCAGGACCTTGTAGACGTCCTGCGGCGGCACGCCGTCGGCCATCAGGGCGAATTCGACGTTGTAGTGCGCGCCCTTGCGCAGGCCGCGCTTGCCGGGGAATTTCTTCACGTCCCAGAAGTCGGCCCAGCCGGTGGGCGGGGTCTTGAGCGTCTCGGCGTTGTAGGCCAGGACGGTGGACCACACGAAGGTGCCCACGCCGCAGTATTTCAGCGCGCCGCGCACCAGGTCGCCCTTGTTCAGGATGGTGCCCCAGTCGATGTTCTCGTACAGGCCCTCGTCGCAGCCCCGGCCCAGGTCGCCGGTCTCGACCTCGACGGCGTCCCAGACGACGTTCTTGGCCTGGACCATGGCCTTGACCTTGGCCTGCTCGCCGTTGTAGGCCACGGGGATGACCTTCTTGCCGGTCTCCTTCTCGAAGGGCTGGATGAAGGCCGCGTTCTGCGCATCGCCGTTGGCGCCGCCGAAGTTCACGACCGTCAGGTCGCGCGCCTGGGCGGGCGCCTGGGCCAGCGCCAGAGGGAGCGCGAGCGCCAGGGCCGTCAGCATGGGTTGGGTTTTCATGGCATGTCTCCTGTGTCTTGGTGGGGGTGTGTCAGGGGAGAAAAACGCGGACGTGCCCGGGGTCGATCCGCAGGGGGATGCGCGTGCCCGGAGCGTGCGCCCCGGCGTCCGCGGCCAGGGGCATCTTGACGAAGAAGGTGTCGCCGCCGTCCAGGCGGCAGCGCAGGCGGACGTGGTCGCCGAAGTAGACCTCGTCGACCGCGTGGGCCCGGAAGGCGTTGGCGCCGCCCTCGGGGGCCGCCTGGATGCGTTCGGGGCGCATGGCCACGACGCAGGCGGCGCCGGCCGCCAGGCCCTGGACGTTCAGGCCGCGCAGCTGGATGCCGCCGGCCAGCTCGACCAGGCACCGCTCGCCTTCGAGGGCGCGCACGGTGCCGGGGAACTGGTTGCTGTCGCCCACGAAGCCGGCCACGAAGCGGTTGCAGGGAGTTTCGTACAGGGTGTCGGCGGCGCAGACCTGCTGGATGACGCCCTGGTTGAACACCGCGATGCGGTTGCTCATGGTCAGCGCCTCGCTCTGGTCGTGGGTGACGTAGACGAAGGTGATGCCCAGCTGGCGGTGCAGCGCCTTGAGCTCGAGCTGCATGTGCTCGCGCAGCTGCTTGTCCAGCGCGCCCAGCGGTTCGTCCATGAGGACGATCTTGGGCTGGAAGACCAGGGCGCGCGCCAGGGCGATGCGCTGCTGCTGGCCGCCCGAGAGCTGGGCGGGGTAGCGCTTGGCGAAGTCCTGCATCTGCACCATGGACAGGGCCTCGTGGATGCGCCGCGCGCGTTGCGCGGCGGGCATCTTGCGCACCTTCAGGGGGTATTCCAGGTTGCGCTCGACGGTCATGTGGGGAAACAGCGCGTAGTTCTGGAACACCATGCCCAGGTTGCGGTGGTGGGGCGGGACGTCGTTCAGGCGCCGGCCTTCGAGGAAGATGTCGCCGCGGGTGGGGGACTCGAAGCCGGCGAGCATCATCAGACAGGTGGTCTTGCCCGAGCCGGAGGGTCCGAGCAGCGAGAGGAACTCGCCGGGATGGATGTCCAGGTTGAGGTCGCGCACCACCAGGTGGCTGCCGTCGTAGGATTTCTGGACGCCCTGGAACCGGACCAGGGGCTCGGGAGGGAGAACTGCGGACATTGGGAGTGTCTCCGGATGCGGATGGACGGGATACGGCCGGAACGGACTTCAGCCGGCCATGGATTCCCGGAGGATAGCCAGTCCTTCCTCCAGCAGGCCATCGGGGATTGTCAGGGGAAAGAGGAACCGGATGACCTGGCCGTAGGCGCCGCAGGTCAGCAGGACCAGCCCGCGCTCCAGGGCGCGGCGCTGGATGCGGGCGGCGGTGTCGGGGTCGGGCCGGCCGTCGGGCTGGCGGAATTCGGCGGCCACCATGGCGCCCAGGCCGCGGATCTCGGCCACGCGCGGGTGCCCGAACCCGGCCAGCGCCTGGCGCAGGCGCTGGCCCAGGGCCTCGGCGCGCGCGATCAGGCCCTCTGCGTCGATCACGTCCAGCACGGCCAGGGCGGCGGCGATGGCCAGCGGATTGCCCGCGTAGGTGCCGCCCAGCGAACCGCGCGGCGCGGCATCCATCAGTTCGGCGCGGCCGCAGACGCCGGACAGCGGCATGCCGCCCGCCAGGCTCTTGGCCATGGTGATCAGGTCGGGCGTCACGCCCGAATGCTCGATGGCGAACATCCGGCCCGTGCGGGCGAAGCCGGTCTGGACCTCGTCGGCGATGAGCAGGATGCCGTGGGCGTCGCAGCGTTCGCGCAGCGCCCGCAGGAGTTCCGGCGGGGCGACGTTGAATCCGCCTTCGCCCTGGACCGGCTCGATGACGATGGCCGCCACTCGCTGCGGGCTGATGTCGGCCTTGAACAGCAGGTCCAGCGCCCGCAGCGAATCCTGCGTGGTGACGCCGTCCAGCGGAGTGGGGAAGGGGATGTGGTAGACCTCGGCCGGCAGCGGGCCGAAGTCCTGCTTGTAGGGGGCGACCTTGCCGGTCAGGGCCATGCCCATGAAGGTGCGGCCATGGAAGGCCCCGGAGAAGGCCACGATTCCGGTGCGGCCGGTGGCGGCGCGCGCGATCTTGACGGCGTTTTCCAGGGCCTCGGCGCCGGTCGTGAAGAAGGCGGTCTTCTTGGAGTGCGCGCCGGGCGCCAGGCGGTTGATGCGCTCGGCCAATTCCACGTAGGAGCCGTAGGGCGCGACCTGAAAGGCGGTGTGGGTGAAGGCGTCCAGCTGCGCGCGGATGGCCTGTACGATGCGCGGGTGGCGGTGGCCGGTGTTGGCCACGGCGATGCCGGCCGCGAAGTCGATGTAGCGCCGGCCTTCCACGTCCCACAGTTCGGCGTTCAGCGCGCGGCTGGCATAGAAATCGCAGGCGATGCCGATGCCGTCGGGGATGGCCGCGTTCTTGCGGACCTGCCAGTCCTGGTTGTGTTGCGTCATGCTTGTCTCCGCTGGGTGATGCGTGGTTCTGTTTTTTCGGCCAATATACTTTTATTTTGGTTTGTCAAATAGACCCATTTAATTATTATTGAAGGAACCAATTGGCGGAAAATACCGATTTCACTGCGGAAGCAGAGGGAAATCAGGATGGCGGCCTGTGGACCTGGGATTTTCCCTTATCCATTCTGGTCTGCGGGAGCCAATCGGCCCGATCCCACAGGGTCCGCAAGCGCGGAAGCGGCTGCATCGGCGCGCCGTTCACTGGACGTGCGCCGGATTCGACGGCGAGGACCGGCCAGGCGGCCCGCTAGCGCGCCGGATTGCGCGCCTCGCCGGGTGTCATGCCGAAGCGGGCCTTGAACTGGTTGCAGAACTTGGATTGGTCCGTGAACCCGAGCTGGTAGGCGATGGTGCCGATCTGGGTGCTGGCGGGGCGGTACCGCAGTTGCGCATGGGCTTCCTGCAGGCGCAATTCACGGACCCAATCCGACACGCTGCAACCTGTTTCGCGGCACAGCATGTGCAGGTAGCGAGTGGACAGATGACAGGCCTGGGCGATCAGGTCGGGCTTCAGGTTGGGGTTGTCGAGGTGTGTGCGGATATAGGTTTCCACCCGCTTGAGGTGCGCGTTGCGGACCGCCGAGTCTTCCGAATGCAGGACCTTGGGGTTGCGTTCGAGCGTGGCGGCGAGCAGATCGACCGTGTGCATTCCCATCAGCGCCTGTGTCGTTTCGGGCAGATCCTGGCGGTGCTCGATGAGCAGCTTGAGATAGTTGACGAACAAAGAGCCCGCGCCATCGCGGGCATCGAACAATGTGGCGCAATAGGCGCGTGGATTGCGCAGCCGCGAGCGCAGCAGGTCGCCAGGGATCTTCAGCACCCACATGGCGTTTGCCTTGGGATGCTGGAAGAGGAAGGGTTCGCGGCTGTCTTCCAGGATGAAGCCGCCTGGTGCGCACCAGGTGCTGCGTCCCATCTGCTCGAAGTGGATTTCGCTGAGTTCGGGCACATTGACCAGGAAACTGTCGCTTTCATTGGTGCAATGCTGGCCCAGGCGCTGATATTGCAGCGCCTGGGAATACAGGCGCGAAAGGGACAGGCGGCCGATTTCCCAGAAATCCAGTGTGGCATCGAACGTGCGGGTTTCCTGGAAGGTGAGCTTCAGATCGAAGTAGGCATCGTTGACCGCGGCCTCCCAGTAGCGGGACTTGTCCTGGTCGGCAATGTCGCGAGTGGAGTATCGGCTGTACATGCTCGTCCCTCCGGGATCTGTCGGATTCGTCGCCCGCTTCATTCTAGGCCTGCCTGGCGCAATCCGGAACCACGGCGCGCAGCGGCCGCGTACACGATCGAGGAGACGATGAAGGTGGCGGGAGCCGAGAACGAGGCCATGCCGGCATCGTGCATCAGGAGCAGGCCGCTGGCCGTGCCCGTGAACCAGGCCAGCAGGCCGTGCGGGTTGAACGTCCGATGCGCCGCGGCGCCGGCCGTGAGCGCCCGCGCGGCATCGGTGCCGGCCGGGTGCAGCAGGATATGCACCAGGGCGACGCCCACCCACGCGACCACGAAGACCCCCTGGTAGGCCAGGGCCTGCAGGATGTAGCTGAACACGTCCGCCAGCATGATCACGTAGGCGAGCGCGCCCACCAGGATCGCCCATGTCCAGTGCGGCAGCCGCAGGCGCAGCAGACGCTCGAAGAAGGCATGCATGTTGGTGGTGGCCAGGTGGAAATTGGCGGTATTGATCCGTGTCTGCGTCACCCAGGCGAATACCAGGCCGCCGAAACCCATGAGCTGCACCAGACTGATCACCACGCCCGCTTCGCCCGTGGTGCCGAGCGCGGACGCCAGAAAGATGCCGGCCAGGCCGCTCAGCAGGAAGGTGACCAGGTAAAAGGGAATGCCGAAGTTGAAGCGGGCATGGTAGGACTCGTCCTCCTTGCGGCCATAGCGCGCGTAGTCGAACGTGTACATCATCAGGATCCAGACACCCATGTAATAGGTGTAGCAGTGCCACCAGCCGCGTTCGACCGGCCCTCCCCCGGGCTGCAGGAACAGCCAGTCGTTGCTGTAGCCGCGGCTCGTGATCGTGAGCAGCACGGCGACCGCCAGTCCGGCCAGGTAGATCGGCAGCAGGACGCCGTTCAGCTTGTCGAGCCAGGTCTGGATGCTGCCGAAGACGAGGACGATGCCGTAGACGATGACGATCAGGTAGGCCAGGTTCAGGGGCACGGACGGAAAGTAGGCCTGCAGGGCCACGGCCATCACCGAACTCTCGAACACGCCGTAGTACAGCGCGGTGGCGAAGAAGATCAGGGTGGCGAGCGAGGCCCCGAAGTCTCCGAAGAGCACCCGGGAAAAGAGCGCGACCGACAGTCCGGTGCGGATGGCGTAGCGCGCCATGATGCCGTTGATCACGCCATAGGTCAGCACCGAGAGCGCCATGCCGATGATGGCGTTCAGGGTGCCGAACTGGTGTGCCAGCGATGCGGCCACGACGAGGTAGAACATGGCGCTGCACACGCCCCACCAGGCCATGGTCAATCCCAGCTTGCCCATGCGGGCGCGGGCCGGGATCGCCCCGGCGATTTCCTCGGCGGCGGCCTGCGCCCCGCCTTGCGCTTGCGTTGTCATTTTGTCTCCTCCTGTTCCGCTGGTCTTGTGGTGTGCGGAAGGTCTGTTTCAATGGCGCGCGTTCATGGCGTTCGTTGGTCGCGCAGGATGTAGGTGCCGCTCGCATCCAGGCGGATGTGCCAGTCGGGGTCGACGACGATGGTGGTGGTGACCTCTTCGATGACGGCCGGGCCGGCCAGTTCGTCGTTCTCGCCCAGCTTGGCGCCGTCGTAGACCGGCGCGTCGATGGCCGAGCCGTCCGCGCTGAAGATCATCGGACGGCGCGTGAGCAGCGCGTCGGCCACCCGGCCTCCCGGCGGGATCTTCTGCCGCACGGCATGATCGCTGCGCAGAAGCGCGATGCTCTCGATGTTGACGATCTCGACTTCGCTCTCGGGCTCCGAGTACGTGAAGAGCTGCTCGTGCATGGCGTCGAAGGCGCGGCGGATTTCGCCGATCGTGTCGGCGTTCACGGGCAGGGAGCCGATGCTGACCGAGCATTCATGGATCTGGCCGACGTAGCGCATGTCGATGCCGCGGCTGAAGGACACGCGGTCGCGGTGGATGCCTTCCTCTTTTTCCAGCAGGGTCAGGGCCTGGTCACGCAGCTCCTGGAATCTCCGTTCGATGCGGTCCAGCGAGGCATGGCCGTCCAGGCGCATCGGGCAGGCCGCCATGAGGTTGTACTTGATGTCCGACAGGATCTGGCCGAAGGCGCACAGGCCCGAGGCGAGCTTGGGGATCAGCACCGTGCGGATGCCGATTTCGCGCGCGAGCGCGGTGATTGCAGGCTGGTGGCGCCGCCCGCGCCCACCAGCACGAAGTCGCGCGGATCATGGCCGCGTTCGATGGTCACCCGGCGGATGCCGCTCACCATGTTGTGGTTGACGATGCTGTGGATGCCATAGGCGGCTTTTTCCGGCGAGATGCCCAGCGGCCGGGCGATGACCCTGTCGATCGCGTCGTAGGCGGCCTGGCGATCGATCTTCAGCCGCCCGCCCAGGAGGTATTCCGGATTCAGATAGCCCAGCACCACGTTCGAGTCGGTGACGGTGGGCTCGGTGCCTCCGCGGCCATAGGCTGCCGGCCCGGGATTCGCGCCGGCGCTGCCGGGACCGACGTTGAGCACGCCCATGGCATCGATCCAGGCAAGAGAGCCGCCGCCCGCGCCCAGCGTCTCCACCTGCACCATGGGGGTGCCGATGCGATAGCGCAGGAAATCGATGTCCTTGCTGACGTTGGTGACGCCGCCGTGCGTGAGCGTCATGTCGAACGACGTGCCGCCCATGTCGACGGTGATCAGGTTCTCATGGCCGAAGGGCTTGCCGATGTGCATGGCCGCCTGGGGCGCCGAGGCGGGACCGGAGTTGATGGCGTTGACCGCGCGCGAGGCCATGACTTCGAGCGAGGCCATGCCGCCGTTGGACTGGTAGTAGCGCACGGGTGTCACGGCGCCCTGGTCCCGGAAATACTGGTCGATGCGCGTCACGTAGCGGCGCAGGACCGGTCCCAGGTAGGCATTGGTGACGGCAGTGGAGGTCCGTGTGTATTCACGCATCTGCGGGTAGACCTCGGTGCCGACCGACACGTAGACGTCGGGCAGCATTTCACGCACGATTTCCGCCGCGCGGCGCTCGTTGCCGTCGTTCAGCACCGACCACAGGAAGGAAATGGCGACCGCCTCCACGCCTTCCCGGCAGAAGAATTCGCAGGCCGCGCGCACGTCGTCCTCGTTCAGCGGCTCGCGCACCGATCCGTCGCTCAGGGTGCGTTCGCGGATGGGGCGGCGCAGGTGGCGTTCGACCAGCATCTTCGCCGGAGGATACTGGCCGTCGTAGCGGTGGCCTTCTTCCTTGTGGCCCAGGCGGATTTCAATGGAATCTTCGTGGCCCGCGGTGCAGATCAGGCCGGTTTTCACACCCTTGTGCTGGATGAGCGCGTTCAGGGCCACCGTCGTGCCGTGCACGCACAGTTCCGTGTTCGCCAGGATGGCGGAGACCGGCTGGCCCAGCGCCTCCGAGATCTGGCCCAGGCCGTCCGAGATCGCGTGCGTGCCGTCCTCGGGAGTGGACAGTGCCTTGAACAGTCGCACGTTGCCGGTCTGGTCCGCCAGGATGAAGTCCGTGAAGGTGCCGCCGGCATCCACGCCCAGTCGATAAGTCGTCATGATGTCTTCCTCTGTGTTGTGTCGGGCTGGGGCGGCTCAGGCAACGAGCGCATCGGATTGCGGGGTGTTCGCGCGCAGGTCCCGGGTGCGTTTGCCGTCCAGTTCCAGGGTGTCGGGGTCGATGACCACGCCGTATTCGTCGCGCGCGGCTTCGATCGACACCAGGCCGTTGCGCACGTCGCGCAGCACGGCGGCGGGATCGCGCTCCCGCGCCGGCCCCCAGCCGCCGCCGCCGGGGTTGTAGCTGGCGATCCGCTGGCCTTCCTTCAGGGTGAAGATCGCGTTCTCCTTCACGGTGCGCACCCGTCCGGCACCCTCGCGGATCTCGATGCGGCCCACCTTCAGTCCAGGTCGGGCATTGACCGCACCGCGCGCGCCCAGGGCGGGCTGGAAGCGGCCTTCGCCGAAGCTCACCGCCGTCATGGTGTGGTCCAGGGGTTCGACTTCCCAGACCGTGCCGCAGCCGCCGCGGTGTTTGCCGGCGCCGCCGCTGTCGGGAATCAGGCCGTAGCGGTGGATCAGGATCGGGTAGGAATGTTCCAGCATTTCAATGTCGCCGGAATACAGGGCGCCGAAGCAGCATTGCGGGCCGCAGGCATTCCAGCCATCCATGTACGCGGTGGCGCCCGCGCCCGAAATGAGCGAGGCGAGCACCATGGTCACGTATTCTTCCTGGTTGCGCGTATCGATGCCGGCGATGTTCAGGCCGCTCGAATGGCCCCAGGACCCCACGGCGCGCGACGGGTCCGCCTGCTCCAGGGCGAGGCGCACGGCATCGGCCAGGGTTTCCATGGGGGTCGTGGTGCTGTTGACGTGTGGCGCTGGCTCGGCGGCGTTGCATAGCGTGCCTTCGGGGCCCAGGTCCACGTGGATGCAGCGATACAGACCCTCGTTGTAGGGCGGATCCAGCTGGGCGAACATCATCAGTCCCAGGTAGACGCCGGAGATCGAGTTGCCGGCGTAGGAGTTGATGAAATAGGGAATCTGGGGCGGGCTGGAGATGCGGATGCTGCAGGTATCGCCCCGGATGTCGACCTGGGCGCCGATGGTCAGATCGCCGTAGCCGTGGCCGGCGTCTTCGAGCACCGCCTCGGCCCGGTAGCTGCCGTCCGGCACCGAACGGATGATGTCGCGCATGTGGCGGTCGGCCATGTCGAGCAGCTCGTCGATACAGGCCTGCACGGTCTCGGCACCGTACTTCCTCAGCAATGCGCTCAGGTTGCGCGCGCCTACGTTCACCGCGCCCAGTTGGGCCCTCAGGTCGCCTTCCTGGTCGCGCCGTGAGCGCATGTTGGTGAGCATGAAGTTGATGACGTCTTCCCTGGGCCTGCCCTTTTCCCAGAGCTTCACGGGCGGGATGCGCAGTCCCTCGGCGAAGATTTCCCTGGCGTCCGGGTTGTAGCCGGCCGGCACGGGGCCGCCGATGTCCGTCACGTGGCCCTTGCAGACCGCCCAGAAGACCAGTTGGCCCTCGTGGAAGACGGGTTTGTACATGCAGCAGTCGAGGATATGGCTGCCCATGTAGGCCGGATCGTTGTGGTAGATGATGTCGCCTTCGTGGATGTCGTCGCCGAAGTACGCGGCCACGGCCTTCATGGCGGGGATCAGGCCGCCCAGGTGGATGGGGATGTCCTGGCCCTGCAGGATCATTTCAGGCCGGTGGTTGAAGAGGGCGTTGCTGTAGTCGTGGGCCACGTTGAAGACGCTGGAGCGGGCGGTTTTCTCCAGCGTCATCGTCATTTCGCGCTGTGTGGTTTCGAGCGCGCCCCGGACGACGGCCAGGGTGATGGGGTCGAGTTGCTGGGTCATGCATGTCTCCAGGAGAGTTCTTGGTATGAGCAGCCGCACGATTCGTTTCCGCCGCGTGCGGCTCGGTACCTCCTAGGTTAAAGATTTGGTCCTGGAGAAAATTGGCGCCGGAGGAAGGACGGGTTGCCGCTGAAGGAACAGCCATGCGAAGACCTGTCCGGGCTATTCCCCTGCGGATCGGTTTCACCTATACTGTCCATATGGTTCTGTATTTAAACCATTTTAAATTATATTAATGGAGCCAATTTGGAATCCTTTGTTCTTTCGGAATGGCTGCAGCAGCACTTTGATCCTGCGGGCGATAGTCCTGCCTATCAGCGGCTCTATGCGTTGATCAGTAGGGCCATTCTCGAAGGCCGCATGGCGGCTGGCGCGCGGCTGCCGTCCACGCGCGACCTGGCGGCCGACCTGCGCATCGCGCGCAACACCGTGCTCCAGGTCTACGACCAGTTGACCGAAGAAGGCTACGTCCACGCCGGCGTGGGGCGCGGCACCTTCGTCCAGGACATCAGCCAGGACCTGGTCGAAGCGCCCGTGGCCCCCGAAGACGCCCGCGAAGAGCAGGCGCCGCACGGCGCGGGCCGCGACGCGCACCTGTCGCGCCGCGGCAGCCGGCTGCTGGCGCACCTGGGCTTTTCCAACCGCCAGTCGGGCGCCTTCATGCCCGGCATCCCGGACGTGCGCGAATTTCCGCTCAAGACCTGGGCGCGCATCCAGAACCGCCAGTGGCGCGAAGGTCCCTGGGACCTGATGCGCTACGCGCCGGCGGGCGGCTACGGGCCCTTGCGCCAGGCGCTGTCCGACTACCTCGGCAGCGTGCGGTCCGTGCGCAGCACGGCCGCGCAGGTCGTCATGACCACCGGCATCCACCAGGCCATCGACGTCACCGTCCGGCTGCTGTGCGATCCGGGCGACACCGTCTGGATCGAAGAGCCGGCCTACTGGGGCGTGCGCAACCTGCTGGCGTCGGCGGGGCTGAAGCTCGTGCCGATCCGGGTCGACGACGAGGGCCTGTGGCCCGGCGAGGCCGAGCGCGCTCAGCCGCCGCGCCTCATCGTCGTGGCGCCTTCGCACCAGTATCCGCTGGGGATGGTGATGAGCCTGGCGCGCCGGCGCATGCTGCTGGACTACGCGCGCCAGGTCTCGTGCTGGATCCTGGAAGACGACTACGACAGCGAATTCCGCTACGGCAGCCGCCCGCTGCCGTCCCTGCAGGGCATGGACGAGGACGGGCGCGTGCTGTACGCCGGCAGTTTCAGCAAGACCCTGTGCCCGGGCCTGCGCGTGGGCTTCCTGGTGGTGCCCGAGGCGCTGTCGGGCGCCTTCGCCAACGCGGTGGCGGAACTCTACCGCGAGGGCAACATGATGCTGCACTCGGTGCTCGCCGAATTCATCCGCGAGGACCACCTGAGCTCGCACATCCGCCGCGTGCGCCGCCGCTATGCCGAACGGCGCGCCTGCCTGATCGACGGGATCCGCCGCCATTTCGGCGACACGCTGGAGATCGTCGGCGACGCCGCCGGCCTGCACCTGGTGCTGGCCCTGCCCGAAGGCGTGGACGACGTCCTGGTCGAGCGCGACGCCCTGCAGCAGGGCGTGGTCACGCGCGCCTTGAGCACCTACTACATGGATCGGACGCATGCCCGGCCCGGCCTGCTGCTGGGCTACGCCGGCGCCACGCCCGAGGAGATCCGGCCGGCCTTCGACGCCCTGGCGCGCGTCATCCGCCGCTACGTCTGACGCCCCGCGGGGGGCGCGCCGCCCGGTTTGCCATATTGCCCGCACGGGTCCGCACAGGCCCGCGCGGGCCGCATCACCCGCATCACCCGCTTCACCCCCGCATCACCCGCATTGCCCGATCGATTGATTATTTCCACGGACGGAACTTGAAGGAAACCCTGACATGACGACGAACGAGACCCTGGCCCGCAACGACGTGGCCTATCAATTCCATTCCTACACCAACGCGCCGCGGCTGCGCGAGGAAGGCCCCTGCATCATGGCCCGGGGCAACGGGATCCACGTGTACGACACCGAGGGCAAGGAATACATCGAGGGCATGTCGGGACTGTGGAGCGTGGCGGTCGGCTTCAGCGAGCCGCGGCTGGCCGAGGCCGCGCGCCGCCAGATGGAGTGCCTGCCCTTCTATCACACCTTCAGCCAGAAATCGAACGTGCCCTCGATCGAGCTGGCCGAGAAGCTGATCGGCCTGACCGGCGGGCGCATGGCCCAGGCCTTCTTCACCAATTCGGGCTCCGAGGCCAACGACACCATCGTCAAGATGGTCTGGTACTACAACAACGCCCTGGGCCGCCCGGCCAAGAAGAAGATCATCGCCCGCAAGCGCGGCTATCACGGGGTGACGGTGGCCTCGGCCAGCCTCACCGGCCTGGAAGGCAACCACCGCAGCTTCGACCTGCCGCTGCCGCAGATCCGCCACGCGCGCTGCCCGCACTGGTACCGCGAGGGCCTGCCGGGCGAGACCGAGACCGCATTCGCCGACCGCCTGGCCGCCGAACTGGAGGCCCTGATCCTGGAAGAGGGGCCGGACACCGTGGCGGCCTTCATCGGCGAGCCGGTGATGGGCGCGGGCGGCGTGGTCGTGCCGCCCGCGACCTACTGGCCGAAGATGCAGGCGGTGTGCCGCAAGTACGACGTGCTGGTGATCGCCGACGAGGTCATCACCGGCTTCGGCCGCACGGGGAAGATGTTCGCCTCGGAGCTATACGGCATCGAGCCGGATTTCATGACCCTGTCCAAGCAGCTCACCTCCTCGTACCTGCCCCTGGCGGCGGTGCTGATGAACGAGCGCGTGGCCTCGGTGCTGGCGCGCCACAGCGGCGAGCTGGGCACCTTCGGCCACGGCTACACGGCCAGCGGCCATCCGGTGGCGGCCGCCGTGGCGCTGGAGAACATCCGCGTGATCGAGGAGCGCGGCCTGGTGGCCAATGCCGCCGCGGCCGGCGCCGTGCTGCAGCGCCGGCTGGGGGAGCTGGGGGATCATCCGCTGGTGGGCGAGGTGCGCGGCGTGGGGCTGATCGCGGCGGTGGAGCTGGTGGCCGACAAGGCGGGCCGTGCGCCGTTCGATCCGCCGGGCCGGGCGGGTGCGCAGGTCGTGCGCCGCGCCCAGGACAACGGCCTGATCCTGCGCGGCATCCAGGACAGCCTGGCCTTCTGCCCGCCGCTCATCATCACCGAGGCGCAGGTCGAGACGCTGGCGGACCGTTTCGCGCAGTCGCTGGAGGAGGCGGCGCGGATGCTTTGAACGCGCGCCCGGCCTGGCTTCCATGCTTCCGGACGGAGCCATCCGTCCGCCGCGGCCCCGAAAACGGCATGCGCCCCTTTGCAGGCGGGCGTGGGCTGTTTCCGGGGCCGTGCGTTTTTCGTTCGACGCGGGGGGTTATTCTGCGCCGGGTATTTTTCTCGCGCTCTTTTTGATTCGTCATGAAAAATCCGCCGATTGAAAAAGACTGGGCGCGATGGGCGATTGCCGCGAGGCCCGATGATCGAAGAGCGGTTTTGATGCAGGTCAATTCGCTCCAGGGAGAGCTTGTTGAATGCCGATGATTTACTGCATCGCCAGGCGGCGCATGCACGCAAATATGCAGCAATTTCCAGGTTTGAAACCCTGATGTTTTCCGGATCTTCCAGCCGAAAAAATATTTCCGATGTTGGCATGGGTTTTGCTTTGAATGATCGTGAAAGGAATCGTCCTCGTTCCTTGCCGTGCATCCGACCATCGGCGGCGCCTGCGATCATTTTGAGAGCGGGCGCCGCAGGATGCAGGGCCGTTTTCCCAACCAGTACATTGGAGACAATTCATGGCTCGCGATCCCAAATACGACATTCTCTTCGACCCCATCCAGATCGGCCCCAAGGTCTCGCGCAACCGGTTCTTCCAGACTTCGCACTGCGCGGGGCCGGGCTCGGAGCGTCCGGGGACCCAGGCGCATTTCCGCGCCATGAAGGCCGAGGGCGGCTGGGGGGTCGTATTCACCGAATACTGTTCGATCCACCCGGAAGCCGACGAATATCCCTATACGTCCGCCAGATTGTGGGACGAGGGCGACGTGATCAATCTGCGCTACATGTGCGATATGGCGCATCGGCACGACAGCCTGGTGGGCGTGCAGCTCTGGTACAGCGGGATCCATGCGCCCTGCCTCGAATCGCGGGAAGTCGGGCGCGCGCCCACCGGCCTGGTGTCCAATATGTTTCCGTCCCGCACGGTGTATGGCAGCGAGATGGATCATGACGACATCAAGGCCGTCATCAATATGTACGTGCTGGCCGCGAAACGCGCGGAGCAGGCGGGTTTCGATCTGCTGGAGGTGTCGGGCGGCGACAGCACCGTGCCGATCCAGTTCCTGGAACCCCGCTACAACCACCGCACCGACAAATACGGCGGCTCCCTGGAAAACCGGGCGCGCTTCTACATCGAGCTCATGACGGCGCTCAAGAGGGAACTGGGGCACTCCTGCGCCATCACGACCCGTTTCGAGGTCGATACCCTGCATGGTCCGGACGGCGGGATCGAGGCCAAGGAGGACGGGGTCCGCTTCATGGAGCTCATGCACCGCGAGGGAGTCTGCGATCTCTGGTCGGTCAAGATCGGTGATTACGAGGAATGGGGAGAGGACGCCGGCGTATCGCGCTATCGCAAATCGGGCTGGATGACGCCCTTCGTCAAGGACGCCAAGAGCGTGGTGGAGGGCGTGCCGGTGGTCGCCAACGGCCGGTTCACCAGCCCCGACGACATGGTCGCCATCATCCGCGGCGGCGTGGCCGACATCATCGGCGCCGCGCGTCCCTCGATCGCCGACCCGTTCCTGCCCAACAAGATCTCCGAGGGCCGGCTGGAAGATATCCGGGAATGCATCGGCTGCAACATGTGCGTCTCGAAGTTCAATCAGGTCGGGCAGCTGCAATGCACGCAGAACCAGACGGCGATGGAGGAATACCGGCGCGGCTGGCACCCGGAGAAATTCGAGCCGGCGCGGGATCCCTGTTCCGTGCTCGTCGTCGGCGCCGGGCCGGCCGGCCTGGAATGCGCGCGTGTCCTGGGCGAGCGCGGCTATACGGTGCATCTGCGCGAGGCCGAGGCCGAGCTGGGCGGACACTGGCGCTGGGTCAGCAAGCTGCCTCGCCTGAACGAGTGGAGCCGCGTCATCACCTATCGGGAAATCCAGCTGCGCAAGATGAAGAACGTGGAGATCCATCTGGGCGTCGGCAAGATGTCGGCCCAGGATATCCTGGAATACGGCGCGGACCGGGTGGTCGTCGCGACCGGTTCCCATTGGCGCACGGATGGGGTGGGGCCGGAGGGCCATCGGCCGATCCCGGGTGCCGACACTTCGCTGCCGCATGTCTTCACGCCGGAACAGATCGTGGCGGGCAAGCCGCTGGTGGGCAAGCGGGTCCTGGTGATGGATGCCGAGGGCCATTTCCTGGGCATCACGCTGACCGAAATGATGGCGGATCTCGGGATGCAGGTCACCTATGTCACGAACCTTTCGGAAATCGCCGACTACGGGCAGTTCACCCTGGAGGTTCAGAACAACAAGCGGATGCTCAATGAGAAAGGCATCCCCACGATCCGCAATCATTGGATCGACAGGATCGAGCCCGGCAAGGTGACGCTCGGCTACATGTACCGCCATGGCCCCGACCTCGCCGGCCCCACCACGGGCGCGGTGCCGCGCCGCCTGAATCCCGGAACGATGGAGGTCGAGGCGGATTCGGTCATCCTGCTCACGTCCCGCATCTCGGAGGACGCGCTGTATCGCGAACTGAAGCAGCGCAAGGCCGAGTGGGCGCCCAACGGCATCGAAGCCGTCTACCGGATCGGCGACTGCAAGGCGCCGATGCAGGCGCTCCAGGCGATGTTCGAAGGCCACCGCCTGGCGCGCGAGTTCGATGGCCCGCATCCGGAATATCCGCTGCCGTGGATTCGCGAGCGCCAGGTGTGGGGACACGACACCTTCCCGAAGCTGGGAGATCCGCGGCCCAAGGTCGAGGTCGATTGAGTCCGGCCGCCTGAGGGCCGCACCCCCGGGTCCGTCCCGTGACGGACCCGGCGACCTCCATCATTCGGAAAGAGAGCAATGGAAACCAGGGAGCTTTTTTGGGCGCTGCCGTCGTCCGGGCTGTTCTTTTTCTACCTCATCGGGATCGCCGCCATGGGTGCGGCGGTCCTGGGGGTGGCAAGGAGCATCCTGAAATATGCGCGCGGCAGGGCTTCGCCCGTACCGCTCGATCTGTGGCGAGGCGTCCGGCGCATGGTCGCGGACATGCTGACCCATCGCACGGTCCGCCGGCGCGACCGGTATGCGGGCATGGCGCACGCGGGCATATTCTTCGGCTTCGTGCTGCTGTTCATCGGCACGTCCGTCATCACGCTGGACTACGACATCGTCCGGCCTCTGTTCGGCGTGTCGTTCTGGAAGGGCGGGTTTTTCCTGGTCTTCAGCCTGGTCCTGGACCTGGCGGGCGTGGCGGTCGCCACCGGGCTGGCCATGATGATGGTGCGGCGCGCCCGGTTCGGCCTGCCCAAGCTGAATTATCTGCGCAGCTATGCCGGCGAGGACACGCTCAGGAAAGCCGCCGCCGCGTGGCGGATCGAGGACTGGATCTTTCTGAGCGCGCTGCTGGTCATCGTGCTGACGGGCTTCCTGCAGGAAGGCGTGCGCCATGCGATGGAGAGCCCCTCGTGGGCTGCATGGGAGCCGGTGGGCCGGGCGATCGGCGGGTCGCTGCGGGCGCTGGGCCTCGATGCCGGCGCCCTGTCGCGCCTGCGGGCCGTCAACTGGTGGGTGCACGGCGTGGCCGCGCTGGCGTTCGTCGCCACGATCCCCTGGTACAAGGCCAAGCACATGATCGCCGCCCTGGGTTCGCTGGCTTCGCGCGATCCCCTGGCGCTGCGCCGCCTGCCGAAGGTCGATCCCGGGGCGGCGGCGGTCGGGGTGGGCGACATCGCCGAGTTTTCCTGGAAGGACATGCTCGATCTGGACGCCTGCACCAAGTGCGGCCGCTGCCATGAGGCCTGTCCCGCCCGGACGGCGGGATATCCGCTCAGCCCCAGGGATTTCATCCTGGACCTGCGTCTGCACAATGACCGCGCCCAGTCCTGCACGCAGGAAAAGGGCCTGCTGGAAGGGGGTGTGATCCATCCCGACACGCTGTGGGCCTGCCGCATGTGCGGCGCCTGCCTGGAAATATGCCCGGTGGGCGTCGAGCATCCGGTGAAGATCCTGCAGATGCGCCGCCGGCTGGTGGAAAACGATCAGTTGGACCCCTTGCTGCGCAATGTCCTCAATACGATCGGCGTCTGCGGAAACAGCTTCGGGGAGCCCGCCCGCAAGCGGGGAGCCTGGACGGCGGAACTGGAATTCCATGTCAAGGACATCCGCAAGGAGCCGGCGGATTCCCTGTGGTTCGTCGGCGACCAGGCGTCGTTCGACCCGCGCAATCAGCGCGTCAGCCGCACGGTGGCGCGCCTGCTCAAGGCGGCCGGCTTCGACTTCGGCCTGCTGTACGACGGCGAGAGAACGGCGGGCAACGATGTGCGCCGGGTCGGCGAGGAAGGCCTGTTCGAGTCCCTGGTCGAGCACAACCTGGACCAGATGGCCAGGGCCAGGCCTTTCCAGCGGATCTTCACGACGGACCCGCATGGCTACAACACCCTGCGCAACGAATATCCGGAGTTCGGCAGGATGGCGCCGGTCCTGCACTACACGGAAGTGCTGTGCGAACTGTTCGAATCCGGCGCCCTGAAGGCGGTACGGCCGCTCGGGTTGCGCGTGACCTATCACGACCCTTGCCATCTGGGCCGCCTGAACAAGGTCTACGAGGCGCCGCGCCGGCTGCTTGGCCTGATCGGGTGCGAATTGGTGGAAATGCCGCGCCATGGCGACAACTCGTTCTGCTGCGGCGCCGGCGGCGGAAGGTTCTGGATTCCCGATCAGCCGGGCGCCGCCAAGCCGTCGGAGCTGCGCATGCGGGAAGCGGCGGAGCTGGGCATCCAGGTTTTTGCGACCTGCTGCCCGAAAGACCTGACGATGTTCGAGGATGCACGTAAAACGGCTGGATTGGAGGAGATGCTCGTCGTGGAAGACATTGCGGAACTGGTTGCCAGAGCCATCGATCTGGAGGAGTTCGACTTGCGGGACCTGCCCGTCCTGATGGAAAAAATCGCCGATTCGATGGCGGACCGGGTGATGGTATCGGTGCAGCACCGCCTGGATGCATGGCTCGAGCAGCATGCCGCGGGGCTGCTGGCCGCACCTCGTGCGGAAAGCATCGCGGCGGGGGAAGGGGCGGCCATGGCGGCCCCCGCGGCGCATGAGGCGTCTCCCCCGGAGGCGGCGCCGTGGCGCGTCGCGCCCGTCGAGCCGGTCGCCCTGCCCGGCTACCAGGCGCCCGCCAAGGAGGGATTGCGCATCGTCGTGCCCATCAAGCAGATCGGCAAGCTGAGCGATGATTTCCGGTTCTCCGGCGATGGCAGGACGATCACGCCCGAATCTTTCGAGTACCTGCTCAACGAATGGGACGACACGGCGCTCGAGCAGGCGCTGCTGTTCACCGAGCAACTGGGCGGCGGAGAGGTCGTCGTGGTGTCCGTGGGGGCGGAAGAGGCGGAGGATGGCCTGCGCAAGGCGCTGGGCAAGGGCGCGCACCGGGGCGTCCGGATCTGGGGTGAGGCGCTGGCGGGTGCCGATCCGATCACGATTGCCCGGGTGCTTGCCGGCTTCGTCATGGCCGAGACGCCCGATCTCGTCATCGCCGGGGCCCAGTCCGGGGATCTCGCACAGGGCTCGACGGGCATCGCGCTGGCCAGGCTGCTGGACATGCCTTCGGCGGCGCTCGTCGTCAAGGCGGAATGGGACGGCGGCGCGGAGATGGTCGTCACGCGGGAACTCGAAGGGGGCGTGGGGCATCGGGTCGGATTGCCCGTGCCCGCCCTGGTCACGATGCAGACCGGGGCCAATACCCCCCGGTACGCAACCATGCGCATGATCAAACTGGCCAAGGCCAAGCCAATATTAAATATCGATGTGGGGGCCGACGCCGTGGGCCAGGGCGCCGCGCTGGTTCACCGGCTGGTGGTGCCCGAGGCGAATCGCGCCGAAATGCTCGAAGGAAGCGCCGAGGAAGTCGCTTCCCGGGTGATCAGGATCATTCAGGAAAAGATGGGGGCCAAGGCATGAGCGGAATACTTGTCGTTGCCGAGCATACGCGCGGCGTGTTGTCGGATGTCAGCGGCGAGCTCGTCGGCGCGGCCCTGTCGGTCAAGGACGCCATCGGCGGTCCCGTGAGCGTGGCCATCGTCGGCCGGGACGCCGCATCGTTCGGGGCGCGGATGAATCTGCCGGGCGTCGACTCCGTCGTGCTGGCCGCGGCGGGCGATGAGCACTTCGATGCGGCGACCGCTGAACAGGCATTGTGTTCGATCATCGAGGCGGAGCGGCCCCGGCTGGTCCTGATCGGCCATTCGGCCAGCGGCCTGGGCATCGCCGCGGGCATTGCCGCGCGGCTGGGCAGCGGGTTCGCCGCGGATGTCTTCGGGATCGGTCTTGAAGAGGGCAGGCTGCGTGCCACGCGCAGCGGATACGCGGGCAAGGTGAACATCGAGCTCGAGTTTCCCGGCAAGCCCCTGGTGGTCATGACGGTGCGGGGCGCCACCTTCAAGGCGCCGTTCGGCGAGGGCGCCGCCGCAATCCGCGAGGCCGAGATCGATCTGGCGCCCGTGGCCGGGCGCCGGACCCGGCATCTGGATTTCGTCGAGGCGCCGGCCGCGGGCGTGGACATCGGCAAGGCCGAGTTCATTCTGTCGGTCGGCCGCGGCGTTCAGGATGAGAAAAATATCCCGCGGTTCCAGGCGCTGGCTGAAAGACTGGGGGCGACGCTGGGTTGTTCGCGGCCGGTGGCCGATTCGGGCTGGCTGCACAAGGCGCATCAGGTCGGTCTGACCGGGAAGGTGGCCGCGAGCTGCAAGCTGTATGTCGCCTTGGGGATTTCCGGGGCCGTGCAGCATCTGCACGGCATGAAGCATGTCGAGACGATCATCGCCGTCAATACCGATCCCAACGCTCCGATTTTCAACTTTGCTACGTACGGGGCGGTCATGGACGTGTTCGATTTCGCCGACGCCATGGAGAAACTGTCCTGATGCTGCGTGATCCCGCGACCGGGCGCAAACCCCGGCTTCAGTCCCGTTCGGCGTCGGCTGCATCCGGAAGGCCGGCGGCGCCTGCGATGGACGCATCCGTCCTGGTGCTGGAGATCGATGCCGATCTGGAAATCGTTGCCATGAACCGGACGGCGGCCGGCCTGCTCGGCGACGGGGTGCCCTGCCGGGCGATCGACGTCCTGGATGTGCGCTCGGCCTTCGACATCCGGGAGTTCATGCGGAATCGCGCCGCGGGCATGCGTTCCGCCTATCGGGTGCTGGGCCTGAGGTTTCCGGGAGAGGCGCGCCACGCCCGGCTGATCGGCCTGATCGAGAACGTGGGCGCCGGACCGGAGTATCGCCTGCGCGCGACTATTCCCCTGGGTGTGCAGGCCAGCCCCGAACTCGAAGAACTGATCCGTTCCGAGGAAATCAATCGGGAACTGGTCCAGGCGGCTTCGGAAGCCATGTGGTGCATCGATTTCTCCGAGCCGGTCGATCTGGGCCGGGGGATGCATGAAATCGTGCGGCAGGTCTTCGAGAACGAATGCCGCTGGTTCATGTGCAATGAAGCCATGGCCCGGCTGTACGACCTGCCGGAGGGCATGGATCTGAACGAACAGCCGGTCTCGCATTATTTTCCCCGCAATCAGGAAAACGAAGCGTTCGTCATGGAAATCATCAAGTCGGGATGTCATGTCGAGAATGCGCTGAGCATCGATACGGATCATGACGGCTCCATCATGTACATGGAAAACACCGTGCACTGCAAGATCCTGGACGGGTTCCTGATACGCATGTGGGGCACCACACGGGATGTCACCGGCTACCGCCGGACCAGGACCCGCCTGGCCCGGGAAGCCTCCGACGTGCGCAGCATCCTGGACGCCATGCCCGACGCCATCCTGGTGATCGACAGAGGCCGCCGGCTGCTGGCCGTGAATGCCGCCTTTCAGAAGCTGTTCGGCTGGTCTCCCTATGATTTCTTCGGGCAGGACATCCAGTCGATCGTGGATCTGAATACCCCGCTGCCAAATGACAGGAAGTGGTATGGCATCAACCATCAGCGGTGGGTCACGACCGTGCGGGTGCCCGATGGGTCGCGCATCGCTTGCAACGCCCAGAGTTTTCCCATCGGCGACGACGTACCGGATCGGTTCGTACTGATGCTGTGCCCGGCCGCCGTCTGACCGGTCCGCCGCCGGCGTGATCGGCGGACCGGGCGGCGGATGCGCGCCGCGAGCGGGAATACGGCGGTCGGATGGACTTGTGCAGGGCATCCCCTGCGTGGAGGGGAGATGAAATTTTTCAGCCTGAGAGACGCGTTTCCAAGCGCGGTCAGCGCGGAGGATCTGGATCAGTTTTTTGCCGACGACCGCCTGTGGGCCCTGTGCGACCAGATGCCCGACGGCCTGATCGTGGTCAACAATACCGGCCTGATCGCCTACATGAACACGGCCGCCGAGAGCATGAACGAGGTCTCGCGCAAGATGGCCGTGGGGCAGCCCTTGCGCAACCTGCTGTCCCAGAGCCAGATCATCTACGACGCCTTGATGGACGATGTCATCCAGGGTCTCAGGATCAGCCGGGAGGTATTCGATGCGGACGACCGCAGCTACACGCTGATCACTCGCGTCCTGGGCTCGCCGAACGACAACGGCAGGTATTTCCTGATCATCATCCAGAACAATGCCGGGCGGGTGTCCACGTCGCAAAAGACGTCGAAGCTGCTTGGCAGGGGCATGATCTCCGGTCTCAAGAAGGACGATGCCGGAGACCTGGAAATTCCGTTCGTCACCTGTCCCGATACCTCGCGCCTGCTGGAGCAAGGGTTGCGCGCGATGGCCCTGGGCAGCCGGCTTCTTCTGCTGGGCGAGTCGGGTGTGGGCAAATCGCAGCTCGCGGTGTATCTGCACAAGGCTTCCAGCCAGGGGGAAGGCCGTCCTTTCGTGCACATCAACTGCGGCGCGATCCCGGATACCCTGTTCGAATCCGAGATGTTCGGGTACGAAAGAGGATCGTTCACGGGCGCGTCGACTCGCGGCAAGAAAGGCCTGATCGAGGCCGCCGACGGCGGCACGCTGTTTCTCGACGAGGTCGGCGAGATCCCCCTGCAGTCCCAGGCCAAGATCCTGCAGGTCCTGGAGGAGGGCGTGGTGCAGCGTGTGGGGGCCACGGCGCCCCGGCACCTGCGGATGCAGGTCATCGCCGCGACCAATTGCGATTTGCGGGCTGCGGTCCGGGCCGGGGCGTTCAGGCGGGACCTGTATTACCGCCTCAACGTCATCACGCTGGTCGTTCCGCCGCTGCGGCAGCGGAAGAATCTGCTGGCGCTGCTGATCGATCATTTCCTGCGCGAAGTCAATGCCCGGCGGCCGGTGCCCCTGTGCCTGGACGAGGGCTGCCGGAATCGGCTGCTGTCGTATTCGTTCCCGGGAAACATCCGGGAATTGCAGAACATCATCGAATACCTGTCCGTGATGTGCGAGGAAGTGGCTTCCGCCGATTCGCTGCCGGAGCACCTGATAGACCTGGATGGTCCCCTCGACGAATTCGACGTGTGCCCCTGTCCGCCGTCCGGCCCGAAGCCCGCCGCGGCTTCTTTCGGCGAGGGTTTCGATTTGCGGCAGGCGGTTCGCGCCTACGAAAAGGAACTCATCGATTCGGCCATCCTCCAGGCGGGCAGCAAGCGGGGAGCGGCGAAACTGCTGAACGTGGATATCGCGACGATCGTTCGCAAGAGCAATGCCGACGGTTCTTGATGCGTGGATGCAGCGACCGTTGCATGACGCCATCGGGAATGGGGGTTTTGCGCGCTGAATCGTATTGATTCAAATCAAGAGTATAAATCCAGGCCTTTTATTTCATGGACTTAAGAGTTTCATCTTGAGTTGGCATGGGTCTTGCTTCTTTGGTAATGGAATAAGAACGATGACATCCATGAACCACAGGAGACAGGATGCTGCGAGATCGCATGAGGCGCGATTTGTGCGACGGGATTGCGCTGTCCATCGAAACCATCATGAATGAGGGCCCGGGTCCGGCGCCTGATCCGGACGGCGGCCTGGATCGCCTGGCGTGTTATCCCAGGCTGCACGGCGCGTTGAAGAAACTGCGGGCGCAATGGCAGGGCATCTCCCGGGCGTTCGGATCGGCCGTCGGGGAGGCGGCGCCCGCGGGAACGGAGGGGGCCGTCGATTTCGTTCGGGTGGTGGAGGGCCTGCGGGCCAGCGCAAGGCGGGAAATCCAGTCCCGCGAGGCGCTGGAACTGGAAATAAGGCGCCTCGGGGATGCCGCGCTTTCCCAGCAGGCGGAAATCGAGCGGCTGCAGGCCAGGAATGCGATGGCGGAATTGATGCGGCAGACGCTGACGGAAGGCTGCTACGAACTGGCGATCATCGGCGGGGATATCGATCATCCGGAGAACGAATTGCGCTGGTCCGATCAATTCAGGAATCTGATCGGGTATACCCGCGAGGAATTCACGGACAGTTGGGATGATTACCAGAGGATCGTGAATCCGGAAGACTACGAAAGGCTGATCCAGGCCATCCAGGATTATGTGGCCAGGGCCGACTGGTCGGATGCCTACACCATTGAATACAGGATGCGCCACAAGACGCGCGGCGACGTCTGGTACCGGGAGCGGGGCAAGGGATTCGTCGATGCCGGGGGAAAGCTGCGCTATCTCATCGGCGCCGTGCGCGACATATCGGATGAGAAGCGGGCCGCATGCCTGCACGACGAGGCCATTTCCTCGGTGCAGGAAAAGCATGGCCGGATTTCCCAGGTGATCGACGTGATCAAGAACATTTCGGATCAGACGAACCTGCTCGCGATCAATGCCGCGATCGAGGCCGCCCGCGCGGGACAGGCCGGCAGGGGATTTTCAGTGGTCGCGCGCGAGATCAAGACGTTGGCAGCCGAGTCCGTGGATGCCGCGAGAACCATTCAGAAGTTGTTGACCTGACAGGAGAAAGAGCACATGAAATCCCTTAAATACTGGCACGACATGGCGGCGGAAATCCGGCCCGAGACCCGATTGTTCATCGATGGGGCATTCGTCGATGCGGCACAGGGCCGGCGCTTCGAGAGCGTCAATCCGGCGACCGGGCGCGTCCTGGCCGAAATGGCGCAGGGTGGCGTGGAAGATATCGACCGCGCGGTGTCGGCCGCGAGGCGCGCCTTCAGGAGCGGCGTGTGGTCCCGGATGGCGCCCCGGGACCGCATGGCGGTGCTCTACCGCGCGGCGGCACTGATCGAAAAGCATGCCGACGAGTTCGCCGTGCTGGACTGCCTGGACATGGGCAAGCCGATCACCGAACTGGTGAGCGGCGACGTGCCTTTCTCGGCACTGACGTTCCAGTACTTCGGCGAGACGATCGACAAGATCGATGGCATGGTCACCAGCACGGACCCGTCCGCCTTGCACATGATCGTGCGGGAGCCGCTGGGCGTCGTCGCCTGTGTGACGCCCTGGAATTATCCCCTGATGATGGCCGCATGGAAGGTGGCGCCCGCTCTTGCGGCGGGGAATTCGGTGGTCCTGAAGCCGGCCGAGCAGACCCCGATGAGCGCGCTTCTCCTGGCCCGTCTGCTGGCGGAGGCCGGCATTCCGGAAGGCGTCTTCAATGTCGTCAACGGCTTTGGCGAGGAGATCGGGCGCCACCTGGCCCTGCATATGGACGTGGACAAGATCAGCTTCACCGGTTCCACCGAAGTCGGAAAGCTGATGATGATCTATTCCGGCCAGTCCAACATGAAAAGGGTGACCACCGAGTGCGGCGGCAAGAGCCCCCAGATCCTCATGCGGGATGCCGACCTGGATATGGCGGTCACGTATGCCGTCAATGGGATCTATACCAACCAGGGCGAAGTCTGCAGCGCAGGTTCCAGGCTGCTGGTGCATGAATCCATCTATCCGGATTTCGTCGAGAAATTCCTGCGCGAGGCGGGACGCTTCCAGCCGGGCGATCCTCTGGACCCCGAAACCACGATGGGGCCCCTGGTGACCAGGGAGCAGCAGACCCGGGTGCTCGGCTACATCGAAAGCGGCAGGGAGGACGGCGCCGAACTGGTTCTGGGGGGCGGGCGGCCGGACGGGTTGTCGGCGGGCAGTTATGTGCAGCCCACTCTGTTCAAGGATGTCACGCCCGACATGAAGATCGCACGCGAGGAGATCTTCGGCCCCGTGGGCGCGGTCATGTCATTCGAGACGGAGGAGCAGGCCATCGAAATCGCGAACGGAAGCATCTACGGCCTCGCATCCTCCATCTGGACCCGGGATCTCAATACCGCCCACCGGATGGCCAGGGACATCCAGGCGGGCATCGTCTGGGTCAATTGCTACGAGCATGGGGACATGACCCAGCCGTGGGGCGGGTACAAGCAATCCGGTCAGGGGCGGGACAAATGTTTCGACACGATGCTGGCGCACATGCAGACGAAATCGGTCTGGATCAATCTGGGGTGATCGGGGAGGGCGACGCCCGGGTGCGGGGGATCCCGTTCTTCGGAACAGGATCCGGTGCGTGCCTTTTGTGAGAAATCCGTGCGGCCGCGTGCGAATACCGGCCGTCGAGGAGCGTTTCCGGTATCGACTTTCTTGCTGTCTTCATAAGGAGCCTCTGAACAAGTCGAGCGGCAAGCAGATGCATGCGGCGTGATGACTTGTTCAGAGATTCCATAAAGAACCATCTTGCAAAAAGATGTCGTCAATTTCAAGGAGAACATGGTGGGACATAAAATCACGAGTGGTGTCATCGACAGTGACGCCGAGCAACTGGCAAGGCTGGGGTATAAATCCGAGTTCCGCAGGGAGATGACGCTCTGGGAAAACTTCGCGCTGGGATTCACCTACCTTTCGCCGGTGGTGGGTATCTATTCGCTGTTCTCGTCTTCGCTGGCCGTGGGCGGGCCGCCGATGATCTGGGCCCTGCTGGTCGCGGGGGCGGGCCAGTTCCTGGTGGCCCTGGTTTTCGGCGAGATCGTGTCCCAGTATCCGCTGGCCGGCGGGGTCTATCCCTGGGCCCGGCGCCTCTGGGGGCGGAAATGGGCGTGGATGACGGGCTGGATCTATATCATGGCCCTGTTCGCCACCATCGGCGGGGTGACGTATGGCGCGGCGCCCTACACCGCGATACTGGCCGGTTTCGAACCATCGACCGAAAACACGGTCCTGTTCGCCCTGCTGGTCATCCTGGTGGCGACCATCATCAACATGATGGGCACGAAGGTTCTGGCCCGTGCCGCCATGATCGGCTTCATCGCCGAAATCCTGGGCGCCATTTTCGTGGGCGGATATCTCCTGATCTTCGAGCGCCATCACGGCATCGGGGTCATTTTCGATACTTTCGGCGCGAACACCGATGGTTCGTATCTGGGGGCCTTCCTTGCCGCCAGCCTGATCGGCGTGTACCAGTATTATGGTTTCGAGGCGTGTGGCGATGTCGCCGAGGAAGTGCCCAATCCCGGACGCCGCATCCCGAAGGCCATGCGGCGGACGATCTATATCGGTGGCGTCGCCGCCACCTTCGTCTGTCTCGCCCTGCTGCTGTCCGTCGTCGACTATCGGGATGTCATCGAAGGCCGCGTCCAGGGGGATGTCGTCCCCATTCTCCTGAAGAATGCGTTTGGCGGCGTGGGCAGCTGGCTGGTCATCGGCGTGGTGCTGATCTCGTTCCTCTCCTGCGCGATGAGCCTGCAGGCGGCGGCGAGCCGCATGGTATACGCCTATGCCCGCGATCACATGATCTTTGGCAGCGGGATCTTTTCCCGCTTTTCCAACGCCAGGCACGTGCCGCCCTACGCCTTGATCCTGGCCGGCATCGTCCCCGGAATCGTGGTCCTGAGCGCCCTGGTTTCGACGGATGCGCTGGTGAAGATCATTTCTTTTGCCGCCGTCGGAATCTACATCGCTTTCCAGATGGTGGTCCTGGCTGCGCTGCGGGCGCGCTTGAAGGGCTGGCAGCCGTCCGGTGAATTCACCCTGGGCGGCTGGGGCCTGCTGGTGAATGTGCTGGCATTGGCCTATGGGGTGGCTGCCATCGTCAATATCGCATGGCCGCGTACGCCGGGCGCCGCCTGGTACGACAACTGCATCGTGCTGCTTTCGATGGCGATCGTCCTGGTCGTCGGGCTCTTCTACATGCTTACTCACCGGCCTTACTGCCGCAGCGGCGCAGCGTATGGGGACGCCATCTACTCGGTGCGGTGATGCCTGCGTGCGCAGGCAGGCTCGGATGCTGAGCCTCGGAGCGGCATGCGTTTTTCGCGCGTAAAGAAAAAGACCCGGCCGCCGGATGGCGGCTGGACATCGAAAAATTGATCTGGGAATGAACGAAATGAAGATTTCTGTTTATGCCGGGACCATCCTCGGGTGCCTGGCCCTTTCTTGGCCCATGGTGTCGGTTGCCGAATGGAGCGCGAATCTTGGCGTTGTGTCCTTGTACAAGGATCGCGGAGTCGACCAGGAGGGGCAGGACGACGCGATCCGGCCAGCCCTCCAGGGCGGGCTGGATTATGCCTTCGACAATGGCCTGTATGTCGGCAACTGGAACTCCACCGGCCAGTTCGGCAATGCGGGCATGGAGGTGGACCTGTACGCGGGATACCGTCTCGGGTTTGCCCAGGACTGGCTGTTCGATGTGGGCTACGTCCACTATATCTATCCCGGGGATGCTGCGTGGAACGCGGGCGAGATCTACGCGAGCATCGGTTATCAGAGGCTGACGTTCAAGGTCTATCGCGGCATGCGGGAAGAGGTCAACAAGAACGACGTGTACTACCGGCTGACCTACACGCATCCGATCATGGAGCGGTTGAACCTAAAGGCTGGCGTGGGTTACCTGGAATTCGACACCGCGGATTTGCGTGGGAAGTTCGACTACGGCATCGGCCTGGACTACTCCTTGAACAAGTTCCTTTCCCTGTCCGGGACGATCGCGGGGGCCAATCGAAAGGATGATGTGGAAGATCATTCCAGGGATACCCGCTTCATTCTCGGTCTGAATGCGGTCTTCTGAATCCGCCGATGAATCGTTTTCGTTCATTCATCCATGCGCCCCGTCCCGCGCTCGCCCGACCAGCCAGTCGCGGAAATGCGCCAGGGCGGGCAGGGTGGCCTTGCGTTCGGGGACGATCAGGTGGAAGGCCCGCTGGCCGGGGCCGCTGTGCGGGTTGAGCACGGCCAGGGCACCCTGGGCCAGCTCCTGCTGGATCAGGAACGGCGGAATCAGCGCCACGCCCAGGCCGTCGCCGGCCGCCTGGGACAGCATGGAGAACAGCTCCAGCCGCATGCCCGCCATGGCGTTGGGCGCCGCGATGCCGGCCGAGGCGAACCATTCGCGCCAGGCGGTGGGCCGGGTGCTCTGCTGCAGCAGAGGCAGGGCGGCGATGCCGGCCGCGTCCAGCGGCCCGCGCGCCAGTTTCGGGCTGCAGACCGGGACCGGATTCTCGCGCATCAGGAAGTGGGCCTGGGTGCCGGGCCAGCGCGGGTCGCCCGAGTAGATGGCGGCGTCGAACTCGGTGTCCTCGAACAGGAAGGGATGGGTGCGGGTGGACATGTTGACCTGCAGGCCGGGGCGCTCGGCGCGCAGCGCCGCCAGGCGCGGCAGCAGCCAGCGGGTGGCGAAGGTCGGCACCACGGCCAGCTCCAGCACGCCGCCGCCCTGGTGCGCCATGACCGCCTGGGTGTCGCGTTCGAGCGCGTCCAGCTGCCGGCGCACCAGCCGGCTGTAGCGTTCGCCCGCGTCGGTCAGGCGCACGCCCCGGCGCGCGCGCTGGAACAGCGGCACGCCGACCAGGGCTTCGAGGCCCGCGACCTGGCGGCAGATCGCGCCCTGGGTCAGGGACAGTTCCTGGGCGGCGCGGGTGAAGCTCTCGTGCCGCGCGGCGGCCTCGAAGGCCTGCAGGGCCTGGGTGCTGGGCAGTCGTTTGCGCATGTCCGGAGTGATTGAAAGTCACAGATAACGCAGTTTATATCGTTTGTGTCCTGGAAAATATCCCGATAGGATGCGTGAATATCACTCATACAGAACTTTTCTTTTCCGGAGACTCCCATGTCCGCATCCCGTGCCCAGTTCCAATGGCTCGATCCCCTGCTGCTGGACCAGCAGCTCACCGACACCGAGCGCATGGTGCGCGACGCCGCGCGCGCCTATGCCCAGGACCGCCTCCTGCCCCGTGTGCAGGAAGCCTTCCGCCATGAAAAGACCGATCCGGCGATCTTCCGCGAGATGGGCGAACTCGGCCTGCTGGGCGCCACGATTCCCGAGCAGTACGGCGGCGCGGGCATGAACTACGTCTGCTACGGGCTGATCGCCCGCGAGGTGGAGCGGGTGGATTCCGGCTACCGCTCGATGATGAGCGTGCAGAGCTCCCTGGTCATGGTGCCCATCGACGCCTTCGGCACCGCCGCGCAGAAGGAAAAATACCTGCCGAAGCTGGCCTCGGGCGAATGGATCGGCTGCTTCGGCCTGACCGAGCCCGACCACGGCTCGGACCCGGGCTCGATGGCCACGCGGGCGAAGAAAGTGCCGGGCGGCTACAGCCTGACGGGCGCCAAGACCTGGATCACCAACAGTCCGATCGCCGACGTGTTCGTGGTCTGGGCCAAGGACGAAGCCGGCGACATCCGCGGCTTCATCCTGGAAAAGGGCTGGAAGGGCCTGTCGGCGCCGGCCATCCACGGCAAGGTCGGCCTGCGCGCCTCGATCACGGGCGAGATCGTGCTGGACGAGGTCTTCGTGCCGGAAGAAAACATCTTCCCCGACGTGCGCGGGCTGAAGGGGCCTTTCACCTGCCTGAATTCGGCGCGCTACGGCATCGCCTGGGGCGCCCTGGGCGCGGCCGAGGCCTGCTACGAGACCGCGCGCCAGTACGTGCTGGACCGCAAGCAGTTCGGCCGCCCGCTGGCCGCCAACCAGCTCATCCAGAAGAAGCTGGCCGACATGCTGACCGAGATCACCCTGGGCCTGCAGGCCGTGCTGCGCGTCGGCCACCTGAAGGACGAGGGCCAGGCGCCGGTGGAGATCACCTCCATCATCAAGCGCAATTCCTGCGGCAAGGCTCTGGACATCGCCCGCACGGCGCGCGACATGCTGGGCGGCAACGGCATTTCCGACGAATTCTGCATCGCCCGCCACCTGGTCAACCTGGAAGTCGTCAACACCTACGAGGGCACGCATGACGTGCACGCCCTGATCCTGGGGCGCGCCATCACCGGCATCGCCGCCTTCGCCAACTGAGGAGCGCGGCCATGGCGCAAGAGACTCCCGCCGCGCCGGGCCCGGACGGACAGGCCGCCGGCCCGGCCGGGCCCGGCGCCGGATCGGATGCCGGCCTGGGCGCCGCCCCCCGCGGCGCGCTGTCGCACATCCGCGTCCTGGACCTGTCGCGCATTCTCGCCGGCCCCTGGGCCACGCAGATCCTGGGCGACCTGGGCGCGGACGTGATCAAGATCGAGCGCCCCGGGGAGGGCGACGACACGCGCGGCTGGGGGCCGCCGTGGATGCCCGACGACCACGGCGGCGAGTCGCGCGTCGCGGCCTATTACCTGTGCGCCAACCGCAACAAGCGCTCGGTGACGGTGGACATGGCCACTCCCGAGGGCCAGGACCTGATCCGCCGGCTCGTGCGCCAGTCCGACGTGCTGGTGGAAAACTTCAAGGCGGGCGGGCTGGCGCGCTACGGCCTGGACTACGACAGCCTGCGTGCCATCAACCCGCGCCTGGTGTACTGCTCCATCACGGGGTTCGGCCAGACGGGGCCCTACGCGGCGCGCGCCGGCTACGATTTCCTGATCCAGGGCCTGGGCGGCCTGATGAGCGTCACCGGCCGGCCCGACGGCGAACCGGGCGGCGGGCCGATGAAGGCCGGCGTGGCGCTGACCGACATCCTGACCGGCCTGTACGCGGCCAACGCCATCCAGGCCGCGCTGGCCGCGCGCGAGCGTACGGGCGCTGGCCAGCACGTGGACATGGCGCTGCTGGACGTGCAGGTCGCCTGCCTGGCGAACCAGGCCATGAACTACCTGGCCACCGGCCGCAGCCCCGGGCGGCTGGGCAACGCGCATCCCAGCATCGTGCCCTACCAGGACTTTCCCACGGCCGACGGCTACATGATCCTGGCGATCGGCAACGATGGCCAGTTCGCCCGCTTCTGCGAGGAAGCCGGCCGGCCGGACCTGGCGCGGGACCCCCGCTTCGCCACCAACCGCGCGCGGGTGGAGCACCGCGACGCGCTGATCCCCATCCTGCGGCACCTGACCACGGCCCGCACCACGGCCGCCTGGGTCGCGGCGCTGGAATCCCGCGCCGTGCCCTGCGGCCCGATCAACGCCATGGAGCAGGTGTTCGACGACGCCCAGGTGCGCGCCCGCGGCCTGCGCATCGAGATGCCGCATCCGGAGACCGGCGCGGTGCCGCTGGTGGCGAGCCCCATCCGCCTGTCGGACACCCCGGTGGACTACCGCCTGCCGCCCCCGCCCCTGGGGGCGCACACGGCCGACGTGCTGCAAGAAGTGCTGGGACTGGCGCCGGCCGAAATCGAGGCCCTGCGCGCGCGCGGCGTGGTCTGACCGCGCCTGCCCGGGCGCAAGCCCCACCCTGCGGGGCGAGCCCGGGCGCGGTCCTTTCCCCCGCGGGCCTGGCCGGCGCGGCGCCCGCGTCCCGGCGGGTTTGATCCGTATCAAGGTCCGGGCCCATCGGCGCCCGGATCGCCCCCGTGTTCATCTGGCGTCAATGTTGCCATCCCTACGATGGAAGCATGGATGGCCGCCGCCCGGCGGCCGGATGAATGGGGAACCCCACCATGAAGAAATCCTGGAATGCGCTCGGCGCCTGTCTGCTGGCCGCGTCGCTGGGCCTGGCCGCCGCGCCGGCCGCGGCCGGCGACGATTGCGACGTGCCCATCGAGCGCTGGCAGACCCGCGAGGCCGTCACCCAGATGGCCCGCCAGAAAGGCTGGAACCTGAAGCGCGTCAAGATCGACGACGGCTGCTACGAGGTCCGCGGCGAGGACGCCCAGGGCCGCGCCTTCAAGGCCAAGCTCGATCCCGCGACGCTGGAAATCGTGAAGATCAAGTACCGCGACCACGATGGCCATGACCGCGAACGCCGCCGCGACCGGGACCGCGATCACCGCGATTCACGCAATTCCCGCGATGCGGCGCCGGGCGCCCTGCCGTCCGCCGCCCCGGCGGCCGGGGCGGGCAAGCCGTCCGCCGCGGTGTCCGTCTCCGGCGCCCGGATCGAGTGATCCGTCCCCGGCTGAAATTTCCACAGGAGCATAGTCCATGAAAACCTCGCAACCCATGAAGACCTGTTCGATCGCGGCCCTGCTGGCCGCCACCGCCCTGGCCGTTCCCGCCCTGGCGCAGGGCCGCACGGTGACCCTGTCCACGACCCTGAAGAACTACGGCGGCGACGGCGCCTACCTGGCGGTCTACCTGACCGACGCCCAGGGCGCCTACGCGGGCACCCTGTGGGTGGCCGGCGGCAAGGCCAAGTACTACAAGCACCTGAGCGACTGGAACCGGCTGTCGGCCGGCGACGCGGCGCGGCTCGACGGCGTGACCGGCGCCAGCGTGGGCGAGGGCCGGACGCTGAAGGTGACCGCCGATCTGGCCGACGCCCTGTTCGACGCCGGCTACGAGATCCGCATCGACGCCGCCGTGGAGGACATGCGCGACAGCCCGTCCGAAATCCGTGTGCCGTTGACCGCGGCCGGCGCCGGCCAGTCCACCGCCGGGCGCCAGTTCATCCAGTCCTTCAGCTATCAGGCGCAGTGATCGTCATGCAATGGCGGCAGATTCATCGCTGGCTGGGCCTGTGGGCCGGCGCCCTGGCCCTGCTGGTCGGTCTCACCGGACTGATCCTGGCTTTCTTCCCGGTGCGCGACACCTGGCGGGCCGTCCAGGCCGAACCCGGCCTGCCGGTGGCGGTCCTGGCGCAGCGGGCGGCGGCCCAGGTGCCCGGGATCGAGGAAATCCGCCGCCTGCCCTCGGGCGACATCGTCGCGTACTCCTTCGACGGCGGCCAGGCACGCGCCAGCCGGATCGACCCCGCCAGCGGTCAGGTGCTGGGTGACTACCAGGCGTCCGCCGTCGAACGCTGGGTGCGCAATCTGCACCGCTCCTTCATGCTGGACGATGCGGGCCGCCTGGGCGCGGCCGGGGTCGCGCTGGCCATGCTGCTGCTGACGCTGTCCGGAACCCTGATGCTGGCCCGGCGCCTGGGCGGCTGGCGCCGCCTCGTGTCCAGCCGCATCCGCGGGACTCCGGTCCAGCGCCTCCACGGGATCGGCGGCCGCGTCCTGGTGCTGGTCCTGGCCCTCTCCTCGCTGACCGCGCTCTACATGAGCGCGACGACCTTCGGCCTGATTCCGGCCGATGCGGACGCGGATCCGGACGCCGTCTCCGCGCCCGGTGAACGGCCCGACCGGACGGCGGACGCCCTGCCGCTGCTGCAGGCCCTGTCGGCCGACGGCCTGCGCAAGCTGAACTTCCCGGCGGCGGACGATCCGGAGGACGTCTGGACCGTGTCCACCGACGCCGGCGACGGCTGGATCGACCGGCGCAGCGGCCACGTGCTGGCTTGGCAGCCGGCCCCCGCCGCGCGCGTCCTCTACGACTGGGTCTACGCCCTGCACACCGGCCAGGGCCTGTGGGCCTGGGCGCTGATCCTGGGTCTGGCGGGCCTGTGCATTCCGGTGTTCTGGATCACCGGCTTTCTGATCTGGCGGCAGGGCAGGGCCCAGGCGCCGCGTCTGGAAAACAACGGGCCGGCGCGGCGGGCCGACATGCTGATCTTCGTGGCCAGCGAGGGCGGCACGACCTGGGGTTTCGCCAAGGCGCTGCACGACGCCCTGGCGCGCAACGGCCATGCGGTCCACACCGCGCCGCTGGAACAGTTCCAGGCGCCCGGATCGGCCCGCCAGATATTCATCCTGGCCGCGACCTACGGGGACGGCCAGGCCCCAGCGCATGCCGCCCGGGCGCTGGAGCGGATCGCCGGCCAGACGGCCGGGACCGCGCCGGTGACGGTGCTGGGCTTCGGCGACCGCCAGTTCCCGGCCTTCTGCGGCTACGCCGAGGCGCTGGAGCGTGCCCTGCGGGATGCCGGCTGGCCGCAAACCCTGCCGCTGGAATGCATCCATCAGCAGTCGGCGCAGCAGTTCGGCCGCTGGGGCGCGGCCTTGTCCGAAGCCCTGGGCGAGGCGCTGGTGTTGGACTACGTGCCGCGCATTCCGCCGACCTTTTCCCTGGAACTGGCGCAACGGCTGGATTATGCGGGCGGCGCCGCCGGCCCGGCCGCCATCCTGCGCCTGCGCTGGCGGGACGATGGCCCGCTGGCGCGGCTGCGGGGCCGCGGCATGCCGCATTTCAAGGCGGGCGACCTGGTGGGCATCGTGCCGCCCGGCAGCCCGGTGCCCCGCTACTATTCCCTGGCCTCGGGATTTCACGACGGCTTCGTGGAAATCTGCGTGCGGCGGATGCCTGGCGGAGTCTGTTCCGGCTTCCTGCACGGCCTGCAGCCCGGCGATCCTGTCCAGGCCTTCATCAAGCCCAATCCGGGCTTCACCCTGGATGCCGCGCGCCGTCCCGTCGTGCTGATCGGCGCGGGCACCGGCGTCGCTCCCCTGGCGGGCTTCATCCGCGACAACGTCCGCAAGACGCCCATGTTCCTGTATTTCGGGGCGCGCAATCCGGACGAGGATTTCTATTTCGGCGCCGCCCTGCGCCGCTGGCTGGACGAAGGGCGGCTGTCCGCGCTGCGCACGGCCTTTTCCAGGATCAAGGAGGGCGGCGGCTACGTGCAGGACGCCCTGCGCCGCGATGCGGACCGCCTGCGGGCGCTGGTGGCCCAGGGCGCCGTGCTGCGGGTCTGCGGCAGCCGGCCCATGGCGGCCGGGGTCGCCGAGGCGCTAAACGAGATCCTGCGCCCGCTCGGCCTGGACGTGCGGGGACTGCGGGAAAGGGGGCGCTATGCCGAAGACGTATTCTGATCCGGCGGCCGCCGCGCCCGCCGTCCGGCCCGCAGCGGCGCGCGGCGCGGCGCCGCCGGCCCGCTCCGCGCCGACCGCGTTTTCCGAATCCACCCTGAGCGGTCCGGCCATGGGCACGCGCTGGTCGGCGCGCTATCAGGCGCCGCCGGACTTCGATCATGGGGCGCTGTCGCGCGGCCTGGCACGGGCCGTGGAATCGGTGGATGCGCAGATGTCGCCCTGGAAGCCGGACAGCGACCTGATGCGCCTGAACCGCGCCGAGCCGGAGCACTGGGTGTCCCTGCCGGCGGCCTTGATCGAAGTGCTGGCGCGGGCGCTGGACGTCGGCGTCCTGAGCGGCGGCGCCTATGATGCCGCCGTCGGCGGACTGGTCGATGCCTGGGGGTTCGGCGCGGCGGCGGACACGCCCGATCCCGCCGCCATCCGGCACGCCGCCGCGGACCATCGCCCCGCCCATCTCTGGCTGGACCTCGACCGGGAGCAGGGCCGCGCGCGCAAGCGGGCGCCCCTGACCCTGGACCTGTGCGGGATCGCCAAGGGCTACGCCGTGGACCGGATGGCCCAGGTCATGGCGCTGCATGGCGTGGGCCACGCCCTGGTCGGCCTGGACGGCGAACTGCGGGCCTGCGGCGCCCGCGCCGATGGCCGGCCCTGGGCCGTGGCCCTGGAAAGCCCGCAGGAGGGACGCCGCGCGGCGCACGGGGTGATCGAACTGGCCGACCTGTCGGTGGCGACCTCGGGCGATTACCGCCGCTGGGTCCGGATCGGCGGCGAACGCCTGGCGCACACCATGGATGGCCGCCGGGCGGCGCCGGTGCGCAATCCGGTGGCCTCCGTCACGGTGCTGGCGGCCGAGTGCATGGACGCCGACGCCTGGGCCACGGCCCTGCTGGTGGCGGGGCCGGACGAAGGACCGGCCCTGGCGCGGCGCATGGGACTGGATGCCTTGTTCCTGCTGCGCCGCGGCGGCCGGCTGGTGGAGTTCGGGCTGGGCCGCTTCGCGTCTTAGGGCGGCCGGGCCCCGGAACGCCGGGTCATCGAGGCGATTATGACTATTTTGTCATTGCATATAACTGTAATTCAGTTGACTTCCATTAAGGATGCGGATGGTCTTTTCCGTTAAATTTTTGACATATAGCTTCACGCTTCAAACTCCACGGGCATGCAGGGGATCGCGCTCGTGACCTCAGAATCCTCCATGCTCCGCTCGTTCCGGCCGTCCGCTTCTCCCTTTTCCTCCCGCGTTCTGCTGATCTCCGGCGGGCTCGCCTCGGCGGGCCTGCTCATGGTCGTGCCGGCGTTCTGCCACGGGACGCCGTATCTGTGGCTGGCGATCCTGCCGGCCTGCGGCTTCCTGGCCCTGTTCGTGTTCCGGGAGCGGGCGCGCGAGGCATGCCGCGCGAAGTTCGCCGCCCTGCGCGCGCGCAACGACCGCCAGCGCAAGCGCGTCCACTCCCTGCGCGGCCAGGCGCGGGTCCTGCGCGCCATCTCCCGGCGCCGGCCGCTCGACGAATCCATGGGCATCCTGTGCCGCTTCGTGGAGGACCGGATCCCGGGAGCGCGGTGCTCGGTCCTGATGCTGGGCCCGGAGGGCAGGACGGTGGGGAAGTCCGTCGCTCCCGGCCTGCCCGAGCCTTACAACCAGGCCCTGCTGGGGCTGGAGATCGGCCCGGCGGTGGGCTCGTGCGGCGCCGCCATGCATCTGCGCAAGCCGGTGTTCATCGATGACGTCCTGCGCCATCCGAACTGGGCGCCGTTCCGCGACCTGGTGCTGACCACGGGGATGCGGGCCTGCTGGTCCAGCCCGATCCTGGACGACGACGGCCAGGCCGTGGGGGCCTTCGCGGTCTACAACGAGCAGCCCCGCCTGCCGGTCCGCGGCGAGCGCCTGACCATCCACGTCGCGGTCGAGATGGCCCGGGTCGCCGTCAACATGGCGGCCGTGTACCGCCAGCTCATGCACCAGTCGCTGCGCGACGAACTGACCGGGCTGGCGAACCGCCGCGGCATGAAGGACTGGCTCACGCGGCGCCTGGAGGCGGGCGGCCGGGTGGGGGTGCTCCTGCTGGACCTGGACGATTTCAAGCCGGTCAACGACACCTTCGGCCACGATGGGGGCGACAAGGTGCTGCGCGTGGTGGCCGGGCGGCTGCGGGACCTGGTGGGCCGCGACGCGATCGCCTCCCGCCTCGGCGGGGACGAGTTCACCCTGGGCGTGCCGACGGCCGATCCCGCCGCCCTGGAAGACATCGCCCGGCGGGTCATCGAAGCGGTCGGCCGGCCCGTTTCCATCGACCGGCGGCACCGGGCGCGGGTCCGCTGCAGCATCGGCATCGCCCGCCACCCCGAGGACGGCGAGACGGTCGAGGAACTGATGACGCATGCCGACCTGGCCATGTACGAGGCGAAGAAATCCGGCAAGAACCGGTATCGCCGCTGGAGCGGCCCGGCCGGGGACGGGGCGGAAATGTCCGCATGACGGGGCGGGCCGAGGCCCGCTTGAAGCAGGCGGTCGCGCGCAACGGCGGACGGCCCGACGGGGTGCTGGCGCGCAACGACGTCCTGGCGGCCTCCCCTGCGCGCGCCGTTCTGTTCGTCCCCGGGGGCGTCTTTTGAGGAAGCTTCAGCCGAAGACGTCGATCGCCTTGCGGATGACGACGAACAGGGCCACCAGGAAACCGGTGCCCAGCAGGATGATGCCGGGGTTCCGGTCGCGGAAACCGAAGCCGATGAACATCGCGATGATCCCCAGGATGAAGAGGACCAGGAGCAGGTTGCTGTGGAAGAACATGGCGTCGCGCTCGATGGGGGCTGATGAGGGGATCATAGGCAATTCGGGGCGCGCCGGTGTTGAGGCAGGACAATGCGGGCTTCAGTCGAAGGGCCGGCCTTCGCCCGCCTCCTCGTGGGTGGCGCCGTCGCGGATGCGGTAGATCCGCTTGAAGGTCGGGATGATCTTTTCGTCGTGCGTCACCACGATGATGGCCGTCCGGTATTGCCGCGCCATGTGGTGCAGGATGCGCACGACCGCCATGGCGCGCTCGCTGTCCAGCGGCGCCGTCGGCTCGTCGGCCAGGATGACCGGCGGGCGGTTGACCAGCCCGCGCGCGATGGCGACCCGCTGCTGTTCGCCGCCGGACAGCTGCGGGGGCATGGCCTGGGCGCGGTGTCCGACTTCCAGCGAGGCCAGCACTTCCAGCGCGCGGGCGCGGGCCTCGCGCTTGCCCGCGCCCGCCAGCATCGGCAGCAGGGCCACGTTGTCGGTGACGTCCAGGAACGGGATCAGGTAGGGCGCCTGGAAGATGAAGCCGATCCGGTCGCGGCGCAGCGCGCGCAGGTCCTTCACCCGCCAGCCCTCGTCGTAGATGAGCTCGCCGCCCAGCGTCATGCGCCCGCCGGTCGGGTCGATCACGGCGCCCAGGCACTTCAGCAGCGTGCTCTTGCCCGAGCCCGAGGGGCCGATCAGGCCGACGACCTCGCCGGGCGCGACCGACATGTTGACGTCGCGCAGGGCCAGCA
Source organism: Castellaniella defragrans (assembly GCF_014203015.1). Lineage (GTDB taxonomy): Bacteria > Pseudomonadota > Gammaproteobacteria > Burkholderiales > Burkholderiaceae_B > Castellaniella > Castellaniella defragrans. The sequence goes on from NZ_JACHIB010000005.1 coordinate 197,511, forward strand.
CGGCCGTGTCGCCCTGGCCATAGCGCTTGCTCAGGCCCTCGATCAGGATGCCGGAACCGGTCATGGCGTTCATCCGATGGCGTTGGCGGGATCGACCCGCAGGGCGATGCGGATGGCCACCAGGCTGGCCAGGGCGCAGATCAGCAGGATGGCGGCCAGGCCCGCGATGGAATCGGCCGGCGTCAGCAGCACGTACTTGGGGAAGACGGGGGCGGAGAACGTCGCCGCGATCTTGCCCGCCATGAAGCCGATCAGGCCCAGGGCCAGGGACTGCTGCAGGATCATGCCGGCGATGGTGCGGTTGCGCGTGCCGATCAGCTTGAGCACGGCGATCTCGCGGATCTTGTCCATGGTCAGGGTGTAGATGATGAAGGCCACGATGGCCGCGCTGACCAGGGCCAGTATGGCCAGGAACATGCCGATCTGCCGCGCCGACGAGGCCACCAGCTTGTCCACCAGGATGGTTTCCATCTGGGCGCGCGTGTAGACGGACAGGCGCGTCCAGCGCTGGATGCGGGCGGCGGCCTCGGCGGCGTCCGCGCCCGGAGCCAGCGTCACCAGGACGGCGTTGACGTAGGGATTGGCCGCCTGGCTGTCGAGCACGGCCCGCAGGGCTGAATCGTTGCCGGGCCGGTTCAGCCCGGGATTGGCGGCGGCGCGCCGGCGGCTCTGCCGGATGGCGTCGTTGTCCTTCTGGAATTGCGCCTGCTGCGCGTCCTTCAGGGGGATGAAGACCATCGGGTCGCCGCTGGAGGACACCGTGCGCCGGGTCAGGCCGACGATGGCGTATTCGTGGCGGCGGATGGTGATCCGGTCGCCCAGGGCGAAGCCGGCCGCCACGTCCGACACGGCCTCGTAGTGGCCCAGGACGATCTGGCGGCCGGCCACCAGGCCGGGCGGCCAGCCCGGCGTCGCGCCCGGCGTGCCCGGGGCCACGCCCACCACCATGATGCGCACGTCGCGGCCGCGATGGTGCGCCTGCATGGTCAGGTAGGTGACGTTGGCCGCCTGGCCCACGCCCTCCAGCCCCAGGATGGCGCGGTAGGCGTCGTCGGGCAGGCTGGAGTTCTCGGCATAGGGTCCCTGGGTGTCTTTCTGTACGACCCACAGGTCGGCGCCGCTGTTGTCCAGCAGGGCCCGCGCATCGGCCACCAGGCCCCGGTAGACGCCCGCCATGATCAGCGTGACGCCGATCAGCAGCCCCAGGCCGATGCCGGTGAAGAGGAATTTCCCCCAGGCATGCAGGATGTCGCGTCCGGCCAGGCTGATCATGCCGCTGGCTCCGCCTGCGCCGGACCGGTGGCGCGGACCCGGCTGCGGGCGGTCAGCGGGCTGGCGCTGTGGACGATGACGAGGTCGCCGGCGTTCAGTCCGTCCAGCACCTGGACCATGCCCCGGGCGTCGGCGGCGCCGACGCGGATGGGGACGAAGACCGGCCGCCCGTCCTGGATGCGCCAGACGCCGGGCCGTCCGTCCTGGTGGCGGAGGGCGGCGTTGGAGACGACGGGGCCCGGCGGGGTGGGCGGCAGTTCCACCGTGGTTTCGGCCAGCTCGCCCAGGGCGGGCGGCGGCGCGGGCGGGGCGTCGAAGGCGATCTTGGCCAGCAGTTCCTCGGTGATGGCGTCGGCGACCGGCTCGATGCGGACGATCCGGCCCTCGACCGGCTCCCGCCCGCGGGAGCGCAGCACGATCCGGGCCGCCAGCCCGGCGGACAGGCCGGCGGAGCCGGCCTGGTCGAAGCGCGCGTCGATCCAGAGCGCGCCGGGCGCGATCACCTGGACGATGGCCTGCCCGGCTATCAGGATCGTGCCCGGGTCCGCGTCGCGGGTGAGGACGAAGCCGTCGATGGGCGAGACCAGCGCCAGGTTGCGCCGCTGCGCGCGCAGCGCGGCCAGTTCGGCCTGCAGCCGTTCGGCCTCCCGCGTGGCGGCCTCCAGGGCGGCCTGCGCCAGCTTCAGCTCGTGGCGCTTGTCGCTGGCGGTCTCCTCGCTGATGGCCGAGGCCTTCAGCAGCGTTTCGTAGCGGCGCAGCTGGACTTCGGCCCGGTCCTGGCGGATGCCCGATTCCCGCGCCAGCACGCGCGCGCGGGACAGCGCCGCCACCTGGGCCTGGATGCGGTCGTCGAGGTCCACGGGATCGATCTCGCCCAGCACCTGGCCGGCCCGCACGGCATCGCCCACTTCCACGTCCAGCCGCAGCAGCCGGCCCGTCAGGGCCGGGCCGATCCGGTGGATCTGGCGGGCCTCGACGGTGCCGATGCCGAAGCGCACCGGACGGATGGAGGCTTCCTCAACCCGGGCCGTGGTGACCGGGATGCGGGCCAGCGGCCCGGATTGCAGGGCGACGTACAGGAACAGCCCCAGCAGGACCAGGGCCAGCGCGGCCAGCAGCACGCGTTTCCTGTCGATGCGCGGGGCTTTCATGGGCGGGCTCCGATGCCCTGGAGGAACAGGGCGAACAGGGCGGGCGCCTGGCGCTTCATGCGCCGGATGTCGCCGGCCAGCATGGACTGGATCACCAGGCCCTGGATCATGCCCACGAACAGTACCGGCAGGGCGTCCGCATCCGGCGTGTCCTGCAATTCCCCCCGGTCGATGCCGCGGCGGACCTGCTCCAGCAGCCGTTCGCGGTAGTGCTCCAGCAGGGCCAGCACGCGGGTCTTCGCGGGCGTCTCCCGGTCGTGCTGCAGTTCGGCGAACAGGATGCGCGGCACGCCCGGGTGGCTGGCGATGAAATCCACGTGGGCGTGGAACATGGCCTCCAGCGCCGCCCGCGGGCCGACGGCCCGCGCGGCGGCCGCGTCGATGCGCGCCAGCAGCGTCTCGCTGGTGTGGGCCATCACCGCGTCCCAGATGGCTTCCTTGCTGGGGAAATGCCGGAACAGCGCGCCCTGGGTGAGCCGCATGTGCTGGGCGATGGCGGCCGTCGTGATGTCGGCCGGGTTGCGGTCGGCGGCCAGCTCGATGACCGCCCGCACGGTGGCCGCCCGCCGTTCGTCCGCCGGCAGGTGTTTCGGAGTGGATTGCGGCATCCCGTTTCTCGCAAAGAGAGTAATTGATTACTATCTTATCACGGGAAGCGCGGAGTGGCGATGGTCCCGTCTGCCGCGCGGACGCGCCGCGGACCGGAATCAGCCGCGGAACACGTCGTCCAGGGTGTCGTCCAGGGGAGCCCCGGCCCCGCCGGTGCTCAATGCACCCTGCGCATCACCGCGCGGGCCTTTGATCCGTCAGGTATTCCTGCAGGCGGTTCAGCACGGTGCAGGGTTCGCGGAAGTTCCACTCCGGCCCGGTTTCTGGCCTGCCCAGGAAATGGCCCTGGGCGGCCTGGGCGCCGGCGTATCGCACCAGGTGCAGGTCGTCGGGGCTTTCCACCCCTTCGATGACGACGCAGGGACTGCGATGGGCGCAGGCCCGCGTGACCCATTTCAGGGTTTCCCGTCCGGCGGGGCCCTGGCGCGCCTGCCGCAGCAGGGACTGGTCGATCTTCACGGCGTCGTAGCGTGCGCCGTTCAGGGCCGACAGTTCGGCGTGTCCGCTGCCCATGTCGTCCAGCACGATGCGCACCCCGGTGTCCTGCAGTTCGCGCATCAGCCGCAGGGCGGATCCCGGGTGGGCGATGGGCTGGTTTCGGTCAGTTCGATCAGCAGGCGCGATGCCACGGCGCGCCGGCCGCACAGGTAGCGGACCAATTCGCGCCACCAGGCGTTGGGCCGCAGGGTCAGCGCCGAAATGTTGCACGCCAGTTCACGGTCGGGATGGATTTCCAGCAGGCCGATGACGGTCCACAGGACGCTCCAGTCCAGCCGCCCGATCAGCCCCTGGCGCTCCAGCGCCTGGATGGCGGCGGCGGGGGATTCCGCGGGATCCTCCGCCCGGCGCAGCAGCGCTTCCTGGTACAGGCAGGCGCCGTCCCCGGGATCGATCCGCAGGACCGGCTGGAATGCCAGCTGCAGCTGTCCGGCGCGCAATTCGTCCAGCCAGCGCGCGCACAGCGCGATGTCGTTGCGCAGGAGCGGGGTGGCCTGGCAGGGGGCGAACGCCGGATCGGGATCGAGGGGGTCGAGGCTGTCCTGGGGCACTTCGTGCAGGCTCAGGCCCGACAGGGCGATGTGCAGGAGCGGATAGAAACGGTCGTCCCCGCAATCGATGGGCGCGTCGCCCAGGTCGGCGCACAGCGTGCGCCAGAACTGATCGGCCAGGGAGACCGAGTACACGCTGAACGGCCAGATGCCGGCCAGATCGACTTCGATGGCATTGCCCGCGAACCGGATGGATCCGCGCGGGACGCGCGCCGTGATCAGGTGATCGCGCAGCGCCCGCATCACCTGCGCGGGCGGGCCGCCGCCGCGGGCCTGGGCCAGCTGGTGCAGGTTGCCGACCCGGATCTGCGCCCGCGCGCCGCTCATCACCGGGGAATCCAGCGGGGAGCGGGCCGTGCCGCCGCTCTCCATGTGTTCAAAAGGGTTCCCTTTTGAAAGTTCTTGGCATGAAGAAACGATGTTTTTTGGCAACATATAGAGAAAACAATTGTCGATTTGGTGCATCCAGGAAAATTAAATAGAAACTATTTAGGTTTCAAATAATTATCCGATCGACCCGTGTCGGAATGAGGCCCTTCGCCCCATCATCGGGATGGGCGCCGGGTCGCCGTTGGCGGAAAGAAACTTTTTCTCATAAGTGGCGCCGCTGTCCCGGCCCGTGCTGCCCTATAGTTCGCCCGCTTTCTGCTGGACGGGAAGGCGAATGGAAGTCAAGGTAGCGAGTCATGGCGATCGGCAAGACGCAGGGCGCGGGTGCGGCCCGCAGGGTGTTCGGCTATGCCCGGGTATCGACCGACGAGCAGCACATGGGCCTGCAGATGCGCGCGCTGAGGAATGCGGGCTGTGACCCGATCTTCGTGGATCGCGGGGTGTCGGGCGCGACGATGCGCCGGGAAGGTCTGGATCGGCTGCTGCGCTCGCTGCGCGCCGGCGACCGGCTGGTGGTCTGGCGGCTGGACCGCCTGGGGCACTCGCTGTCGGGGCTGATCCAGCTGCTGGACAGCCTGGGAGAGCGGCACATCGGCTTCTGTTCCCTGTGCGAGCAGATCGACATCGGCACGCCCGGCGGCAAGCTGGTGTTCCACATGATGGCGGCGCTGGCCGAATTCGAGCGTGCCCTGATCAGCGAACGGACCCGGGCGGGGATGGCGGCGGCGCGGGCGCGGGGCCAGCGCATCGGCCGCCCGCCTTCGCTGACGCCGCAGCAGCGCCTGGCGGCCCGGGCGCTGCTCGACCAGGGCCAGCCGGCGGCGCGGGTCGCCGATCAGTTCGGCGTGTCGGTCGCCACGCTGAGGCGGCTGGCCGCTTCCCCTTCGGTGTAGCCGGCCGTCCGCCCGGCGCACCGTCTCAGCCCAGCAGGTCCAGGGCGTGCCGGGCGGCGATCCATTCCTCGTTGGTGGGCTCCATGGCGACCCGTACGGCGCTGTCCGGCGTCGACAGCGTCGTGGCCTGGGCCGCGTTGGCCTCCGGGTCCAGCGCCACGCCCAGCCAGGCCAGGCCTTCGCAGACGCGCCGGCGCAGCTCGACGCTGTGCTCGCCGATCCCCGCGGTGAAGACCAGCATGTCCAGTCCGCCCAGCACCGCCGTCAGCGCGCCGATCTCGCGCACGATGCGGCGCACGTACAGGTCCAGCGCGAGGCGCGCGCGGGGCGCGCGGGCCTCGGCGGCCAGCAGGTCGCGCGGGTCGGGCGAGATGCCCGAGACGCCCTTGAGGCCGGATTCGTGGTACAGGATGCGGCCGACTTCCTCCAGGCTGAGCCGCTCGATCTCCATCAGGTAGAGCACGGCGCCCGGGTCCAGCGAGCCGGTGCGGGTGCCCATCATCAGGCCGTCCAGCGCGGAAAACCCCATGGTGGTGGCCTGGCTGCGCAGGTCGCGCAGGGCGCACAGGCTGGCGCCGCTGCCCAGGTGGGCGGCGATGACGCGGCCGCGCGCCCGGTCGCCGTGGCGCTCGGGCAGGGCGATGGACAGGTATTCGTAGGACAGGCCGTGGAAGCCGTAGCGGCGCAGGCCGCGTTCCCAGGCGTCGTAGGGCAGCGGCAGCATCTGCTCGACCTGCGGCACGGTATGGTGGAAGGCGGTGTCGAAGCAGGCGATCTGGGGCAGGCCGGGCCGTTCGCTCAGCAGGATGTCGATGGCCTCCAGCGCGAAGGGCTGGTGCAGCGGCGCCAGGGGGACGTAGCCGCGCAGATCCTCCAGGACGCCGGCGTCGATGCGCACCGGCGCGAAGTACTTGCTGCCGCCGTGAACGACGCGGTGGGCGACGGCCACCAGGCGCCCGTCGCCCAGCCGGGCGTGCACGCGCCGCAGGATCAGGTCCAGGGCGCAGCGGTAGGGCGCCTGGGGATCCAGCCGGACGGCGAACGGCGCCACGCCGGTCTCGCCGAAGTCGGGCCGCTCGCCGCCGATGCCCTGGACCTTGCCGTTCCAGGCCGGGCGGCGCGGCAGCGGATCGGCCGAGGTGTCGAACAGCGCGAACTTGATGCTCGAGGAGCCGCAGTTCAGCACCAGGATCAGGGCTTGCCCGGACGTGGAGGTCTGGCCGATGGTCATAGGGGGGTGCTCCGGTAGTGGCGCGCCAGCAGCAGGGCCAGGGCGCACGAGGCGATGCGGGATTCGTAGGTGTCGGACCGGCTGGTCAGGATGATGGGCACGCGGGCGCCCAGCACCAGGCCGGCGCTGGCGGCATCGCCCAGGTACATCAGCTGCTTGGCCAGCATGTTGCCGCTTTCCAGGTCGGGCGTCACCAGGATGTCGGCCAGGCCGGCGACTTCCGAGCGGATGCCCTTGACGTGGGCGGCCGCCAGCGACACGGCGTTGTCGAAGGCCAGCGGCCCGTCCAGGCGCCCGCCGGTGATCTGGCCGCGGTCGGCCATCTTGCACAGGGCGGCGGCGTCCAGCGTGGCGGGCATGGCGGCGCTGACCGTTTCCACCGCGGCCAGGATGGCCACGCGCGGTTCGGCCACGCCGATCGCGTGGGCCAGGTCGATGGCGTTGCGGATGATGTCGGCCTTCTGGTCCAGGGTGGGGGCGATGTTGATCGCGGCGTCGGTGATGATGAAGGGGCGCGGGTAGCGCGGCGTCTGCATCAGGTAGCAGTGGCTGACGCGGCGCTTGGTGCGCAGGCCGTCGCCGGCCACCACGGCCGCCATCAGTTCGTCGGTGTGCAGGCTGCCCTTCATCAGGGCTTCGACCTCGCCGGCGCGGGCCAGCGCCACGGCCTGGCCGGCGGCCGCGTGGCTGTGGGGCACGTCGCGGATGTCCAGGCCGTCGAGCGTGGCGCCCAGGGCCTGCGCGGTCCGTTCGAGCCGGGCGCGCGGGGCGACCAGGATCGGGTCGATCAGGCCTTCCCGCCGCGCATCCAGGGCGGCCCGCAGGCTGATCTCGTCGCAGGAATGCACCACCGCCACCCGGATCGGCTCCAGGCCGCGCACGTGGGCGAGCAGCGTGTGCAGGCCGCCGTGGGCGGGATCCTGGATGTGGATCTCGGGCAGCGTGGTGCGGGCGCACTCGATGGATTCCAGCGGCGCCTGCACCAGCGCCTCGCCCTCGATGGCGACCGTGCCGTCGGGCAGGGTGCAGGCGCAGGCCAGGCGCACGTGCCGGTGCTGCGGTTCGAGCGCCGTGATCCGGACCTCGACGGCCACGGTGTCGCCGACCCGGACGGGCGCCCGGAACGTCAGGCTCTGGCTCAGGTAGAGGGTGCCCGGGCCGGGCAGCTGCGTGCCCAGCACGGCGGAAATCAGCGAGGCGCCCCACATGCCGTGGGCGATGATGCCCTGGAAGGGCGTGTGGGCGGCGTAGTCCGGATCCAGGTGCTGTGGGTTGACGTCGCCCGAGACCGCGGCGAACAGCTGGATGTCGCGCAGGCCCAGGGTGCGTTCGATGCGCGCGCGGTCGCCCACGGCCAGTTCGTCGAAGGTGCGGTTGCGCAGGGGCGCGAGGGAAGAGGAATCGCTCATGGGGTGCGCGCCTCAGTACATGTGCTGGCCGCCGTTCATGGCCAGGTTGCTGCCCGTCATGAAGGCCGCCAGGTCGCTGCAGACGAAGGCGACCAGGGCGCCGACCTCCTCGGGGCGGCCCAGCCGGCCGACCGGGATCTGGGAAATGATCTGGCTCTCCAGCACGTCGGGCGGCACGGCGGCGACCATGGCCGTGTCCATGTAGCCGGGCGATACCGTGTTGACGGTGATGCCCTTGCGCGCCAGTTCCAGCGCCAGCGATTTGGTGAAGCCGTGGATCCCGGCCTTGGCTGCGGCGTAGTTGGTCTGGCCGAACTGGCCCTTGCTGCCGTTGATCGAGGCGATGTTGACGATGCGGCCCCAGCCGGCCTCGGCCATGTCGTCGACGAAGGGATGGGTGACGTTGAACATGGAGTCCAGGTTGGTGCGCAGCACGCTGTCCCAGGCGGATTTCCGCATCTTGCGGAAGGTGCCGTCGCGCGTGATGCCGGCGTTGTTCACCAGGATGTCCACCCGGTGGCCGTCGGCCCGGATGCGTTCGGCCATGGCCAGGCACGAGGCTTCGTCGGCCACGTCGGCGCCGTAGGCGTGGAAGGTGTAGCCGTCGCCGGCCTGGGCCTGCAGCCAGGCGGGGACGTGGTCGTTGCCGGGGGAGTGGGCGACCAGGACGGTGTGGCCCTGCTCGTGCAGGGCGCGGGCGATGGCCTGGCCGAGTCCGCCGGTGCCGCCGGTGACCAGTGCGGTATGGGAAGAGGACATGGTGGGCTCCTTGGTGGGGTGGGAAATCAGGCCATGCTGCCGATGGTCGAACGGAACCGCCGCAGCGAGAGATGGAACATGATGGAACCGATGACCAGCAGCGCGGCGAACGAGGGCCAGACGACCTCGAAGCCGGCGCCCCGGTACAGGATCGCCTGCCCCAGCTCGACGAAGTGGGTGGTCGGCGCGGCCAGCATCAGGTCCTGGACGAACCGCGGCATGCTCTCGCGCGGCGTGGTGCTGCCCGAGAGCATCTGCAGCGGCAGCAGGATGAGGATCATCAGCATGCCGAACTGCGGCATGTTGCGCGCCAGGGTCGCCAGCCAGATGCCCATGGCGGTCATGGCGAACAGGTGCAGCGTGGCGCCGGTGAAGAACAGCGGCAGCGAGCCTTCGATCGGCACCTGCAGCAGGCCGCGCACGATGCCGTTGAGCGACAGGGCGGCGGCGGCCAGCACCACCAGGCTCATGGACCAGACCTTGGAGAGCATGATCTGCGCCGGCGTGACGGGCATGACCAGCAGGTGCTCGATGGTGCCGTGCTCGCGTTCGCGGATCAGGGCGGCGCCGGTCAGGATCAGCGACAGCATGGTGATCTGGTTGATGATCTCCATCAGGCCGCCGAACCAGGACTTTTCCAGGGCGGGATTGAAGCGCGCGCGCAGCACCAGGTCCACCGGCGGGGCCATCGACGGATTGCGCCCGCGCAGGAAGGTCTCGATCTCGTCGAGGACGATCCGCTGGATGTTGCCGTTGCCGGTGAAGGCCTGGCTCATGCGGGTGGCGTCCACGTTGATCTGGATCTCGGCCGCGCCGCCGGAGAGCACGTCGCGCTGGAAGTTCGGCGGGATGTTCAGCACGAAGGAATAGCGGCCGATGTCCATGCTGGGGTCCACTTCCTCGTGGCCGATCATGGCGGGCGGGATGAACTGGGGCGGATAGAAGGCGGCCGTGATCTGCTGGGACAGCGGGGAATGGTCCTCGTCCACGATGGCGATGGCGACGTGGTGCAGGGTCTCAGGCACGGCCGTGGCGGCGGTGTAGACCGAGACGGTGAAGGAAAAGGCGATCAGCACCAGCATGACGGGGTCGCGCCACAGGCTCCAGAGCTCCTTGATGCCCAGCCGCCAGATCGTGCCGAGGGAAGATTGCAGCCTCATGTCAGCGGTCCTGTTTGCGCAGAAGGGCGATGGCCGCGCCCAGGATGACCGGGATGGACAGCATCATCGGCCAGATCGAGGGCCAGAGGTCGCGGAATTCCAGCGCCTTGTTGAAGACGCCCCGGCTGATGGTGAACATGTAGGCGGCCGGGTAGGTCTGGCCGACGATCCGGCCCAGGCCCTCCAGCGAGCTGACCGGGTCCATCAGGCCCGAGAACTGGATGGCCGGGATCAGGGTGGCGATCATGGTGAAGAACATGGCGGCGATCTGGCTGCGCGTCATGGCCGAGGCCAGCAGGCCCAGGCCGGTGGCGGCGACGCAGTAGAGCACGCCGGTCAGCGCCAGGGTGGCGACGCTGCCCTTGATCGGCACGTCGAAGACCGTGACCGACAGCAGGCACATCGCCGCGAGGTTCAGCAGCGCCAGGCCGATGTAGGGGATCTGCTTGCCCAGCAGGAATTCCGTCCGCGTCACCGGAGTGACGTACAGGTTGATGATCGAGCCGATCTCCTTTTCGCGCACCACGGCCAGGGCCGTGAGCATGGCCGGCAGCATCATCAGCAGCAGCGGGATGACCACCGGCACCATGGCCGGCAGGCTGCGCACGTCCGGGTTGTAGCGGAAGCGCGTCTCCAGGTCGGCCGCCGAGGCGACCGGCACGCCCAGGCGTTCCCGCGCCTGCTGCGCCAGCCATTGCTGGTGCATGCCCTGGACATAGCCCTTGAGGGTCTCGGCGCGCTGCGGCATGGCGCCGTCGATCCAGGCGCCGATCTCGGCCGTGCGCCCGTGCAGCAGGTCGCGGCCGAAGCCGGGAGGGATCTCGATCGCCAGGGACAGCTCGCCGCTGCGCATGCGGCGGTCCATGTCGGCCTCGTCGAGGATGGGGGGATGCTCGACGAAGTAGCGCGAGCCCGACAGGTTCAGCGCATAGTCGCGGCTGATCGTGCTGTTGTCCCGGTCCAGCACCGCGAAGCTCAGGTTCTCCACGTCCATGCTGATGCCGAAGCCGATGACGAACATCAGCACCAGCGAGCCCAGCAGGGCCAGCGTGCCGCGCACCGGGTCGCGGCGCAGTTCCATGGATTCGCGCCGCATGGTGCTGAACAGGCGGCCCGGGCTGAAGGAGGGGATGCGCGGCGCCCGGCGGGGCGCGGGGACGGGGGTTCCGGGGTTCGCGCCCGCGCCCGCGGCGGGGGTCGCCGGCGCCTCGGGCGTGGCGGTCCCAGGTGCGGCGGTCCCAGGTACGCTGGTCCCAGGCGCGGCGGCCTCGGGCGCGACGGTCCCCGGGGACGGCGCGGGCTCGCCGCTGGCTTCCAGCAGATAGCCGATGAAGGCCTCTTCCAGCGTCCGGGCGCCGCGCTTGCGCACCAGCTCGGCGGGCCGGTCGCTGTCGAGCACGCGGCCCGCATGCATCATGGACATGCGGTCGCAGCGCTCGGCCTCGTTCATGAAGTGGGTGGAAATGAAGATCGTCACCCGGTCGCGCCGCGACAGGGCGATCAGCAGGCGCCAGAACTCGTCGCGGGCCACCGGGTCCACGCCCGAGGTCGGCTCGTCCAGGATCAGCAGCTCGGGCTCGTGCACCATGGCCACGGCCAGCGACAGGCGCTGGCGGATGCCCAGCGGCAGGCTGTCGGGCAGCATGTCCAGCGCCTCGCCCAGGCCGAAGCGCGCCACCATGGTCCGGACGCGCTCGTCGATGCGCTCCGGCGGGACGTGGAACAGGCGGGCGTGCAGGACCAGGTTCTGGCGCACCGTCAGCTCGCCGTAGAGCGAGAAGGACTGCGACATGTAGCCGACCCGGCGGCGCACGTCCAGGTCGTCGGGATCGATCTCGCGGCCGAACAGCCAGGCGCGGCCTTCGCTGGCGGGCAGCAGTCCGGTCAGCATCTTCATGGTGGTCGACTTGCCGCAGCCGTTCGAGCCGAGGAAGCCGAAGATCTCGCCGCGGCGGATGCGGAAGCTGACGTGATCGACGGCGACGAAATCGCCGAAGCGCATGGTCAGGTCGTGGGCCTCGATGGCGATGTCCTGCTCGCCGTCTCCGGGCAGCGGCGGAATCTCCACGGGGGCGTAGCCCTCGCGCCGGGCGGCCGGCAGCAGGTGGATGAAGGCCGACTCCAGCGTCGCCTGGCCCGTGGTCCGCAGCAGCTCGGCCGGCGTGCCGGTGGCGAGGATGCGGCCCGCGTCCATGGCGACCAGCCAGTCGAAGCGCTGCGCCTCGTCCATGTAGGCGGTGGCGACGACCACGCTCATCGCCGGCTGGCCGGCGCGGATGCGGGCGATCAGCTCCCAGAACTGGGCGCGGGCCAGGGGGTCCACGCCGGTCGTCGGCTCGTCCAGGATCAGGAAGTCCGGGTCGTGGATCAGGGCGCAGCACAGGCTGAGCTTCTGCTTCATGCCGCCCGAGAGCTTGCCGGCCGGCCGCGCCAGGAAGGGGTGCAGGCCGGTGCTGCGGGTCAGGTCGTCGATGCGGCGGCGCCGCTCGGCGGCCCCGTGGCCGAACAGGCGGGCGAAGAACTGCAGGTTTTCCTCGACCGAGAGAGTGGGGTAGAGGTTCTTCCCCAGCCCCTGAGGCATGTAGGCGATGCGCGGGCAGGTGCGCTTGCGGTGGGCGCGCCGCGCCATGTCGCCGCCCAGGACCTCGGCCCGGCCTTCCTGGATGACGCGGGCTCCGGCCAGGATCGACAGCAGGGTGGATTTGCCCACGCCGTCCGGGCCGATCAGGCCGACCATGCGGCCGGCCGGGATGTCGAGGTCGATGCGGTCCAGCGCCCGGGTCTTGCCGTAGCGGTGGCTCAGCCCCTGGATCCGGGCGACGGAAGCGTCCTGCGTCATGGGCTTACCCGGGCAGGCGGACGGTCAGGGTGTCGGGCCAGGGCCGGGAGGCGTCGGTGCGCACCCAGGCGACGCCGGGCAGGCCGGTCTTGACCTGCTCCAGGTGCTTCTGCAGCAGGTCCCGGGGGATGCGCGCCTTGATGCGGAACATGAGCTTCTGGCGCTCGCTGGCCGTCTCCACCGTCTTGGGCGTGAACTGCGCCTGGCTGGCGACGAAGGCGACTTCGGCGGGGATCACGTACTGCGGGGCGGCATCCAGGACGATGCGGACTTCGCTGCCCAGCGCCATGCGGCCGGCGACCGCCTCGGGCATGAAGAAGGTCATGGTCACGTCGGACAGGTCCAGCATGTTGAGCACGCGGCCGCCGGCGGCCAGGACTTCGCCCGGCTGGGCCACGCGCAGCTGGATGCGGCCGTCGCGCGGGGCCTTCAGGCGGCTGTCCTCCAGGTCGGCCTGGATGCGCGCCACCGTGGCGGCGGCGGCCGCCACGGCGGATTCGGCGCCCACCTGGTCGGCCCTGGCCGCCGCCACGCCGGCCTGGGCCGACACCACCTGGGCGCGGGCGGCGGCCAGGCCGGCTTCGGCACTGTGCAGCCGGGCCTGGTCGTCGTCCAGCTCCTGCTGCGAGGCGGCGCCGCGCTTGACCAGCGAGCTGGAGCGGTTCAGGCGCTGCCGGGCGGCGAACAGGTCGCTCTCGCGCTGCCTGACGACGGCCTGCGCGGTGGCGACGTCGCTTTCCCGCAGGGCGACCTGGGCCTGGGCCGCGACCACGGCATGGCCGGCCTGTCGCTGGCGCGCCTGGGCTTCCTCGAACTGGGCCTGCAGGGAATCCGGGTTCATGAGGGCCAGGGTCTGGCCGGCCTGGACGAAGTCGCCCTCGTCGACCAGGATCCGGTCGACCCGGCCGGGCAGCTTGGTGGCGATGTCGATCTCGGTGGCCTCGATGCGGCCGTTGCCCTGCATGAAGCCGGGGCCGGGGCCGCGGTCCTGGGACCAGAGCCAGGCGCCGTAGGCGCCGGCGGCCACGGCGGCGAGCAGGACCAGCGGCAGGGATTTCTTGATTGTGTCGGTGAGGTTCATGTGGCTCAGGGATCGGGATGGGGGATGGAGGCGGGGCGGCCCGCGGCCGGCGCGGCGGCGTCCGGCGCCTGGCCGGCGCCGCCGCCCAGGGCGGCGTACAGGGCCACCTGGCTCGACAGCCAGGCGCGGCGGACCTGCACCAGCTGCTGCTGGGCCGTCAGCAGGTCGCGCTTGGCGTCCAGGACTTCCAGGTAGGGCGCGGCGCCGCTGTCGTAGCGCAGCTGGGCCAGGTCGGCGCGTTCGGCCTGGGTGCGCGCCATGCGGGCCTGGATCTCCATCTGCCCGGCCAGGCCCTGGCGGGCCGACAGGGCGTCGGCCACCTCGCGGAAGGCGGTCTGGATGCTTTTCTCGTAGGTGGCTACCGCCATGTCGCGGCGCACCTCGGCCACGTCCAGGTTGGCCCGCAGGCGGCCGGCCGTGAAGATCGGGACTTCGATGACCGGCGCGAAAGTCCAGGCCTTGCTGCCGTCGCCGAACAGCCCGTCGAGCTCGGCGCTGGCCGTGCCGAAGCCCGAGGTCAGCGCGATGCGCGGCAGGAAGGCGGCGCGCGCGGCGCCGATGCGGGCGTGCGCGGATCGCAGCTGATGCTCGGCGGCGCGGATGTCCGGCCGGGCCAGCAGGACCTCGGAGGGCAGGCCGGGTTCCAGCCGGGCCAGCCGGGTGGCTGCCAGGTCGATGCCGCGGGTCGGCGCGATGCCGGGGTCGGTGCCCGCCAGCAGCGTCAGTGCGTGCGCGGCGGCGGCCCGCTCCTGCTTGAGCTGGGCCTGCAGGGATTCGGCCTGGATCAGCAGGGTGCGCACCTGGGTCAGTTCCAGCTCCGAGGACGAGCCGACCGCCTTGCGCTGCTGGAAGATGTCCAGGGACTGGCGCCGGTTGCGCACGGCCTCGTCGGCCAGGAAGGCGCGCTGGTCCAGTTCCCGCAGGGCCAGCACCGAATCGGCCACCTGGCGCACCAGCGCCACCTGCACGGCCTGCCGGGCCGCGTCGGTCGCCAGCCAGTCGTCCAGCGCGGCGTCCTTCAGGTTGCGGATCCGGCCCCAGAGGTCGATTTCCCAGCCGGTCAGGCCGATGCTCGCCTGGTGCTGCGACTGGATCTGCGGCTGGCCGGTCAGGGTGAGGTCGCCGGGCACGCGGCTGCGTTCGATGCTGCCCTGGGCGCCGACCGACGGCGCCAGGTCGGCGCGCTGGATGCGGTAGGCGGCCTCGGCCTCGCGCACGCGCAGCACGGCCAGCCGCAGGTCGCGGTTGTGCTCCAGCGCCAGGCCGATCAGCCGGCGCATGTCGGGATCCTGGAAGTAGTGCGCCCAGTCCAGGTCGTGCAGCGCGCGGACGGTGGCCGTGTCCGTGTCGGCGGGCCAGGCGTCGGCGACCGGCGGGGGCGGCAGGCGGGTCTCGGGCGCCAGGCTGACGCAGGCCGACAGGGCCAGCAGGCCGGCGGCGCCCAGGGCGCGCAGCAGGAGCCGGCCGCCGGCGATGCCGGCCCCGGAGGTGCGCGCGCCGCGCGGGGAGGGGCGGTGCGGAGTCTGCCGGGACATGGCTCAGGTCTCCCGCACGTAGCGCCCGGGGGCGTCTTCCAGGGCCGGCCGGCCGGGGATGCCCAGGGGCGGCGGGGCCTCGGGCTCGCCCGAGCGCTCCGCCAGCCACTGCGACCAGGCGGTCCACCAGGACCCGTCGTTGACCGGGGTGGAGGCCATCCATTCGTCGGGTGGCAGGAAGGGGTCGCCGGGCTGGCGGACGCGGATGCGGTACTGGCGGCGGGGATGGCCGGGCTCGTTGACGATGCCGGCGTTGTGGCCGCCGCTGGTGAGCACGAAGCTCAGCTCGCCCGGGAAGAACTGGTGCAGCTTGTAGACCGAGCGCCAGGGGGCGACGTGGTCGGTGACGGTGCCCACGGCGAACATCGGCAGCCGGATGTCGCCCACGGACACGGGCCGCCCGCCCACCGGGTAGCGGCCGGCGCTCAGGTCGTTGTTCAGGTACAGCCGCCGCAGGTACTGCGAATGCATGCGGGCGGGCATGCGGGTGGCGTCGGCGTTCCAGGCCATCAGGTCGTTCATGGGCCGGCGCTCGCCCAGCAGGTATTCGTGGATGGCGCGCGACCAGAGCAGATCGTAGGACCGCAGCATCTGGAAGGCGCCCGCCATCTGCTCGGCGCTGAAGTAGCCGCGCCGCCCCATCTGGGCTTCCAGCATGTGGACCTGGGCTTCGTCGATGAACAGGCCGATTTCCCCCGGTTCGCTGAAATCGACCTGGGCCGTGAACAGGCTGATGCTGGCGAGCCGCTTGTCGCCGTCGCGCGCCATGGCGGCGGCCGCGACCGCCAGCAGCGTGCCGCCCAGGCAGTAGCCGGTGGCGTGGACGCGGTGCTTCGGCTGGATGCGCCCGATGGCGTCCAGGGCGGCGAAGAAACCGTCGCGCAGATAGTCGTCCATGCCCAGGTCGGCGTCCTCGTCGGTGGGATTCTTCCAGGAGATGCAGTAGACGGTGTAGCCCTGGTCGCGCAGGAAGCGGACCAGCGAATTGTGCGGCGACAGGTCCAGGATGTAGTACTTCATGATCCAGGCGGGCACCAGCAGGACCGGTTCCGGGCGCACGGTTTCGGTCGTGGGGGCGTACTGGATCAGCTCGATCAGCCGGTTGCGCAGGACCACCTTGCCCGGGGTGACGGCCACGTCGCGCCCGACACGGAACTTGTCCGCCCCGGCGACCGGCATCTCGGCCTGGTGGCGGACGATGTCCTCCAGCAGATAGCCGCCGCCGCGCAGCAGGTTCATCCCGCCTTCCCGGACCGTGCGGTCGAGGGCGACCGGATTGGTCCAGAGCTGGTTGCCCGGCGACATCATGTCCAGCCACTGCCGCGCCCAGAACGAGACCTGCTGCAGGTGATGCGGATCGGTGCCGTGCAGGTCGGACGTGGCTTCCTCCCACCAGGCCTGGGTCAGCAGGAAGCCCTGGTGCAGCAGGTTGTACGGCCAGCGGCACCAGGCCGGATCGCTGAAGCGGCGGTCGGTCTCGGGCGGCGTGACGCAGACCCGCGACGGATCGCCGGACGCCCGCAGGCAGTCGTACAGATAGTGCGCCAGTTCGCCCTGGTGGCTGGCGGCCAGGCGCAGCAGTTCGGTCTGCTTGCCGGGCGAGGCCGCCAGGTGCAGGGCCCAGTCCAGCCACGCCAGGCTGAGCGAGGCGGGCGAGAGCGACGCGAAGGCGCGCGCCTGGCTGGCGTGGAAATATTGATCGGTGGCCCGGGCGGCGGCCCGGGAATCGATGGTGCGGCCGTTGGAAGATGGTGGCATGGCGGTCCCCCTTAACGACTTTTTAGTCGATAATTCACCTGCCAGTCCTGATGCAGATCAATGGCGCCGCCGAACTTTTCTTCCAGAATCAATCGCCATGCCGAACACGCCGCCCTCGAATCCGCCCGCCGCTGGCCAGCCGCCGGGCGCCGCGCCGCCCCCCGCCGGCCGCCAGCCCAGGAACCGGCGCCTGCCCGCCCACGAGCGCCGCGACCAGATCCTGGACGCGGCCCTGCACGAATTCTCGGAGCGCGGCTTCGGCGCGGCGCGGATGGACGACATCGCCGCCCGCGCCGGCCTGTCCAAGGGCGGCCTGTATGCGCACTTTGAAAGCAAGGACGCCGTGTTCCAGGCGCTGATGCAGCGCATGCTGCTGCCGGACCTGCTGTTCGGCGAGCGGCCGCCCGAGCGGGCTCCCCAGGGCGATGCGCGGCAGCCGCAGGCCGCGCTGGCGGACCTGGTGGACGGTTTCCTGGATCGCGCCTATGCGCGGCTGGAGGACGATCGCTTCATCCGTACGCTGCACCTGCTGATCGCCGAAGGGCCGCGGATGCCGGATGTCCTCGGCGGCTGGCGCGACAACCATCTGCGCCTGCTGCAGAGCCAGCAGGCCCTGATGCGGCGCGCGGTGGAAAGCGGCGCGCTGCGCGACAGCGCGCTGACCGACATGGTGCAGCTGATCCACGCCCCCGTCCTGCTGGGCGCCGTGCTGAGGATGCTGCAGGACGACGAGCACGTGCGCGCCGTGCTGCCGCGTCTGCGGGCGGCCCATCGCCGCCTGCTGCTGGAACTGCTGCCGCCCGATCCCGCCTGAGGCCGGCCGGGCTGCTTGCCGTCCGCCTCGCGGCCCGCATCCGCGTCGCGGCGTGCCGGCACGGGACGGCCCGCCGGGGACCGTCCCGTATGCGGACTCAGCCCTTTTTCAGCCGCGCGAAGGCTTCGGCCATGGCGCCCTGGGGCGCGGCGGCGGGCCGGTCGGGCCGTCCGCCGCGCGGGCCGCCGCGCCCGCCCGGCCGGCCGTTGCCGGCGGCGGCGCCGGCCGCGCCGCCCGCGGCGCGCGGCTCCGGATCGTCCTTGCGCATGCTCAGGGCGATGCGCTTGCGCGCCACGTCCACCTCCAGCACGCGCACCTGCACCGTCTGGCCCACGCGCACCACGTCGCGCGGGTCCTTGACGAACCTGTCGGCCAGGGCGGACACGTGCACCAGGCCGTCCTGGTGCACGCCGATGTCCACGAAGGCGCCGAAATTGGCGACGTTGCTGACCACGCCTTCGAGGACCATGCCGGGCGCCAGGTCCTTGATGTCGTGGATGCCTTCCTTGAATGTCGCCGTCTTGAACTCGGGGCGCGGGTCGCGGCCTGGTTTTTCCAGTTCCGCGAAGATGTCGCGCACCGTGGGCAGGCCGAAGCGCTCGTCGGTGAAGTCCGCCGGGGACAGGCCTTTCAGGGAATCGGCATGGCCCATCACCGCCGTGGCGGGCCGGCCGAT
This sequence comes from Castellaniella defragrans, assembly GCF_014203015.1. Lineage (GTDB taxonomy): Bacteria > Pseudomonadota > Gammaproteobacteria > Burkholderiales > Burkholderiaceae_B > Castellaniella > Castellaniella defragrans. The sequence goes on from NZ_JACHIB010000005.1 coordinate 216,137, forward strand.
CTTGTGCAGGATGCGCTCGACCACGGGGTAGGCTTCCGGGTGCACGGCCGAGGCGTCCAGCGGATTGTCGGAGCCCGGGATGCGCAGGAAGCCGGCCGCCTGCTCGAAGGCCTTGTCGCCGAAGCGGGGCACGTCGCGCAGCGCCTGGCGGTTGCGGAAGGCGCCGTGCGCCTCGCGCCACTGGACGATGTTGCGCGCCAGGGACTGGTTCAGCCCGGACACGCGCGTCAGCAGCGGCGCCGAGGCCGTGTTCACGTCCACGCCGACGGCGTTCACGCAGTCCTCGACCACCGCGTCCAGGGAGCGCGCCAGCTCGCGCTGGTTGACGTCGTGCTGGTACTGGCCCACGCCGATGGCCTTGGGCTCGATCTTCACCAGTTCGGCCAGCGGATCCTGCAGGCGGCGGGCGATGGAGACCGCGCCGCGCAGGCTGACGTCCAGCTCGGGGAATTCCTGGGCCGCCAGCTCGGAGGCCGAATAGACCGAGGCGCCGGCCTCGGACACGACCACGCGCTCGAAGGCCAGTTCGGGGTGGCGCTCGCGCAGCGTGGCGACCAGGCGCTCGGTCTCGCGCGAGGCGGTGCCGTTGCCGATGGCCACCAGCCCGATGCGGTGGCGCGCGACCAGCGCGGCCAGGGTGCGCAGGCTGCCCTCGACGTCGCGGCGCGGCTCGAAGGGGTAGATCGTGGCGGTCTCCAGCAGCTTGCCGGTGGCGTCGATGGCGGCGGCCTTGACGCCCGTGCGGATGCCGGGGTCCAGGCCCAGCACGGCCTTCGGGCCGGCGGGCGCTGCCAGCAGCAGGTCCTTCAGGTTGGCGGCGAACACGCGGATCGCCTCGGCCTCGGCCGTTTCGCGCAGCCGGCCGATCAGCTCGGTCTCGAAGCCGGTCAGCAGCTTGACCCGCCAGGTCCAGCGGCAGACTTCGGCCAGCCAGTGCTGGCGCGGGGTGGCGCGGGCGTCGAAGCGCGCGTCCAGGTCCAGGATGTCGGCCACGCGCGCCACGAAGGGGTGCGGGGTTTCGGCCTCGCGTTCGGGGTCCAGCCCCAGGCGCAGGTCCAGGATGCCCTGCTGGCGGCCGCGCAGCAACGCCAGGATGCGGTGCGAGGGCAGGGTGCGCAGGCTTTCGCTGAAGTCGAACCAGTCGCGGAAGTTCGCGCCCTCGGTCTCCTTGCCCGCCACGACCTGGGCGGTGATCCGGCCGGTGTTCCAGAGCTCCGTGCGCAGCGTGTCGAGCAGCGTGGCGTTTTCCGCGAAGCGCTCGGCCAGGATGTCGCGCGCGCCGTTCAGGGCCGCGCGCGCGTCCTCGAAGCCGGCCTCGGGGTTCAGGTAGCCGGCCGCCAGGACCTCGGGTTCGGCCGCGGGATCGGCCAGCAGGGCGTCGGCCAGGGGCTCCAGGCCCGCCTCGCGGGCGATCTGGGCGCGCGTGCGCCGCTTCGGCTTGTAGGGGGCGTACAGGTCCTCCAGCCGCTGCTTGCTGTCGGCCTCCAGGATCTGCGTGCGCAGGGCGTCATCCAGCTTGCCCTGTCCGGCGATGGAGTCCAGGATCGCCACACGGCGGCCTTCCAGCTCGCGGATGTAGAGCAGGCGCACTTCCAGCTGGCGCAGCACCGTGTCGTCCAGCCCGCCGGTGGCTTCCTTGCGGTAGCGGGCGATGAAGGGCACCGTGGCGCCGGAGTCCAGCAGGTCCACGGCGGCCGCGACCTGGGCGGGCCGCGCGTCGAGTTCCGCCGTCAGCAGCCGCAGGATGCGGGCGGGATCGACGGCATGGGTCTGGGAGTCGGGGCTGGTCTGAGTCATGGATATCGCAAAGCAAAGTACCGGTACAAGCGGCGCATTTTGCCACACCCGGCCCGCCGGACCGGGATGCGTGGCGTATCATCCGGGGGTCGAACCCTATCCACGCCGTGCCCGCGCCATGTTTTCCGATGACCTCGCCGACCTCTTCGGCCCCGACGGCCCGCTGGTCCGCCAGCTGCCGGGCTACGTGCCGCGCGCGGCCCAGCTGGAGCTTTCCGAGGCCATCCGCGACACGCTCGACAGCGGCGGCGTGCTGATCGCCGAGGCCGGCACCGGCACGGGCAAGACCTGGGCCTACCTGGCGCCCGCCTTCCTCTCGGGCGGCAAGGTGCTGGTGTCCACCGGCACCCGCACCCTGCAGGACCAGCTGTTCCGCCGCGACATCCCGCGCCTGCGCGCCGCGCTGGCCCTGCCGGTGGACGTGGCGCTGCTCAAGGGGCGCGGCAACTACGTCTGCCACTACCACCTGGAACGCCTGGAGCAGGACGAGCGCGCCCTGAAGTCGCGCGACGAGATCTCCCAGCTGCGCGCCATCCGCCGCTTCGTGCGCGAGAGCGGCAGCGGCGACCGCGCCGACCTGCCCGAGGTGCCGGAAACCGCCGACATCTGGAGCCGCGTGACTTCCACCCGGGAAAACTGCCTGGGCCAGGACTGCCCCCACGTGCGCGACTGCTTCCTGCTGAAGGCGCGCCGCCATGCCCAGGAGGCCGACGTGGTGGTGGTCAACCACGCCCTGTTCATGGCGGACCTGGCGCTGCGGGAAGAAGGCATCACCGACCTGCTGCCCGAGACCCGGCTGGTGGTCTTCGACGAGGCGCACCAGCTGCCCGACACCGCCACCCGTTTCCTGGGGCAGAGCCTGTCGCTGCACCAGGTGCTGGACTGCGCCCGCCAGGCGGAAGCGGCCGGGCTGGCCCATGCGCGTGAAACCGTCCGCTGGAGCGAGCTGTGCCAGGCCCTGGACGCCGCCGCGCGCGACCTGCGCCTGGTCAGCGCCCCGGTGGGCAAGCTGCCGGGCGGCCGGGCGACCTTTGATCAGATCCCCGAGCCCGAGGCCTTCGACCAGTCCCTCGACCGCCTGGCGCAGGCGCTGGACGGGCTGACCGAATCCCTGGGCACCCAGGAGGAGCGCCACCCGGACCTGGCGGCGGCCGCCCGGACCGCCCGCACCCTGCGGGCCCGCCTGTGGCAATGGGCCCATCCGGCCCGCGGCGAAGCGGAAACCGAGGACCAGGCCGCCGTGCGCTGGATCGAGCACAGCGCGCACTCGGTGCGGCTGCAGCGCGCGCCCCTGTCGGTGGCGCGCATCTTTTCCGGGTTCCGGCGGCCGGGCCAGTCCTGGGTGCTGGCCTCGGCCACCCTGTCGGTGCGCGGCGATTTCCAGCATTTCCAGCGCCAGCTGGGGCTGGCGGACGCCGAGACGCGCAGCTGGGCCTCGCCCTTCGACTATCCGGCGCAGGGGCTGCTGTACGTGCCGCGCGCCTTGCCCTGGCCGGGCGACCCCGGCTTCACGGACGCGTTCGCGCGCGCCCTGCTGCCGCTGGTGGACGCCTGCGCGGGCGGCGTGCTGGTGCTGTGCACCACCCTGCGCGCGGTCGACCGGGTGGCCGACGTCCTGCTGCGCGGCATGCTGGCCTCGGACCGGCCGGTGATGCGCCAGGGCGAGGCCTCGCGCGGCGTGCTGCTGGAACGCTTCCGCGCGGCCGGCAACGCGGTGCTGGTGGGCAGCACCAGTTTCTGGGAAGGCATCGACGTGCCGGGCGACGCGCTGACCCTGGTGGCGATCGACAAGCTGCCGTTCGCCCCGCCCGACGATCCGGTGCTGGAGGCGCGCCTGAACGCCTGCCGCGCCGAGGGCGGCAATCCCTTCATGGAATACCAGCTGCCGCAGGCGGCGCTGCTGCTCAAGCAGGGCGCCGGGCGCCTGATCCGGTCCGAGACCGACTGGGGGGTGCTGGTGGTGGGCGACGGGCGCCTGGTGGACAAGCCCTACGGGCGGCTGCTGTGGCAGGGGCTGCCGCCCTTCGCCCGCACCCGGGACGCCGAGGTGGCCCTGGATTTCCTGGGCCATCCGCCCGGCCGGCGGGAGCCGGCCGGGCAGGATGTCGCGGGGGCCTGAGCCGCGCCCGGCGGCGGGCCGGCGTCAGAACCAGTGGCTTCGCGTCAGAACCAGTTGATGGGGTTCCAGCGGTTGACGGGCTCGTCCAGGCCCTGCTTGTAGTACTTGCTGTCCGGGAAATTCTTGTCCAGCACGCGCTTGGCGTCGTCGCGCAGTTCCGGCAGGTTGAGCTTGTCGTAGCTCAGCATCATCAGGTAGAGGGCCTTTTCCGCGACGGGCACGCCCTCGAAGTCGGTGACCACGGTCTGGGCGCGGTTGGCCGCCGCCACGTAGGCGCCGCGCTCGTAGTAGTACTGGGCGATGTGGACTTCGTTTTCGGCGATGGTGTTGACCAGCCAGGCGGCGCGCTTGCGGGCGTCGGGCGTGTAGCGGCTGTCGGGGTAGCGCTTGATCAGTTCGTTGAAGGCTTCGTAGGATTCGCGCAGGCCCTTGGGATCGCGTTCGCTGGGGTCCTGGCGCGTGAAGTTCGACAGCACGGCGCTGGGCGGCGTGAAGGTGATCATGCCCTTCAGGTACAGCATGTAGTCCGTGCCGGGATGGTTGGGGTACTGCTGCATGAAGCGGTCGATCGCGGCCTTGGCCTGCTCGGGTTCCTCGTCCTTCCAGTTGACGTAGGCCTGGTCGATCAGGGATTGCTGCGCATAGATGCCGAAGGGATAGCGGGCTTCCAGGGCTTCCAGATTCTTGCGGGCTTCGGACCAGTTGCCCGAACTGATGTCCGTGCGGGCCTGGCTGTAGAGGCGTTCCGCGCTCCAGCCGGCGGTCGGGTCGACGTTGGTCTTGGTCGAGCTGCAGCCCGCCGCGAGGGCCATGCACAGGCAAGCCAGGATCAGCCGGACATGGGTTGACAGGGCTTTCGGGAAAACGGGGGCATGCGCGGCCACGGGGCGTCCTTGGTCAAGGTGTTAGCATTGTCGGCAGATTATATGATTAGTCGCCATGCCGTACACGGATATCGCCACCGAAGACACTGGCCCCGACGCGCCCGAGGTTTTCCAGCTGCCGCTGGACGTCCTGCCGGACCGGCTGGACAAGACGCTCGCCCGCCTGATGCCGCAGCATTCGCGCAGCCGCCTGCAAGCCTGGATCGAGGACGGCCACGTCGAGGTCGATGGCGCCGTGGGCAAGGTGCGCACCCGGGTGGGGCCCGGCGCCCTCATCCGGGTCTGGCCCCAGCAGGCCCCCGAGGACCAGGCCTTCGTGCCCGAGGACGTCGCCTTCCGCGTCGTGGCCGACGCGCCCGACTGGATCGTGGTGGACAAGCCCGCCGGCCTGGTGACGCACCCGGGCGCGGGCAACTGGCACGGCACGCTGCTCAACGGCCTGCTGTTCCGCTACCCCGAACTGGCCCGCGTGGCGCGCGCGGGCATCGTCCACCGGCTGGACAAGGACACCTCCGGCCTGCTGGTCGTGGCCCGCACCGAGACCGCCCAGACGCAACTGGTGCGCCAGCTCCAGGCGCGCACGGTCAGGCGCGAATACTGCGCGCTGGTGCACGGCGCGCTGGCGGGGCGCGGCACGGTGGATGCGCCCATCGGGCGCGACGCCCGGGTGCCGGTGCGCATGAGCGCCGACCGCCCGGTGGCGCCCAAGCCCGCCGTCACCCACTACGAATCGCTGGGCGTCGGCCATTGCGGCGGGACCGTCGTGTCCCGCGTGCTGTGCCGCCTGGAAACCGGCCGCACCCACCAGATCCGCGTCCACATGGCCCGCTTGCGCCATCCCTTGCTGGGCGACACCCTGTACGGCGGCCGGCACGAAGCCGGCGCCGGGCGCCAGATGCTGCATGCGCGCGCCCTGGGCTTCGACGACCCCGCCAGCGGACGGCCCTGCGCCTTCACGGCGGAGCCGCCGGACGACTTCCGCCGCGTGCTCGACGGCATCCTCTGGGACGGCGATGGCGACGAGCGTGCTTGAACCGGCCCCCGGCCTGCGCGGCGTCACGGGCGAGCCCTGGCCCGGCGTGCGCTATTTCTCGACCTGGCGCGTCGGCGGCGTGAGCCTGCCGCCCCGCGACAGCCTGAACCTGGGCCTGCACGTCGGCGATGATCCGCTGGCCGTGCGGGAAAACCGCCTGCGGCTGCGGCGCGCCCTGCCGGGAGATCCGCTCTGGCTGGAGCAGGTGCACGGCACCGACGTGTTCGACGCCGATGCCGCGCCGGAGGACGCCGCGGCCGGACCCGCCCCCCGCGCCGACGCCGCCGTGACGACCCGGCGCGGCCGTCCCCTGGCGATCATGACCGCCGACTGCCTGCCGGTGGTGCTGGCCGACGAGGCCGGCACCGTGCTGGGCGTGGCCCACGCGGGCTGGCGCGGGCTGGCGGCCGGGGTGCTGGAAAATACGCTGGCCGCGATGCGCCGCCGGGCGCCTGCGGCGCACGGCTGGCGCGCCTGGATCGGCCCGGGCATCGGTCCCGCCGCCTTCCAGGTCGGCGCGGAAGTGCGGGACGCCTTCCTGGACCAGGACCCGGGGCTGGCGGCCTGCTTCGTTTTCCAGCCGGATCGCGGTCTTTTTGCCGCTGGGCCGCCCCAAGGCAAAAAGCGCCCCTCCGGGGGAATGGGCCTGGACGCGGAGCAGTCTCTGCGGACTGGCCTGCGCCTGGTGAATCCGAGCGGCATGCAGGCCGCGAGGTGGATGCAAGCGGCCGAAGGCTGCGCGGCGTGGGGGCCTCGATGGCTGGCCGACCTGGCCGGCCTGGCGCGCGCCCGGCTGCTGCGCGCCGGCGTCGAACGGGTGGAGGCGAGCGGAGAATGCACCTGGACGCGGGCGGACCGGTATTTTTCCCATCGCCGCGATCCCGGATCGGGCCGCCAGGCGACGCTGGCGTGCCTGACGGATCCGGGTGCCTTGCAAGGCGCGAGGTGGACATAGAGGAGGGCCGTTATTTTGACCCACGCCGGCTCCGGCATGCGCTCTATTCGGGCTAGCGACTTACCCGAATTGACGCAATTTGCCACAATGACAGAATAGACGAACGAAAGGTCCCGGGTCGTTTCGGGGTGTCAGGCGACATGACAAACTGACCCCCTGGCGACATGGAGAACTGACCCCTTCATGATCACATCAGGAGGGATCATCCATGCAAGAAGCCGAGT